>CANLXO010000005.1 GCA_947495055.1 uncultured Psychrobacter sp. | reverse complement strand
AATGTCAGATTGAGTAGTCATTGCTTATTCTCCAGTTAGTGGATTATAAGCAGTTACACAGAGTTTGGGAAAGGCTCGACTTATGTGCAATTCAATCCCAACCAACATGATGTTCGTTGAGATTTTAACTTTGTGCTTTGAGCAATAGGAGTTTCTCAATCCATGAGTTGAAATGCTGACAGTTATTTCTAATCTCATCTAGACCTATTTCTTGAGCTATTAAACTACCATGAAGAGGTTTTTGATAAGACTTCAATAGCTTTAGTATTTTTTTTGAAGGGGAAGTAACTCTACTATTATTAATATGTTCAGGAGTTTCAAAACTGGATGTTTCTTGAATTAATAGATCAACGTCTTCCTGTTCAAACCAATCTGAAAATTTCTCTGGTTGTGAAAATAATAGTGCTTCAAACTCGTGTAATAGTAGGTTCGGTATGAAGTTAACACAGCCCATATCTTGTTGCCAAACCTTCTCGATTGTCAAAATCTTATCAAAAATACTAACATTTCTCTTAGATTCATTAAGACCAATCCAGTTTTCAGGAAGTCCATAATAGTCCACCAGCGTCGTTACCCAAGAAGAACAGTCTTCTTTACATTTCATTTCTATTTGACGCTTGACTTTCGAATAACTTGAAATACCACCTTTATGTCCCGTACTAGTTGAAAAAATTATAGGGTAAACATAAAGACCCTGAGGCTCAAAAAATGTACAAAGTACGTCACGCACAAATGTTTCTTCCGTTTGTCCTTCACAAAAAATAAAAATTCTGTTCATCGCGAGGGTCTTCCTCCTAATAGGTTTTTCTCCCATATTTCACCAAGTGTGTATTCTTCAAGCCACTGTTGTATTTCTTCATTTTCGTGAACACGTCTGAATTTTGACTCATGATCAATTCTATCAACCACAATCAAGTCTTTGAAAGTAAACTCAGAGACTAAGTCAACAGATTGGGTAGAGATTATTATCTGTTTTTCTTTAGAAATTGATTTTATCAATGATTAGAGAATAGTTATTGCATAAGGGTGTAAACCTAACTCAGGTTCATCTATTAAAATAGTTTCGGGCTGATATTCTTGAGGTTGTAGAAGCACTGTGGATAGACAAATAAACCTTAAAGTACCATCTGATAATTGATGTGCTTTAAAAGGGATGTCATAGCCATCTTCAAACCACTCAAGCTCAATTTGTTCTGAATTTAATGGATTTGGTCTAAGTAAAAATTTACCAAAGAATGGGGCAACTAACCTCACAGTTTGTTCAATACGTTTTAGATGCTTTGGATAACGTTCTTTAAGAAGAAACAAGAAAGCAGCCAAATTCCTTGCATCAGGTCTTAAGTACATATTATCGTTAATCATGCCTCGTTGTTTCATGACAGCAGTATCACTAGTATCATGGAAATGATATATTCGCCAATTCTTTATAGTGGGAATTGTATAATCGTATATTCTCGTTCTACTTTGATGTTTATGAACATAGGTTTCAAAATGACCAGAACCCACATGCCAATCTCCACGCATATTCCACCATAAACTTTCGTTGGTAAACATTAAGCGATTATCTTGAGTAGCTTCGAGGGTAAACTTATAACCATTATTACCAAATAGTAGCTCTGTTTTTTAAATGTTCTGTAGACTTACGTCCAAAGTGCAATATGCTATCTGGTCCACCAGATTTGCTAGTATAGCTCTGTAAGTTTTCGTCTAATAATTCATGTATAAATTTAAAAAAACCAATAAAATTACTTTTTCCTGACCCATTTGCGCCAATCAAAACATTAAGGTTTGTCATCTCAATATTACAGGATTTAATTGACTTAAATCCTGTAATAGACAAAGAAGATAGCTGGTTATGATTCATAATGTTTTCAACTAGTGAAATAAAATGTAAAACTCTTTGACTAGTTTAACTTAAAAACTATAACTCTCACACCTCTTTGTACAACTGTCGTCCCTCGCTATGGTATTTCTTGGTCATCTCTTTCATGCCTTGGCGAACTTCCTCTAAGCTCGCTTCACGGGATTGCTCGACCAGTTCAGTATCGACTTGCTTGATGCGGTGGTTCTCGTCTTGAAGATCACCGCTACTTGGCGTGACTTTATTTTCCAAGCCTTTGGCGTACTCACGCACATTTTGCGTGATTTTCATCGAACAAAACTTAGGGCCACACATGGAGCAAAAATGCGCGGATTTGTGCGCGTCTTTGGGCAAAGTCTCATCGTGGTATTCACGCGCGGTATCAGGATCGAGCGCTAGATTGAACTGATCATCCCAGCGAAACTCAAAACGCGCTTTGGATAACGCATTATCACGCGCTTGTGCCCCTGGATGACCTTTGGCAAGATCGGCGGCGTGAGCGGCAATTTTATACGTGATGATGCCGTCTTTGACATCCTTTTTATTAGGCAATCCTAAGTGCTCTTTGGGCGTCACGTAGCAGAGCATGGCGGTGCCAAACCAGCCAATCATCGCCGCCCCAATGGCACTAGTGATATGATCATAACCAGGTGCGATATCAGTCGTCAACGGCCCTAAAGTATAAAAGGGCGCGTCCGCGCAGATCTCAAGCTGCAAGTCCATATTCTCTTTTATACGGTTCATCGCAACGTGTCCGGGACCTTCGATCATCACTTGTACATCGTGCTCCCAGGCTACTTGGGTCAATTCGCCAAGGGTACGTAGCTCACCAAATTGCGCTTCGTCATTGGCGTCTTGCAAACAGCCGGGACGCAGGCCGTCTCCTAAGCTAAACGCGACATCATACTGTTTCATAATCTCGCAGATGTCCTCAAAATGGGTGTATAAAAAGCTTTCTTTATGATGAGCCAAGCACCACTGCGCCATAATAGAGCCACCACGCGAGACGATACCTGTCAAACGATTGGCGGTCAGCGGCACGTAGCGTAGCAGCACGCCTGCGTGAATGGTGAAATAATCAACACCTTGCTCGGCTTGCTCAATTAAAGTATCGCGGAATATCTCCCAAGTCAGATCTTCAGCTACGCCATCGACTTTTTCTAATGCTTGGTAAATCGGCACGGTACCGATGGGTACGGGTGAGTTACGAATCAGCCATTCACGGGTCTCGTGGATATGATTACCCGTTGATAAATCCATGATAGTATCCGCGCCCCAGCGCGTCGCCCACGTCATTTTTGACACTTCTTCGTCGATAGAGGAGCCGAGCGCTGAGTTACCGATATTAGCGTTTATCTTCACCAAAAAATTGCGTCCGATAATCATCGGCTCAGACTCAGGGTGATTGATGTTATTTGGAATAATGGCGCGTCCAGCGGCAACTTCATCACGGACAAATTCAGGGGTGATAATCTTTGGCGTATTGGCACCAAAGCTTTCACCCTCGTGCTGGCGCATGTCAGTTAACTCATGCTGTTTTTGTGTTTCGCGGATAGCGATGTATTCCATCTCAGGCGTGATAATACCGCGGCGCGCGTAGTACATTTGCGTGACATTGCCTACTTTGCCATCGACGTCTTTAGCACGGCGCGGTTTGTCGATGTGCGCAAACCTAAGGTTAGCGGTACTAATGTCACGTGCACGGGCTTGCCCGTATGAGCTAGACAGACCTGTTAGTTGTTCGGTATCACCGCGCTCAGCGATCCAACCCTCGCGTAATTTAGGCAACCCTTTGGTGAGATCAATATGAGCATCGGGATCGGTATAAACGCCTGAAGTGTCATAGACATAAAACGGCGGGTTGTGCTCCCAGTCCGACTCATCAACGTCTTGAATAGGCGTAGGATCAAGTGTAATCTCGCGCATCGGCACTTGTATATCAGATCTTGATCCTTGGATATAGACTTTACGAGAAGCGGGGAGAACACGATGCAAGTCGCGAGCGTCCTCCTCAAAACGGGCATCGGCAGAGGTGCGATGGGCAGGGGTTTTTAGTGCATCGGCTTTTTTGTCAGACGATTTTTGATTAGGTTTTGATATTAGGGTTGAAGCTGTCATATGCTGTCCTAGCGTGTTGTTTTGAATAAAATCAACACCGCCAGTAGCTGCGGGACAAGCATAGAATTTATATCTATCTTAATTGCATAAAACGTTTTACTACGATGATAGGCAGTCAAACGCTTCAAAAATCAGTAGGCGCCACTTCATATTAACCAACGTGTTCTAGCGATAAGAGACAGTATGATAATAAAAAGGCATTTCTGCGCGCCTAATAGATAGGTATAACGTATGCTTAAGACTTCCCTGCGTCGGTACTAACCGCATCAGGTTCGGCGGGTGATCTCTCAGCGAATGCGCACTGGCTTGTGACCAATTGCACACCGCACCCCGAGTCTGTCAGTGTTGTAAATTTGCTGCTGGCAGGTTTACACCAGCAAGCTTTATAGTAGCAAAATTAGCTTAGGATAAATAGCAGTTTGCTTTATTTCTCTGGCGTCCAACCTTGCGCACGCTCGTAGTCTTCATTATCTAAGAACTTATCCCGCTGCTCAGTCAAAAACTTTTTGGCTTCAGGATCCATCATACTCAGATGATTTTCATTAATGAGCATGGTTTGTTGCTCAAGCCACTCTTTCCATGCCTTTTCAGAAACTGTATCTTGTAGCTCTTGACCTTTTTTGTTTGGAAAAGGCGGATGCGGCATCTTTGGCAAATCTTGCTGATATTTGCGGCAAAATACGGTATTGGCTTGCGGGTTAAAGGTCTCAGTCATGAGGTGCTCCTTATTGATTTTATAAAGTTATTTATTAAATATTAGTATTTATCTATGATAACGGTCTTGGTTAAATTAGCAAAGGCTATCAGGTGTATAGAAGGTAACAGCAAGTGTGCCTAAGAGAATGAACAAAAATACCCGCAACAATGGCGGGTATCTTCATAAAAGATATACGTTAGTAAATATCAACTAAGCAAAAGCCTTAAGGCGGGATCGGCCATTAATGACCGCTTGCTTAACTTGATTGGGCGCTGTGCCGCCTAAATGATCACGCGCCGCGAGTGAGCCCTCAAGCGTTAAATACTCAAAGACATCATCACCGATAGCGTCACTAAATTGTTGTAATTGTGCTAGTGACAAGTCACTCAAATCAACGCCCTCCTTGATACCCAAAGCGACTGCATGACCGACGACTTCATGAGCATCACGAAAGGCGACGCCGTTACGCACTAGATAATCGGCCAAATCGGTCGCTGTCGCATAGCCTTTCATGGTAGCGGCGCGCATAGCCTCGATGTTTGGAGTGATATTCGGTAGCATATCAGCAAAGGCAAGGAGTGAGCCGGTCAATGTATCGACGCAATCAAATAGCGGCTCTTTATCTTCTTGGTTGTCTTTATTATAAGCGAGCGGTTGGCTCTTCATCAAACTAAGCAGCGTCATCAGTTGACCAAAGACGCGCGCTGATTTACCGCGTACCAGCTCTGGCACATCAGGGTTTTTCTTTTGTGGCATGATAGATGAGCCGGTACAGAAGCGATCGGGTATCTGCACAAAATTAAACTGCGCCGACATCCATAAGATAATCTCCTCGCTCATGCGCGATAAATGCATCATCAAGATTGAAGCGTTCGATGTAAACTCAATAGCAAAGTCACGATCTGAGACGGCATCAAGTGAGTTTTGGCAAATGCCCTCAAAGCCTAGCAGCTCGGCGGTGATGGTACGATCTATCGGAAAGGTCGTACCAGCCAAAGCTGCGCTACCGAGCGGCATCTGATTCATACGGCGACGAGCATCTTTTAGGCGCTGGGTATCGCGGTATAACATCTCAAACCAAGCCATGACATGATGACCAAAACTTACTGGCTGCGCGGTCTGCAAATGGGTAAAGCCTGGCATGATAGTGTCGGTATGCTGCTCAGCCAGATTAAGGAGACCGCTTTGCAAGCGCACGAGTAGCTCAATGATATTATCAGTCTCCTCCCTTAGCCAAAGACGAATATCGGTTGCCACTTGATCATTACGGCTACGCCCCGTATGCAGTTTTTTGCCAACTGCGCCAATCATGTCTGTCAGACGCGACTCGACGTTCATATGTACGTCTTCAAGGGCAATGGACCACTCAAATTCGCCCGCTTCAATCTCAGCGAGCACCTGCCGTAGACCTTCTATGATCGTTGTAACCTCATCATCAGCCAAGATACCGCAGCGACCAAGCATCGTCGCATGGGCAATTGAACCTTGGATATCGTGACGGGCAAAGCGTTGATCAAAGCCAACTGACGCGGTAAAAGCGGCGACAAAACTGTCAGTGGCCTCACTAAAGCGCCCGCCCCACATCTGCTGGCCCTGACTATTTAGAGCAGCATTTGACGAATCGTTTTGTTCAGTGCTGCTCATAGTATCTGTGCTAGAATCAGAGACAGGTGACTTTTTATTTTGCTCAGAATCAATGGAGCTATCAGGGTTTGAAGAAATGGCGTTCATATCGGTCTAAGACTACTCATAAGAATAAGCACTCAAGTATAGCAAATGATGAGGTCGCCTTACTAGCGGCGCGCTTAGAGTTTTTTATCCCCAAGCTCATGGTCATGATGAAGCCTTGGCAGTGGCTGATGTATATCTTTTTTTGGTCGCTATTTGTCACCATCACTAAGCGCCAAGATTTAGCTACAGGGACGACCTTTACGCTTTTCTTTGCAGGTTACTTCTTTCAAAACATCATCTCTATTCTCCCTATTTTGTACCTTATTGACTATCTACGACCATTATTCAAAAGCATGAGTAACGTTAGAGTGAGCGTCTATATTATAGCGCTCTTTATGATAAGCTCGGCTGTGACTATGATCTTGGTTCAGCTGATCATGATTAACTTTAATTGGATCGAGTACAATACCCGAGATTTTTTTATTAGTGTTTTGCTCGATAGTTTTGTCGGTGGCGGTTTTACCCTAGTTTTTATTCTCTACTTTTTGCGCCGTTATATTGAGCTCAACGCCCTCAAAGCCTCTTTTGAGTACAAGCTTAGCGCCCAAAATGATCTGATCAAAGCTCGTATCGCCCCACACTTTTTCTTTAATACCATCAATACGCTAATAGCTCTAATGGAGTCCAACCCTACGCGTGCCTCCGAGATATTAGAGCACGTATCAGCCCTATTTCGTGCCAGTTTTAATGGTGCTCGTGAGATTAGTTTTGAAGAAGAGATTGCGCTTTGTGAGCATTACATCGCTATCGAATCAAGTCGACTCGGAGACAAGCTCGTCGTTAATTGGTCTTTACCTGATGAAGACATCATGTACGACATGGTCATCACCTCGCTAACTCTACAAAGCGTCCTCGAAAAAATGCTACTCAATGTCGTGGAGATGACGACGGAGACTATCGACATCGATATAATGGTCATATGGGATCAGCATCTTGTGACGATACGCATTACCGTGCAGCTACCCCACAAAACCTTAATGGTTATCTACGATCTACAGCAGCACATGAATTTCTATATTCAGGCTGAAAGGCTACGCTCTTATTTTGGTGAAAGTGCTGGCATAGAGAGCAAAGTCACCAATGAGCATGTCATCACTGAGATAAGTTATCCTCTACAAGATGTCGGTTTGTAACGTATTTAAACACCTCAAATTAACATCTGGCATATTTATTGCTACATTACCACTATCATCAATATCATGATAACTATTATTAATCGTGACTTAGAGTCTAGTTTTAAAAAATGTTTTTTTGACGCTATTTAAAAAATTTTTGTTGTTAGCACATAATTTTAAAGTGTTTGAAGCTGAATATTTCAAGAAAGATATTCAATTAAACGAATAAACTGTAGATTATTTAAAAAACTATGAACATATGCCAGTATAATATTTATTCGACAAAAGAGCAGTTGATTATAAATTGAGAGAGGATATTACATGCGAATTGTAGTTTGCGATGATGAGCCATTAGCGCGTGAGCGTTTGGTGAGAATCGTGCAAGAGTCAGGTCACAAAGTAGTTGCTCAAGCAACGACTGGCATGGAAGCTATCACCGCTGTAAAGTCCCATCAACCCGATATCATCCTGTTAGATATTCGTATGCCTGAGATGGATGGTGTACGCTGTGCTCATGAGCTCAATAAGCTTGAGCACCCTCCTGCTATTATCTTTGTCACCGCTTATGATCATTATGCGATTGCAGCGCTTAGAGCCAACGCTATCGGTTATCTGCTAAAGCCTGCTAATAAAGATGAGCTGCTAGAAGCACTTGGTAAAGCCAAAAACCTAAACGCCGCCCAGCTTAATGAGATTCGTAAACTTGAAGACCCAACCGCTAGGCCTATCCGTGAGCATATATCGGCAAGGACTCATCGCGGGGTTGAGCTCATCAATCTCAAGGACATCTATTACTGTACCGCTGACCAAAAGTATGTCAAAGTTCGTCACAAAGACGGCATCGTATTGATTGATGAAACGCTAAAGGAGCTTGAGCAAGAGTTTGACGATCGACTGTTTCGAGTTCATCGTAATGCGATTATTAACCTAAGCTATTTAGATTTTTTGGAAACAGTGGATGCAGGGCAGTATCAAGTCCGCTTCAAAGGTATTGATGAGACTCTAGCAGTTAGCCGTCGTCATCTACCAGCACTGCGCGAAAAAATACAAAGTATGTAAGCGGTCACGTTATAAAGATAAGCAACAGAGTAGAGCCTACTTAGCGATCAGACCATATCATCACACCTTTATTTATGCTTAAATAGAGGTATTTTTTTGCGTCCATTTTTGTACTGTCAAACGATAATTCAGTACCACATTATTAGTGCATTAGTCACACATCGACTTGAGGTCTTTTATGAGCAATTTGCAACACCCTAATTTGACTACTTTAAACATTGCAACCCGTCAAAGCCCCTTAGCCCTATGGCAAGCAGAGCATATCCGAGACCGTCTGTTAGATCTATATCCCGATATGACTATAAATTTGCTCAAAATTGTCACCAAAGGCGACAAAATTTTGGACACGCCATTAGCCAAAATTGGTGGCAAGGGTTTGTTTGTCAAAGAGCTAGAGGAGGCGTTATACGACAAACAAGCAGACATTGCCGTGCACTCCTTAAAAGACGTACCGATGCAATTACCAGCAGGTCTTACGCTTGGTGTTTATTGCACCCGTGCAGCGCCCACAGACGCTTTTGTATCTAATAGCTACCAAAGTATCGATGAGCTACCACAAGGGGCTATCGTTGGTACCGCCAGTCTACGCCGCCAGTGCCAAATAAAAGCCTATCGACCAGATTTACAAATCAAAACCCTGCGCGGCAATGTCGGCACGCGCCTAGGTAAGCTTGATGCTAATGATTATGATGCAATTATCTTGGCAACCAGTGGTTTACAGCGTATTGAGCTTGATGCGCGTATTCGTAGTGAATTGGATATTGATATGTGTCTGCCTGCGGTCGGACAAGGCGCGCTTGCAATTGAGTGCCGCGAAGATGATACGCGAGTAATGGACTTACTTGCGCCGCTGAACGATGACAAGGCTCGTATTCGCCTAATCGCAGAGCGCGCGCTTAATAGGCATCTACAAGGCGGCTGTCAGGTACCTATTGCCGCGTTTGCGGTATTACAAATGGCGGACAGTTTCGATAATAATATGGATAACGGTAATGATGATAATGGCAACACGCTTTGGCTACGTGGCCGCGTAGGGTCTGAGGATGGTAGCCGATTGCTCAAAGCGGACAAACGTATTACCTTGACGGGCACGCAAGATGAGCAAGAGTCGCAGGCTAATGAGTTGGGTATTGACGTGGCGGATATGCTCCTTGCTAAAGGGGCGGATGAAATATTATCCGCTATTTACCAAAGCTAGTAATGTTGTTTTGAACAGGCTATTTATTTTATCTTATTACACGTAATGGTATGTCTATGTCATCCGATTTAGATCAATTGTCTGCTGCTTTGTCCTCAAATATAGTGATCAATACGCGCCCAGTAGAGCGCGCCGCGCCGCTGACGCATCTGCTACAAAGCGCTGGACTGACCGTAGTTGATATGCCGATGCTTGCCTTGCAACCACGCGCCATTACTGAGCAAGAGGTGCAGGTGATGAAGCGATGGATGGCAGGTGACTATCAGGCGCTTGTCATCGTTAGTCCAACGGCTGCCGCCTCTGGCCTTGGGGTATGGCAAAAACTTGAACAAAAAGGCCAAGAACAGACAGGCAGTGACTCTTTAGCCTTGCAAGCCCAGTCGCCTGATGTATTTGTACCCAACAAAGCTAACAATGAAGCGCCCAGTCATATTATTGCAGTTGGCACAGCGACAGCTGCTGTCCTACAAAGTGATGAGCGCCCTATCAACTATCAAGTGCTACAACCTATGGTTGCTAACAACGAAGGCATGCTCGCTATGCCTGAGATTGAGTCTCTACAAAAAGGTGATAAATTGCTTGTATGGCGCGGTTTGGGTGGTCGGCGGTTATTGGTTGATACATTACAGGCGCGCGGTGTCCATATCGATAGCATTGCCTGGTATGAGCGCGTGATGCCTGTTGATGCGCAACAGAGTTATCAGCGCTGGCGTGAGCAGACGACTTGTACTACCTCAAAACCCATTGTCCTTATTAGTAGTGGTAGCGCTTTTGAGCACTGGACAAGTATCGTCACTCAAGGGCGCGCTGCACCTTGCAAATCTTTGGTAACAAAAAAATTTGGGCTAAATGATTTTACTTACATAGTATTAGGCGAGCGCCTAGCTAATATGTTAGATGATGCAAAGCTTGATTACTGGCGCGTAGAGGACTTAGCGCCTGAGACTATATTATCCACTATCAAATCTAACCTTTGTGCCTTTAAAGATGCTTGATACTAAAATGCTTAACACAATCACGGTACTCTATGTCAATCCCTCCTAAGCCGTCCTCCTCAGCTCCATCAGCAGATCAGCAGCGCCGGCAAGCCAATATGCTGCTGATACGCTTGCAATGGCTGGTGATTTTGCTACTCACTATCGCTTTAGTGTGGCTTTATATTGATCAGCAGCGTTTTGAGAATCAGATCAAAGAGCGTTTGCAAAGTAACGAGCACGTGGTCAGCCGTTTAAATGAGATGGATGACCGCCTGTTTGCAGTTAGCCAGCAGACTTTGCCGCAGCCTAGTAGTGCCGCGGGCAGTCAAGCACAAAATCAGCTCGATTTGTTACGTATTCAAATACAAGCTGCTGATAGGTTGCTTGCTGACGACAACGATAGAGCTGCTATTGAGCTGTTGCGCGGACTGCACTGGCAGCTAGCGCAAGAGAGTAATGAGATTGCGCCTGCGCTTACTATTGTTATCAAACAAGGCTTAACTGATGATATTGAACGCCTGCAAGCACAAACCTCGCAACCTAGTCCGTGGCAATTGCAGAACCTTGCCATTCAAAACATTCAAGAGTTTTTGTACAGCCATGAGTCTGATAAAAATCATGAGCGCATAAATAGCACTGATAATACCAGCCTGATACGGCGACAGCTGGTGCTTCACGAAGTGATTATGACCTTAAACTTAGCCAGTCAAGCGAGCACTATGCGTGACCAAGAACAGCTTAAGAGTTACCTGCGTCAAGCGCGCAAGCAGCTACAAACGCTAACAGCGCCATCTACTCATTCTCAGCCTAAAGTGCAAGGTGCTATAGAAGTAGAGGACAGCGCAAAAGTAGCAACAGCCATGATGGATGCACCAACAAACATAACGGAAGTCATCAACTGGTTAGATAAGCTCATAGCTAATACGCCAGCACGCTCGCCCTTGTTGACCACGCAAATTTTAGATCAGCCCAATAATAAATAGCTCATAGCTCAATACCCACACAAATAGGCAAATTATGAACCATGCGGCAGCAAATCAACTAAATGCTATGCAAGGAGTAAGTACTATTCCTGACTCCCTAAAGCACTATCCTGTTATTCATAGCCAGTCGGTACAGTGGGGCGAGATGGATGCCTTTAACCATCTAAACAATGTCGTCTATTATCGTTATGCAGAGTCGGCGCGTATTGCTTACTTACAGGCGCTCGGTATGTTTGATGGCAGCATGGTGACGATGCTGGCGCAGTCAAGCTGTCAGTATTTACGCCCAGTAACTTATCCTGATACTCTGCTCATCGGTGTACGCTGTCAGCGTTTAGGCAATACGAGCATGGTCGTAGAATATAGCTATTACAGTGACGCGCAGCAGGCGATTGTAGCGACAGCTGAGGCGGTAGTCGTGCGTTTGGACGCGACTGGCGAAGTAAAGCTACCATGGACGCAAAAGGAGCGAGAGTATCTCGTTGCGATAGAGTCAAGAGTCGGTCACGCTCCAAAACTATAAAATAATAAGATATGAAGCGCATTATTTAAATAATAAAAAGGCATACCAATAATAATTGATATGCCCTTTTTATAGCGTGTTTTTAGCTTAAACTTTACTCTTCTTGATTGGGAGAATGAACAAAATCAACGACGTTAAGCTCAAATCCTGATAGCGCATAGAACTTCATCGGCGATGACAGCAGACGCATATCACGCACACCCAAATGACGCAAAATCTGTGCACCAACACCGATACTACGATAAGGCTGCTGAGTGATAGTAGAGATCGATTGATTGTCCGACGCTTTGTCCAAAGCATCACCTAAATCTATGGGTTGATGGCTCCCAATCCATACCAGCACGCCGCGCTCAGATGCACTAATCTCTTCCATCGCAGCTTGTACGCTCCAGCCGCCGCGGCCTGTGGCGTCGTTCTTGGCGGCGAATAAATCTCGTAGCGGATGAAACCCATGGACACGTACCGTACTGACGCCTGCGCCAACATCGCCTTTGACCAATGCCAAATGCGTCTCATCAGCACCAAACTCACGAAAACGGTGCAAAGTAAATGTCCCATGTTCAGTCTCAAACGGGTGCGACTCTACTTCCTCAATGGTCTGCTCATTAGCGATACGATAATTGATAAGATCGGCGATAGTACCGATTTTGATATCATGCTCTTTAGCAAATATCTCAAGATCATCGCGGCGCGCCATGGTGCCATCTGGATTGATAATCTCAACGATAACCGCTGCAGGCTCAAGTCCTGCTAGGCGTGCCAAATCACAACCCGCTTCGGTATGACCTGCGCGGTGCAAGACGCCGCCGTTTTGTGCCATGATGGGAAAGATATGCCCAGGTTGTACGATGTCCTCAGGTTTGGCTGAAGAGGAGACCGCTGCTTGTATCGTACGTGCACGATCACCTGCTGATATACCTGTGGTAACGCCTTCGGCGGCCTCAATAGACACCGTAAAGTTGGTACTAAACTTGGCTTCGTTACGATCAGACATTAGCGGCAATTCAAGCTGCTGACAGCGCGCTTGTGATAACGTTAAGCATACTAAGCCGCGAGCATGAGTAATCATAAAGTTGATATCGTCGGCGCGCACGTGAGTGGCGGCCATAATGATATCGCCTTCGTTCTCGCGATCCTCATCGTCCATCAAAATGACCATTTTGCCCGCGCGAATGTCTTCAATAATCTCAGGAATCGTATCTAAACTCATAAAAGGTCTCAATGCTTTATTATTTGTCAGTATAAAAAAAGGGTGAAAGCGAAATATTTGCCTATTGTAGCAGTAGAATAAAAAAAGCGCTGTATAGGTTAGTAAAACCAGCAGCATATAACTATAAATCTTGTAGAAGACATAGTGTTTGTAGCATAGTAAAGCAAGTGACTTATCCGTTTTAGTAGCTTTTATAGCGTACCGCTGTACTTTTAGCTACTTACTTAATGACTCAAAGTCAAATGTCACTATCCTTGGGATACTGTTGACTTAGAAATAATATCAACTTAAAAATACTAGCAACTTAAAAAATTAGTCATTACTCGCCGCTTGGTTTTTAAGCCAGTCTATAAACTGTTTGCTATGTTGCTCACGCTGGTTATCAGCAAAATCATAGAAGCGGGTATTGGCTAGATTATCAGGCAAATAAGACTGCGGATAATAGTGGTTGGGATAATCATGTGGATAGGCGTAGCCTTTACCATAGCCTTGATTTTGCATAAGTTTGGTTACGCCATTTCTTAGATGTAGAGGTACAGCAGAGGCATCTTTTTCTGCGAGTGTCATTGCCGCATTGATGGCTTTATACGTACTATTGCTTTTAGCGCTGGTCGCCAAATAAACGACAACTTGCCCTAGTATAATACGCGCCTCTGGCATACCGATTGATTGCACGCTCCGTAGTGCTGCATCTGCAAGCAGCAAGGCATTAGGATTTGCATTACCAATATCTTCGCTAGCCAAAATGACCAAACGCCGTGCGATAAAATCTGCAGGCTCGCCGCCGACCAGCATTCGCGCCATCCAGTAAAGAGCAGCATCAGGGTCAGAGCCGCGTACGGACTTAATCATGGCAGAGACGATATCATAATGCTGCTCGCCATCTTTATCGTATCGCACCAGTGCAGTCTGCGCCACGCGCCCAATCAATTCATCATCGATAACAAGTGGTGACTGCGCAGGATCAGCGGTCTGTACTGCAAGCTCTAATAGGTTTAAGGCTTTTCTAGCATCGCCATGAGCGAATTGACTGATAATCTCTTGCGCTTGTAAGTCTATAGTTAACTTTTTAAGAATATTGTCCTCTAAGAGCGCGCGCTCTAACACCGCATGGATCTGCTCAGAATTGAGCGGCTCTAAGCGGTACACTTGGCAACGTGACAGCAATGCATTATTGACACTAAATGAGGGGTTCTCTGTCGTCGCCCCAATCAAAGTAATATCCCCTGACTCCACCGCGCCAAGTAAGGCGTCTTGCTGGGCCTTGTTAAAGCGGTGAATCTCATCGATAAAGACCACTGGCGACTCAAAGCTTAGCGAGTCTTTGGTGTCTAACACTTCACGCAGCTGCTTTACGCCAGTATTGAGTGCTGACAGCGCATGAAACGGTCTATTTACAGCATCAGCGAGCAGCATGGCAATAGTAGTCTTGCCAATACCCGCCTCGCCGTGCAAAATGATAGAGGGCAGATGGCCTTGTTCTACCAAACGTCGTAGTGGCGCGCCTTTTGCTAGCAGGTGCGTTTGACCGATAATCGCCTCCAAAGAGGATGGGCGCATACGCTGAGCAAGTGGAGTATCAGCATGAAAGGTAGAGGACATAGCATTCTCAAAGTTTGCGGCAATAGACCTAAATAACAGGGCCTAGGTTGTATCGATATATGGAATATTAATAATGACAGATCGACAGAATAAAAGACGCTGGCATCGATATTTAAATGCAATACGCACTGTAAGCTTTTATCAAAAGCCGCAATCACGGTATCTCACCAGTGGCGAGAAGGCGCTGGCACGTAGCGTATTCGGCGATAGTCTCAATCTTGATGCCGTCGAGCTTAAAACCGCTTGGTGGGTACTCAAAAATTATGCGGTTAGCCCTAATGGCAATATTTACTTCAATCCGTTAGATTGGATAGAGGACTTTAGCCATACCACGCTTGGCAAACAAAGCTGGCTGATACATGAGCTTACGCACGTTTGGCAGTTGCAGCAGGGTATCAAAGTGGTTCGCGGCGCGCTTTTAGATCGCCGTTATCAATACATACTCAAAACTGGCAAATCATTTTTTAAGTATGGCATTGAGCAGCAAGCGCGTATGGTACAAGATTACTTTTTGCGTCGCGAACGCGGTCAAAATTGTCAGGATTTACAAGCTTGTATTCCATTTTTAGTTGTGCCAGCCAAAAATCATAGCAAAAACACTGACAGCTCGTTCATAGTTTAATCTTCTACTTGTGCATAATCATCTATAAGATAAAAACCGTTTGTAAATTATCAAACATACCTTAAATAAGCAATGGATTGCCATACTGATTTTAATTTTTAACAAAGGATTTGTATTCTGATGTTTAAATTTTTGTTACCTACTTCTAATAATAAAGGCGCTACGCGTGCGCGTCATGCGATAAATTTGACGGCATTAACTCTGATAGGCTCTTTGCTACTCACCGCATGCAATCAGCCAGCCAGCCCTGATGTGGCACCAGAGAGTCAAGAGGTAAAGACAGAGGAGCAGCAGCGCGCTGAGGACAGTCAATCCGTGACTCAAAGCGATTCCGCTACCGCTCGCATTGAGCAGTTTCAGCCTTTGTACGTCGAACAAGTACTAGGGCTGCAAAGACGCTTGCAGGCAGAGTATGAGTCCTTACAAGCAGCGGACATATCAGAGAGTGAGACCGGTCTGCTCTCCAATTCCACTCAAACACAACCCAATCAAGCGTCTGCTACTGAATCAACTAATGATCAAGCTGCAACTGCTGAGTCAGCACCAACGGATACGCAAGAGAAGAGCTCTGATATCAATACCAGTACAGAGGTGGGTGAGCGCGACTTGTCGGTACTCAAACGCATTAGTTTAGAGCCGCGCAAACCTGATATGTTGACACAGGAGCAAATCATAGAAAACTATCAGCAAGCTATGCAAGCGCTCTATGAGCCTGTCACTAGTGAGATGAGCGCAAAAGATACCGACACCTTACTCAATATTGCCGCTTTAATTCCGCAGTTGTTTGAGCATGCCGAGATTGCTAATAGGGTCAATGCCAAGAGTCCTGCACTGGCGCGATTAATTATTCAGCGTCAAGTTTGGCAGCAGATAGAGGCGCAGCAAGTGCTAGATATGCAGCAATTAAAACTATCACAGCAGCAAGAATTTGAGACTTTAATGAGTAAATTTAACGATACTATTAAAGATTACGACGAACAAATCGCCAAATATGAGCAAACGCTAAAAGAGTTCCAGCAGTAAACGATAAAAGGTGCCGCTTCATCTATAACATTTATAGTGAACGGACTCTACTTTAGAGCTAACCAAAAAATCCCGCACTATGGCGGGATTTTTTGGTTAGCTTATTTTAATAAACTGTAAGACCTATTTACGGTCTTCAAGTTTAACAAAATCACGCTTGGTTTCACCTGTATACAACTGACGCGGACGACCGATTTTGAATGGCGTGCTGTGCATCTCAAGCCAATGGCTGATCCAGCCAGAAGTACGAGCTAGTGAGAAGATAACAGTAAACATTGACGTTGGAATACCAATAGCTTTTAGGATAATGCCAGAGTAAAAATCAACGTTTGGATACAAGTTACGCTCGATGAAGAACGGATCTTCTAAAGCGATCTTTTCTAGCGCCATAGCCAGCTCAAGTTTTGGATCATCAATGCCCAAAGCTTCTAGTACTTCATCAGAAGCCTTTTTGAGCACTTGCGCGCGTGGATCAAAGTTTTTGTACACGCGGTGACCAAAGCCCATAAGTTTGACTTCACGGCTTTTCACTTTTTCCATAAATTCTGGCACGTTTTCAACAGTACCAATTTCATCTAGCATCTCAAGCACAGCTTCGTTTGCGCCACCATGTGAGGGGCCCCAAAGGGCTGCGATACCAGCTGCGATACAAGCATAAGGATTTGCGCCAGTAGAGCCTGCTAAGCGCACAGTAGATGTTGACGCGTTTTGCTCATGATCAGCATGCAAAGTAAAGATTTTGTCCATAGCATCAGCGATGATAGGATTTACTTTGTAATCAACGTCACCTGGGGTGGCAAACATCATGTACAAGAAGTTTTCAGCATAGCTAAAGTCTTCACGCGGATACATGAACGGCTCGCCTTGTGAGTACTTGTAGCTCATAGCAGCTAGCGTTGGCATTTTAGCGATTAGGCGAATAGCAGTAAGCTCACGATCATGCTCATTACTGATGTCTAAGTCTTCGTGATAAAACGCAGATAAAGCACCGACTACGCCGACCATAATAGCCATAGGGTGGGCGTCGCGGCGAAAGCCTTCAAAGAACTTACGCAATTGATCATGTACTGCTGAATGCTTGCGAATCTTTGCAAAGAAATCTTCTTTTTGCTCGCTATTTGGTAGCTCACCATTGATGAGCGCGTAAGCCACTTCTAGGTATTCAGCATTGTTTGCCAATTGATCGATAGGGTAGCCGCGATGCAATAGCTCACCTTTACCGCCGTTGATAAAAGTGATTTTTGATTCAACAGGAGCTGTGACCTTAAACCCAGGGTCATAAGACCAGTAGCCTGCTTCTTGTAAGGCGGCAACATCAATAACCGACTGTCCTAAAGTACCGTCAGTAATGGGCAGTTGGTACTCATTACCATCTACACTTAGCGTGGCACTCTTATCAGCCATATTGTTATCAGCCATAATTTCCTCTCCATTGGTTTTAATTTATAAACACAAATATAAAATCGACGCTTGGTAGTGCGTCACTACTAGTCAAACAAAGATATAAATTCAACTAATGCGCTATCTTATCTATATTAGCAGCAAACCGTAGTGATTTGAAAAGACTTTTAGCGTCCATACCACCGATTTATAGGATTTGATGGCACTGAGGCGAGGTTATTATTGTATCAAAATATGTCTGTTCACTCATTTCTTCAAAAACGGCCTTTATCTAGATAATCGCTGAGCTATAGTAGTTATTTTGTCTAAACCACTAGTTATAAACAAAATGAGCAATAATAGCTGAGTATTGCGCAGTGTTAATAGGGCGTTAAAACCTTTTTATAAGTCATTATTTAGAGGATAAGTTTGTAATTAGTGCTCAGTCATTTTATAATTGAGACAATTTGGCTAAAGCAAACTTTGTTGCTATGAGTAGATGACGTTACCTTACCTACGGACTACTTATATTTTGTTACGATAAACGCTGATATTTATGAGATAGACATACTTTATAACTTGAATGTTTTTGTTATTTGTTCTATTTTTAGATAGTCTATCTTGAAGTCATTCTTAATAATGAAAGTGATTGAGACAGTTAAGAATGCCATCTGGTTGGATTAGATGATATCGGTACAAAATAAACAAGGTCAATTAGCTTTTCCTTACTTTATTCGCCTCATGATTTGCACTGTGCTTATAGCTTTTATAAAGTTTAAGTTTTGGTAGCAAAAACAAGAGTATAACCGCAAAAGGATGACCGCTGTGAAAAGCAACCGACCCATTGATCTGCCTATGAGTCAGGTGATTAGCGTTAATGCAAAATCACCTATCGCCATCGCCTCAATATTACACCGTATTTCCGGTATTATTCTATTTTTACTCATCCCTGTCATGCTCTGGTTGCTACAAACTTCTTTGGCATCGCCTGAGAGCTTTGCAACTGTATTTGACAATGTGTTAGTGCGTTTTGTCGCTTGGATATTTGTCGCTGCTATCTCTTATCATTTTGTGATGGGTATGAAGCATCTATTCGCTGACATGGGTATGAACGAAGAGCTAAAATCTGGTCGCACAGCTGCTGTTGTCAGCTTTGTAATCGCTGCGATTTTGATCGTCGCGTCATTTATATGGGTGATGTTCTAATGATTAAGAATAATTCAGGTATCAAAAGCGCAACAGGTTTGACAGGTTCAGGATCACGCGATTGGATTGTGCAACGTTTTGGCGCCGTAGTATTGGCTCTGTATAGCCTAACTCTGCTCGGCTTCTTTTTGACTCATGGTAGCGTGGACTTTTATGAATGGTTCGGTTTTATGAACAGCTTACCTATGCGCCTGTTTAGCTTAGTCGCGATTATTGCTCTAGCAGGTCACGCTTGGGTTGGTATGTGGACCGTATTTACAGACTATATTACTACTAGCAAAGTCGGTGCAAAAGCTGCAGGTTTGCGCTTAGCATTACAAGCTTTGATGGTTGCAGCTATCTTGGTTTATGTATTCTGGGGCATCATGATTTTTTGGGGTAATGGCTTTAACGTCGTTGCCGTTTAATCAATAGCTTGTTTGCTTGATGACTTTTTTATCAGTATTGATTTTTGGTTAATTGCTTGTAAATACAAACTGTTAAGTCATATTTATAAGCAGATAAAGCGTTTAAAAGTAGTCAGTCGATGACTATATAGAATAGTAGTCATCCCTAATGTCCTAGATTGCCAGTAGTACAAGGATATACAGTCAGGCTACTAACACTGATAAAGGGGGCTGTAAGGACCATATTGTTCATATTTTGGCAAAGCGTTTGACTACTATGATCAACACAACCCTTATGAATAACAATATCGCTCTTATATCGCCAATAGATATAGATCAATCTATCAGACAATCCTTATTTACTTCACAAGTACTACTTATTTTGAGTACTAACTAGGAAGATCACAATGGCAACTAAACAAGATAATACTATCAGCAACATTAAGACCTTGAATTATGATGCCATCATTGTTGGTGGTGGTGGTTCAGGCATGCGTGCTTCGTTGCAATTAGCAGAAGCGGGTATGAATGTCGCTGTTATTACTAAGGTATTCCCAACGCGCTCGCATACGGTCGCAGCCCAAGGCGGAATTGGTGCAAGTCTTGGTAACATGAGTAACGATAATTGGCATTTTCACTTTTATGACACCGTAAAAGGTTCAGATTGGCTGGGTGACCAAGACGCTATTGAGTATATGTGCCGCGAAGCACCAAAAGTCGTTTACGAGCTTGAGCATATGGGTATGCCATTTGATCGTAACGAAGATGGCACTATCTATCAGCGCCCCTTTGGTGGACATACCTCAAACTACGGTGAAAAAGCGGTACAACGTGCTTGCGCTGCAGCTGATCGTACTGGTCATGCGCTATTACATACGTTGTATCAGAAAAATCTAGAGCAAGGCACGCAGTTCTTTGTTGAGTGGATTGCTCTAGATTTGATCAAAGATGAGGCAGGTAACATCAACGGTGTTGTTGCTTTAGAGCAAGAGACAGGTACAGTTGCTGTATTCCAAGCACCGATTACCGTACTTGCAACAGGCGGCGCAGGTCGTATTTTTGAAGCCTCAACCAATGCTTATATCAATACAGGCGATGGTATAGGCATGGCAGTACGTGCAGGCGTGCCGTTAGAAGATATGGAGTTTTGGCAGTTCCACCCAACAGGTGTTGCAGGCGCAGGCGTTCTGTTAACCGAAGGGTGCCGAGGCGAAGGCGCAATCTTGCGTAACAAAGACGGCGAAGCCTTTATGGAGCGTTACGCGCCAACGGTCAAAGATCTAGCGCCGCGTGATCTCGTCTCACGTTCTATGGATCAAGAGATCAAAGAAGGTCGCGGCTGTGGCCCTAACGGCGACTACATCGTGATGGATATGACTCACTTAGGCGTTGAAACCATTATGAAGCGCTTGCCATCAGTATTTGAGATTGGTAAGAACTTCGCAAACGTTGATATTACTAAAGAGCCCATTCCTGTTATTCCAACTATTCATTATATGATGGGCGGTATTCCAACCACGATTCATGGTCAAGTTATCAAGCCTGATCTAGAGGCGGGTACAGATGAAGACGGTCTATACACCGAAGGCAAAATCGTAACGGGTCTTTATGCTATTGGCGAGTGCGCTTGCGTAAGTGTACATGGTGCTAACCGTTTAGGTACCAACTCACTCCTTGATCTATTGGTATTTGGACGTGCTGCTGGTAAACACATCGTTGATGAGTTCCATCAAAACGATCAAAACTATAAGCCTATGGATCCGCGCGTCCTTGATTATACTGTTGGACGTTTAGATAAACTGCAGCAATCTACTGAAGGTCACAATGCACAAGATGTAGCAGATGAGATTCGCGCTATTATGCAGACGCATGCCAGTGTATTCCGTACGCAGGCAATGATGGATGAGGGTGTTGAGAAGCTATTGGCACTTGGCGAAAAAGTTGAAAACATTCATCTAGCAGATAAGTCGCAAGTATTTAATACAGCGCGTATCGAAGCTT
The DNA here is from genome assembly GCA_947495055.1 of uncultured Psychrobacter sp. Taxonomy (GTDB): domain Bacteria; phylum Pseudomonadota; class Gammaproteobacteria; order Pseudomonadales; family Moraxellaceae; genus Psychrobacter. The sequence continues at coordinate 207,710 of CANLXO010000005.1, read as the reverse complement.
TTGAAGTGGCTAATCTTTATGAAGTCGCAAAAGCCACTATGATATCGGCTGCTAGTCGTCACGAGAGCCGCGGCGCTCATAGTGTTGCTGATTATGATCGTCCAGAAGATGATGATTATGCTCCTAACGGTCGTAATGATCACGATTGGATGAAGCATACCTTATGGTATTCTGAAGGCAACCGTATCATCTACAAGCCTGTACGCAAGATACCACTGACAGTAGATTACATCGAACCTAAAGTTCGCGTTTACTAACTTTAAGTTCATTGAGTAGGTTATACCGCTATACTTATTCTATAATGAGTATTTATACTAGGATAAGTAATAGCTACGTTATATTATCAATTCATCTATGACAAAGGATGATCGCCAGCTATAGGTTATATGAGTGCTTAAGGCGCTACTATTCTAACAAGCCAGCCATTATCTAGTGTGGAGTTAAGCATTATGAGCAGAGGTAACCGCACCATTGAGATATATCGCTACGATCCTGATCGGGACGCAGCTCCGCGTATGCAAACTTACAATATCGAGCTACTAGAATCAGATCGTATGTTGCTTGATGTCTTGCTACGTCTAAAAAAAGAAGACGAGACTATTACCTTTCGCCGCTCATGCCGCGAAGGTATCTGTGGTTCTGATGGTATGAACATCAATGGCAAAAATGGGCTAGCCTGTTTGTTAAACATGAACACTTTGCCTGAAAAGATTACCATTCGTCCACTACCAGGCTTACCAGTCGTTCGCGATTTGGTTGTCGATATGAACCAGTTTTATGAGCAGTACGAAAAGGTACATCCATATCTGATTAACGATCAGCCTGCGCCGCCAACCGAGCGCTTGCAATCTCCTGAACAGCGCGAGGAGCTAAATGGTCTGTATGAGTGTATTTTATGTGCTTGTTGTTCGACCAGTTGCCCATCATTTTGGTGGAATCCTGATAAATTTTTAGGCCCGTCAGCGCTATTGCATGCTTATCGTTTTGTAGCAGATAGTCGTGATAGTGACGCGCAAGCACGCTTAGCACGTCTTGACGATCCATTTAGCTTATTCCGCTGCCGCGGTATCATGAACTGCGTTTCTGTATGTCCAAAAGGTCTCAACCCAACTAGAGCAATTGGTCATCTACGTAACATGCTTATTGACCAAGCAGGCTAATATGCTTTATTTGTTAGTCTTTTGAAATTAAAAACACCGCCGAGTGACTTGGCGGTGTTTTTTTTGATAAGATTAAGACATGTTTATATAACTGACATTTTTTTATAGATTCGTAGTTTGATAAAACTTAGGTATAATAGCGTGATAGTAAATATTTATTACGTAAATACTTAGTATTGAACAAACAAACTATGTGACCTACTTACCTCATGTTAGGGTAAGTAGCACTATTGTTTGCGCATGCAAAAGCAGCCAATATGAGTCAAGGAATGGCAATTTATAACAAATGATACCGTTACTCAAAATTAGTTTGCTAGTTTTTGATAGTAATCTGGTTATGGTCGATGGCAGTATATATAAAAAAATGTTTTGAGACGATATTATATAGAAAACTGAGCGTTCACAAATAAACAATAGGGTAGCACAACTGGTTAAAAGACAGTTCATATTGCACTTTGATGCAAATATAAACTGCAGATACTGATAAAACTACCAAATTTCATTCATTTATCTATCAAATAGACGGTTATTATGAATAGTACAACTAAACAAGCAGCAGGCGTAGCTCATACTGAACTTGCCGCTGATAATGCATATTATATCGAAGCTCTTTATGAGCAATTCTTAGGCGATCCAGATAGCGTTGATAGCGATTGGCAAGAGTACTTTAAACAGTATCAAGCGCCAAACGATGCTAAGCACAATGCGATTCAAGATCAATTTTTACTGCTTGCACGTAATCAGACGGCTAATAAAGGCGGCGGTTCTACTTCTGCCGCTCAAAGCTTAGCAGCTGACTGCGCTGATCCTAAGCAAATGGGCGTGCAGCAATTGATATCTGCGTATCGTCGCCGTGGTCATCGTCATGCCAATCTCGATCCTTTAGGGCTGCATCCTCGTCCAGAAGTAGAAGATTTGACGCTGGCTTATCACAACTTGTCAGAAGCTGATTTGGATACGGTATATCCAACCAACGATTTAAACATCGGTAAGAGCGAAGCGCCGCTACGTGAGATCATTGAGATCATGGAGCGCGTCTATTGTAGTTATATCGGTGTTGAGTACATGCATGTCACTAGCAGTACTGAAAAGCGCTGGATGGAAAAATATTTAGAAAGTAATTTAGGTTATATCGAGTTTGATAAAGAAAAACGTTTATCAATCTTAGAGCGCCTAACTGCTGCTGAGGGCCTAGAGAAGTATTTGGCACGTAAGTATACAGGGGTCAAACGTTTTGGGTTAGAGGGCGGCGAGAGCTTTATTCCTGCAGTTGATGAGATTATTCAGCGCGCTGGTGGTTATGGTACCAAAGAGATGGTCATTGGTATGGCTCACCGCGGACGTCTTAACTTACTGGTCAACATCTTAGGTAAAAATCCTGCTGATCTATTCGATGAATTCGATGGTAAAGTGCAACCAGAAAAAGGCTCAGGCGACGTCAAATATCACAATGGTTATTCATCAAACGTGATGACGCCTGGTGGCGAAGCGCATTTAGCACTAGCTTTTAACCCATCTCATTTAGAAATTGTCGCACCAGTGCTACAAGGCTCAGTACGGGCACGTCAAGTTCGCCGTAATGATCAGCCTGGTCATAGCGGTAAAGACGGCAACTCAGTACTGCCTATCGTGGTTCACGGTGATGCTGCTTTTGCAGGTCAAGGGGTAGTGCAAGAAACCTTCCAGATGTCGCAAACGCGCGCCTATACCACAGGTGGTACGGTACACATTGTCATTAATAACCAAGTAGGCTTCACGACCAGTCGTCAAGAAGATCTGCGTTCAACAGAATACTGTACTGATGTGGCAAAAATGGTACATGCGCCAATCTTACACGTGAACGGTGACGATCCTGAGTCAGTCATATTTGCAGCTCAGCTTGCGCTTGATTATCGTCACGAATTTGACAAAGATATCATTATCGATCTGTTTTGCTATCGCCGTAATGGTCATAACGAAGCCGATGAGCCGTCAGCGACGCAGCCACTTATGTATGCGGTTATCAAAAAGCTACCGACTACTCGTACGATCTACATCAATAAGCTTATCGAAGCTGGGGTTATCACAAGCGAAGACGCGACTAAGTATGAAGACGAATACCGCGAATCTCTAGATCGCGGAGAGTATGTCGCCAATTCATTAGTCAGTGAACCTAATGAGAAGTTATTTGTAGATTGGACACCTTATCTGGGTCATGATCTCGTTGATGACTGGGATACTAGTGTCGACATAGATAAGCTAAAGACTTACGGTCGCCGTATGGCTGAAGTGCCAGAGGGTTACAAGCTACAGCGTCAAGTGCAAAAGATGATGGAACAACGCTTGGCCATGCAAACGGGTGAAGAGCCGTTGAATTGGGGAGCTGCTGAGACTTTGGCATATGCGTCACTAGTAGATAACGACGAAGTATTAGTGCGTATCACTGGTGAGGATGTTGGCCGTGGTACTTTCTCACATCGTCACAGCGAAATCTTTAATGTTAACGATGGCAGCATGTATGTGCCTCTTGCGCACATTAGCGAAACGCAAGCACGATTTGCGACCTACAACTCACTATTATCAGAAGAAGCGGTATTAGCCTTTGAATATGGTTACGCGACTACGGTACCCAATGCCTTAATCATCTGGGAAGCGCAGTTTGGTGATTTTGTGAATGGGGCGCAAGTGGTCATCGATCAGTTTATCTCGAGTGGCGAGACCAAATGGCAACGTGTTTGTGGTTTAACCATGCTATTGCCACATGGTTATGAAGGTCAAGGCCCTGAGCATTCCTCAGCACGTCTTGAGCGCTTCTTGCAGCTATGTGCTGAAGATAATATGCAAGTGATTACCCCAACAACGCCTGCGCAAATTTTCCATGCTCTACGTCGTCAGGCCGTTCGTCCTATTCGTAAGCCTATGATTGTAATGTCACCAAAGAGCTTGTTGCGTCATAAGCTGGCAACTTCGCAGTTAGAAGAACTTGCAAATGGTAAGTTTGAGACAATATTACCAGAGATGGATGAGCAAAACGCTGACAACATCACGCGCCTAGTACTGTGCGGCGGCAAGGTATACTATGACTTGTTAGAGCAGCGCCGTGAGCTTGGACTTGAGCATGTGGCTATTGTGCGTATTGAACAGCTATATCCTCTACCTGAAGCGCGTTTGATTAGCGAAATTGAAAAATACAGCAATCTAAAAGAGATCGTTTGGACGCAAGAGGAACCGCTTAACCAAGGCGCTTGGTATTACCTAGCACCGCACATGTTCCGTATTGTGGTACCGCATCCGACTAAAGCAAAAGTTATGGAACCTATCGCGCGTCCGCCAAGTGCAGCACCTGCAACAGGGTCACCTAAATTACACGCCCAGCAGCAGCAAGAGCTAGTTGCAGGTGGTCTTGGCGTTAGCGTTGATGAGTTGTCTAAATAATAGTTATGTTAAGTCTTAAATTAATCAAGCGATGATAGTTAGTATTTTAACCTAACTATCACGACCCAATAATGAGCAGTATCCAAATCTAAGGAGTTTATCGATGGCTGAGATCAAAGCCCCCGTTTTTCCAGAATCGGTTGCCGATGGCACGATCGTTGAATGGCACGTATCAGAAGGTCAGCAAGTAAGTCGTGATGACTTATTGGCTGAAATTGAAACTGACAAAGTTGTATTGGAAGTGGTTGCTCCTGATGATGGTGTTGTGACCAAAATCGTCAAGCAAGTTGACGACACGGTCGAATCAGCAGACCTGATCGCTGAGTTTGAGTCTGGCGCTAGTGGCGATGCTGGTGGACAAGACGCTGATACTAGCGATAGCTCACAGACAGAGACGCCAGCAGTCAACCCAGATCAGCCTGCAGCTCCCGTACAACCTAAGCAAGAAGGCTATGGTGATACTCCAAGCCGTCCAGAAGCTCCTGAAGCTGATCATAAAGATCAAAGCCCAGCAGTACGTAAAGCGGCAAAAGAGTCTGGCGTTGATCCAAAGAATGTCGAAGGTAGTGGCCGTGATGGTCGCGTGACTAAATCAGATATGGCGAGTCCAAAACTTAAATCAGACAGCTCTATTAAGTCTGATAGCGGTACTCCAGTTGCTGAGTCGACAGGCGAGCGTACTGAAAAACGCGTTCCTATGACGCGCTTGCGTAAACGCGTCGCTGAACGTCTATTATCAGCAACGCAAGAGACAGCCATGCTGACGACGTTTAACGAAGTCAACATGAAGCCACTCATGGACATGCGTACCAAGTATAAAGATCAGTTTGAAAAACGTCATGGTGTGCGTTTAGGCTTTATGTCTTTATTCGTCAAAGCGGCAACAGAGGCGCTAAAACGTTTCCCAGCGGTTAATGCTTCATTAGATGGTGATGACATCGTTTATCACGGTTACTATGACATCGGTGTTGCCGTATCGTCAGATCGTGGTCTGGTCGTCCCTGTCCTACGCGATACCGATCAGATGAGCATGGCGGATGTTGAGAGCAAAATTCGTGAGCTTGGCGGTAAAGCGCAAGAAGGCAAGCTAGGTCTTGATGAGATGATTGGTGGTACCTTTACGATCTCAAATGGCGGCGTCTTTGGTTCATTGATGTCAACGCCTATCTTGAATCCGCCGCAAACGGCTATCTTAGGCATGCATGCTATCAACGATCGCCCAATGGCAGTTGATGGTAAAGTTGAGATATTACCTATGATGTACTTAGCCTTGTCGTATGACCATCGTATGATCGATGGTAAAGAGGCCGTACAGTTCTTGGTCACACTAAAAGACTTGGTTGAAGATCCAACCATGCTGCTATTAGACTTATAAGTCTTAAAGCTTGTATTGGCAACTGCCGATACAAGCTTTTTACCTTTGCTATGAGTAGCTCTGCTTGTTGTCATAAATATCTCTTAGCCTTTTCACAGCTTAGCTATTCTAGCAACCTTCTTTTCATTTATAGTCATAAAGCACCTTTTAAGCTTGTTTGCTATAAATACAATCTATTGTCTACGTATGATAGATCACTCATTTAATAAATAAAAATATTAAGGAAACTCATTATGAAAGACAGTTATGATCTAGTCGTCATTGGTGGCGGTCCTGGTGGTTATGAAGCCGCTATCCGTGCAGGTCAATTGGGTATGAGCGTGGCTTGTATCGAAAAACGCGTCTATAAAGGCGAGCCTGCGCTTGGCGGTACGTGCTTGAACGTTGGTTGTATCCCATCAAAAGCACTGCTTGATACTTCACATCGTTATGAGGCCACCAAGCATGATCTTGAAGAGCACGGTATCAGCACAGGTGATGTGGGTATCGACATTGAGAAAATGATCGAGCGCAAAGAAGGCATCGTCAAGCAGTTGACAGGTGGCGTGGCAGCACTGTTAAAAGGTAATGGTGTTGAGTGGTTACAAGGCTGGGGCACACTAGTTGATGGCAAGGGCGATGACAAAAAAGTTAAATTTGTTGCTTTAGAAGATGAAAGCGAGAGCACCATTACTGCCAAAAACGTTATCTTGGCTTCAGGTTCTATCCCTATTGATATACCAGTAGCAAAAGTCGATCATGAGCATATCGTTGACTCGACAGGCGCGCTTGATTTTACCGAAACTCCCAAACGCTTAGGCGTCATTGGTGCAGGTGTCATTGGTCTTGAGCTGGGGTCAGTATGGCGTCGCCTAGGTAGTGAAGTCGTCGTTTATGAAGCTTTGCCTGAGTTTTTGGCAGCAGCTGATAAAGATATTGCCAAAGAAGCGCGTAAGATGTTCAAAAAGCAAGGTCTTGATATCCGCGTTGATACCAAAGTGACCAATGCTGAAGTCAAAGATGGTCAAGTCGTGGTCACTAGTGAAAACAAAGGTGAGGCGTCTGATGAGAGCTTTGATAAGCTGATCGTTTGTGTCGGTCGCCGTGCTTATTCTGAGAAACTACTTGGTGATGACAGTGGCGTAACCTTGACCGAGCGCGGCCTTATCGATGTTGATGAGCAGTGCAAAACCAATCTCGACGGCGTATACGCTATCGGTGATTTGGTACGCGGTCCGATGCTAGCGCATAAAGCGATGGAAGAGGGCATGATGGCTGTTGAGCGTATTCATGGCGAAAAAGCTCAGATCAACTATGACACGATTATCAATGTCATTTATACCCATCCAGAAATTGCTTGGGTAGGTCTCACTGAGCAAGAAGCCGCTGATGCAGGCTATGAAGTCAAAACAGGCTCATTCAACCTAGCCGCTAACGGCCGCGCTCTGGCACAAAGTGAAGCGCAAGGGTCTATCAAAGTTGTCGCTGATGCCAAAACCGATCGCCTATTAGGTATGCATGCTATTTCTGCAGGAGCCGGCGACATTGTTCATCAAGGTATGATCGCGATGGAGTTTGTCTCAAGCATTGAAGACTTACAACTAATGACTTTTGCGCATCCAACAATCTCTGAGGCCGTACATGAAGCGGCACTATCAGCAGATGGACGTGCTATTCATGCTATCCAGCGCAAAAAACGTAAGTAGTTAACAGTTTTGCTTTAGCAAGATAATAGTTTGATTAGGCAACATAGCAGAACTCATTACGATGAGTTCTGCTGCTATGGTAAATTGCCTGATTTCACATTTTTACTCTCTCTTATTTAGATAATAACGAAGGATACAAGCAATGAATTTACATGAGTATCAAGCAAAAGAGCTGCTAAAAAGCTACGGCTTACCGATTCAAGAAGGTATTGTCGCGTATAGTGGCGATGAAGCCGCGGCAGCTTTTGACAAAACGCCGACAGATATCGCAGTTATCAAAGCGCAAGTTCACGCTGGTGGCCGCGGCAAAGCAGGCGGCGTTAAACTGGTCAAAACCCGCGAAGAAGCCAAAAAAGTGGCTGACGAGCTGATCGGTACTAATCTAGTGACCTTTCAGACCGATTCTGATGGTCAACCGGTCAACTTTGTACTCGTCGCAGAAGACATGTACCCAGTACAAACTGAGCTCTATCTTGGCGCTGTCGTTGATCGCTCAACACGCCGCGTGACCTTTATGGCGTCAACCGAAGGCGGCGTCGATATCGAAGAAGTTGCCAGTCAAACGCCAGAAAAGATATTTAAAGTCAGCGTCGATCCACTAGTGGGTCTGATGCCGTATCAAGCTCGCGAAGTCGCGTTTAAATTAGGTCTTGAAGGCAAGCAAGTCAATCAGTTTGCAAAACTCATGAAAGGCGCGTATCAAGCTTTTATTGACAATGATTTTGCTCTGCTTGAAGTCAATCCATTAGCAGTACGTGAAAACGGCGAGATCGTCTGCGTCGATGGCAAAATCGGTATCGACTCAAATGCACTATACCGTCTGCCAAAAATCGAAGCTCTGCGTGATAAGTCGCAAGAGAATGAGCGTGAGCTTAAAGCATCAGAGTTTGATCTAAACTACGTAGCCCTAGAGGGTAATATTGGTTGTATGGTTAATGGTGCAGGCCTCGCTATGGCGACCATGGATATCATCAAGTTATATGGCGGTAAGCCTGCTAACTTCTTGGACGTGGGCGGCGGTGCGACCAAAGATCGCGTGGTTGAAGCGTTTAAGATTATCTTAGAAGATAGCAGTGTTGAAGGGGTCTTGATCAATATCTTTGGCGGTATTGTACGCTGTGACATGATTGCAGAGGCGATTATCGCTGCAGTCAAAGAAGTAGACGTGCAAGTGCCTGTAGTCGTGCGCCTAGAGGGTAATAATGCTGAAAAAGGCCTACAGATTTTAGAAGAGTCTGGTCTAAAGCTTACCTCAGCGCAAGGTCTTGCAGACGCGGCGCAAAAGATCGTTTCTGCAGTTACCACAGGTATCGTCAACTAAAATAATGATCAAAAGTAGGAAAAAATAATGAGTGTATTAATTGATAAAAATACCAAAGTATTGGTACAAGGTTTTACGGGTAAAAACGGTACGTTTCATTCTGAGCAAGCGATTGAGTACGGTACTAAAGTAGTCGGCGGCGTGACTCCAGGTAAAGGCGGTCAAACGCATCTGGGTCTACCTGTATTTGATACTATGAGCGAGGCCATGGAAGCGACGCAAGCGGACGCGTCTGTCATCTATGTACCAGCGCCCTTTGTACTAGATTCAATCGTTGAAGCTGTAGACGCAGGCGTTAAGCTTATCGTTGTTATCACCGAAGGCGTACCGACTTTAGATATGCTAAAAGCCAAGCGTTACCTTGAAGCTGCAGGCGATGTACGCCTTGTGGGTCCAAACTGCCCAGGCGTTATCACGCCAGGCGAGTGCAAAATAGGTATCATGCCAGGTCATATTCATCTGCCAGGCAAAGTGGGTATCATTTCACGTTCTGGTACGCTGACCTATGAAGCCGTTGCGCAAACGACAAAGCTAGGTTTTGGTCAGTCAACTTGTATTGGTATCGGCGGCGATCCTATCCCAGGTATGAATCAGATAGACGCGCTAAAACTGTTCCAAGACGATCCACAAACCGAAGCGATTATTTTAATCGGTGAGATTGGCGGTACGGCTGAAGAAGAAGCGGCAGCGTACATTAAAGATAATGTGACTAAACCTGTGATCGGTTATATCGCTGGTGTGACGGCACCTGCTGGCAAGCGTATGGGTCACGCAGGCGCGATCATCTCTGGTGGTCAAGGCACAGCCGAAGAAAAATTCAAAGCCTTTGAAGACGCAGGTATCGCTTACACACGCGATCCCTCAAAACTAGGTGACAAGCTAAAAGAAGTCACCGGCTGGTAATGCGTTAAAAGCTACATAAGTTTGGCAGATAACTATTTAATTATATTGATATACTATAAAGACACTTCACAATGAGGTGTCTTTTTTTATTCTTATATACTTTTGGTTATATTATGAAGCACAAGATTCTGGTCACAGGCGGCGCAGGTTATATAGGGTCTCATACTTGCATTGCACTATATCAGGCAGGGTATGAAGTGGTTGTCTTTGATAACTTATCTAATAGTAGCGTTGAGGCGCTCAATCGTGTCTCAACGCTCATTGGTGAGTCCATCGAATTCATTGAAGGCGATATTCGCGACCGCAGAGCACTACAAAAAGTATTTGTTGAACACGAATTTTTTGGCGTTATTCATTTTGCAGGACTAAAAGCGGTTGGTGAGTCTGTCGCCAAACCTCTGCTTTATTATGACAACAATGTTAGTGGGACTATTACACTACTTGACATTATGAGTAAATTTAGCGTTAAAAGTTTCATCTTCTCTTCGTCAGCAACGGTCTATGGCGATGCTAAAATTTTACCTATTGATGAAAGCTCTCCTCGTTCTGCGACCAATCCTTATGGTCAAAGTAAGCTGACGGTTGAACACATCTTAGAAGATTTAGCAGTAGCAGATAAAGACTGGAATTTGGTAACTTTGCGCTATTTTAATCCGGTAGGCGCGCATCCTTCAGGTACAATTGGTGAGGATCCAAATGACATTCCCAATAACTTGATGCCGTATATCTCTCAAGTTGCCGTCGGTAAGCTTGAAAAATTAAATATCTTTGGTAATGATTACGCCACTATTGATGGTACGGGTGTCCGTGATTTTATTCATGTGACTGATTTGGCATCAGGTCACGTTGCCGCTTTAAATTATTTAAAGCAGCAAGACTGTGCAAAAGAGAGTCGCTCAGTAGGATTTTTACCCATTAATTTGGGTACGGGTAAAGGGACTTCCGTTTTAGAGTTAGTCGATACGTTTGCTAGTGTAACTGAGCAAAATATTCCTTATCAGTTTGCCGAGCGCCGCGCGGGAGACATCGCCAGTTGTTACGCTAGTGCTGACAAAGCAAAAACATTGCTGGACTGGGAAGCTAAGCTATCTATCATCGATATGTGCAGCGATACTTGGCGCTGGCAAAGTCAAAACCCTAATGGCTATAATGCCTCTTAAATTTGATGCTATTGCATGTTACTTTTAATTAAAACGCTTTATCTACACTAAAACCTTTTGACGCAGATTCTATTTATGACAAAAATTACTCATGCTGTTATTCCTGTAGCAGGCTTTGGCACTCGAATGTTGCCATTATCAAAATCAGTACCCAAGGAGCTGTTGCCACTAGGCAATCGTCCCGCTATTCATTATGTGGTCGAAGAGGCCATTGCTGCTGGTATCAAGCACATCGTGTTAGTCGGTCATGCCCAAAAAAGCGCGATCGAGAACTATTTTGATACCAATGCAGAGCTGGATCATCAGCTTCGGCAAAAAGGCAAAGACGCGCTTGCTGATAGTTTAAACTGGTTACCGAAGGATGTCAGCGTATCTATGATACGTCAGGGCAAAGCGCTAGGTTTAGGTCACGCGGTGCTAGCTGCGCGCCCCATTATCGGTGATAATGATTTTGCGGTGTTGCTACCAGATGTGGTGCTGGATCCCTTTACCACTGATAGCCAAAGCGATAACTTAGCTTTTATGATTAAACAGTTTGCTGATGATAGGCATTCGCAAATACTAGTGGATCAAGTGGCTGACGAAGACGTACATAAATATGGTATTGCTAAGCTCAGTCAAGACCACGACCTTGCTACCCAAAACGATAATACTTCAGAAAATATGAGTTTTAAAGTTGCAGGATTTGTAGAAAAACCTAGCCTAGATAAGGCGCCATCTCGGCTGGCTGTCGTAGGCCGCTACGTATTTAGCAATCAGATATTTGATTATCTAGCGCATACTACTGCTTCTGTTGGCGGTGAGATTCAACTGACCGATGCGATCGATGCTCTAATCAGTCAGTATGGCGTCAATGTCACGACAATGCGCGGCGATAGTTATGATGCAGGTGATATGCACTCTTATATGCAAGCGTTTATCTATTTTGCCCAGCAACAACTTGATAATAATTAAGACATGGATGTAAAAATGCAAAGCTACAGCTTTAAAAGCGCGCGCCTGTCTAAACCATGGGAGCGACTTCAAGACCTTGCCAAACACTCTTGGTCACTTGCTGATCTGTTTGCCAAAGACTCTGCTAAAGGAGACGCGCGTACGACGCGCTTTAGTACGCAGGCAGGCGAGCTGTATATGGATTACAGCAAACAATGTATCGATGAGACGGTATTGTCGACGCTTTTAGACCTGGCTGACAGTTGTGATTTATCTGGACGTATAAAAGCTTTGATGCAAGGCGCTATGGTCAATACCAGTGAAGAGCGTGCTGCTTTGCATACGGCGTTACGTCTACCATCAACTGCCAAACTGCAAATGGGTGAGCAAGATGTTGTGGCTGATGTACATAAGAGTCTATTGCAGGTAGAGCGTTTGTCCAAACGTATTAGAAACGGCACGTGGCGCGGGTTCTCGGGTAAAGCAATTACCGATGTGGTCAATATCGGCGTTGGTGGTTCAGACCTTGGGCCGTTGATGGCAGCGACTGCTCTTGATGAATGGTCTGATACTAGTATTTTAGTGCATTTTGTCTCCAATATGGATGGCTCCCAGCTCGATAATTTGCTCAAACGCTTAAATGCAGAGACCACGCTGTTTATTATCTCCTCCAAATCCTTTGGTACCGTTGACACCTTATCCAACGCGAAGACGGCGCTGTCATGGCTGCTAGCAACCGCTAAGCGCCGCGATGGTAGTGAGGATAGCGTATTACGTCGGCACTTTATCGGTATATCTGCTAATAACGAAAAAATGAGCGCTTGGGGTATTCATCCTGAGCACCAGTTGCAGCTTTGGGATTGGGTCGGTGGACGCTTCTCTTTATGGTCAGCGATTGGTTTAGCCATTGCTGTGCGCATTGGTATGAGTCAGTTCCGTGAATTGCTCGCTGGCGCGCACAGTATGGATGAACATTTTACTCATACTGATTTTGCGGATAATTTGCCTGTGCTACTGGGTTTGCTCGCGGTTTGGAACAGTACGTTCTTGCAAATACATGCTCATACCGTACTTCCATATGATGGCAGACTAAGCTATTTGCCCAGTTATTTGACGCAGCTTGAGATGGAGAGTAATGGTAAGTCGGTCACTCATGATGGCACTCGCGTTGATTATAATACCTGTCCAATTCTATGGGGTGAGATTGGGTCTGATGCTCAGCATGCGTTTTATCAGCTACTTCATCAAGGTACTCAGCACGTTTCTTGCGACTTTATCGCTTGCGTGCGTCACTACAGCGATGAGCTACAAAATGCCTCCTTGCAGCATCAGCATGAGCTATCTTTGTCTAACTGTTTGGCGCAAAGCCGCGTCCTAGCCTTTGGTAATGCAGCAATCGTTGAGAAGACTCATGCTTGCGAGGCGGACAAGTACAAGCATTACCGTGGTAATCAGCCCTCAACTACGCTATTGCTTGACAAACTCACGCCGCATAGCTTAGGCGCGCTTATTGCCTTATATGAGCATAAAGTTTATGTCATGGCTAGTATTTGGGATATTAATCCTTTTGATCAATGGGGCGTTGAGATGGGTAAACAGATGGCAGAGACGGTTTATCATGCCCTGCAACAAGACGGTAGCGAGCAGTTTGATAGCTCGACCAATCAGCTACTTGCCCATATCAAACAGCTGTCTTGATACTGTTTGTAGTTAAATTTAGATGATAATTAGACATAAATGATAATAAGAAGTGAAAGGTAATCTTATGACTTCAAATTCTGCTAACAATAATAATGGCGAAAACGCTAATCGTTTTGCTGTCAAATACTCTGATGTCTGCGTACTTATTGGTCATGGTATTGAGGCTTTAACTAGTGCAGTCGTGTTGGCAAGTTTAGGTCAATACGTTCATATTTATGCCGATAACGATAAATTGTCACAGCAGCTGCAGCAATATAGTTTTGAGCATCATCTGCAAGCACTGTGGCAGCTCTATGTTCAACAAGAACAGATAATAAGTTTTCAGTTGCCCAAAAATGCGGATGAACTCATTATTACTTATGAAGAACCTACTACCGATACCAAGCGTGACAGCACTCAGGTTCTACCCCGCGCCGCGCTCTATTGGCTGTTTCTTGATGACATAAAATCATTTTGGAATGATGAGAGCTGGGTTAGTAGCTTTAATGATAGTCAGCAGCAGACCCAACCGATTATTATGAGTGGTATCGAAAATCTAGGTCATATCTCTCAAGTTGCTCAGCGTCTAAGACGTGCTTGGGTGTATTATGTGCCCTTTGTATTCTTGCAAGATGGCGAGGCCTATAGCTCGATGCTTAAACCGTCGCTGTGGTTACTGGGCGAAAAGACGCCAGACAGCAGTCAGCATCTACGCGCGCTACAGCCTCTAATGCAACAGGCGCGCTCCTATCATCATGCTGATATTGCAACGATAGAATTCGCTCGCAGTAGTATTATGGCCATGCTAGCGACTCGAGTGAGTTTTATGAACGAGATGTCACGCTTAGCAGATAGCCAGAATGTCGATATCGGACAGGTCAGTCAAATCATGGGACTCGATGCGCGCGTGGGTAGCAGCTACTTACAAGCAGGTTGGGGTTTTGGCGGTAATACTTTGCCTAGTGAGCTTATAAAGCTGGAAGAATCAGGCGAGACTAGCCGCGTTGAGATGCCACTACTGCAAGCGGTCATGCACATCAACGAAGACCAAAAAGAGCTGATATTTCGCAAATTTTGGCAATATTTTGATGGGTTTATCGATAATAAAACCGTAATGATTTGGGGCGGTAGTTATAAATCAGGCTCTGGACGCACTGCAAATTCTGCAATTCACCCGCTCCTGAGCTTATTGTGGTCATATAATATTCATACGCTTATCTATAGTGATAAGGCACAAACCGAACTCGCTGAGCAGTATGAAGAACAGCCGCTTATGACGCTGATTGATAGCCCTTATCAGTCTTTAGCTAGCGCTCAAGCTATATTTATCATCAGCTGGTCGCCACAAGATCGCTTAGATGTTGCCAGTATCAATCAGTACGCAATGCCTATCTTTGATGCGCAGAACGTCTTGACCCGTGTGCAAGTTGAGGGACTTGTTGGCGGTTACGTGGGTATCGGTCGCAACAAGTAAGTGGTAAAAATTCATCACCAAAAAAGGGTCTGCTTGTATAGGAATGAGTAGACCCCTTTTTATTCTATTAACTTCGAAGCGTTTTTAGACAATATAACAGACTAGATACGTTAAGCAGGTATCGCTCCTTGAGCGGCTAACCACTGCTGAATGTCGTCCACTTTTTGCGCGAGTAACTCTTTATCACCACGCGCTTCAATATTTAGACGAATCAGTGGCTCAGTATTAGACGCTCGCAAATTAAAACGCCAATCACCAAAGTTCAGGCTCAGCCCGTCTAAAGTCGATTTTTCAGGATTTTGCGCGCTAAATCTATCTTCTATTGCGCTAATAATGCTAGGCGCATCATAGGTAGTCAGGCGAAAGTTAAGCTCGCCTGAGCTTGGATAGTCGCTGATATAGCCTGTGACCAATTCTGACAGCGTTTTGCCTGTAATTGACAATAGCTCAATGGTCAACAGCCAAGGTATCATGCCGCTATCACAGTAGAAAAAATCGCGAAAATAATGATGCGCGGACATCTCACCGCCATAGACAGCGCCTGACTCTCGCATCACCTGCTTGATAAAAGAGTGTCCTGATTTACTGATAACTGCCTGACCGCCATGAGCCTCGATAACCGCTTCGGTGTTGTATATTACCCGAGGGTCGTAGACGATAGATTCATTGTTATACTTATTCAAAAACGCTTGAGCAAGCATACCAACGACGTAACTACCATCGATAAACTCGCCATATTCATCGAATAAAAAACAGCGATCAAAGTCGCCGTCAAAAGCAATACCTAGATCAGCTTTGTTTTTTAAAACTGCCTCTTTGGTAGCCACTCTATTGGCCTCAATCATAGGATTGGGGATACCATTAGGAAAACTACCATCAGGGGTGTGATGTAGCTTGATTACATCAATTGGCGCGCCAGCCGTCTTAAGTTTATGGACTAATAAATCAACAACGGGGCCTGCGCTACCATTGCCTGAATTAATCACAAGCTTTAAGGGTTTGAGTATATCGATATTAATAAAATCGATGACATGATTGATATAAGCGCTTTTGTCTGTCAATAACTGTATTTGTCCCGTTGCGTGCGTTGGGGTAAAGTCGCCAGACTCAGCTAACGCTTGAATCTCAGCTAAACCATCGTCGCTGCTGATTGGTTTTGAGTGCTCTTTGACCAGTTTAAGTCCATTATAATTAATTGGATTGTGACTGGCAGTGACTTCAATGCCGCCCATCGCTTGATAGTGACTGGTCGCAAAATATACCTCTTCGGTGCCGCTCATGCCTAAATCGATAACATCGACACCTGCATCTATAACCCCTTTGATAGTCGCCTGTTTAAGGGTTTCACTTGAGTGGCGAATGTCGCTACCGATGACGATAGCCGTTTGCAAACCCTCCTTATTCTCACTCTTATCGGTAGCCTTAAAACGCGCTAATAAAATCTGCGCAAAGGCGCGCCCGATACGATAAGCAATGTCTTCATCCAAACTGACGCCCAACTCACCGCGAATATCATAGGCTTTAAAGGAGCTGATGGTTATAGGTTCAAATGAGAGGGCAGGTTGATAGTTCGCTGAGGCAGACATAAAAAGGACGTTCCTTGCGTTTGAAATAGTATCGTTAATTGTAGCAGTAGTATGACTATAAGCGTCTACTTATTCAATGCTACACTAAGCGATAAATCAAGCTCGTTCAAGCAAGCAATAAACCTAATAATCTAATGAGAGCAGGTGATGACAGTACTTAATAACAGCGCAGCCACAAGTAAAACGTCAAAAACCATCATAACGCCCAAGCCAGCATTAGGCGTACCAGAGGTGACAGGCGAGCTTGAGGATTTATTAGCACTTATGGCGCGCTTGCGGAGCGATTGTCCTTGGGATCAAAAACAGACTAACCATAGCCTAATCCCTTACGCCATTGAAGAAGCCTATGAGCTTGGCGCGGCGGTACAAACTGACGATGACGAAGATATCAAAAGTGAGCTGGGTGATGTGCTATTACAAGTCGTCTTTCACTGTCAGCTCTATGCTGAGCAAGGGCGTTTTGATATCAATGATGTCATAACGACTTTGCAGCAAAAGCTGATTCGTCGTCATCCGCATGTGTTTGAGACCCAAGCCCTCAAAGACGACGCGGCCGTAAAAGCACGCTGGGATGAGATCAAAGCCCAGGAGCAGCAAGCTGATGAAGCACGAGGTAAACCGCGGCGCAGGCTGGATGCTATCAAAGCAGGCAGCGCGCTGATGCAAGCACAAGAGCTGCAAAAACAAGCCGCAAGACTAGGCTTTGATTGGGACGGAGTGGACGGCGCATTTGATAAGCTTGAGGAGGAGATCAATGAGCTTAAGAATGAAGTGAGTAATCAAACAGACGCTGATATCCAAACCAATATCGCTGCTATCGAAAAGGAGCTGGGTGATTGTATATTTGGACTGGTCAACGTCGCGCGTAAGTTAGGTCTTGACGCAGAAGCGGCCACGCTCACCTGCGTGCACAAATTCAAATCACGTTTTGGCTATATCGAAACGCAACTAGAGCAGATAGGTAAGCGTTTTGAGGACAGCGATATAGAGGAGATGGATGCCCTATGGGAGGCCGCCAAACAGCATGAGCGCCGTTAATAAATATGCAACTTACAACAGTAGCCTTATTCTTTGTCTATTGTTAATAGGCTGTATTATCAGTGCTTTGCCAGCCCAAGTCCATGCAGCGCCTTGTTTCGATGATCCTGCAAGTGCTTATCAGTATTTGTTGGCACAAGAAAAATCAGCAGTTAAGGCACGAGAGCAAAAAAGGGTGAATATCAATCGTGCGAGCGAGGGTGAGTTGACCTCGCTAAACGGTATTGGTAGTAGCAAGGCACAGGCGATTATCTTGTACCGTGAGATGTTTGGCGACTTTAAATCGGTTGATGAGCTACAAAAGGTCAAAGGCATAGGCGCAAAAACGGTCGAAAAGAATCGTTCTCGCTTACAGATAAGTGAGTAAGACTCTTGATATCAAAGTGCGTAGACCGCATAAACCCAAAGAGTCATCTGGTAGTACAGCAAAAATGACAAATTAGGATGCACCAATGACCATAACATACCCAGCCTGCACAAAATTTGTTAAACTAGCAGGCACATCCGCCTGATGGATACTGTGTTCGTTAGGGGTGATCGAGAATACCGTTGAGGAGTAGATGCATGGCAGAGCGCGCCGCCAAGCAGTTAGAACTAAATAAATCTGAATTACCTAATTCCATTACCGAAGTTATTGCCACTTTGTCCCGATCTGGGTTTGATGCCTATATCGTCGGTGGCGGCGTGCGCGATACCTTGTTAGGCCTACGTCCAAAAGACTTTGATGCGGTCACTGATGCCAAGCCTCATGAGATCAAAGACGTCTTTGGCAAGCGCTGCCGCATTATCGGTCGCCGTTTTCAGCTGGCGCATGTCTACTCTGGTCGCGAGCTTATTGAAGTCGCTACTTTTCGCGGTCCGCCCACCAGTGATGCTAACACCAATCAAGACGGCATGATCCTGCGTGACAATGTTTGGGGCGATATTAAACAAGACTTCTCACGCCGTGATTTTTCTATTAATGCGCTTTATTATCAACCGCTAAAAGGCGTGGTACATGACTTTTGCGGAGCGCTTGATGATATAGACAATAAGGTAATTCGCCTGTTAGGTCATGCTCCGGTCCGTATCGAAGAAGATCCTGTACGTCTGCTGCGCGCGCTACGTTTTAAGGCCAAGTTGGGTTTTGAATTTGATGACGAGTTAGCAGGGCAATTTCACGAGAGTAATTGGGCTCTACTGGAACAGATATCGCCTCATCGCCTCTATGATGAAACGCAAAAGATGTTTACTGGTGGCTACCTAGTGCCGCTGCTACCGCTCTTGTTTGAGTCAGGTGCAATCGATAGCTTGATGATATATCCACCCGCTGAACCAAGTCCACTGGTCAAACAAGTGGCTATTAATACCGATAAGCGTATCGCAGCGGGCAAGAGTATCAATCCGGCGTTCTTTTATGCGGCGCTATTGTGGGAGAACTACCTACATCAGTTAGAAAAAGCCAAAAACCGTAATATGCCTTTTGCCGATGCACAGATGCATGCAGCAGGTAAAGTGATCGATCGTCAACGCATCAAAACGGCGATTCCTAAGTTTGCCGAGCAGTTTATCCGCGATATTTGGCTATTACAGCCCAAACTTGCTGCGCCGCGTACCAAGCAAATTGTACAACTGTCCGAGCATCCGCGTTTTCGCGCAGGCTTTGACTTTTTATTGTTGCGTGAGCAGTGCGGCGATAGCGATCATCCTTTATCTGAGCCTACTAACGGCATGGGCGAGTGGTGGCAGACGTATCAGACCTTGTCTGAAAAAGAGCAGGCTCAAGCGATCGATGATTTTGATGACAGTATTCGCCGCGGATCGTACAAACAAAATCAGCGCTCGCGCGGTCGTAATCGTCAAAAGCAAAATGATTTGCAAGAACAAAGTCATTCTAATAAGCACAATGATACTGATCACAACCAAGACAAAGCTAAGCTACAAGAGACTGCGCCGCCTATGAATGATGATTCAAATGTACCCACTCGCCGCCGCCGTCGCCGCGATGATACTCAGTCTTTATCTACAGAGCTACAAACGTCCTCTACTAAACCGAAACAAGCTCTCAATGGCAAGCAGCTGGCGAAACAAGACCGTAAAGAGCTTGCACTACTAAAGCAGTTGTCATTAGCCAGTAGTGAAAATAAGCGTGCTAAACCTAAATCTCAGCCAGAGCCGCTATTGGTAATAGAGCATGAAAAGGTAGTGCCGCCACTACAAAAACAGCTGGAGGTGGATAAATCGGCTAAACCTAAATCTCGCCAAGTCTCGGCTAAAAATAAAGCATCTGTTGCTGATACTAAGTCGGTTGATACAAAATTGGCTGATAAGAAGTCGGTTGATAAGAAGTCAGCTAGGGATAAAGAAACGAAGAGTAAGCCGTCTGATATTGCTCCTGAGAATAAGCAAGCGTTAAAGGCTAGCAAAGAGAGCAAGCAGTTGCCTGCACAAACGCCGCAGCTGGTTACGGCAAATAACGAGCCGATACCACACAAGCGCCGCCGCCGTCAGCCTAGTACTACCTTCTCAGACGTTTTGAGCAAGTCTGATACCCTGCCTACTTCAAAAGTAGCAAGTCGCGATAAGAATAAAGAGACGTTGACTGACAAAGCACAAACGAGTAACAAAGAAGCTAGTAAACGAGAAGCTAAAACGACTAAAAGTAAAAAATTGGCTACGCCAAATCAGAGCAATACAATCAGTAGTCAAGGACCTGTGCCCGCAAAACGTCGTCGCCGTCAGCCTAGTACTATCAGCACTGACAGTGTTTAAACTAATATAGTGTTTAAAATAAAATGGCAAAGATAACAGATGATAAGTGGGTAACCGCTTATGTTGGTTTAGGAAGCAACCTAACCAACGAGCTGGGTACGCCAATGGAGCACTTGCAGTTCGCTATTAAAAGTTTGCTTGCAGCAGATCAGATAAAAGAGGTACAAGTGTCCTCATTTTATCTATCAGCGCCAATGGGGCCACAAGATCAGCCAGACTTCGTTAATGCAGTCGCAGGCTTTGAGACGAGCCTACCCCCGTTTGAACTACTAGCATTTTGTCAAGGGTTAGAAAACAATGCTAAGCGCGCGCGATTGCGTCACTGGGGCGAGCGCAGTTTAGATGTTGACATATTGTTGTATGGTAATGCGCTGTTAGCAGAGCCGACTTTGATAATACCGCATGCAGGTTTGTATGAGCGCAACTTTGTTTTGATACCTTTGCTTGAGCTTAAGCCAACCCTCAAAGTTGCAGGCGTACCACTTATCAATTGTGCATCCAGTACAGACTGGACAGGGTTAAAGAAGTTAGGTGACAATTAGACAAGCCTATTTTTACTTATAGTGAGTTCAACATAAAAACGATACAACGGGACTGGAATGCTTTTTTTAAAACATAGGTTGCGCAGCATCGAGCAGCGTAGGCACAGCACGCCAGTAAAATTTATACCAGTTCCGCGTTTAAATATAATGTATCTGTTTTATTTAGAATCGACTATATCAAAACTATTTATTGCCAAGTTATCGAGAAATGTATGACCACTTTATCTACGCTAAAAAATCTCAAAAAAGACGGGACTAAATTTACTTGCCTGACCTGCTATGATGCCATGTTTGCGCGCATGATGAACAAAGCAGAGATTGACACGATATTGATCGGGGATAGCCTAGGTATGGTGGTTCAAGGTCATGACTCTACGCTACCTGTCAGCGTCGACGATATGGCTTATCACACTGCTAATGTCGCGCGTAGCAATGACAAAGCACTGATTCTGGCTGATTTGCCGTTTATGAGTTACGCCACTTTACCAGAAGCAATTGCCAATAGCCGCAAGCTTATGCAAGCGGGCGCCCATGTCATCAAGATAGAAGGCGGCAGCGAGCTGTGTGAGCTTGTGACTACCTTAGCGCAGGCAGGTACGCCTACTTGTGTACATCTTGGTCTGACCCCGCAGTCGGTCAATGTCTTTGGAGGTTATAAGATTCAAGGACGTGGTGATGCTGCCGCTGACAAATTGCTTAATGATGCCAAAGCTTTGGTAGAAGCGGGGGCGGCGATTATCTTATTAGAATGCGTGCCCGCTGATTTAGCAAAATCTATTACGCAAGCTATTGATGTGCCTGTGATTGGGATAGGCGCAGGCGCGGATACCGACGGTCAAGTGCTGGTCATGCACGATATGCTAGGTATGGTACATGGGCGAGTGCCGCGCTTTGTTCATGACTTTTTGACCGATGAGCGCAATACACAGCATAGTATCGAAGGCGCCTTTGCCTTATACCAGCAGTCGGTCCGCGAAGGTAGTTTCCCAAAACAGCAGCATCAGTTTGATTAGCTGAGTATCTTTTATAACTAGAGCTATTTATGCCTACTATCTACCACCGTATTTCAGATTTGCGCTCAGCCTTAGCGTCTAGCCGATGCAAGTTAGATAAGCCAAAGCGCATTGCATTAGTGCCGACGATGGGCAACTTGCATGAGGGGCATTTGGAGCTGGTCAGTATCGCAAAACAGCAAGCTGATATCGTTGTTGTCAGTGTCTTTGTCAATCCTACCCAATTTGGTATTGGTGAAGATTTTGACAGTTATCCGCGCACTTTGGACGAAGATGTCAGTAAGTTGACCACCGTTCACGCTGATTATGTCTTTGCACCTAGTATTGATGAGATGTATCCTGTACTGCCGCCGCCAACTCTAGTGCTTGCAGGTGCTATCACAGATCAATTATGTGGTCAGTCGCGCCCTAGGCATTTTGATGGCGTTGGTATTGTGGTCTCAAAATTGTTTAACATTGTACAACCCGATGTAGCTGTATTTGGACAAAAAGACTATCAGCAATTAGCAATTATTAAGCAGCTAGTACGTGACTTAAGCTACCCTATTGAGATTATAAGAGCCCCTATTGTCCGCGCTACCGATGGCTTAGCACTATCATCGCGCAATCAATACTTAACGGGTACAGAGCGAAAGATTGCCCCGTTATTACATCAAGAGCTACAGCAACTGGCTAAGCAGCTATCTGGTACTTATGATAATGATAAGCTAAATATGCTTATAAGTAATAGTCGGCAGCGACTAACTGATGCAGGTTTTGTTGTCGATTATTTAGAAGTCAAAACCGCGCAATTAGAGTCGATTACTGATAACGGATCTAATCTTAGTTCAGAGTCTGCTAATGCCATTATACTCGTCGCCGCGAAGCTAGGACAGGCACGTCTATTAGATAATGAGCCGTTTACTTTTAAGTAGATAGTGCTGCAATACCCAAAAAATTTGACAAATGAATAGACAAAGGTAATTGATCATGGATACGGATAATAAAGACGATACTCTAGATCAAACCTCGTTGTCTGATACAACGGCTATATCTGAGATCACAAAAGAAGAAGTCGTGAGTATCTTAGTAGTTTCTGGTCGTTCAGGATCAGGCAAGACCTCCGTGCTTAACATTTTGGAGGACTTGGGGTATTACTCTATCGATAATTTGCCCTTGTCTTTAGTCCCTCAGGCGGCGCAAAGGCTCGTCGGAGATAGTGGTATAAAGCGCTTAGCGCTTGGCGTTGATATTCGTACGCCGCGCGCAGATTTATCAAATTTTTCTACTATACACGACACTCTTAAGCAGACTTACGGTGAGCAAGCGGTTCAGGTGGTGTATGTAACCGCGCAAGATAGCACCTTGGTCGCGCGTTTTAATGCCACGCGCCGCGTACATCCATTGATGACCAAAGACACGCTGAGTACTGAGCATAGCACCAACAATTTACCTGCAGCTATAAAAAAAGAGAGCGATTTGCTCCAGCCTATCTTTAAGCGCGCGGATATGAAAATTGATACTAGCATGCTCAATATTCATCAATTAAAAGAGCGTTTGCGCGATTACGTCGGTGTTGACAACAAAATCGTTATCAATCTGCTATCCTTTGGCTTTAAGTACGGCAATCCTATTGATGCCGATTTTGTATTTGATGTGCGCATACTTCCAAACCCGCATTGGAACCCTAAGTTACGTATGTCGACAGGACTAGATCGCAAGGTTAAAGAATTCTTTGCTGATTATCCAGAAGTGGACGAGATGGCAGAGGATATCGGGACGTTTTTGGAGCGCTGGTTACCTAATTTTTTACACAATAATCGTCATACGGTCACTGTTGCTATCGGCTGCACAGGTGGCAAACATCGCTCAGTCTTTATCACTCAGCAACTACAAGACAGATTGGCAGCAAACTTGCCTACAGATTTGACAGTGGCAACTAAGCATCGCGAAAAGCATATGTGGTAGCTGCCTCTTATTTATTTTTTATTATTATATGGATAGTACTATGGTTGACTGGTCAGAACAGGACATGCGCGTCTCGCGTACTGAGCTTAAAAAAGCGCATGAGCGCTTGCAGGCTTTATCGATACCCTTGTCAAATCTATCAAAAAAACAGCTCAAACAATTACCTGCCAGTGATTACTTTATGGCAGAGCTGATGGCGCTCACTGATATTACCAGCGCCAATGCTCGCAATCGCCAAACCAAACGCGTGGGCAAACTGATTGGTGAAGAAGATCGTCATACTTTAATCAAAGCATTATTCGACGCTTACTTTCCAAACGAGCAAGTTGCCAAGATCGAGAGCTGGTATGGTAGGCTTAATATTAATGATGAAGGCACATTAAAGCAATTTACTAAACAGTATAAAGCGTCTGAACATAATAGCCTGCACCAACTGCTATTATGGATTGAATATGCTAAGTACAAGCAAGACGATGAACTACTAGCTGAATCACAAGAAGATCTTGCAACCTATATTCGTGAAGTCACTATTTTGTCAGATCTAAAGTAGCTTGTCAGGCTTATGACAAATTAGAGAGTCTACTCATAAAATCGGTAAGCACTAAATTCACAAAACACTAAATTCACAACGAAAAAGCCAATCTTTAAGGATTGGCTTTTTGCATTTAAATCTAAACAAGACTAAAAACTATTTTTTCTCAGCACGTACTTTATCAACGAGATAATCAACGACTTTAGGCACTTTAGCGCCTTCACCAGTCACGACATATTTACCTTGGACCACTACCGCTGGCACGCCTGATAATTGATAGCGCTTAGCGCCTGCTTGTGAGCGACCAATTTTGGTGCCGACGGCAAACGAGTTATAAAGACTATTAAATTTCTTTTTATCGACGCCTTTTGAAGCATACCAGTTGGCAAGGGAGGCCTGATCAAACAGCTTTTTACCGTCTTTATGAACGGCATCAAACAACGCGTCGTGGGTTTTGTTCTCAAATCCAAGTAACTGCGCAGCATAAAATCCGCGTGCGCTAGCTTCCCAAACAGGATTTAGCGCCGCTGGCGTCTTAAAAAAAGCCACATCTTTATCTTTAGTTTTTGCCCATTTTTCCATGTGCGGATTAAGCACATTACAGTGCGGACAACCATACCAAAAAAACTCACGGACGATGATTGCATCACCGCTAATATTTTCTGGATTATCAAGTACTCGGTAATCCTTGCCTGCTACATAATCAGCTGCCTGCGCGCCCATAGAGGCAAACCCAATAGCCATCGCCAAACCAGTCAGTGTCATGACACGTTTCATATGTTTTCCTTAAGGGATAAAGTCTTAAATACTTTGTAAAGTGAGAGACATAGTGTTAAGCGATGGTCGCTTAGCACCACATGCAATAACGTAAGCTATAATAGCTCAAAACGCAGCCTTTTGTGAACCGTATTCTTAACTAACCGTTGTAAAGCTGTGAGCTATTATTTAGCGACTCTTACTTAGTACCATAAAAAAAATATTGTCGATATTGATAGCGCTTTAAAAGAGTCGACAAAAAGCAAACTCGTCATGTTCTCAAGTTAACAATACCGCTTATAATAGCCCACGTATGTATCGACCTAAATAGACGCACTCATGATAATATTAGGTTATAAAATTTATGACAATACATATATCTAAGGAAAATCCTATGAGCTCAGCGCCGCATGCCGCTACTAATAATCAAACAACGACTAATACAAACACAATCAATGTAGATCCTAGCGAAGTTGAAAAGTTTAACAACTTAGCCGGCGAGTGGTGGAGTAACACAGGCGCCTTTGCAACTTTGCATGAGATTAACCCGCTACGTCTGAACTGGATAGAGGACAATGTCAAGAGTGGCTTTATAAGCGATGATACTGATAAAACATCTGATACAGGTCTGGCTGGCAAAACTGTATTAGACGTCGGCTGCGGCGGCGGTATTTTGTCTGAATCTATGGCGCGTCGCGGCGCTGACGTGACGGGTATCGATTTGGGCGATGAAAACCTCAAAGCAGCGGCGGTACATGCCAAGCAAAGCGGCCTTGAGAGTACTCTGCGGTATCAAAATATCCCTGTAGAGGAGCTGGCAAAAACGCACGCTGGGCAGTTCGATGTGGTGACTTGTATGGAGATGCTCGAGCACGTACCAGATCCAAGCTCTATTGTTACCGCCTGCTTTGAGCTATTGGCGCCAGGCGGGGTTTGCGTTTTATCTACCATTAACCGTAATCCTAAATCCTATCTGTTTGCTATTATTGGCGCAGAATACGTGCTGCGTCTGCTTGATCGCGGTACTCACGACTATGCCAAATTTATCACTCCAAGCGAGCTTGATAAGATGGCAATTAATGCTGGATTTACTCGTCAAGACATTATAGGTTTGCATTATAATCCTCTGACCAAACGTTATTGGTTGGCACAAAACGTCGATGTGAACTATATGATGGCAGTACAAAAACCGATGGTTTAACGACTAGTACCAGAGGTTATTACATCTACAGTTCATCCTGTTTTATCAACTTTATATAATAAGAGTGTGTGATTATGAGCAAATTTATAAAAGCAGTTTTATTTGATCTTGATGGCACCTTGATAGATACAGCCGCTGATTTTGTGCGCATTATTGGCAAGATGAGTGCTGAGAACAACTGGCAAGCGCCGCCTGAAGCACAAATTCGTGAGCAAGTCTCGGCAGGCGCTTCTGCTATGGTTAAGCTGATGCTACGCCATAATAATCAAGATCAAGTCACAGAAGAGGAGTTACTAGCCTTTCGTCAGCAGTTTTTGGATGATTATGAAGCGGACATTTGCGTCGATAGTCAGGTGTTTGATGGACTTGAATCTGTACTCACAACCTTAGAGCAAAAAGGCGTTCCTTGGGGCATTGTCACTAATAAACCGCGCTACCTAGCAGAGCAGCTACTACAAAAAATGAATTTGGATCAGCGCTGCGCCGCCTTAGTTTGTCCCGAAGATGTCGCTCGCTCTAAACCTGATCCTGAACCTATGTATATGGCGTTAGAAAAACTTGCTATACCGCGCGGCGCAGCTGGCTGCGTATTGTATGTCGGCGATCATATACGCGATATCGATTCAGGTAACGCCGCTGGCATGCCAACTATTTTGGCAGGCTATGGCTATATTCCGCCTGAGGACCAAAAGACTTTGAAAAAGTGGGGCGCAGATTATATTGTCAACACGCCTGAGCAGCTAAGCAAGTTGCTATTGGCGTCAGGTACATTTGAGTATATTTAAAATTTTATTCTTTATTTAACCAGCTGTGAGTATAAGCATGACCGATAAGAGCACCCAGTCAGCAACCCAAAATAAAACTACGCCTTCGTTAAACCATGATGATATTCGAAACTTCAATGCGCAAGAGGACTGCTTGGCAGGCAAATGTATATTGGTAACTGGCGCAGGCGCTGGTATTGGCCGCGTTGCCGCTTTGACTTTCGCGCGTTATGGGGCAACGGTATTATTACTGGGTCGTACCAGTAGTAAATTAGAAGCGGTCTACGATGAGATCGAGGGCGCAGGTGGTAAGCAGCCTGCTATATTGCCAATGGATCTAGAAAAGGCTGATTACAATGAGATGCGCAATCTGGCATTGTTAATCGAAAACGAGTTTGGTCAGTTGGACGGTGTTTTACACAACGCCGGTATACTTGGTGATCTGACGCCACTTGAGATGTACGACGTCGACACTTTTGCTAAAGTCATGCACGTCAATGCTACTGCTACCTTTATGCTCACGCAAGCATTATTACCGCTACTCAAAGAGAATGATAATGGCTCTATTGTGTTCACATCTAGTACAGTAGGGACGCATCCACGCGCATTTTGGGGTGCTTATGCCCTCTCTAAGCAAGCAGTGGAAGGTATGAGTGATATCTTTACTCAAGAGACGCAAAACACCACAAGCCTGCGCTTTAACTGTATTAATCCAGGTGGCACCCGTACTAATATGCGCGCGCATGCCTTTCCTGGTGAGAATCCAATGACTCTCAAAACGCCTGAAGACATTATGGCAGGTTATGTATGCTTAATGAGTGATGAGAGTATTGGCGTTCGCGGACAAGTTGTCGCCTTGCAGCCAAAATCATAGCGCATTGAAATGTTAGAACCTAACCCCATCTAATTGTTCTTAAAGACTTTTATAGCTCCTAACAATAAATCAAAAGGATCAGGTTATGGCAGGTGGATGGTCAAGAGATGGCGCTGAACATGAGCAGATGGATGCAACGGTCAATGATGCTTTAGATCGCGTACGCAGTGCCATACCCAAAGGTGAAAGTAGCGAGTTTTGTGATGAGTGCGGTAATGAGATTCCAGAGGCACGCCGAAAGGCTTTGCCTGGCGTACAGCACTGCGTGAGTTGCCAGACGGAACTTGAGCAAGCAGCAAAAGCGTCTGAGCTATTTAATCGACGTGGTAGTAAAGACAGTCAGTTGCGCTAATACATTTAACGTACTTACCTGTTTGTTTTACAAACCCTTTTATCCCATAAGTACCTGAGTCACCAAAAAGTAGGCGGTCACTATACTCAAAAGTAAAGCTGCCAAAAAGACGTAGCCATCTTCGGTGATTAGTCCAATAGCAAACAATATGATAGCGGCAGCGGGTATCATAACAGCAAAGGGTACAACCTCTAATGGGATCATAGCTAGGGCAGCAAAAACACATACTGCTGCTGCTAGTTTTTTTGCCTTATCAGAGCTCAAGACTGTCAATCTTGGTTTAACAATCTTATCAATCCGCTTCGTCGCTTTTTCGGCGATAGCGACGCCTTTATGTAGCTTGTCCTGCTCAAAACTCACCTTATCGATAAATTTGGGCAGCCACGGGCGTTGTTTGCCAAATAGCATCTGTATACTAATTAAAGCAATAATGACTCCGCAAACTGTCGGTACTCCTGGTATGCCACCTGTAGGCATAATAGCAATCAAAGCAGGCGCAAACAGTAAAGGTCCAAATCCTTTTTCACTAAGTGCTGACATGACGTCGCCAATACTAACTTTATCATTATTTTTGTCAGGTTCAATCTTATGTAGGACTGTAGTCAAGCTAGTGTCAGAATGAGAGGAGTGACTAGCGCCGCTTTGCTCTGTACTCTGAGCGCTTACGCTAGTGTCATCCTTTGAGTCTTTAGACTTTGAACTGGTTTTACTTTCTAACACCGCTACTCCTGAGCGCTTTATTACGCGTCACTATACATTGTCTTTAAGAAGCATCGTTTTTAGGAGTCATCGTCTTTAGGACTCATTGTCTTCAGGTTCCGCTTCATCAGGCACAAAGACGTAGCCTACGCCCCAAACGGTCTGAATATAACGCGCTTGCGACGGATTATCCTCGATCAAGCGGCGCAATCGTGACACTTGTACGTCAATTGAGCGCTCCATAGCGCCCCATTCGCGTCCACGTGCTAGGTTCATAAGCTTATCACGAGTCAGCGGCTCACGGGGATGCTGTACTAGTGCCTTCAATACTGAAAACTCGCCCGTGGTTAAGGTCACCACATTACCATCGCGTTTTAGCGTACGCGTGGATAAATCAAGCGTCCACGGACCAAACTCAACCACCTCTAACTGATAGCTGGGCGCGCCAGGCAGCTCACGATTTTGGCGACGTAGTACGGCTTTAATACGAGCGAGCAGCTCTTTTGGATTAAAAGGTTTGGGTAAATAATCATCAGCGCCCGCTTCTAAACCTGCAATACGATCAGCGTCACCGCCCTTTGCGGTCAGCATAATGATAGGAATATCACCGTTGTCTTCACGCAGACGTTTGCAGATACTGATACCATCTTCGCCAGGTAGCATAAGATCTAGTACCACTAAAGAGAACAGCTCGCGCTGCATGAGCTTGTCCATCTGATTGGCGTCGTGCGCGGTACGCACTACAAAACCGTCGTCTTCCAAAAAGCGCTGTAGTAAAGAGCGTAAACGCGCGTCGTCATCAACGACCAATATGCGCTGAGTGAGCGTATCTGCATGAGTGTTATCCGTCATTTATCGTATCCTTTTATAGGCTTTATTATAGGCAAAATCTGCTATCGCTTTTACTTGTAATCTTGTTGCTATTTAAATTTTAAGAATATCAGTCACGATTTTTGTGCAATGACTCATTATTTAGCTATCTACCATCAGTGTATAAGATTGCATCACTAAATGCATCATCCATCCGCACAAATGCTGTATGCGTTTGTTTAACAAGGCAGATAGTGACATCTTTTGCGTCATTATGGCTACAAAAACCATGATAATTAAGGATAGTATAAAAAGGATTTTTATTCATGCAGCTTTTGCTATAATGCCAAACACCATTTATCAACGATCGATACGTCTATGAGTAGCACTGATACCTTAACGTCATCGCAAGCCCCAGCAAATACGCAGGGTTTGGATGCAACCACACACGCGAATATCCACGACAAACTTGCTCGCGCGCTTGGCATTAAGACGGCTCAAGTCAATGCGTTTGTCGAACTCTTTGATGCAGGGGCGACGGTGCCGTTTATAGCGCGCTACCGTAAAGAGAAAACCCAAAATCTCGATGATGCGCAGCTTCGAGCACTAGAAAAGTCGCTCAATTATGAGCGTGACATGGCAACGCGCCGCCTCAAGATTATCGAATTGCTAAGTACTCAAGGCAATCTAAATGACGAGTTGCAAGCGCGTATCGATAACGCGACATCCAAGCTTGAACTTGAAGACATCTATCTGCCTTATCGTCCGCGCCGGCGCTCACCTGCCGCCAAAGCTCGCGCAGCAGGATTAGATAAAGCTGCGCAATCGGTATTAACGCAAGAGGTTGCACCAATAGAGGCATTAGCTGACTATCAAGCGCCATCAGTCATCACCGATGACAATGGTAATGAGATTGAGGTAGATTTTGCGGATACCGACAAGCAGTTAGCAGGCGTACAAGCTATTATCGTTGATGAATGGACGCAGGCGCTTGATCTACTCGATAGTTTACGTAGTGGCTTTGCTAAAACAGCGAGCATCGTCTCATCGGTGGCTAGCGAAGAAAAACGCGAAGTGGGTGAGAAGTTCAAAGACTACTTTGAGCATAGTGAAAGCCTTGCACGCTTGCCCAATCATCGCCTGCTTGCCATGTTACGCGGTCGCCAAGAAAATGTCTTAGGTCTAAAAATTGAAGGCGAAGATACGCCCTTTATCGATAAAATCGTGAGTCATTTTGATATTGAGGCTAAAGCGCCAGACGCACGCCGCGAGTTTTTGGTTGAGGCGGCAACTAGTCTTTGGAAAGATAAGTGGCGTCCGCATATCGAGCATCGCTTGTTGACCGAAAAACGCTTAAGTGCTGAGGCGGATGCTATTGATGTGTTTGCCAGTAACTTGCATCATCTACTGATGTCAGCGCCTGCTGGACGCAAAGTCATCTTAGGCGTTGATCCTGGTATTCGCCATGGCGTCAAAATGGCGGTTATCGATGCACAAGGTCATGTCATAATGGCTGATGACAAGCCAGTTATCGCAACCGTTTATCCTTTTGCTCCTGATAATAAAATGGATGAAGCCAAAACTGTCATTGATGAGCTGTTAAGTACTTATAACGTTGATCTAGTGGCTATCGGTAATGGCACGGCAAGTCGCGAAACCGATGCGATGATTAAAGAGATCTTGGCTGCCAATACTGCTCTTAAAGCAAAAGCGGTCATCGTTAATGAATCAGGCGCCTCTGTCTATTCTGCAAGCGAGCTTGCTAGTGATGAGCTTGCCAATCTAGATGTATCCGTACGCGGTGCAGTCTCCATCGCGCGCCGCCTGCAAGATCCTTTATCAGAGCTGGTCAAAGTCGATCCAAAAGCCATTGGTGTCGGTCAATACCAGCATGATGTCAACCAAAACCAATTGGCTGATAGCTTAGACAAAGTCACGCAAGACAGCGTGAATGCCGTCGGTGTTGATGTCAATACAGCAAGCCCTGCTATCTTGGCACATATTGCTGGTTTGAATAAAAACGTCGCGCAGCAAATCGTCACTTATAGACGTGAGCATGGCGCATTTGCTACTCGGGACGCGCTCAAAGATGTGCCCCGTTTAGGGGTCAAAACCTTTGAGCAAGCCGCAGGGTTTTTGCGTATTCACGAGGGTAGCAATCCACTCGATGCCACAGGTGTTCATCCAGAGAGCTATGAGCTGGTTGATAGCATACTTGCGCAAACGGACAAGTCTCTAAGCGAGATTATCGGTAACGATAGTGTGCTGGGTACTATCGATACTACAGCTTTGGCTAATGATGACAACATCAGTGTCAAAGCTATTTTGGACGAGCTGGCAAAACCTGCTCGTGACCCGCGTCCTGAGTTCAAAACGGCTAATTTCCGTGATGATGTCAATAGTATCAAAGACCTTACTGAGGGCATGACTTTAGAAGGCGTTGTAACCAATGTCACCGCCTTTGGTTGTTTTGTCGATGTTGGTGTACATCAAGACGGTCTGGTACATATCTCCCAGATGGCTAATGACTTTGTCGCAGACCCTATGAACCGTGTCAAACCTGGTGATATTATCTCAGTTCGCGTCATCTCTATCGACGAAAAACGTGGTCGTATTGGCTTTAGCATGAAGCCTGAAAACGACAAACCTGCGCGCGCGCCAGCTAAACCAGCTACGAGCCGTACGGACTCTACTAGTAGTGACGATAAGCCGAGCCGTGCGCGCAGCAAGCGTCCACCAGCAGACAAACGCTCTGGCGCACCGCGCCAAGGTGACAAGAGTAGAGGTGACAACAATAAAGGCGGCGCGAGTAATCGTCAGCAGGCGCAAAAGCCTAAGGCAGATACGCCGGTCAAAATGGGTACACTTGGCGCGCTACTCAAAGAAGCAGGGGTCACCAAGGGCAAGAAGTAACTGCTCAATCTTTATTTAACACACAGAAAAGGCAGCCACTGGCTGCCTTTTTTCATGTGCGCCGTTCTAAAGTAAGGATACGATAAACGACTTATCTTAGGACGACACCATATGTCTAAGTACTCCAGTGGTCTAACATTACTGGGTTATGATACGACGAGTTTCTTGTAGAGTTACAGGAACTGTCGTTGTACTATCTGCACCCTCAATTCTTTGCTCTGACTCTAATGGCGTTACAGAGTTTGGCATCATGCTTGGATCTTCCATCATGTTTGGATCTTCCATCATGTTTGGATCTTTCATCATGTCTGGATCCTCCATCATGTTTGGATCTTCCATCATGCTTGAATCTTCCATCATGCTTGAATCTTCCATCATGCTTGAATCTAATTGCGCAGGGTTTGTATCGACTTCGATTTCACCGGGCTGAGTGGCTAGTAGCTCCCTATCAGGACCTTCAATTTGAGCTTGCAAAGTATTGTCTACAGCAGTGGTACGTATATCAGCGGGTGTCACACTACTATCAGTAGCAGCGAAGGCAAAGATAGGCATCATGAGAGTAGTGCCGAAAAGTAGAGATAAAGTACGGTTTTGCATTAGAGTATTCCTTGAGTTGCAAATCTAAGACAAGTCCAAAATGAGTTTAGACTTTTAAGTAAACTAGCATGATTTCCTATTATGCTAATTGAGCTATAGGTCTTACGCCCTAAAAGCAAAAGACCTATAAAGACAACAACTGAGTCATCATTGCTACAACGTTTATGTCAGATAAAATAAAACATTATAAAAACTTGATGTCCATTAATGATGTCTTAGACGCAAAAATACCAGCTCAATGGCTGGTATTTCAGTAGTAAAGAGATTAATACTCTCACAGAGTCAATCTAAGTTGTTATAACGTGCAAAATATATGTCCAAAACCTGCTTATCACTCAAAAGTGTTGATGTCACGTTGCAGATTCTAACTATAATATCGCTAGCGTTAAAGTATTACTCAACTATGATAGTTCTACCTGTGTTTGGATCGATGATGCGCTGCTGCATGTTGTTTTGCATGTTATTGTCTGGCACACGAATCACAGGATAAGTCTGATTGATATCAGTGTTTCTGATGGCTTGAGCATCTGCTTCTTGACCAACATACACCGTACGACCATCTGCTGTCTCTACAGCAACTCTTGTACCTGCTGCTGTATTCACGCGTTGAACCTGATCACTAGGCGCTATGATGACTTCGCTGACTTGATACTGCGTTGGACGAATAGTACGCTTGGTCTCGATAACGACTGCTTCCATACTGCGATCTTCTTGGATTGCAAGCTGTGCTTCTGGCGCTTTGACTTCACTGATAACGGGAGTTGGGAAGTTGCTACCAAAATGGTTATCACACTGCTGCATGGTGACACGTACAGGGTTGCCATTTCTATCCATATAGACATTAACTGGCATGTCAGAGGCAAAAGGAACATATTTACCTACTAGCGCACCTGAAACACCGTAGCGACCATTGGACTGACCAACACCCATATCACAAGCACCTGCTTCATAGTCGCTGGTACGTAAATTATTATTGTTGACTACGCTTTGGGGGATCATAACCTCAGACAGGCTCATCTTAGCTACGCTGACTTCACCTGTGCGGCGCATCGGGTTTTGGTAAGTATAAGGAGTATAGAACTTAGCAGAGCCGTCTTTTACCGCCATGACGCATTCATCATAAGTATCATAGCCGACATTACCGTTACGATCAGTAGTCATACCAGCATTAGCGCCTGTGGCTGCCACAGCCAAACCTGACGTGAGTACCGCTGCAGTTAATATATTCAATTTCATAATTTTATCCTCTTAATAGGTTATGTATTATTTGATAGCTTTGTGATGTTCCACAGCAAAAGCTGCATATACCTTTTTTATGTGAAATATCTATCTATAGAGCTTGAATAAACGCTGTACTTTACAAGCGCTGATTAAGATATAGATAAATAAGTTGTGCTTATCAAAATTTATACTACCCAAATGATTGCCAGTACGCTGTGACAATAGGCTAAGATTATGTAGCGTAATGTAGTGAAAACGCGCAATACGGCAATGTCAGTTACCTAACACTCATACTTGTGTCATCAACCGATAAAAAAACCGCACCTTAACAATAAGATGCGGTTGATTGTGTCTTTAAATTTTTGGCGCTAAAACAAAGTAGGCGCTAAAAAAAGTATCAATATTAGCTATCAACAACTTCAAAGCTTAAACCAGAGTGTTCCTCTAAACGCTTGATCAAGTGCTCACCCATAGCAGAGGCT
Source organism: uncultured Psychrobacter sp. (assembly GCA_947495055.1). Lineage (GTDB taxonomy): Bacteria > Pseudomonadota > Gammaproteobacteria > Pseudomonadales > Moraxellaceae > Psychrobacter. The sequence continues at coordinate 172,527 of CANLXO010000005.1, read as the reverse complement.
GGTGTCCAAAAGCCGCCTTCAACGCTCTCTTTTGAGATATCTTGTGCCAAGCATAGCGCCGATTGCGCTAGCATACGTGAGGTGCTGCCATAGCCTGGGTCTTTGTCCCCTGTAACTTTGGTACTGATATGCTCATTTTTAGCCGTTTCGCCAAAGAAGCGAATATCAAAATAACCGTTGTCTTGTTCAGACTTTGAAGGACCGCTACCTGACTTAGGTAGGACATGCTTTGAGAGTAATTCACGGCTGGGCTTAAACATCATAGAGGCGGCAAAGCCCATAAGACCTGCACTTAACGCGTAGCTGGTCATCTGACCTTTGATACCATCTTTCATCCACATGGCTTCGTCGTACTTAAAGTCGCGACCATACTCATAATCTGATAACTGATTGCTGCGATGTACGATACGCGTATTGATACTTGCCATCACAAAAGGAGCTAGCCAGCGCTTGTGCTTATCATCATATTCAGGTTTGCTGACATTGTACTGACGAGTATTTGGCGCGTCATCATCAGTATTGAGTAGATAAGGATTCGTCACTTGCTTGCGGCGTGATTTGTCTTCGCCGACTTCTTCAAATATAGTCGCCATTGAGGCAATCGTACCACCAGAGAGGCCGCCTTTAGCTGCTTTTACGCGCATATGAATGGTACTACAAACATCATAGAACTTATCTTGAGCTTGCTGCTGAGTAAAGTACACGCCTAAATCTGAGGGAATAGAGTCAAAGCCGCACGAGTTGACGATACGAGCGCCACTTTGTTTGGCGGCGTCCTCATACTTATCCATCATATCTTTGATAAAGATAGCTTCGCCCGTCAGATCAACATAATCAGTACCATTAGCGCTGCAAGATTTGATCAAAGGCTCACCGTACTTTAGGTAAGGACCGACGGTTGAGATAATGACCTGTGTTTGTTTGGTCATCTTATCTAGGCTGGCGTCATCGTTACTATTGGCAATGATAATGTCGACTTTTTGCGTAGAGTCAGAGCCACTGATTTCAGACTGTAGTTTTTTGAGTTTGTCTTCATCGCGCCCTGCAATCGCCCAAGTCGCTTTTGCGTCATTATTCTCAGACAAAAACTCTGATAAGTAATGCGCCGTAATTTGACCGACAAAGCTAGTAGCACCGTACAAGACAACGGCATATTCGCGCGTGTCAGTGTTTATCTGATTTGAGGTAGACATAATAGTTTCCTTATAGTGTGATTAAAGAAGATAGAGTGATTAAAAAAGTAATGTTTGAGCCTTAAAAAATTTGAGCTGTGAGATGTTGAGCAGATAATTATTAAATATAGTTACAAGAGCTGGTTTATTAAGGTTCTTGTTGCAGAGCTCTCATTGGCCGATTTTGGTGTTAAATGGATTTTACGTCAATATAGGTAGGCATACTAGATGCTATTTATATATAGACACATAAAACGGTCGTACTTAAGTATCTACTACATCGATACTTTTAAACTTACAAAAGTTACATAATTCAATGTTTAATTACCAAATCAAACGATCCTTTTAGAGGTAATTTAGTACTATTTGATTCTTAAGAATAGTATTAAAAACAATTAATTAAAGCTACTTATAACCAAAGCTACCTACATTAACAATTAAAGGAGAATTTTATGTTTCGTTGGGCTATCATTTTTGCCATTGTCGCACTTATCGCAAGTTTACTTGGATTTGGCGGCGTTGCAGGCTTATCTGCCAATATTGCTTACGTACTATTAGCTGTAGCTGTTATCTTATTCATTGTGGCCTTTGTTAGCCGCAAGATGTAGATCTGCAAAAAAATTATTCTTTATAATCAAAAAACCGTCTTCTAAGGAGACGGTTTTTTGGTTTAAGCAAACAAGGACTCATAATCTTAAAGAGTTTGTAAGTACAGATTATAGTCTTTTAGGCTGAATAATATATTCCATGCGCTTAGCTAGGCGAATATCATGACTGGTAATACCGCCAGTATCATTCGTCGTCAAACGTACTTCGACGATGTTATAAACGTTGCGCCACTCGGGATGATGCTCGAGCGCCTCAGCATAAAAAGCTGCTTGATTCATAAAACTCATAGCTTCGATAAAATCATTAAAGTGATAGGTCTTGACGATACTGCTGCCATCACGCTGCCAGCCTGCTAGATCCTCAAGCTGCATATCCACTTGTTTATCAGATAAACTACTCATGATGCTGTCCTTATGATAGTGATAAAAAAGTTAAAATTTATAAGAATAGATACAACAGGAGCGAAATCCGTTGAGTACATATTAGAATAAGCTTTTACACTTAAACTAAATCTTTGTACTCAGGGTGCTTGCTGATATATGAGGCAACAAACGAGCACTGCGGCACGACTTTTTTGTCGTTGTCACGCGCATAGTTTAAAGCGTGCTTGACCAGTGCTGAGCCCACACCGCGCCCGCCTAGAGCTGCAGGCACAATAGTATGATCGTAGACGAGCGTGTCGCCGCGTTCTTGGTAGCTGATGTAACCTGTCTTATTGTCGATAGAGGTCTCAAAACGCTTGGCATCTTGGTTGTGGGATATATCTAGTGATTCATTATTACTCATATCTCTCTCCGTTTACTAAATGACTTATTTTAATATAAAGCTGATTAAGCATAGAATAAAGCATTACGCATGACTGGTGGCAAATATTTACTCAGACCATGCGCGGTTGGCACAGCCTTGGTGACCTCTTTATTCTCTACAGCTTGCATTGTTAAGTGTGATTGCCACTCAGCAGCGCTTGGCTTGCTAAAATGATGAATACGCTTAATCACCTGTTTGAGCTGCTGACCAAAGCTGCCAGTATTGTATGGTAAGCCGTATTTTTTACATATCTCTTGTACTTGCGGGGCGATGCGCGTATAGCGATTGGCTGGCATGTCAGGGTAGATATGGTGCTCAATCTGATGCGATAAATGACCGGTCAAGATATGAAACCACTTGCGACCTGTAAGGTTACTTGAGCCTAGTATCTGTCTGGTGTACCAGTCGCCGCGGCTTTCATGGTCATCAAGATGGGTATAAATATGAGCCTGCTCGGTAAAGTGACCACAAAATATCACCGCCCAAGTCCAGACGTTACGTACAAGGTTAGCAGTCACGTTACCGCTAACGGTCATCATAGCACTGCGTGTACCAAATACCAGTCCTGAAAGCGCAGGAAATGCCACGTAATCTTTGCCTACTTGTCGCTTTATTTTGCTAAATAATGCCTGAGACTTAGGCGTCATAATATCGACCAAGCGCGCGTCATCGGCGTATTCATCAACACTGATTTGAATATCGTGAAACGCTACCGCCCACTCAAACCCTAGTGCTAGTATCGCTGTACTCAACAAGTTGTTGCGATCGCTTGGCGTCCAAGACTGCTCGTCGGTCACTCGAATCAGATGATAGCCGACATCATGATCACGACCAACAATATTGGTAAAGGTATGATGCAAATAATTGTGCGAATGCTGCCAGAGCGGGGCGGGACAAACAATGTCCCAATCAAATTTTTGACTGTTTAGATGCGGATGCCCCATCCAGTCATATTGACCATGCATGACATTATGCCCAAGCTCCATATTGTTGAGTATCTTGCTAAAGCTGAGCAGGGAGGTGCCTAGTAGCCAGAGACCCAATTGCTTACGGCGTGAAGCGGGAATAGCGGCAATGCTAAGCACAGCGCGTGCTAGAGTTTCGCTATAAACGACCGCGCTATAAATACGCTGAATATAGCGAGCATCCTCCAAGCCAAGAGAAGCCATCACCTCTTTGTATAAAGCGTCTAATTCATCAGCCATAGCTTTGGTTTGTGCTTTTGATAGCGGCGCAGCGCTCAAGGTAGGGTAGGGCTTTTGCGGCCATAGCTTGTCATTAACGGGCGAAAAAGACGCAGTAGGCAGCGCAGATTGAGCACTAAACATAGGCGGTAATAAACGCATAAAAACTCCTCAGTTACTGAGTTAAACGTCGAGCACGACGTCTGTTAAAGGCACTGTAATACAAGTCTGAATGGACTCAAAACCATCACTACTAATCGCGCCTGTCTGAATATTTTTGACCTGACCACTGATTTTTTGGCAGCGGCATAAATGACAGATACCTTGACGACAACCATAGGGCAGACGTATACCTGCCTTTTCAGCACCAGCAAGTAAAGTAGTATCACTTGTGAACTGTCGCTGGCGCGTGCGTAGAGATATGGTTCGCTCTACGATATCAGCCGCGCTTTGCTCTTTACTATATCCAAAATCACTACTGCCAAAGCGCTCTACAGTGATGTTATCACGCAGTGATACGTCGTCTAAATCAATCTCGCTTGCTGCTTGATATAAACTTGATAACAGTTCTTGCGCGCCGCAGGCATATATTTGCGTTTGCTCAAGTGGCAGTCCTAGTGATAACAAGCTCTGAGTATTTAGATGACGACTACTGGCAAGATAAGTACTAGAATCTTTAGTGATTATCAAATGATAACGAAACGCAGGATAAGTCGATGCCAATGATGACCAAAATGACGTCAGTATAGACGTACGATTGTAATGCAATAGCGTAACCGTCCGCCCACTCTTTAAGGCTTGAGTTATCAGTCCCAACATCGGCGTAATACCGCTACCACTGGCAATACATAATATGGGCACAGATTCATCTAAAGCAGATGGCAGTATAAAACTACCGCTTGGAGTGCTGCACTCAAATACATCACCAAGCGCTGCTTGCTGCGTTAAATGTTGAGAGATTAAACCTTGAGCCTTTATCGCTATAGTTAGTGTCTGCGCCTTTTTGCTATGCCACCATAACGGCTGCTGCGGGAGTCCAACTATCGAGTACTGGCGCTGATGACGAACACCGTCAATCGGTACAATAAGACTAAGATGCTGTCCGCCATTCCAGTTATTTCCCGATTGCTGACGAAATGCATAATTGGTCTCAAATTGAAGCGCGACTAGATCATCGCTTAGCTTATGCTTGGCTAATAAGCGTAGTTTAGGCGACGTCAAAGACCAAAAGGAGTGCACGCGAGTACCAACAAAGTCTATAAAAGCACGCTGAATAAGCTCAGGATGGTAGCCAGTTGACATAAATAGAGCCCCTTTAACTTAGCTTCACTGCCGACATTTACTACCTCAAAGCTATCATTATTAGGCTAATCATAGTTTAAACAGCAGTACTAATTTATTAAGTTATATTAACATAATAGACTTTATTGATTAATTCTATAGTAAGTTTGATGCAAAATTTTGTAGGACTTATAAAACAGAAATCTATCAGCGCCTACGCTTAGCTATCATTATTATTGTAAAGCCCGAGTTTTAATGACTGCTTTTATGCAAAAAAAAGACGATAGCCTGCAAAAACGACTGAACCTGCCAGAAAACAAGCTCTCAGCTTGCAGGGGCTAGAGGACAATGCGATAATGGCAGACAATTTATATCTTATTCCAAAGCAGTTGCCACTCGCATGATAAGCGTTATGCGCGCCCAACTGCTCTCTCTAGGTAGTCCATCGGAGTATCAATGGCTCAATATATCTACACGATGAACAACGTGTCAAAACTTGTTCCGCCTAAGCGCGAGATTCTAAAAAATATTAATTTATCATTTTTTCCAGGTGCCAAAATCGGGGTACTCGGTATCAATGGTTCGGGTAAATCAACCTTACTACGTATCATGGCAGGCGTAGATACCGAATTTAGCGGCGAAGCACGCGCGCAAACGGGCACCAAAATCGGTTACTTACCGCAGGAACCACAGCTTGATGATAGTAAAGACGTCCGTGGTAATGTCGAAGACGGCATGCGTGAAGCGTTAGATGCGCTAGCTCGTCTGGACGCTATCTATGCTGAATATGCCGAACCTGATGCAGACTTTGATAAGCTTGCTGAGGAACAAGGCAAGATGGAGGACATCATTCAAGCGTGGGATGCCCACAACCTAAACACTCAATTAGAAAAAGCTGCTGATGCTTTGCGCCTGCCGCCATGGGATGCTGATGTCAGCAAACTATCTGGTGGTGAAAAACGCCGCGTAGCACTATGCCGTTTGCTACTATCACGTCCTGATATGCTATTACTTGACGAACCAACTAACCATTTGGACGCCGAATCTGTCGCTTGGCTTGAGCAGTTCTTACAGAACTACAGCGGTACTATCGTGGCTATTACCCATGACCGTTATTTCTTAGATAACGTCGCGCAGTGGATCTTGGAGCTAGATCGTGGCCATGGCTATCCGTACGAAGGCAACTATACGGAGTGGCTAGAGCAGAAGAACACGCGTCTAGAGCAGCAAAATAAGCAAGAAGAATCCTTCGCTAAAGCGCTGAAAAAAGAGCTTGAGTGGATCCGTAAGAATCAAAAAGGTCAACAGACGAAGTCCAAATCTCGTGTACAGCGTTTTGAAGAGTTAAATTCAACGGAATTTCAAAAGCGTAATGAGACCTCGGAGATTTATATCCCGCCAGGTCCACGCCTTGGCAACAAGGTCATCGAAGTCAACGATATCTCTAAATCATTTGGCGATCGTTTGCTGTACAAAGACTTGAGTTTTAACGTACCAGCGGGCGCTATTGTCGGTATTATCGGTCCAAATGGGGCGGGTAAAACCACCTTATTTAATATGATTACTGAACGCGATACGCCAGATACAGGATCAGTCGATTTGGGTGAGAGCGTCAAGGTCGCTTACGTCGGTCAGGTACGTGATAACCTAGACGATAGCAAGACGGTTTGGGAAGAAGTGTCTGACGGCCTAGATATCATTACCGTTGGTGACTATACAACGCCAAGCCGCGCTTATATTGGCCGCTTTAACTTTAAAGGCTCAGACCAGCAAAAGCACGTCGGTCAATTATCAGGTGGTGAGCGTAACCGCTTGCAACTAGCGAAGACGCTAAAGCAAGGCGCAAACGTGTTGCTCCTCGATGAACCCTCAAACGATTTGGATATCGAAACCTTGCGTGCGCTTGAGGACGCGATTCAAGTATTCCCAGGTACAGTCATGGTCGTCTCGCATGATCGCTGGTTCCTTGACCGTATCGCGACTCATATCTTAGCCTTTGAAGAGGAAGGCCCTGTATGGTTCGATGGTAACTATACTGAGTTTGAAGCGTATCGTAAAAAGACCATGGGTGACGATGCAACGCCTAAGCGCATGAAGTATAAGAAGATTAGTACCTAAGCCAATTATTTGACTTATTCCAATAAAAAAGACCTCTAATGATTAGAGGTCTTTTTTTGTATTAAACTATAAAGTAATTAAAACTATAAAGTAATTAGTACAGATTAACGCTTACGCCCAAACTTACGCTGTTTTTTATTGCTAATTTCAGTAATGGCGTGGGATATCTCTTCTTCATCGAGGCTTGCCACTTGCTGCAAGGTCTGCATGATATCAGTACTGAGCACATATTTGGCATATTGCGCGATATCATTGATACGCTGATCAAAGCTCAGCACGCCTGTTTCAGCATCTTTTTTGAGGTAATCGAGACGTATGAGCGCGGTGACAAAACTAGTAAACAGCGCGCGGTCAAAGAAGTCAGGAATATCATCAGCATAGAGTACTGATAAGCGCTGACCGAGTAGGTGACACAGATCGACCACTTCATCCTCAGTTAGATTGCCAGAGCCTTGCTGCGCAAGTAGGGCCAGCGTCATAAAATAACGCTCAAGGCTTTGCTCAACTGGCGTTGCGAGCGCTTGTAGCTGCTGATAGCTGCTGCTATTGGCTTCAGGAGTGCTTAGCATACCATCGCCAAGCTCAACGATAAGACCATGCGTGATCATATTATCGATCTTTTTATTGAGAGTCTCCGTCAATCCGTGTGCAGGATAATACAAAAACAGCTCGCTTTGTAAGAACGGATATAACTGCTCGACGATGTTATCAAGACGGCTGCGTTCGATACGACCATTACGGGCAACGAGTGCCGCTAAAAATGACATCAAGATAAAGACATGCAAGATGTTATTGCGAAAGTAGCTCAGTAGTGCCGCTTGCTTGCCTGCAACTTGAATGATATCACCCAAAATGTGCGGTATACGCTCAATGAGTTTGAGCTTGATACCATAATCGATAATCTGCTGCGGGGTCATGTCGGTGACGATAGTATCATCAGAGTAGGGCATATGACTGGCGATATTGTGATAAAGCGCGATTTGCTCGCGGCAGATATCTTCATCCAAAGCCGCCTTTGGAGCTGATAGTAATACTAAGGAGAGTAGCGATACTGGATTAACGACCGCTGCTTTATTGATGTGCTGCATGATCTTGATACCGATATTATCGACCATTGCACTCGTATTATCATCAAGCGGTGTATCGGTACGATCGGCGGGCAAGCTATTGGCGGGCACATCGAACTTTTGCATAAAGTCCTCGATGTGTAGCGGCGTTCCAAAGCTCAGATGTACTGACCCAAAGATTCGCTCGATCTTACGGCCGACTTTGAGCAGACCTATGAGCGACTCGGACTCTTTAGGCTTACCCTTAAGCTCACCGATGTAGGTAACGCCTTCCATAATGCGCTCGTAACCGATGTAGGTTGGAATAAACACCACAGGTTTATTGGTATGGCGCAGCTGACTATGAATGGTCATGGCGAGCATGCCCATCTTAGGCGGTAGCAGCCGCCCTGAACGCGAACGCCCACCTTCGACGAAGTATTCAATAGGCGTATTACGCGTAATAAGCGTATGCATATATTCGCGTAAAACGGCGGTATATAACGCATTACCGCGAAAGCTGCGGCGAATGTAAAAAGCCACAGCGCCGCGCAATAGCGGCCCCAATACAGGAACGTCCAAGTTGTCACCAGCAGCGACATAAGGGATGCTCAGGCCGCGCTTGTAGATGACGTAAGAGAGCAATAGATAGTCGACATGGCTGCGATGACAAGGCACGTAGATGATCTCATGATCGGTTGCCAGCGCGCGCACGCGCTCAAAATGATGCACCTCAACGCCGTCATAGAGCTGCGTCCATAGCCAAGTCAAAAACTTATCAAAGATACGAATCACTTGATAGGAGTAGTCGTTGACCATCTCATTGGCATAACCTTTGGCCGTCGCTCGCGCCTCTTTATCACTCACGCCGCTCGCCGCTGCTTCAACCTCTATCGCGTGTTTGATAGCAGGGGAGTAGATAAGCTTATCGACTAGATTGCGTCTGTCTGATAAGTCAGGACCAAGCATGCTGGCGCGCTGTTTATCGAGATAAATATTAAGCTGCTGCTGTAATGAGCGTACCAGCTCACGGTGACCATCACTGGCTGTGATAAGTGCGTGCGGCGCAGCATCACTATCTACTTTACCTATACTAGAGGTATGAGTACTAGAAGTATTAGTGTCAGAGATACTAGATTCAAAAGGACTTACAATATCTGCTGCTGTTAAATCAGCAATATCGACTGCTACTGATTCCGATATATCCTCCATCAGCTCATCGGCTATTAAATCATCAGGCAGGCGCTTATAGATAGCTTGACGTAGGTCCTGCGGCGCATGAAACTGTACAAAAGTATCACGGCCCATTACCCCGATATTGAATAACTGCTTGGTAATACCCGGGTCTTCCCAGTTGTCGGTCATGAGTAGCTTAAACAGCGAGTCTTCTTTATCAGGCGCGCGTCCCCACAGTATGGAGACAGGTATGAGCCGAATGTTTAGATCTGGATACTGCAAAACAGCGGCAATCAGTCGTGCCAAACGCGGTGAGAGCTCATCATCTTTAGCCTTGGGATGATGCAAAAATATGATACCCGCGTTCTCATAGACATTATGCGTACTGTCGTCGACTTCAACCAAGGCTGGCGGTAGACCGTGCTCCTGGGTTTGTAGATCAATAAGTAAGCTATTAGAGCGTGAATAGTCTTGTAGCACATAAAAGGTCAGCGTTTGGTCGCCCTCATCAAATTGTGGGACCTCGCCTAACAGTTTAGGTTTGACTGCGACATCTAGCGCTTGCCCAGACAGCTTGCGATACAGCTGACTGATGGGCGTATTGCCTTGAGGCTTGTCTATCAACTGCGCTGAGTTGTCCTTAATAGGGGCTTTAAACAGGCGTTTTTTTATAAACTTAGGTATCATAATAAGGTATCAAAAGTTGTAAAATGTAATACAGGCATGATGCCATAAAATGCTATAAAACGATATATCCTGTCTGTATTCACTGTTAATATAATCTTACCAGCGTCGATCTTGACTATTTAAGGTACCACTTCACTATCTTCAGTGTCGCTCAATCATTTAAGATACAAATAGCAAAATACTGACGTCAACATGGATACTCTCACTTGCATGGTTAGCGCTTATGACTCCAGCTATCAATACTGCCAAAAAACAGCATCTTGATTATCAATTGCATGAATATACTCATGACAGCAATGCAGCGTCTTATGGACTCGAGGCCGCCTATAAGCTTGGCGTAGCAAGCGCTCAAGTCTACAAAACCTTGGTAGTAGCGAGTGACACAGGCGTGCTTGCCGTTGCTGTACTGCCCGTAGATAACACCTTAAACTTTAAAAAAATGGCCAAAGCTTTATCTATCGATCACGGTTTGTCCTGCAAAAAAGTACAACTAGCAGACCCCAAACAAGTGGCGCGTAGTACAGGCTACGTGCTCGGCGGCGTTAGCCCCTTGGGACAAAAAAAGCGCCTAGCTACTATTATTGATAGCGCCGCTACTGATCAGGCAAGCATTTACGTAAGCGCAGGTCGCCGCGGCCTTGAAATTGAGCTACCTCCTCAGCAGTTGGCTGAGACGATTGACGCCCGTTTTGCAGATATTGTCGACAGCTAAACACTCATACTATTAGCTATGCTCTCTATGAGCTGATATTTATTGAACCCCAAACACACTATATATAAGAGACTACCTATGCCGCATCTTACTGTTCAAGCCACGCCCAACGTCACCATCCCTCATGAGGAGTCTTTGCTAAGGGCGCTCAACCTTGCACTTTGGGAGAGTGGACACTTTGGCAAACGCACTGATATCAAAGCGCGCATACTGCCTATCGATACGTTTTTGGTGGGGGTGGAGGATGATGAGCAAGAAAACGGCTTTATCTATCTGCATCTAAAACTAATGGCAGGGCGCGATATCGTTGCGCGCAATCAGCTCTGCGAGCTCATCGTCACCACCGCTGAGCGTCTACTTAAAGATGAGCAGTCAGGCCGCGCGAGTATACAAGTATGCGCTGAGGTTGAAGAGATTAGTGCGGTCTATCATAAGAAGTTTTTTAATTTATCTTGATAGATAGCTTATGTTGTAAAACCAAAAAAGCGCCTCAATAGAGACGCTTTTGTTATTAACTTATGGGTATAAGTTCAGCTCTAGTCTAAAAAGGCAAAGCTATTGATAGGCATATTCATCATGCTCTCGCTTGGCGCGACCATGGCTTCTGCGTGACCTGAGGTACGTGGCAATAACTTATCAAAGTAAAATTCTGCTGTTTGAATCTTAGCTTCATAGAACTCTGGCGCTTCAACGCCGCCATTCTCTAATTTGTCATAAGCGACTGCAGCCATACGAGCCCAATGATAACCCATCATCACATAGCCTGAATACATCAAGAAGTCATCTGATGCCGCTGAGATGATTTCGCGGTCTTTACGTGCCATCAGCATCAAGCGTACCGTCAACGTATTCCACTCAGCACATAGCTTGGTCAATGCCCAAACGAATTTACGCATGTCTTTATCAAGCGCATACTCGCCGCACCACTTCATGATGCTTGAGGTGTAATCACGGATGATTTTACCTTTAGATTGCAAGATAACCTTACGACCTAATAAATCAAGCGCCTGAATACCTGTGGTACCTTCGTACATGGTTGCGATACGAGCATCACGAGCGATCAGCTCCATGCCCCACTCTTTGATATAACCGTGACCACCGTATACTTGCTGACCGTGCTTGGCCGCCTCAATACCTGTTTCAGTCAAGAAACCTTTTAGGATAGGGGTGTAGAATCCTAATTTGTCATCCCACTTTTCAAACTCTTCATCATCGCCATTAGCCACGCCTTGCGCCATTTTGTCCGCATAACGCGCCGCATGATAAATCATCGAGCGGCCGCCTTCGGCAAAGGCCTTTTGCGTAAGCAGCATACGACGTACGTCAGCGTGATGAATAATAGCATCCGCTACTTTTTCAGGATCTTTGGTACCTGATAGGGCGCGCATAGAGCGGCGATCTTTGGCATAGGGAAGTGCGTTTTGAAACGCCAGTTCAGTATGAGCCAGACCTTCGATACCGGTACCGATACGAGCAGTGTTCATAAAGGTGAACATGGCTTTTAGGCCGCGATTAGGCTCGCCGATAAGAAAGGCAGTCGCTTCATCGAAGTTGAGTACGCAAGTCGCTGATGAGCTGATACCCATTTTGTGCTCGATAGAGCCACAAGTAACGCCGTTACGCTCGCCCACTTCGCCATCACTATTTGGCAAAAATTTTGGCACGATAAATAGTGAAATACCACGGGTACCACCTGGCGCATCTGGTAAGCGCGCTAATACGATATGGATGATGTTCTCAGTTAAGTCATGCTCACCGCTTGAGATAAAGATTTTGGTGCCACTAAGCTTGTAGCTACCGTCATCTTGCGGAATAGCTTTTGACTTGACCTGACCCAAGTCGGTACCGCAATGCGGCTCAGTTAGACACATGGTACCTGCCCATGAGCCTTCAACCAATTTATGCAGGTACGTCTCTTTTTGCTCATCAGAACCGTATTGCATCATCGTATTGATACAACCTGTTGATAAGCCAGGATACATCGACCAAGGCCAGTTCGCTGTACCGATGATTTCAGCTTTGATGAGGTTGATAGACATTGGCAAGTTCATACCGCCGTAGGCTTCAGGATATGAGATACCTTGCCAGCCGCCTTCAACGAACTGCTCATACGCCTCTTTAAAGCCCTTGGGCGTCGTCACAACGCCGTCTTCAAAATGACAGCCTTCTTCGTCAGCAGGCTGGTACAAAGGCGAGAGAATATTCTCAGCAAAGTCGGCCATGCCTTGCAAGATCATGTCAACGGTTTCAGGATCGGCATTTTCACCATTGTCTAGGTCTTTGTAATGCGTCTGAAAGTCAAAAACATCGTTTATTAAAAATTTGATATCGCGTAAAGGTGCTTTATAAGTCAACATAATTAAGTCTCTTTGATGGATTCACTCAAATCAGTCCAACAGCAAAGAATTCGCTGTATAAATGAAAGTCACTATTGTCTAATAGCGATACGATAGGTAAAAGAATTCTGAGGTCATTTTTTGTAAACTGTTTCTTTATAAATAACCCATAAATGGTGCGATTAGCACCATCGTCAGCCCTACCTGCCTCTATAATTATCGGTAATGAATTATGCTGATAATCAATCGGCGTTGTACAAGGGCAGCTTCGATAGCGACAGTATAAGTCTTATTTGACCACAAAGACACAATACATAAATATAATTCATATTTCAATAGTCCAAGTATTCATTTAAGTTATATTAAATGACGTGTTAGGTCATAATATATACTTTGTAGGTGCTCAAATGCCTAAACCTCTATAGATTTGGTAACTATTAAAACCTATGATCAAAGCTATTTATAAATCAGCACTTAACGCTGCAAAAGCTTGCTCAACGTCGATAGTGTGACCCGTCCAGCGCATAAAACTCAAAGCCGCTTGGTGGATGAGCATGCCATAGCCGTCTGAGATTTGTGCGCCAAGCATCTCAAAATGCTGCAAAAAAGGTAAGGTTTTGCCATACATCATATCGTAGGCGTAACGGGTATTTAGCTGGTCAGATAAGGGCAAAGTAGCCTCGGTCAGGCCAATTGAGGTGGCATTGATAATAATATCAAAATCACCGTTTAATTCGCTGGTCGTACAGACTTGTATATCATGATGAGCAATCTGATCACTGGCAGCGCTTAGCTCATTGACCAAGGTTTGCGCCTTACTCACAGTGCGATTAGCAAGGGTAAGCTGGGTGATGCCCGCTTCGATAAGCGGTAATATGACCCCGCGCGCCGCACCGCCTGCACCGATAATAACCACTCGTGCCTCTGCCAAAGACCAGCTGAGACTATTGATATGATTGATGAGTCCCTGACCGTCGGTATTATCGCCGTAGATTGCATCAACAACAGGTATGCCTTGATCTAACAGCGCTTGATTGAGCATTAAGGTATTGACTGCGCCTGCGACTTTGGCATGTTCAGATAGGCCGCCACGTGCTTGAGAGCAAGCAAAAGCGCTTTGTTTAAAGGGTACAGTCACATTAGCGCCTGCGCCGCCGCCGTTAAAAAATGCCTCAATCACAGCGACAAAGCTGTCCTCGCTATCGGGGCAAAACTGGCGCTGATAGGAGATATCAAGCTGCGCCTGCGCGGCAAAACGCTGATGAATATGGGGTGATTTGCTATGAGCGATGGGATTGCCAATGACGATAAAGTGCTGAGTCATACCGAGTCTATCCTAAGCAGAAAAAGCTATGATAAGGGATAAACAATCCTTTAACAAATTTGTACTCGCAGCGATTGTTATCTGTAACGTCATGACTAGTCAAGGCTTGGACACTTAGGTAAACTGTTGGCACGAATAACTGTTAGCACGAACATGAATAGCCGACGCTAATATAGTGACTAACAGATAGCAGTGATCAACAGATAGTGACGTTAACGGTGAGCTGCACGCTTAAGGATTGGCGCAATTATTGCACTCATCAATAGCAGTAGTGATTTAGTGTAGCTTGCGTGAGCTGACGCAAAAACAGCTCAATACGCTCTAAGAAAACATACTATCCTCAGCTTTGAACCCTAAGCTTTACAACGACAAGCCCTTAAGTGTGAGTAAATGACCTATGTGGAACACCCCTTTACAGACCTTTGCCATGACTATAATGATAGCCGCTGGCCTCTCATTGAGTGCTTGTAATGGTTCTGAGACTCAAGTCAGCGAGGCTGAGACGCCAGAGAATACCGAGCAGGTTGTGGTCGAGACCTCAAACGACGCTACCGATTTGGACGGCGCTGTCAGTGATCAAGGCACACCCGTCGTCTACGAGGTATCCACTTGGAGCACTGAGGCGGTCACGCCTGTAGAGGTAAACGATTTGGACGGTATTACCGCTACTTTGGGCAGCGTCGTCAGTACCGATGAAAACAGCTTGGACTACGCGAGTAATCCGGCGTCCAAATACCGCTTGATGGCAGCCGATCAGCCTTATTTAGATGTCATAGACTCAGATAAGTATCTGGAGCTGGGCTGGTACTACGCCAATCCTACTGACTCAGATGCCGAAAAAGAGCTGAGCCTTAATCACGCCAAAAAATCTCATACCGTCGTACGCCAGCTGATGGGCAACGATGGCAGTAAGCTGCTTGCCAATATGCTCAGTGGTCAAATCATCAAAAACGAAACCATCGGTGGTCAAAAGGTCGAGCTGGCAAAGTGCGAGTTCTATAGCTGTATGCTCATACTCAATAAGTCAGGCGCTTAAACCCATGAAGCCTGTATCATGAGCTTTGAGTCATGAAGGTTCAGTCGAGCGCTTGGATACGTCTGACGATGCAAGATGAGTCGTCTTTTGAGCCAATAATAGATGAGCCTGCTGCCCTAACGCCAGACAATCGCGGCATGGCTTATGGCGATGGCTTTTTTACGACGATGGGCGTTATAGATGGCATGATACTCTGGCAAGACTATCATGCCGCCCGCCTAATATCACATAGCGCGGCATTAGAGCTAGATGTAGACGCGCAAGCTTTGATACATCACTTACAACCTATTGCCGAGCGTCTTAATCAAGGCATGCTCAAGCTTGTTATTACTCGCACGCCGCAGCGCACGCGCGGCTATGGTTATAGCCCTGGTAATATAGGGCAAGCTTGTGAAATATGGCTCAAATCTTCCGCGTTATCGCTCACCATATCAGCGCATTTGTCTCTGCCAGATGGGCGCACGGTGTTTCAGCAGCCCTTTAAACGCGCTATTTGCTTATCCGCGCAGCTTGCTTGCCTGCCACCGCCGCTCGCTGGACTCAAAACGCTAAACCGACTCGATAGTGTGCTGGCAAGTGGCGAGCTGCAACGCGTGCAAGCACATACCGATAAGGAGTGGGGGGAGGGGCTGGTACGCGACGTGACCAATGCTTGGATTGAGGGTACGATGAGCAATGTGTTCTATCAGCTCATAGATGCGGGTGATAACATAAAAGCCAATGATCAAGGCGCAAACGTACCGTACTCGATGGACGGTCTAACGAGTGGTCAATGGTACACGCCATCAATGGCACGCTCTGGAGTTGCAGGAGTGATGCGCCAAGTCATCATCGATGCCTTAGCTACTACGGATAAACCTGTCATCATCCGTCCGCTAGCAAATGAGGATTTGCCCAAGCTAAGCCAGATGTTCTTTTGCAATGCGGTACGCGGCGTCATGCCTGTATCTGATTTAACATTGTTGACGGGTGAGGTGGTGAGGTTTTGCTAATCATTCCACCCCGAAAATATTAAATTTGGTATCAATCAAATCATCGTAGTTGAGTTCTATATCCTCATTTCTATACCTTTCGCGCGCTTTTAAAATCGCTGATGAGTCGTCTTCGGCAACGACCTCTATAATAGCGCTCATCGTCTCGACTATTTCTATCTCGTAAGTGTATGAGTCTTTTTTAATCGTCATCATTTTTCTCACTTTTACCAATATTTGAGCTGGCGATCCTAGCAAAAGTATTTTAGAGAAGTGATCGTATTATATGAATAAGTGATCGTCTTTTGTTAACCCTACTTGTGTCATAACGCTAATCGATCAATGATTGCCTTTAAATAACTAAGTTAAAGGTAATTCCTAATGCGAATCAACCCTATAGTGTGTGATGCCCAAACCTCTTACTTGCTGCATACGAAAAAATTAAATCAGCTATATCAAAAAATTGACATATTCTCTAATTGTCCTTTGCGCTATGATGGTAAAGGGTTTAAAAAAGATGATAGTAACAGTCCTTGTGAGTTGTCGAACAAACATTGGTGGGAAGGAGTCGATAATGAGGGTAATCCCTTAGAAAGTTATATAGTAGTTGAATGTCCATTAGGAGCAGAAAACGACTTTTTGTGGCTGCAAGAGTCTTGGATGTTTATTGAGGATGACGTTCATTTTGAATCAGATTTTTTATCTCCAAAAGCTATTGAAAATAGAGAGGTGTTACAGTTAGCTCAAGTTATTGGTTGGCAAGATGCTACTAAGCTTACGCTTGAAAACGCTAGATTACTATTGAAAATTAACGAACTAAAAGTGATAAAAATCAACGATATTTGGTTATGGTCGCTTATAGTGACTGTAGTTTAAAAGATAGAAATTTTATTATTTCTCGAATTCATTATAGTAAGCTTAGCTCAGTTTCTGATAACAACCACGCCCCAAAAACTCAATAATCCCTTTGTCCCGTAGCACCTGCAACTGCTGGCGAATTTTGTCCTTAACATGATTATTATCAGGGTGTTTACGCTGTAATTCATCGGCAAACGCATAGACCTGTTTTAAATTAAATTTATCATCCAGTTTGTCGATGCAGTGCCAGACATCCAATGTCCAGCCACGTGAAGTTATCGACTGCTCGCGCAAAAACAAGGTTTTTTGAAACTGCTCAGTGACACTTTTACGAGCAATGATTTTTTCGTTTTTGATCAAAAATACCTTACCAGAGTCAGGAATTTTACGTAAATCAATATTGCAACCAACCCAGCCAGCTCTTCTATTGGATTTAGGTAAAGGTTTACGTTTAATAATGATGTCTGGTTTAAAAAATTGCTTGGGTATAATCAAAAAGTTATTGACGGTAAATTCTTGCGATTTAGAATAAGTTAAAAAGAAAAAGTTTGGATTATCATCGCTATTAATACGTTCAATCATCGTTTTGTGCGCGCCATCATTTATGAGGTTGCCAAGCTTTGCCTTTTTACTTTTTAGCTCATATTGTTCGGTGCAAGTTGCACAATAAAAGTCCGCTACGGGCTTATTATTGGCAAAATCAGCTAAGGGTTGAGTACCGCAGTTGGGACAATAACCATTGTCTTTTACCCACGCCTCGCTTAAAACACGAATAATTTGCGGTCCAGACGTATAATTCTTGGCAAGGCTTTGATTAAAGTTTAGATTCATAAGAGATTATCGTTAAAATGTTGAGAATATCATTATAAAAGTATAAATAAAATGATGACCAATAGGCTATATATCTGGTCTTAAACGCCAAGTTAATCCACAAGCTAAGCAAATGCCATTGAAAACCAAGCGGTTCGGTGCTAAATTCTAGCAAACATCTGCCTTTTGAGTTGCCATGAGCACGCCAACACCACCAATACCGCCAAATAAAGCTGACGACACCGATGATACCTCGCCGAATACGCGCATTGATGACGCAGGCTATGATAACAACACGGCAGATTCTGTGACCGATGCGTCCCTACATGACGATACGCAGGACAAAGCACCTATCACTGATGTGTCCTTAATCAGTGGCCAAACCAAACCTCGTAAATACAAAAAAGACAATCCCTCATTCTTTATGCAGCGTGGCTATCAGATATTGCTCGTCCTTGGACTTATCGCAGCGTTTTTACTCGTCATGGTCTACCAAACCTTGTTTGGGCGACTTGACCAGCCCGCGCAAAAGGTCACGATTGAGCAAGGCGATACCTATTACGGATTGTTGCCGCAGTGGCAGCAGCAGATTCCGCTATTCTCAGCGACGATTGGCAAGCTGTATATCAAATCGCAAGTCGACGCCCCTTTGCATGCAGGGATTTATCAGCTCCCTGAGAACCCAACGATGGCAGAAGTATTGCACGTACTAGAGCAAGGCGCCAAAGTGGCGATGGTCAAAGTACAAGTTATTGAAGGTAAAACGGCAAATGATCTGTATCAGAACTTACGTGACAATTCAGGTATTAAAAAAGAAGTACTCACAGCAGACGCGGACAATCAGAGCATCGCTGAGGCGCTAGATTTGGTCGGTATCCTGCCAGATTCGGTAACGGGTAGTGATGATCCTATCGTCAGCTATAACTTGGAGGGTTGGTTCACCCCAGATACCTATTACTACGGCGAGGGTGCAACGGACACGCAGGTGCTCACCGATCTGTACAAGCACCAGCAACAAGCCCTGACCAAAGCGTGGGAGAATCGCGCGCCAGATTTGCCTTATGAGACGCCGTATCAGGCGCTTATTATGGCCTCCATTATCGAAAAAGAAACCAGCGTTGCTGATGAGCGTCCACTAGTGTCAGCGGTGTTTAATAACCGCTTTAAAAAAGGCATGCGCATGCAAACGGATCCAACCATTATCTATGGTATGGGTAGCCGTTATGATGGCAATATTCGCCGCGCTGATATCGATGAAACCACCAGCTACAATACTTATCAGATCGATGGTCTACCGCCAACGCCCATCTCCTTACCGTCGCCAGCTTCCATCGAGGCCACTTTGCACCCAGCAGAGAGTGACGCCTTGTACTTTGTGGCGACAGGAACGGGCGGGCATAAATTTACCAATAATTTGGCGGATCATAACCGCGCGGTACAAGAGTACCTCAAAGTCATGCGGGAGAAAAAATCACAAACGCCGCCTGAATAAATATAAGCGCTTGCTTGTGTCATTGAACTAGCTAGCGCTGATCCAATCGTTCAATTTATTCTAAAATTCGTTACAGATTTTAAATAAGGCTACCCAATGCCAGTATCAGCAATGATCTCTACTCAAGCCGCGTCCGCTCAAGGGCGCTTTATTAGCTTTGAGGGCACCGAAGGCGTCGGCAAGACTACCGCAATTGAGCAGTTGTGTACGCGCTTGCAAACAGCGGGTATTGACTACTTGCGCACGCGTGAGCCGGGCGGTAGTCCATTCGCTGAGCGTCTGCGCGCCATACTGCTCGACCCTGCTACCGATATCAATGACGACACCGAGCTGCTACTGCTATTTGCCGCGCGCTGCGATCACGTTCAGCATGTGATTATGCCAGCGCTGGCACGCGGTACTTGGGTTATTTGCGATCGCTTTGTCGACTCGACGATGGCCTATCAAGGCTATGGCCGCGCTCATGGTGAGCCGCTTATGCGCGCAAAAATAGCGCAGCTTAGCGAGCAGTTTGTCCCGCTTCTGCCAGAGCTGACGTTATGGCTGGATTTACCAGTGCATGAGGGCATGGCGCGCGCAGGTAAGCGCAGCACTGCTGATAGATTTGAGAGTCAGGCGACTGATTTTTTTACTCGGGTATATAAGGGGTTTGAGGCGTTGGCGGCGGCCTATCCTAAGCGTATTCGCCGTATTGATGCCTCTGGTACTAGCGATGAGGTTAGCGCGCGGGTATGGCAGGCGGTTGAGGACAGGTTCAGTATTACCTAGCATGCTCTTTAACCTATAAACAATTAAAGCAAAGCCCCAGCACTCATCGAGAACTGGGGCTTTTTTACGTAAGAATATAGACAACAGATAACGCGGTTATTTATCTGCCTTGTTATCTATGACATCATCCGTATCTGGCAGGCGATTAGGGTCTAAATCACCGCTCTTAGTTCTAGGTGCTGCGCCGCTACCATTGGCATTGCTACTACTCATCGTTTTGTCTTTTGATAGCTGTGCTGAATTATCTGTCATGACGCCTTTACCCGTATTGACAGGCTCTTTTTTGGCGATCGGCTCAGGATCTATCACTTTAGCCTCTGCTGTGTTATGGGTAGCAGGTACCTCCTCAACGAGTGGCTCGTCACTGACGTCAGCGATCAGCTCTTTTTCTTTGCGTTTTTCAGGCGCTTTGTAGTCAGCCTCAAACTTGGCATCAGCGTCCGCGCGCGCTTGTATTTGCTTGGCGGTCACATCGACTTCTTTTGGCTGTACCTCATCATCAACGACCAAGGCGATAAGCTTGCGATCGCGTGCTACCACACCATCGAACTTGTCGGTAATGACGCTCAGCTTACCCTCTTTGTCTATCGTATATAGCGGCACGAACTGTTTGTTGTCCGCTCGATACTGCTCAAAGCTATAGCTGTCTGTGATATTGGTAATCTTGATGCGTGCTTTTTTGGATATCATGCTGGCAAGCTTGGTGTAAGTGACATCTTTGCCAAATAGCCACTGCGATTTAAAGTTAGATTGCTTATCATCGCGCTCGCTTTTGGTTTTTTCATCACTAAATTTGAGGCGGTAGAGTTTACGCTCGCCAAACTCGTGACGATAGTGAATCTCCGACAGCGTGTTCATCTCTTTGTCCATACTCATAGCGAATAAGTGACCGATACCGATGAGGTCTAAATGATTGTCGGCGTGGTCTGAGATAGGATTACCAAAGTAGGTGCGTAGACCGCTCATACGTGCTTTGGCAATGTTGGTATAGTTGTTGTGCGCGACGATGACATCAAAACCTTGATCCTTTAAGGAAGTAGCGACGAGCAGCGCCACCGGGTTTGAGCCGACGACCAAAATACCGTTGGTCTCAGGCTCGCGTACGCCAAGTAGATTGCCGACCAGTTTTGCGCCAAGCCCCTGAATCATCACCGTACCGATAATGACCATAAATACCAGTGGTACGAGCAGCTCGACACCTTGAATATCATACTCTTGCAGGCGAATAGCAAACAGGGATGAGATAGCCGCGGCAACGATACCACGCGGCCCAATCCAGCTGATCATCAGCTTTTCATTGGTTTTAAGATTAGAGCCGATAGAGGATGCCCAAACGGATAAGGGACGCGCGATAAACATCACAATAGCGAGTAGCACTAATCCTGCAAAACCGACGCTAAGCAAACTTGCCAGCTCGACACGCGCCGCCAAAATAATAAACAACACTGAGATAAGCAGGACGGTCAACGACTCATTAAATTCCAAAATCGTATCGCGTGGGAACTTGGGCCAATTGGCTAAGGCCACGCCCAACACCGTCACGGTCAAGAGTCCAGACTCGTGCTCTATATGGTTTGAGATTGAAAATAGTAATAATACGTAGGCTAGAGTAAAGACATTACGCAAAAACTCAGGAATCATATGGCGACGCATCAAAAAGGCTAATAGCCAAGCGCCTGCCATACCGATCGCTGTCGCTAAAACAACGATCTTGGCAAATAGTAATATACTACTAGCCTCACCACCTGAGATGATGTACTCGTACACCAATACCACGGCGATTGCACCGATAGGGTCGATGATAATGCCTTCCCATTTAAGGATATTGGAGATAGTCTTGTTCGGGCGTACGCTGCGCAGTAGCGGCATAATAACCGTTGGCCCTGTCACGCAGACCAGTGCACCAAACAGTAGCGCAATCAAAGGGTCAACATCGAACAACAGATAAGTTGAGAGCGCAACGATGGCGATTGTGATGACCACGCCGACCGAGACTAGTAGCTGCACCACCGATCCATGTTGCTTGATCTCATCGAACTCCAAGGTCAAAGAGCCTTCAAATAAGATGATAGCGACGCCCAATGAGATAAAAGGGAACATCAGCTCGCCTAGTACCAAATCAGGATCAAAGTAGCCTAATACGGGACCTACGATAATACCTATCAATAATAAAAACAAAATGGACGGCTGCTTGAGATACCAAGCTAACCATTGGGCGGCGATGCCAAGCCCAACCACGCCAGATAACAATAGGGCGGTATCCATAAATTAATCCTTTTATAATCTTGTCTTATCACAGTCAACATTTGAGTGAGGTTACAGATAACCTTAAATGCTATAGTCATAAAGACAAAAAACTGCCTGTCACAAGTAGATACAAGCCGATACGGAAAAAATAATAAACAAAGTCAATAATAGTCAAACGCCTATGATTGATAACGGACATTGACTAGTATTAGCTCGCTAAGTAAATTCTTGGGTTTGTTATCATATCATGATTTTATTTTTTTTATGTTGAGCGTCTTTTACGCGCTATTATTGCCTGCTATCTAAACATGTTATAAAGTAAAACAATACTATACTGCCATGCGCCATCGCTTATTTGCACCTTTGAGCTATGGTTTTTCGGACTATAACTTTTAAGCAATAACTTATAAAACAGTCTTACAACAACTATAAAAACCATCTATCAGGAGTCTCTCATGCCTATCACAACTTTGTCACCATCTGCTCAAACCTTTAGCGCCGCGCCCCAATCACGTCGTAAGCACTGGCTACCGCGTACTACTCTAGCGCTGGCTATGAGTATGACGGTATTGACGGGCATCAATGTGGCAGCGATAGCGGATGCTCATGCAGCAGTGACTACGGCGGATTTTTCTGACTTGGTACAACAAGTGACGCCAGGGGTTGCACGCGTGAACGTCACCAAGACAGTCAGCGAAGCTGAGCTGGCACAAGCACAGACTGCTGAGCTGCTGCGTCAATTCTTTGGCGATCGCGTGCGCCTGCCGAATAGGCCTGCCACCCCAGCTATAGAGCATGCTTATGGCACCGCCTTTTTTATCAACGCTGATGGCTATATGCTCACCAACCACCATGTGGTCGAGGGCGCGGACAAGATAACAGTGACCCTTAATGATCGTACTGAGCTTGACGCTACACTTGTCGGTAGTGATGAGCGTTCGGATGTAGCGGTACTCAAAGTAGCAGGTACGCGGTTCCCAGCATTACCTATTGGCGACTCCAACACTATCAGGGTAGGAGAGCCGGTACTAGCTATTGGCTCGCCCTTTGGCTTTGATTATTCGGCCTCAGCCGGTATCGTTAGCGCCAAATCACGTAGCTTCTCGCGTGAGACTAGCGTGCCGTTTATTCAAACAGATGTGGCGCTCAATCCAGGTAACTCGGGCGGACCGCTATTTAATCAGCGCGGCGAGGTCGTCGGTATCAACTCACGTATATTTAGCGGTACGGGCGGCTATATGGGTCTGTCGTTCTCAATTCCGATGGATGCGGCGATGGATATCTATGAGCAGCTCAAAGCGAACGGCGAGGTGGCAAGGGCTTATTTGGGTATCTATCCGCAAGATATCGATCGCAATTTGGCAGAGGCGTATAACCTATCTCGGCCACAAGGGGCGCTACTGACTCGTATATCCCCTGATTCTCCTGCGCAAAAAGCGGGACTAAAAACGGGCGATATTATATTAAAGTTCAACGATACTGATATTATGCGCGCCTCAGATCTGCTCAATATGATCAATCGGGCGCGTCCTAATGAGACCTTTGCCGCGCAAATACAGCGCGATGGCAAACCGCTGATGGTAAATGGCACCTTTAGCCTAGCGCCAAGCGATGTACAAGCGCAGAGCCGAGACGCGCAAGATAACGAGATACGCCTAGGTCTGCGCCTGCGCAATTTGACGCCAGATGAGCAGGCAGAGCTCAAATCAAACGATAAAGCAGGTATCATCGTGACGGCTATTGATCCTACAGGACTTGCTGCGCGTTCAGGTCTTATGGCGGGTGATATGGTCACCAACTTGCATCAAAAATCTATTGCCAATGTGACAGACTTTACCGATGCCTTGTCCTCATTGCCCAAAAGTGGCGTGGTCACCATTGAAGTTATTCGTCAAGGTATTCCTGCCATTATCGGACTGCGTATCGAGTAATTGCCCCTTTACTTTTGCGTAGTCTAGTGGCAATTGAGAGATGGTAGGCAAATTAAAATATGCTACACTAGCGCTCATTTATGATGATAAATAATCGAACAAGGCGAGCCACTTAACGCCCTGTTTTCGCTAATACAGCAGCTTTGGTGCTGCTAAAACACTCAAGCTAAAATACTTAAGCTAAAATACTATACAAAGGCGCAGTTATGAGTACAGCATACGACGATATGAAAACCCGATTACAAGGTTCAATGGTCGCCTTAGTCACGCCTATGATGCCCGGTGGTCAGGTAGATTATAAACGTCTGGCCGCGCTTATAGACTGGCAGATTGAGCAGGGCACGCATTGCTTGGTTGCGGTAGGTACTACAGGCGAGTCGGCCACTTTGTCTATGCAAGAGCACAGCGAAGTTATTCGCTATTTTGTGCAGCATGTCAAAGGCCGCGTCCCTGTCATAGCAGGTACGGGCGCAAACAATACTATGGAAGCCATCAAATTAACGCAAGATGCCAAAGATGCGGGCGCAGACTGTGCGCTTTTAGTTGCGCCTTATTACAATAAGCCGCCGCAAGAGGGTTTGTATCAGCATTATAAGGCTATCGCTGAGGCGGTCGACATGCCGCAAATGCTCTACAATGTTCCTGGGCGTACTGTTGTTGATATCAGTCAGGAGACTGTCGAGCGCTTAGCCGATATCGATAATATCGTTGCCATCAAGGATGCGACAGGCTCGGTCGGTCGCGGCGAGCAGCTCATAAGAGCCGTTGGTTCGCGCTTGGTGGTGTTATCTGGCGATGATGGCACAGCGCTTGATCTCATGCACATGGGCGCCAAAGGTAATATCTCAGTTACCGCCAATGTCGCGCCAAAAGCCATGAGCGAAACCTTTAGTGCGGCACTGCGCGGTGATTTTGAGTCGGCGACTGCTACGCATGATGTGGTCAAGCACTTGCACCGCGACCTATTTATTGAGTCAAGCCCTATCCCTGCCAAGTATGCCCTGCACAAAATGGGCATGATAGAAAAAGGCATTCGCTTGCCGCTGGTGTGGCTTGCAGACCAGCATCACGCAACTATTGATAAAGCTTTGGTACAGGCTAACTTGATTTAAGCCTTTATCAAATACAACAGACCTTACAACAGAGATACTATGATGAAGACATCATTTACGACTTCAAAACCTCTTGCCGCTTTATTGGCGCTAGTGCTAGGTAGTACCGTGGTACTCAGTGGCTGTCAAACTGCCAAAGGCTGGTTGTCACAACGAGACAACGGCAGTTTAGAGTATCAAGATAGCCAAAAGCTTGCGCCATTGGAGCTACCAGTAGCTCAAAACACTGCAGCTTTTATACCTTTATATCCGACTCCTAAAGCGGGCGTAAATACGTTAACTTTAGAGAACGAAGCAGGCAAGCAGTATCAGTTGCCAAAGCCTGAGCGTACTGTCGCTGTCGTGCCACAATAATTTTTTTATACGGTTTTTGTCAGTGTCTAACAAGAGCATAAATCCTTTAGACATCGACAAAAAGCTGCTCGTATTACTACTTTAAGCGTGAACGAATAGGAAACCTAATCATGCAAAAGCAACAACTGCTCTATAAAGGCAAAGCCAAATCTGTATATGAAACTGATGATAGTGATCTACTGATCCTGCATTTTCGTGATGATACCTCAGCCTTTGATGGTGAGCGTATAGAGCAGTTGGCACGTAAGGGCGCAGTAAATAACCGTTTTAACGCTTTTATTATGCAAAAGCTTGATGAGGCAGGTATTGAGACTCATTTTAAAGAGCAATTATCGGATAACGAAGTATTGGTTAAGCGCCTAGATATGATACCAGTCGAGTGCGTGGTGCGTAACTTTGCTGCAGGCAGCCTAGTGCGCCGTTTGGGTGTTGAAGAAGGCCAAGCGCTCAATCCACCAACTTACGAGCTGTTTTATAAAGACGACGCGTTGGGCGATCCGATGGTCAATGAGTCGCTGTCAGTATCTCTTGGTTGGGCGTCTGATGCGCAGTTAGCTGCAATGAAGGATCTTACCTATAAAGTTAATGAGGTACTCAAAGGGTTATTTGATGATGGCGACTTGATGCTCGTTGATTTTAAGTTAGAATTTGGCGTGTTCCATGACCGTATCGTCTTAGGTGATGAGTTCTCACCAGATGGCTGCCGTATTTGGGATAAAGCGACCAAGAAAAAGCTCGATAAAGATCGCTTCCGTCAATCGTTAGGTGATGTCATCGAAGGCTATGAAGAGGTCGCTAAGCGTATTGGAGTGCCAGCGCTGTAAGCTAGATGCCATAGGTTATACGGATAAACTGGGCCATGTGCTCAGTTTTTTTATGCAAAAACTTACGCAATCCTTATCAAATAAGCACGATAAACGTATTAGGATATTTTTATAATAAAGATCACCTGCGTCAGTAAAAGGTTTGCCTTTATGCTAAAAACCACAACATCCAAAGTTTTACCGCCTCTATGGTTTACTCGCCCGACCTGCGTCGTCGCCGCTGATTTGGTCGGCAAAGTGCTGTGCCGCACTCTAGTAGACAGCGATGGCACGCAAAAAACCTTGCGTATGCGTATCTCAGAGACAGAAGGCTATATTGGTAAGGTCGATGGTTCAGTCGCCGCTCACATCAAAAAAGATCAAGCCAAGCTCATGTATCAATCAGGTGGCGTCTTTTATGTCTATCTGACCTACGGCGTGCATCTTATGCTCAACCTAGTCACAGGGGCTGCTAACTCTCCTGAATCGGTGCTTATTCGGGCAGGGTTTTTGAGTGCTGAGAGTGACCGACTGGCTGATGAGCAAACACTTAGCGCTGACAAGCAGCTCACTCATCCCAAGCAATTTGCAGGTCCTGGTAAGCTGACTAAGCGTTTGCAGATTGATAAGTCGCTGTATGATAAGCCTATCGATCCTAAGTCAGCGGTTTGGATTGAGGACGATGGTTGCGCGCCGCCAGTCTCACTGCGCCCGCGTATTGGTATTGATTATGCTGGAGAGGCCAAAGATTGGCTGCTGCGTTATGTCTGGACCGATCACCCCTCGTTGTCTAAAAAGTAGTATTCACCAAAGCTGCTATAAAATAATAGCTTAAAGGAGAAACGCTTATGTATAAGCTTACCGTTTTTATTCCCAAAGAGGCGCTTGAGAGCGTCAAAGCTGCACTATTTGCGGCAGGTGCTGGTCGTATTGGCAACTATGAGCAGTGCTGCTGGCAAGTTAAGGGAGTAGGGCAGTTTATGCCGCTAGCAGGTAGTGATCCGCACATAGGCGCGCACGATAACTTGGCTCAGGTTGAGGAGTGGCGCGTTGAGATGGTCGTTGACAAAAAAGTGATTGATGAGGTTATCAAGGCTCTAAAATTAGCGCACCCTTATGAGACTCCTGCTTATGATGTTATAGCAGTGCTTGATTTTTGATCGACAAAAAAAGGTCAAACAAACCTTAGAGTTTGTTTGACCAAAGCGAGCAAGCGTTACAACTGCAGTACATTGTCTTTGTTCATTTAGTCCTTTTTCAATTTGATGACATCTAAATTTGGATAGCTCAGCTCAATCTCATAATCTTGCCCGCCGCGCCGCGCTTCAATCTCAAAAACACCACGATTTTTTTTACTCTCAAAGTCGATGTCTGTCACACGGTAGCCCATAGCGCGCACCTTGCGTATAGCGCGCTGCTTGATAGCAGGGTAACGGGCTTCTTGTTGTAGTCTATCGTCTTTATTGTTCTTGTATTTTTTGCCTTTATTTTTGTTCTTGTTTTTATGGCGATTGTTGTCAGACTTATTTTTATAATTCTTCCAATTATCTTTGACATCTCTTTTGTTAACGTTTAAGCGCTTTAGGTCAGGGTAGCTATAAATAAAATCATAGAACTGGTTATTCTTTTTGGCATAGGCAACTAACACTTGACGACCACGGTAATTGTCACGTTTGATATCCATAACAGTGTAGCCGCTGCGGCGCAAATCTTGCCTGAGCTGTTGGCTTGCGCGATTGACGCTGTTATCACGGTAGATAGGCTGATTGTCGTAGCCAGATGTCACTGTACAGCCGACCGCTCCACCTAATATAACGGTTGATAATGCAGCGATAAGGCCTGACTTGATGATTGTGCGTGGGATAGCTACCATGAGATTACTCCAAGTAAATTTATCATTTTTATAGATATTAGAGACATTATCAGAAGTACGGCTATGAAATATCTTCTTACATTTTTAGCATAGAGCGCATAACTTGATAGCAGATGTCATTACTGTTAATAAAATGTAAACCGCTTTAATAGTATGCTCAAAATAAGTGCTAATGCGGTGGATTAGCAAAATCCTTGTTAATCTAAGTGAAAATAGGTAAATTATTGTTTTTTATAATATTTTATAAGAGGTAAGTTTTATTTTTTGCCAGTAAAAGTCACCTTGTAAGCATATGCTTACAAGCAATGACGTTAACACCTCTTAACAATATGATAACAATTTGGCATTATACATCCACGGCATCAGGGAATGTGACTCACGGATTGAGTTGACCGTATCAAGGATGATGAGTCTATTATTAGCGTCAGGATGACAAAGATAATAGAGGTAGGTACACAACCCTGTGTTGATGGTAGTAATGCCAAAGGTACAATGTAATGGGCAAGATGCCCAACTGCTATGACATACGCTACATGGATGTAGTGAAGAAAGTCATAACAGGTGACACGGATAGTCAACGATAAAACCGCATAACAGTGATTTGCTATGCGGTTTTATCGTGTCTGGTGTTTGACTTGATTTTGAGCGATGAGAGTACAAAAAAACCGCATTGAATCTCAATGCGGTTTTTTATGTTTAAGTATTTAACTTATGACTTAGTATTTGTGCTCGCGGCGCCAATCATCAACTTCACGCTCGGCGTCTTCTTTACTATGTCCGTAACGCTCTTGCACGCGGCCAACGAGCTTGTCACGGCTACCTTCTACATGCATGAGATCATCGTCTGTCAAGTCCGCCCATTTTTGTTTGACCGAGCCTTTCATCTGATTCCAGTCACCTTTTAGAGTATGTTCGTTCATTGTGGTGCTCCTTTTAGTTATTGATATAGTGGTCTGTGCCACCACTTCCTTATAAATGTTTTTAGTAGTTTAGTTATCGAAATATTTAAATACTCAACTACTGTCATCACTATATAAATTGACGACTGTTTTGTCTGTATAAGGAATGTTGGTAGTGTAACTTAAGGATAATGACGGGTAATTTCTTGTTTTATATATCAATTTATCTATATGATGAGAAAAAGCAGACAAGTAGGATATTACGTTGTAGACTGACTTTTTAAGCGACTCTTATAGATAGTTTGAGTGCAGTCAACTGTTAGCTAATAAGAACGACCCCAAAATGGAATGTCTATTTTAAAGTACAAGGAAGTATGATTATGGCGACGAAAAGTAAAACGCAGCAAAATAAAGCCAACGAAAAAACGCATCTTAGAACCTGTACTTTGTGCGAAGCCATGTGCGGCATTGTCATCAAACACGATGGCAACAAGGTATTGTCCATCAAAGGCGACAAAGATGATCCTTTCTCTAAAGGCTATATCTGTCCCAAAGCGACAGCACTGCAAGATTTGCACGAAGACCCTGATCGCCTGCGTCATCCGGTAGAACGTACTGCGAGCGGCTGGAAAAAAATCAGCTGGCCGGAGGCATTAGATAAAGTTGCCGCTGGTATCAGCGACGTACAGAGCAAGTACGGCAAAAACGCCCTTGGTATCTATCTGGGTAATCCAAACGTGCATAACATGGGCGGTATGCTCACCGTCAAGCACCTGCTTAATAGTATAAAGACCCGTAGCCGCTTCTCTGCGACCTCAATCGATCAGCTGCCGCACCATATCGTCAGCATGCATCTGTTTGGGCATATGCTGCGTATCCCAGTGCCTGATGTCAACCGTACCCAGCACATGCTGATTATCGGCGGCAATCCACTAGCCTCCAACGGCAGTATTATGACCGCGCCAAATATGCGTCAAAAGATCAAAGATATCAAAGCACGCGGTGGCAAAGTAGTGGTCATTGACCCTAGACGTACAGAGACGGCTGAGCTGGCAAGTGAGCACCATTTTGTCCGTCCAGCCACTGACGTTCTGTTGCTGCTCGCTATGCTCAACGAGATCTATATCCAAGGCTACGCGGACAAAGCACGTGCCAAAAACAACAAGGCAATTGCTTTGACGCCAGAGATTGAGCGTATGGCAGACTTTGCCAAAGACTATAGCGCTGAGTCGGTGGCGAGTATCACGGGTATAAGTGCGCATGAGATTAAACGTTTAGTCACTGAGTTTTGCGAGGCGGACAGTTCGGTCTGCTATGGGCGTATGGGCGTTTCAGTGCAAGAGTTTGGTCTGCTATGTCAGTATCTGATTATGATCATCAATATCGTTACTGGACGCTTGGATGAAGTAGGCGGCTTGATGTTCCCTAATCCTGCGGTTGATTTGGTCAATAATTCAGGCCCAGGGTATCTGGGTAAACGTCATACGCGCGTGAGCAATCTGCCTGATTTTAACGGCGATTACCCAGTCGTCGCTATGGCAGATGAGATGCTAGTGACAGGCGAGGGACAGCTCAAAGCCTTTATGTGTGTGGCAGGTAATCCAGTGCTCAGCACCCCAAATGGTGAGAAATTAGATGAGGCCTTGGCGCAATTGGACTTTATGGTCGCCATCGACTACTTTGTGACCGAAACCAGCCGCCATGCCAACATTATATTGCCGCCAGCTTCGCCGCTAGAGCGCGAGCATTATGATGTGACCTTCAATGGCTTTGCAGTGCATAATGTCGCCAAATACTCGCCCGCACTGTTTACCAAGCACAAAGACGCTAGGCACGACTGGCAGATATATCTAGAGCTGGCTAAACGCTTGGACAAAAAACCTGCTTTGGCAACTCGAGTAGAGCGTGAGCTCACCGCGCGACTAGGGCCCAAGTTCGTCCTTGATCAAGGGCTTCGCCGCGGACCTTATCAAGGCATGACACTAGGCAAGCTTAAGAAAAACCCTCATGGCATGGATCTAGGACCACTCAAGCGTATGCTACCGCAAGCCATTAAGCACAAAGACAAACAGATTGCTCTCAATGTTGATTTTTATCAAGCAGATCTGGCGCGAGTGCAGGAGATGATGGCAAATTACGATGACGAGCAAATTTTGCTGATCGGTCGCCGTCATGTGCGTAGTAACAACTCTTGGCTACATAATAGTCAGCGCTTGGTCAAAGGCAAGCCGCGCTGCACATTGATGCTGCATCCTGATACGGCACGCGAGTATGGTATTGAGGATGGGCAAGACGTAGAAGTCACCTCGCGCGTCGGTCAAGTAACGATCAGTGCTGAAGTCACTGATGAGCTGATGGCAGGAGTGGTGAGTATTCCGCACGGCTGGGGTCACGGCCGCAGTGGCGTTAAGCAAAAAATCGCCCAAGCGCATGCTGGGGTCAGCGTCAACGATTTGACCGATGATACTTTGATCGATGAGCTGTGCGGTAATGCGGCGGTCAACGGCGTCCCTGTGAAGTTAGAGGCTATTGCAGTTAAAGATCAAGTAGAAGCAGAAAGTGAAGCTTCGATGCTCTCATAAAAATGCAAAAAGGGCGCTTAACCGTAAGCGCCCTTTTTAATGTCTGATTTTCTATTTTTTAAGAGTGTGAGATACCGACAAAGTTAAAATCGATGTCGGGTACTCTATCTTGCATCAGCAAACTTAGTGCTTTAGCGGAGCCACAAGCAAAGGTCCAGCCTAACGTACCATGTCCTGTATTGAGCCATAAATTTTCAAAAGTCGCCTCACTGTTCTGACTACCACGCCTTACAGAGCCTGCGTGCGCGCGCCCAATTAACGGTACACTTGATGGAGTCATCGGATGAATGCCCGCCCAGTACTTAGCCGAATTGGCGATGATGCCTTTGGGGAATAGATGCTGAATACGATCAGTAATCGCTTCACATTGCGCTAAATTGAGCGGCAAACTATGACCACTAAATTCGATAGCGCTGGTCACTCGTAGTTTATCACCCATTCGCGATATAATGAGCTTGTACTCATCATCAATAAGGCTGATAAAAGGCGCTAAATGCGGCGCGCGCGGATTGACCTTGTAAGTTGCAGAGTAGCTCTTTGCAGCGAAAATAGGTAGATGAATATCTAAAGGTTTGACAAGCGCCATGCTATCGTGACCAAGCGCTAATACATAACTGTCCGCGCTAAAGGTTTGCGCGTTTTCATCGATGGGACGGATAGTAATGCTGTGGACACGAGATTTGCTCGTATCGTCATCCCTGCTGATGGCGACGACCTCGGTATCATATTTAAAACGCACCCCTGCAAGTATGCACTTTTCAGTCAAGCGCTGAGTGAACAGGTACGGATTGCCTGACTCATCGCAGCTCGTAAAGGTTGCACCAACGAGCCTATGAGCAACAGGGTATAGCGCAGGCTCCAAACTTGCCGCATTATTAATATCGATAAAGCGGCGCTCACAGCTTAATTCTTGTAGCCGCTTAGTTGGCTCAGCCGCTGCTTCAAAATACGCCTGATGAGTATAAAAATGCATGACGCCGCGAGTTTTGTGCTCATAGCTGAGATCAGTATCTACGCGCAACTGTTTTAAAGCGGTTTGCGAGTAGAGTCCTAAGCGCACCATTTGAGTCAAATTGGCATCTGCTTGCTCAGCGCGGCGCTCACGCAAAAACTGTAGTGCCCATTGGCGCTGTGATTTATCAGCGCGCAGGTGATACAAGAGCGGCGCATCTTCTCGAAAAAATCCTTTAAGGGTGGCAAGTGGGGTTTTAAGATTAGCCCACGGATTCATACCCCCTACTGATAAAGCGCCACTTGCAAATAAAGTCTGTATACCAGGCGCTGATTCGCGCTCGATAACTGTCACATCGAAGCCGGCTTGACGTAGGTACCATGCGGTAGTGATACCGACTACGCCTGCTCCTAGTACCGCGATGTGCGTCATAAGCCTCCCTTTAGTTAGTACCTTTTTTTATTTATATTGATGATTAAGTTGTATCATTGAGGTCGGGCCACGTCAGCTTGTAGCGCCTCTGGCAGATCAAGAACACGCATCTCACTATCACCCAAAGCTTCAGGACGTGCCACTACTAAAGCCTCAAACCCTGTATCGGTAGATATGGCATTGACCACTTGTATTTTACCCAGCTTCTCACCTGCCAAAGGCGTCTCACCTGAGCCTTTAACTCGGTGCAAAAATGCTTTTGGCGCCGCTTTAAAATAAATACGAGCGATCACTTCTTGTCCTAGATAACAGCCTTTGTCGTAGTCCATACCGCCGCGCTGATGCAAGCGCAATTCTTGCGGTTGAAACTCACCTTGCGTCTTAGCCACTATCCAATAGTTACCAGTAGCAATACTTATCGCCGCCCATTGTTGTCCGTCAGCGTTATCTGAGCTATGGCTAAAGGTCGGCTCATGATCAAGTACACAAGGGTAAATCGTGACAGGTGCGCTGGTTGTAAACTTGGAGAACGCACCAAATTTGTTTAAATGCGCCAGCAAAGCGTCGACGCAATCAGTACTAATCACTACATCGTACTGCTTCTCGTCTTGCTTTTTGATCCATAAGCCAAACTCGATACGGCCTTTTAGATTGCTAAGTGCAGTTGGCTGATAGCTTAGCCCAAGCTTGGTCACATCAATAGTAATTTGACCTTGCAAGAATTTTTCGGCATCCTCGCCTTCGATGGTGATCTGAGAAAACAGCGGTAAGTGAGAGTCAGTCATTGTTATTATTCCTAATACAAACGGTATGTTTATCAATTTAGTTAAAGGTTAATTGTGTGGGGAGCTAAATGACAGCTTAATATGGAGAGTAGCACAAAAAGTGAGCACAAAAGAGATGTCTCACTTATCGTAACGATTTAGTAATACATCTTATCGTAACCTGACTCATTGGTTAAAATAGCGGATTTGCGCTACAATGAGGGCCATAAAATACTCTATTAATAACGAGCTGCGAGACTGCTATGAGCTTACCTAATTGTCCCAAATGCGCGGCTGATTACACTTATGAAGATGGCGCGCTGCTTGTATGTCCAATGTGCGCTCATGAATGGACGGCAGCTGAGAGTGATGCGGCTGACGCAAAAACGCAAGAGGATGGCATCGTACGTGATGCGGTAGGTAATGCGTTGCAAGATGGGGATGCGGTCACCGTCATCAAAGATCTAAAGGTAAAAGGCTCGTCGATAGTTATCAAAGTCGGCACCAAAGCCAAGAGCATTCGCCTGCTTGATGATCCTGTAGATGGTCATGATATCGACTGTAAATTAGACGGCTTTGGACAGATGAAGCTTAAATCATCAGTGGTCAAAAAAGCGTAAACGGCTAGCGCTATCAAACTTATGTTGTTACAAAAGTAATAAGAGTCTTTTTTACAACATAATTTTATAAGCAAATACTCAAATCATGAGTGTAGAACTCACTTTGAATTTAAAAGTAAAACAAAATAAAGGTACATTATGAGCACTAAAAACGAACAACTCTTTGCCCAAGCCCGCAAGCACATACCAGGTGGGGTCAATTCACCCGTTCGCGCCTTTGCTGGAGTCGGCGGTACGCCTGTATTTATGCACCGTGCCAAGGGCAGCAAAATCTATGATACCGAAGACAACGCCTATATCGATTACATCGGTTCTTGGGGGCCAATGATTTTGGGGCATGCCCACCCAAAGGTAATCGATGCCGTCAAAAAAGCCGCCGATGATGGTCTCAGTTTTGGGACACCAACGCCGTTTGAAACGACTGTCGCTGATAAGATATGCGAGATCGTACCAAGCGTTGAGATGATACGCATGACCAGCTCAGGTACTGAGGCGACGATGAGTGCTATTCGCCTAGCGCGCGGCTATACAGGACGCGACAAAATCGTCAAGTTCGAAGGCTGCTATCATGGGCACTCAGATAGTCTGCTAGTCAAGGCAGGCTCTGGCATGCTCGATATCGGTGAGCCCACCTCCAAAGGCGTGCCCGCTGATTTTGCTAAGCATACCATTACCATTCCCTTTAATAACCCAGATGCGATCAAAGAGTGCTTCGAGAAATGGGGCGACGAGATTGCTTGCGTTATCGTGGAACCCATCGCCGGTAACATGAACATGGTCATCCCAGAGCAGAGTTTTCACGATACCCTGCGCGAGCAGTGCACAGCGCATGGTGCGGTTCTGATCTTTGATGAGGTGATGACGGGCTTTCGCGTTGGACTTGGCGGCGCGCAAGCGCACTTTGGCATTCAGCCTGATTTGACGTGTTTTGGCAAAATCATTGGGGCAGGCCTGCCGGTTGGCGCTTTTGGCGGTAAGCAAGAGATTATGGAATATATCGCACCGATGGGCGGCGTCTATCAAGCGGGTACATTGTCAGGCAACCCGCTTGCCATGCGGGCAGGTATCGCGATGTTTGAGGACTTAACTGTTGATGGCTTCTATGAGGAGCTCTCTGCCAAAGTCGACCATTTAGTCGATGGTATTCAAGCCTCTGCCGACAAGCACGGTATCAATCTGCGTACCAATAAGCTTGGCGGCATGTTCGGCATGTTCTTTGTAAAAGATGCTGATACTCCAACACCGCTTGATTTTGATGATGTGACTGCGTGCGATATGGACGTGTTCAATACTTTCTTTCACGGTATGCTAGATCGTGGTATTTATCTTGCGCCTTCTGCTTATGAAGCAGGCTTTATGTCTATCAAGCACAGTGATGAAGATCTGGATGCTTCGGTCAAAGCGGCTGATGAGATCTTTGCTCAAATGGCAAAAGGTTAGTTTTTGATCTAAAATGTCATAAGAAGAAAGCCAGTACGATAAAACGTACTGGCTTTTTTGTGTCAGGTAAAAGCTGACGGATAATAGGGCCGACGAATAAAGAGTTGCTGACGGATAAAAACTTATCGCTGTTTGATCTTATCAAACTTAGTATCTTTTAGGCTTAATCTGCCGCGTAGTACATCGCCATACATCCGAAAATCACTAGCGAAGCTTTTGAGCGGAAATTTAAACGAGGCAGGTTTGTTTTTTTCAAAGAAAAAATGTCCGACCCAAGCACAGCCATAGCCTGCGGCAATCCCTTTGAGTAGAGGTTTTGGCGAACGGGTTTTGATAGATTTTGCCAAGCCTAATAAACCAAAACTACTGCCCGCAAAATGCAAGCGCCGACAAGCTATGTTTTGATGCTCTTCTAAATAGAAGTCATAAAACCTTTGCTCAGTTGGTTTGACGTTTCTGATTTTGTTGTTGGTCTCTAGGTCTGTACGGCTAAAAACGGTGTGTTTGGTTTGAGTGTTCATAGTAGCGTCCTTGCTCGTCTTTTTATGCGTTATAAAGGGTGTAGATAGATCATTATCATATAACAAAATTAAGGCTAAGTAATTGTTGTTTATGACATCCCAGTTATTTTCAATCGATGATGCGATATAACCTAGCACATCGCAATAGCTAAATCTCATATCCGCTCTTGAATATATAGGACAGTCGAGCGCTTGCCCCTATTGGGCATAAATGCTTTAATGACAGCACTCATTGATAACGCTTGATACCTTACAATCAGGGTTTGAGGTTATTTGTATCTCTTTTCGTTGATTGTTTGAGGCATTCAACCTGCAACCTACGGTAACCGCTTTTTATGCCCAACAACTACCTTACCAATCCGCCGCTTGCCGAAGATGAATTGATGGCTGCTATTGATATCGGCTCCAACAGTTTTCATTTAGCGATTGCTCGTCTTGATCATGGTGAGGTACGAAAAGTAGTCTCCATGTCTGAAAAGGTACAATTAGCAGCAGGGTTAGATGAGCACAATATATTAAGTGCGGCAGCCGCTCGCCGAGGTTTGGATTGTTTGAGTCGGTTCGTGGCGCGTCTTGATGCGGTACCACCTGCGCGCGTGCGTATCGTTGCGACCAATGCCCTACGCCAAGCCAAAAACGCCAACGACTTTATCGCTCGTGCTAATGAGATATTGCCCAAACCTATTGAGATTATCGCTGGTCGCGAAGAGGCACGTCTGATCTATTTGGGCGTCTCGCACACCAATGCCAGTAGCGATAAGCGTCTGGTTATAGATATTGGCGGCGGCTCGACTGAGTTCATCATTGGTCAAGGTTTTGAGCCGATACTCACTGAGAGCTTGCAAATGGGCTGCGTCGCCTTCACTCAAAAGTTCTTTGCTGATGGCCAAATCACCAAAGACGCCTTTACCAAAGCTATTGGCGCGGCGCGTAAAGAGGTGCTGGCGATTAATGGTCGCTACCAAAAAGCGGGCTGGAGCAGTGTAATCGGCTCAAGCGGCACGATTAAGGCGGTGCGTAATGTGCTGGTATCAAAAGGTTGGTCTGATGATCAAGAGCGCGTGACGTATCAGGGTCTCAAAAAGCTTGAAAAGCTGTTAACTAAAATAGGTAACGTTGACGATATCGACTTAGAAGGCGTCAAAGAGCACCGAAAAGCGGTGTTCCCAGCAGGGGTGGCGGTACTGCGCGCGGTTATGAAAGTACTTGGGATTGAGACGTTGACCTATTCAGATGGCGCGCTGCGAGAAGGGGTGATGTATGACATGCTTGGGCGCTTTAGCAGTGAAGATGTGCGCGATCGTAGCGTGCTGGCACTCATCAAGCGTTATTCGGTCGATAAAAAACAAGCCAAGCAAGTGGTCAAGAGTAGCCATCTACTCTTTGAACAAGTGGCAAAAGATTTAAAATTAAATACCGATGACGCTGACCTATTGCGCCGCGCCGCTTATTTGCATGAGGTGGGTCTAGCGATTAGTCATAGCGGTTATCACAAACATAGTGCCTATTTGTTAGAGCATTCAGATATTCCAGGGTTCTCACAAGTGGACCAAAAGCGTATGGCGCAGCTGGCACTTAGCCACAGGCGGCGGCTTAAATCCGATGCGCTTGAGCAGGCTTGCAGCATTGGCGGTGATTCCTTAGTGTATCTGTGCCTGCTGCTTCGGCTAGCCGTATTAGCCCATCACGGTCGCAGCGAATATATTCCGCCGACAATGAGTATTAAGGTGATTAAGAGCAATCACTGGCAAATTACGGTGACCAATGGTAACGAGCACTATACGTCTTTGCTTACCGATCTTTATGCGGAGACTGATCAATTCGCTAAGTGGGGCGTCAAGCTTGACATTGTTGAAGCGGATAATTATTGAAGCGGATAATTATTGAAGTGGATAATCACTGAAGTAGATAACTGTTAAAGCGGATAAATAATATGACTCATCGCTTTTATACATTGAAAAGTTATACATTATAAAATTGCTAGAAATCCGTTACCTGTAAACGTCATTATTCTTTTGAACGATAGATAAGCATGACGTTATAAATGTCAATAACGTAAAGTTGTGCTAATGCCATAGCTTATAAGATGTGCTACTATAGTTTTTATTGAGTTTACAACTGTACTGCCATGATGCTGATAGTGGTTGAATGCCCTAATTAACAATAGCGCTTTGTATTGCAATAGCGCCTAGATCATATCAGTCATCACAGAAAAATGACAAAAAGGATAAGTCTATGAGTACCGTCTGGGATAGCGTACAACTGGCACGTCATGCCAAACGTCCATTGTTTATGGACTACGTCAATCAATTATTCACAGAGTTTGACGCACTTCATGGCGATCGAGCTTTTGCTGATGACAAGGCGATCATCGGAGGCCTTGCGCGCTTCAATGGCGAGCCGGTTATGGTAGTTGGTCAACACCGCGGGCGTAGTACGCGCGAGCGCATCGCTCATAATTTTGGCATGGCAAATCCTGAAGGCTATCGCAAAGTGATCCGTCTGGTCAAAATGGCTGAGCGCTTTAATATTCCTGTGATGACCTTTGTCGATACGCAAGGCGCCTATCCTGGTATTGGCGCAGAAGAGCGCGGACAAGCGCAAGCGATCGCTGAGAGTATTGCGGTATTCTCAAGCCTTAAAGTACCAATTATCGTGACGATTATCGGTGAAGGCGGCTCAGGTGGTGCACTAGCTATTGGCGTTGGTGACAAAGTCAATATGCTCCAAAACAGCATCTATTCAGTTATCTCTCCTGAGGGCTGCGCCTCTATTCTATGGAAAACCGCTGAAAAAGCCAAAGACGCTAGCGAAGCGCTAAAGCTTAATGCCATTAACTTGTATCAGCTAGGACTTATTGACGCGGTTATTGAAGAAGGCGAGGGCGCGCATATCCATCCGCAGCCAGTTATGAACGCGCTAAAAGAGCTGATTACTGAGCAGTTGAATGAACTTGTTGATATGGATGCAGACGCGCGCTGTGAGCAACGTTATGAAAAGCTTAAAACCTTTAATTCTGAGGTGATGCTGCCTGCCTAAAAGGTCGATTTAACTCTTTAGTATTTTGTTAAAATAAACGTGTCCCTATAAAGGCACGTTTTTTTATATCTAAAGGTTTATTATTGTTAAGCAGATCAATAAACCATATTTTAATAAGATTATTTTATGAATAGCTCTGCTATCCGTCGTCATTCCATCAGAACGCTGTCATCGACTCTGCCAATAGATAAAAAGCTCAGTCAGGCGCTACTAGCCAGTACCGCTGAGCACTATGAGCACCTGCACGGTCGCCGTATTTGGCTGGCCTGTAGTGGTGGCCGTGATTCGTTAGCGTTAGCTGCTGCATGCGTGCAGCTTTATAGACAAGGCAAGTTGCCGTTTTTGCCGCAGCTACTGCATGTCGATCATAACTTGCAAGCAGGTAGCGCACAGTGGGCGATACACGTAGCCAATTGGGCGCGCGCGCAGCAAATGCGGTGTTATATCTTGCAAGCTCAGGTGGACGGTGCTGATGAGCAAGCTGCGCGCCAAGCCCGTTATACCGCCATGCTAGCGCATATCAATCAAGGTGATGTACTGATCCTCGGTCATCATAGCGATGATCAAGCTGAGACGGTACTGATGCGCTTGATTCAAGGCGCAGGCGTCAATGGACTGGCAGGCATGATGCCCCTTCGCCTGCAACAGACAGGCGCGCGGCAACATGTGTTATGGCGACCTTGGCTCAACGTGCGCCGCAGTGATATCACTGCCTATGCTAAGCGGATGGAGTTGCCCTATATCGATGATCCTACGAATTATAGCGGAGATAATGTACGTAGTGGTCTGCGCCGTGATGTCTTGCCTATGCTCACACACTATAATGCTAACGCAACCGAGAATATTGCTCGTAGCGCGCAGCTATTAGCGGATGCCAAAGACATTATTCATGCGCAAGCGAAGCAAGATCTTATACAAGTATCCGCCTCATCTTTTGCACCACTACAAATGCCGCCTGTGCAGCGCGTTATCGATATCGACTCATTGAATGCCTTGCCAAGCGCTCGCCTGAGTCAATTAATGCACTACTGGCTGGCACTAGATGAGCCGCTACCGTCGTCAAAGCAGCTTATAGATGACGTTATTCACTTAACCAAGCGCACCGATTTTGATCATCAGACCCAGCTATTTTGGCAAGGACGCCAGCGAGCTTATACGATTCGTCGTTATCGTCAAAAGCTATATCGATTAAGCAATCAGTGGCTTGCATGGCTCAACAATGATATACCTGCGCAAACCTGTCCGCTGCATACTGCTCATAGAGCAACACTCATTACGGTACGCCAAGATCAAAGGTGCCATTGGCAATTAAAGGTGGTGCTTGATAAGTCGCCTATAAATATGAGTGATACTATTGCTTTAAGCATTGCGCCGCTTGGTCGTCAGCAAAAGGTAAAAACTGCGTTAAACAGTCGAGCGCAGTCAGGCAAAAAGCTGTATCAGAGCTTAGGTATACCTGTATGGCTACGCGATAGTTTGGTAGTAGTGAGCCTAATCTTGCCTGACAGCGAGAACAAATCTCATATCATTCATCTGGCATTGATATCACCGTTTGAGACTTGGATATTGGACAACGACAACCCAGCATTCAATGCCATAGCGCAAGGGTTAAAAAGTAGTTTGCATGTTGACTAGGGGTTTTTAATTTATCAAACGCCAAGAATGGCAGTATGATAAACTGAGTGTCATTTTGCATGCCCTACTGCTGCGCGTTTGATGAAAATTATAATAAGGTTATAAGCGTAGCCGTTAGCGACGTTATAAAGGATAAATTATGTCAGTATTAGATGATAAAAAGATAAGCTTTATCGGTGGTGGTAATATGGCGCAGGCTTTGATCAGTGGTCTGATCGGCTGCGGCGTTAATCCTGAGCTGGTTACAGTTGCAGATCCTAGTAGCGAGATACGTCAAACGCTCACGGCTAAAGGAATCAATACGGTAGATCCCACTGAGGATGCCACATCCGCTGTGATTAGTGCAGATGTCATCGTACTCGCGGTCAAGCCGCAAGTGATGAAAATGGTGGTCAGCGCTTTTACAGAGGTGCTCGACAAGCAGCTCATCATTTCAGTGGCAGCGGGTCTATCG
Organism: uncultured Psychrobacter sp.; assembly: GCA_947495055.1. GTDB lineage: Bacteria > Pseudomonadota > Gammaproteobacteria > Pseudomonadales > Moraxellaceae > Psychrobacter. The sequence continues at coordinate 130,482 of CANLXO010000005.1, read as the reverse complement.
ACGGATATTTTATCCGCGATGCTCGGCGGCTATAGCAACATCGTCCGCGCTATGCCGAACACTCCTGCTATGATTCAAATGGGCGCAACTGGTCTATATGCCAGTGCTGCGACAAATGATGATGACAAGCAACTGGCAGAGGCAGTAATGGCGGCGTCAGGGCTGGTCATGTGGGTCGATAGCGAAGAGCATATGCATGCAGTGACCGCTGTATCAGGATCAGCGCCTGCTTATGTCTTTTACTTTATTGAGTCTATGATCGACGGCGCAGTCGATTTAGGGCTAAGTCGCAAGCAAGCCTCCGCACTCGCTATGCAAACAATGCTAGGCGCGTCTAAAATGGCCATGGATAGCGATGACGCACCGAGTGAGCTACGCCGCAAGGTCACCTCGCCAAATGGTACGACGCAGGCGGCGATCGAATCGATGCAAGCCAATGAGATTGGACGTCGAATCGCTGAAGCTATGCAAGCGTGTTATCAGCGCAGTGAAGCGCTAAGCGATGAGATGAGTCAATAGATGCTTTTTGAATTAAACTTAGCACTTGCTAACGCAAAACTATCGATACTGAGTAATGCTCCATGAATAACGCCTTATTACAAGTTTTTGATCTGGTCACCACCTTTGCCATGCTGCTGGTGTTTATACGCTTTATGCTGCAGTTTGCGGATATGGATGCCAGCGACCCTATGATCGCGCCCGCTTATCGAGCCACTCATATCGTCGATGTGTTTGGTCGTATTTTTCCTACCGTAGCGCAAGGTCGCATTAGTATTGCAGCTATTGTTTTGATGCTGCTTATTCGCCTGATTGATATATCAGGCAAGGCGGCTTTGACTCAGCAAGGCATCGCCCCTGTACCGCTATTTTTTACGGGTACCATCAGTTTGGTATTAGACTTTTTGCGTATGTGTCGCTATTTGGTGATAGGCTCTATTATCGTCAGCTGGATTGTCGTATTTACAGGTTCCGTGCATCCTATTGTCAATATCATTATGCGCTTAGCAGAACCTATCCTTGCGCCGTTTCGTCGTATCACCCCAAATTTAGGCATGCTAGATCTCTCACCGATTGTCGCCTTTCTTGCCTTTTATCTGCTTGAGATCTTTATCGGTGGTTTTGCCGCCAGCTTTATGCCGATGTTAGGCTAAGCTATCCTTTAAGTTAATTTATACGTCATAATCAAACGCTCTGCTAAGGTAGGGCGTTTTTTATGGCTAAAATGTAAATGACTAGTATCAATAGTGGCTTTATAAATAATCCACAACTGAAACTGATCAGACATCATTTTATTAAATAACTATCAAAGCAAGATTAAACGCATGACAAGGCTTGCAATTGGCGATGTCTTTGTTATAATACTCGCCCACGACTAGGACGTATCGATAGCAACGATACTGTATTTGTTACTAAAAGTTTGTTTTTACAAATGTCTTATCTCGTTTCGGTGAAGTGGGTGAGTGGCTGAAACCAGTTCCCTGCTAAGGAACCATACGTTAACGCGTATCGAGGGTTCGAATCCCTCCTTCACCGCCATCTTATTCGGCGATATATAGAGTTTGATGTGTTTTGACAGTAATTTTTATTTTAACTGATAAAAGCATTGACATTAAGTTTGTACTCTATATAATAGCCAACCTAATTTGCTGGAAAAGTGCTATGTCACTGCTCAGTAAATGATGTGCAAAACGCGCCCGTAGCTCAGTTGGATAGAGCACTTGGCTACGAACTAAGGGGTCGGGAGTTCGAATCTCTCCGGGCGCACCATTTGCATCATTAATGTCTAAAAGCATTACAGAGAACTCTAAATCAATCGCCTATCTTTGGATATTTGGCGGTTTTTTTATGTCTGCTCGTTTTGTCATCCGTTTATGATAACAGGCGCAATTGCGGTACAATAGACCTATTGCCTACCTGTTGTGAGCGCCTGCCATGCCAAAAACCTCCAAAAAGTCCTCTGCCAAGACCAAGTCAAGAAGCAAAATATCATCACCTACGCAAGCAAAGCCAAAAGTAGCTGCAAAGCTGGCGCATGAGAGCGATGAGCCGACGATTGCTAAACCAACGACTAGAATCGCCGCTATCGTCTATGACGGTATGTTGATACTGGCATTGTTATTCTTGGTAGGGACGGCGCTGACAGTCATAGGAACGCTTGCGACTATGCAGACAGGGACGGAGTCCAATCAAGCGCAGACCTTACCCGTTTGGTACCAAAATGCGGTAATGACGCCGTCTTTTATTTTGACCTTGGTCGCTTTTTATGGACTGTTTTGGCGGCGCGGTGGTCAGACGCTGGGTATGCAGACGTGGCGGTTAAAGACCGTTAACGACACCGGTCATCTGCTTAGCTGGGGACAGGCATTTAAGCGTATCTTAGCGGCAAGTATCATGCCGCTTATCTTTGGTCTTATCGGTAGCCTAATCGGCGGCTCGCGCGCTGTTATGCTGACCAGTGCGTTTTTGGGTTTGATGTTTAATTACGCCTTTTGTCTGTTCAATCGTCGTGGCCTTGCGGTACAAGACATGATCTCAAACACCATTACCCTTAAAATGCCAAGAACAGAGAATGAAGGCTTATGGCGTGTGCTACGCAACCGTAAAGACAGTGAATAAACACTGGCTTGTTTTTGCTTATTTATATAGCGACACTTTGCGATAGCCATAACGTATAACCTACAAATGTCAATATCAACGTCATACCAGAGACGCGACCAAATTGACGATTGGATATAAAAGCAAATAAGCACATTACAAAAAGTAGCATCGTGATACCACCCATTACTAACACATCACGTGATAATATAACGGGGCTAATATTAATCGGTGCGATGAGCGCGGCAAGTCCCACAACAGCTAAAGTGTTAAAGATATTGGATCCGATGATATTTCCAAGCGCCATATCATGCTCGCCTTTGCGCGCGGCAGACAAGCTTGCAACCAGCTCAGGCAAGGATGTACCCACAGCGACGATGGTTAAGCCAATAATCAGTTCACTAAGTCCCCAAAGCGTAGCAAGCTCGACTGCACCCCAAACGATCGCACGGGAGCTTAAAATCAATACCGAGAGGCCCAATAGCAGCGCGCCAAGACCACGAATAGCGCTGGTTTCCTGAGCACTATCTAATACAGGGTCGTCTTCATGTTCGTGATTACCCTCTTTCAAACTCAGTACAATCTGGATACCTAATACCGCTATCAACAAAGCAATGAGCACAATGCCGTCAGTATTACTTAAGACGCCATCGCTAAGCTGCCATGCCGCAACGCCAGTGACGAGTAGCAGTAGCGGCATATCACGATTGATAATGCTTTTACGTATGATAATAGGGCTAATAAGTACCGTTGCGCCAAGTACCAAAGCGATATTGATGATATTGGAGCCATAAGCGTTACCCAGTGCCAGCTCAGGGCTGCCTTCTAAAGCAGCGAGCACTGAGACGACCATTTCAGGTGCTGAGGTGCCAAGTCCTAAGATGACCACACCAATCAAAAAACTGGGTACGTTTAATTTATTAGCTAAGACCACAGCGCCATCAATAAAAACGTCAGCACTCCAGACCAAGATCGCCAGTCCAATAATCACCGCTGTTATCGCTAGCCACATAAATCATACCTCTACAGACATAAAAAAAGCTGAACCCATTTGGATTCAGCCCGAATACTAGCATGCGTACTACGAATACAGTAAGAATAAATGTCTGACTCACTAGTTTTGCAAGTAGCAGACTAGCAACGAATCAGACTAAGCCACTTGTACAGGAATTATGTTCGCCGTGTCTTTAACCGTATTGTCTTCATTGCAATAGACCAGCTTTGGCTGATAGGTTGACGCTTCAACTTCATCAAAATGCGCATAAGCACAGATGATAACGATATCACCCAAATCTGCCATATGTGCTGCGGCGCCGTTTAGCGAGATGATACCAGAGCCCGCTTCTGCGCGAATAGCATAAGTGCGAAAGCGCTTGCCGTTGGTGACGTTATAGATGTCGATCGACTCATTCTCGCGAAGACCCGCGAGGTCCAACAAGTCGCCATCAATACCGCATGAACCTTCGTAATGAAGCTCTGCATGAGTGACGCGGGCACGGTGTAGTTTGCATTTGAGCATATTAAGTAGCATAGGTTGCTTCCTTATTGTACGGGTGTTAAATGAATCAATTCAAGAGGTTAATGGGGGTATGACCACTAAATTAAAAGGGCGCGTTATTACATCTCTTTTATTCAGGTAATTTAAAGCTATTAATCTGGGAGCGTGCCTTTTCGATATCGCCAGCTAACAACAACGGCAATGCCTCAAAACTGGCAGACAACGCGCTATCAATAGCAATCTGCTCATCAGGCGCCGCTTTTGAGAGTACATGACCGCTGACCTTTGACTTATGACCTGGGTGACCGATACCGATACGCAGACGATGAAAGTCGTTACCGATATGTGGAGTGATATCGCGCAAACCATTGTGTCCGCCATGCCCGCCATCCGTTTTGAGCTTGATACTGCCTGCTGGGATGTCCAATTCGTCATGAGCGATCAACAGCTCACGATTATCGATATTATAAAAGTTGACCATAGGCACTACTGACTGCCCCGACTTATTCATAAAAGTCAGCGGTAGTAGCAGGCGCACATCATGTCCATGAATCTGTCCGCGTCCAGTGATACCGTGGAATTTTTTGTCATGGCTCAAGCTGATATTAAATTGCTGCGCTAAATGATGCACGAACCAAAATCCAGCATTGTGACGGGTGAACATATACTGCTCACCCGGATTACCCAAACCCACAATAAGTTTAATGGCCATAAAATACTCATATTTGCTATAAATATATTTTGAAAAGATAGCTGTTAGCTTTTCAAAATGTACTGACAAAAACAGCAGGAGACGATTATCCCCTGCTGCGTATACGGCGTAAGTCTGAATGCTACAAAGCGACTAAAACGCCGTAGCAACCCATAACTTATTACTCGCTATCTGACTCTGAATCGTCGTCAGTCGCTTCTTCGCCTTCGCCGCCTTGCTCAGTAGCAGGAACTTCGTCAGCATCAACTTCGTCAGCATCTTCGTCAACTTCTTCGACTGTTGGTGGCTGCATGTTGACGATAGTACGGTCGTGACCGTCTTCTAATTCAAGCTCAGCGATAACCACGCCTTCTGGCAAGTTGATATCTGATAGACGGAATAGATCACCAATCTCCATACTTGACACATCAACGTCTAGATATTCAGGAAGCTGTGATGGTAGTGCGATGATTTCGACATCAGACACTAGCGTAGACAAGATACCTCCATTAGCAGTACCTGGCGCGTCTTCACGACCACTGAAATGAACTGGGATGTTCATGTTGATTTTCTGGCCCTTAACAATGCGCTGAAAGTCAGCATGCATTGGGAAGCCTTTGGCAGGATGGCGCTGCAAGTCTTTAATAACGACTTGGTGCTCATCGCCTTTGTCTGTAGTGATGGTCAAGATTTGTGAAAAGAACGCTTCGTATTCAAGCGACTTTACCATCTCGTTTAATTTGATTGAAATAGCGGTTGGTTCTGCACCACCACCATAAATGATAGCAGGGACTAGGTTCTGCTTACGTAGGCGGCGGCTCGCACCTTTACCTTGTTGCTCAGCAGAGCGGTCAACTGCGTTAATTGCAAAATGATCAATAGCCATGGAATTAATCCTATAGAGTGTATGTGAAGTATCTACTAGTGATCTAAGACTTGCGACCAGTCTATCACCAGATAATTGATACTTATAAAGTAAAGCTTAAAGAGTATAAATCATGCTACTAGCGCCAAAAAACAGACGTCAGCTAAAGATGAATACAGGCGCGCATTATACGTGGTTTTGTAGCAATAATAAAGGCTTATGCCTTTTACCACTTTTAAATAAAAATAGCGCTAAGACTCATAGGGTCTTAACGCTATTTTTATTCAATCATATCTCAATTGATGAAAGTTACGGATTGAGAATTATGAATCAAAACAATTAGGCATCAAACATCGCACTAATAGACTCTTCGTTATTGATACGGCGCAAGCTCTCAGCGAGCATCGGAGCGATAGACACTTGACGAATCTTGGTACAAGCTTTGGCGGCGTCAGATAACGGAATCGTATCGGTGACGACGATCTCATCAAGCTCTGATTCACTGATGTTTTTGAGCGCTTTACCCGATAATACAGGGTGAGTGATATAAGCGAGTACGCGGCGCGCGCCATTTTCTTTGAGCGCTTCAGCAGCCTTGCACAATGTTCCTGCGGTATCGACCATGTCATCGACGATAACGCAATCACGGTCACGGACATCACCGATAATGTGCATCACTTGTGACTCATTAGCGCGCGCGCGGCGCTTGTCGATGATAGCGAGGTCAGCATCGCCCAATTGCTTGGCCATAGCGCGAGCACGAACTACGCCGCCAACGTCAGGTGAGACGACCATGATATTGTCGTAATCTTGTTTTTTGAGATCGTTTAACAGTACCGGCGTACCATAAATGTTATCGACTGGAATATCAAAGAAACCCTGAATCTGATCTGAGTGCAAATCAACAGTCATCACGCGATCGATACTAACGATGTTGAGCATATCAGCGACGACTTTGGCTGAGATGGGTACGCGAGCAGAACGCGGACGGCGATCTTGGCGTGCATAACCGAAGTAGGGCATGACAGCGGTAATACGACCGGCGCTAGAGCGGCGCAAAGCGTCGGCCATCATCATGATTTCCATCAAGTTATCATTGGTAGGTGCACAGGTAGGCTGCATGATAAACACATCTTTACCGCGCACGTGTTCTTTTATTTCCACAGCAATTTCGCCATCAGAAAAACGGGTAATATCAGCTTTACCAAGAGGAATATGTAGGTGGTCTGCTACGGTTTTCGCAAGTTCTGGATGGGCACTACCCGTAAAAATTGCCAAATAAGGCATGACTGAAGTCCTATTGATTGACTCAAGCAGCGACCGCAAAGCAGTATCTAACTGCTCAAATGAAGAAAAAAGAGGGGTATATCATTACAGTAGAAAATGGCAGGGGTAGCTGGACTCGAACCAACGGATGTCAGGATCAAAACCTGATGCCTTACCAACTTGGCTATACCCCTGTAAGGTCTTGCTCTACCAGTGCTATTTGAAAAGTATCAAAATGGCATGATAGTCGATCATGTCAGCAGTAAAATAAAGTTATTTATCGCTGACTTATCCTAGCGGTGTTCGTTGCGAACTATACCGAAAGTAGGAGGGTGTTGTCAATTGCTATCATAAAATGCAGCAATACAAACTAAAAATGGCAGGGGTAGCTGGACTCGAACCAACGGATGTCAGGATCAAAACCTGATGCCTTACCAACTTGGCTATACCCCTTTAAGGCGACCTATTATAATCAAATTTGCAGATTTTGCAAGGCTTTTCAGCCTTTTTACAGGGTTTATTATTAACAGATTAACGATGAGATATTTGAATAAGTTAGATTTGATTGTAGGGTGGCAGACTATTTACGACATAAGCTGGACAAGGCGCGCCGTGAGTCCAATTCGTCAGTATGCTTTTATCAGCAGCCACACTCGCCTCCAATGGCAAAAAAACGGCGCTACCAGACCCCGTCATTCTCGCTGTGCCTAGAGCTTGCGACTCTAAACCTTGTAAGTAATTTAGTGCTTTTTTAACCGCAGGAGCTAAGCTTGTGACCACAGGCGTAAAGACATTCTTAAAAGGTGCATTTAAATGTTGCACATAATCATGGGTTTGGTTTTTTATCGTGTCGATAGATAAAGGCGTAATATTACGACTTAATTTAGGATGGGCAAATAGTTTAGCAGTATTCACATGCGCATCGGGCGTAAGAATCAGATAGTGCTGAGCAGGCAAATCAATTGCCGTTAGCTCCTCACCAATTCCCATGGCGATAGCATCCTGCCCATAGATAAATATAGGCACGTCCGCACCAATAGTGGTAGCGATTTTGATTAGCTCGTTTTGATTGAGTTTAAATTGCCACAGCTCGTTGAGCGCTAGCAAAGTGGTCGCCGCATTAGAGGAGCCACCGCCCAAGCCTGCGCCCATAGGCAGATGCTTATCTAAAGTAATGCGAACCGCTTGCAGGGATGCTGGCATCTCTCCTATTGTAATAATAGAAAATAGCAGCGCTTTTGCCGCTTTAAAGATAAGGTTTTGTTCTACATTGTCAGTAATGCTATCCGCGCCAGCAAGGATGATGAGCTGATGACAAAGGCGAGTCGCTTGCTGATTCGCATCCGCGCTATCTGTAGTTACCACGCTGATATCGACCTGCGCACTGGGCAAAAAATGCAAATAATCGCCCCAATCAAGCAGACGAAAGACGGTTTGCAGATTATGATAACCATCGCTGCGTTTGCCTGTGATATGCAAAAACAGATTAATCTTGGCAGGGGACAAGCGCGTGATAGTGTGAGTCGTCATATAGTTTTGCGTCGTAGGTAAAGTAGGGTCAATATATCAGCAGTGCAATTTAACGATCTTGATGATTAATGGTCATAATGACCTTTTGACCTTGCGGCTGCGTGGCGCTAATTTTATTAGGCAACTTATCAGCGCCTTTATATGTAAAATTTGCAGTCCAAGGCCCGTTGACTGAGCTGATCAGGCGGTTTTGCGCGTCCACTTGTGCATCGCTATCTGAGGGCGCAGGGCGACCCGATATCCAGTAGGGCATTTGTGAGATAGGCGCTTGCCAGCCTGTGGCCTTTAGCAATAATGTCTCTGGATCATCAGCGGTGAGCGTACCTGTCTTTTCGCTGACTAGTGTCGCCGTTTGACCATTGTATTCAATATTGGTTTTGCCAATGCCTAACGCGCCAATGAGTTCAATAGCGAAGCGATCGTCTTGTTGACCCCAAGCGTAGAATGCACTACCGCCTTGCGTGCCAGGGTTTTGTGCGCTATCACTAGGGGTAGGCATAGTGACGCCAATCTTGCCATTAATAGTAAAGTCATCGAGTTTTTGCGCTTGTACGGTAGGGCTGCTGGTAATAGGCGTTTTAGCGCTTTGTAACGATTGGCAGCCAGAGGTAATCAATACAGCAGAAGTTATGGCAGCTAATGTAGATAGACGGGTGTTCAATGGCGTTTTTGATAATAAAGATGACATGATTATTCCTCAAAAGGGGTGCAAATATTTGTGTGTTTAGCAGTGATGTGCTTAGCAGTACAGCTTACGCGCCATTTGTTACTCGGTTATGCCTTTTATAAGCGACATTGTTTTTGGACGTTTTGCTGCTGATAACTTCTGACAATCAGTAAAGCTGAATACGGTCATTGACGTTTTGTTGTCCAAAAGAGAAGCGTTTTTGCAGGTCTATGAGTAGCATTCTAACTCTGTCATCATCGCCTAAGCCCTGATAAGCTCGCAATAGCAGCACCCCAGACTCTAAGGTTGGTAGCACATCATAAGGCGTTTGCAGATAGCTGATCACTTGTGCGTAATTATCGTTTGCAAGCGCATTATCTGCCAGCACATTGAGCGCTTGCAAGTGCAAACCGTTATCGTAACGCAGGTCATCATAGCGAATCTGAACGATAGCTTTTGCTAGAGCTAAGCCTTGCTCAGAATTTCTGTCATTGGCAAGTAACAGTCGTGCGTAGCTTAGTTTATAAGATAAGTTATTGGGCTTAAGCGTCTGCAAATGATTGAGTAAAGTGCGCTTGATGACATAATCACTGCGATCATCAAGTAATTGTACGCGCGCAAATAACAGGTCTTCGTTATCAGGATACTCGCGGCTAGCACGTGCCAAAAGCATTTGTGCTTTGTCCTTTTGCTCTTGCTGCCACAAGATATCTGCCTGCATAATATAAGCCTCAGGTGCAAATATCTCAAACTGCTGGCGTAGCTTTTCTAAAGTGGCAATAGCCGCCTCGATATTATTGTCATTGAGCTCAAAGGCCACTACTTTTTTGCGGGCAGCAAGCACTAAATCCTCTTGCATAACGCCGCTTAGATAATATTTGGCCTGATCAAAGCGCTGCTGGCGCTCGGCACTAATACCTAGGTAATAATACGCTTGATCGAGATAACTGGTGCTCTTTGCCAGTTGGTTAAGCAGCCTATCTGCGCTAGGGTATTCTTCGATATCTAAGCTCACAAGGGCAGCAAGCAAAGTAATCTCCGCATCATCCTCAAAGCGCTTATTGGCAACAAGCAGCAACTCCCACGCTTCACGGCTTTGATTTAAATCGAGTAAGTAGCGAATCTCATATAGGTACAAGCTCTTGTTAGAGGGATTGCGCAGGCGCGATTGAGTAAGGTAGTTGGTAACAGTGCTTGAGGACTCAAGCTTACGTAAGATATCGGCTTTGAGGGTAATAAAAGGCACGTAGTCTGGTTGACGCAGTAGGGCACGGTCGATATGTACAAGGGCGACTTCTGGTTCGTCGAACTGCAATGATAAGCCTGCTTTGAGTACTGATAGCGAGGCGTTTTGCGCGCTATCAATAAGCTGCAAAGCCGCTAGTAGCTCGCGTCTGTCCTCATCAGTTTCAGGATAAATACCGACCAAAACTTCGCTCAAATCCGCTCTTGGATCATCTTGCAATATCAGCGTGAGCGTCTCGGCAGCTAAGGGATAATCATGCGCTTTGAGCGCTAAATGGGCGACATAAAACCAAGCGGGCGCGTGCTCAGGATTGCGCTCTTGCCATGCTTTGGCAAAGGCTAAGGATGACTCAAACCCTTCACTGCGCAGCGATAAGCTCAGCGCGCGCTCAAAGACCGCCGTTGCCTCTTCTTTAAAGGCTTGCTGCTTATAAATAGCCAACGCACGCGGCATATTACCGCGATCTGCTGCAAACTCAGCGTCGAGCAGTGCATACAAGCTTGGCTCATTAATCGTTGCAGATTTATTTATCAAATCATCACTAAACTCGTCTTCATCCTCAAAAGTATCAGCGCGTTGTATATTGATATCTTGGGTAATTGATAAGGTATCATTAAGGCTGGCACTGGCATGAGCAGGTGCTCCTAAGCACAGACAAGCGGCCAACACCAAAGTTAGCTTGTGCTGATGACACAGACGATCGACAATCTTGCGCCATAGCGCTCGAAGGTTTATATCATCATACGCGCGCTGTAGTTGCAACGAAGTACCAAAAAGTTTCATATATAGCAGTGCTTGCCTGTGATCGCATCAAAAGCGGCTAAACGAGGAAGTAGTCTTATCATATTATGGATAGCGATTAGACTTATTATAGCCAAGCCGATTTAGTTTAACGTAACTGTTCTTACTAGTCTTACTAGAGTTAGAAGCTCAGCTCATTATAAGAGGAGACGTTTGTGATAAACAATAGCGTCCTTGTTACTCAAAAAGTAGGGCTAAAATTTGCCCTAACAAGGGCAATAAATGCGCTCAATAAATGACTGCTAAGACGCCTTGTAGTAGTTGATTTGTGCTGTCAGCGCCCAGATACAGATAAACAGCACTAGGGTTACTGGGCAAGTATTAAATAAACCTTGTAAGAGTGATACAATAGGCGACTTTTATTGCACCTGTCTTTTCGTGCATAGGTGTAGCAGTTGCCTTTAATAGCGCCTTTATAAGTCAAGTGAGTCTTGACGGGCGAGTTATATAGACGGTCTATCGATAATGAGATTAGTGGTCATTGGGGTCAATCACAAAACCGCACCAGTCGCTCTACGTGAGCGCTTGGCGCTTGTTGGTGAGGATGTCAATACTGCGCTTGAGCAGTTGGAACGCTTTACCGATGGTAGCGTAATTGTCTCTACATGCAACCGTACTGAGATCTATGCGCTCGTGCCGCAAGAGGCTGATGCAGGTTCTGTAACTTCTGTATCCTCAGCTTTAGTGAGTGCGCACATTTTACGTATAAAAACTTGGCTTGCTACTTTTAAGCAGATCGCGCTTATTGAGATTGATGACTATCTATATGTGCACCGTGATACTCATGCTTTAACGCACTGGCTACGAGTGGCCGCAGGTCTGGATTCTATGATACTCGGTGAGCCGCAGATACTTGGCCAAATCAAGCAAGCGGTGCATTTAGCGCAAAATGAGAAGGCTCTGACCAATCAGCTAGGCTGGATTGTCGATCAGGTCTTCGCCTCCGCTAAGCGCGTCCGCAATGAGACGCAAGTGGGCGCCCAAGCAGTATCACTCGGCTTTGCAGCGGCTAAGCTTGCCACTCAGATATTTGACAACCTGCCCAGTCGCACGCTATTGGTCGTTGCCGCAGGCGAGATGAATCGCTTGGTAGCGACCCATATCGCAGGTTTAGGTATCGGGCGCGTTATCATCTGTAATCGCAGTCCTGAGCGCGCTCAAATTTTGGCCGATGAGCTACGACACGCAAACTGTCAGGTTGAGGTGCGTACGCTCCAAGATTTGCCGCAAGTGTTATCTGAGGCGGACATTGTCAGTAGTTGTAGCGGTAGCATGGATCTATTGATTGATAAAAGCATGGCGATGCAAGCGCTCAAACGTCGCCGTTATCAGCCGATGCTGATGGTGGATCTGGCAGTACCGCGCGATATCGATGCTAGTATTAGTCAGATAGATGACATTTACTTGTACTCAGTTGATGACTTGCAACACGTTATCGCTGGCAACATCGAACAGCGTCGTCAAGCCGCTGTTGACGCTGAGCTATTAGTCAGTCAGCTCGTCGTTGAGATGGAGCGACGTTTCGCTGTGCGTCAAGTGGGCCGTGATATTCAAGAGTATCGCTTGCGCACTCACGATCAAGTCGACAAATTGCTAAGTGAATCCATCGCAAAGCTTACAGATGGTGAAGCTAATGCTGAGGATATCGTCATCGAGCTGACGCGCCGTTTAACGCAGACACTCACTCACGCGCCATCGAAATTGATGCGTAAAGCGGCGCGAGAAGGCGATAGTGAATTGCTAAATTTTGTGGTTTCAGGGTTAAATGAATCCTACCGTCGCCGTTAGGCTTTTGTTTAATATATGCTAGAATCGATACGATACAAACAGCATCATGATCTAGGCCGCCAAGCTCAAACTAAGTGAGTGCTTAAACGAGTAGGTCCTAACCTTTACCATAACACTTTTAAATTCTATTTTAATAAATTACCAACTAGGAGCACGCCATGACCGCATTACGTCAAGATATCGATCCCAACGGCTTATTAGAGTATTCAGTGGTTTACACCGATCGCGCTTTAAACCATATGTCAAAGGCATTTCAGCAGGTCATGAATGATCTATCTAGTGAGCTTAAGTCAGTTTATAACGCTGACGCTGTGGTCATCGTCCCTGGTGCGGGCACTTATGGTATGGAAGCGGTTGCCAATCAGTTGGCTCGTGATGAGGACTGCCTTATCATCCGTAATGGTTGGTTTAGCTACCGCTGGACACAGATTTTAGAAAAAGGCAATATCGCCAAATCCTCTACCGTTTTGACAGCCAATCGTACTGATGACACTGAGGCGCCAAAACCCTTTGCGCCAGTCGATATCGATGAAGCTGTCGCCAAGATTAAAGCCGAAAAACCGGCGATTGTCTTTGCGCCGCATGTTGAAACCTCAGCGGGTATCATTTTGCCTAATGACTATATCAAGGCCTTGAGTGATGCCACGCATAGCGTGGGTGGTCTACTTGTCATCGACTGTATCGCCTCAGGCTGCGTCTGGCTCGATATGAAAGACTTGGGTATTGATGTACTCATTAGCGCCCCGCAAAAAGGCTGGAGCAGCACCCCTTGCGCCGGTCTTGTGATGCTAAGCGCTGCCGCTGTCAAAAAGGTAGAGGAGACTGAATCTACCAGCTTCAGCCTAGATCTAAAGCAGTGGCTCACTATCATGCGCGCTTATGAGAATGGCGGTCATGCTTACCATGCCACTATGCCAACCGATGGATTACGTCAGTTCCGCGATACTATTTTGGAGGCCAAAGCAGTCGGCTTTGATACATTATCTGATGCGCAGTGGGAGCTTGGCAAGCGTGTTCGCGACGTACTAGAAGGCCGAGGCATTGAAAGCGTAGCGGCTGATGGTTTCAAAGCGCCAGGCGTTGTGGTCTCTTATACCGATCGTGACGATATGCATAAAGGCGCGGCCTTTGCTGAGGCAGGCATGCAGATTGCCGCAGGCGTTCCTCTAAAAGTCGGTGAGCCTGAGAGCTTTAAGACCTTCCGTTTGGGGCTATTTGGTCTCGATAAACTAACAGATGTCGACGGTGCGGTAGCGCGTTTTGAGTCAGTTCTTGATGAGGTCGTTGCTAAGTAATCGCTCTATTTACCGAGTGTTAAATCCATTAGGTTTTGATGAATTAAAAAGTGCTGAGTCTATCTATTTTATGGCTTAGCACTTTTTTTGGCTATTTGTTATATTTTATAATATAATGTTTTTTTATAAATAGATGCTGTCGATTTTATAAGTATGTGATATCGGCACGCCTCTAACTGGCACATTTAAATTGAGTAATGATTATGAGCATACAAATTGACTGGCAAGCCTTTACGCCTATCTCCTTGGTGGGCGGTCTTATCATAGGCGTGGCTACCGTAGTGCTACTGTTAGGCATCGGGCGCATTGCGGGCATCAGTGGCATTAGTGCAAGCTTACTTAAACCTAAACGCGTTGAGCTGTGGCAGATATTATTTGTCTTAGGTCTGATTGTCTCGCCGATACTGTATCAGCTTATCGCGCCGCTACCGCCTATGGAGGTGACCGGCTCATTGCCGTTACTTATTGGCGCAGGGCTACTGGTTGGCTTTGGTACGCGTTTGGGTTCTGGCTGCACTAGTGGTCATGGTATTTGCGGTAATGCGCGCCTGTCACCGCGATCGATGGTGGCGACCATGACCTTTATGCTCTTTGGCATTCTCACCGTTTATATCGGCAGACAAGTATTGGGTTTGATTTAGCCTTAAACTGATTTAAAAAGTGAGTTGGTTGAGAGGCCATAGTCAATAATAGATGATAAAGAGAAGACAATGCTAAAAAATATAATTGGGTTACTAGTTGGTTTGTTATTTGGGTTTGGGCTGCTGATATCAGGCATGACCAATCCTGAAAAGGTCTTAGGGTTTTTGGATGTCTTTGGCGCTTGGGATATCTCACTGGCACTTGTCATGGGCGGCGGCTTAGCGGTAGCTCTGGTCGGTGTGCAACTGGCTCGGCGTCAAAAGCTGAGCTGGATCGGTACTGAAATTGATATGCCAGGCAAAACGGTCATCACCAAAAGACTTATTATTGGTGCCATGATGTTCGGTATCGGTTGGGGTCTGGTTGGTATTTGCCCAGGCCCAGGTATCGTGTTACTGGGTACAGGAGCGTGGCAAGCTTTTATATTCATCCCTGCGATGATCGTTGGGATGCTTGCCTTTGGGTGGCTTGAGCCAAAAATAAGCTAGTATTAACAAAGCAAATAAAAAAAGGCTCCGTCTAAAAAATAGACGGAGCCTTTTTGATATTTTAGCGCAAATAATTTGAAACTGTATCGCTACTTTGCACTAGAGGTCACCTTTGGTGTCTCGTGAGCAAGTGAAATAGCCGCTTGGCGTAGCTCAAATTTTTGTACTTTACCCGTACTGGTTTTGGGTATTTCGGCAAAGAGGATATATTTAGGTACTTTAAAACCTGCTAAATGCTCTTTGCAATGCGCGATGACATGATCGCGTTGTAGCGTGCTACCGTCATGAATCTCGATAAAGGCAACGGGCACTTCACCCCAGCGCTCGTCAGGGGCGGCGACTACTGCGCAGCTTTCGACCTCAGGCATTTTGTACAAGACGTTTTCGATCTCGATGCTGGAGATATTCTCACCGCCTGAGATGATAATATCCTTGAGTCTATCCATGATTTTGATATAGCCATCAGGATACTTAACCCCTAAATCTCCAGTACGGAACCAACCATCTTTGAATGCCGCTTCAGTTGACTTGCGGCTTTTGAGATAGCCTTTCATGATCATATTACCGCGTAGTGCCAGCTCGCCCATCTCCTCACCATCAGCGGCAACCGGTTCGCTCGTACCTTGTCTAAGCACCTCAAACCCTGCCATTAGATGCGAGCGTACGCCTTGACGCGATTTCATTTGCGCGCGTCCTGTCACATCAAGATCATCCCACTCTACTTGCTCGGCACAGACAGTGACGGGTCCATACACTTCGGTCAGCCCGTAAACGTGAGAGATATCAAAGCCCATAGCTTCCATAGCAGCAAGCATCGTCTCTGACGGCGGCGCGCCTGCGACCCAGCCTTTGACTTTATGATTAATAGCGTCTTTATGCCTTGCCTCCCCACCTGCGATCATATTGTGGACGATAGGGGCAGCGCAGTAATGACTAACCTTGTGCTTAGCGATGATCTGTAATATCAAATTGCCATCGATTTTGCGCAGGCAGACGTTAGTGCCTGCACGCTCAGCGATAGTCCACGGAAAGCACCAGCCGTTACAATGAAACATAGGCAGCGTCCATAGGTACAGCGGATGCTTTGGCATATCCCAATCTAGAATGTTGGAGACTGCGTTTAGCGCGGCGCCGCGATGATGATAGACCACGCCTTTGGGGGTGCCTGTAGTACCAGAGGTGTAGTTGAGGGCGATCGCTTCCCATTCGTCTTCAGGTTTTTCCCAATTATCCAGACGATCTGAGCTGGCGATTAGCTCTTCATAGCTCATTTTACCAAAGCGTTCCACATCAAGAGCGCTATCTGTGGCATGAATGACGATCAGATTAGGAAAGGTCTCATCGATAATCTCAGCCAAGTCAGCAAACTCGCTATCCATGATCAAAATTTTGGCTTCAGAATGCTGCACGCAAAAGGTTAGCGCATTGATATCAAGGCGTGTATTTAGCGTACACAGTACGCCGCCTGACATGGGCACACCAAAAGCGACCTCTACCATGGCTGGCGTATTAGGCAGCATGACAGCGACCGTATCGTTTTTATCCACACCTAATTTGCGTAGACTATCGGACAACTGGCGGCAACGGGTATAGGTCTGCGCCCAAGTTTGAGTTAATTCGTTATGCTCAAGGTCATCATAGATGATAGCGGTCTTATCAGGATAAACTTGAGCGCTACGAATAATAAAATCAATAGGGGTGAGCGGCTGGTAATTGGCAGCGTTTTTGCCAAGACCTGTGTGAAAGTCGGTCATTATGATAGTCCTTTATCGTATTTGGGTGGCGATTGTCTTTATAATAACGGCTCTTAGGCGAACAGCTAGCCTTTATTATAGCCAAAGACACGTCAAAAGTGGGCTTAATTTGGGATGATTTTTAAGAGGCCTTGAGCCTACTGATATTGATATTGATCTAATGCTCACTCATCAGTCGTTTGTCCGCATAGCTGATAGTCGTAGCGGTGTGGTAGGATAACTATAATTTTTAATTTTATCTCGTTGACAAGGACGACCCTATGAGCGCCAGCACCTCAGCTAAAAGCACTGCCAGCACGACAGATACAATAGACACTGCTAATGCTAACGCGTATTATCCTCATCTTTTTGAGCCGCTAGATTTAGGCTTTACTACGCTTAAGAATCGCTTAGTTATGGGTTCGATGCACACTGGGCTTGAAGACCGTTTTTATAACTATGGCAAGCTTGCCGCCTATTTCGCTGAGCGTGCTAAAGGCGGCGTAGCGATGATGATTACGGGTGGTATCTCGCCCAATCGTGAAGGCTGGCTGTTGCCTGCTGGCGGCACTATGAATACGCGAGCAGATGTTGTCAATCATCAACGCGTGACTCGCGCCGCGCACAAGTACAATAGCAAAATCATTATGCAAATATTGCACAGTGGTCGCTACGGTTATCATCCATTTATCCTATCCTCAAGCCCGATTCAATCACCGATTACGCCATTTAAACCACGTAAGATGAGTATTAGCAAAATCGAGCAAACGGTTGAAGATTATGCGCGCTCTGCCAAATTGGCTAAGCAAGCAGGCTATGATGGCGTGGAGATCATGGGCTCTGAGGGTTACTTACTCAATCAGTTTTTATCAAGCCATGTTAATCAGCGTAATGACGAGTACGGTGGTGATATTAAAGGACGTATGAAACTCGCCGTTGACGTCGTCAAAGCGGTGCGCGCTGCCGTTGGTGAAGATTTTATTATCATATTTCGTCTATCTGTCATCGATTTGGTCAAAGATGGCAATGTCATGGATGAGGTCATCACAGTTGCTAAAGCACTAGAAGCTGCTGGCGTGACCATTATGAATACGGGTATCGGCTGGCATGAAGCACGCGTACCGACTATCGTCACTAGCGTTCCGCGCGCCGCTTTTGTTGATTTTACCAGCGAGATCAAAAAGCACATCAGTATTCCAATGATGGCGGCCAACCGTATCAATATGCCAGATACCGCAGAAGATATTGTCGCAAGTAACCAAGCTGATCTCATTCAAATGGCGCGTCCCTTCCTCGCTGATGCGCACTGGGTCAACAAGGCCAAAAACGGTCAAGCCGATCGCATCAATACTTGTATCGCCTGTAACCAAGCTTGTCTCGATCACACCTTTGCTAATAAGCGCTCAACCTGTCTTGTCAATCCACAAGCGTGTCATGAGACTGAACTGGTCTACACCAAAACCAAGAAGCCACAAAAAGTGGCTGTCGTCGGTGGCGGCGTCGCGGGCATGTCAGCGGCGCACGTCGCAGCGCTGCGCGGTCATGACGTCACGCTCTTTGAAGCGCGTGATATTTTGGGCGGTCAGTTCAACTACGCTAAAGTCATCCCAGGTAAAGAAGAATTCTTTGAGACTATTCGCTACTACATCAATGAGCTTGAGCACTTAGGCGTTGAGATTAAACTTAATACCCAAGTCGACAAAGCCATGCTCAGCGATGGTAAATTCCAACACGTCGTTGTTGCCACAGGCGTGGTGCCTAAGAGCCTAGAAGGTAAGCTTGAAGGTGCAGACCTGCCGCAAGTGATCAGCTATGCCGAATTATTATCCGGTGAAAAATCTGTCGGTGATACCGTTGCGGTCATTGGTGCTGGCGGCGTCGGCTTCGATGTCAGCGAATACTTAACCGCGCGTCACGGTCAGCCGCTAGATGAGCTAGGACCTGAGACGCTCAAAGATCCAAGCTATCGCCCAGAGCCACAATCTGTTGAGGAGTGGCGCGAAGAATGGGGCGTTACCTCTGATATGAACTATCAAACCGATGGCGGTCTGATCAAACCTGAAGGCATCACCCCGATTCGCCAAGTGTATCTGATGCAGCGCAGCAAAGGCCGCTTAGGTGCTGGTCTCAACAAAACGACTGGCTGGGTGCATCGCGCACACATCAAATCGCACGGCGTCATCCAAGTCTCAGGCGTGCAATACGACAAGATCACTAACGAGGGTATTTGGGTCACTAACGACCAAGGTCAAAGCCAGCTACTGCGTGTTGATAGCGTCGTCGTCTGCGCCGGTCAAGAGTCTGTCGCTGAGCTAATGCCAAACGTCGGCGATGCGCCAGACGCACAGTATCATTTGATTGGTGGTGCAAAATTAGCAGCAGAACTCGATGCCAAACGCGCCATTCGTGATGGGGCTGAGGTTGCGGTGCAGATATAGGTTTGGTTTAAAATCTTAGGGTAAGTTAATAGACGGTAGGGGAGCAATTTCCTGCTGTCTGCTTGTATCTATCTTGCTGATGGCGTGCGGACTAAACTGCGAGAGGATACCTTTAAGAATTCCCCTTTAAGGGAATTCTCCTTGCTAGCCTAAAATTGTGTACAATTTTTTTACGGCTCTCACATCAGGGCTAGCGGTAAGATTTGTTTTCTTGCAGATATTGGTCGTGGTCATAGGGTACGCCCAGCGCATCATAAAATTATGTGTAGGCTGGGTTTTTGACCCAGCATTTTGACTTTGCAAAGTTTCAAAGCTGGGCTAAAAGCCCAGCCTACAATCTAAACTCATCATTCAAAAATCCTTCTCTCAAAATCCCACATCCATGATAAATTAAATCCTATCAACGATACTCAATCGTACTCATCATTCACGCCATACAAAAGGATTTGAACATGGCTGTGTTAAAGACTCTGTTTAAATGGATTGTGTTACCTATCTTAGCGCTGCTTATTATTATCAGTTTAGGTCTAGTAGTGACCGGCAATGCTTATATCTTCCGCGGCTTACAGCTCACTTATCTTAAAGGCGAAGCGACTGCCAATATCGATGATTATATCGATTTTGATAATCGCACCATTCGCGCCAAAGACCCCATCGCTTGGGAAAAAGATCCAAGATTTGAGCAAGTCAAACTCACGCCAACCTTACAAAACGCCTTAGATACCGACGAAACGGTGGCCTTTGCCATTATCAAAGACGGCAAGCTAGTGTACGAAAACTACTGGCAAGGTTACGATGCCAATTCGCACACCAATAGCTTTTCGATGGCAAAAACTGTCACCACCATGCTGTATCTCAAAGCCGTAGAAGACGGTTATATCGGTAGCATTGATGAGCCGATTACTAGGTGGTTGCCGGAATACGCGGACAGCGAGTACGCGCAGAATTGTACCCTTGCGGATTTCTCAGCGATGACCTCAGGTTATGATTGGACCGAGGATTATTACTTCCCCATTAACCCGACGGCTGAATCTTATTACGGTCATGACTTGGTCAAGCAAATGGTCAATCGTGATTTTGTTGAGCCATGCGGTGGTCAATTTGAATACTCCTCCGGCGATACGCAAATGCTGGGGATTGCATTATCAAGGGCGTTAGAACCGCACGGTTATACTATTTCTAGTTACTTGGAAGAGAAGTTTTGGCAACCACTTGGCATGCAAGGCGACGCCTACTGGTCGCTTGATGGCGCTGCGAATATCGAAAAGGTCTATTGCTGCCTCAATGCCAGTGCGCTTGATTTTGCCAAATTTGGGCAGTTATTATTGAATGGTGGCGAGTGGCAAGGCGAACAATTACTCAGCAAAGAGCACGTTGAGTTTATGATTACGCCAAATAAAGATGCCTTTCCTGACGGTTATGCGCCAATATATGGTCATTCAGTGTGGACGGATATGGACAGTCCGATTCCGTTTTATGCCATGATCGGTCACTTAGGGCAGCGGGTGCTCGTGCTCCCAGAGGAGAACGCAATAATCGTGAGACTGGGTAAACAAAAAGGTTTACCGACGCCAGTAGCGGGCTTTCATCTAGAGCCGGATTTGGGACAGTATGTGACTGAAGTGAAGGCTGTTTTGGATGGCTTAGAATAAAATAGTAGCGGTTGTAAGACTGTACCTTGTTTACAACCGCAAAACCTTAACCCTCCATCTCACCAAGCAACCACTCAGACACCTCATCAATCTGCGCTGCCAAATCATCGTGATCTTTGCTTAATCTATTAAGCTTAGCTTTTACTTCAATACGGTTGTATTTAATATCGGTCAAAGTCTCTTTTAATAGATCAATTAATTCAACGTTTAGCGCATCAGAGAAAATGACCACCTCGCTAATGACTGCGTGCTTCACATCAAGATGCAAATCAATAATGCCCCAATCAAAACGGGTCTCGATATGGTGACTAAACTGCGGCGTCTTACCAAAGCGCCAATCCCAATCGGCCATTTGTTGATAGTATTTATCTAGAGTGGGCTGCTTAGCGAGACTGGCTTCATCCAATTCTTCTACTGGCGTGGTGTCGCCATAATCAGTGTCACGATAGTATTCGCAAAACGCCTCGATAATCGCCTCGGATAAAATCTCATGATTGATGTCTTCATTAAACTCAACCAAGTTAGCCACACGAGAACGCACCGATTTGATACCTTTGGCTTGCAACTTGAGCGGATGCGGATTGAGATAATCGCCTAGCTTTTGCATATTGGCATTCACAAGTAACGTACCATGATGAAAGCTGCGATCCGCCGCATGTTTAAAGGCGCTACCTGATATCTTTTTATCACCGACTTGCATGTCGTTACGCCCAGATAAATCCGCGTCTATGCCTAGTTTCTTTAGCGCATTAATAATAATGGTAAAGTTCGCTTCTTGGTCGTAGTCGTCTTTGGGCGATAAAAAGGTAAAGTTGGTATTGCCCAAATCATGAAATACCGCACCGCCGCCACTTTGCCGCCGCGCCAAAAACACATCGTCTTCTTCCATCTTATCGATTTTACATTCTACCCACGGGTTTTGTGAGCGTCCAATGACGACGGTCTCAGAATTGCGCCATAAAAACAGCGTGTGCGAGTCAGGGTCAAGGGTATTAAATATCCAGTCTTCGGTGGCAAGGTTAAACCAAGGGTTGGTGACGGCGGATTTTAAGATGCGCAGTTTCATTGGGTGTCCTTTTTCTCGAATGGTTTTTCTAAATTGAATATTAAAAATAGATACTGTCATTGTTGCCGATGCGAGGGTTTAATTCAATGGCTGTGTGGTAGAGAGGGTTGTTTTGGGGTTTTTTGGCGAAGAGTTTTTCAAGGTGTTCAAGACTCAATTGATTGATATACTCTGCATACGAATTCTTTGTAAGGATGTAGAGGGTGCAATATATTAAAAAGTTAAAACTTGAAAATTTTAAGAGGTTTAAATATCTAGAGGTGAATTTTAAAGAAGGCATCAATACTATTGTTGGTGATAATGAATCAGGAAAAAGCTCAATAATCCAAGCAATTGACTTAGTTGCAAAAGGAAGTCGTAGTAGAGTAGAAACAATTGGTATTGAGTCTTTATTGACAAAAGAAGCCTGCAACGACTTTATACAGCTTACTCAAAAATCTATAAGTGATTTACCTGAAATACATGTTGAAATTTTTCTTAATGAAGACTCGAAGTCTGAATTAACAGGCAAACATAACTCTGATAATATAAATACAGCAGGGCTTCACTTAATTATAAAGCCCAATGATGATTTGTCTAAGGAGATAAAACAACTATTAGCACAAAACCCTTCTTGCTTTCCATTCGAATTCTATATAGTTAATTTTGTTACTTTCAGTGGTGAGTCTTATTCGGGTTATAGCCGATTTCTTTCAACATTAACGATAGATAATTCACAAATTAGCAGTGAATATGCCAACAGAGAGTACACAAAGACAGTTTATTATTCGACTGTAAACGATGTTCAGCGTGTCCAATTAAAAAATGAGTATAGACAGCATAAAGAAAGGTTTTCAGCAAATCATTTAACAAGTATAAATAGCAGTATGGTTGGCAACTACGACTTTGCTATACGCTCAAGTACTAAGTCGAACTTAGAGACTGATATAGGTTTAATCGAAGATAGTATTCCAATTGATGAGAGAGGGAAGGGTCAGCAATGCTTCATCAAAACTGAGTTCGTTTTATCACAAAGTTCGAATAGAAATATAGATGTATTACTACTTGAAGAACCTGAAAATCATTTAAGCCATACTAATATGAAGCGATTAGTATCAAGAATTGCAGATTCTGAACAAAACCAGATTATCATCGCTACTCATAATAGCCTAATTAGTAGCAGGTTGAATTTAAGAAAATCAATTCTATTGAATAGTATAGGTACCAGTATTGCTACACTTGAAAACCTTTCGATTGATACCGCCAAGTTTTTTATGAAAGCACCTGACAATAATATTTTAGAGTTTATTTTGTCTAATAAAGTTATTTTAGTAGAAGGTGATGCAGAGTATATGCTATTTGATACCCTGTATCGTAATCAAAGTCGTAATCTTGAAGATGATGCTATCCATATTATTTCAGTAGATGGGTTGAGCTTCAAAAGATATTTAGACTTAGCGAAAATATTGAATATAAGAGTTGCTGTTATTCGTGATAATGATGGAGATGCTCAAAAAAATTGTATTGCTAATTATGCCGAGTACCCTGAAGATAACATCAGTATTTTTTACGACTCAGACGATACAGTACGTACGACTTTTGAAATATGTGTTTATGAGGATAATAAGGGCTTCTGTGACAATCTATTTGATAATGGCAGTATTCAAAAACTACCGTTGGATTACATGTTAGATAATAAAGCTGAAGCTGCCTATAGAATTGCTGAAAAATGTGATTCTGATCAAGTTTTTCTAAAAGTGCCTGACTATATAGAGAGGGCAATAGCATGGATAAACGAGTGATTCTAGCGGTTGCAGGTTCAGGAAAGTCCAGTACCATTATTGATAAGTTGGACGAAAATATAAGAGCTGTAGTTATCACGTATACAGATTTGAATACTAAAGAGCTTAAACAGCGTATTATCAATAAATTTGGATATATACCAAATGGTATTAAAGTTTACTCGTACTTCTCATTTATATATGCTTTTTGTTTTAGACCCATTTGTGGTTACCAGTTAAAAACTAAAGGCTTGGTGTTTCTGAACCCTCTTCCTCAACACATACAGCGTAGTAGGAAAGATCGCCGTGAACATTGGATGAATGGTCATAATCGCCTCTATTCGAATAGAGTAGCTAAGCTTTTGATTGAGGCTGGTGCAATCGATGAGGTTATTGCAAGAATAGATAAATATTTTGACCTAATTTGCTTTGATGAGGTACAAGATTTTGCTTCAAACGATTTTAATTTTATTTGTAAGCTAGTCAACTCAACAAAGGAAGTACTATTAGTTGGTGATTTTTATCAACATACTTTTGATACGAGTCGAGATGGATCGACAAGAAAAAATTTGCATAACAATTATGAAGATTACTGTAGAGAGTTACGTAAAGTAGGTTTTTATATTGATGAAAATGCACTTTCAAAAAGTTATCGATGCAGCCCTACAGTTTGTGACTTTATATCTCAAAAGATGAAAATATCAATTGACTCGTATAGAACAGATAATGTTCATATTCGTTTCATAGATAAGGACCTCGAAATTACAAGCATTTTTAACAACGACTCAATAGCTAAGCTATTTTATCAGAAGAGTGATAGATACATAGGGAATACTGCTAATTGGGGAGCTGTAAAAGGCACTGATGGATATAAGGATGTATGTGTTGTTTTGAATCCTAATACTAGTAAAGCATACCATGAGAACAAGTTACATGAACTATCAGCTATTACATTGAATAAGTTGTATGTTGCATGCTCAAGACCTAATGGTAATCTATACTTTATTGATGAGAAAAGGTTAAAAGCACTTATTAAATGATTAACATATTTATAGAGCAAGAGAGAGAAACGCATTCTACTTAGCATATTATGAGTGAATACCATATGAAAGAAACGCTCATCAAGAGCGTTTTTCATAAATATAAGTCCTACAATTCCAAAAACCTACCCAAAATCTTCCTTCAAAATAGCTGTCATATTACGCTCGGCAAGCCCCGTAATAAATACATACGGATTGACACCAGCGCTACCCGGAATTAATGCGCCATCTTGCACGTAGATATTCTTATGCCCTTTGACGCGACCAACTTCATCCGTCGCTTTGCCCAAGACGCAGCCGCCAAGCGGGTGATAGCAGAAATTATCGCCGAAGCCTTTGGTAAATAATAAGCTTGATATCGAGCCGCCGTTTACTTTGGCGAGCTTTTCAATCAGCTCTTTAGCCGCTTTTACCGAATACTCGTTTTGCTCGCGCTTCCAGTTGAGTTTGACGGTTTTTGTGGCTTTGTCATAGTAGTAATTACCGCGTTCTGGATTGTCAGTGATAGCAAGATATAGCGTCGTCCACGTCTCAAGTCCTAGCGGTAGTGGGGCAAGCTCGGCAAAAATTTTGTACTTCGAGCCGTCTCTATCGCCATCCCACATATTGATGCCTTTGACCGGAATGGTGGACTGAGTAGCGCCTGCGGCATGGACGAAATTGCGTCCCGTCATGATGTTGCCGTTGGGCCCCCAGTGCTGACCAATATGTTCGTTTAAGTTGTTTAATTTGCCTTCAGCTTGGCTTTTTAATAGTAGCTCTGAGGTGCCCGTACTGCCAGCGTTGAGAAACAACTTATCGCACGTGTAATGTTCAATTTTATCGATGCCGCCTGTAGTATTTAACACATGAACTTCCAAGCGCAGTTGATCGTTATCGAGGGCTTGAATGCTATTAACTTTGCGTAGGGTTCTGACCGTGACATTGCCTGTGGCTTCAGCATCTTTTAGGTAGGTTAAATCCAGTGAGAACTTGCCAGCGTTATTGCCGTAGATGACTTCGCCGCCAAGGCCCGATTTATAGACTTCGCCTTTGGCCTCACGTTGCATATAGTCAAAGTCGTAGCTATTACCGAAGAATTCGGTTTTTAGTCCCGCTCTCTCAGCTTGACGTTCAGCGGCGCGGGTAAATTCGTAATGCTCGGATTGATTAAAAAAAGATTCGGGAATTTGACTGACTTTTAATTCCTTCATCGCCTTTGGGAAATAGATATCGTACATCTCATCAGCGTTAATCCACGGAAATACGGCTTCAAAGTGCGCGCGCCTCGGCTGGATAGCAATCGCGCCATTGACGATAGAGCCGCCACCATAAGCGCGCCCGGCAAAGACTTTCATGTCATCATATTCGATTAAATCCAAAACGCCGGGGTATTTCCTGATAGGGATTGGAATCGGGATAGGGGCGTTTGGCATATTGCTAAACCAGCTGGAGCGTTTATCCGCAGTGATCATTTTGCAAAACGTATCGTGATTAGGCGTTCTATCCCAGCGCATACCCATCTCAAGAATGAGCACCTGATGACCTTTTTCGCTCAAGCGTAGCGCTGATACCGCGCCGCCGTAACCACTACCGACGATGATATTGTCAAAGTGACCCGCTTGAGTCACGGTGCTAGGTAGTTTTGGCTGCTTGGCGAGGGTTTGGCAGCCGCTCATGGTGACCGATGCACTGACCGTCGCGACCCCTAAGCCCATAGATTTTATAAATTTACGTCTTTGCATAGGACTCTCTAAAATTTTGCTAATTTAATAAACGAGAGTCTAGCAAACAAAAGTGTCGTTATTGTTACATTGGTCTTATTTATCTCAAATTACTCCATACTAAAGATTTAGAAAATATAAAAACTTAAGTTGGGTAAATGCAAAGTTGCTATACTTGTTTATTTTTTCTTTGACAGTTGCCTGCTGAGAAGGGCTTTATTAGGGAGACTGTAGTTTTGGAATTATTGCTGGGTATTCTACTTGTTTTATGGGGCTTGATTTTTTCGGGATGGTATTTCTTCACCAGCAAACGGAGTAAAGATCAGCTAAGTCAGCTTGATAATCCAGTAAGGCAAATAAGCGCTAAGGAGAAGCTTTACTTAGAACCTTATATGCAAAAGTTTAACCTGTCATATCCCAATGAACATGCTGATAACGTCTATCTACTAGAAGGCGGAGAGGTAGTTGCTCACACTATATCCATGTCAGGAAACACTCAGACAAAGTTAAGACTGGACGATAAGCATATTTATTTCCCCTATAGAATGGATGCCTGTATCGATAATGAGATCAATCGTATTGAAGTTGCTGTAGTCAAAGGACGATGGCCTGATTCGGCAAATACCTACTACGCTATAGCATTAGATGTAAATGGTGCCAAGCTATCAAATAATGCTGAGATATTCTTAGGTGCAGATAGTTCTACTAGCTCAAAAGTTATTTCACAGCGCATAGAAACTGCTCTAGAATATGACATCCGCCAAAGCAACATTATTTATGTCAAGCCAGCAGCCTTTGTCATCGTAACGGCTTTACTTTTATTATTTGCCTCATGGTGTACAGGGATTTTCTTCTATATTTATTTACTACTAGCCTTTAGTACAGTTGGGTTTGCTATTAAATATACGCGAAATATCTACCAACAACATAAAATGCCGCAAACCGTACTAACTGTAGTGGGTCATTTGGTCGTGTTAGCACTTAGAGATATTGAAACATTACACAAAGTCCACTTAGAGCCATGCTTAAGCTCCACCTACTATTTGCGCCTTCCTTCCTATATCAAAGATAAGTTTCCTGACTTCCTTGAAACTCACAAAGATGTTGCTGATTATTGTGTCGATATTACTGCTCATAAGCAATCAGGCTATACGCTTCTAAGGACACAAGACATGCTATCTTTAGATAAGGCACTTGAAAACAACGCACTAGGAGCAGATAAGCGTGGAATATTATTCTTTAGCATTATTACTATCATCCTATGCTATCTAGTTCCGACGGGTAATATCGAAGATATGATCACCGCATTTAATTTACCTACACAATATCTAAACAGTCGCCAAGTTCAAAGCTATAAGCAGGCGATAGCTATTCTATTTATTCTAATATTAGTAGTACTAGTGTTTCTGATTACTCTATTTTCCTTTTTCCATAAACCTACTGTTAGAAAAAAATTAGAGTAATGAGGTATCTGAACATAAGACATATCGGATAGTACCTTAGCCTCTAACTCTCCCCCCAGTATCAGTTAACCACTCATCAACCTGATGCTGGCTAAACACCTTGGCTCCCCTCGACACCGTGGCAATACCGACACCTAGCTTTGCACTAATTTCTCTTTGCGTGACGCCTTGCTGTAGTAGGGCAAATATGGTTAAGCGGTTAGCCAGCTCTAGTTGCTCTTTTTCTGTCATGAGCGCATCGAATATCGCTGATAGACGTTCTGTATTATCAGTTTCAACCAATAGCTTTAGTAGATAATCATAAGCGTCGCTCGTCTGAGTGTCTTCTTGTAGCATTTTAATACTCCTTCGAATAGTTTCATCTCACTCTCAATTTAGTATGGACTATCGTAGGGTACATTCCATGCACCCTTACCACAAAGTTTGACTGGTGCTTAAAAAGCACCCTACGCCGATGATTTTGGATAGTTAAGAGTGGGATAAGTTTGCTATAAATACTTTCAGATCAATTCTAGTTATTGACCTTAAACAAGACTTAACTTAAAATACGTTTCAGTGTACTAGAACATAGATACAATGGTCTTATTATAACGCCACAAAAATAATTTGCTTGGATAATTTTTCAAATACTAGAACTTCACATATCACAATTTTAAATACCATAATTTCAAATATCACAATTTTAGATACTAAGGTTTAACGATGACAACAGAAAATACGACAGACAGCTATGGCTTACATCAATTACTCCTGCCTAGCAGCGACGGTCTTTATGGCGAATTTGGTGGCAAGATCGGTCATCCTGAACTGGCAAAAGCCATGGAGGAGATCGAGGTAGGCTTTCGTGAGATTATCAAAGAAGACGACTTTATCGCAGAGATGACCCGTTTGCGTGAGACTTACGTCGGCAGACCGAGTCCGATATTTCATGCCAGACGCTTAACCGAGCATTGCGGCGGGGCGCAGATTTATTTTAAACGTGAAGACTTAAACCATACGGGCGCGCACAAGATTAACCACTGCTTGGGTGAAGTACTGCTCGCCAAAAAGCTCGGCAAAACTAAAGTCATCGCCGAGACTGGCGCGGGGCAGCATGGCGTAGCGTTGGCAACGGCAGCGGCGCTCATGGGTCTTGAGTGTGAGATTCACATGGGCGTGGTCGATATCAAAAAAGAGCATCCTAACGTCAGTCGTATGAAAATATTAGGGGCCAAAATCGTACCCGTATCGCGCGGCGCAGGCACGTTAAAAGAGGCGGTCGATAGTGCGTTTGAGACTTATCTTAGTGATTTGGACAACAGTATGTTTGCGATTGGTTCAGCGCTCGGGCCTGCGCCTTATCCTGAGATAGTCAGCTACTTTCAGTCGGTAGTCGGTCGTGAAGCGCGTACGCAGTTCTTGGAGACGACTGGTCAATTACCTAATAAAGTAGTCGCTTGTGTTGGCGGCGGCTCCAATGCTATCGGTATCTTTAGTGGCTTTTTGGGTGATACGGACGTTGAAAAGGTAGGCGTCGAGCCTGCGGGTGAGGGTTTAGATACCCCCAATCATGCGGCGACGATGACGCTTGGGATCAAGGGTGAGATTCATGGCTTTAAATGCTACGTGCTACTAGATAAAGAGGGCGAGCCTGCGCCTGTGCATTCAATCGCCTCAGGTCTTGATTATCCAGGCGTCGGCCCGCAGCATTCGCTACTAAAAGATAAGAATATGGCGACTTACGAGTCGGCAACCGATAGCGAGTGTTTGGACGCTTTTATGGCGTTGTCACGATTAGAGGGTATCATCCCAGCGCTTGAAACCGCACACGCCATTGCCTATGCGATGCGAGTGGCAAAAGACATGTCGCCTGATGAGACTATATTAGTCAATCTATCAGGGCGCGGCGATAAAGATATTGATTTTATTTTGGACAAAGTGACGCTATAGAGCACAAATCCTATCTGCTTTTGATATAAAAAAACGTTTGATAGTATGCTCTATCAAACGTTTTTTTATTTAACGTCATTGTTTATCCGTCATTATCTACACAAATCACGCCAGCGCTACAACTCTTATTGCTCGTATGCCAAGGAGAGGTCAGTGATAACGCTTGCGCGAGCTGCGCATAGGCAAGCGCTCGCTTATTCATTTTGTCATTGCTATTGTCTTTAGGCGGTATAGGATATTGCTGTTGCCGCTCGCTGTCTGACAACGTCATAAAATCTAGAAAGATTTGTGCGTCTGTTGCCAAAAGTTGATTGGGAATCTCAGCCACTTCTTGCATAGTTTGCTCATCTTTACTGTCATAAAATTCACGAATAGTATCATCCGTCCACTGCGTATTTTCTGAACCAAAAAATACCAAATAGCGATACTTCTCAAATAGCGATTTGGCTTCATCAATGAAATAACTCTCTGGATACTGACGAGTATAAGCTTCCCAAAATAGAGTGCGCTCAATCAGCTCGTTAAAAGAAAAAGCAATCGCTGCATCGAACCAAAATATCTGTTGATTATCCATGGCCATACGCTCAACAAACTTGGTCTGATCGCTTGGCAAATATGGAGTAAAGATATCTGCCATCGCTCGCAGATCATGATGAAACTGGTACTCGCCTTCTCCCAAATACAGTACGCTCACATCAGCATCACTCTCCACCAGCTTGATCAGATAGCGCAAACGTGGGCTGGTCGTTTTTAGGAGTTTTGATGGCACTTCGATGTGTTGTTCCGCTAGGCTCATGATGGTATAAAAGTTTTCATCGACCACATTATGATCGAGGGACAAAAAACGGGCATACATCGCTTGATAGTCCGTGAGCCACTTTAATATCTCAGAATTATTGGCGATGGGTAGGCAGGCGTTTAACTGGCGCTCAAGGGCATAAATGTCCTCAATTTTACTCGTATTATCGATCTTATTTATAGTCTGACTCAGCCTTGTACAAATAAGCTCATTTGTCAGCTGATTTTCAGACGCAGATACGACCGCTTTGGTCAGTGCTTTTGCCGTTGTGGCTTCTGTAATCGCGGTGTTATCTGTTTGAGCAGGCGCAGGATGGGTCATGTCTGGATTGGGCTTGCAAGCATTCAAATATAACAAGCTGGCTACTATCATCATGGACAATAGGGTCTTTTGCACAGGGGGTACTCCTTTAGTTAGGGCGTGTTAAAAATGCTTGAGTAATAACTGTCAGACCGACGCTATTTCAAAGTTAAAAGTATAATCAGTTTTGCTCTGTGTATTCGTTTGTAAATCAAACTTGAATAGCAGCGCTCGTGCCTCATCAAGCAAATCACTCGCTCACCAGTTATGTTACGCTCACAGCACGTAAAGATACATTCTGTTGACCTAATCACTTATAAACTTTTCAGAGTCGCTAGCAGATTCCTTTATAGTACTGAACATATCGTATTGAGCATTCATTCAACAACTACAAGTAAACAACGACAAGTAAGGCATTTATATGGCATATGACAATCTATTTGAACCCGTAAAAATGGGTACCCAAACTCTAAAAAATCGCATTATTATGGCACCACTCACCCGTCTGCGCGCAGTTGAGCCAGGCGATGTACCAACTGCTCTAGCAGGTGAATATTACTCGCAGCGCGCCGCTGGCGCAGGGTTAGTCATTGCAGAGGCCACGCAAGTGTCGTTCCAAGCCAAAGGCTATGCGGGCGCGCCTGGCGTACACACGCAAGATCAAATGACCGCGTGGAAAGCGATCGTTGACAATGTCCATGCCAAGGGCGGTAAGATCGTCGTACAGCTATGGCATACTGGTCTGGTATCGCATGATAGCGTACAACCTGATGGCAAAGCGCCCATCTCAGCATCAGACGTTGAAGTCGGCGCTCGTACCTCATTGCGTGATAGCGATAATAATGCGATTCGCGTTGAGACCACGCCGCCACGCGCTGCGACGCTCGATGAAATCAAACAAGTCATTGCAGACTTTGCTCATGCTACCAAAACGGCGAAAGAGGCAGGGTTTGATGGCGTAGAAGTACATGGCGCTCATGGCTATCTGTTGCATCAGTTTTGGGTGGAGCAAACCAACAAGCGTGATGACGAGTATGGCGGTAGTCGTGAGAACCGCGCGCGTCTAACGTTAGATATCATTGATGCTTGTGTCAAAGAGTGGGACAACGATCATGTCGGTGTCAGACTCTCGCCACAAGGTACGTTTAACGCCGTAGAAGCAGGCTATGAGGAAGACGACAACATCTGGCTGATTGAGCAAATCAACAAACGTGATCTGATGTATCTTCATCTCTCTGAGCCAGATTGGGCGGGTGGTACGCCGTACAATGATGGTTTCCGTCAGCGTATTCGTGATGCTTTTGATAATACCATTATTGCAGCGGGTGGCTATACTGCCGAAAAGGCTGAGAGAAATGTACGCGAAGGCTACATTGATGCTGCCGCCTTTGGTCGTGACTTTATCGCCAATCCTGACCTAGCAGAGCGTATCCGTCAAAATGCACCGCTTAATGAGCAGCATCCAGAAAGCTTTTATGGCGGCGGTAGCGAAGGCTATACCGATTATCCGTATTTAGATCAAAAGCAGGCATAATCCGTAACCTTTAACTTAGCATAAACTATTGTAGGCTGGGTTTTTAACCCAGCATCTAGCTTTTGCAAAGTTTAAAACTGGATTAAAAACCCAGCCTACGCAAAAACTCTAAATAGTATCATTCTCAAGATTCAAAAGCCTCGATAGCTTCATGTTGTCGAGGCTTTTTACTGTTTGTTATTTATAAAATACTCTTCTACACCACCTCTCCGCAAACAAAACCACTTGCCCAAGCCCACTGAAAGTTATAACCGCCAAGCCAGCCTGTGACATCGAGCACTTCCCCGATAAAGTACAGATCCTCTTGCAATCGGCTTTGCATGGTCTTTGATGAGACCTCATCGGTTTTGATGCCGCCACGTGTGGCCTCAGCAGTACGATAGCCTTCAGTGCCTGAAGGTTTAAGCTGCCAGCTATTGATCGCATTACCGATTGCGCTTAGACGTTCATCTTTGATATTGGCAAGCTCAATGTCTTTGCTATCATCCCATAGCATAGATTGCAGGGCGACCAGTAGCTTTTTGGGTAAAGCGTTATTAGTATTGTCGCTTAAGACCGTACGGATAAGCTGCTTGGGATGAGAGGTTTTGTGCGCAAGGAGTAGGGCAGTGACATCGATATCAGGTAGCAGATTAATAGTGATATTCTCGCCCGTTTCCCAGTAGTTGGAGAGCTGGAGCATGGCAGGACCAGACAGGCCGCGGTGAGTGAACAGTAGCGGCAACTTAAATGAGGTACGCTCATTGCTCGCCACTACGTGCAAGCTAATACCTGCCAAAGCCCGAATCAGCTCGCCTGTTTTATCCGTAAAGGTAAAGGGTACGAGGCTGGCATCAGTGTTAATCAGCGTATGCCCAAATTGCTGCGCCAGCTCATAGCCGAGACCGCTGGCACCCATCGTCGGAATAGATAGACCGCCTGTTGCTACCACTAGTGAGGCACAGCTATATGTATGGCTTGAGGGTTTTACATCGTTTGCAACATCTTTTTTACTGAGTTTTTTACGGGTCATTAGCACAAAGTTGTTAGGTGTGTCATCGATGACAGTCACCTTATCGATTTGTGTATTGATACGTATTTGTACGCCTACCGCCGCACATTCATCCAGCAGCATAGTGACAATATCTTGCGCAGAATTATCACAAAACAGCTGACCGTGCTCGCGTTCGTGATAGGCGATATTGTGCGCCTCAACCATAGCGATGAACTCCCAGCTGGGATAACGGCTCAGTGCTGACTTGCAAAAATGCTCGTTAGCACCGATAAAGTGCTCAGGCTCAACGAAGTAATTGGTAAAGTTGCAACGCCCGCCGCCCGACATAAGAATTTTTTTGCCGACTTTATTGGCGTGATCAAGCACCAGTACGCGGCGACCTCTACGACCTGCGGTCAACGCGCAGTACAAGCCTGAAGCGCCAGCGCCAATGATGATGACATCGAATTGGTTATCTGACTTGGCTATTGGCGTTTGGCTTGGCATTTGACTCATGGTGGCAACTTTTAGAATAGGATTAGATAAAGGGTCAAATTATATCATGGTAAGTCATGAGACGTTTAGGCGGGCCTGCTCGCTTATTTCAAGATAAATGCGCTTTATGAAAGATTTAAACAAGCTTTCTCTACTAATGTCATGTTAATGAATAACCCCACCAAATAAACCGATATTCTTTATAGACATCAATAATGAGTTGCTATAGAGTGAAAGTCCTAAGATTATTTGTTACTAGTATTTTAGGTGCTAGCTTGCTGATATCTAAATAATTTTAACTTAAAGAAAATGATGTTCTTTAAGAGCACAATCAGAAAGCAGCCTATTTAAATGGCTACTTTAAACAGGGTCACGGATGACAATGTTAAGACAAAAGGGACTTTATGGATATCCTACAACTGCTCATTAGCGGGATTGCTAATGGTTGTATCTATGGGCTATTGGCGCTAGGTTTTGTATTGATTTACAAAGCTTCAGAAGCGGTAAATTTCGCTCAAGGCGATATGCTCATGCTCGGTGCCTTTTTAGGCATATCCTTTATTAATACTGATCAAGCTAACCTTCCTTTCTTATTGGGTATTACCTTTGCTGCCGTTATTATGGGCGCATTTGGTTACTTACTCGATCGCTTTGTACTGCGTGGTATCTTTGGTCAGCCGCAATTTGCTATGGTGATCCTGACCATCTCGCTTGGCTTTTTGATGCGCTTTGTCGCCGGTGTCATCTGGGGACATAGCCCAGTTTCTCTACAGACGCCGTTTTCGGGCCAGATGATAGCACTCGGCTCGCTAAGTATCGCTTACGTCGATATCATCATCATCATATCCACCATTGCGTTAACCTCCGTTTTATACTTCTTTTTTGCTCATACCCGGCTCGGCATTGCCATGCAGGCGAGTAGTCAAAATCAGATGGCCGCCTACTATATGGGTATTCCGGTTAAGCGGGTCAATGGTATCGTTTGGGCATTGTCAGGCGTTGTTGCCGCCCTTGCTGGTATATTGTTTGCGGCAAAAGGCGCTATCGAGCCCTCAGTTGGTTTGCTATTTGGTATCAAGGCCTTTGCCGCTGCGGTCATCGGCGGCTTAGGCTCCTTGCCTGGGGCTTTAGCTGGTGGATTATTAGTTGGGATTATAGAGCCCTTTGCAGGTCGCTATCTGCCATTAGGTTTGAGTCAAATTGCGCCTTATGTGGTGATGCTTATTGTGTTAATCGTACGCCCGGGCGGTATTTTTTCTCAGGTCAAACAGAAAAAAGTATAGACGCGTTGAGTCAAGGATGACTAAAACATTTCAAGGATGAATACTGCCAATGAAATCCCAGTTTAAACACAGTTACGATCAAGATATCAATATCTTTGAGGATAAAAGCCAGCTTATAAAATATGGTTTGCTGCTTTTGCTCTTGTTAATGGCACCTTGGTTACTTAGTAACTATTACATCAGCGAGCTGAGCGCCATATTGATCTGGTCTATCACAGGTCTTGGTCTGATGCTGTTGACGGGACATACAGGACAGGTCAGCTTAGGTCACGCCGCCTTTATGGCGATAGGGGCATTTAGTCATATGGCGCTAATGGCACGGGGCTGGAATTTTTTCCCCGCTTTGGTTGCCTGCGCGCTCATCACTGGGGTTATCGGCGCCATCATTGCCAGACCGATTCTGAGAACTAGCGGTATTTATTTGGCTATTGCAACCTTAGCGCTCAGTATTATCGTCGAGGATATTGCGATTGTAGCTGAGCCGATTACTGGCGGCATCTCTGGCACCTTTGCCTCTCCGATTAACCTCTTTGGCTACACTATCGATCGCTACATTACGCCAAAAGCTTTTTATTACTTGTGCCTTGCGCTTGTGATACTTGTGACCTTGGGATATATCAATTTGCTTAGAAGCGGTACGGGGCGCTCCTTTTTAGCCATTAGAGATAGCGAAGTCTCCGCCCGCGCGCTTGGCGTCAATGTACCGCAAGCTAAAACCCTTGCCTTTAGCATATCTTGCGCGATTACCGCTATCGGCGGCGCTATGTACGGGCATTTCGTGCAAGCGGTCAACTACGAGAGCTTTACGGTTATTATCTCTATCACCATACTATTACAGATTGTCATCGGCGGCTTGGGTTCCATACACGGGGCGTTTTTTGGTGCCGTCGTCGTGGTCTTATTACCGCAAGTCATTGCAATCTTAGGCGACGTTGTCGGTCAAAGCACAGGCTCTAGCATCACTAGCATCCCTGGTGTCGACACCGCGCTTTTTGCTCTAGTTATCGTGATTATGATCATCTATGAGCCACGCGGCATATACGGTATGTGGATAAAAATACGGACTTGGTTTCAGCTGTTTCCACTGTATCGAAAAGGTCTGTTTCGCCGTTCCAAAACTTATCTTAAAACGGAGCGTATGCGATGAGCTTATTACAAGTCGACTCCTTATCTATTGCCTTTGGCGGTGTAAAAGCCGTAGATAACATCAGCTTTGAGGTAAACGAGGGCGAGATATTCACGATTGTCGGCCCCAATGGCGCAGGCAAGTCAACGATTTTTAACTTAATTAGCCGTCTGTACGAGCCGCTCAGTGGTCGCATTACCTTTGATGGTACCGACATTACTAAGCTGCCTGCTCACGATATCGCCAAACTAGGTATCGCCCGTACGTTTCAAAACATCGAGCTGTTTGATCATTCAAGCGTGCTACAAAACTTGCTCATCGGTCGCCATTCTCAGCGCAATACCTCGTGGATACAAGATTTGTTGTTTTTACCAAAGGTGCGCCGTAGTGAGCGCGAGCATCGATTGCATGTCGAGAGGATCATCGATTTTTTAGAGTTAGCCCCTTATCGGGATAAGCTGATTGCAGGCTTGCCTTATGGTATTAGAAAGGTTGTCGAGATTGCGCGCGCGTTAGCGGCGAACCCCAAGCTTATTTTGCTCGATGAGCCCGCCTCTGGTCTCAGCGTCGAGGAGACATCTGAGATGGCATGGTGGATTGAGGATATGCAAAAGGATCTTGGTCTAACGATCCTAATGGTAGAGCATGACATGAGCCTAGTAAATCGGGTATCAGATCGAGTATTGGCAGTGGCTGAAGGTAAGTTTTTGGCGCAAGGGTCCGCCGCCGATGTACAAGCTAATCCACAAGTTATCGAGGCCTATTTAGGTCAGGAGGGTGCGTGATGTCAACTATTAAAAAGCCGCTATCGTCTGCCGCACCTGCTACTGAGATGAATTTGGTTGACTCTGAGATCAAGAATAACGTGCTAGAGGTACGTAATTTAGAATCGGCTTATGGTCCAGTTATGGCGCTGCGAGGCGTAAGTTTGGAGGTACCAGAAGGCAAAGTGGTTACCATTTTAGGCGCAAATGGTGCGGGTAAAACGACCCTCATGAAGACCATCTCTGGCGTCATCAATCCTCGTAAAGGCGCCGTATGGTTCCACGGTGAGCGTATCGATGGCATTGAGCCTGATCGCTTGGTGAAAAAGGGACTCTCGCACGTACCAGAAGGGCGCGAGGTGTTTCCTTTTTTAAATGTCGCTGAAAACTTAGCGATGGGCGCTTATACGCGGCGCGATAAAGGTGAGATACAGCGCGATGTCGAGATGATATATGAGTACTTTCCTATACTCAAAGATCGCCGTACGCAAGCGGCTGGCACCATGTCAGGCGGTCAGCAGCAAATGCTCGCTATTGGGCGCGGACTGATGTCACGACCCTCTCTTATGCTCCTTGATGAGCCCTCTCTTGGACTATCCCCACTACTGGTACAAGAGATATTTACAATTATTCGCAGACTTAATAAAGAGCAAGGCGTGACCATTTTACTCGTTGAGCAAAACGCAAGGGTAGCCTTGGCAGCAGCGGATTACGGCTATGTGCTTGAGACCGGGCGTATCGTTATGGCAGGCTCAGCGGACCAATTGATGCACTCTGATGATATTAAAGAGTTCTATTTGGGACAAACCAAAGACAACACTGCGACAGCCACTCGCTGGAAACGCAAAAAGACTTGGCGATAAGACATGACTACTTCTATTGATACTAACGTTAATGCTAAACGCGATTCTTCGTCTTCTACTACGTCGGTCACTACGATCGCACCTAACCACAGCGCCGCGTCTCACGATCAGCCCCGTCATTTATCTGACCAAAACAGCAGTCATGATACTCATAAAAAAATACGTAATGCCCCGTACAATCATGAGCCACAAATCCTAGAAGGCTGCGATACATTAAGCAAACTGTGGCGACAAGTGTGCCTCGCGCGGGGCGACAAGATTGCGCATCGCGAAAAGGCATTTGGCATCTGGCAAAGTCACAGCTGGACAGATTATTATCAGCGCAGCTGCGATATCGGCATGGCGCTCGTCGAGCTTGGCCTGAGTAAAGGCGACACTGTCTCTATACTGAGTGAAGATAACAAGGAATGGCTCTATTGTGATATGGGTGTCTGCGCGGTGGGCGCCATACCCAATGGCGTCTACACCACAGACAGTCCCGAGCAGCTCGCTTATATATTAAAGGATAGTCATTCTAAGTTTTTGATCGCCGAGAACGATGAGCAATTGCATAAGTTTTTGGAGATTCGTGAGCAGACGCCTCATGTCAAAAAGGTGATCGTCTTTGATAGCAAAGGTCTGCGTAGCCTAGACGATGATCAGGTGATATTTTTAGATGAGCTATATACTATCGGTCAAAACGTGGACAGTGCAATAGAGCGTTTTAGCGCTTATATTGATCAAGGAGACGCAAACGATGTCCGCACCCTTATCTATACCTCTGGTACCACAGGCGATCCAAAAGGCGCTATTCTCACGCACGCCAATATCCTCTTTGAGCTAAAAACCAGCATCGATACCCTGCCTATTTTGCCCACTGATGAGCAGCTGTGTTTTCTGCCCTTATGTCATGTGCTTGAGCGCCTCACCTCAGTGGATCTCCCTATTCATCGAGGCTGTATCGTCAACTTCGCTGAGAGCACTGAGACGGTATTTGAGAACATGAAAGAGGTCTCGCCTGATACCTTTACTGCCGTACCAAGGCTGTGGGAAAAGATGTATGCCTCCATCAGTAATATGCGTAGCGATGCCAGTGCATTGAACGGCTGGGCCTTTGATAAGGCTATAAAAGCTGGTCATGACTACGCGGATATCACGATGGCAGGCAACACGCCGACAACGGGTCAACGCCTGCGTTATCAGTTTTGGGATAAGCTGGTGTTATACAAAATACGTGACCTGATAGGCATGAGTAATATCCGCCGTGCAACCACAGGGGCGGCGCCCATATCACTCGATATTATCCGCTGGTTTCATGCCATAGGTGTGCCTATCTATGAAGGCTACGGCATGACAGAGAGCACGGGAGTGATATCGGTAAATACGCCTGAGGAGCAAATGCCTGGCAGCGTAGGTAGAGCACTACCAAATTCACAAGTTCGTATCGCGGACAATGGAGAGATACTCGTAAAGGGCGGTCACGTGTTTGCCGGCTACTGGAATAAGCCTGAAAAAACCGCTGAGGATATACGTGATGGCTGGCTTCATACAGGTGATGTTGGTGAGATAAAGGATGGCTATATATTTATCACAGGTCGTATCAAAGACATTATTATTACCGCAGGCGGCAAAAACGTCACGCCAGCCGCTATCGAGAGCAAACTTAAATTCTCGCCTTATATCTCAGACGCGGTCATCATTGGCGATAGACGCAAATATCTAAGCTGTTTGGTTATGATCGATCAAGAAAATGTCGAAAAGTTTGCACAAGACAATCAGGTCATGTTCTCAGATTTTCGTTCGCTGTGTCATGCGCCAGAAGTTATCGCCTTAATAGATGAGGTGATTCAAGACACCAATAAGACCCTAGCGCAAGTGGAGACGATCAAGCATTTTCGCCTTATCGATGTGCTGCTCAGTCCTGAGGATGATGAATTAACAGCAACTATGAAACTCAAAAGAAATCTCGTTGAGAAAAAACACCGTGCGCTTATCGATTCTATGTACTGAGTGCGCTGATTTAATATCGATTTTTGGCACAAAAGGCAGTATCAAAAGTGAACACTAACAGCGACTTAAGTCGCAAGGAGAGAGGCAATGAAATGGACATTCAAGACCACGCTACTAGCACTATCTGTCGGTACGATAGGGCTGGTCGGCTGTAGCAATTCAGAGACGCCAGCGGCGAGCGGCACAGATACTGAAACCGCTGCTACTACGAGTGACGTACCTGTACAAGGCGTAACGGATACTGAGATCCTCCTTGGTAGTGCTAATGATTTATCAGGTCCGTTTGCAGGATTTGGTAATCCTGCAGTAGCAGGCGCTAATATGTACTTTGATGAAGTCAATGCAGCAGGCGGCGTCAACGGTCGCATGATTCGCTACATCGTCGAAGATCACTCTTATCAAGTACCAAAAGCGGTACAGTCTGCCAATAAGCTTGTGAGCCGTGATAAAGTATTTGCCATGCTAATGTCGCTAGGTACCCCGCACAACTTAGCGAGTTTCCCTATTATGGATCGCGCCAATGTCCCTAGTGTCATGCCGCTCACCTTTGCGCGCGCTATGCAAGAAGAGGGCGATTTTGATCGTCGTTATACCTCTGGTAGTACTTATTATGACTCCATAAAATTAGGCATGGAGTACCTGATTGCCGAAAATAATATGAGCAATATATGCGTCATGTATATCCCTTCAGATTATGGTGAAGAGACTAATGAGGCGGCCAAAGATATCACTGACAACAATCCTAATGTTACCTTAGTAATGGCAAGCTCGCATCGTCCAGATGAGACAGACTTTGCAGGAGCAATCGCTAAACTAAAAGAAGCAGATTGTGATCTTGTCGCATTGTCTCTCACCATTCGCGGCGCTATCACCGCAGTCGGTACCGCAAACGCTATGGGCTGGACTGATGTCAAGTTTGTCGCACCTGTCACAGGCTTTCATCCCGCCGTTGCCGATGCTCCAGGCGGCGCTAGTGAAGGGCTATATGCCGTATCGTACTACAATGATTTGGCGCTAAGAGCGAACGAGCCTGAGACCAAAGCTTTTGTCGATAAGTACAAAGCAGCAACCGGTGAGGATGTATCAGCAGGCGCTATTCTTGGTTATCTTTCAGCTAAAGTAACTGTTGAAGGTCTAAAAGCTGCAGGCAAAGATTTAAATGCCGATACCTTTAACACTGGTATGGAGACCGTCAGCTTCGTAGATGGGGTAACAGGATCGACAGTCGCTATTTCGCCTGAGAGCCATGTCGCGATCAACGATATTTACTTATCGCAAGTACAAAACGGCGCATGGAAAACCGTAACTCAGCTTAAGTAGTTTGCTACGTCTTCCGATTTTGTAACCAACAAGCCATACACCCGTATGGCTTGTTTTACTTTTGGGCCTTAGTTTTGACAAGTTATAGCTTAATAACTACTCAAAAAACGCTCAGTAATAGCTATCGATACAATGCCTTATTTTGTAGCTGTACAGATTTTAATGTTATAAGTGTACAATTGTAAATTGAAATTGTTGTCATTCGTAGTCAACACCTTGCAACGAATCCGCTTATTTGCCAAACTGCTATGAGGCGTCATGATATATAGCGCCCTATAATACTGTCAAAGGAAGATGACCATGACTCAAGAATCATTCCCTGTACCAGCAGAGTTTGCTGCTACTGCCAACACCTCACCTAAGCAGTATGCTGATGACTACAAGATGTCGGTGGCCTCAACCGATGACACTGATGCTTTTTGGGCCAAGCGCGCTCAGAGGATTGACTGGATTAAAGCGCCGACTATCATTAGCGATGTCAGTTATGATCTAGACGATTTTCGTATCAAGTGGTTCGAGGATGGCACTCTCAATATCGCCGCTAATTGTCTAGATCGTCACCTCAAAGCCAATCCGCACAAGCCTGCGATTATCTGGGAAGGCAATCATCCCTCTCAGCACAAAATTATTTCCTTTAAAGAGCTGCATAACGAAGTATGCCGCTTAGGGAATGCCATGCGCAAAATGGGCATCGCTAAAGGCGACCGCGTCACCATCTATCTACCGATGATACCTGAAGCTATCGTCGCTATGCTGGCCTGCGCGCGTATTGGCGCGGTGCATTCGGTAGTGTTCGGCGGCTTTTCTGCTGAGAGCCTAGGCAATCGCATTGTCGATAGCCAGTCCAAACTCGTCATTACCGCGGACGAGGGCTTGCGCGGTGACAAGATTACCCCGCTTAAAGCCAATGTCGATCGTGCGCTCAATATGGAAGGTACAGGCTGCGTCAACCAAGTGGTCGTCGTCCACCGCACAGGCAATTCGGTACCCATGAGTGGTCGCCGTGACGTCTGGTATCATACCCTTATTAGTAGTGAAAATGAGCACTGCGAGCCTGAAGTTATGGATAGCGAGGACCCGTTGTTTATGCTCTATACCTCAGGCTCAACGGGCAAGCCAAAAGGTGTGCTACATACCACAGGCGGCTATATCACTTATGCGCTATCGACCTTTTGCGATGTGTTCGATATAAAAGACGATGATGTCTATTGGTGTACTGCTGATGTTGGCTGGATTACGGGTCATACCTATAGCGTTTATGCGCCGCTTGCTAATGGCACAACGACTATGATGTTTGAGGGCGTCCCTGAATATCCCTCGTGGGCACGTATCGGTCAGATCATCGACAAGCATGATGTCA
Organism: uncultured Psychrobacter sp.; assembly: GCA_947495055.1. Classification (GTDB taxonomy): domain Bacteria; phylum Pseudomonadota; class Gammaproteobacteria; order Pseudomonadales; family Moraxellaceae; genus Psychrobacter. The sequence goes on along the minus strand of CANLXO010000005.1, from coordinate 87,520 downwards.
GCGTACTCTACACTGCGCCCACCGCTATACGCTCAATGATGAAAGAGGGCGACGCGTTCGTGCGAGAGTCGGATCGCTCAAGCTTACGCCTGCTTGGTACCGTTGGCGAGCCGATCAACCCTGAGGCTTGGGACTGGTACTTTGAGGTAGTCGGGCAGGGGCGCTGTCCTATTGTCGATACGTGGTGGCAAACAGAAACGGGCGGTATCCTGCTCGCTCCGATACCGGGAACTACTGCGCTTAAGCCAGGCGCTGCGATGAATCCTCTTTATGGTATCGTGCCACAAGTGATCGATACCGATGATACGGTGTTAGATGGGCCTGCTGGTGGTAATCTGGTCATTAGTAACAGCTGGCCGGGGCAGATGCGCACTATTTATAATGATCATGAGCGGTTTTTAGAGACTTATTTTACCCAGTACCCAGGCTTTTATTTTACAGGGGATGGAGTATACCGCGATGAGGAAGATCATTATTGGATTACAGGCCGCGTCGACGATGTCCTCAAAGTCTCAGGGCACAGGCTGGGTACCGCCGAAGTTGAGAGTGCTATCGACTCGCACCCCTCGACCGTTGAAGCTGCAGTCGTTGGCATGCCGCACGATATTCGCGGCGTCGGAATAGCTGCTTTTGTTATCCTAAATATGGGTGAGGCAGCAAGCGATACGCTAAAGGCAGAGCTCAACCGTCATGTTCGTATGGAGATTGGACCTATTGCCAACCTCGATGCTATCTACCTCGTTGATGCGCTGCCCAAGACTCGTTCAGGCAAAATCATGCGCCGCATCTTGCGCGACTTGGCCGCTGGACAGTATGTCGGACTTGGTGATTTATCAACGCTTGCGGACAGTACAGTTATCAATAGCATTATTGAGGTCGTCAAAGCAGAAGATAAAGTGCACCCGTGTTAGTGACGTTTAAGATTTTAACCAGCCATGTTACCAAAAGTAGCATGGCTTTTTGCTGCGCTATAAAATAGGCTTGTTATACTCTCTGCATCCTTTTTCTGCTGACAAGGCTTGTTATCACTATGACTCATTCTACTGCATCTACTAATGATCAAAATAACCCCAAAATAGCCATCATCGGTGGCGGCCTGACAGGATTGTTTACGGCGACTTTGTTAGAGCGTGCGCTTGGTGACAATACGGTCAGCATTACTATCTTTGAAAAATCTCGTAGCGTCGGTCGCCTAGCGACTCGTTATCGTACAGGCAGTACACACAGTGATAAACAATGGCAGTGGGACTTTGGCGCGCAGTTCTTTACCGCCAAGTCAGCTGAATTTTCACGCTTTATTGCGCCTTGGCTGGACTCAGGACTGTTGCAGCCTTGGCTTGCACAGGTTGTCAATACAACGCCTGCCAACAGCAAAGAGAGCGTGGCAAAAACTGAGGTCAAAGAGCAGTGGGATACCGACCATGCGCGCTATATCAGTACCCCAAAAATGACCAGTTGGGGCCGAGAGCTGGTCGATACATTGCAGCAGAGCACGATTGAATTCAAGACGCGTGTTGCGCCATTAGCACAGTACACTCATGCGCAAACGGATGCTCACTTGCAAACTGACAGCACTTTAACCAGTAAGCAGACTGAGCTTTTTGACGAGAGTGGTGAGCGCTTAGGCGTGTTTGATTGGGTGATCTGCACCGCGCCCAACGTACAAGCTTTTGAGCTGATGGCAGAGAGCGGCTTTAGTGAACTCTCACAAATCATGCAGCCTAAGATGCTGGCTTGTTATACTTTGATGCTTGGTTGGGATGATCTGGCGCATCTACCAAAGACAATCAGTGACAAGCCTGCGTGGGACGTGGCCTATATGCAGGACTCTATATTAGATAGAATATTTATGGAACATCAAAAGCCTGGCCGCGAGGCGCTGCTACCGAGCATAACGATTCATGCCCGTAATGACTGGTCAGAGCAGCATATTGATGAGGATATCGACACTATTAAAGCGCAGTTATTAGTCGCAGCGCAGCAAGCACTGAACTGGAATGACGATAGCGCTCCTAGTCAAATTGACTGTCATCGCTGGCGTTATGCGGCAACCGTGACCGACGAGGACAGCGAGCCGTTAGGGACATTAGTAGATAAGCGAAAGCAGTGGATTGTGAGTGGCGACTGGTGCCATAAAGGTAATATCGAAAGTGCTTATTTGATGGCGCAGCAGACAGTTAAAGTCATACTTCAGCATTAGCTTTTACACTTAAATCTTTTATATTTAAATAAAGTATCACCTAAAAAAAGCCTACAGATCACCATCTGTAGGCTGAGGAAAGCGTACTTATTTCACAAAGGTAAAAGTCCATGTCGCTTTTAATTATAATAGTGATATAGCTATTTATCTGACACTTATTACATCCCTTTACGCTTAGAGCAGTTTTGCTACAGTGTCACATATCGACATACTTTAAGCTCTCAGCTCTTGTTATATAAATTGTGCGTCTGCACACAGACCATGACGACCTTCGTGAAAAGTGCTAAGCTAGCAGCCATTATTAAGTTGTTATTTACTATGACCGAGAGCATCCCATTGCATACGCCGACGCCGTACCACCAAAAAAGTATCTTTAATCTGCCAAATAACCTGACCATCGCGCGTATCTTGATGATTCCGTTATTTGTAGCGATTGCCTACTGGCCGCCTGCGATGGGCATAGGTATGCCTGCGATTTCAGACAACGTTATTGCCCGCGTCGGCATGAGTGAGTTTAGCGACAGCTTATTACGCCATTTATTATTGACAGGTGTTTTTATTATCGCGGCGATTACCGATTGGCTTGATGGCTATTTTGCCCGCAAGCTCAATGTCATGTCCGCTTTTGGACGCTTTTTAGATCCTGTGGCTGATAAGCTTATGGTCGCAGCAGCACTTATTATATTAGTGCAATGGCATCCCAATATCATCATGGCAATTGCCGCTATTGTTATTATCTCGCGTGAGATTGCAGTGTCAGCGCTGCGAGAGTGGATGGCAGAGCTGGGTAATAGCACCAGCGTTGCTGTATCCTATGTGGGCAAGCTTAAAACGACCTTTCAGATGGTGGCTATTACCGTATTGCTGCTCAATTGGGAGTCGCTTGAGACCATAGGTTACGTACTGATGATGGCAGCGGTGGTATTGACCTTGTGGTCGATGATGATTTATCTTAAAGCCGCTTGGCCTTATTTAAAGCAGAGCGGTTAGCTTTAGATGTAGTTTCATAGCAAATATAAAATAATAAAAAAACGCCAGTTGTCTATACGACTGGCGTTTTTGTTTTTAAAATTTATAGACTTACTCAACTGCTAGAGTACAACTTACAAGGCTATTGAGAAGTTCTCACCTAAACTTTTCTCTATAGCCGTATCAGTAGCTGCTGCCACTGCCATTTTGGCAGCGCTTGCAATAGCATTACCATTGGCCCAGTATTCAGCACCATGCGGAACAACCTTGATTAGTTGCACTTCTGGATCATCAATCCCTTTTTCAAAATAGGCATTGTAAGTGACTGACCAGAGCTCTTCTAACTTTTCTCGATCTTCTACCAGTTCTGCCTTGCCTGTGATCGAGAGATAGTTTTTGTCATCTTGACTGACGTAAGCTAAGTTCACCTGTGGGTTGTTATTGATATTATCGACCGTCTCTGATGGCTTGTGACCGATAAACCAAATCTCTTTGGCACCAATACTCGTCTCAGTGGTGTTCATTGGGCAAGAATGTAGATGATCCTCGTGGGTACGCGTGGTCATCATGGTGAATTTGATATCATTGACCATCGCCTGAATGGTATCCATTTGTTGTTGTTTACTCATAATAGTTATCCTTACTATTTACCGGTAAAAGTTTAAAATATAAAGTCACTAAAATTTTGACTCTGATATATAGCGTCTGTTTTAGCGACTATGTTGATAGTTCACTATCAATATAACGAAATGCGCTGGTGTAACGCTACGAGTCCTCTGTAATACGCTGTGATTGTTTGTAATTTTAAGCTGCTATTTACAGTTGAGAAGACGTCAAATCTTAAAGCCTTAAGTCATAAAAAAACGCCAGCAAAATAAATTTACTGACGTTAAAGTGATGTGCTATCAATTATATTATAAAGAGATATTGAACTGCTCACCCATGTCTTCAGCGGTTTTACCTTCTTGTAGCGCAGCTGATACCATTTTGAACATATTGACTGTAGAGCTACCACTTATCCAGCATTCAACGCCATGTGGCACTACTTTAATCAGTTGTACTTCGTCATCATCAATACCTTGCTCAAACCATGCATTATAGACAGGTGACCATAGCTCTTCTAGCTTGGCTCTATCCGTTGGTAATTCAGCATTAGCGCTCACTGAGACGTAGTTTTTTTCGTCTTGCGTTGCATAAGACAAACCAACCTTTGGATTGTTTTGAATGTCTTTGACAACATCAGATGATTTATCACCAATGAACCAAATCTCCCTACCACCGATGCTGGTTTCGCTAGTAGTCATCGGCCAAGCATGAACATCACCTTTGCTATTAACGGTGCTCATCATGGCAAATTTTACGTCTTTAATCACGTCTTGTACTTTATCAATTTGCTCTTGCTTAGTCATAATATATCCTTATTAGATTAAAATTATTGGGGTTGTTCGTTATTGACTGGTTGTAGAATAACGATAGAGGTGCCTGTAGTTATATAGGCTGCCCGTAATGCGATGTGAGCGTTTGTAAGCTGTATAAGGGTTAGGTAAAATTTGAGTGCGCTTATTACTCAAAACCAGCTCCGTTAATCAGCAAATTTTCTGGCTTTTACCTGATTATTATGGGTCTTCTTGTTATAATGCAGCGACCATTTACTTTGCATGGCAGTGATGCCAGTTACTGCTCATATCCTAGGAAATATGCCTCTATGATGACCATCGCCGGACAGCCGTTTTTGACCGATTTTCAGACCCAGCAACTGATCAATCAATTTGCCCAAAAAACCGATCTAAACGTGACCCAAATCAGTACTCAGCAGGTTTTTGTACTCTCAAGAGAGCTCTTAGATGAAGAGCAAAAAAAGGCTTTGGATCTTTTAGGGGTAAAAGAGCAAACCTCGCTAGAAGCTGCGACAGAGCGTCAAATCCAAGTCATCGTCAGTCCGCGTTTTGGCACGATATCGCCATGGGCGAGTAAAGCCACCGATATTTTTAATAACTGCGAGCTGAAGATCAATCGTATTGAGCGGGTGATTGTTTATACGCTGACGCTAGAAGGTGCTACCGAAGACAAGCTGCCAACGGCGGCTGAGCGTTTACTCTATGACCGTATGACCCAAAGCTTGGTTTATGATTTAAACGACGTGAATAAACTGTTTGACGATGAACTGCCAGCGTCATTGAATCATATCGATGTCATGGGAGCAGGGCGCAGCGCATTAGAGTCAGCGAATACGACATTTGGCTTTGCGTTATCAAGCGATGATATCGACTACTTGATGCATGCTTATGTCAATGACCTACAGCGCAATCCAACCGACGTTGAGCTGATGATGTTTGCCCAAGCCAACTCAGAGCATTGCCGTCACAAGATATTCAACGCTGAGTGGACGGCTAACGGTGAAGTACAGCCAAAGTCCTTGTTTCAGATGATTAAGAATACTTATCAATCAAATCCAGAAGGTATCCTCTCCGCTTATAAAGACAACGCGGCGGTGATGGCTGGCGCTGAGGGCATGCGTTACTATCCTATTCCTGAAGACGCTAAAAACCCTAATGCTGCGCATCCGTATGGCTTTCATCAAGAAGCTATCGATATCCTGATGAAAGTCGAAACGCACAACCATCCAACCGCCATTGCCCCTTATGCCGGTGCAGCAACAGGCGCGGGCGGTGAGATTCGTGACGAAGGTGCCACCGGCCGCGGCGGTAAACCCAAAGCGGGTCTCACAGGCTTCCACGTGTCGCACTTGCATATTCCAGAGCTTGCCGAGAAGTGGGAGCAGTCAGGACAAGTGAGCACGCAGGACTATGGTACGCCGGAGCGCATGGCAACAAGCCTTGAGATTATGACGGAGGCGCCATTAGGTAGTGCCAATTTCTCTAACGAGTTTGGCCGCCCCAACCTTTGCGGTTATTTCCGCAGCTTCCAGTTAGATACCTCAGCCGCCAAAGACGGCAGCGAGATGCGCGGCTATCATAAGCCCATTATGCTGGCAGGTGGTTACGGTAATATCAAACGCAACCTCATTGAGAAAAATCCGATTCGTGAGGGGGATTTACTGATTGTACTTGGTGGTCCTGCAATGCAAATCGGTCTTGGCGGCGGCGCGGCCTCTTCTGTCGATAGTGGTGAGTTGGATGAGGGCCTAGACTTTGCCTCGGTGCAGCGCGATAACGCGGAGATGGAGCGTCGCTGTCAGGAAGTCATCGATCGCTGCTGGGCGCTTGCCGGTAACGATGCTGAGGTGAGCAATGATAGTCAAGACGGCAACCCCATCGTCTCTATCCATGATGTCGGCGCAGGCGGTCTGTCTAACGCCATGCCAGAGCTAGTCGATGATCACGATATGGGCGCGGTGCTCAACTTGCGTCATATTCCATCGCTTGAGGCGGGCATGTCACCGATGGCGATCTGGTCAAATGAGGCGCAAGAGCGTTATGTCCTTGCCATTCGCCCAGAGAGCAAAGCGCAGTTTGATGCGATTTGTGCCCGTGAGCGCTGTCCGTATGCGATATTGGGAGAGGCGACCGAAGTGCGTCAGCTTAGAGTCGATGATGAATTGCTCGATGATCAGCCCGTGGATATGCCGATGCAAGTATTGCTTGGTGGTACGCCAAAGATGCAGCGCAGCTTCGAGGTGCAAGCCAATGAGCTGGCGCCATTAGTGCTCAATGATTTTGACCTAAGCGAGTCGGTCAAAGACGTGCTGCGTCATCCGACTGTCGCGAGCAAGTCGTTCCTCATTAGCATTGGTGACCGCTCAATCACCGGTATGGTGGTGCGCGATCAGTATGTGGGACGCTATCAAGTGCCTGTGGCAGATTGCGCGATTACCGCTTCAGGTCTTATAACGCTTGATGGTCAAGCGATGACCGGTGAAGCGATGAGTATCGGCGAGCGTACACCAGTGGCACTCATTGACCCAAAAGCCTCGGCAAGATTAGCGGTTGGTGAAGCCATTACCAATATCGCAGGCGCGCGCATCTCCCAGTTATCTGACATCACCATGTCGGCGAACTGGATGGCGGCTTGCGGTGATGATGCGGAAGACGCCGCATTATTTGATGCGGTCCATACTGTCGGTGAAGAGCTGTGTCCCGCTTTGGGGATTGCCATTCCAGTCGGTAAAGACTCGTTATCGATGCGTGCCAATTGGACAGATGATAACGATGCTAAGGAGGATAGCCAAGATAAATCTGTGGTCTCACCCATGAGCCTTGTGATTACTGCCTTTGCCCCAGTCGTTGATGTGGCAAAAACGCTCACACCTGAGCTGATCAACGGCGATAGCGCGTTTTATCGTCTTGATCTCTCTAGAGGTAAATTGCGTCTTGGCGGCTCTATCCTTGCGCAAACGGCCAGCCAGCTTGGTAACGAGTGCCCCGACCTTGATAAGCCGAGCGACTTAGTCGACTTCTTTAACTTCGTACAAGCGGGTAATGAGCAAGGCATCATCAGTGCCTACCACGATATCGGTGATGGCGGCTTGCTTGCGACCATTGCAGAGATGCAGTTCACTAGCCGTCAAGGCATTAAGCTATCACTCAGCGATGATAATCTACTCGGTCAGCTGTTCAGCGAAGAGCTGGGCGCGGTCATCCAAGTCCTGCCAGAGGACGTCGCCGCTTTAGTGGCGCTAGCGGACGAATATAACGTCAGCGATATGCTTAGCCTCGTCGGTCAAAGCACTGAGGAAGATAGCCTCATTATCCAAACGCCGCTACATCAAGGTGATAAAACGCTTAGATTTAGCCGCAGCGAGCTACAACAAGAGTGGAGTCAAGTCAGCTATCAAATCGCCCGCCGCCGTGATAATCCAGCGTGCGTGCAACAAGAATATGACTTGATTGCCGATACTAATCATAAAGGTCTTATCGCTGCGCCAAACTTCGATCTCAATCAAAAGATCGAGACGCCATATCTGAACAGTCGTGCTGATTCTGATAACAGCAAGCCAAGAGTCGCTATCCTGCGCGAGCAAGGCGTCAACGGACAGCTGGAGATGGCAGCAGGCTTCACCCAAGCAGGCTTTGAAGCGGTCGATGTGCACATGAGCGACTTACTAGAAGGTCGCATCAATCTACGTGACTTCGACGGTTTGGTCGCTTGTGGCGGCTTTAGTTACGGTGACGTCCTCGGCGCAGGCTCAGGCTGGGCCAACTCTATCTTGTTCCATGACGAACTGCGTATGCAGTTTGTGCGTTTCTTCGCCCGTCCGAGTACCTTCTCACTTGGCGTCTGTAATGGCTGTCAGATGATGGCGCAGTTAAAAGACCTGATCCCAGGTGCAGAAAACTTTCCACGCTTTATCGCAAATGAGTCGGCGCGTTTTGAAGCGCGTACGGTCAATGTCAAAGTTGAGCGTACCAAGTCGATTCTGTTCAAAGGCATGCAAGACAGTATCTTACCTATCGCTGTCGCGCATGGTGAGGGTCTTGCTACCCTAAACGCTACTGAAATTGACGGTATGGCAAAACACGGTCAGCTGGCGATGCGTTATGTCGATAGCCAAGGTCATCCGACCGAGACTTATCCATTGAATCCAAACGGCTCAGTCGGCGGTGTCACCGGTCTATGTAGCACCGACGGTCGCGTTACAATTATGATGCCGCACCCTGAGCGTAACCTAAAAGCGTATAACCATAGCTGGAAACCTGAGCAGTGGGATGAAGATGGTGCATGGATGCGGATGTTCCGTAATGCACGGGCTTGGTTGCGTTAAGATAATTTGAATTAGTTTAGAATATTGTGTGAGGTAATAAAAAAAAGGTGGGCGTAATGCTCACTTTTTTTGCTCAATCTTTTACTGCTATATGGATTTTTTAATATTGGCTTTAGATAGAGTGAATTGTCTGATTTAACTTCAATGCCTATTATCATTTGGTAACTTATAATCCATAAGAAGCATAGAAAAATTGTCATCAATCATACGTATTACTTTCCTATTTAGGTACATAGTTTTACTGTGATTCTTAACTTTATCTAAACTTAGCCATTCATAAGAACGTTCACCTATATGGAATATTTCATCTTCTAAATGAATATTTTTTTCTGAATCATATACAACGAAGTAAACGTCATAACTGTACTGTGTCAGTTTTCCAGAAGTAGCAGAGCTTTTCTCTTCATCAAAAGTTAAAAAATCTATTTTATCCAAACTTACAGAGTTTTTTTCTAATGATAGCTGACTTTCTATGAAATTGGTTAGTTGGGATAAAGTATGGTTATCATGTTTTTTACAGAAAGGTAGTAAATAACTACTCCATTCAAAATCATTTGAAAAAAGAAATTTTATCTCTTTAATATCTTCTTTAATGAAAGTTTTCATAAATACAAATAAAGCGACATTCTTAGTAATATTTAAAGATTCTTTCTCTATCTCAGATATCACAGTTTCCTTACTGTAAGGAGGTTTTTTGAAAAACTCCCATATTGTAAGAATTAAAAAGATGCAAGCTAAAAACCAAAGAATAATTTTTATCTGTAAACTCGATAAGATATCTCCAAAATCTTTGAAGGTCTCTATTGTAGTCAATGTGACTAATAGTGTAATAAATAGAGAGAAATAAGAGAAGGTGTTTTTGTTGTGTCTAGGATAGTTGTTATTTATTATTTCTCTAAGTTTGCTTGAGTCAATAATTATTCTTTTATAGTTCATTTTAAAATAGATTCCCTAGTAAGTATTTTTTCTGAAAAATATTCGGTATTACTAGTAGTTGATATAAATGAGTCGTTTTCAAAGTCTGATAAACAGGAGTAGGTTTCTCCATGTTTATGAAATTCTTTAATATTACTATCATCTCTCACTTTGCCTATAATATGTAAGCCATGTTTATTTACACGATCTTCTAGAGCAAGAAAATTTTCTTCAGAAATAGTGAATATAGAATTCCAGTCACCAACATAAAATGCAAAATTTTCTAATGGTATACTGTATAATTTTGCCAACTCTCTTGAGTTGTCACTAAAAGGTATAGAATCTAAGTATATTTCAAAACCCAAATTGTTTTCAGTAAACATTTTATAAAGTAAATTATTTATCCCATCACTATTGTCCATAGAAGATGAGAACAAATCAAGATTATTACTAACTATTTCACATTGCTTTATATCGAATTTTGGGTAAGTTATATATTCAATCTCTTCCTTATCTAGCTCTATAGAGTTAAGTAGTTTATAATAAGCGGTAGCGAATTTTCCAAATTCACCAGTACATACTATAAGTTCTGATGGATTAGAGCTATTTCTAGTTAAATAGTTTGAACCCTTAATTATACCATTTGCAGCACCTACAACTGATAACTCATTTCCTTTTTTAGTATCTCCACCTAAAAAAGAAATACCGTAATGTTTACATGCTTCTTGTGCACCTTTAATGATTTTCAATATCTTTTCAGAATGAATATTAGATGGCGCGGTTATTGATATTAAAAATGATAATCCTTTAGCTCCTACAACTGAAATATCGCTTAAGCTACTTGTTACTGATAAATAGCCCCATGTCTTGTATGTATCGTAATTTTTATCAGATAGTATGACAGGAGTTTGTGCTTTATCGATGTTAGACACTAACATTATTTCGTTATTTATTCTTAATATACTTGAGTCTTGATTTATTCCATTAACAAAATTTTCATCATTATTATCAATTATTTTAAAAACTTCATTTAAAAAATTTTTCTCACCAATTTCGCCTATTTCTTTATTTCTGACATCCATATTTTGTTCCTATAGTGAATTTTTTTTGATTTCCAGTATTTTTCCCAGCATTCTTCAATGCTTTTATTAAAACAGTTTCCTACAATATCATAAATATCATTTCTTGGTAATATTATATTTCCTCTGTGGTCTATTAAGAAGCAAGAGTTTATCTCTTCTTCCTTGGAAGCATATATTTTTAAGTCACTAAAAAATAAATTCAGCTCATCGATAGACTTGGAAAAATCATTATCACTTATTTCGTATATTCCTCTATTTAAGCTCCCTTTCATTCTTGGTACAAATTTAAGAATTCTCCAGATTTTTGGGTTGTATTCTAAAATAAAATTTCCTATATCTACCATACTATTAATATTTAAAGATGAAAGTACTGTAGTTATTTTTAATTTATTTGGATTTTCAGAACTAATAATTTTTATGGATTCAATTACTTTATCAAAGTCTGATAAGTTACCTCTGATTTTCTCAAAATTTTTTTTATCATAAGAGTCTAATGATATACTAACTCCTGAAAGCTTATCTAAAACTCTGAGTATTTTGATAGGGAAGTGACCGTTGCTAGACACATAAACATTTTTTCCATTATCTATTAATATATCTATAATTTCAAAAATATCTGGGTTAACAAACGGTTCACCACCACATAGTGTTACGTTAGCTACATTGCTTTCTGATATCTTGTATGCGATATCTTTTATTATCTTTCTATTTTCTATTTCGGGATAGGGCCCATAACAAAAGTCACATTTCAAGTTGCACTTAGATGTTACAAACCAATCTATAGTTTCTGGTGTATTCAATTTACAGTCCTATGAGTACTTTTAAGTTTTTAAAAATCAAGTATAGTTTGAATATATTGATAGCGACTTGTATTTTTTATACTACTATATAATAAAGAGCGTTTTTGACATCCTGTAAGTGTATTTTTTATATACTCATTCAGAACTAATATAACTTAGTATTTTGATATTAACAATTTCTAATATCAACCCCCATGCTTCCTATTCAACGCCTGCAATATCGCATACGTCTCCGCATCCATGCCCCCTGTCAGCTGTTCTGGGCGAAAGTGCAGCTGAAAGGCGTAGATGACATCGCGGCTGGCTTTGTCCCATGTATCGGTGCCGTTCATCGGGTAGCCATAGTCCCGAAAGGCTTGCTTGATCTCCTGCACGCTGGGCGCGACCAAGGTACGCCGATTCATAAATGTTTGATTAGTCCTGCGCTCATAGTAAGCCCTACTTGTCATATATATTTAGTATTGCATTCTTAAATTTTACAAACTTAATTCTACCCTAAACAAAAGAGCTAAGGAGAAAGGATATTTTAATTATTTATCTTGAGCTTTGTTCCGTGCCTCAGCCATCAACTCCTTTACCCGAGCACTCTCCCTAAGCACACAAGCCTCATACTCAGAAAGCGGCTCAGCCTCCTGTTGTTGCTGACTTTCCTTCTCCTCTTTAGCCTTATCTTCCAAATATTGCTCAAGCGCTTGTTGGTCATCTTGCTGTGAATGACTCATGACTGACTCCTTATACTATTTATTTGCTGACGATGCTATTCGATTAAACATAGCGGCTAATCGTTCATTATTTTCTTCAACATATTTAGCGCCTAACACTAATATCTCATTCGGTGCTTGTACCGTTTCGGGATAGTCTTTTAGCCCACTTTGAATAGCTTTATTACCATTGGAGACCATCTTCGGTAGGCTCTCTTTGGTGGCTTCAAAGTGACATTGCCAAGCGAGTACCCAAGTGCCACGCGCTTTATGTTTTGGCGTTTGATAGATAAAGCCTTGATTCGGCCAAGCCTGCGTCTCCGCAATAATGCTTGCGCCTTTGGGACAGTCAAAACCTTCGCCGTGCCAGTGAAACACCGTAAAGTCTTTGGGTAGATCTTGTAATAATGGATGCGCTTGACCTGCTTCGGTCAATTGCATCGGTAACCAGCCAATCTCTTTGATTCCAGACGGTTTCACCTCAGCGCCCAAACAATGCGCGATGATTTGCGCGCCTAAGCAAATGCCAATGACTGTTTTACCGGCATCAACGGCTTGTTTTATCAGCCGCTTTTCTTTAATGAGCCAAGAATATTTATCCTCATCATGAACGCTCATTGGCCCACCCATCACGATGAGCCAATCAAAGCTATCTAGCGTTGGCAGGTCGTCGTTATCGTAGGAGCGACTAACGGTGATCGGATGATTATGCGCGCGCGCCCACTGTTTGATAAAGCTTAGATCCGCATAATCGGTATGAAACAGCGCGTGAATACGTAAGCTCATAACGTACCTCTTTTATCAAAACGTTCTATCCACAAATCTGCAAATACTGACGCACGACGTTATCCATGCCTTGCTCTAGCGATTCAATAGTAAAGGCATGACCAATCGACACCTCCGCGATATCACCAAGGCTTAGCAAATCGGCTAAATTGTCTAAATTCAAATCGTGTCCGGCGTTGACGCGCATACCGTTTTCGCTAGCGAGGTTAATACAGTCGCTAAAGCGCTGCTTGACCGCAGCAAAGTCGCCGTCATTGTTATCGTCGCTATAAGCGCGCGCCCATTCTTCGGTGTACATCTCTATCGTCTGTACGTCGCTATCGATGACCGCTTTGATCTGCTCAATATCAGGGTCGATAAACACTGCGCAGCGTGTGCCGAACGCTTCAAGCTCATGACTAAGCTTAGATAGCATATCGCTATGCTTAATAATATCGAAACCATGATCGGAGGTCAGTTGATCTTCGCTATCGGGTACAAGGGTACATTGATGCGGTTTGACCTCGCGAATGAGTTTTAAAAATTGCTCGTTGGGATTGCCTTCGATATTGAATTCGATGTCTTTATAGTCTTTGAGATATTCGCTAATATCATAAACATCTTGGTATCTGATATGCCGCTCATCGGGCCGTGGATGCACGGTAAAGCCCTTGACACCCAGATCAATCAGCTTTTGGGCAAAGTACAAAAGATTAGGATAATCGGTGCCGCGCGAGTTACGGATTAAAGCGAGTTTGTTTAAATTGACGCTAAATAGGGTGCTCATAAGATGTCCTTTTTCGTTATTGTTATGGTTTGAGTGTCCGTGATTAATAGTTGATCACTCAGGCTAGTAAAAATCGTCACGTCCCGCATACTTTTTATTGAGTGCTTTTAGGATAGCATAGGTCTCGACGTCCATCTGCCCTGTTGGATTTAGAGGACGAAAGTGTAATTGAAAGGCATAGATGACATCACGGCTAGGCTTATCCCACGCGTTTGTGGTATTGAGCTGGTAGCCATACTCGCGAAAGGCTTGCTTGATCTCAGCTATCGTCGGCGTGGTCATAGCGATTTGTCTGATAAAATACTTTTTGTCGGCTTCATCGTACCAAGCGCCGATATCATACTGCTCGTATAACTGTTGCCAAGGGAACTTTGCGCCTGGATCTATCTTACGTGACGGCGCGATATCTGAGTGACCGACGATGTTTTTGGGTGAGATGTCATACCGCTGCGCAATATCTTGCACCAATTGCGCGACTTTTTTGATTTGTAAGTCGTCAAATGCGACAAAATGCTCGTACGGATGATAGTCCAGCTCGCCTGATTTTAGCGCGCCTCGATACTGCTGAGCGATGCCTGCATTAACAATCTCGATACCGATAGAAGTATCGTTGAGGATGGTTCGACCTGCAAAATAGCTGTTGCCCGCATGCCAAGCGCGCTCAGACTCTGGGACTAAGTTATAGATCTTGTCATCGCCTTGATCCAAGATTAAATAGTGGGCGCTGACTTGACCTGTGGTGAGGGTCTTTATAGAGCGCGCATTGTCTGAGACGGTGTAGTGCAGGACGATAGTTTTGATACGCTCGCTTTTGCCTTGTGATTGATAAGTATCGCTGTCAACGCTGTAGGTTTCGGTGCTGGCGACGGGTGCCGTCGTGGTCACGCAGCCCGTCAAGGGTAGGGTTAAGCCAAATGCGAAAAGAAGGTTTTTGGTCATAAAATGCTCGGTTTAGAATACGAAAAAACAAGATATAAAGTAACTATTACTTTTTTATCTTCTTAGCCAAAACGACTTTCCAACTCTCCTCTAGACACTCAATCGCTAACCAAGGCTCAATCACCTCATTCGCATATTTCTCTTTTGAATTCGACAATTGCCATAGCATCGAGAGCGTTGCAAACGGATAGGGGCGCTCTACTAGATAAACGGGCAGATCCGCGTCAATCATGCCCGCGCGTACCACTTCGAAATACCAACCAGCGATACCTTGTTTGCTCACCCAAGCGGCGATATTGGGCACTTTATTAAACTGCCCGATTTGGTCGTTGATCTTATAACAAGGACGACGCGGTTGCACGATACGCAGTTGGACGCTATGACTGTCATCGCCGTACTCAAAGACATCACCAATGCAAACGCTAGACTCTGTCATTTCAGGCAAACCGTTTACCGCTTCGGTAGTTAGGTTCTCACCGAGTGTGCCAACGCGTACTTTTAAGCCAAACTCTGTATTAATCTGCTCATAAGTCGCAGGCGGCAATTGGTGTACCGCTTTTAGCGGGCCACCGTGATGACGGCGATCGGCTTGCTCGTCTGTGGTCAAACCCATAAAGTCGACGGCGACAGGAGCTTTGATCGGGGCTTTGTCGATGGCGCTCATTTGCTCACGCGCGAATGGCATGGCTTTGCCTGCGCGCACGCAAGTCAAAGTGGCAATATGTAAGGGCAAAGGCTGATTAAATTCTTGAGGTGCTTTCGCTTGCGAAGTCATTGCTGTACTCATGGCATGTCCTAATTGGCGATCTAATAATAGCGCTATCTTAGCGCAATCATAGCCTGCTTTCAGCTCATTTGTAACTTGCTGACGGATTTATAGTCGCGCATAAAAAAGACCAGATTGATATTCTAGTCTTTTCTAAATAAATTATATTGCAAGCATTAAATTATCAGCTTAGCTACGGCGACCCGCTTTCTTTTCACGCGGTACAGCGACCAATTCAGCCAAGCTCTCAGACGATGACCATAGGCCTTCTAAGTCATAGAACTCGCGCGCTTGCGGCGTCATCATATGGACGACGACTGCGCCTAGATCGATTAGTGTCCAATCAGAGTCATTTCCGCCTTCGCGGCCAAGCGGCATAAAGCCAGCTTTTTTGGATTCAGCGCCGAGACTATCAGCCATCGCACGTACATGACGCTTTGAGGTGCCATCAGCGATTACCATACGTTCCATGACGTCGGTTAAATCCTCGACGTTGAGTACGGTAATGTTTTTGGCTTTCATATCTTCTAATGAAGTATTGACGAGGTCTAAGCATTGTTTTAAACGCTCGTCGGTCATAGTATTAGTCATAAATAGTGGTCTCTTAAATCTAAAATAAAGGGTATGGGTGCACCGCGCCTATCAAAAGCTACACGGTTAAATAAATAGGGATAAGGCAATTTTAACGGAATTAAGTCTTAGAATATAGCTTATGAGTGATTATATAATGATAAACCGCAGGATGTAGCCATTTAGTGAGCAGAGGAGATGATATAGGGTTCACAGTGTCAATAGTATCATTTATTGGCGCTAGCCGTGTAATTGGCCTGACAGCTTTAGTCAAAGATTGAGATAGTACTTGGCGTATTTGGGTACTCGATATTGATGCTATGGGGCGCAGATCTATATAAATGTGCCCTTGGCTATCGTTTTTCAAGGGCGTGAGCAGATCTTGTATAGAGTCGCTCGTTTGCGCTTGTAGCTCGGTAGGTAGCAGCTGCGTGCTATCTTGCTGAGTTGATAGCTGAGCCTCTAAGACGCTATCGACACGATTAAACACCCAAATATTGACGTAATTTATTAGTGCTAAGCCATCCTGCCACTTATCCAAGCTACGCGCGCTGTCCATACCCATAACAAATATCAAGCTATCATTTGGGTAGCGACTACGCAGAGTGCGAACGCTATCGATAGTATAAACGGGCGGCGCTTGCCATAGCTCCAGCTCATCGATGCATAGCGGCGTGCCTTGCAGTGCAAGCTTTAGCATAGCTAAGCGATGCTGAGGGTCTATGCTATCGGTTTTAAACGGTGAGCGCGCATTGGGTAGTAGTGACAAATGTAGCTTGCGATTTTGCTCGCTAGCAATAGGGGCTAAGCACTCATAAACCGCCATCGCCATCTGAATATGACCCAGATGCACTGGATCAAACGAGCCGCCTAGATAGACACGAATCAAAGGGTTAATGTTTTGCGTAAGAGTAGGTGAGTGAGTCATGGCGCTATTATAGCGATTGGGTAAACGTTTTGCTGAGCAAACTTAGGGCGTATTGAACATTTAACCATGGCACTGCTGATCGCTAAAATGGTTCCAGACACGGCGCAAGTTAAAGATAATGTCTAGACCTTAGCTAGACTTGCAACACACTGCTTATATAGAGCTGGGGGGCAATTTTAGCATCAGCCTGAAAGGACAGGACTCTTTTTTGCCGCTCCTTTAATAAAAATAGACGCTTAGAATGACTAAACTTATTATTTTTATCTTTGAATCGACTAAAAAATAGTCTCTGTCAGTGCGTATTTGTGAATTATCAAACACGCCCTAATAAAAAGCGCTCAACATAATGATGCTAAGCGCTTTTGTTTAAAACTAATAATGATTTAAATACTTTTAAATCAAATCACTATAAGCCTGAATAGCCGTGAGAGCAATAGTGTAGACAATATCATCGACTAGAGCGCCGCGCGATAAGTCATTGACCGGCTTATTAAGGCCTTGGAGCATAGGACCGACACTGATGACGTTAGCGCTACGTTGCACCGCTTTATACGTGGTGTTACCTGTGTTCAGATCTGGGAAGATAAACACGTTGGCTTGACCTGCGACTTTTGAGTCAGGCGCTTTTTGTTTGCCGACGCTCATGACTGAGGCGGCGTCATACTGTAGCGGTCCATCAACGGCTAAGTCAGGCGCACGCTCACGGACGATTTCGGTGGCGCGAATGACTTTTTCAACGTCAGCGCCTGTGCCTGATGAGCCTGTTGAGTAGCTGATCATCGCCACTTTGGGATCGATACCAAAAGCGGCAGCCGACTGCGCTGATTGAATAGCAATCTCAGCGAGCTCTTCTGCGTTCGGGTCAGGGTTGATGGCGCAATCGCCATAGACGACCACTTGCTCTGGTAGCAGCATAAAGAATACTGACGATACTAGCGAGTATTGCGGCGCGGTCTTAATCAGCTGAAAGGCTGGGCGTACAGTATTAGCCGTAGTATGAATCGCGCCTGAGACGAGGCCATCGACTTCGTCCATTTGTAGCATGATCGTACCCAAAAACACCGTATCTTCTAATTGCTCAGCGGCAACCTCTGGCGTGGTTTTGCCTTTACGGCGCTCAACGACAGCGGCGATGTATTTATCCATATCGAGGCTGGCAGGATCGAGAATCTCTAGGCCTTCTGGCAGAATTAAATCGCGGTTTTTGGCGACTAATTCAACATCACTACGCGTCGCTAAGAGCACGCAGTCAGCGATACCGCGGCTTTGACAGATACAAGCGGCCTCAACGGTGCGCGGCTCAGAGCCCTCTGGCAGTACAATACGTTTTTTGGCTTGCTGCGCCTGCTTGACCACTTGATGACGAAAGGCCGCTGGAGACAGACGCGGCTTATGATCACCGCTAAATTGCTCCTTGATCCAAGCCAAATCTAAGTGAGCCGCGACGTAGCGCGTAACATCGGTGGCGCGCTCGGTATCATCACTTGGGATCTCAGCACTCATGTGCAAGAGTTTTTGTACGGTCTCAAAGCTATCGGTTTCGACGCTCATCACAGGAATGCCCGTCTTTAGGGCTGATATCCACAGCTCTGCGACAGTAGCGTTCGGTGTCACGCCGCCCGTTAGCACTAGACCTGCTAAGGGTACGCCATTGATACAGGCCAATCCTGCAGCAAGGAGCAAATCATCACGGTCGCCTGGAACGACGATCAGTGTGCCTCGATTAAAGACTTCATCAACGCGGGCAATAGAGCGCGCGGTTAGGCTGATATTATTGATACGGCGGGTTTTGGCATCGCCAACATTGAGCCAAGTGGCATCTAATTCGGCGGCGATATCCCAAGTACGGGGCACTGACAATGTATCGCTGAAAGGCACAACACCGATCAGGCGAAACTGCTCACTATCAAAATGCGGTGATAAGCGCTGTACTTCTTGAATGTAGCTTTGATCAAGCTCAAACACCGCCTCGCCTGGGGCCACAGGTTGATTGTCATAGGTGTTAGGCACATCAACACGCATCAAAATACAGCCAAGGGTGCGCTCGCTTGCGATACCGCCGAACTCACGCGCATGGACGTCGAGCTTGTCCGCTAGGTGCGCAGGATTGTTGATATCAGCATCGCTGACAAAGATAATTTTGGCATCCAAAGCATGAGCAATAGCGCGGTTGACTTGCGAGGCATAAGAGGCCTCTGTCGTTGAGACTAGGCCTTCACAAATGACAACATCTTGATCATCGCCGATACTATGGAAGCTGCCGATAACCTCTTCCATTAGCTCATCGATATTGCCGTCACCGATCATACGTAGTGCGCGCTGACGCCCGATAGATTTAGGTGCTTTTAGACCAAAGGCGTGCATAGCAAGTGCGCTTGAGCTATCTAAGCTCTTTTGTTTATCTAACGTATCATCTTGCAAAAACGGCTTCATAAAGCCCGCTTTGATACCGTTGTAATCAAGGGCACGGATCAGCCCTAGCGCCGCTGAGGTCACACCGATACCGCGGCTAATAGGAACAAGTAAAATAGTTTGCATAGCGTATCCTACGATTTATTTTGATTAAATAGTGTACAGCGTTTTATGAAGCTATGAATAAAGCCATTGGCAAAACGCTCTTTTTATCTTTATATATAAATGATTACGCTAAACCTAGCGTTTGGCGCGTCTCTTTGGCGATCTGGCGCTCCTCATCCGTTGGAATCACCCACAGCTCAACACTACTATCGCTACTATGGAAACTACCTTCGGCTCCGCCTGCCAGCGTTTTGTTTTTATCGGCATCAAACGAGATACCAAAATGACGCATGACATTTAGGATACGGGCGCGCGTGGTCGCTGAGTTCTCACCGATACCGCCAGTAAAGATAATGCCTGTAAATTCAGGCAAAGCGCAGCTAAGACTAGCTAAGTATTTGCCCACGCGATAGGCGAACATCTCAATGGCGAGTATCGCATCCTTATGACCCTCATTAGCCGCCTGTTCCACCGTACGCAAATCATTAGACAGACCTGAAATACCGAGCAATCCGCTCTCGCTGTTGAGCATCTTGTCGATGTCCTCAAGACTCATGCCCAACTGGCGTTTGAGGTGGATATGCAGACTTGGGTCGACATCACCACTACGCGTACCCATCATCAGGCCCTCAAGCGGGGTCAGACCCATGCTAGTATCTAAGCTTTTGCCGTCATAAACGGCAGCCGCTGAACAACCATTGCCCAAATGCGCGGTCAACCAGCCATGCGTACCTCCCGCTTCGGTGATTTGGCTGGCGCGCTCTGAGACATAAGCGTGTGAGGTACCATGAAAGCCATAACGACGAATCTTATGATCCTCGTAAAGCGCTTTTGGAATGGGATAGCGATAAGCAACCGCTGGCATAGTTTGGTGAAAGGCGGTGTCAAAGACGACCACTTGCGGGATGTCAGGATAAATGGCTTGTACCGCCTCAATCCCTAGCGCATTGGCAGGATTGTGCAGCGGGGCCAATGACTTGAGGCGTTTGACCTCAGATAATACATGATCGGTGACTTGCACGGCTTCTGAATATTCACGCCCGCCATGGACGCCGCGATGACCGACGGCGATGAAATGATATTGCTCAAGGAGCTCAAGGATTTTTTGTAGCGCAAGCTTATGGCGACCGCCTGGAATGCTAATCTCTAATTTTTCACCGCTCAAAGCTGTGTGCTTGATACGCGCAGTATCAAGTCCTAAGTTTTCAGCAAGACCTGTGATACGCGTCGACTCATCTTCACTGATGAGGGCGTATTTGATGGACGATGAGCCGCAGTTTAAGACTAAAGTAGGATTGGTTAATTGTGAGGTATCAGATTCTTGCTTAGAGGTTTGGGTGGTTGTGCTATCGCTCATGCTCTATCCTTAGATGGTTGTCGGTAGGGGGTGAATCGGCTTAATAGTAGCCGCAGTGGGGTGTTATTCGCTTATCACTTAGCAAGCAGCATAGGGGCTACTTATTTAAACAAAGCAGATATTATCAATAATGTAACATATTTTGGGCGCTATACCACGACAACTATAAGGTTTAGGAGTGATAGAGGTCAAGTATCTAATACAGATGTTCACTCAATATAAAGCGTAGCAAGCTATGCACAAAATTGAAGTATTGAAATATTAGTTGTAAGTAAATTTATCAAACAGTCATTTACATTATCGGACACTGATATTGAATAATGCTATGATTAGCGCCATTGCTAATGATGCAAAATTTACTTTTTATTGCAGGCTTATCTCAAGGTTAACCCCTATGTCTATTTTATCTCGTTTATCCTCTACCAACCGCTATCTACCGAGCAGAGCTACGCGGCGCGCCAATGCTTTAGTTAATGCTTTAGTCATTACGGCTAGCATTACCGCGCTTGGGCTAGCTGGCTGCGGACAAAAGGGTGCTTTGTATTTAGTCGATACAAGCGATCAAGCAGCCATCGAGACCTCCTCTGCAGTCCTAGCCAGTGGTAGTCAGCCGCAGGATACCGCTTTTGATAATTTAGACGATACCGATTATGATAAGACCCGCTATCTTGAGCGAAAGCAAATACTACCCACTGCCAGTGATGATCCCAACGACTATTAACTAAAAGCACGCGCGGGTAAAAACACGCGCCACTATTAAAAACACGCCCTACATTTGAGATTTAGCTATGAGTAATACGACCTTGCAAGCCTGCACCCCTAATTCTGTTAGCACCCAAACTGAACAAGGTCTATATATAGACCCCATCGTTTTGAGCAAGCATTTGCCTGCGCTGCAATATCAAGACCGAGCACTGCACATGGGGCAGGTCAGCATAAGTGATGTCGCCGAGCACTACGGTACGCCGTGCTATGTCTACTCAAAACAGGCAATATTGGACGTCTATCAAGCCTATAGCGACAGCTTTGCAAGTCTTGATCATCAAATATGTTACGCGGTAAAAGCCAATTCTAACCTTGCGGTATTGGGCGTACTAGCGCAAGCAGGTGCAGGGTTTGATATTGTCTCGCGCGGCGAGCTTATGCGCGTCCTTGCGGCAGGTGGTCACGCAGATCGCATCGTATTCTCAGGTGTAGGTAAGACTTATGACGACATCGAGTTTGCACTCAATCAGGGCATTGGTTGTTTTAATGTTGAGTCTATCAGCGAGCTTGCACTCATTAACGATGTCGCTCAGCAGTTGGGCAAGCGCGCGCCAATATCGCTACGCGTCAACCCAGATGTCGACGCGGGTACGCATCCTTATATCTCAACGGGTCTCAAGGATAATAAATTTGGCATTGCTCATGACAAGGCCGTTGGCGTCTACGAGCAGGCGGCTATGATGGACAATATTGATATCGTCGGTATCGATTGTCACATTGGCTCGCAATTGACTGAGGTAGCCCCTTTCGTTGCTGCGTTAGATAAACTGATTGAGCTGATTGGCGCGCTGCGTGACAAGGGTATCAATCTTCGTCATATCGATTTGGGCGGCGGGCTTGGGGTACGTTATATCGATGAGTCGCCTGTGACCATTGATAAGTTTGCGCAAGCTTTGTTGCCTAAACTGCAAGCGCTTGGATTAAAAGTATTCTTTGAGCCGGGTCGCAGCATGGTTGCCAATGCTGGCGTGTTAATCACCCGCGTGGATGTTCTAAAGCCAACTGAGCACAAGAACTTTGCTATCGTTGATGCGGCGATGAATGATCTGATCCGTCCTGCACTATATCAGGCTGAGATGGCGGTGATTCCTGAGACGTTGCCAAGTGATGATACTGGCACTGATGCTGGTAATGAGGCTATGACTTGGGATGTTGTCGGCGCTATCTGCGAGACGGGCGACTTTTTGGCAAAGGATCGCGTGCTGACACTAGCCGTAGGTGATATTTTAGCGATCACAGGCGCAGGCGCTTACGGTTTTACTATGAGTAGTAATTACAATTCGCGAGGGCGAGCAAGCGAGGTTATGATAGCTGGCACTCAGCATCAACTGATCCGTAAGCGCGAAACGATTGAGGACTTATACCGTGATGAGATGCTTTGGCAGGATTAAACAAGTAGCGGGATAAGTCATAAAAAATTATTAAAACTAGCATTTGCAAAAATAAGTCAATAACAGACCCATTGTCATGATGACAGTGGGTTTTTTATGGTCAGTCTTTTATTACTTTAAGTCGCTATTAGCACATGCTGGTAGTTATCATTGTATCAGGTAGCGTGCTAATATAACCGACATATAATAATAGAGTGGGGCACAAGGATATGTTAATAGAGTTTACAAAGATGCATGGGCTGGGCAATGATTTTATGGTCATCGATTTGGTGACGCAGCGCTTGGATTTGACCAAAGAATTAGTAGAATTATTAGGCGATAGGCATCTGGGTGTGGGCTTTGATCAACTCTTAGTCGTTGAACCGCCGATGCGCCCTGATGTGGATTTTAGCTATCGCATTTTTAATACCGATGGCACAGAGGTTGAGCAGTGCGGTAATGGCGCGCGCTGTTTTGCCCGTTTTGTGCAAGCGCGAAAATTATCCTTTAAGCAGCGCCTGCGTGTTGAGACAGCAAGCGGTATTATTGCTTTGACGACCGATCGTTACGGCTGGGTCGAGGTCGATATGGGTAAGCCCAAATTTGAGCCTGACGAGATTCCCTTTACGCCCAAAGCGACAACCAAGATTCAAAATGCTTATCATCTAAATGTCGAGGGTACGCCCGTGCAGCTTTATGTAGCGAGCATGGGTAATCCACATGCGGTAATAAAGGTAGATGATGTGCTCGAGGCCGATGTCGAGACTTTGGGCAAAGCGTTAGAGTCGCACCCTGCCTTTCCCGAGCGGGTCAATGTCGGCTTTGTGCAGGTGATGAACCAGCGCCACATCCGTTTGCGTGTCTACGAGCGCGGCGTAGGCGAGACGCAAGCGTGCGGCACGGGTGCCTGCGCGGCGGTGGCTATTGGTATCCGTGAGGGCTGGCTTGATGAAGGCGAAGATGTGCGCGCGCAATTATATGGCGGCAGTATGATTATCAAATGGCAACCGGGCTATTCTGTGATGATGACCGGTCCGACCGCTTTTGTTTATGAAGGGGTGTTTAGTCCAGATGGTCTCATGGCACAAGCAGGCATTACGCCTAATCCTGATAGCTAATGTTTAATAGCTGATTTTTGATAGCTCAGGCTTGATAAATAAGGGGTAATAAAAATGTCTACTGCCAACAGTCAGCCTTGGATAACGACAGACTTAGCCAATACGCTAGAGTTAGATACTGAGTTAAATAATTTATTAATACCCGTCAATCGCTGGTTAAGCACGCTCAAGGTACGCAACCACTCAGAGCACACTTTGAGTGCTTACTTTTCTGGGGTTAATCAGTTGGCGCTGTTTTTGCGCGGTAAGCGCTTGACGTGGACGCGCTGCGATAAGCGTCAATTGGCTCAGTACATCTCTTTTCGCCTTGATGAAGATAAGCTCGCTCTTGCCAGCGTTCAGCAAGAGCTGTCAGCGATTCGGCATTTTTATGGCTGGCTTATTGAGGAGGGCCTTGCTCGGATCAATCCAACGACAGGCTATCAGCTCAAACGCAGTCCGCGCCCGCTACCCTCTATTGCTGATATCGATATGCTCACCCAGCTGCTTGATCAGCCTGCTCCTGATACGCCAGAACAAGCGCGTTTGTGGCTGCGGGATAAGGCGATGTTTGAGCTACTCTATAGCAGTGGTCTGCGTGTCGGTGAGCTGGTTGCCCTTAATATGACGGATATCGATCTGTCTGATTTGCGCGTGCGCGTGACGGGTAAAGGTAATAAGACCCGCCTTGTGCCGATAGGGGCTAAAGCAAGCGATGCCATTAGGCGCTACTTACCGCATCGCAATCTGTGGGTAGAGCAAGTCGATAGCGCTTTATTTATCAGTGAAAAGCTGGGCACTAGGCTCTCAACTCGAGCGGTACAGCAGCGTCTCAAGGTTGCCGCTCTGCGCGCAGGTATCGCCCAAAACATGTATCCGCATCTGCTACGCCACTGTTTTGCCTCGCATATGCTCTCAGGTAGCGGTGATCTGCGGGCGGTGCAAGAGATGCTAGGACACAGTGATATTAGTACCACGCAGATTTATACTCATGTTGATTTTGCCAAACTGACCCAAGTCTATGATCGCGCCCATCCACGTGCAAGCCATCCACAAAACGAAATAGAGTAAGAGTTATAAAAGCGCTTTTTAATACTCAGCGTTATAGCAATATCAGGCCAAACGATGACATTGAAAGATAGGCATTTTTTGCCTTGCATCTTCTTGCGCAGGCTTATCCAAGGCTGCAAGTACAAGTGTATAGTCTTTTTTGTTAGTATTGTCGTGATCAGAGCTATCAAACGCGCTGTGATCGTAGCTGTTTATCACTTTGCCGTTGTAGTCTGTGATAGCGCTATGACCCCATGTCTGACGACTATTGCCGTTTTTGCCAAAGTGCTCACCGCCTTGTGCCGCGCCTATGACCATACATTGACTATCAAGTGCGCGCGCTTGCAATAATAATGACCAGTGCGCCTGTCCTGTCATATAAGTAAAAGCAGAAGGCGCGCTTAATATGTTCGCGCCCGCTTGACGCAAACGCTGCGCGAGTGCAGGGAAACGTAAGTCAAAACAGACCATCATGCCCAATTGATAGACGCTATTATTGATCTCAATCGGCGCAACCACCGTCTGCGTCCCCGGCTCAAAGGTCGCCGCTTCGTTATAGCTGCCTTGCTTATCAGCAACGGTAGCGGTAAACAGATGAATCTTGTCATAGCGTGCGATTTGAGTGCCATCTGGTGCAAACAGTTGACTGACTTGACGCAGACGTCCATCAGGGACGATCACGCCATCAGGGCGAGAAAAACACGGCTGCGTACCTGCTAACAGATAAATATGATGCGCGCGAGCATAACTTGCTAGCGTTGTCGATATCTCGTCAAAGCGCTCGGCGGTGGCATGTTGCGCGCCCATACTACAGCAGTTCTCTGGTAGTACGACAAGGCTTGCACCTTGTTCGCTTGCCTCACTAATAGCAGATTTTATAGCGGTAAGGTTGGCGTCTACGTCCTGTTGACTATTTAGCTGTACGGCGGCGACGGTAACGGATTCTTGGTTAGCATGATTCATAATAAGCTCAGTAGTTGTTAAGATTTATCAAATCGTTGTTTTTATCAATAATATTTAAATTTTAGAGTCACTTATAAGCTATAGATAAGTAAGCGTTTTTAGATAAGGGAATAAATTATCATAGCAAAATTATCATAAAAAATGCTATCGTCATAAACGCATAATGCTAATGCCGCATTAGCCACATTTATCCCAACCATCAATAGCCTAATTATACTGGAGTGTAATAACCCTTTCATGAGTATGTCGTTCGGACTTGCAACCAGTCTTGGTACCTCACTAAAGCTGACGCCGCAGATGCAGCAGGCGATCAAACTGCTTCAGCTCTCAAGTCTTGAGCTGGCGCAAGAGGTGCAAATCAAGCTCGATAGTAATCCTTTGCTTGAACGTATTGAAGATGAAGAAGAGGAGTTTGAGCGCTTAGATGATATAGACGACGAGTTGAGCGAAGCCTTGTCGCTTGAAACTTGGAATCAGGCATCAGACAAGGACACCTCAAAAGACGCCGATGCTTTTAGTGATGACAATGATAGCTTTGACAGCTCTGATGACAGTTTCGATAGCGACAGCTATGACACGGGTAACTATGCGTCGGCAGCGCCTAGCGGTACAGGCTCAAGCGCAATAGATTTCGATGAGATGGAGCGTTATCAAGGCAGTACGCAGGCGACTATTCAAGACTATGTGCGCTGGCAGCTCAACTTTAAACGCCTATCGAGTACCGATGCACTAATTGCACAGTATTTGATTGATTCTATGGACGATATGGGTTTTGTGCGCTTAGATATCGATGAGCTAGCCCAAAGCTTTGCAACTATGGCCAGCTTCTATCAGTGGGAGGAGCGCGTTGAATACGATGAGATACAAGCGGTTCTACGCATTATTCAATCTTGTGATCCCTTAGGCGTTGGGGCGTGTAGTCTAAGTGAGTGCCTAGCCATA
The DNA here is from genome assembly GCA_947495055.1 of uncultured Psychrobacter sp. Classification (GTDB taxonomy): domain Bacteria; phylum Pseudomonadota; class Gammaproteobacteria; order Pseudomonadales; family Moraxellaceae; genus Psychrobacter. The sequence goes on along the minus strand of CANLXO010000005.1, from coordinate 60,315 downwards.
CAGTTGTCCAAATTAGAGGCCAGCACCCAGTATCTACAAGATGCGCAGGCACTACTGAGCGCCAGTGAGCATCTGGTCAGTAACAATATCAAAGCCTTGACTGAGATGACGGGACTGCCAGCCGCGCGTATCACCCCAGCGCTTGAATTATTGCGTACCTTGAACCCTTCACCAGGCTTGTCTTTTCAAAGTGATCAGCCAGATTATACCCGCGCTCCTGATAGCTATGATATTCCTGATGTTTTGGTGACGCCAATACGGCAAAAAGACCACTGGTCAAATCAAACATTACCCGACCAAGAGGTATCAAGTCATCAACAATCGCTATCCGATGAAGGCTGGCACGTTCGCCTCAATCCTGAAACCTTGCCCAAACTGCGCGTCAATCAAGAGTACGCAAGCTTAGTTAAGCGCGGTGATGACAGTCCTGATAATCAGTATTTGAAAGAAAATCTAACCGACGCTAGGTTATTTATTCGCAGTATCGAGGAGCGCAATCAGAACCTCTTAAAAGTGGCGACCAGTATTGTGCGCCGCCAGCAAGGGTTTTTGCGTCAAGGAGCAACCGCTATGCAGCCGCTCATCTTAAAGGACATCGCAGAAGAGGTTGAGTTGCACGAATCTACGGTTTCACGTTTGACCACTAGCAAGAGTATTTTAACGCCGCAGGGGCTGTTTTCACTCAAGCACTTTTTCTCATCGCACGTGAGTAGTAGCGAAGGTGATGTGTCCTCAACCGCTATTAGTGCGATGATCAAGCAGCTCATCACGGATGAAGACGCCAAAAAACCCTTGTCCGATAGCCGTATACAAACGCAGCTAGCAGAGCAGGGTATCGAGATCGCTAGACGAACTGTCGCCAAGTACCGAGAAGCTATGAATATTGGCTCTTCAACCCAGCGTAAACAAAAATATTAGAGTACTAATAACTGATTCTAAATACACAGATTAGACCGTGCTACTGGTACAAGTTTTCTTTGCGTGCTGCTCTTTTGAGACGACGCAAAATTTATCCTAATAGCAGAGTATTTATTTTATAGTGCAGCGACTGTAGCTGTTTATAGCAAAATTAGAATATAAAAATAAAATTTTTTGATTATATAGAAATATTTGTGCAATGACTCATATTATTACATTTGCTTACATTTTGTTGTCTTGCTACTTAGGTGCTTTCATGACAAATTAGAGAAGCATCAATAAGGTATTGAACTTAGTAAGATGGTGGATGAAAAAGGACAAGCCATTTTAAGATGATCAGTTATCAATCAATCGATTCGGTTTTATTCATTATTGGTGAGATAAAGCAGATAAGTATAGGAATGTACTGTCTGCTCATAAATAAGAACGATAACCATAAGGACAACAATATGAATGTATCTATCAGTGGTCACCATATCAGTGTAACCGAAGCTATGGACACCTCAGTACGCGAAAAGCTCGCCAAAATTGAGCGTCATTTTGATCAAATACAAAGTGTGAAAGTGATCTTGTCACTAGACAATAGCGGCGCTAGTGATGGCGGTAAAAAAAGCCACAAAGCAGAAGCTATTTTGCGTGTTTCAGGTCAAGAGATGTTTGTCCAAGCTTTAGAGGATGATATGTATAAAGCCATCAATGAGATGGCAGACAAGCTTGATAGGCAAGTCCGTAAGTATAAAACCCGTCAAGAGCGCAAAAAGACGCAGGGCGCTGGACGCGAAGGACGATTTGATGAGATCGGAGACGATGAAGCCTCTCCAATGAGCTAAAAACCAATGAGCTAAAAACAAAAAAACCTCAACACGTGATACGGTTGAGGTTTTTTTGCAAGTATTTATTATAAATCGTCGTGCTGTACCACTTCAATATTCGTGCCATCAACCACTTTAGTTTTAGCTAGATCAGCATGCGCTATGAGTTTGTCATTCACCTTGACCGCATAGCGACCCTGACTGAGTCCCAACTCGTTAACCACAAGTTGTACTGTCTGATGGGTAGTCTGCATAGTTTTGCCGTTGACCTCGATTGTACTCATAACACTTATTCCTGTTCATTCATTTCGTATTCATTCATTTAGCATTGATAACTAACTGGTTGTGCTACGAAACGTGGTGACAGCAAGCCAAACCCATCCCGCTATCATTAATACGCCGCCAATAGGCGTAATCGCGCCAAACCAACGCGGCGCGCCCAAAGTCATCGCATACAAACTACCAGCAAATATAATCACCCCGATTTGCAATAACCAAGCCGTCATTTGAGTCGCATAATTTAAGCGAATAAGCAAACCGGCAATCAACAACCCTAAAGCATGAACCAGCAAATAAAGTGTCGCGGTATGCCACCAGCCCAGCTGCTGCGCGTCAGCGATGCCTTTGAGACCGTGAGCACCAAATGCGCCAAGTCCCACAGCAATCGCCATATTGAGCGCACCAATACCAATCCAGTTCATTATTATCTAGCCTTAGATACCATCATAAATATTTATTGAATGTCATCTGGCAGTATAACGCTCTCAATCGTCATCGCCTCACGAATCTTGTCCATAGCGTTCTTTTCGATCTGACGCACGCGCTCAGCCGATATCGAGTAGACCGCCGCCAGCTCATGCAAGGTTGATTTTTGCTCAGTGAGCCAGCGCTGCTCGACAATATCGCGCGAACGATCATCCAAGGTCTCCATAGCAGCCAGTAGCGCCGAGGAGTTATTCTCCTCCCAGTCAGCTTCTTCTAACTGCTCAGCAGGATCGATACCGTCCTCTAAAAACAGTTGCGGCGCGTAACGACCGTCATCATCATCACTTGATTGCGCCTCAAATGACGCATCATAAGAAGTTAGGCGCGACTCCATCTCGAGCACTTGTTTGCGCGTGACATTTAAATCTTTAGCGATAGCATCCGCTTCTTCTAAAGTGAGCTGATTGTTAGTCTTTTTAAGGCTACGCAAATTAAAAAACAATTTGCGATGCGCTTTGGTGGTCGCCACTTTAACGATGCGCCAATTGCGAATGACAAACTCGTGAATCTCAGCTTTGATCCAATGTACGGCAAAAGACACCAAACGCACGCCTTTATTGGGATCAAAGCGTTTGACCGCTTTCATCAGTCCCAAGTTACCTTCTTGAATCAGATCCGCTTGCGGCAGACCATATCCTGAATAACTACGCGCAATATGAATGACAAAACGCAGATGCGACATAACGAGCAGGCGCGCCGCTTCGACATCGCCTTCATCGTAATAGCGATGAGCCAGCTCTTGCTCTTGTGTTGGCGTTAGGATAGGGATTTGATGCACAGTATTAATGTATGCCCCTAAGTTCACGCCAGGCGCTGACAGATGCGTTGGCATCGCAGGCACCAAGTCACGGGTACTGGTATCGCCCAATTTACTCGCATCATAAGGTGGTCTTTGTGCGGCAGCCTTGAGCGCTGCGGTACGAGCTTCACTTTTCGCAGGCGTCAAGGTTTTGCCTGCCGCTGTTTTTATATTAGACGTCTCATCATTTTGCACAGCATTGTCTGGCGCAGTTTTGTCTTGCACCTTGTCGTTTTTTTTGCGGTTGTTATTGTCGCTTGCTGATTTGGTAGCCATATTCTTGACCTTGAGTATTTTTAACTAAGTATTTATAACTAAGTAAGCAAAGGTGTATTTGTATTAATTGTAAAGGATAGAGACGCTTAGTTACTATCAGTTTTGGTAATGATGAAGTGATATATTGTATCGAATGATGTTGCTAGATTGCTATCTGGCTTTATCTCACTTGTAGTGTTGACTGCCAAAGATAATGAGCTTGTAGCGTTGGTCATCTGACTTTGCTCACAAAAAGCGACAATATCTGCTTGTGAGTTGGGGTCAGTTGCGACGACATAGAGTGAGTCACCGTCTACTACTTGCCGCAGCGCCACTTTAGTTTTAAGTAGTGGCATAGGGCAAGATAGATTGCGCCCATCGACGAATGCTGTTATGGACAAATCTGCAGTAGAATTTGCCAAGGATGCTTGATCACTATCTTTAGGGAGGCGCTCAATCAAATCCTGTACGACTGATCGCTCAGTAGCGGGTAGCTTTGAGAGGTCATAATAAGTAGTAGAAGTAGGTTCGATGGACATAGGAGTAAGCCCCTTTATACAGTAGCGTGTCATTGTAGCAAATAGCGGTAGCTCAGTCGTCTCTGAAATGTTTAACAGCATGTTTGACTCGCCAAAATCACAAGCAAGTGTTACTAAAAAGTGACGCCTGCTTGGATATTGGTAGCTATCAGCAGACTAAAATTGATTTGCGCCAAACAAGCTCGTATAGTCAAAGCTGATATCTGCTCACCGCATAGGATACGCCCTTGTACTATACTCAGTACCACTCTACTCAGTACGACTCTCGTCTAAACCGCTCAGCTAAGAGCAGCGCTGCATTGACAGCATATAAAAGCGCCAAGCCTTTATCGATAGCCCTTAGTTGTGCGCTATGCACAGTGCTGTGGTCTGCGCCTGCGTCGGCGGCTAGCTATGTCAAAAACTCATGGCAAGTCATGGAGCCTGAGACATTAGAGCTGCCAAGTTTGCGCGGTTCAGGCTTGAGCTTTGATGAGCAGTATCAAAACAAAATGCTTGGGGCATGGTCACTGCAAAATATCAATGGTCGGGTCAAAATGGAGCATGATCCTTGGATTCAACAGACTGTCAAGGACATGACATGGCGCATTAATGCTCAAGCGCGTCAGCAAGCGCCTATGGGGTTAGTACTCATAGATAATCCAAGTATCAATGCTTTTGCAGCGCCAGGCGGCGTTATCGGTATCAATACAGGTACGATACTTGCCGCAAGTAGCATGGATGAGCTGGCAAGCGTCGTCGCTCATGAGGTGGCGCATATCAGTCAGCGTCATTATGAGAGCGGTGCAGATGAGCGTAAAAAAGCACTGCTGATGCAAATCGGCGGAATGCTCGCTGCTATCGCGGCTTCTGCGGTTGATGGTAATGCAGCGGCGGCAGTGATGGCGGGTAGTCAGACGGCATCGATGAATAGTAGCATGGCCTTTAGTCGTAGCAATGAGCGTGAGGCAGATCGGGTCGGTATGCAAATCATGACGCAAGCGGGCTATGACCCAAGAGCGATGCCTAGATTTTTTGCGACTATGAATCAAAGAAGCCAGCTTAATCAAACTGCCAATCAATTTATGCCAAGTTTTGTACGCTCGCATCCGCTTAGCAATGAGCGTTTGAGCGAAGCACAGACGCGGGCCCAGCGTTACTCGTCCTTGAGCTTAAGTGAGCAGCAGCGTCATCAAGCGCTATTTGATCTATTGCACTGGCGCGTACAGGTCACGGGCAAACATGTCTCTGAGACTGCTCTTAAGACCGCTGCTAATAATAGCCTTGGGGCTAAAGTTGCGCTGATGTACTGGTACGGCGATCAGCAGCGTTATGCTAATGCCAAAGATATCATGAATGAGCTACAGACTCTGCCAATCGCCCAGCGCCAGATGCTTGAGCCTTTATTGTCAATTACTTATAGCCAAATACTCAGTGATCAAGGCAAGTGGCAGCAGGCTGCGCAATTATTACAAAGCCAGCAGCGCCTGTACCCTGAGCGTCGTGATTTGCGGCTGTATTTAGCTGAGGCTTTGACCAATAGTAATCAGCCCGCGCAAGCACAAGCTTTAGTAAAGTCGCTCACGCAGCAAGACCCAAGCGATCGTTATGCATGGCAAAGTATGCAGCTGGCTAATGAAAAACTGGCCAAAACGACGGATTCAAAGGCATTGGCTGATATTGCTACGATTAATGCACTACGCTACCGCAGTCAAACCCAATTGTGGAGTGGGCGCTATGATAGTGCTTTGACCTCGTTAAACCAAGCTCAGCAGCTAACTAAGAAACTACAAAGCACCGCACAAGCTCGAAGCGCGCCGTCTTTGCTTGCAAATATCAATGCTGAGATCAAAGACGTCAAAACCGCCAAAGACTTTGAGCCTTAAGCGGTTTTTAGGTAGTTTACGTAAGTTGGCTTATATCAAATAGGCCATAAACCGTCTAGTTTAAATGGCTTTTGTAGACGCTTTATTTTTTAGACGATTAGTAGGGTTAGCCTTGTAGTGCTTCTTTAACCAATTTTGATATTACCGCAGGATCAGCGCGTCCTGCGGTTTTGGCTTTGAGTGCGCCCATCACGCTACCCATATCACGCATAGAGGTCGCGCCTTGTGCTGCAACCTCGCTATTGACCAAGGCGGCAAGCTCGCTATCATCCATCTGCGTCGGCATAAAACCATTGATGATATCAATCTCAAACTGCTCTTTGTTCGCAAGATCCACACGATTATTCTCAGTAAAGATAGCGAGCGATTCTTGGCGCTGCTTGAGCTGTTTTTGTAGTACCTCTAAAACGTCAGCGTCACTCAGCTGGGTTTGACGGTCAATCTCGATTTGTTTGATAACCGCTTGTACATTACGCAGCACTTTGACGCGCTCAAGCTCACGAGCTTTCATCGAAGTTTTGATGCTATCTGATAGCACTTGTTTGAGGTCGCTCATAATTATTATTCCTTATTTTTAAAAGTTGATAGATCAATATGAATAGCGAAAATAATAGCATAAAAAACGCCACTGATATCAATCGATAGCAGTGGCGTTGGTATAGCGCTTGTAGTACTCACATTTGAGCTATGGGCTCAATAGTGTTTAGTACATACGAGTGGTGCGGATAGTTTCGCGTTGCAACTTCTTTTTATAACGCTTTACAGCAGCCGCTTTTTTGCGCTTGCGCTCTTGCGTTGGTTTTTCATAAAATTCGCGTTTGCGTACGTCTGATAGAACGCCAGCTTTTTCACAAGCACGCTTAAAACGGCGGATAGCGATATCTACGGGTTCGTTTTCTTTAACCTTAACTGCAGGCATGAAGACTCCTTATTGGGATGAGATACAAAGGCATTAGTTTGGCTGTGTATTAGTATTTAGCCGTAATATCTCAAGATTACAGGCATCAGCTCAAACTAGGATAACTTGTGCATGGTGCACAAGGGCGGTAATTATACTGAAAAATGCCTACAAAGTCAAAGATTAATCTTCTTATATGATAGCTATACTGACTCATCTCTGAGGGTTATAACGATAAGCGCTGAAACAAAATAAGCACTATAAGCTCTAGCTAAATGTAATGACCACGCACAAAAAGTCCATACGGTTTATACGTATTAAAAGCAGTTTATGGTATGATAATTTTATAGTATCACAACCTATTCAGATTGATTTAAACAAGGATTTTGGGATGAAAAAGACAGTACTAAATGCATCATTATGGACAGCGTTGCTCATCGCTTCAGGCTTAAGTCTTAGCGCTTGTGGTGGAGGGGTAGATTCTCATGATGTTTTTGCTGTTGAACGTGTCAATGCTGCAGCAGATCAAGCTCGCGCTAATGCTCCAGAAGCTGAGGACTTTGAGTTTCCGGAGACTGCGCCTATGGTTATCGCTGAAACTGACGCTACAGAAACTACCGCAATGGATGATGCAATGGCAGCACCAGCTGATGCCGCTGCCCCTGCTGATGCCGCTGCCCCTGCTGAGGACTTAGCGGTCAACGTGGGTGCTGAGCTATATAATAAGCAATGCATGGCATGTCATGCGACAGGGTTGCTCAACGCCCCTAAATATGGTGACGCAGCCGCTTGGGGACCTCGTATCGAAAAAGGTGTTGATACGCTAACATCTCATTCAGCCAACGGTTTTAATCAGATGCCAGCTCAGGCTTATAACGGCGTGACCGAAGATCAGATCCGCCAAGCGGTCGAATACATGATCGATGCAGCCAGCTAATAGGCTATAAGTTGAAGGTTGTCTTGCGCTAATTTTTGTATGTATAAGGAGCTATGATGACTAGTCAGCAAAAAGCCTCACCCAAACGTCCGCTAGTCAAAGGGATTTTGATAGCCTCTAATCTTAGCTTGTTCTTTTTATTGAGTGCTTGTAGTAGCGATGAGCCTGTTAGTGACAGTGCTACGGCTGAAACTACTACAGTTGAAACGACTACGGCTGATCCTGAGGTAGTAACAGTAGTACCAGAGCCAGAAGTCATAGCGGCAGTCGAGACTGAGACGATAACACCAGTTGCAACAGAGGTCATTCAGACAGACGCTACTGAGAATGAAGCCGCTGACGTCGTTCTGGCAAGTGATGCAGGTGTCACTCTTTATGAGTCAAACTGTAAAGCCTGTCATGCCAGTGGACTCCTCAACGCGCCTAAATACGGTGACAAAGCAGGATGGGCGTTAGCACTACAAAAAGACAAGCAAACCCTATACCTGCATTCTGCAAACGGTTTTAACAAGATGCCAGCGCAAGCTGTAAACGGCGTCACAGAAGCGCAAGTCAAAGCGGCTGTAGATTATATGTTGGCAGCTGTAAGCTAATATCCGCTATTGAAATTTGCTAAGCTAACCGTCATTGTGGGTTCACAGTGACGGTTTTTTATGGCTGCTGTTTTAGACTAAGTGATAATACAATCGGCAGCACCGTAAAAACCATGACAAAGGATAAAGTATGAAAGTATTAGGACTTGAGACCTCTTGTGATGAGACCGGTCTGGCTATTTTTGATAGTGAGCAAATCAGCAGCGATAATAAAGGTCTCGTTGGGCAAGTGTTGTATTCTCAAGTAGAGCTTCATGCTCTCTACGGCGGAGTGGTACCTGAGCTTGCCAGTCGCGATCATATTCGTAAACTCGTCCCACTACTTAACGAATTGCTTGCGCAGTGCGATATCAAAAAAAGTGATATCGATGCGATCGCCTACACCAAAGGTCCAGGTCTGATAGGCGCTTTGATGACGGGCGCGCTATTTGGGCGCAGCTTGGCGTATGGCTTAGATATTCCCGCGATCGGGGTGCATCACATGGAGGGGCATTTGCTGGCACCACTTATGGGCGCTAATCCGCCCGCATTTCCTTTTGTATCCTTGCTCGTCTCTGGTGGTCATACGCTCCTGATCGCCGCACATGGTATTGGGGAGTATGAGATACTCGGTGAGTCGATAGATGATGCAGCGGGTGAGTGCTTTGATAAAGCCGCCAAGATGTTGGGTTTGCCATATCCTGGCGGTCCCAATGTCGCCAAACTAGCAGAGAGTGGTGATCCAAGCGCTTACGATTTACCGCGCCCTATGCTCCATCGCGGCTTGGACTTTTCGTTTAGTGGTATGAAAACCGCGGTGCATAATTTGATCAAAGATACGCCGCACTCAGGAGGCTCAGGTCATAAAGATGAGAGCGACTCACAAGTGCGTGCCGATATTGCTGCGAGCTTTCAACATGCAATGGTCGATACGCTAGTGAAAAAATGCGTTAAAGCCCTCAAGCAAGTAAATATGAGCAGACTGGTTATCGCAGGCGGCGTCAGTGCCAATACTCATCTGCGTGAAACCTTAGAAGCGGAACTGGCTAAAATAAATGCTACTGTGCATTATGCACCGCCTGCGCTATGTACTGATAATGGCGCGATGATTGCTTATGCTGGCTTTGAGCGTCTGCAAGCTGGGCAGTCTGACGATCTGGCAGTGAGCTGCGTACCGCGTTGGCCGATGACCGAGCTACCTGCACTGTAGTTGGTTAGAAATAACATTGATATGCTAATATCAAGGTGCTACTGGTATAAAATTTATGCCAGTAGCACTGCAAGCGTTCTATATAGTTTTTTCATAGCCTTAAATCATAAAAAAGGATAACGCGATGCAGTGGCTAGCCATAGGTTTAGGAGCAGCGATTGGTGCGTGTCTGAGGGCGTGGCTGTCTCGCTTTAATATAGCGCACAGCTGGATACCACTTGGCACGCTAGGCGCGAATGTCTTAGGTGGTCTGCTGATTGGCCTTGCGCTAGTATGGTTTGAGCGGATGGGCAGTGGTTTGTCAGATAATGTCCGCGTGTTTGTGATCACTGGCTTTTTGGGCGGGCTGACGACCTTTAGTACCTTTAGTGCTGAGGTGTTTGGCTTTATTCATGATGGGCGTTTGCTGGCGGGTTTAGCCCTGATAGGGTTACATGTTGGGCTTACATTGCTTGCAACCGCGCTTGGGTTTTATTTTTTTAAAATGGTTTTGTGAACTACGATTGATATTAGTTGATATATCAAAATAGATATAAATCTTGTTTACCTGTATCTTATAGGATACAATAATTCTATGTACTCAATATATACCACTGAAGTTTTTGACAAATGGTTTAATAAACTAAAAGACCAACAGTCAAAAAGACGCATACAGGCTCGAATTGATCGGGTTGAAGATGGAAACTTTGGAGATTCTGAACCTATAGGTGAAGGTGTTTCTGAGCTACGTTTCTTCTTTGGTTCTGGCTATAGAGTCTATTACTGCAAGCAAGGGCAAAGAGTCATTATTTTATTAGCAGGTGGAGACAAAGCGACTCAAAGTAAAGATATAAAAATTGCTCTCCAACTGGCAAAAGAGTTAGAAAAGGAATTATAAATGACTATTAAACTTCGAAAATGGGATAGTGCTGAGCATCTTAAAACTGATGAGGACATGCAAGCTTATCTACAAGCTTGTATTGAAGAATCTAACAACGATGCAGCATTCATAGCAAAAGCTCTAGGTAATATCGCTAGAGCCAAGGGAATGTCACAGTTATCAAAAGATACAGGATTAGGTCGAGAGAGTCTCTATAAAGCACTCTCTGGCGAAGTCAATCCAAGTTTTGACACGATTATTAAGGTCGTGAAAGCTTTAAATTTACGTCTGGCAATTTAAGGAAAAATTTAAATGTTGGGTGTCGTAAACTTCACCCAACCTACGCGCTGTTATAGGTGATTCCTTTATAGCGGTCTGTTATAAGTGGTCTATTGATAGGTTTTAAGGCTGAAATAGCTGGTTCCAATGGGGTATACATTCATCAATGGAGCTAAGAGTATCCTTAATTAGTGCTTTTTTATTTTCATTCATTCTTCTCGCGACACTTTGTATAGTACGTGTTCGGCAAGTGGATCTGTAGCTTCTATAGCAGGATGAAGAAAGTTTTTTCTTGTATCCTTCATATCAAGACGTTCCATGACGCGCTGTGAACGCTTATTTATCTTTGCAGTAAACGATACGATTTCATCGAGTTTTAGTTCTTCAAAAGCAAATTTTAAACAAGCATTGGCTGCTTCTGTAGCATAACCATAGCCCCAAAAATCTTTGCCCAATCTCCAGCCTATTTCAACACAAGGATTGAACGGAAGGTCTTGTTGTGGTTGATGTAGACCAACGAAGCCGATAAAGGTATCACTATCTTTAAGACTCACCGCCCAAAAACCCCAGCCTTTTTCATCTATAAGCAGTTGGCACTTTGAAGCCATAGCATTACTTTCTTCTTCTGTCAGTAGCTTAGGAAAATACTCCATTACGTCTTTACTAGAGTTTATTTTAGCAAAGGGTTTTAAGTCTTTTTTTCGCCAGTGCCTTAAATAAAGGCGATCCGTTTCTAATGTTTTCGATTGCATCACTAACCTTAGGTTTAAGTAAATTAAATCTCGTCTTAGAGATAAGCGTTTACAATGAATAAAATATTGATTCAAAAACCAACTGCATGTACACCATGAAGTATACCGCGACTATCTTAGTGAGCTAAAACGTTAACATCATTAGCTTACCGCCAAAGCTTCAAATCCTCACTAGGGTACCATGCTTATTTCCATAAAAGTGATTATGACAAATAAATCTCACAACGGTTTTACTATCCCTTCAAGCAAACTTGCAAAACCCTGCATATAAGCCGTATCTTGGTTTGAGTTACGCGTCGCGGCATAAAGCTGACAATGTACGCCATCACCTAAAGGACGCGAGACGACCCAGCCTTTTTTCTCATATTCCGCCACCACCCAATCAGGCAAGGCGGCCACACCGCGCTCGCTGGCGACCAGTTGAATCAACATCGCGGTGAGCTCAGTGGTGCGGATACGCTTAAAGCTCACATCGCTTGGCGTCATAAAGTTGGCAATGATATCTAAGCGCTTGGCTTCAACGGGGTAAGCTATCAAGGTCTCATCGATTAAATCATTAGGCTCAATAACCTGCTGCGCTGCCAAATCGTGCGTTGGCGAGAGTACCAAACGACTTTCATACTCAAATAACGGCTGATAGCTGATACCGTCTATCGGTAGGTTGCTCGTGGTAATGAGCAGATCAATATCACCCTCAACCAGCAAATGATGCGGCTCCGGCTCAAATCCTGTAGCAAAGTCCAGCTCCACATCTGACCATTCGCGGCGATATTGATTGAGTATCGGCATTAGCCAATCAAAACAGCTATGACATTCAGAGGCTAGGCGCAATCTGCCCGCTTGCCCGTGGGCTAAGCGCTTGAGGTTAGATTTGGTACGGGTGACTTGCGGCAGGATACTATCAGCGAGCGCCAGTACCGTCTTGCCTGCTGGAGTAAAGCTAAGCGGGCGCGTACGACGATTGACGAGGCTGATGTCGTAGTAGTTCTCTAACTCTTTGAGCTGATGGGAGACCGCAGAAGCGGTGACGTGTAGCTCATCGGCTGCGGCGGCTAGCGAACCGTGTGCGCGCAGCGCGGTTAACGTATTAAGATGGCGAAGCTCTAACATAGCGTATCTTTATATTTGAGATGAGATGGATTCATTATAGTAAATATCACAATGAATTTCTTTCAGATTTATAGTTTTCTATTTGATATTAACGCTTGCGTAATAGCAATTGCGAGATAATAACTAAGATCAAAGACGCTGCGAGCAGTAGTGTACCGATAGCATTGACCTCAGGCTTAAGTCCTGAGAAGCGTTAAAAAATTGCACTGCAATTTTAGCTTTGCAAGGGTAATTCTTTAAATAGAATTTCCAAGAAGCTTTTGTAAGGTTTTAAAGCTAGTCTAAAAGCGCTAGCCTACAACAGCTCATATTAAACTAAGAATGGCGTGTTAAAATTACTACGCTTAGCGACGACGCAATAAGAGCTGCGAGATAATGACCAATACCAATGAAGCCGCTAATAACAGTGTGCCAATGGCATTGACCTCAGGCTTAAGACCGACACGCACCATAGAATAAATACGCAGCGGCAAGATCTCATAGCTAGGCCCCGTGACAAAGGTAGAGACCACCACATCATCAAGCGACAAGGTAAAGGCAAGCAGCCAGCCTGCCATAACCGCAGGCAAAATAACGGGAATGAGTACGGTGCGTACCATCGTTGACTCGCTAGCGCCCAAGTCTCTGGCCGCCTCCATCAAGCGCTCATCTAAACTACTCAAGCGTGCAAAGACGGTAATCACCACAAACGGCAGGCAAAAGGTAATGTGCGCGAGCAATAAAGACACAAAGCCTAATTGCAAACCTATCAATAAAAATAGCGCGAGTAATGAGATCGCCAGTACAATCTCAGGCGACATCATCAGCACAAAGAGCAGGCCGTTTAATAGCCCTTTACCGCGAAAGTTATAACGATGGAGCGCAAGGGCGGTCAGCGTGCCTATCAAGGTGGAGACGGTGGCGGCAACCAAGCCCAAAACGATAGAGTGCCAAAACGCATCAAGCATCGCTTGGTTATTAAATAGTGACTCATACCATTTCAGGCTAAAGCCGCCCCAGTTATAGCCAATCTTGGACTTATTAAAAGACATCACGACTAAGACAATAATGGGCAGATATAACAAAGCGTAAATCAGACTCAGATAGCCTTTAGCGGCGATGCTACCGATACTTACTGTACGAGGTTTAGACATTAGGCCACCTCGTTAAAATCAGTCTTACCAATACGGCGAGCGCTTGCGCGGTAGGCGAGTAATAGCACTGCCATAGCGAGAGTCAAAAGCACACTTGCTGCCGCCCCAAAGGGCCAATCGCGGGCATCTAAAAACTGGTTTTTGATGATATTACCAACGAGCAAATTACGCGAGCCGCCTAAAATGTCTGCAACATAGAACATACCCATTGCAGGGAGCAATACCAGTAGCACGCCTGAGATAATCCCAGGCGTGGTCAGTGGCAGTACCACATGCCAAAAGGTTTGGGTTTTGGAGGCGCCCAAATCCTGTGATGCCAGCAGCATGTCACTGCGTAAATCGGTAAACACCGCATAGAGCGGTAGCACCATAAATGGAAACAGCAAATAGGTGAGACCTGCGATGACCGCGCCTTGGGTGTACAAAATATCGATGGGCGCATCGATGACGCCTATCGCGAGCAGGGTTTTATTGATGAGTCCATTATTGGCAAACAGCAGCTTGAGCGCATAAGTGCGCACTAAAGAGTTGGTCCAAAAGGGCAGGATAAGCAGCATCATAAGCAGCGACTGCCAGTTGCCTTTGGCTTTTGACACCAGCCAAGCAAAAGGATAACCGAGCACTAAGCAAATGATGGTCGTGATACCTGCCATCCAGAGTGAATGGACGAAGACCTCAAAATATAGCGGATCAACTAGGCGTATATAGCTCTCAATAGTGACCGGCAAGCTGATAAACGCGCTACTATCACGGCTCAAAAAGCTCACTGCAATGACCAAGATATTAGGCAACAGGGCAAATATTAGTAGCCAGCCCCAAATTAGCCACAGCGTTGCAGTACGAAAGGGGCTTTTGCTGCCCAGATTGAAACGGCCATGACCTGCCATCAGCTGCCATCCTTTTCGTTATCGACGTTGTCATAGCCATCATTCGTATCGCCATGAGTGTCATCAGGCAATACCCACTCCCAGCCATCAACCCACGAGACTTTGACGCCTTCATTTAACTTGTAATCAAAACTAGGATCGTCCTCGTCAAAGAATTCTGAGGCTTTAATCACATGACCGTTTTCAAGCTCAATAATAGAGTCAAGCGTACTGCCTTTATAATTACTTTCAATGACGCGGCCTAGCAGTCCCGTATGCGTCGTATCATTGGGATCATAAATGCGCAAATCCTCAGGGCGCAGGAGTAAATTGACGATATCGCCGACTTGAACGGCTGTCGCAAACGCAGGGCGGCGCAAATTACGCAGGGTCGTCGGGCCGTCTTGCGCTTCGCAAACTTCAACCTCAATACGCCCATTAGTGACGCGACCATCGCGATCTGGTTGCTTTAAGTTCACGCCTTTAACCTCAGCTTTAAACAGATTGGCTTCACCGATGAACTTGGCTGTAAACAGATTAGCAGGGGTCTCATAGATTTCGATAGGCGTGCCGATTTGCTGAAATCTACCATCTTTCATCACCGCAATGCGATCTGACATCGATAAAGCTTCTTCTTGATCGTGAGTGACAAAGACAAAGGTAATACCCAGCTCACGTTGTAAGCGTTTAAGCTCTGATTGCATCTGCAAACGCAGCTTATGATCGAGTGCTGATAACGGCTCATCGAGTAGCAACAATTTAGGGCGATTAATGACCGCGCGCGCGATAGCCACGCGCTGCTGTTGACCGCCAGATAAGTCTTGCGGGCGACGATTAGCCAAGTGCTCCATCTGCACCATCGCTAGCATCTCGCGCACCCGCGTCTGAATCTCATCCTTTGGGACTTTTTTGAGCTTAAGTCCATAAGCGACGTTTTGCGCGACGCTCATATGCGGAAACAGCGCATACTGCTGAAATACGGTATTGACAGGGCGTTTATCAGCGGATAGACCTGCCATCTGCACGCCGTCCAAAACGATGGCACCTGCTGTCGGCTGCTCAAATCCTGCAATCAAGCGTAGCAAGGTGGTCTTGCCGCAACCAGATGGACCTAGCAAAGTTAGGAACTCACCGTGCTTGACATCGAGGTTGATGTCGGTTAGCACTTGCGTTTGATCGTAAGATTTTTTGACCCCTGTGATTTGCAGCAAGCTATTACTGTCAGTAAGCGTGTTTTTATCATAGTTAGAAGCGCTGTTGGCGCTTGCTGAGATGACAGTTGCTGGCGAGTTGGTCATAAAGCGGATTCCTAAGCTTTTAACAATAGGCTTGTGAATATTTATATCAAGTATACCGACGAATATAAGATAAGCGCAGGGTTTGACTTGCGTTAATGGTTAGATATTATAACAAACCTACCCAATGAATGACTCAAATCTCATTATGAATTATGCAAGTGGCTTATAGCCAAACATTGAGACAAACATTTTTTACCCTGTTTTTAACATTATTGCGATACAATTGTTTTTGTTCACTAGGTAGGTTTTAAAACTTGTGCCCCTCATCTCAAAACAAGGACGTCCTATGACTACTCAAACCGATAATAATCGCCCAGCAACGGGTCAAGAAGTACTGGCGCTACTCAAAGAAGGCAACGCGCGTTACGTTGAGAGCTTAAATACAACAGACCCTTGTATGCAAAGGCGGCCCGAGCTGGTCAGTGTGCAAAATCCACTAGCGATTATTTTGGGTTGCTCAGATGCCCGCGTCCCTGTAGAGATTGTTTTTGATCAAAAGCTCGGCGAGCTTTTTGTGATTCGGGTGGCAGGAAATGTGGTCGCGCCCTCTCAAATTGGCTCTGTTGAATTTGCTGCCGATCAATTCGATACCAAGCTTGTCGTCGTTCTTGGGCATTCGCACTGCGGCGCGGTGACCGCTTGCGTCGACGCGCTGATCAATCCTGACAAGTACTACTCGCCCAACTTGCAGTCGATCGTCGATCGCATCCGCCCCAGTGTCTACAACCTGCATGAGCTTGCTACTGCCAACGGGCAAGATGTCGACGCTGATGAGTTGGTTGAGCGCTCTATTAGCGCCAATGTACGCATGTCGGTCAGCCAGCTTCGTCACGGCTCGCGTATTTTAGAAGACTTATCTGGTAGTGGTCAATTGCTCATCGTCGGCGCTGAGTATGACTTAGAGACAGGTGAGGTGCGCTTTTTAGACAATTAAATGTATAAGCTTAATCTAGGTTTATCATCTTAATTTGAATTTATAAGCTTAATACAAAACGCCATCAGTACCCGCGGCGATTTTTATTAAGATGAGTAACACTTTTAAAAAATAGGAATAATAATGTCAAAGGTATTAAGTCCAGATACGAGTAACGCGTCGATTGACCAGCCCAAGAGCAGCGTACAAGCGGCAGGGGTTCAGCCTATATCGGCTCAAACCAAAGGCTTTAATTTTAATCACACCATGCTACGCGTCAAAGACCCCGTCAAATCGCTTGAGTTTTATACAGGCGTGCTCGGTATGACCTTACTTGCCGTCAAAAAATTCCCTGATATGGGTTTTGATTTGTACTTTTTAGCCAAGCTTGCCAAAAGCGAGCGTGATACTCTGCCCGCAGGTGACGATTTAGCGATTTATGCCTTTCGTCAGCGCGGTATTTTGGAGCTTACGCACAATCATGGTACCGAGACCAAAGATGACTTTAGCTATCACGATGGTAATGAGGCGCCGCAGGGCTTTGGGCATATTTGCTTTAGCGTACCTGATTTAGAGGCCGCTGTAGAATGGTTTGATAGCAAGGATGTCACTTTCAAAAAACGACCAGAAGAAGGCAGCATGAAAAATATTGCCTTTATCAAAGATGTCGATGGTTACTGGATTGAGATCGTACAAGCGGACTTGATGGATTAGTAGTGCCCGATTGACTAAAACAATAATGACTGGAGTAATCTTTTTATGGAAACTACTGAGGGTGATCCTACCGCAACTGAGACTGCCGCAAACACAGCAATACAAAGCGCTGACCCTGTGACTTATCATACCATTACAGATACAGCGAACGATCTACTCAGTAGTTTCGTCGAACGTATCCCGTACTTAGTTGCGGCGATTATCGTGATCGTAATCTTTTGGCTATTGTCTATTGTCTTTAAAAAAATCGTTCGCAAACTACTGGGCAGCCGTAGTCGGCATCAAAACCTTGTCAAAGTATTTCAGCGCATAGGCGGCGCATTGATATTTTTTATCGGCTTTATGATCGCTATGGTTATCGCCTTACCAGGATTT
The DNA here is from genome assembly GCA_947495055.1 of uncultured Psychrobacter sp. Lineage (GTDB taxonomy): Bacteria > Pseudomonadota > Gammaproteobacteria > Pseudomonadales > Moraxellaceae > Psychrobacter. The sequence goes on along the minus strand of CANLXO010000005.1, from coordinate 42,446 downwards.
ACTCCAGCCAAACTTATCGGCGCGCTTGGTATCGGTTCGGTTGCCATTGGTTTTGCCTTTAAGGATATTTTTCAAAACCTGCTATCTGGTATTTTATTATTAATATCAGAGCCGTTTCGCATTGGCGATCAAATTGTCTCAGGTGATTTTGAGGGTACGGTTGAAGACATCAAAATCCGCGCGACGACCATTAGAACTTATGATGGACGGCAAGTTGTCATACCCAATTCAGATCTGTATACCTCGGCTCTAACGGTCAATACCGCCTATAAGCAGCGCCGCTTGCAAGTTGAGGTGGGTATCGGTTATGAGGATGATATCGAAGAAGCCAAAGCGGAAATTATCAAAGCGTTACAAAAGGCGGATACGGTATCAACCAAAGCGGATCCAAGTATCATTGCCACAGGTTTTGGTGGGTCATCTATGGACATGACAGTACGTTGGTTTATCGAAGATGGTACGCAAGCCAATAAAGTGGCCTCCATTCATCAGGTCATTGTTGAGATCAAAAAAGCACTTGATGCGGCGGACATTAATATCCCATTCCCTATACGTACGCTAGATCTGAGCGATCCGTCGGTAAAAGCCACGGTCGAGCAACTCAGCAAAAAGGATGCTAAAGATCAAGAAGGTGAAAACAAAGTAGATGTGGATAAAATTATCACAGAGTAAATATCTGGTGTTGAGGCTGATACATCGATGACGAAAAGAGTGATCACTCTTGGCATTATGAAACTTGCCGTAGCTGGCGAAGAGAGTGACGTTGCCTTGGATAAAACAATCGAAGCTGCGACGGCTCGGTTCAACCAAGTCGTGCAGCATAAGCTAGACATTCAAATCGAGTCATTCTCTTTTACAGGACTCAGTTTAACTCCTGATCAGAACGGCTATCGAGCGCTCGATTTTGTACAGATTGGCATCAATGAAAAGACTGAGCGCAAGCTTGCATTTATGTTGATTATTACCGATGTAGAAATCGCTGCCGCCTCTATGTCTTATTTACTTGCGCTGCCCTCTCAGCTTACTAATGTGGCGGTAATCTCTACGCGTCGTTTGCTCGATTCTGAAGTTACGCAAGAGGATAGGCTTATCAAGCGCTTAACTCACCTAATGCTACAGTGCTTTGGTCGACTGTTAAACCTAAAATATACGCAAGAGCCGACTAATTATTTGGCTTATGTGCAAGTGCCTGATGACCTTGATACTATGCAGGCCTTTACAGCCGCTCAGTACCAGCAGATGGCTGAGAGTCTTCCACAAGAGGCCAATGATCGTTACTCTGAGGGGAGTAGGTTTTCTTTTGTCATTCGGCATATCCTAAGCAATATTCCAAGGATTGTTCGCGGAGCCATCAGAGCCAATCCGCTACGCCTTGTTACCAAACTACCAACCATGATTGCGACAGCGCTTTCAGTGATTATCGTACTTATCTTTGGCGGGGAGACTTGGGATTTTGCCGCTTCAGTGTCTTACAGTCAGCTAGCGGTTTTTGTCGTCTCCAGTTTTTTGGCAGCAACTTTTGTGCTCTACCGCGCTTTTTCCTTTCAGCTCATATCTACGCGGCGAGGGCAAACCTCAGAGAGCTCGGTGGTCACGGCTGCGGCTACCTATTTGGCACTAGTATTAACGCTGATTTGTATGTTCATCATGTTTGGGGTGCTGATGTATGGTGTGGTGGTGTTCGTATTTCCAGATCCCTTGATGAGTACGTGGACCTCTGACAAAGATGGAGCTTCCCTTGCAGCTCATATACGCTTGGCAGCATTCTTGGCGGCTGTAGGAGTGTTATCAGGTTCGCTTGGTGGGTCGGCGGATTCGCGCTCAGTGGTACGCAATGTGTTGTTTGCAGCTGATGAAACGTGATAGCTTGGGAACAAGCTACTAATAAATCTCACTAAAAAAACCGCTATATCATTTAATATAGCGGTTCTTTTATGCTTATTCACTGACTACAAACGTAGGCACCTTAGTCGGTTTTAACTTTAAAGTCAGTATGACAAGACTTACAGCTGGCACCAACATCACCAAAAGCGGGCTTGAAGTCATCGACACTGGTCGCTGTTTGCGCGACCGCATCAAGCTGTGCGGTAACTTGCTGAAACTTCTCTGATTCATTGACGAAAGTGGCGTTGTCACTCCAAACAGCTTTTGTCGAATTACCAATGGACTCAGCGTTACCAAAATGTACCCAAGGGCTTTTTGAGGCTTCTGCCAAAAATGAGGTTTGATCTTTGAGTACTGCCGCATCAAAAGTATCAGGCGCTTTGACCATATCGCCCATAATCCCCATTGCGTCACTGTAGCTTTTCATAATGTCTTGTCGGGCTTTGATATCAGGGTCAGCAGGACTGCTACAAGCGCTTAAACCGACTACAGCACTCAGTAGCGCCGTGCCAGCGACTGCTCTTAATGATGTGGCTTTTAAAGTTTTGTTTTTTAATAGGGTGTTAGTACGAACCTGTTCCATAGGTCACTCTTCCTTATTTATACAATGATTAAATATGTAGGGTTGGTGGTTTAAGATAGTTTTTATTAAAAACAAGAAAGGGCAGTTGTTGAGCCCTTTTTTATTCATTATGCCAACTAAGAGTGCAAAGTCAACCAGTCACGTGGTTTTAAATAGTAATCGGTAAGCTCAAACTCAGCAGTGCCAGGTTCAGGTTCAAAACGGTAGTGCCAGCTGGCAAGGGGCGGCATACTGACCAAGATGGACTCAATACGGCCATTGCTCTGTAGCCCAAATAAGGTACCGCGATCATACACCAGGTTATACTCAACATAGCGACCACGGCGATAGAGCTGAAATTCGCGCTGCGCCTCGGTATAGGGCTCATCTTTACGCTTATCAAAGATAGGGAGGATGCCATCGAGATAACCGTTGCCGACCGCTTTCATAAAGTCAAAGCAGCGTTCAAAATCCCAACCTCGGCTCTGGGTATTGACATCATCATAAAACAGGCCGCCGATACCGCGCTGCTCATCACGGTGGCGCAGATGAAAGTACTCATCACACCACTGTTTAAAATCAGCATAAATGTTCTCGCCAAAAGGTGCGCATAGATCGTGACAGACCTGGTGCCAGTGCACGCAGTCAGCGAGCACAGGATAAAACGGCGTCAAGTCAAAACCGCCACCGAACCACCAAATAGGATCCTCGCCCGGTGCTTCGGCGACAAACAATCTAACATTCGCATGGCTAGTTGGGACGTTTGGATTAGTGGGGTGCACCACCAATGATACGCCCATCGCTTGTGCTTTGCGACCAGCGATATCAGGGTGACGGGCTGTCGCGGACGCTGGCAAGTTATGGACATGGATATGGCTGAACATGACGCCTGCTTTTTCGATAACCTTGCCGCCCGCTAGCACGTTTGAGCGTCCGCCGCCGCCCTCAGGACGTTCCCAATTATCGGGAACGAAGGTAGCACTACCGCCGCCGTCACGCTCCTGAGCTTCTAGCGCCTGACAAATTCGCGCCTGCAAATCGACCAAAAACGCGCGTACGCGCAGGATGCTCTTGCTGGTCGCTCCACTGTCAGTAGTCGTTATTGCTGATTTGTCGTTTGTATCGCTCATAATAATTTTTTACTTATAGTGCTTCGCTTATAGTCCTGCGCTTACAATCTTGGTACTTGTACTACTATTGAAGCGTATTACTGATTAAAATGCGTTTCGGTATTGATGTCTTTATCCAACAGGTGTCCCATGCGGTCACGCTTAGTCGCTAGATAGCCGGCGTTATCCTCTGTGATACCGACGATTGAGGGCACGCGCTCTACGACGTCGATACCGTGATCGGTCAGATAGGTGACTTTGTTAGGATTGTTGGTGATGAGGCGTACTTGATTGACGCCAACGTGTGCCAGCATCGGCCCGCACATATCATAGATACGCGCATCAGCAGGTAGCCCTAGTATCAAATTGGCATCCAAAGTATCATGACCTTGATCCTGCAAGGCATAAGCGCGGATTTTATTGGTGAGTCCTATGCCGCGGCCTTCTTGACGCAAATACAATATAGCGCCGCAACCGGACTCTTGTACCGCTTGCATAGCCATATTAAGCTGAGGCCCGCAGTCGCATTTGAGTGAGTCAAAAGCGTCACCTGTAAGGCACTCTGAATGAATACGTACAAGGGGAATCATAGAGGCACTAGCATCTATATCTTGTGCAGCAGGCAGGCCAACGGTGAGCATGACATGCTCCTGACCGTCTTCGTTTTCAAAAACATGAATATCAAACTCGCCGTAACGAGTCGGTAATTTGGCACTAGTAATAAATTGATATGACATTGAGATCCTGCATAGGCCGGTTATCGTGGCAGTAGAGGAGAGTGTTGTAGAGCGTATTTAAGGTCAACTTGGAACCTGTTTTAGCCTAACGATAATTTTAGACTTATATAAGGCATAAGTTCTCGTTTACAATAAGCCTATGACTTAAGGCTGGCAAAGGAGTGCTTCGCTTATGTGGTGCTTGAGGCCAATTAATAACACGCTGATAGTAAATAGAGCAAACTAGTATAACCTGTTCTGAAGCAAGCGACTAAGTTTAGGATAAAACACATAAAATTCACAGACCAAACACGATGACTTCAGCGACTGTCAAAAAAAAATGCTATTATGCCATACTATTTTGCCCAGTACAGTGACAAGTGTTTACCCGTAGATTACTATGGCGTCACGAACTTTCACGACCCATGCCCGATAACAAGGCATAATGTGGCAAGTTATCGCAGCGAATAAAATAGGTAATACTAGGGTCTGTTTGAGCAAAAAAACAAATAAAGATTTACCTCTTAAGCTTATGTAGGCTAAAGGTATATCACGTCAAGCTTGATAGGTATCGTACGGTTTATGCAGCAGTCAACTCATCCCCTACAGTCTCAGTCAGCATCTGTAGCGCACTCTATTGCTGATGCGCCTGTGTACCCATCAGCTTTGCAGCAAACTTACGATACTATTCCGCGCACGCGTCCATTGACTCCGCTGCTAGACACTATTGACGCGCCTGCTGATTTGAATGATTTAAGTTGCGAGCAGCTCATTACATTAGCCGATGAGCTGCGTCTGTTTGTACTGTATTCAGCAGGTCAAAGCGGCGGTCATTTTGGCGCAAACTTGGGCGTCATTGAGCTGACGATTGCACTGCATCATCTGTTAGATATGCCGCAAGATCAAATCGTTTGGGATGTCGGTCATCAAGCTTATGCTCATAAAGTATTGACTGGTCGCCGTGATAAGCTTGGCTCTATTCGTGCCAAAGATGGTCTAACCGCTTTCCCTGAGCGCGGTGAATCTGTATACGATACCTTTGGCGTGGGACACTCTTCGACTTCTATCTCAGCTGGGCTTGGTATGAGCCTTGCGCTGCGTTACCAAGGTCGCGCGCAGACTGTTGCTTGCGTTATCGGCGATGGTGCGATGACAGGTGGCATGGCGTTTGAGGCCATGAATGATGCGGTGCAGCAAAACGCTGATCTGCTAGTCATATTAAATGACAATGATATGTCGATATCCTGCTCTATCGGTGGGTTTTCACGTCACTTAGCGATGCTGTGGGAGTCAGGCTATCAGGTAGATATCGCAGAAACGGGCGAGCCTGTCTTGCGTCATAGACCTAATATGCGTGATTTTGATCGGCGCAAACGCCACAAAGCCATGCGCGATGTTCCTAATTTAGAAGACAACTTGTTTAAAGCTATAGGCTTTACCTATTTTGGCCCCTTTGATGGTCATAACATGCCTGAATTATTACGGGTGTTATCGAGAGCCAAACAAGTCAAAGGCCCAGTCTTGGTACATATTTATACCACCAAAGGTCGCGGCTTTGCGCCTGCTGAAGCGGATCCTGTGGGTTATCATGCGATTAGTAAGCTGGCTGGTGATACGCCAAACAATGATGTCGCCAAAGACAGTCCAGCTAAAGCACCAGCACTAAAATTCTCGCAAGTATTTGGGCAGTTTTTGTGTGATAAAGCTGAGCAAGACGATAAGCTGTTAGCTATTACGCCTGCGATGGAGGAGGGCTCAGGGATGACCCTGTTTGCCCGCCAATATCCTGAGCGCTTCTTTGATGTAGCAATCGCTGAGCAGCACGCGGTCACGCTGGCAGGCGGCATGGCAACCCAAGGGGTCAAGCCTATTGTAGCGATTTATTCCACATTTTTGCAGCGCGGTTATGATCAGCTGATTCACGATATCGCTTTGCAAGATTTGGACGTGATGTTTGCCATCGACCGTGCAGGCTTAGTCGGTGAAGATGGTGCAACCCATGCGGGTATATTTGATTTAGCCTTTATGCGCTGCGTACCTAATATGATTGTCGCGGCGCCAAAAGATGAAAACGAGTGCTACCATCTACTTAATACTTGTTATGAGTATCAAGGGTGCAGCGCGGTTCGTTATCCACGCGGCACGGGCACAGGCGCCCTTATCGTTAAACCTGCTGAGCAGTATAAGATCGGACAAGCCGTTATTGAGTCAGTATTGGGTTCTAGTGAGGCTCAGATTAAGCTGATTTTGCTAGCGTTCGGAACTAGGGTTGCGACAGCTGAGCAAGCGGCAAAGGTGTTGAGTGCTGAGCAAGCCGATTGTCAGATTCAAGTGGTGAATATGCGCTGGGTCAAGCCTTTAGATAGTGAGATGATAGAGTCGCTAATTGAGCAAGGCGCGACGCATATCGTAACGCTTGAGGAGCACGTCATCATGGGCGGCGCCGGTAGCGCGGTCAATGAGTATTTGCTCAATGAGTCAGTCGCTTATCAGCGTCAGCGACCGGTAGTACTTAACATCGGTATAGCCGATCAGTTTGCCGCTCATGGCTCGCAAGCCGAGCAGCTCGCAGACTGCGGCTTAGATGTCACAGGCGTAACCTCTCAGCTCAAAGGTTTGTTATCTTCGTAGTTTTATACTCTACTGAAAATATATTTATTAGCTTTAAAAATTTAAAAGTTTTAGTACGACGCCTGCTTGCCGCAGGTGTAAATTATTTTACAGTGTGTCTTAAATGGCTTTAGCTACGGCTAATGCTTTCGTTTTATTCATTGATTAGGTAAAAGGTTATTTATGGAACCCATGGTCGTCATCGCAGCGCGTGCTGCTGAAAAAGTTGGAAAAGAGATCTTGCATGCGCATCAAAACCGCCACAAAATCGAGTTCGATACCGAATCTAAAGGTCTTGATGGCTTGGTCACTCGTATCGATCGCTTTAGCGAAGAGCTGACGATTGCGACGCTCAAAAGCAGCTATCCGACGCATTCATTTTTGGGTGAAGAGTTTGGTATGCAAGAAGGTCGCGGCGAAGATGCTGATTGGTGCTGGATTATCGATCCGCTCGATGGTACCAAAAACTTCGTCCACGGGGTTCCGCAGTTTTGTGTGTCTATCGCCGTACAGCATAAAGGCGTCACTCAGCACGGCGTTATCTATGATCCCGTTCGTGATGAGATGTTCTCAGCGAGTCGCGGTAAAGGCGCGCGTCTTAATCAGCGCCGTATTAATGTCAGTGAGCGCAAAACGTTAGAGGGTGCATTATTTACCACAGGTCATCCGCTAGAGCGTAAACGTAACGGCGAAGTCATCTCTTATGCCAAAGAGCACTTTGAGAGCTTGCAAAAGGTCTGTGAAGCGGGCGGTCAAATTCGCCGCCTGGGCTCAGCCGCCCTAGATCTATGTTACGTAGCAGCAGGGCGTTTTGATGGGTACTTTGAGATGTCTATCAAGCCTTGGGATATTGCGGCAGGTGAGCTGATTGTCACCGAAGCGCGCGGCGTGGTTGTCGATCATACGGGCGCGCATAACTCTATGACTACAGGCTCTATCTTTGCCTGTAACGTCAAACTGCTCAAACCACTAATGCAAGTCGTTGTCCCGGCTTGGAACGACGCCATTTAATATCATTTATTCATAATCACAAAAAAGCTGACTTCAAAATGGAGTCAGCTTTTTTGGTTTTAGGCATTTAGATTTTCATTACCGATATCTTGAATAAATTATCCGCTTTGATACTTCAACTTTTAGATTTCAATGTACCTAAACGTTTATCTTCACTGACTTGCTCCAAAATCGTCAGCTCTTCTTCAATTAGGGTGAGCATATCTTGTACATGTGGTAAGCGCTTGCTACAGGCAGTAATGCAGAACTCGATTCTATCGAGGTAGCTTGCAAGCGTAATATTCAGCGCTTGCCCATTGACCAAGATGGACGCCGGATACAGAGCTTTTAGCAAAGCGCCATTCCAATAGAGCTCTTTTTTGGAACCTGGTACGTTAGAGATAATCAGGTTAAAGGCTTGTTTTTTGGGGAATAAACCTGTGAGGGTGTTCAACCCCTGCCAAGCATAGGCAATGGCGCTGTAGTTGATGACCTGCGCCTTATTCATACGACGAAAGCGGCGCTTGCCACTGTTCATACTGTCATGAATCAGTTGTAAGCGTTTGGCAGGGTCTTCTAAATGAGTACCTAGGTTTGCCATCAAAAACGATATTTGGTTGCCAGAGGCGCTCTCATCTCCGCGCAGTGACATCGGTACAAAGGCGATCAGGGGCTTTTTTGGTAGTGCTTTTAGATCGAGTAAATAACGTCTGAGCGCACCTGAGCAAACTGCAAGCACCACATCATTAACGCTGATATCAAATTGCTCAGCTATAGTCTCAAAGCGGCGTATATCATAAGACTGCGCTGCAATACGGCGTGAGGCTGAGATACGGTGGTTAAGAATGCTCTTTGGCGCGTCAAAAGTGCCGACATAATCCTCATCACCGCTGTGCTTAAAATTGTCCATAAGCTCTGTAAATACAGGCTTGATGGTTGATAGCTGCTCTTTGATTATGCGCCTAGTTGAGGGCACCTCTGAGATGAGCTTATCTTTATCATTGCTGCGCGTAACCATCGACCATATAGGCAAAGATACTGGGTCATTTGGCGACTGAGACAAGGTCTTTTGCACAATACGCATTGCTGCGATACCGTCGACCAGTGAATGATGAATCTTGATATATAATGCAAAACGTCCAGGCTGTCCTTCAGACTCAGGTAGGATACCTTCAATCACATGGCACTCCCAAAGCGGCATAGCGCGATCAAGTAAGCGGCTATGCTCTTTTGACACGTACATAAGTAGCTCGCGGACGCGGCCAGGGCTTGGTAGAGCAACGTGACGAAAATGATGCTCGACATCGAACTCATCATCCTCTTTCCAAAACAGCAAGTTCTCTAGTACCTGATTAAAAGGAAAGCTTGGCGGGACGGTTGAGGTTTGCATTTGCTGCACAAGGTTATAGACAAAGTCACTGTCTGAGTCTTGCTCATCCTCTGGCAATTCAAATAAAAATAAACCACCGACATGCATCGGCTGTCGGCGCGACTCTAAAAGTAAAAACAACTGGTCGACGGCTGTCATTAGTCGCATGATAAATCCTTTTATGGCGATAGGTAATAGGCTATAGCGTTATGATAACTATAGCGTAAAAATAGTCAAACGGGTATAGATAAAAAAGTAGCTAAGGGTCACGCATCGTTGCTTAAAAAGTAATAGTGACACGATAAATATCGGCTTTTGCTATGATTAAGCGCAGCTTAAAACAAAATGCTATTATAACAAACTTGCAAGCACGTACCGCTGGTAATTATTTACTTATGCGTTTTATCTTTGCTTTGATTTTTACTCTTATTATCAGGTCGTTTTTATGATGCAGCTGCCGTACAGTTTTGCCAAACGTCATCAGCTTTTGATCATGATAGCCATTGATCCTCAGTTGCCGCCAACTTTGGTGCTGACCAAAGCTACGCCTTTGTCTGCGATTAATGAAGCCATGCGGTTTTTGCAGCAGCAGGGCGTGCGTAGCATACCGACTTACGAGAGTATCGATAGCGACAACTTTGAGAAAAGACTCAATGCGGTTTATGCCAATAATACTGGTGAATCACAGCACATCGCCGCAGGTTTGGAGGATCATCCTGATCTCGATAGCTTAGCTGATAGCGTCCCTGAAACCGAAGATTTGATGGACAGCCAAGACGATGCGCCGATTATTCGCCTAATCAACGCGCTGCTTTCTGAAGCTATTCGCTTGAGCGCCTCAGACATTCACATCGAAACCTTTGAGAAGCGCTTGGTCGTGCGTTTTCGCGTCGATGGCGAGCTCAAAGAGATCATTACCCCAAAACGGCAACTAGCGCCGCTTTTGGTCTCGCGTATTAAGGTTATGGCCAAGCTCGATATCGCCGAAAAACGCGTGCCGCAAGATGGGCGTATTAGCCTGCGCTTAGCAGGACGCGAGGTCGATGTGCGGGTATCAACGCTGCCATCAAGCTTTGGTGAGCGCGTGGTGATGCGTCTGCTCGATAAGCAAGCGGGACGATTAAACATGACCTATCTGGGGCTCTCAGATAACGACTACAGCGAGCTTAAACGGCTGATTCATCGCCCGCACGGTATTATCCTCGTCACAGGACCGACCGGTTCGGGTAAGACAACGACGCTATATTCAGCGCTCACTGATCTAAACGATCAGACGCGTAATATCTTGACCGCAGAGGATCCTATCGAGTTTCAATTGGACGGTATTGGGCAGACGCAGGTCAATAGCAAAGTCGATATGACCTTTGCCAAAAGCTTGCGAGCGATGCTACGCCAAGATCCTGATGTGGTGATGGTCGGTGAGATCCGTGATATTGAGACCGCTGAGATTGCGGTACAAGCATCACTTACGGGGCATTTGGTGCTCTCAACTCTGCATACCAATACCGCGATTGGCGCGGTCACGCGTTTGCAAGACATGGGCGTTGAGCCGTTCTTGTTATCATCATCTTTGATTGGCGTAGTGGCGCAGCGTCTGGTTCGTACGTTATGCACCCATTGTCATACTTGGCAGGCAGCTGACAGTGAGCAGGTCAAACTCTTTGATGAGATCGATATAAGTTTAAGCGTGCCTGATGGCGTCATTAGCTTACCAAAACCTGTTGGCTGTGATAAATGCAATCAGTCTGGTTTTAAGGGACGTACCGCGATATATGAAGTGGTGCCTGTCGATGATGCACTACGCCGAATGATCCATAGCAATACTGCAGAGTATGAGCTGGAGTCTTACGCCCGCCTGCAAACGCCATCGATCCGCGCAGATGGTTTGCACAAAGTAATAGCAGGGCGGACAACGTTAGAGGAGGTATTGCGAGTGACCAAAGAGAGTGCATCTACTGATGAGGGTTTGTTGGTATAAAATAAGCAGGCAAACGCGCCCATCTATTCAGCGCGTTTTATAATTTTGCCAAGTAGCTTAGATTATTTGCTTGATTTGGACTGCTTAACTTAAAGTGCCTAGCTATAGAGCTATAGAGCTATTTTGCAGCGATACATTCGATCTCAACACTAGCGCCTGCTGCTAGATCCGCTACGCCAAAAGCGGAGCGCGTAGGATAAGGTTTGGCAAGCTCAGCTTTATATACCTCATTAAAATCAGCAAAATCATCCATATCTGTGAGCATAGCTAGACACTTAACGATATCTGATTTTTGATAGCCATACGTTAGCAAGGTCGTGTTGATATTGTCCAAGGCTTGCTTGGTCTCAGCTTTGATACCGCCTTTGACCAGCTGACCGTCTTTAAAGCCGATCTGACCTGACATGTACAAAGTATCGCCAACGCGTACTGCACTAGAAAAAGGATACTCACCGCCATCACCTAAAAAGACTGGCGCAGTTTTGCTCATCGTCGTCGTTGGTGCAGCTTGAGCCGTCAGCACAACGCTCAATGGACCGAGCGAGCAGGCACCTATAAGTACGGCTTTAGATAGTATCTTAAATGGATGATTGTGACTAATCATAGTGATCTCCTTTATTGTAAATATGAGTATGATACTAAGGGGTGTTATTCATCCTCTGTCGCTTTGATTGTATCAGTGGCTTGCTTATCTTGATCAGTATTTGATAGGTTATCGCCCTTACCTTGGCGACGCGCTTCTAACTCAGATTTGGGTATCCACGCCCACATCATCTCAACGGTGATAGGGTCGCGGCTACTCGCAGACTCGCGGTCTTCGATAACACAAGGAATGATCATCTCGCCTTTGGGCGTGTCCAAGATATGTTGGCGCTGCTCATCGGATAGGCTCGCTACCGCTGCAATTTGACCTTTTTTGATAGGGCGATAAAAATTTACAGAATAAGATTTTATTAATAATATACGATCAGAGGGCAGGTTTAATCCCAAAATAAACCCAGTGGCTGTCTCAGCAAGTAAAGTAATCGCCACCGCATGGATAGAGCCGATATGGTTTTGTACTGCCTTGTCATTGTCTAAACTGACAACCACTTGATTGGGTTCGACCGTCTCATAACAGATACCTGTCGTACCGACATAGGGTACCACTTTACCAAAAGCTTTTGATAAAATCTTGGAGCGCGCGGTAGCTGGCAAGTATTTGGTGATAGACAACAGTTTAGTAAATTGATTGTTAATAGGCTTTAAAGTGCTGCTAGGCTTGTCCTCTTGCATGCGGCTAGTATCAGATATTTTGGTGGGTAATTTATCGATAAGCTTGTTAGGAAGCTTTTTAAATAATCCTGACATACAAGATCCCTTAAATTGAACATAATAATAGTAGCGGTAGCTTAGCAAATATAGCGAGCTCAAAGCTGGCAATACCCTGCTAAGATGATAGTGATAATAGTACCTCAATCGCTATACCTGTGTCATTTTTACCATGAACTTAAGCGCTCATAAAGTCGCTATCAACGTAATTTATCTATTGGAGCCTGCTTTGCCAACCCATAAGCCTAACAACATTATTTATACTGGCGTTGCAGGTACTGGCAAAACTCATCGTTTGCTACAAATCGCCGAACAATACACCGACTATCTGCCTCCTTCAGATAGCGACTGTCTGCTTGATCATTTATTACAAGATCGCAGCTGGCGTGAAATTATTTGTCTTGTGTTTTTGGATTTAAAGCACAAAGGACAGGATTTGGTTAAAGTGCCTGAGCTTGTCGCGCACACGTTTTTTTTGGCAAAAGCGGCGCAAAACGAGCGCGGCAAACACCTAAATAGCACGGCGTGGTCTGTGCTACAAATGCACAGTCCAGTAGAGTCGCAGACGGTAAATTGTGATAATAGAGCAGGGCAGGCGTATTTTAATAAAGACGCGAGCGGCGCTTGGTATCTATTGCCACAGAGCCAAGAGTCACTCGCTGTACTAGGTGAGCAGTTGGCAGAGTATCAGCAAGCTTGCGCTGATAATCGCTTAAGCAATAATAGGGTGCACCAGCAGCGCTACACTATGGTCAGCTTTCATCAAGCTTACGGTTATGAGGAATTTGTAGAGGGCATCAGACCTGTCATTGGCGCTAACAAGCAGGCTTATGATATTCAAGATGGGGCATTTTTGAAGCTATGTCAGCGCGCCCTGCGTGACCCCAATCAGCGCTACGCTATGTTAATCGATGAGATCAATCGCGCTAATGTCTCACGCGTATTTGGTGAGTTGCTCAGCCTCATCGAACCTGATAAGCGTCTTGGGATGCCAAATGCGATGAGGGTCAATCTGGCCTATTCAGGGCGCGTGTTTGGCGTGCCTGCCAATGTCGATATTTATGCGACGATGAACACTCAAGACCACTCACTTGCCCCGCTCGATATGGCGCTACGTCGGCGCTTTCATTTTATCGATTGTCCGCCGCAGCCTGAGCTATTATCGGTTATTCATGCTGATAATGATAGCAGGGCTGCGATAGATTTAGGTCGGTTATTGGCAGGTTTAAATACCCGCATTATTCAAACACTAGGCGCTGAGGCGCAGCTGGGCCATGCTTTTTTGTGGTCTACTGCAACTTTTGAGCATTTGCAAGAGGCTTTGGTGCAGCAGATTATTCCGCAGTTGGCGCAAGCGGCCGGTAATCAGTCCACTATCTTGCACTATATCTTCAAAGATGAGTCGCAGCCATTAGCGGCGCAGTTTGTTCAAGATAGCCAGTCATTCATACCCAGCCAGCATCTGCCAAGTGCTGCCAATCAAAACGCATTTTTGGGGCAGTCTATGGGCACAAGTAGCTATAGAATAAACCCTGACCTTATCGCACAAAAGGGTGAATTTGCCAGCGCCGATATTTATCAGCGCTTGTATTAACCACACAGATTGATATTTACAGTGATTGATGTTCACGATGAATAATATTACCACGATGACCGTTTTTGAGCATCAGCGTTTAACAGCGCGTGACTTTGCGTGGACGACAGATTTTGATTGGTTGCTCAGTGAAGAGCTAACGGTGTTTACTATCAAGCGCAAACAGGGACAATGGCAGCTCAAAGTTGGGTATTATATCGGTATTATCTTGTTGCCAAGCGGGAGTATGCTGGAGATTTTACCTAAACCTATTCATATAGACGATGAGAGCGCAAGCAGTACAGATCATAGCCTTGAGCAGACGCGGCGCTGGGTGCACAACATGCTCGCCGCTCTGAGCCCTTCGTCAATTAGTAGCAAAAACTTTGGTCATATCAGCACCCATGTAGCACCTATATCAGACAATTTGCCGCCAGCAAAGCCTCCGTTATCAGAATGGTTAATCGCGCAGTTTGTTCAATATTTATCGCAATATCGGCCTAGTAGTCGTTATCAGCCGCAAACTCGTAATGATACGGTGATGCAAGGCAAGCTCATTATCAAAGAGCAGCTTAAACGTAATCGTCATCAGCCGCACAAGTTTGTCTGCGAGATAAGCCAATTAAATCAAGAGATTATCGCCAATCGCATAATCAAAAGTGCGCTTATACTACTTGCGCCTTTGTTAGATCAGCAAGTTTGGGCCTTACTACCTTGGCAAGCTATAACCGCACTCAATCATCAAGAGCGGCGTCAGTTAGAGGCAGTATATCAGCAAGCAAAATATCAGCTTACCAGTCAACCGCTAAGCCTGCATCAACGCCGCGGAGCCGAGCAGCTGCTAGATTTGGCATATTGGCTGCTTAAACAGTCAAACATTGAGGCAGGTCATGGCCTTAATGTACAACCTGTGTCAGCGCCAAAGATGCGCTTGTGCGTTCTTTTGAATATGAATCAAATGTTTGAGCAGTGGGCGAGTATAAGTATCGCAGCTACCCTTAAAACTATCGACTCAGATTATCAGCCCCTGTACCAAGCACAAAGTATTTGGCTTAGTGACGACACTGGACAGACGCAGCTCTCTATGCGTCCAGATCTGTTAATCCTTCATCACAAATCACCACTGTCCACTAGTACACAAACCAATTACAGCCACGTCATCGATATAAAATGGAAGTCGCTCACGCAAGCAGGTGCGATCACCTCTAGTGACGCCTATCAGCTCAGTAGTTACGCGCAGGCTTATCAAGCTGAGCACGTATGGCTGGTACATCCTGTCCTAAATAGTCGTCGGCCTGTTGCCCTCAAGCCGCAAGGGAATATAGCACTGAGTCAACCGAGTGCATCGCCGCGTAAGCTATGGCTGATGCCATTTAATGTGTTAGAGGGTACGCTTAACCTTAATACTTAACGTAAACGCTGGCAATAAAGCGCATACCACATCCATAATCAATGAGTGCCATCGATAAGTATTATTCTATAGGTTAACAAGACGCCAAGCCCCTATTTATAAAATACTTATAAATAGGTGTTGACACTATCCGCCTTAGCGCTTAATATATGCACCTCGATAGCGATGATCATTAATGAGTTAGCAGCTTTACTGGTAGTGCATTAAAGAGAGTCTTATCGTAGCAAAGATAGAGTTTATCGGAGTGTGGCGCAGTTTGGTAGCGCATCTGGTTTGGGACCAGAGGGTCGTAGGTTCGAATCCTATCACTCCGACCATCTATTTTGAGAGCCTTACAGGCTTTTTTTTATGTATAATGGTTTAGTTACTTATAAACCTAAGTAGATAAAAAGCCCTTAAGAGCGCCTGTAGCTCAGCTGGATAGAGCATCTCCCTTCTAAGGAGGTGGCCGCAGGTTCGAATCCTGCCAGGCGCACCATTTAGCCTGTAAATCTTGCCTATCATAGGCATCAGTTATGGCGGTTGTAGCTCAGTTGGTAGAGCCCCGGGTTGTGATCCTGGTGGTCGTGGGTTCGAGTCCCATCAGTCGCCCCAATTATCTCTGTACTATCCTCTTCAAATAATGCTTAAAACGCTTGCCTCTTGTGGCAATTTTTTGCGTCTGCTTTTTATTCCCTCCTTAGTATTTGATATCGTTTTTGTAGCACTCTTTTGATGCTAAGCTTTATGGCGCAAGGTGCAAAACTACTTTCTTCTTAAACAATATTTTTAGTCGGCTAAGATAAAGTGGTTATGTGCTCAACGTATTTATATTTTTAGTCTCTATCCATTCGAATTGATTTATATGGTTTAATATCAGCTCGTTGGTTATCTTAATGGGCTTATTTACTAACTGCTGAACCACTAAGGGATAAATAGATGGACGCACTCAGTGTGTTGTTACAAAATGTGCATTTGTTTGAAACTAAATATTATCGCCTCAATGGCACGGGTGACTGGTCTTTTTCTATGGATAGACAGGACTGTATCTTGTTCTACGTTGTGCTATCAGGTAGTTTTTGTATTGATGTCGGAGACGAGATTCGACAGGCAAAAACTGGCGATACGATCATGCTATCAAACTCTCATCATCACAGAAGCTATGCTGTTAACCATAACGGTAATTCGGCAACGTCATTAGATGATAGGCTCTCTAATTGTATCAATAACACACTTGATCTCGATAGTGGCGGCGATGCCAACGTCTCTGTGATCTTGATTGAATGCAAGTACGATAAAGAGATGGTACGTCCGATACTCTCTGTATTGCCCTCTATATTGCCAGAGCTCAACGCAAGCTCTGATGCTAGGTTTGAAGTCGTCGATGTCGAGATTAGACTGCTGACTTTAGAATCACAGCGCGAGCGTATGGGCAAAACAGCCGTTATCAATCATTGGGCGAGCATTATGATGATTGAATGTCTGCGCACTTATATAGAGAGCCTACCCGAGGCGACCGACAGTTGGCTTGGGGCTATGAAAGATCCGTTTTTGACTAAAGCGTTAACCGTTATGCATGACGCGCCAGATTACAATTGGACTATCCATGGCCTCGCTGAAGTGGCGGGTATGTCGCGCTCAAGTTTTGCTCAGCGCTTTAAAGACGTCGTAGGCATGCCGCCTTTGACTTATCTAACAGATTATCGTCTACGTTTGGCGGCGCGCTATTTGCGCCTGCAACAACACAGTATTAGCCGCATCGGCGAGCTGGTAGGCTACGCGTCGGACTCCACCTTTAGTCAAGCGTTCAAGCGCATTTATGGGATATCACCAAAGGCTTATCGTCAGGAACACTTTAGAAAACTAATTAATAAGAGTTAAGCAGACATAAGCAAGAATGCCAAGATAGATTGTCTTGGCATTCTTGTTTATGTCTTTAGATAGTGACACTCAAAACGCTTGCCGCTTTGATATTAGACTATGACAATCTGCCGAGCTTGAGGTACTATAAGACATTGAGTTCTTTTGCTTTATAGACTGACACTTATTCAATTTTGCTACAAATGGTGTGTTATGATCCAATCAACTTCTAGACCTGATAATGAAAGTTTGCATCAAAAGTCAAGCTCTAGCGCAGCAGAGCACAATCAGCAAATGGTCAGTGAGGATATGATTGACAAGGCAGCTTTACTAGCGTTGTTTACAGTAAATGATGGCGATGACCATAACGATGAATACAACGTTGTCACTCATACAGACATTACTGTAGCTGATGCGCGCTTAGCGCTTTATCGCACTCAGTATCAGCGCACGCAGCTACTATATACTGTTGCAGCTAGTACGCGTCCGACGTATCTAGTACAGACACTCAAGTCACAGTTTGCTGAATATCAGCAACATCTGCTTGCACAAAATCTCGATAAACGCGGTCTTATCGATACCCAGCCTTTAGAGCGGCTATGGCAGCAGTTACACGTGGTTGATGATATTATTGCCGATATTGTGCGTCACATGCCTGCCCAGCAGCCCGCAGGATGGCAGCTGACTTCGCAAGATGGTCAAAACCCGTTACGTCTGCCCACTATCGGCAAGCTCAAAAGCTCCAAACCGATAGCTGACAAGGCAAGCCTTAACAATTATGTCCTCAGTCACTTTGGTGTCAGCAGCTTTAGCTATGATCGCGGTTATTACATCGGTCATGTGGTCGGATATTTATTTAGCTGTTACTTTTGCGCGCACTTATCTGTTAGCTACAATGTGACCGCACTTGATGAGCACGTGGTGAGCGGTTATGACTACGCAAGCCTTGAGACGCCATATATGGTGAGATTGCTGCAAGGATTGGATGGCTATTGCAAAAAACGTATCTATCAGTTGGCTGTTATTTGCGCGCGCCTAAGCGTTTATGCCTCAGATAAACGTATTGAAAAAATGCTCATCGCTGAGGTCAATGATTTTGACAAAAAACTGCAGCAGCAGCATCTAGATGTCCTACTGCTCCAAGGCATGATGCCTGAGAGTAATGATTCCACTCCGCTATTTTAATTCACCTGTATTTTTGATGCTCGCTTAGGATACTGCTGTTATGCCCGCTTATCATTACAAGGCGCTTGATGATCAAGGCAGTATGAAAAAAGGCTTGTTAGAAGGCGACTCTGCCCGCCAAGTACGTCAGCAACTGCGGGACAAAGCCTGGACACCAGTCGAAGTCAACGCCGTCAATGATAGTCAACAAAGCAAGAGCCGCTACAAAAAACCCTCTGCCTATGAGCTTGCACTGTTGACCCGCCAGCTCTCTGTCTTGCTCGCCGCTGGTATTCCACTTGAGGAGACTTTAGCCGCTGTTGCCAAGCAATCACCAAAAACCCATATCAAATCCTTGATGCTTGCCGTGCGCGCGCATGTGCTTGAGGGTTTGAGTTTGGCGCGTGCGCTACAGCAAGCGGCGAGCTTTCCGCCGCTGTATATCGCCACTATCGCAGCAGGGGAGAAGTCTGGTCACTTAGATCTGATTCTCAATCAATTGGCCGATTACACCGAAAACCGCTTTGCCCTACAAAAGAAAATCCAAGGCGCTATGGTCTATCCCATTGTGCTGATGGTGATGGCGGTCGCGGTTATTATAGGACTTATGAGTTTTGTCGTACCCAAAATTGTCAAAGTGTTTGAACAATCAGAGCAAGCGCTACCTCTTATTACCCAAGTCGTTCTGACCCTATCGAATGTTATTACTCAGTGGTGGTGGCTGATGCTACTGGTATTAGCGGGCGCCTCCTTTTTGTTTTACCGCTTTGCGCAGACGCAGGCAGGTAAGCTTACGATAGATAGTATTGTACTTAAGTTACCTATCTTAGCGCGGTTGTCCAAAGGTCTAAATGCGGCGCGCTTTGCTAGCACCTTAGCGATATTAGTGCGCTCAGGGGTGCCGCTGATAGAAGCGCTGCATATTGGCGCGGCAGTGGCGACCAACCTACATATCCAACAAACCATTATCACTGCTGCCGACAGAGTAACCGAGGGCGCCAGCCTCTCAAGCCAGTTAGAAAAGTCTGCTTATTTTCCGCCGATGATGGTACAAATGATCAAAAGCGGAGAGAATTCAGGCGAGCTTGAGAATATGCTCAGCCGCGCCGCCAACATGCAAGAGGCAGAAGCGACCAACTTTATTAGTACTTTGTTATCTTTACTTGAGCCGTTGATGCTGGTATTTATGGGCGTAATCGTCATGATTATCGTCATGGCGGTGATGCTACCTATCGTTAATATGAACGATTTGGCAGGCTAATTTAGCGCCGCGCTTTTGCTAAATGACATATCACTTAACTCTATCTAAGGTTTCGCAAGTTTTGCCCGCTGTTGTCTATTGACAGCGATTAGTGTCGTTAAAGGAGTAGGTGGGCTATAGTAGATAGCACTGATGTCGTCGTTGAGATATTGGATAAGCGGCTGTTTGTGATGATAATTTGTTTGTCTTAGACAACTGTACTATAGTAACGTTAATTTAATCTAAGCTAAGCTATAACCGCTTAATGAAGCTTTACTCTTTGCAAATTAAGCAACGACTACAACTGAGACCACACCTATGGCTGATACCCTACAGATGACTAAAACCAACAATACGGCAATCTTAGCGCCGCTTAATAATGATAATTTACCCTCAGCAAAAACGACGCCAGTTGTAAGGCGTCAATCAGGCTTTACCTTGATTGAGATCATGGTCGTCATTGTCATCTTGGCTATTTTGGCAGGCTTAGTCGTACCTAGAGTGGTTGGACAAAGCGATAAAGCTCGCGTCAAAACCACAGAAACAGCGCTCGCTACGGTATCGAACGCCCTTGACATGTATAAAGTGGACAACTCTCGCTATCCGACGACGGCGCAAGGTTTAGAGGCGCTAACAACGCCGCCCGCCGACGCCAAAAACTATCCAGAAGGCGGCTATATAAAAGGCGGCTATCCGACTGATGGCTGGGAGAACGAGCTGCAATATGTCGCCCCAGGCAGTGAGAATCGACCTTATGACTTGTTCTCATTAGGCGGCGACGGTCAGCAAGGCGGTGAAGGCTTAGATGCTGATATTTATGCCCAGCTATAAGTGTATTTAGTTATATTATTACTTAGTGCATAAGTAAATATAGCCATACCGATAGTAATAGCACGATATATCAATCAATAAGGTTTTATTGGTTTATATTTTTTATATTTAGATGTAATGGATAGATCGCTTTTTATTTATAACAATAAAAACAAACAAAGCGCAAATTATAGGTCAACGTTTATGTCATTAAAGAGTACCACGACCAAAAGCCAAACGACGAAAAAGTCCTATGCGCTTGCTATCGTATTGGCTAGCAGCTCGGTCGTGGGCGCGCTTGCTATGAGCGCGGCGCCGACCCAAGCCGCCAGTTTGAGCGATTTATTCGGTAATAAAAGCGCCGCCCAGAGCAGCTTTTTGCCAGTAGATGAAGCGTTTCAAGTTACTAGCACTAGCCAGGCTAAGACGATAGGTACGCGCTTAGCAATAAACTTTGATATCACCCCTGAGCATTACGTCTACAAAGATCAGATCAAGCTCACGTTGCCTGCAGGCATAAGCGCGGCGCCATTTATCTACAGTCAATCGCCAAAATCTATCGACGATCCTACCTTTGGGCAAGTACCTGTATTTGATCAGCGCAATATGGTGGCAACGACGACTTTGACAAATGCCACAGGTCAACCTATCGATAATGCAAAAATTGTCATCGGTTGGCAAGGCTGCGCTAAAGCAGGTCTATGCTACCCACCAGAAACAATTAATACGACCGTCAGCGTTGCGGTGACTCCGCAAAAAGCGCCGGCCAAACCAGCGGTGAGTGCAGCTACCAAAGCTCCTACTGACAAAAAAGTTGTTGATAATACTGATACTAAAAGTCCTGCTACGCCAGCTAAGACTGTAGCCGCGCCAGCTGATACTGATACTGATACTGAGCAAAGCAATCTGAACGCCAATGCGGCTATATCTGAAGCAGAGGCGACGGCGAATGATAAAGCGGTTTTTGCAGATGGGCAGATACTCACAGACGAAAACGAAGTATTAGACAGTAGCGCAGAGCCGATTGATAATAATGCTACGAGTACCCCTTTAGTCTCAAATAGCAGTACTAATGATGCTAGTTCAGAGACCATAAATAACGCAGCTCCTAATGCTTTGGTTGATAGTGATCCATTTGGTTTGGCGACGCATCCTTGGCTGGCACTGATGCTATTGTTTGTGGCAGGGCTGGGTTTGGCATTGACCCCTTGTGTGCTTCCTATGCTCCCTATTGTCGCTAATATTGTCGCTCGCCAAGAAAACCCAACCGTCAAAAAGGGCGTGATATTGACGACCAGTTATGCCTTAGGCGTAGCAATAGCCTACGGGTTATTGGGCGCGGTTATCGCCATCTTTGGTGAGTCGCTCGGTATCATAGGCTGGCTACAAAACCCAGTTATCTTGCTGAGCTTTGCTCTAGTGTTTGTGCTACTTGCCTTGCATATGCTCGGTGTCTTTAGTATGCGTATGCCGCGATTTGTCGGTCAAAAGATGCAAGGCTTGAGTCAGGCAGGTGATAGTAAGCTGGGGAGTACGGGCGGCAGCTTGGTTGCAGGGTTTTTGTCAGCGCTGGTAGTATCGCCTTGTGTATCAGCGCCACTATTTGGTGCGCTGCTGGCGGTCTCAACGATCGGTAGTCCAGGGCTCGGCTTTGCTGCGCTATTTATGCTGGGCTTTGGCTTGTCCGCACCGCTTATTCTTATCGGTGCTACCCAAGGCAAGATCATACCAAAGGCCGGCGTGTGGATGGACTGGATCAAGCAAGGCTTTGCGCTGCTGTTATTTGCAGTCGCTTTGTTACTGATTGAGCGCGTGTTTGTCTCATCAGTGATGCTACTGGTATGGGCGCTGTGGTTTATGGTGGTGGCGATATGGGCATGGCGCTGGATCGGTCGCGGGCGCATGCTTACTCAAGCACTAGCACTCACTACTGGAGTTTGGGCGGCTTGTCTCATCATAGGTGCCGCTTTGGGTAATGAGGATAGCTTATATCCGCTAGCGTCTTTGAGTGCGACATCTGCCACCAGTGCAAGCATCGTTAATAGCACTGCTCGTGATGATAAAATGATTACCACACTGGCGCAATTGGATGCTATTACTGCTGCTAACCCCAAAGTTATCGTCGATCTCACCGCCGACTGGTGCGTCGAGTGCCGCATTATGGACAAAAACTTATTTCAAAACCGCCCCGCGCAAATGCAAGATTGGCAACTGGTACGCTTAGATATTACACAGACCACTGAGGACTCCAAAGCGATCTTGGCACGTTACCAACTCTTTGGCCCTCCTGCGCTTTTGTATTATCAAGATGGTCAACTAGTGACCCAGCAAGTAGGTGAAATTGGCCGTCAAGAGTTTGAACAGACGCTGACCACATTGAACACTCAGCTTTGATTTTCATTAAAGCCGCCCGCGATAATTTATTTATCGCGGGCTTCTTTAACTGGTTTGATATAAGACAATACAGCGAGATTAAAATAGTTTCTTGCAGCATCAAGCAGCGTAAGCGCAGCCCGTAAGAAAAAATTATTTTAGTCTCGCTACAACGCGATGTATCAGCTTTATTTGAAAGCTAAAAACTACCACATCAAATCATCTGGAATCACATAAGCGGCATAGGGATCGTCTTCGTCAAGCTCGGTATCAGACTTGTCATTTGAGACGATGATGAAACCTTCAAGCTTGGCATTGATACGATCCGCCAGAGGCCTTGGCAGCAAGGCATAACTGTCCTCAAGTCGTGCTATCACCACGTGACCGGCGACGATTTGCTCATAGAACTTTTGAGTCACGTGAATCTTTTTAATCTTAGCGTGATCAACGAACTGGTAGTCCACTTCTCCTTGCGTATCATGGATCTGATGCTGCTTAATCATTTGTACAATATTGGCTCTTAGCATCTTATCTTCTAACGCTTGTTGTTTTTCTTGATTGAGTTTTTGATCTTTTTCTACTTTTTTTGCTTGCGCTGCAGCGAGTGCTTTTTTGCTCTCTGCATTTAAATCGTCGCCAGTACGTTTGGCATGCTCAGACTGTTTGCTTATTTTTTTGGCCTTTTTACTATCGACCAGTCCTGCTTTTAACAGCTGTGCTTGGAGAGCGTTTTTAGCCATATCTGATCACCTAAGTCTTTTGTATAAAACGTAGATAGTAACAAATTTTGCAATAGCCTGTCACAAATGCATGTAAACCCTAAGAGCGCTATCCTCTGTATAAAGAATAAACAATATAAGTAATAAACAGGTCTCGAAAGTTTCGACTTATTAGTATTAATACTGGTATATCGTCAGCAATTTCATTACACTAAAGCAACAATATTAATGCATAGCAATAAAGACATCTCATATATAGTCTTTGGCGTTTATTAGCAGCTCTAATTTAAGTGTCACCTTTATTATCTATATCTTAATTATCTTAACCTTCTACTGGCAGCACCTTTAGGTTTATTGCCATAAATAAAGGACATCTATGCTTGCCCATTCATCTTCATCCTATCTGCATACTGATTCAAGCGAGCACCACCTTATGACTTCTAAGCGCCGACTGCCTACAACCTTAAGTGTCGCTATCACGCTAGCTTTAAGTGGCTTTACCATGCAAGCTTATGCACAAACTTATAATGAGCTATCCGTTGACGATGCAACAGTTGAGTACCCAAGCACGCGTACGTCACCCGTGATGGACGAGGTTTTGGGCAGCTCAAGCGCCCCTGCTGAGCGCAAAACCTTTGTAGCAAACCAAACCCAATTGTTCTTAGAATGTCAGGACTTGCAAGTGAGCGCCGCGCGGTTAGCCTGTTATGACAAGGTGGCATCGCAAGGCAAAACGCCTACCTATATAGAGACCAAGCAGCCTGTCGATCTGGCAAAGACGATTAAATCTACCATATCAGGCAATCCGCAAGTGGTACTGGCAAAGGATAACGGCGTAAGCAAAGTCAGCGAGGATACAGCAGCCTCCACTGAGTCCTTGGATACAGTGGGACTTACGCAAAGAGAAGCTGAAGTACTAGAAAACATAGGGGTGACGCAAGATGATATCGAAAAATATAGTCCGCTAAGTCTTGCCTATGATTTAGACCAAAACAGCGAGCGCGGCACTTGGACAGTCAGACCTTATCGTCCCAACTACGTATTGCCATTGTTTTATAGCTTTGATCCTAACTTGAATCCAACCTCTAGCAATCCAGATGAGCCAGGAGAAGAGTACACTTCAAACGATATCCGTAACACTGAGCTAAAGTTCCAATTATCGCTCAAGACCAAGGTGGGCGAGGATCTGTTCGATACCAACGCTGACCTCTGGTTTGGTTACACCCAGCAAGCGCACTGGCAGGTCTACAATGAGGACAACTCTAGACCATTTCGCGGTACCGATTATCAGCCAGAGATTTTTTTGACGCAGCCTGTCACAGCCAACTTGCCGTTTGATGGGCGTTTGCGCATGCTTGGCGCAGGATTGGTGCATCATTCCAACGGACGCTCTGATCCTATCTCGCGCTCATGGAACCGCGCTTATCTAATGGCGGGCGCTGAATGGGGCAAATTCTCAATCGTGCCACGCGTTTGGGCGCGTATCAATAACGAAAGTGATAGTAGTGAGGACAACCCAGATATCGAAGATTTCTTAGGATATGGTGATATCAAGTTCTTATATGATTTGCCAAAACAGCAAAGCCTCAGCGGTACGCTACGCTACAATCCGAGTACCAATAAGGGTGCGGCGCAAATTGACTATATCTATCCGCTATCAGAAAACGTCAATGGTTATGTGCAGCTGTTCCAAGGCTATGGCGAATCGATTATCGACTATGACTACGAGAATACCGCAATTGGTTTTGGTATCGTACTCAATGATTGGAAAGGGTTCTAAAACGGGTGATTAAAGCAAAGAGCGTTCTATGCGCGCGTTAGCCCCTTATCAAAGTGGCTTGTGGCTGGCAGAGTATCTGAGTATACGCTGTCAGCTATGCCGTATATATCGTAGCTCCTCACAACACCATCTTACCAATAATATCCCAAATCTAAAAAAAGCCAGTAAGCGTCTTGGTAGGGGTCTACTATGCACGCACTGTCATCATAGTATCACTTGGCTACCAAACCCTTTTTTGGTAGATATCGCGCCCAATATTACGCTCCCTATTCAGGCGGCGACCTATTATGACTATCCTATACGTGAGGCTATTAGCGCTTTTAAGCATCATGAGGATATAACCAAACTGCCGCTTCTTGTGCATGCTTTGCGTCAACTACCAAGGCCTCATGGCTGCCATCATAGCAATAGTGTCATCGTCGCGATGCCAACCACCAATCCACGCTTGATCAAGCGCGGGTTTGATCCTGTGAGTATCTTGTCTACGCAGTTATCTAAGCATTGGAATATACCGCTATGGCATGGTGTCGAGCGTATTGATGATACCAGTACGCAGCAGGGTCTGACGCGAGCTGAGCGTCTAAGCAATTTAGACAATGCCTTTGCAATGACTCAATCGCCGCCTGTCAAACGCTTGATCTTATTTGATGATGTGGCAACCACAGGTGCAAGTTTGCAAGCGCTTGGACGTACGTGTTATCAGCAAGTCTCTATGTTGCACACTTCTACATCAACGCTTTCTAGTAGCAATGAGATATCAGCCTATGCGCTGGCTCATGGTAGTCAATAGAGACTTGTCGCTACTCTTAATTGAAGCATACTTATGAAGTTTAATAGGTACGTCGCTATATTTATTATAGTCGCTTGACTTTTTTGCTGATGACCAAGGTACAACTGAGTAATACAACAAAAAAGGACAACAGTAGTGATGCATAGTGGAACAAAAATTGCATCATTACTGTATGAATACATATACTAAACCATGGTAATAAAGGCTGTAACGCTGGCATCATGTCAGTCAAGACGCTACCGATAAGTAGTTATAAATAGGAATATGGTGTGGACGTCTCTACTAAACAGTTACTGCTCAAACAATCAGGCTTTACTCTAATAGAGCTGATGGTGACGATTGCGGTACTTGCAATCATTGTCAGTATTGCTGCCCCTAGTGTCAGTACCCAGCTTGCCAATCAGCGAGTGAACTCGACCGCAGCGACGCTCGAGAATGCCTTAAAAGAAGCCAAAGCTGAGAGTATCATACGTCGGCAAGATGTGACTTTGAGCTACGATAATACAAGTGATCCTAGAGTCATCACCATCGTAGGATCAGATGCAGGTGCCAGTAATATCGCCACTTATAGTTATAATGATAATAGCACTATTGCATCAACACCAGCGAGCATTACCTTTGAGCCGAGTAAGCGCGTGACAGCTACCGTTACTTACACTATTTGTGACGATAATACAGTAGCGACATCGAGACAAGTTTTGGTGAGTCCGGTTGCCAATATCACGAACCAAACGGGAGGCGACTGCTCATGAATTATCTAAGCTCTCAGCGCGGTGTCGGTCTCATTGAGGTGATGGTAGCAGTACTACTATTATCGGTTGCTGTCTTAGGATTTAGCGCGTTACAAGTACGTGCGGTAAGCGCAACTGATGAGAGTCTGGTACGCACCAAGTCTTTGACTTTAGTACGCAACCTAGCTGAGGTGATGCGTGCTTATCCCGATGCGTATGTCACTGGTAGTGGCGCTACCTTGACAACTGCAACGCCAGCGACCATGGGTGCGATGCCTCTTGTTCAGGCGGTTGCGAGTATTCCCTCACTAGAGAGTAGCGCGAGTGGCGACTATACGGTCTCCATCGATGGATTAGCAATTACTATAGGCGGCACTAATAACTGTCTCTCTACAGGCACCCAGACAGTTGATAGCAAAGTTGTACCATTACAGCCTTGTAATATCAATCAGCTCGCTGCCCGAGATATACTATTAGTTAAGCAAATAGCACGAGAAGAAGATATTGAACTGGCAGTCGTTCGATGTCCATCAGACTTAGGTCAAGATACTATTCAGCAGCAGATGTGTGTGATTATGGCGTGGAATGATACCGAGGCGGTATTAGATGATACTGATGAAAACGCTTGTGCTAACAGCAATGGCGTCTACAAAAACGGTAGTCAATGTCTAATATCGGAGGCTTACTAATGAAGGTATCTGATAGCAGTATGCGACCAAGCGCGAATAATAGCTGTTCTCAAAAACGCCCCTACATCAAAACAATGGCAGGCTTTACCTTAATTGAGCTGATGATATCATTAGTATTGGGCTTACTGATATCCGCTGCGGTGATCCAAGTATATATCATCAATACTCGTACGATCACCATTCAGCAGAGCGCGTCAGAAGTACAAGATAGTAGTATATTTGCCTTACAAGCCCTAGAAAAGCACATACGTCTTGCAAACTTAGGTAATCCTATTACCAGTATCAGTAGTACCAGCAATCATGGCGGCATCGTACTGACGCCTACAAATTTAGGGTCGACCAATACGACAGCCACCACACTGCTCACCAGCAGTACAGGTTCTACCGGGTGGACTGGCGTCTCAAACATAGCCAACGTGCTAAGCGATCAGCTCACCATACAGTACAAGAATATTACTAATAATTCCCTATATGACTGCGAAGGTGCTGAGATTGCAGCTAATAGTGATGATTGGGTGGTTGAGCGATACTTTGTGCGCTTAGCGACTGGTGCGACTGCGGGTACGGGAGTGCAGAATCTAGCACTGGCTTGTGCAGCAGGTCGAGTAAGCGAAGATGGCACTGTGACTACCGCTTTTTCGGGTAATGGAGATATCATCATCCCAGCAGTCGATCAGTTCAATATACTCTTGGGCGTGCAAATAGACGTCAATCAGTTGACGTATCTGACGCCTAGCACTTACTTAGAGCTGACAGATAAGCCGCCAATCACCACGATCAAGGTAGGTACGATTATCCGTAGTACCACGCCACTAATAACCAATGCAGACCAAGAGAGCTTTACCGTTTTGGGCGCAGATCAAACCCTAGTAACAGATGCTGCCCGCAGAAGGTTCTATCGCCGCAGTTATGAATCAACTATATTACTACGTAATGCTCGGATGATGAGCATAACAGCGACATCACCTAAACTTGCAAGCACAACCACACCATAACTGGAGGGTAATATGTTTGATGATCAACGATACACATACCCCAAAATACAGTCCTCTACTGCTCAGCAAGGTGCGGTGCTTATCGTGGTGTTATTGTTTTTAGTATTGATTATATTAGGCGGCGTGATTGCGGTCAAAAACAGTACCACAGATCTACGCTTAGCGACGAGCGATCAGGTCAATACTCTGCTTTTGCAATCCGCTGATAATGCCAATCAAAACATAGAGCAAACCATCAATGGTGATAGCAGTAGTGATATCTATATTGCTATGACTTCAAGCGGTGGGCCCTTTGGGCATTTTATGTCAAAGACAGGCAATATTGATGATGAGTATATCTTTTGTTTTCGTCCCCGTGGTCAATTCTTCAATATCAATAAAGCAACCATAACTGTACCCGGTGGCGGCAATGTAGTCGGCAACAATAATGGTTACTGTGATCCTGCCGAGCCTGACGATTATGTCAGTCAGCGCAATGCTAGCATGACACAAGTAAATGTCTCGTTGACGCCTCCAAGTCCCAAATATGAGGTATTTCGTAATTATACGATCGGTCAAGATGGGAGTAGTAGCTCCAGTCAAGCCTATCTATTCGATGTCAATAGTAGCGCCATATTACCCGCTTATGCAGGATCAGAGGACGCAGCTAAAGACTGCCTAATGATGACCAGTAAGTATGAGAGCGTCACTGATAAAGAAGAGACTATCGCTGGCTGTATGGCAGAGGCGGGCGTGCCTAGTACGGTACTCTATGAGATAGTCAATGTCGAAAACCTATCTCAGAGTACCAAGTGCATTGATCTTGGCGTCGGTAGCGGCAAGTCTACTGATTCATTGTGTAGCCTAATACCCTAACGATATATAGTGATTTAATTATAGTGATAGCATAAGGATAAGATCATGAAACCTACACAAGATAGACAACCTGGCCATCGTATCTGGCGTACGACGACCCTGTCAGCGGCGGTATTGATCGGTCTAACAGCAATAGCGCATAGTGCCACCAATGGAAAAAGAATAGGTGATCTGGAGATCTATGAGGCGGCTGAAGGCGGCAAAATCACAATCACAATGATGCTAGATACGTCAGGTAGTATGAGTGCTAATGTCACAACAGAAGCTTGTGATCTACCCTCGGACATTTCCTCACCTAACGTGGCAACCGAAAACTCATCAACGACACCTAGTTATACAAGAAGATATTGTGAAGCAAGAAAATATTTCTATCGGTATGCTAGTAATCAAAACAAATGGTACCAGTGCGGTACAAGTGATGGCTCCCTTGAAAAAAAAGTCTCAGCATGTAGTACAGCAATTAGTCCACCAACAGGTAGCGGGTTTAGCTCAGTAGATGATGATAATAATCGATACTTCTACAAAAATAGTAAGACATACGATCGTCTAACGCGTCTCAAAGACGCCCTGTTTACTTTGATGGATAACTCTCAGCTCGATCCCCAAAGGGTGGCGATCGGTATCGGTCAGTTCTCCTCACAAAGCAACAGCAGTAATACTTATACAGGTGCTGATGGAAGCAGTGGCAAAATAGTCGTTCCTGCAGCATTAGTCACGCCAGCGCAGCGCCTTGCGATCAAAACAGCTGTGGCAAATCTACGCGGTGAAAATGGCACACCAACTGCCAATGCTTATGCAGAAGTAGGTGCTTATATGCTAGGGACCAATACCTCTACCTCGATCACATACCCTAGAGAAGAGTATCGATACGTCGGTCAGGATGTTCTGGGTAGGAACTACTATGCACAGTGTACCGATTGGACTGGGGCAGGTTGTATTCGCACAACTTCCACCTCGCAAATTATCTCAACAAGTGGATTTACGTCTGTGAGTTGTCAGTACTATATTAATAGTACTTGCTTAACCAAAAGCAAAACTCAGAGCGCTGCTGATTGGGGTTTTAGTGGCTACAATAAATCTGTTACTACTGCCAAATCTAATAACAACTACAGCAGCCTATTAACATCCTCTATCTCAACGGCATCTTGTGATGGCCGCGGTATCTACTTCTTAACTGATGGTGTACCGAATAGCTCACCGACGCCGCTACCTTTGATGCAAGCAGCACTAGGCTCTAAAGGTAGCTTGTTTACGCCATCATCAATAGGTACATTGCCCAATGGTACTCTCGATGGTAATGGCATGCCAGAAGTTGGGGCCTTTGCCAAAGCACTAAGAAGTTCGACTTTAAGCCCATTGGGAGAGAACAGCAGTATCCTAACAGCTGTCGTGGGCTTCGGTTCTGTATTCAATGTCGATAGAGATGCTGATGCTCAGTTACCTGAAGCAAGTCAAATTATCCGCAATCTGTCTTATATCAACTCAGAAGGTGAAGAAGAGTCGAGTGATTTTTACAATTGCAATAATATAGTCGGAACAGATGCAAAGAATGCTTGTAATTGGGGTGCCAAATCGCATCCTGATTTGCCCGATGATGTTGGAAAATTCGGTGAAGGTGGGTTTTATTCAGCACAGTCTACAGATGATATTGTCAAAAGTATCACTAGTTTTGTTGAAGCCTTAGACCAAACACTACCCTCAGCGCCTTCAGGAACCATTACAGTCCCAGAAGACCCTTATCAAGCAGCAAATCAATTAGCTTATGCCTATTTGCCTGTGCTTGCACCTGATGTGAGTTCAACCAATAGCATATGGAAAGGCAATCTTAAAAAGTATAATCTCAATCAAGGCACTCTGTTTGGTAATAATAGCAGTCGACTATATGAAAACGTCGCAGGTGATCTAAGCACAACGACGCAAGACATCTGGCAAACGTCTGACTTTAGAAACACTAAAGGTGAGGTTGCCAATAACGATGTCAATGCAGGCGGCGTCTATGCACAGTTACGTACGCCAAGATCTGGACGTGGTAGCGTACGTAAGATATATGTTGAAGACTATACATCAGCCGATAATAAGAAACCGATATTGCGTCAGCTGAGCGTTAATAGTGCAGGTACACCAGTAGGCTTCAATCTATTGGTCGATACCGCAACCTATACGCAGCAAAATCAGCGCCGCTTGCTAAGCTTCTTAGGGTTCGAAAAAGCGATCAAAACAGATGGTCAAGAGTTGGATCTGGTACTCAGTAGTGATCTGGCATTGGGTGATATTATCACCAGTGAGCTGACTTTAGTTCAACCAACTAGAGATATCAAAGTTTTGGGCGGCGTTGTCCATTCGACTCCTACGGCAGTCTCCTACGGTGCAACTTTAGACGATAATGGCCGTATTACCAGCGCTCGCGAAGATTATGCACTGTTTGGCTCTATGGATGGCGCGCTACATCTGGTAGATAGCGACGATGGTCAAGAGACTATTGCGGTGATTCCCAGATCGATGATGATCAACCAGCCAAGCGCTTTGGTGAGTAACTCAACCAAAACTGAGATCGGTCAGCCCTTCTTCGGCGTCGATGCTCCATGGCTTGTGACCACCGACTATAAGTATGATCTGGAAGCCAAAAAAGTCAGAGTGGATGATACAGGCGATAAAGGCGTGTTTGCTTACGGTGGCCTACGTATGGGCGGCGAAGCCCTTTATGGTATGGACATTACTGACGAATCTGATCCAAAAGTTAAGTTTACGATTACGCCAGATGGTCTTAACTATACCGCCTCTAACGACTTTAAGCGTTTGGGACAGATTTGGCGCAAACCCACAGCCGCCAAGGTCCGTCTAAAGGCAAGTGATACAGAGCCGACCGATGTCCTCATCTTCGGTGGTGGCTACGATATGGGCTACGAGAGCGAGACTTATGTCCCGACAGTGTTAACGCCTGCAAAGGGCAATGCTATCTATATGATCAAAGCCAAAACAGGTGAGCTGGTATGGTCAACGAGTGGTCAGACAGGTATTGGACTTAGCGCAACGCTCAATGCGATCAAGTCTGAGATGATTCATAGTATCGTCGGTGAGATCACGGTACTCGACAGAGACAATGACGGACTGACCGATCATATCTACGCCGCTGATCTAGGCGGACAAGTCTTTCGTGTCGATCTTCAAAATGCGCGCACGGCTCAATATGGGTTTTCGGCAGTGGCAAGCTTTAGTGCTAAGCCTGCGGTTCGCGTTCTAAACACTAAGCCGAGTATAGACAGCAGTTTCGCTTATCGCTTCTATGAGCGTCCGATTATTAGTTTTTATCGTAGAGAAGATGGTCCTGACAACGGCAAGCTATTTGGGCTTATCAATGTGGTGTCGGGTAATCGCAGTGCGCCTTTATCTAAGCTACGAGATAACAATGCTTATGCCAACCGTGTCTACGGCATTATCGATAGTGATCTGACCCGAAGCGATCTGTATACAACCTCGACGTATGATGTTCAAAACATCACCGAAGCCAACTTGGTCAATCTAGCGACAACGCTTGGCAACACGCCAACTGAGACCGCTAAGATCAATGCCAAGGCAGCTATGATCGCTGGCACACAAAACGGCTGGTACTATCCATTGACGCGTTTCGATGGTAATAACAATGTCAAATACAACAAAGGGCTTGGTGATAGTGCGGTGATCAATAGTTTACTATTTACCACGGTCTATAATCCTGATAAGCAATATGGCAACCCTAACAGTTGTACTGCCAAGATCAGAGGCGGCTCTGAGCGTCAGCTCTACTGCCTACCTTATGGGGTATGTATGGATAGCACATCTGTCACAGGTACCGGCGGCTTTATCCCAGCAGGTCAGGGTATCCAAGAGTTAGTCTTAGGCGCGTTTAACGAAGACAATACCAACTTTAAAGTCCTGATCGGAACGACCACAATAGGAGAACGTATAGAGGCGAGTAATAGAGTCAACTTTAATGGTGGTGGTGGCGGCGGCGGTGATGGCAGTGCTCCAGAGTATATCTTTAATGAGCGCTATACCGTGCAGCCTAGAGTCTGGTACGAGCGTACCCAGTGAGATACAACAGGACTCAGTATTTGACGACATCCTCTATAGCACCTAAGAGCAGCCGCGGCTTTACGCTTATTGAGCTGATGATCATCGTCTCTATCATCGCCATACTAGCTGCTATCGCCATACCCAGCTATCGACGCTATGTGGTCGCAAATGCTGAGCGTGAAACTCAGGCCAAGATGCTCCAGCTGCAAATTCAGCTAGAGCGCTGGCGTGCCAGATCGCTTAGCTATCAAGGGTTTTTGCCTGAGGTCATCGATAGCGATGACAATACGGTGACCTATAGCTATGACGACAACGATAACCAAACCATCTATGTCCCTGATGGTAGCGATGCCACGACCCATCGCTACGCGATTACGCTGGTCGATGGTGTGGACACAGACAGCTCACTGCTCGCCACAGGGATCGTAACAGGCCGTACTTGGAAGATGCTAGCGATACCTAATACGACAGGTATCACAAGCACAGCGCATCAGTTAGTTCTGACGAGTACAGGCTTGAGTTGTCAAAACATTGCGGACATCGATATTGCAGCAGATGACTGCGGTACGGGTCAAGGAGATTGGTAATGTTAATGACACATAAAAGCCAATACCCTATGAGAGCACGTCAGACAGGCTTTACCCTTATAGAGCTAATGATCGTCGTCGCGGTCATCGGTATACTTGCTGCTATTGCTTTTCCTAGTTATCAACGTTATGTCATCAAGTCCAAACGCGCCGATATGATGAGCGAGATGCATAATATTGCCTCTGATGTTCAAACTCGCAAACTAGCACAAGGTAATTATGCAGATATGGACGTGACTGATCTGACAGTCAATTATCCTAGGCAAGGCACCGCACTCTATACTCTCGCAATCACACCTGATCCTATGACCAATCAATGGCTTATTACATCGACGCCTATAGCAGGAACGCAGATGGCGAGCGATGGCAATCTCACGCTCAACTATCAAGGGGTCAAATGCCGAGTGATCAGCGGTACCAATACTTGCGGCACTGATGATGAGTGGAATGACTAATATTTATTCTAGAGTCTAACCAATTGATTGACAAAAAATGTCAGTAGCAATATTAAGAATACCAGACAAAAACGCTATATTGACAATTTTTAGTAAGGTAAGCGTAACATGCACAGTCAGATAACGATTACTAATATGGTATATTCATTTATACGCAATAAGTACGATACAAAATCAAATACTTATCAAAATAAAAATGATATCGATAAAAAGTTGGCACGCTACATGCAAATATTATAACAAGACCGCTTTATCCCAATAACTGAAGACCAAAAACTAACCGTCTTCGCTCTATCCTTAAAGGACATATTTATGAACACTCAAAAAGGTTTTACCCTAATCGAACTCATGATCGTGGTTGCTATTATCGGTATCTTGGCGGCAATCGCTATTCCTCAGTATCAGAACTATGTTGCACGCTCACAAGCTACTGAAGCTGTTAATTTATTGGGTGGTACAAAACTTCCTTTAACAGAAGCCCTATCATTCAACCCTTTAGCACAAGCATGTAGTACAGATCCTTCAGAAGCTGCTGATCCTACTGCTACCCCACCAAAGCCTGCAAAAATAGCTGGTGCTCTTGCTGCTGAAAACAACCTAACTTTGACTGGAACTTATGTTAAAGAGATTACAGCAGCAGTCGATGGAGACAACTGTAAGCTTACTGCTGTATTTAAGAATGAGAATGTAGCAGATACATTGATAGATAAAAAAGTAGCATTTACATACATTCCTGCAACAGGAGTATGGGATTGTACTTCAAATATAGATGCTTCTATCCGTCCTAAAACTTGTTCTGAAGATTTAACGCTATAATTTTATAAATTAGAATTATCGGAAAGCCAAATCTAGTATTTGGCTTTTTTTATACCTAGAAATTGCAAATTTGACTCATATACTAATACTTTATCTTTTAAAGGATTATTTCAAATGGTGCAACCCAATTCAAATTGTTATAAATCACAAGCAGGATTTACTTTAATCGAGCTGATGATCGTTGTAGCGATCATTGGTATATTGGCATCAATAGCTACTGCTAGTTATCAGACAAGAATCAAGCAGAGTCAACTTATATCAATATATCAAGAGCTTAGTCATTTTAAATTACCTTATCAGATGCTAATGGACGAGGGAGTAGGAGCAACTGAATTTAGTCCTAACGGGTTAAATATGTCAGCAAGCTCAAATTATTGTCAGTTTGTAGTAACACCACCGATTACTGGAGGCATTGCGCCAGATGCTGTGAGCTGCAATATTCAAAACTTAGGTAACTTTGAGAACCAATATCTCAGTATTAGTAGAGAATTGGGTGGTGGGTGGAGTTGTCAACCATCTGCTGGCATCTCTAATAAGTATCTACCAGTAGCTTGTCGGTAGATTTTATTAAGTCTTTTATCATAGTATGTTAGGTCACTATATAAGACTTTAATTATAAATAACTTTTTCCTCATTTAAGAACATAACAATACACACACAATCCCATTTAACACACAATAGCTACGTAGGGTGGGTTAGCACAGCGTAACCCGCCTTTATTCATGCAAATATCTCATGGCAGGTTACGCCTTGACTGCATTCTCTACGAGAATTTGACAAGTCTAACCGACCCTACAAACCTCACCGCCCATTCTAAACAACCACTTCCTAAACATGCCTACACCCCAATAGTGTAAAATCACCTTATCTAAAATTATAATGATGACTCATTTTATGCAAAAAAAGGTCTTAGGCATCTGCCTTGTGATCGCGCTACTCGAGGGCTTTGCCGGTTTGGGGATCGAGATATATGCCATCCGTATATCGGCCACTTATATCGGCTCCTCCATCTCGATTACGGGCGTTATCCTCGCTATGGTACTCATCGCCATCGCTATCGGCTACTGGTATGGCGGACGGCTGTCGCAAGATATTAAGACGCCAAGACAGGCGTTACTCAAGGCCGGTTATGTTTTATCTTTATCCGCTATCTGTCATGCGATTGCTTGTATTATCCAATTGCCACTACTGGCAGTAATGACCTCTAGCACCGATAGTCCAATCCTCGCGGCTATCGGCGTTGGCTTATTATTCGGAGTAGGGCTAGCATTTGGCTCAACGGCTATTCCGCTAATTACCCAGTTTTTGACCCTAAAATATCCTAATAGCGACGGTGTCGATGCAGGCAAGAACGCGGGGATGATGGTCGCTATAACCACCGTTGGTAGTGTGCTGGGCTCGACGCTGACGCCGATTATACTACTGCCTTATATTGGCCTGATGAGTAGCTTGGCGTTATTTATTGCCGCATTAGCGATGAGCGCGTGGCTCTGTACCAAACTCGCAATGCAAATACACAGCGACGAGTCTACGAGTTCATCCGCGCCGACGCTTAACTATATGTTAGCATTATCGGCGTTTGTAATGACCGCTGGCTTTATACTGTTGAATAAGACGGATACAGGCTATCAGACCGCGACGGGCGCTTGGTTTATCAACCAGACGGTTATCGATCATCAGCTGGCAGTCACCATCACTGATAAGCCTGGACTATCAACGAGTAGCTGCTGGATATATTTGCCCAAAAAGAACTGTCATTGGTATGGTAAAGTCACCGTAGAGGCGATCAATGAGATTGCACCTGAGACATTAGTGTTCCTCGGCGGTGCGGGTATGGGCACGCCAAGTGAGGTGGCATATCACAATCCTACTATGGCGTTGACCGTTATCGATATCGACAAAGGCCTGCCAAAGATTATCGAGGCGCACTTTTTAAAAGCCCCGATTGCGCCTAATATTGAGTTCATCGGTGATGACGCGCGCGGTTATTTGACGCGTAATAGTGATGCACGTTTCGACTTTATGCTGATTGACGCTTTTCAGGGGCGCTTTGTCGCGGGTAACTTATATACGTTAGAGGCACTGACTCAGTTTAAAGCCAATAGCCAATACATCATGGCCAATGTCATCGGTATGCCCAATAGCGAGCACGGCTACACGCAAACCATCTTAAAAAACTGGGTTGAAGTATTTGGCGATTCCGCTTATATCCTGACCCAAAACGACAGCAGCAATTTGCAAAACTTGATACTGTGTAATTTTGCCTGTCCAGGTAGTCAGTTGCTTGTACGAGCTGAGTTTTTAAACAATAATCAGCACGTGCATACCGATGATGTACCGAGACTCGATAGATATTTATATCGCTCTATTGAGCGGTTGTGAGATATTTGGTTAAAGGAACGTGTAGGGTGGACGATAGCGTATAAGTCTATTCGTTGAATGGCGGGTTACGTTTTATAAAAACTCTCGTTCAGAGTTTGGTAAAACTAACCCACCCTACGAAAAACTAACTTTGAAATATATCTGTCGTAGGGTGGGTTAGCGCAAGCGTAACCCGCCTATTAAGTATTATTAAAGGGTAGGTTACACTCTATCGAAATTTTCGTTAAGAATTTGATAAAACTAATCCACCCTACAAAAAATTAACTTTGACAATATAGCTATCGTAGGGTGGGTTAGCAACAGCGTAACCCGCCTTTATTGACGATAACAGGAGTATTTGATAAAGCTTTGGCTATTCTCCAATATCGCTATCATCGAACGCATTTGTAGCCCAATCTTTAGCATACCTCCCTTTTTTTACCTCACGTAAAAAACTAGAATATTCCCAATCAGCGGCACAACTTACTAGCTTGTGTTTGACAGGGTTAAAATGAATATAATCCATATGGTTATTAAAATCTAACTCATCACGTATAGTATGTTCCCAATATCGACGTTGCCAAACGCCAGTTTCTTTACGATTGATGCGACTGATACTGCCCGTCTGCTTTACCGATTGAGGGAGTTGACGACTAAAGTGACTTTTAAAAAGCCTGATACGGGCAGGATAATTATCATCATTGTCAGGCATCGTC
Source organism: uncultured Psychrobacter sp. (assembly GCA_947495055.1). GTDB lineage: Bacteria > Pseudomonadota > Gammaproteobacteria > Pseudomonadales > Moraxellaceae > Psychrobacter. The sequence goes on along the minus strand of CANLXO010000005.1, from coordinate 3,960 downwards.
CATAGCGCATGGATATGATCAGGCAGTATTACCATGGCTTCACTAGTAAAAGGTAGTTTTGATTGGGTCTTACTATAAGCCTGTCTTAATTCATCGATGTAGTCGGTCAAAAGGCAGCGGCGTCTATCATTTAAACAAAACGTGAAAAAGTAAGTTGCACCGACTTGTCTATTTCTACGATAGTTTTTCATAGATTCTACAAAAAAGTTAATGATAATAAAACAATATCATTACGATCGAAATTTATCTATGTCTATAATTTCATTTTGAATAACGTTTGGCGGGTTACGCTTTGCTAACCCACCCTACAATATAGCTTATCAAAAGTTTGTCAATAAAAAGGCTGTAGCAAAAGCCACAGCCTAATGAATATCGAATAGATTATTTACAACATCACACTCTACTTCTCAAGATACTGAATCTTGCCTTCAACGCCGTCCCATTTTTCGGCGTCTTCCATTGGCGGCTTCATCTCTGTGATGTTTGGCCACTTTTGTGCCAGCTCAGCATTAAGCTCAATAAAGACCTCTTGACCCTTAGGTACTTCGTCCTCTGAAAAGATTGCATTGGCAGGACATTCAGGCTCGCATAGCGCGCAGTCAATGCACTCATCAGGATCGATCACCAAAAAGTTAGGACCTTCATAAAAGCAGTCCACCGGGCAGACTTCCACGCAGTCCGTATGTTTACAAAGAATACAATTATCTGCAACGACAAAGGTCATAGGAAATCCTGTTATTGATTCGGCTTAAATAAATAACTTAAATAAGTAAAAGGAAATAAAATAAATCGTATTTTAGCGCTTTTATAACTATTTAACAATTGCCTTTAGCGACTACTGCGTTGTTTGAGCTGATAGAGCAAATCATGGGCCTGCTTGGGCGTGAGACTATCAGGATCGATAGCGTCTAGCTCATCATAAAGGCTAAACAGCTGATTTTGTTGCTGATTAGCGTTTACCTGAGAGTTACCAGACGCAGGTGCTATGCTCGTATTATCGAGATAGCCGTGCGCGCGTTTGTCCGTTACTGACTTAGCTAAGTCGTTTTTGTCATCAGATAGCTGGCTCTGAGTCGTCGCTAGGGTATCAATGAGGTAACGTTTGGCGTCTTCTAATACTGCCATTGGAATACCTGCCATTTTTGCCACGTGTAATCCAAAGCTAGAGCTGGCAGCCCCTGCGCGGATTTGATGTAATAGCAACAACTGCCCATCAACTTCGCTGGCAGCAACATGAACGTTACGGATGCCATTACCGTTTTTGTCACCACTGTTTTTTCTAATCTCGTTATTAGCATGATTATCCGCGGCCAATTGCGTCAGCTCAAAATAATGGGTTGCAAATAACGTTAAGCAGCCGATCTCCAGCAGCTTATTGACGCAAGCATGAGCAATTGCCAGGCCGTCAGTAGTCGCGGTGCCGCGGCCGACTTCATCCATCAGCACTAGTGACTTGTTAGTGGCTTGATTAAGAATAGTCGCGGTTTCGATCATCTCAACCATAAAGGTCGATTTGCCGCCTGCTAGATCATCAGCGGAGCCAATACGAGTAAAGATACGATCAATATCACCGATATATGCGCTTGTGGCGGGTACAAAACTGCCGCAATGCGCAAGCAGTACAATCAGCGCAGTCTGGCGCATATAGGTTGATTTGCCGCCCATGTTGGGCCCAGTAATCATCAGTAGCCGCTCAGGATGATCAAAGGTGCCAAGAGTACAGTCGTTGGCGACAAAATGGCTGGCTTGTTCCGTGCTCGCACCGCTTTTCTGACTCAGTGCGGCTTCGACGACGACGTGCCGTCCTTGAGAGATATTGATACGGGTTGTATTTTCATTGGTACTGGTTAAGCTTGCATTAGTATCACATTTGCTATCAGGGTTCATGATCGGGCGCTGCCACTGATAAGTTATCGCTAGATGCGCCCAGTTAGTGAGCACATCGAGCTGCGCGATGGCGGCGCTCAGCTGTTGCAGCTCTGGCAAATGCGTACTAAGCGTCGTAAGCAGGGCTTGATATAGCTGCTTTTCGCGTGCCAGCGCTAAAGTTTGCGCGCTGAGATATTCGGTTTCGAGCGTCTTTAGCTCGTCTGTGATAAAGCGCTCGCTGTTTTTGAGCGTTTGCCTGCGGATAAAATGCGCGGGTGCTTGTAGCGCTTGTACTTTTGGCAACTCAAAATAAAAGCCACTAACTTTGTTATAGCCGACCTTTAGGCTCGGTAGTGTATTCTCAATACGGGCGCGCGCCACCATGTCATCGAGCGTCGTTTGAATATTGTCATGCAGATGCGTGAGCCTATCGAACTCCTCATCAAAGCCTGCTTTTATCATACCGCCATCACGAATATGAGCGGGCGGCTCTGTAATGATAGCGCGTTCAATCAAGGCTGCAACCTCTTGTACACTTGGTAGATGTGCGGGCAATTGTTGTATGAGCATAGCGAGCAGACCTGCCTCCTCATGATGAATATTGGCATTACTTAGCAGCCCGGTTAGCTCAGCGCTACTGTTGATGCCATCCACTAGCTTACGTAAATCACGCGGCTTGGCACTCATCAAACCAATACGGCTACTGATACGCTCGATATCGCCGATACTGTTTAATGTCTCACGTAGAGCGATGACGAGAGGTTTTTTAGAGCGTGAGTGCTCGGTCGTTCGTTCATTATTAACCAATAGCTTGTCTATCGCCTCGAGGCGCATATTGATACGTGCGTGCTGACGTAGGGGGCGCTTCATCTGTTGCACGAGCAATCTGCGTCCCATCGGTGTTTGACAGTGGTTAAGTACAGATATAAGAGAGGTGCCGTTACTACTGACGGGAGTGAACAGCTCAAGATTTTGTTGGCTGCCTGCATCAATAATCAAATAGTCATCAATGTATTCAACAATGAGCTGGTTGACCTGCGGTACATGGCGCTGCTGCGTTTGCCGAGCATAATGAATGAGCGCCGCGCAGCTGGACTGCGCCAGTGGCGCGTCACCGATGCCCAAACCATCCAAGCTTTGAACCGCAAACTGCTGGCACAAGGTTGCTGGCGCATGTTGCTTATGAAAGTCAGCGGCAGCAACTTCGATAATGGGACAATCAAGGCGTGCGCGCAGCCATGCCAGCCACGTCTCATCGATAGCCTCACTGATGATACATTCGCTGGGTGCAAAACGTGCCAAGATGGTTAGCATCTGTGTTTGTAGCTCATCGAGGTTGTCTTTATCAACATCAAGGGTTTGCGTGGTCAATGTTCCAGCCGCTAAGTCCAGTTGACTGATCGCAGCTTGCATAGGCTGAGCGCTGTTCTTTATTTTAGCGATATCGATAGCAACGACCGTTGGCGTATGATTAGGTGCGATGAGGGCGTCATCAGTGATTGTCCCTGCGGTGAGAGTTTTGACTACTTCGCGGCGCATAATGCCGCCGCCTTTAGCCTTATCCTTTTTGCTCTTATCCCCAACGCTTGGTAAATTCGGGGCGCGGTCAGTAATGGCGTCATCGATTTGCTCGCAGACGACGACCGTTTGCCCTGCTGCAATGAGCCGCGCCATATAGCTGTCCGCCGCATGAAAAGGCACACCTGCCATGGCAATGGTGTTGCCCGCTTTGTCGGTGCCGCGGCGAGTCAAAGTAATATCTAGAATCTGCGCGGCGCGTTTGGCATCGTCAAAGAATAGCTCATAAAAGTCGCCCATACGGTAGAGGAGGAGCGCATGCGGATACTGGGCTTTCATTGTTAAGTATTGAACCATCATTGGCGTATGATGCGCCAAATCAAAGACGCTATCCCCTATGATAAGGGGCTCGGTCATGCTTGAATTTGAGTCATTGGTGTGATTAAACGGCGCAGCAGGCATAGCGTATCTCTTAGTTTTGTATTTTTTAATTAAATAGGGCGTGTTTGATAATTCACAAATACGCACTGACAGAGACTATTTTTTAGTCGCTGCTCTTAAATTAGAAGCAAG
>CANLXO010000004.1 GCA_947495055.1 uncultured Psychrobacter sp. | reverse complement strand
CCGATTGCTGAGCCGATTGCTGAGCCGATTGCTGAGCCGATTGCTGAGCCGATTGCTGAGCCGATTGCTGAGCCGATTGCTGAGCCGATGCGTAATGATTCTCAGTTGGCTAGCATCGATGATCCCCGCGAGCTATTGCGCTGTGCTCCGCAGGACTTGACCGGAGAATGGACAGCGGACAAATGGGACTATTGGCTGCAGACGGCGCGCGAATCAAATGTATTGGCGCAAGATGAGCTAGCGCTTGCACGTCAAGGCGTCATGACTGGCATGTGCGATGGTAAAGCGTCGTTTATTACCGGGGTTAACAGTACGCATCTTCAAACCATCTTTCAGCAAATGGCAGCAAAGTTGCAAGAGCAGTTTGTCAATGCAGAGATCAGCTTACAGATTGATAGTAGTATCATGGAGTCTCAGGATAAGACGCCAGAGCGTCGCCGCGCGCAAAGAATGGTACAGGCACTTGAAGTTGCTGAATCTAAACTACTAAGCACTCCTGTGATGCAGTATCTGACCGAGCAAGGACAAGGCAAAATGGGCAAGGTTCAGTTATATTAAAAATTATCATTTCTGATATTTATTGATAGGCAGTGATGTGTCAGTATTATTCTCAAAATTTAATAATAATTAGCTATTGTTTTGATTTTGATACCGTTATTTTGTGATTTAAAAGCAGTTTTTGACCTTTGGGTTAGATTTATATTATGTACTGCTAATTAATATCGGCTATACTAGTTAAGTTATATTAAAAAATAAAACATAGCTTAGGTGAGAATATGTTAGACAATTTACGTGGTATGGCTGTGTTCGCAAGCGTTGTCGGACACGGCTCTTTTAGTGGCTCAGCCCGCGAGCTTGGTATTACAACGAGCGCGGTCAGTCAGCAAATACGCTCATTAGAAAATGAGCTTGGCGTAGTATTACTTCATCGATCAACTCGTAAGCTTAGCTTAACAGAAGCTGGCGAGAGCTTTTATGAGTCGGCCAAAGACATGGTCAGTGCCGCTGAACAAGGCCGCATAAAAGTCAATCAATTGCGCGATGAACTTGCTGGTAGCCTACGTATTGCCACAACGCCTGAATTGGGTGTACATCATATACTGCCAGCGCTATCGACTTGGATGGCGGCGCATGATGATTTGAGTATCACCTACCTTGCAGACAATCACTACGTTGATATGATTGATGAGCGCATTGATATCGCTATTCGTATGAGCCCTAATATTAATGACTCAACGCTATGCAATCATCCGCTATCAGATGTGCGTCAAATGCTAGTGGCTTCGCCGCAGTATCTTAGACAACACAAAAAGATTGAGAGTCCAAAGGATTTAGCGGATCATCAAATGATCGTCATCGATATTATGAAAGATGCCAATCACGTTGAGCTGGTTCATACAGAAACGGGTAAAAAGACCCGTATGAAGATGAACTCGCGTATCCATACCAATAACGTCTTTATGGCGATGACTTTGGCTAAAGAAGGTCATGGCTTAATCAGAATTATGGAGATGGACATCAAGCGTGAGCTTGAAAGCGGTAATTTGGTTGAGGTGCTTACAGGCTACCAGCTACCAAGCTTTGTACTATATGCAGTAACGCTCAATCATGAGCAGCAACCTGCTAAGATTACCCGTAGTCTTGAAGTGCTCAAAAAGTACTTTAATGCCAATTAAAATTAATGAAGTAATATCAGCAATAAAAAAACCTCTAAAATATTTAGAGGTTTTTTGTTTTTTATCAAAACATAGGCTTTAGCATCGTCAGTAAGCGCTCAACGACTTGCTCACTCTCATCACGGCTAATGTTCAACGTCGGTAGTAAGCGGATAACATGAGAGCCTGTAACGTTGATGATAAGTTTTTGCTCCACGCGGGCGCGATCAACCAGTTGGCTACAGTCCATCGTCTCAGGCAAGACAATACCGATCATGGTACCAGCGCCGCGAGTACTAACGCCATATGGTGACAAAGCGCCCATCATATTGTCACGTATGAACTGGCCTTCAACGACCGCATTAGTCATAATATCGCTATTAGCAAGGATGTCATACACGGTATGTACCACGCGGCTAGCAAGTGGTGTGCCGCCATAGGTTGAGCCATGACTACCTGCGCCAAACAAGTCTTTTGCGCGTCCTCGTACCATACAAGCGCCTACAGGAAAGCCATTGCCTAAGCCTTTAGCCGTAGTTAATACATCAGGGCGTGCATTGCTATGCTGATAAGCAAAATATTTGCCCGTACGTCCATTGCCCGTTTGTACCTCATCAAGCATAAATAGCCAATTATGCGCGTCACACTCAGCCTGTAGTTCCTCTAAATAAGTAAAGCCATTCGCCGCGGTGTTAAGACCGCCTTCACCCTGAATAGGCTCAACAAAGATAGCGCAGATATTCTCATGCTCTTGCGCAGCTTGCTGGACTGCGCCGATATCACCAAAAGGCACACGGACAAAGTCCTCATCCAAAGTATAAAACCCTTCACGCGCTTTTGGATTGGCAGTTGCCGATACAGACAACAAGGTACGCCCATGAAATGATTGCTCCATGACAATAACTTTTGGGCGCTTAAACCCTTGCTGATGCGCATGTAAGCGCGCCATTTTAAGCGCCGCTTCGTTAGCCTCCGCGCCGCTATTGGCAAAGAACACACTATCCATTTGTGCCGCCACGCACAGCGCTTCGCCCGCGCGCTCTTGCCAATCGATACCGAATAGATTACTCGTATGAATCAAAGTTGCTGCTTGCTCAGAGATAGCCTGGGTGATTTGTGGATGACAATGCCCAAGACCACATACCGCGATACCTGTAAGCGCATCAAGATACGGCGTCTCATCTTGAGTGTAGAGCCAGCTGCCCGATCCGCGAGTAAAACTGACAGGCTGACGGGTATAAGTAGGCATCAGATAAGTCGCTGACATAAAAAGTCCTTTGGATAGGGTATAAAGAAGATGTAATTTGGTATTGGAGCTAAAAGTAGTATTGGAGCTAAAAGTAGGCAAATCAGCTCATACAGTAATAAGGGGTACTATGCATACAATGAGTTATTATTTTAGCGCCTATAACTCGTCAGAAAAAGGCGTTGACTCAGCGGGTAGGGTATATTCCTCGCTTGCCCAAGCGCCTAAGTCAATCAGCTTACAGCGCTCGCTACAAAAAGGCTTAGACGAATTACCTTGCCAAGCAGTTTGCTTACCGCAGCGCGGACAGGGGTAAGTTTTTGGGACAGTATTTGCATTAGATTGGGTCATAATAGATGTCGTAGTGTTATCTATGAATAAGAGTCGCTATAATAGCATGCACGAATTAAAAGACAAATACAGACTGGCATTCACGCACCAAGTGTTAAAAATAGCCTAAGCAATTACAAATAAATTGAGTGAAAATGACTATTAAAGAAGAAAAGTTATCACATGTAAAAGATAGAGCCTTTCAACCAGATAAGCTATCAGCGCCACGTGATTTTAAGATGCCCGCCATTACTAAACATTATGAACACCTAGTGCTAGAGATTGGTGCAGGGAAGGGCATGCACGCGCTTAGTTTTGCAAAAGACAATCCCAGTACTCATCTTATTGCCATTGAGCGTACTCGCAATAAATTTGCAGCCTTTGCTAAGTTGGCGTCGGCGCAACATTTAGATAATTTATCCCTGATACATGCCGATGCGATTGCTTGGACTGTACATGGAATCGCACCTGATAGTATCGATAAAATTTATATTTTATACCCTAATCCTGAGCAGCATAACCCAAACCAGCAATGGCTAAACATGCCATTTTTTGAGTTTTTATTATCACGATTGAGGGTAGGCGGCGAGATTGTTTTAGCCACCAATATAGAGTCTTATATGGACAATGCTGAGCAGCAAGCTATTGAGGTTTGGCTATTACCAACAAAACGTTATCAGGTAGCAGCTGACAGTCGGCGTACGCATTTTGAAGTGAAGTACTTGGCGCGTGCAGAGTCATGTTGGCAGTTGGTCATGATCAAACCTGAGGGGTATCATACACGCTTTGATGCCTGGAATAAAATGCAGTAGGTATCGAACTATAGTAATTAATCTAAGTAAGGTATAACAAATATAAAATAGCCTAAGCAATTAAAAACTAAATTAAAAAATCGCCACTAAAGGGCGATTCAAAAAGTACATCGTTAATCTGATAATAAGAAAATATATCGATAGCCTAATTAAGTTAAGTAAGGTCTAACTAAAGTATCAGGGTTAGTGTGAGCATCGATAACAGTCAAAAAGGTATATGCACCAATAAACTTACGGCTGATGAACATAAACTCTTTTGGTGGCAGATTGAACTCAAAAGATTGCATCGCTCGTGTGGCTTTTTCTGATATACGCGAATGCAATCTACTATTTGCCCAAATGTAGCGGTTGTGCTCATCTAAGCAGTCTACAGGAATATCTGGATTGGCAGTAGGATTGCTAAATGGCTCTGTTGCGAGTAAAAACAGCGAGGCGACGTCAGAGCGCACTTTATCGCTCATCGTATCAAAGAACTCATACCCTGTCATAGCAGCTTTCATCGCTTGATGATCATGGTGATAACCTGCACGAAGAAGCGCGTGTGCAATAACTAAAAGCTCATTATCAAACTGACGAATAGCGCCAAAGTCTAATAACACTAACTTATCAGGCTTACTTGCATCGTCGCTAATACGCACAAGATAATTACCAAAATTTGGATCTGTCTGCATCTCGCCCCAGTCAAATATCTCCTGCATCATAATCTCAATTGCCGCTTGTCCAATAGCGTTACGGCGCTCGTAGGGTAGGGCTTGCAATATATCTGAGGTGACCGATACTCCTGACTCAAAAGACATACACAGCAAGCGCTGGCTTGAATAGTCGCGGATAATCTTGGGCACAGAATAGCGAGGATCATCTTTTAGGCGACCATAAAAACGTTCAGTGGTCGCCGCCTCGACGTTGTAATCAACTTCACGGTGCAGCAAATCTCGAATCTCTTCAAACCAAGTATCCAAAGCGCGTGTTTGCGGTACTGCGTTACTAACCTTTAATAAGCGCTTAAATAAAGCCAAGTCCGAATCAATTGCGTCCGCCACACCTGGATATTGAATCTTTAAAACAACTTGCTCGCCCGTCGCTTTAATAGTTGCACGATGTACTTGTGCTAGAGATGCCGTACCAATAGGCGTAGTATCCACATCAAGCTCACTTAGCTTTTCACCCAAAGTGCGGCGCAGCGTTTGTTCTATCTTTGGCCAAGCTAGCGTTGCAGTATCGTCATTTAGCGTCTGTAGCGCACGAGTAATCTCAGGCGGCAGTACATGCTCGCCATACAGCGCTAACATTTGACCGATTTTGACCACTGAGCCTTTTAATTTGCCTAGCTCTGCTGCGACATAATTGGCCTGCGCTTCCATAAACGCCTGATTACGTTTTTCGCGCGTTTGTTTATCCAAAAACATTCCAGACATACTATTACCCGCCCAGCGGCGACCAATATTTAAAGACGTTTTGGCAATAGACATCCGACGCTCAAATCCAGAGGTCTTTAGATTATCGATTGACTGCTTATTATCAGAAGGTCTAGACGTATCATTTGCCATAAGTATCAGTATTCATTGGGTTTGTAATGATGTGAGGGTATTTGGATGACAATACAAGGTAATTAGACGCTGTGCATACAAAAATTGTATCACATTACGCGCTGCCAAAAATATGGCCTAGTATAGACTAGGCCGGATAGAAAAAGGAGTCGGCTAAAGATTATTAGCTAAAGACTATAACGTCTCACGCGCGATAGCATGGTGACCGATATCACGGCGATACTGCGCACCATCAAAACTAATCGCGCCTGTGACGGCTAGTGCTGCTTGCTGCGCGCCAAGTATACTATCAGCCATAGCAGTAACGCACAGTACGCGCCCACCACTGGTGACGACCTCTTTTTCATTGCCATCGACATCAGCGTTATTTATATCATTAGAGAATGCAGTCCCTGCATGAAAAACCTTGACTGTCTCATCACGGCTATTGCCGTCAATCTCTGGCAATCCTGAGATCACGTCACCCTTCGATGAGGACTCAGGATAGCCTTTTGAAGCGACAACGATACCTAGGGCTGGGCGCTTGTCCCACTTCGCTTGAGAGGGGAGTTGACCTGCTAGCCCTTGTGCGACCAAATCCACCATCGACGATTGCAGGCGCATCAAAATAGGCTGAGTCTCTGGATCACCAAAACGACAATTGAATTCGATAACATAGGGCTCGCCTGCATCATTAATCATCAAGCCTGCATACAAAAACCCAGTATAAGGATGACCCGCCGCTTTCATAGCATCGACGACAGGTTGTATCACTTTTGCCATTACTTTGTCATGTACCGCTGAGGTCACAACAGGGGCAGGCGAGTAAGCACCCATACCGCCAGTGTTCGGTCCTGTATCACCTTCAAAAGCGCGCTTATGGTCTTGGCTTGTTGCCATAGGCAAAATATTATCGCCATCGATCATACAAATAAAACTGGCCTCTTCTCCCGTTAAGAACTGCTCGATGACCACGCGGCTACCGGCGTCCCCAAACTTATTGCTTGCCAGCATATCGTCGATAGCGGCGTGTGCCTGCGCGACTGTTTCGGCGACGATAACCCCTTTACCCGCAGCCAAACCATCGGCTTTTATGACAATAGGCGCGCCTTGCTCATCAACATAGGCTTTTGCCGCATGGGCATCTGTAAACCCTTGATACGCAGCGGTTGGGATATTGTGCTCTGCCATAAATTCTTTGGCAAACGTCTTTGAGCCCTCTAATTGCGCACAATAAGCCGTCGGTCCCCATGCTTTTATACCTGCATCTTGGCAAGCATCAATGATACCTGTGACCAAAGGCGCTTCGGGTCCTACGATGACCATATCGATAGCATTATCTTGGCAAAAGCGAATAACTCCGCTGTGCTCATCTTCTAAGACGACATTTTGGCACTTAGGTTCAAGGGCAGTACCTGCATTGCCTGGCGCAACATAGACATTTTTTACCTTTTCGTCTTTGGCGCATTGCCAAGCTAAAGCATGTTCACGTCCACCGCCACCAATTACCAAAATATTCATCATAAGTGTTGCCCTTGTTTTTTAAGACTTGTTGGATGTCGCAGTATCTGCAACGCCTGTCATTTATAAATGTAAATAATTACCGAGAGTGTGAATAATAACTGTGCCACATTCTAACAAATAATCGTTGTCGATTGCCATGAGTATCCACCTGCCAGCATACAAAGTGAATATAGGCTAATAAAAAGAAAAAGGTAGCGGATGTAGTCCATCTAAAGTAAAACGAGCACGTTTTTGGGAGATGTGCATTTTATATTAGTTTTACGCCACCTCAATCTGCGCGAGCACAGCCTATATCAGGCACAGTGCGTAAGGAGTATAAATACCAGCAGTACTGTATTCATTTTAAAATGTATCAACTATACAAAAGTTAAAAACTAAAATTTATCTAATAGGTTCAATTTACTACCCGTAATAGCGTAGACTAGTACAAGTGTTCTCTAATTTTAGTAAAGAGAAGTAATCAACTCTCTTTTATTAGTAAAGGTTATTGACCATAAGCTGATTCATGAAATGATGTTGTATACGCCAGCTTTAAGGGTATATGCGTTAAGCTCTATAAATAGGACCAAGTACCAAAAAGATAAAATAAAAAAATGCGCCATCTTCAATAGTTAAAATAAACATCTATAAAAAAGGACAATGCTATGCTCAACTCTTTAAGTATTAAAAAAGAGCGTATCGATAAAATTAGCGACATTGCCACAAGTTACGTGCAAACTGATAAGTCGCTACTGGATCATTTTATTCATACTTATTATCAGTCGCTACATCGAGAGACTGCAAATGAGATCAGTGATGCCGACCTTGCGGGTATGGCTTTGCATCATTTTACTCGGCTCAAATCATACGATGGTACCAAGCCGCAACTTGTCATCTTAAACCCTGTGGCAGAGGAGCAGCACTTTCATAACTCACACACCGTCATTCAGATGGTCGCTTATGATCGTCCGTTCTTGGTCGACACTATACTCATGACCTTTGAGGCGCAAGGGATCGATGTACACCGCACCTTTAACACCATTATGAGTGTTGAGCGTGATGACAAAGGCGACATTACTCGTATCGAAAACGCTGACGAAAGTGCCACATCGCACATGTCGCTCATTCATTGCGAGATCGCATATCAAGATAACGATGAGCTGGCAGCGCTGCGCCAATTACTGTTAGATAAAGTAGATACGCTCGATACCGTCGTCGGCGACTGGAAACAGATGCGTGCCTGCCTAAAAGATATCAAAGATGATCTAACCCAAAAACCGCATCCAGAAGTGTATTATTCAGAGACTGAAGTGCAAGCCTTTTTGGACTGGATATTAGACGATCATTTTATATTTTTGGGGTTTCGTGAGTACCGCTTAGAGGGCAATCAGGCTATTGATGTCACAAGCGATACAAACGACAAAAGCGTCAGTAGCAAAGATATAGATTTATTCGCCATTGGTAATAGTGGCCTAGGTCTGCTGCGGGGTTCAAGTGAAGATACGCCTTCTGAGAGTTTTAATAGCTTGCCCGCTAACTTAAAAGCCTTGTTAACTGAGCCGCGGGTGTTAATGCTATCAAAGTCTAGCCGCGTCTCTCCCATTCACCGCCCGGTATATATGGATTTTTTAGGCATTCATAAGTTCGATGAAGCGGGCAAATTAATTGGTGAGTACCGCTTCGTTGGTCTACTGACCTCACAAGCTTATCAGCTTAGCGTTCAGCAAATCCCATTACTACGCGAAAAAGCCAGTAAAATTATGGCGATGGCGAATCTGCCGCGCGGGGGTCATGCGTATCATAAAATGATGCACGTCATCAACACCTTGCCGCGCGATGATCTGTTTCAAGCCAGCGTAGAAGAGCTATATCCTATGGTCTCTGGCATTGCAGAGTTGCAGGACAAAAAAAGCCTGCGCTTGTTTAGCCGCATCGACTCCTACCAGCGCTTTGTATCCTGCTTAGTCTATATCCCGCGTGATAAATTCAATACTGAGCTGCGCATAAAAGTGCAAGAGGTGTTAAAAGACGCATACGGCGGTACGTCTTCTGGATTCACCACTGAATTCAACGAATCTGAGCACGCCCGTGTTCACGTTCATGTGCGTATCGTGCCAGGGCAGGTCAATAATGTTGATAAACATGATCTCGAGGCCAAACTTACCGCGCTCATGGAATCGTGGCATGATGACTATCAAAGAACGCTGCTTGATAATGTGGGCGAGCAACAAGCGAATACCTTAAACCGTCAATTTTTAGACTTTATACCCGCCGCCTACCAAGAGCGATTTGATACGCGCACCGCAGTTGAGGATACCAAACGGTTAGCAAGTATCAATGATGAGCAGCCAATGATTTGGCATCTGTATCAATCGACAGGAGACGCCGCCAATCAGTTGCATCTTAAGCTCTATGGTCGTAATCAGCCAGTGATTTTGTCAAAAGTATTGCCAATACTGGAGAATTTTGGGGTATCGGTCATCTCAGCACAAACTTATGAGTTTGACTTGCCACAGCAGCCCATCTGGATGCAAGAGTACGAGCTGACCTTGGAGCATGTGGATACGGTCGATATCCGCGTGGTACGCACACAGTTTGAAGAGAGCTTAAAGCAAATTTGGGCGGGACGCGTTGAGAGTGATTCGTTTAATGAGCTGGTATTGACGACCGAGCTAGATACCTATGATGTCGTGGTACTACGCGCTTTGTCCAGTTATATGCGTCAAGCCCGCGCACCCTTTTCTAGTAGTTATATTCAGCAAACTATCGTCAAAAACAGTGATATCAGTGTAAATCTGATCAATCTGTTCGATGCACGGATGAATCCAAATCATTCTGAGGACGAGCGCAAAAATAATAGTGCAAAAATTCAAGAGCAATTGACAAGCGCTTTAGTCGATGTCGATAGTCTCGATGAGGATCGTATCTTGCGTTGGTATTTAGATCTGATCAACGCTATGGTGCGGACTAATTTTTATCAAACCAATGAGCAAGGCGAGCGTAAAGACCGCTTATCCTTTAAGTTTTTGGCAGCTGATATTCCAAACTTGCCCAAACCTAAGCCTATGTTTGAAATATTTGTCTACTCTCCAAGAGTAGAAGCGGTGCATCTGCGTGGCGGCAAAGTGGCGCGCGGCGGCTTGCGCTGGTCTGATCGTATGGAGGATTTTCGTACTGAGGTGCTTGGCCTTGTCAAAGCACAAATGGTCAAAAACGCGGTTATCGTACCTGTAGGCTCAAAAGGCGGGTTCATTGTCAAAACAAAAACCATGGCAGATGGCCGTGAAGCCTTTCAGGCAGAAGGTATTGCTTGCTATCAGACGTTCCTGCGCGGCATGCTTGATGTTACAGACAATATCGTCGATGGGCAGATCGTCCCGCCAGCTGACACCGTGCGTCATGATGAAGACGACCCGTATTTGGTCGTTGCCGCTGATAAAGGCACGGCAAGCTTCTCTGATATCGCCAATGCGTTATCAAGCGAGTACAACTTTTGGTTAGATGATGCCTTTGCCTCAGGCGGCTCGGTTGGTTATGACCACAAAGCCATGGGTATTACCGCACGTGGCGGCTGGGAGTCGGTCAAGCGCCACTTTCGTATGCGCGGTATGGATATCCAAAACCGTGATGACTTCACCGTCGTTGGTATTGGGGATATGAGCGGCGATGTCTTTGGTAATGGTATGCTTAGATCCACCCATACCAAACTGGTTGCCGCCTTTAACCATCTACATATCTTTATCGATCCAAACCCAGACACCGCCGAGTCCTATGCAGAGCGCGAGAGATTATTTGAGATGCCGCGCTCGACGTGGGATGACTATGAAAAATCTTTAATTAGCCAAGGTGGCGGCGTGTTCTCGCGTACCGATAAAAGCATTGCGATTAGCCCTGAGATGAAAGCGCTCTTTGACATTGAGGAAGATAATTTAGCGCCTAATGAGCTGATCACTGCACTTATGAAATCGCCTGTCGATCTGATATGGAATGGCGGTATCGGTACCTATGTCAAAAGTGTCAATGAGACTCACGCTGATGTTGGCGATCGCGCCAATGATGCGGTACGTATTAACGGTAATGAGCTACGAGCGGCAATCGTCGGCGAGGGTGGTAACTTAGGCTTTACCCAGCAAGGTCGTATCGAGTACGCACAAACTGGCGGACGTATCTATACCGACGCCATTGACAACTCAGGAGGGGTAAACTGCTCAGATCATGAAGTTAATATCAAAATCTTACTTGGCAAAGTCGTTGAGCAGGGCGATATGACCCTCAAGCAGCGCAATGAGCTGTTAGAGAGTATGACCGATACCGTGGCCGAGCTGGTACTGCGCCAAAACTACCTGCAACCGCAAGCGATTGAGCTTAGTCATATTCGTGCCAGCGCCAATCTAAGCGATCACCAGCGCTTTATTCAGATGTTAGAAGGTGAAGGACGATTAGATCGAGCTATTGAGTACTTGCCATCGGATGATGACATTATAAAACGTCAAAAGGTGGATACAGGACTGACCAATCCTGAGTTAGCAGTGGTTATGGCGTACGGCAAAATGTGGGTCTATGATAGCTTGCTGCTATCAGATTTGCCCGATGATCCATACTTTATCAATGAGCTGCGCAAATATTTTCCAGATGAGCTGGCGGCGCGTTTCTTCGATGAGATGACAGAGCATAGGCTCAGTCGCGAGATCATCAGCACTTATCTGACCAACAGCGTCGTCAACCGCTTAGGCATAGAAGCGATATTCCGTCTATATGAGGAGACCGATCAATCGCTCGCTACGATCATTCGTGCTTATGCCATTGCCCGTGACGTCTTTAACGTGCCAGCTATCTGGCAAATGCTTGAATCTTTAGACAATCAAGTGGATGCAACATTACTACTCAAATTAGAGCTGCGCCTGCGCGATGTGCTCGAGCGCGGCGTGGTATGGTTTATCAATGCCTTTGGACAAGATCTAAAAGTCGCTGACATGATCAGCCGGTTTGAGAATAGCGTGGAGCAATTAACCAAAGCGGGCGGATTTATTAAGCAGCAGTTTGCTCAGTACCTGCAAGAGGATACTGATGCTCTAGTACAAGATGGGTTGTCCGATAGTGATGCGGCGATATTTGCCATGCTGCCATATCATGTCGATGCGCTCGATGCTGCATTGCTCGCTGAACAGTACGAGCGTCCTGTCGATGAAATTGCCGCGCTGTATTTTGAAGCTTATCAAGTGTTGCAGCTCGATTGGATGATAGACAATGTCGCCACCTTGCCGCAGCAAGACTACTGGGATCGCCGTGCTCGTCATGCGCTCGTCAATGAGCTCTCTCGCAGTCTGCGCTTGCTCATGGATGCGATATTGTCGCAGCCCAATGCAAAAGAGGCCTTCAATGAATGGAAGCTGCGTCATGAAGCACATCTTAAGTCAGTAATGACAGAGATGAAAAAGCTTGATGAGCTTTATGCTAATGATGATAAAGTGGTTAGTTTATCGACTTTGTCCGTACTAATGAGTGATCTAAGTAGCCTTGTGACCAAATAGGGATTTACTTTAAAGTGATAATAAGCCACCGTTAATAGACGGTGGCCTTTTTTGTAAGTCATGATAAAAAAGTCTATAACCTTACCTTGTCATCTTAAATCTTCGCAATATTATAAAAAGAATTAATATAAGTATAGCTCGATGGACCAGTAATATTAAATTTGATCATCGAAATAGAAGAAAGTCCTTTTTAAACAGTTAACTAATGCCCATAATTATATTAGATTAAGACTAGTTTTAGGAAATATATATAATTCTAGACCAAGAACTAGTATCAAAAAGTTGACAGTAATCATCATTGTTTGATAAACCAAATACGTCAGTAGAATAAGGAAGTGGCAATGAAAATTTATATCATAGCAACTGGGATAGCAATTACTGGACTTCTTACCGCAGGGGTTGCCGCTGTGAACAGTCCAAAACAAGTTGAAGTTACTCAAACCACAGAAGTGTCTTCTAATTTAAGTTTATTAACAGTAGATCAAAGGTTTTTAGATTGGAAGAAGAATAAACAGCAACAACCTATCCACGCTCTGGTTCAGTTCGATAAAATCAGATCAGATCAACAGGTCAAACAAATATTGGAAAAGTCAGGTGCAAAACCCTATCAGGTATTTATGTTTTTGAACAATGAGTATGGAAGTACTACTATTGATCCTCAAGATGCCTCTCTGGCAATCATTGATGGAGCACGTTCTAGATCTATTGAGATGAGTGAAAAACATCATAAAGGTATTCAAGCTCGAGCTAGTAGATTTTTGAAAGAAGGCTTTAAAGAGGGACGTGAAATAGCTGAAGACCTTGCGTTTCAGGAAGCAGACCGTAAAGCAAACCTTAAAGTACTACGGGGTAATGTACCAATAATCTACGCCGTCAAAGTGGTCGCATCGGAAGAAGGGTTAAAAAGTATAGAGAAAAGTCAACAAGTATCATTAGTAGAACCAGGATACATACTCCCAAATGCGATTGCAGTACCTGATCCTATGCCGCCTGAACAAAAATTGCTGCTCAAGGCTAGTAAGAAGTCTGATAAGCAGCTTGAACAGGCGCTTAAAAATATATTGAATGAGGAATGAGACTATGAAAAATTTATTAAGAACTAGCGCCATCCTTATAGCTACGTTTTCATTAGCTTCTCAAGTTAATGCACATTCACTGACGAAACAGTATCCTCATCAAGGTGATATATATTATGGTGATATATATTATGATGGAGGTTCATACGCTGATAGTAACTTTTCAAGTCATGCCCCTTATGGGGGGTGGAAAACTAATACGTTTTTTTCAGATCCCGGACTTGAAATAGATATAAATATTGATAGGGTGTTTTTTGATAGTTGTACTTCTTGGTCTAATATGCCAAGATTCTACGACGATTGTGTGACAGGAGGGGTATTTGATGGAAGTGGCAGAAGCTTTGGTATAGGCACTTATGATGCTCGACTACTTCAAACAAATACTACTTATCAAGGACGGTGGTATTTTACAGGTGGAACAGGTTCAGCGGCAAACGTATCAGTATCTTGGCAAGAAGTTTTCAAAGATCTTTGTCCTGTAGCTTCACCTTGGTGCATGAGCTCTATTGCTGGTGGCAGATTTCTTACCACAGTATGGAGTCGTGGAAAAAGCGACCTAAGGAACTGGTATTATTAATCGCTCTCCCTTTTTATGGCCAATGTTAGCAATACTAGTATTACTAACATATTTGTTTACTAGGGTTGAAAAAAATAGTGTTGAAAAAACCGAAGTACGCAGTTTCAATACTTTGGAAAAAATATCTATCCGTACCTCTTTGGAAAGCTATGAGAGGTACGAGGGTGAGATTATCGGACCGTTAAAGTATCTTAAGACCTCACTTGACATCGAAAAAGTTTGGCAAGCGCCAGAAAGCTGTGATACGAAAATTCCGAACGAGTTCGAAGACCCAGTGACTTACGATTACAAAGTGCTAATCGTTCCAAGAACAATATTGCACATTCCACTCGCTCATATTGAGTTTAGATGTGGTGGAACTTCCTATGAGGTGCTTTGATAACTGCGCTTATCCATAGCATTATTAAAAAAAGTGCTAACCTTATTTAAGTTTCAACTTTATAACAGCCCTGACCTGTGATTTGACTAAAGCCGCCTGAGAGTTTTTGTACCTGAATTTGCGTCAAAATGCGCTCTTTTAGTGCTTGAACGTGAGAGATAACGCCGATGAGTTTGCCTTCTTGCTGCAAGCTGGTCAGCGTATCAAGGGCAATATCTAATGATTCCTCGTCAAGCGTGCCAAAGCCTTCATCCAAAAATAACGAATCGACACGGATGTTTTGACTGGCCATTTGTGACAGTCCTAGTGCGAGCGCGAGACTGATAATAAAGCCTTCGCCGCCAGATAGGTTTTTGGTGCTGCGCGTCTCGCCGCCTTGATAGTTGTCAATGACGTTCAGCTCAAGCGGACTGTTGTCATCACGAATCAGCAAGTAGCGATCACTCATCTTGTGCAATTGAGTATTGGCGTGACTGACCATAATATCGAAGGTGAGACCTTGCGCAAACGTGCGGTACTTTTTGCCATCTGATGAGCCAATTAATTTGTGCAGTTGCTGCCATACTTGTAGGTTGTCTTTTTGCGCGTTAATGGCCACAAGCTGAGCCTGTTGTTTGTGTTTTTTATTCTCATTGTCTTTGAGCTGCTGATTCATCGCGCCTATGGCTTCTATCAAGTGCTTGTTATTATCAAGCGCTTGTTGCTGCTGATGTGTCAGCGTATCTATATCATCAGTGGTCAAAGGATTGGCTCGTTTATCCTCAAGCGCTTGCGTGGTTTGCGTAAGTAAACTTTGCGCTTGTTTAAGCGTAGCCTCTATATGCTGCTGGCGCGCGCTAAGCTGATTGCGCTCATTAATAGGTAAGCGTGCAGCAACAAAATCTGACTCATCTATAAAATCGGAGGCCACAAGCACTGATTTTAACTCAGCCTCTTGAGTATCAAGGGTCGTCGACGCTGTATTTAACTGCGCGGCGAGTTGCTGCTGCTGCGTTTGCATTTGAGCAAGCACTTGCTGTGTGCTATCTGCCTGCCGCTGCGCGGCGGTTTGCTGAGTGCGCGCCGTATCTAAGATACTTCGAAGTCGTTGCTCCTCGCTATCACAATCTTTGTCTGAAAATATCTTAAGTCTGTCTTGTTTAAGCTTGGTAAGCTGCTCAGTTCTGTCTGCAACTAGCTCTGTTATCTGGTTTAACTCTTTATTCTCATTATCTAGCTGAATATGCTGCGTGTCTATCTGAGCTTTGAGGCGACTCAGTGTTGTTGTCAGCGTTTGCTGCGCGTTTTTAAAGGTCGTGAAATCGAACTTTAATGTCTTTAAACAGCTGCGCTGATGGCGTAGCTCTTGTATATACTGACTATAGTCGACATCGGTCAGTACGGTTTGCTGATCTATGCTAGCAAATAGGGGTTGCAAGCTTGCTGTGCTAATATCTATGTGTTGACTAATGATAGCGCTATACTTGCCAGCGTATTTACCGATTAAAGCGCGAATCAGTGCACTGATTGTCTGTAATTCTACAAAGTTACTGCTAAGGTTTTGATTGATACTCTCAATGTTTAAGGTATTGATTTTGATTAGCGTGCCAATCTCGCTGATATCGTGAACTAGTTGTTGCTTTTGCTGCTCAAACGTTTGCAGCGACTGGTTTAGCTCATCAAGAGTGTCTGTAAGCGCTTCGTATTCAGTCAACGCAACTTGCATATTTTCTTTGTGGTTGAGTAGTTTTGCTTTAACCACGCTTAAGTTTTGCGGTGCACTATGAGTGACAGTATCCTCACTTATCGTGAGCAGATCACCCAAAGGCTCAATGATCGTATTGATAGCATCAGAGTAGTTTGAATTATAAATAGTAGATATAAGACCTTTAATATCCTCTAAAATAGCAGCAGACTGCTTTTGCAGGGGCATCAATTGCTGGGTGTACTGCTGGAGCATGTTGGCTTTAGTCGCCTGCTCAATATGTAGACCAGATAAGTCGCGCGCGCGATTGTCGATGTCAGTATCTAATTTTGCAATACTTGCTTGTAGTTGCTTGCCCTCTGACTCGCCATTTTGTAGATGGGGATTCTGCTCACCGTAAGGGTGTTCAAGTGCGCCGCACAGCGGGCAGGGGTGATTGTCCTTTAGATCGTTAATATGCTCTTCTAATGCGGCAACTTTTTGACGCAAAAAAAGCTCGGTTTGTTTGTCTTTACGCCTATTTTTTGTCTCTTTAAGCGCAGATTCGCACGCTTTAATAGCTTTCTCAAGCGCTGTCACGTCAGTATTAAGCGCCGGTAGCGCCTCTTTAATCGTATGACTCTGCGTCTCAATCTCGCCAAGTTTTTGTACCTTAAAATCTATATGTTCTATTTGCGTCGTGATTTGCGCGCTGTGCTCTTGTTCGCGGCGCATGCTTGCCAGCGATTGCGCGTCAATCAGTGCCGCGCGCTGCTGCTCAAGTAGTGATACTTGCTCGCGTGATTTGGCATTGGCTGCCTCGTCTGCTATTTTTGAGTGCTCAAGAGTAGCAAGACTATCTTGCGATTGTTTAAGCTGATTGTGATAAGTAAGGTTTTCAGCATTAAGCGATTTATTGCTCTCAAGTAGCGTTTTTAAGCGACCACAGCGACTATCGAAGTTGGCAATATCGGTATCAAGATCAGCTAGTTCAGGAGCAAGGGCGAGGCTCTTATCCATATTGGCAAGCTTAAGGGTAGCTTGCTCAGCATGCTCTTCAAGCTGAGCAATCTCTTGGCGCACTTGAGCAACGTGAGTAGATAGCGTCTGCTTTCTTTGTATGTGATTCGATAAACTCTGCGTTTGCTGCACGATATCACTATCTAATTTGCGGACTTGGGCGATTTTGGGCAAGGCGGTGTTCAGCTCATGTTCGGCAGTTTTTTGTTGCGCATTGGCTGCACTTAAACGAGTAGATGCTGCTACAAGATCGTCTTTTTGCAGTGGTAATTTATCCGCCAATACTTGCTGCTCGCTGCTCATTTTATTGACCGTATCACGACTTATCACAATCTGGCTGTATTGACTATCAATCTCCAGTGCCTTATTGGCAGCTGCTAGGCGCTTGTTATCAGGGATAAAGTCTTGCTTTGCTTGATACGCTCGTTCAATCTCACTTTGATACCTTGTACGCTTGTCTGTTAGTTCTCTTATGCTCTCAAGCCATTTAATCTGTGCGCCCAAACGATCGACAAGCTGTTGCTGCTTATCTTGTGCACTTTGTTGCCACTTCAAATCTGCTTTTAGCTGGTCTTCTTCATCATTGTCTAGCAGGGTCAAGCCCTGTAGACCATATTGCAATTTACTTAGAGCCTCTTCCTCAAGGCGCTTTTTTTCATGGACCTGCTCTGAGATGGTGGCATAAATGTCCGTGCCAGTAATTTTTTCTAAAATGTCCGCACGCTCGTCCGCCTTGGCCTTTAAAAATGCCGAGAAGCTGCCTTGCGCAAGTAAGATGGAGCGCGTGAATTGCTGAAAGTCCATCCGCGTTAATTCGATGATTTTTTCTTTTGTACGAGATAGTTTACTCTCTAAAATCTCATCTTCACTTTGCTCATCATTGCTACTAGTTTTGATAAGCGCAATCTCATGAGTGGCGTCTTGTAAGTTACCATCTGGCTTGTTATAGGCGCGGCGCTGTCCCCAGCGGCAGCGATAGTGGATACCGTTTAAATCAATCACTACTTCAGCGAAACATTCTGCCGTTTGCCGCGTCATGACTTCATTGCTGCTCTTACTAATACTATTAATACGCGGCGTCTCGCCATATAGCGCTAGGCAGACCGCATCCAAAATCGTGGTCTTGCCCGCGCCTGTTTGCCCCGTAATCGCAAAAATGCCTTCATTAATAAAGGCAGAATCAGCAAAATCGATATGCCATTCGCCTTTTAAGGAGTTTAAATTTTTGAGTCGCAGTTCAATTAGGCGCATGGTGGGGTCTTAAAAATGGAGTTATGAGAGTTTCAAAACAAGAGCACATTATCACTCAGCCCGGCTATCATCATGATAGATATTATGAAGTATTTGCTGGTAGGCGTCCCGTAGTGAGTCGCGCTGGGTGTCGGCGATCTCATGCATATCTAGGCAGCGCTCAAAGACTGCCTCTACTTTTAAGTCTTGTAGCGTTTCAGAGCTTTGTTCCTGGTTTAATACTTTTCTATAAGAATTAGCATCTTTAGTTAGTAATATTTCAAGGTTTGAATTTTCAACCATCTCATTCACTTGCTCTTTAAGACCACTGACAATCTCGTTGCCATTATAGACAACCTCAAGCCATATAGACTCGTTTCTATCAATGGATTTAATAGTAGTAGCGATGGTTTCCAGATCCCCTGAGATTTGCGCTAACTTTTGAAAGCAAGGTATATGTACAGAGATCACTTGCATACTATTACTCTCATTTGAGTAGAGCGTTTTTGTGTATGAACTTTCAGAGGTGTCTAAATTTTCATAGCTTAGCGTTTGAGTCGTTTCTTCTTCAATACTGTTAAGCGCTTCAAAACCAAATAAATCATCTATCAAATCATTGGTATGAGTCATCGTTTTTTTGACAGGTTTGATAACGGTTTCACTTAAGGAGTGAGGCGATTTTTTTACAGTAGATAGCACGTCGCCAAATTGCACGAGCAATACTTGCTTTTGCTGCTTTGCTTCACCAAAGCCCATAGCGATGGGCGAACCTGAATAGCGAATATGTTCTTGACCGCCAACGCGCTGGGGTACATGCAAATGACCAAGCGCGACATAGTCAAAGCATTTATCGAACATCTCAGCTGATATTTTACCCAGATTGCCCACGTAAAGATCCCTTACGCCGTCGTCCTGTGTCGTTTTGCTACCTGCCGCAAACAGATGACCAGTCGCGATAATAGGAATATGGCGATTGTGTTCTTGGGTTAATGATTTTTGCGCGTCCCTCGCTAATCGTGCAACCTCATCGTAGTGCGCGCGAATGCCTTTTATGACATTAGCGTCTTTGCTGTCCATGGACTCGCCTGCATGACTACTACGTACATCGCGGTCACGTAGATAAGGCACGGCAGCGATAATACAATGCGGACTACCGTCTTTGTCATTTAATACTAAGACTTCATCGTTTAGATCATCACAAGCAGTACCGATAACGTGCACATTTAAGAATTTGAGGACTTGGCTTGGCGCGTCCAAAAAAGTTGGGGAGTCATGGTTACCGGCGACGATAACGATATGATCACAGCATAATGTCGATACTTTACCCAAAAACTCATAATATAAAGCCTGCGCGCGGTTGCTTGGCGTCATCGTATCGAAAATATCCCCTGCGACAATGAGTACATCGACACTTTGGGCGCTGATGGTGCTCTCAAGCCAGCCCAAAAAAGCCTCGAACTCGTCATAACGCATGCGTCCATACAACCTGCGACCTAAGTGCCAGTCAGAGGTATGCAGGATGGTTAAGGGTTTAACTAAAGAGGTAGTGGTGGTGACAAGCATAGGTCAGCTTATAGACTAAAATAGATGGCATTTATTCTAACAAGAATTTTGCCGCTTTAAACAAATACTTTGGAAATAGACTCCTCATATGGGGTAAAAGAAAATTTTAAATAAAAAAAGGTCATACCAAGACTACTGATATGACCTTTTTGTTTATCTTGATTTTATATCAGTTTAACCTATCACCAACTGCTCCAAACCCTCATGCTGCGACTTAGCTAAAGAAGTGATCATTGATAGCGCGTGGGCATGCTGTCCATCAGGATGATGAGGGTGATTTTGAGTCACTAGATCTTTTGGCGCCCTAGCATTACCACCGCGCAGCCAATTATTATCCATGTTACTATTATCCGTAACACTAGTGGCATCGTTTTGATTGTACCAAGCCAAATCGTGATGCAATGCCACCACATCACCCATGATAAGAAGAGCAGGCGTTGGTAATTGCTTTTGCTCTTGCAGCTTAACAATCGTATCGAGAGTGCCTGTTAACACTTGCTGATTAGGCATACTAGCATTTGAGACAATAGCGATAGGGGTGCTAGCGGCGCGGCCTGCATCTATCAAGCCTTCAGTTAAGCGCGGCAAGGAATGCAAGCCCATATAAAAGACCACGGTCTCGTCAGTATTTAAGAAACTTTTAAAATTATTGTTAGGTGCGCCTGCCTTTAAGAATCCTGTGACAAAACGCACAGATTGTGAGTGATCGCGGTGGGTGAGCGGAATACCAGCATAGCTAGCAGCGGCGTTGGCAGCCGTAATGCCTGGCACGACTTGATAAGGGATATGCTGCGCGCGTAGGCTCTCAATCTCCTCACCGCCGCGACCAAAAATAAACGGATCACCACCTTTTAGGCGCACCACGCGGCGACCTTTTTTGGCCTCGTTGATTAACAGCTCATTGATACCCAATTGCGCGACCGCATGATTGCTACGTTTTTTGCCGACATAGACCTTGTCCGCATCACGTCGGCACAGATCGAGCACTTGCGGCGAGACTAGCGCATCATAAAAGACAATATCGGCCTGTTGCATGAGACGCAGTGCTTTAAAGGTTAATAGCTCAGGATCACCTGGGCCTGCGCCAACGATATAGACTTCACCAACAGGCTGGGCGCACTTGTGGTGTTCGTTTTGCTTGTCATTAGCACTATCTTGTGGGACAGGTGCATGAGCGCTTAACGTATTAGGCGCATCCTCTTGTGCTTTTGAGGCGCTGACAGGTGTGGTTTTAGATACTGCAATCTGCGCTGCTGTTTTATCTAGATCAGCTTTTAATAGCGCAGTCGCCTGAGCCTCGTTACCTGCAAATACTAAAGCGCTCACTTGACCTTCAAAGGCGCGCTCCCAAAACTGGCGACGAGCTGTCAGGGTTGGGATCTTTGCTTTGACCTCACTACGCAGATCACCTGCTAATTTGGCCAATTTACCATAGCCTTGCGGAATTAAAGTCTCAAGGCGGGCGCGCAAGAGGCGAGCCAGCACGGGCGCTTTGCCATTTGAGGAGATACCAATGACAATGGGATTGCGATCGACGATAGCGGGAAAGATAAAATCACAAAGCGGCGGCGTATCAACGACATTGACGGGGATATTTAGCGCGGTGGCGTCTGCATGAATCTTATGATTGAGCACCTCATCATCGGTTGCGGCGATAATCACGCGCGCGCCTGCCATATAGGACTTATCGTAGTGTTTATAAATGAGGCTATGCTTATCGTCACTCAGGAGCGCCTGAATATCTGCCTCTATACTAGGCGCCAAAATGGTGATATGCGCCCCTGCACGGCTGAGCAAATCGGCCTTACGTAATGCCACATCGCCGCCGCCAACGATCAGCACTTTGCGGTTATCGAGCTTAAAAAAAAGTGGAAAAGTATTCATAACAGCACCAAGGATAGATCAATCTAATAATGCTGACATTATGAAGGCTTGCGCGCAGAGTCTCACGGTGTGTATTGGCATTAGTATAGTTATTTTTGTCATAAGCGCAGGAGATTTCGCGGTATATAGGAATAGAGAGAGTGCCTCTTTTACGCGGTCAAACACAAGCTAACACATGCAAACATTGACCCTTAGTCAACTGTGCTAGGATGTTTTAATACTCTATAACTAAAACACATAAGGATAATGACTATGACATCACAAGATAAAAAACTACAAGACACAAAACTAAAAGATAGAGTCGCTATCGTATTTGGTGGGACATCAGGACTAGGGGAGGCCACCGCAAAAGCCTACGCCGCTGAGGGCGCAAAAGTGGTCGTCACTGGACTGAGCGAGGATGACGGCAAGCGCATCGTCAAAGCTATTGAAGATAGCAACCAACAAGCCACCTTTGTAAAGGCAGATGTCACAGATAAAGATCAGATTCAAGCCGTTGTTGATCACGCGCTCAAAACTTATGGTCAAATCGATATTTTATATAATGGCGCAGGCATTCATGATGCATATAACAATGCGGTAGAATTAGAAGAAGACTTATATGATAAGCTCATGGCGATTAATGTCAAAGCGCCATATCTGGCTTCAAAAGCGGTGATTCCGCATTTTATTAAGCAAGGCCGTGGCGCCATTATCAATGTAGGCTCGCAAGCCACGCAGATGGCAGGCCCAGGCGGTTCTGCTTATGTGACCTCAAAGCATGCGGTATTAGGATTTACCAAGCAGTTGGCATTTGATTTTGGTAGTCAAGGCGTCAAAGTAAATATTTTATCACCGGGCTTCATCGAAACGCCGATGACAGAGGGCATCGAGGATGAGCGCTTAAATCGTATTCCTGCTCAGCGCGCCGGCAAGCCTGAGGAGATTGCGGCACTGGCAGTGTTCTTGGCGTCTGATGATTCCAATTACATGCATGGCGCGAACGTGTTTATGGATGGCGGTTGGGTGCTCGGTCGTTAGTAAGTTATAAGTGTTAACGAATTTTTACCTGATACTCGCACAAAAAAGCCCTTTCATAACGAGAGGGCTTTTGCTTGATAGGTCACTGTCAACGATTACAGCTGAGTATGAAGTCCACATTCACGACTTTCTTCTACCTTGGTTGGGTCAAAGTAGTCGTGCTCATTCGGCAAGTTATGCTTATCTAAATACTTGTCTAAATCAGCATCATTTTTATCGAATAGTGGCGCGACTTTTAATACGCCATCTTTTGATAGGCTCAGCACATCAAGACCTTGGCGGAATTCAGTTTGATCTTTGCGAATAGCATTGAACCAGACGTCAGGCTTTAGCTCATCGAGTGCACGGCGAAACGGCTCAAGTTTGACTTGTTCTGTAAATTCGTCATGCTGTGGGTTATCAATGCCTGGGATACCATTCATGGTGGCGTCACGGTGGGCTGCGGTTTGCTTAGGGATATACGTAACCACGTTTAGGTCTAAATCGTTGATAACTTTATTCGCAAAACGATAAGTCGCATCCGTGTTATAGCCTGAATCTACCCATAATACGGTGATATCAGGACGCTGTTTGGCGACTAAATGCAAAATAGCTGATTCATACGGGCGAAAGTTAGTAGTGATAATAGGGTTTTTCGCTTGGCTTAGCGCCCACTCAACGATTTGCTCAGGCGATTTACCATTTAGCTCTTCGTTGGCTTGATCGATATCTAGATTGGGGTGTAATTGGCTCATCGTTTTGTTCCTAATGAAAGTTAAAGTAGTAGTAGGCTGGGTTTTTAACCCAGCATTTTAATTCTAGAAAGTTTCAAAGCTGGGTTAAAAACCCAGCCTACAAAAGAAAGTTCACTATTTAAAATAGATTATGGTTATAAAAATTTAAAAAAACACTCTGGGCTAGGCTACAGAAAACATGGGCAAATCTGCGGCGCGGCGACCATTATAACTACTGGCAAGCGCGCTAAAAGCTTGTTCGATATTAAAAGCAGAGTCTGGATGGACGTCGTGCTCATTTAATACAAAGCTATCGACGCCAACGCGCAAAAGATAAGCAATTTGGTCACGGCCAAACTCGCCAGCCACGCGTATCTCTTTTTTATAGCCGAGTTGACGCAAGGTCTGTACAAAGCTAAAGCTGCGTCCATCAGCAAATTTGGGCACATGGATGACAATAAGAGACTGCTTTAGTAATAGCTCACTGAGCGCGGTTAACACCTCAGCGTCCGTATCTGCTGTGATCCAAACACCCAGATGGCTGCTATGCTGCTCAATAAGCGCATAAACCTCTTTGACAAGGCCGCTTGCAAGTACACCTTCGCTATCAAGCAAATCGGTGAGTGGCACTATCACTTCAGGCTTTTCTTGTCGTTGTAGCAGCTCAAGTAAAGTAATCTCACTTAGAGCGATACTATCTGGCAGGTTGTCCGTACATAGTGCCTGCCAAGTATCTTTGGCGCTCACATCAACGCCTTTGCTGTCCAAAATATGATGATTAGCCATAAACCTTTTCCTTAAAGGGGTCAATACCGACGCGCTCAACCAACTCGCCAAAGCTCTCAACGTCATTATCTGTGGTCGCGCGCAGCTCAACATAAACATCGACGATCTGTTGAATGGTGTCCGCGACCGCTTCGGTAGGCACTGAGCGGCCCAGTATTTTGCCTAATTTGGCGTCATTACTTGAGTTACCGCCAAGGCTGATCTGATACCAGTTCTCGCCTTTTTTATCGACGCCAAGTATACCAATATCACCAGTGTGATGATGCGCACAGGCATTGATACAGCCTGACATATTGAGACGAATGTCACCTAAATCATAAAGATAGTCCAAATCGCTAAATTGCTTCTCGATTTGTTCTGCGATATTGTGCGTGGTGGCATTGGCAAGCGAGCAATAATCCCAGCCGGGGCAGACAATCATGTCAGTTAAAGTATTGATATTAGCGCGTGCCAGATGTAGCTCTGCTAGGTGTTGCCACAGCTCATATAATTTGTTGACTTCGACATCAGCAAACACAAGATTCTGCTGATAAGTCGCGCGTATCTCGCCAAAGCTATATTCATCAGACAAGTCAGCTAGGGCGTCCATTTGCGTATCAGTCACATCGCCTGAAGGCACATATTTGCCGTCAACGAGTCCTGCCTTTAAGGAGATAACTACTGCGCGGTAACCAGCAACTTTATGCGCGACCGTGTTTTGATTGTACCAATTGGCAAAGTCTTTATTATCCGTCAATTGCGCTTGCAAGTTAGCTTGCACTTGCAACGCGTCAAACGCTTTATAATCAGGCTCACTAAAGAAGCTAATAGCAGTGGCGAAATTCTTCTCCGTTAACGTCAGCTCGCCATCTTTGGTGTTCGCCTCCCACTCGGCATCGACGAGTTTGGCAAACTCGCGCCCGCCCAAAGTATCGACCAAGATCTTGATGCGTGATTTGTATTTGCTGCCCTTGTCACGGCGACCGTGCAAATTATAGACGCGCAAAATAGCATCTAAGTAGCTGAGCAAATGCTCACGGGGTAAGAACTCATTGATAACTTTACCCAGTACTGGAATACGACCAAGGCCGCCGCCAACGAGCACTTCAAAACCAAGCTCGCCTGCATCGTTTTTCTTTAAATGCAGACCGACATCATGAACTTGAGTGGCGGCGCGATCTTCATCCGTACCGATGACGGCAATCTTAAATTTACGCGGCAAAAAAGCAAATTCAGGATGAAAGGTCGACCACTGACGGATAATCTCACAATAAGGGCGCGGGTCTGCAATCTCTGATTGGTGAATACCCGCGTAGGGGTCGGTTGTGGTATTACGAATACAGTTGCCCGAGGTTTGAATGGCGTGCATTTGCACTGATGCCAGCTCTGCCAAGATATCAGGGACGTCCTCTAACTTGGGCCAGTTAAGCTGAATATTGGTACGCGTGGTGAAGTGTCCGTAGCCTTTATCATATTTGCGGGTAATCTCAGCCAACTTGCGCAGCTGATAGCTGGCGAGTAGTCCGTAAGGAATAGCAATACGCAGCATAGGGGCATATCGCTGAATGTAGAGGCCATTTTGCAAACGCAGGGGCAAAAATTGCTCCTCTGGTAGCTCGCCTGCTAAAAAGCGCTCGGTCTGATCGCGAAACTGGGCGACCCGTTCTTCCACTAGCGTTTGATCAGCGTAATTATATTGATACATGATGTCATCTCATTTTATTTTATTCTTGCGCCGTAGAATAGCGCCTATACCTTGGGCAGCACTTTTGCGGTGCTCGTAACCAATGCTCAGTGCTCGGTGCCCAGTACAAACAGGCGTAAAGCAATACAGGGTCACATCATATAAGCTTATGCATTAAAACAGTAATTCCTTTAAGTCATATCCATATCCAAAGTCAGCATAAATTTTCATAATCAAAATTGGTTAGCCTAGGCGTCATCCATTTATTGCTCACAACCTAAGGTTATAAAACACTATGACGTCTATTCCTGCGCAGTCAACATCAGATAATCAATCACAATCCAAGCTAGTCCCGCCACATGGCAGTGACACTCTAGAGCCTTTGCTATTAAAAGGACAAGCGCACGCTGATGCGCTTAAACTTGCCAGCAGCTTGCCGACCATTACGCTCAGCTCGCGCGAGCGCGGTGATTTGATTATGCTAGGTATCGGCGGTTTTACCCCGCTAGAGGGTTTTATGAACCAAGCCGACTGGCAAGGGGTGGTCGATGAGATGCGCCTAAAATCAGGTGATAATGCAGGTCTGTTTTGGCCCATTCCTATTACGTTATCTGCGCCAAAAGTCATGACCGATAGTTTAAATCAAGGGGATAAAGTCGCCTTGGTCGCAGATGATGGCGAAGTGATGGGTATCCTCACGGTAGAGGAAACTTATACTATCGATAAAGATCATGAATGCCAGCAAGTGTTTACCACCACTGATCCTGAGCATCCAGGTGTGCAGCAAGTCCTCAATCAAGGGGAGGTCAACGTCGCAGGCCGCGTCGAGGTGCTTAGTGAAGGCGAGTTCCCAGCGCTGTATCCTGAGATTTACAAAACCCCAAGCGAGACTCGCGCAATTTTGAACGATAAAGGCTGGAGAACGGTTGCCGCCTTCCAAACGCGCAATCCAATGCACCGCTCGCATGAGTACCTGGCGAAGATTGCTATTGAAATATGCGATGGGGTGCTCATTCACTCCTTATTAGGGGCGCTAAAGCCTGGTGATATCCCAGCCGATGTACGCCAAGAAGCGATTAGAACCTTGATTGATAACTACTTTAGATCTGACACGGTGATTCAAGCAGGCTATCCACTAGACATGCGTTACGCAGGCCCTCGTGAAGCATTATTACACGCCGTATTCCGCCAAAACTACGGCTGTAGCCACCTCATCGTTGGTCGGGATCACGCAGGCGTCGGTGATTACTACGGTGCGTTTGATGCGCAGACGATTTTTGATAAAGTTGAAAAAGACGACCTTATTACGCAGCCTCTAAAGATTGGCTGGACGTTTTGGTGTAATGCTTGTAATGCTATGGCCTCTGACAAAACTTGCCCGCATGACGCTGCCGATCATGTCAAAGTATCAGGTACCAAGCTGCGTAAAGCGCTATCGGAGGATGAGGAGGTGCCAGAGAACTTTAGCCGTCCTGAGGTGCTTGAGATCTTGCGTGAATACTATGCCGGTATTGCTAAGGAAGAACGCGCTGAGGTCAAACTCACTGGCGCATCGGCGGTGTAGTTTGAGTTTATTAAAGCTAATGAATGCACAATCCCCAGTTTAGCGACTGGGGATTTTATTTTTTTATCTATTCTATATTTACAGCACCACTTCATAATGTGTACTACGTCCTGAAGCGATGGACTTTTTTAGTATGTCTTTTTCTATTAAATCATTAATATCTCTTAACGCGGTATCCGCTGAACACTTTGTCATCAAGGCCCACTTTTTAGTCGTAAGCTTGCCATAAAAGTCAGTCAATAATATGTTGAGCATTTTTACTTGTCTTGGGTTCAATGATTGCTGACGGTGAGTCTGCCAAAAGCTGGCTTTTCTGATGATTTTATCTGTTGTTTTCTGTGCGGCTAATAGCGCTTGCTCTAGCGTTTGTAAAAACCAAACTAACCACTGCGTAATATCTGAACCCCCTTTTTGCGTACGCTCTAGTATTTTGTAGTATGTATTGCGCTGTTTAAGTATTTGAGCTGACATACTGTAAAAACGTTGCAGACTACCATCACTTTGAGCTAGCATTCTTTCGGTGATTGCACGCGTCAAGCGGCCATTACCATCATCAAAAGGATGCAGGGTCACAAACCATAAATGAGCGATACCAGCTTTGATGACCAGATCCAAATTATCTTGCTCATCTGCGGATGTATTCAACCAAGCTAAGAAGCGCTCTAACTCTATGGGCAACCTATCTGCACTTGGCGCCACAAAATGGACTTGCTCACGCCCGTAACCACCAGACACCACTTGCATAGCTCCTTTGCTATCATCACGAATTGCTCCTGCTTTGATGCTATACAGTCCACTATATCCTGTTGGGAACAGGGCATTGTGCCATCCCAGCAAGTCATTCAACGCCAGTGGCTCTTGATAACCATAAGTGGCTACAAGCATCATCTCAACGATCGCATCGATTTCACGCGTGGCAGCAGGCATGTCGGTAGTCTCTATACCTAAATGCCGTGCGACCGAGGAGCGTACTTGCTCATTATTTAATGTCTCACCTTCAATCTCAGATGTTTTAACGACTTCAAGAGTAACCGCATCTAATTGTGCTTCAACTTTCAAATCAAAACCCAAGGTGACTAACTTACCAAGCAGATGTCCTTGCAATATCCGCACACGACTCACTAGAGGTAGTAATTGCTTATCTGACCAGCTCCATTGTGTCCAGTCTGATCTTTCATGAATATAAATCGCCTGCTTCATTGTTATTCCTAAGCCATGAGGCAATCAAAAAGCTGTGCGGTCATTAATAACCTAATCTCCGCATATTATGCAGAGATTAAGAGGCTTATTCAATGCATTTTGAGTACTAAGCTTATGCTAATTTTTAAAGTTAACCTTTCTCTAGACGTCGATGCTTTAATCCAGATCTAAATCTCTTGCAAGTTTTTGATACTCGCCAGCCATAGAGCCGCCACCTGAGCAGAAGCGACTCAGCGCATATTTATCTTGGCTATCAATAGCGAGTGTATCGTCTTTAAATTGAAAAAAAACGCTATTGTCATTTATATGTGTCTTAAAAATAATGCCGTGCGCTTGATCTTGACCTAATAAAGTTGCCGTACCATTGAACTGACAAGTTGGCTTTTTGATATCGTTACGGCTATGCACTTTTATCTTAATACTATCTTTAACGTCACTATTGTGACTAATTTTGATAGCCACCCGGTCGTAACCCTGCGCTCGCTTGTTATAACCCTCAGAGACATAGCTGCCAATGACTCTTTTTGCGGCAGATGAGGGCTTATATTGGACATCGACTGATTGACCTAAAGTGTGCGTTGATAATGTCGTGTGCGTGACATGAGTAGGAGACGTGCTACAGCCGCTAACAGTGATAACAGCAAGCAGCACCGCGGCAGCAGCGTAGGGCAGAAGTGGAGTGGTCATATAGTCGCTCATTTATTGAAGTTAAAAAAATACGCTTTTGCGGGCAGCTCGTAGAATACCCAATAAATTCACTTATGCCAACTTGAATAGGTGATAAGCGAATTTGTCACTAAGCAATAGATAAATCAGCTGCTAGCATAGCGCTCATTACTGCGAGAGTCTGTTGTTTATCACCTAAGCTTGCGCTAGTCATAAAAATGAGTCATTCACCCAACAGAGAACTGCTATGACCAAAAATATATTTACCCCTAAGCGATCGCGACCTAATAACCGCCAGCAAAGCTTTTATGTTCAATCAAGCGCATTACTGATGACGGGTGCTGTTTTAGTGTTAGCAGGCTGCACGCAAGCGCCTGCTACGCAAGCGGATATAGACGCCGCTTTGCACGATATTAAGCTACTCAACGTCTCCTATGATGTATCACGCGACTTTTATAAAGAATATAATCCACTGTTTAAAGCGGACTATCAGGCGCAGTATCCAGATAGTGATGTTCAGATTGATCAATCGCATGGTGGCTCTAGTAAGCAGGCGTTATCAGTAGCTAATGGGTTGCAAGCAGACATCGTCACTTTAAACCAAGAAAGTGATATGAATCTACTTGTCGAAAAGGGACTGGTTGCAACCGATTGGAAGCAGGCTTTTCCAAACGATGCCGTTCCTTATACCAGCACTATCGTACTGCTAGTGCGCCAAGGCAATCCAAAAAATATTCAAGACTGGCAGGATTTGGCACGTACAGATATTGAGGTACTCATGCCAAATCCTAAGACCAGTGGCACCGCGCGTTACGCATTTTTGGGTGCCTACGGCTACGGTCTTCACAAGTTTAGTGAGGTTGCCCAAAGCGCGGCTCAAACAGATACTTATATGAGCAAACTACTTGCCAACGTCGTCACTTTTGACAATGGTGCCCGTGCGGCAACCACCAGCTTCACTCAGCGCGGGCTAGGGGACGTGCTCATCACCACCGAAAACGAAGCGCACCTAGTCGCAAAGCAGCACGCTAAAGGTCAAGTGGATATCGTTTATCCAAGCTATTCTATTAAGATCCATAACCCTGTCGCTGTCGTCAAAGCTGTGAGCGACAAACACGGTAGTACCGAGGCGGCTAATACTTATCTAAAAGGGCTGTGGGATGCACCTGCGCAAACGCTCATAGCAAAAACGTATCTACGCCCAAGCGATGAAAACATACTTGCCGCACATAGACAGACGCTACCTGAGATTGAGACTTTTGAGCCAGTAGCTGTCTTTGGATCGTGGACACAAATTATGGATGAGTTTTTTGTTGATGGTGGACGTTTTGATAAGCTGGTACAAAAGAGCACCTCGTAGAGTCGTTAGATGACATGCGGTTTTGTGCCTAGTAAAAGTACGGTTTATTAAAAGGCAAAGGCACAACATTGCAACCATACAAGTCTCTGATAGCGATGGATTTTGTAGAATAAAAGGCGAGTCCATTGGCTATTTTAAGGTTTGTGTTTCGCGTTATTATTCCATTTTGGCAGAAACATACGCATATTCATCATTAAAGATAATAAGCTGGCGCTGTTAGCATACTGGCATCCCTTAACTCACATGACCTATTTTGAGACTCCTATGACTTATCAAGTTTATAAAAACAAAACCATTAGTACACTAAGTATTGCAGGTCTTGCGGTCACGCTTGGCTTAGCAGGCTGTAGCAACAATGATACTACCGAGACCACCACAAATGCTGATGGTACGCCCGCCGCTGAGAATCAAAATATTGAACTGCTCAACGTCTCATATGATGTGGCGCGTGATTTTTATAAAGATTATAACCCTATGTTCGTTGAGCACTACAAATCTGAGAATCCAAATGCGACTGTGAATATCAAACAGTCTCATGGCGGCTCAAGCAAACAGGCGTTATCTGTGGCAAATGGCTTGCAAGCGGATGTGGCGACGATGAATCAAGGCTCAGATATTGAGCTACTACAAAAAGAGGGCTTGGTCGCTGATGATTGGGAAGCTCAGTTCCCCGATAACGCCGTACCCTTTACCAGCACGATCGTATTTTTGGTGCGTAAGGACAATCCAAAGAATATTAATGACTGGGAAGACCTCACCAAAGACGGTGTTGAGATTGTCATGGCCAATCCAAAGGTGACCGGTAACGGCCGTTATGCCTTCTTGGGCGCTTATGGCTACGGTCTGCATGCTTTTGATAATAATGAAGACAACGCCAAAAATTACGTCCGCGACATGCTCAAAAACGTCAAGGTTTATGAGAATGGTGGACGTGCAGCGACCACAACCTTTGTGCAGCGCGGTATCGGTGATGTGCTCGTGACCTTTGAGAACGAAGCCAATCTAGCCGCCACGCAGTTCGGTCAAGGTCAGGTTGATATCGTCTATCCTGATTACTCTATTAAGTCAGAGAGCCCCGTTGCCATCGTAAGCACGGTTACAGACAAAAAAGGGACGACAGATGCGGCCAAAGCTTATCTGGATTACCTATGGAGCGAGCCGGCTCAGCAGCTCGCGGCTGATCTATACCTGCGTCCTAGCGTTAAGAGCGTCCTTGATAAAAACGGCGATAAATTACCACCTGTTGAAACCTTCCGCCCGAACGATGCCTTTGGTTCATGGGATGAGATTATGGGTACGTTCTTTAGCGATAACGGCGTCTTTGATCAGCTCGCCGTCAATGCTCCGCAATAATTAAGCGCTTTATTCACTATAAGCGACTGTAGCTTATGGATATTGAGACTTATAAATATGCAGACATGGGGACATAGCGATCACTGCTATGTCCTTTATGGTATAAGGCATTTCAATTGTAAAGTCATAAAAAATAAGAACAAACAGGACTACCCTTATGAGCGCAAAGACTCCTTTAGCCAATACGCTTGCTCCTCCTAATAAAGGCTGGCTCATGCGTTTGCGTCAGCGCAACGTGCTACCAGGCTTTGGTCTTAGCATGGGTATCACAGTCTTTAGTTTATCCCTGCTTGTGGTATTGCCGTTTGCGATGATGGCTTATACCACCACCCAGATGGGCTGGAGCGGGTTTTGGGAGACCATATCCCAGCCGCAGGTGACTGCCGCAATTAAGCTGAGCCTTTGGATGTCGTTTTTGGCGATGCTGACTAATATGGTGTTTGGTACCCTTGTCGCTTGGGTGCTGGTGCGCTATGAGTTTTGGGGCAAGTCCTTGATTAACGCCTTAGTTGACTTGCCTTTTGCACTACCGACAGCGGTAACGGGCATCTCGCTTGCCACGCTCTATGCGCCTAATGGCCTAATCGGACAATGGTTTGCCAAGATTGGTATTCAAGTGGCGTTTACGCCGATCGGTATTTGGCTCGCTTTAGTAGTGGTCAGCTTTCCCTTTATCGTGCGCGCCGTACAGCCTGTACTCGCTGAGCTATCGGTTGAATTTGAAGAGGCATCTGCGGTACTAGGTGCAACTCGTTTGACGACGTTTCGCAAAGTGATTCTGCCTGAGCTATTACCTGCGCTGTTTATGGGCGCTGGCATGATGTTTGCGCGGGCAACTGGTGAGTATGGTTCAGTAATTTTTATCGCGGGCAACATTCCCATGCAGTCTGAGATCTTGCCTATCATCATCATTAGTAAACTTGAGCAATTTGATATTCAAGGGGCGTCGGCTGTGGCGCTATTTATGCTGATGATCTCGTTTGTTATTTTGCTCAGTATCAATATCGTGCAGTGGAAACTGTCGCGCCGCGTAGGAGCTCGCTAATATGCAAATCGCCAATAGCTACGACTACCAAAGCAATCCTGCGACCAAAGATAAACCATGGGTCAGACGAGTGTTTATCGGTATCGCCGTCTTATTTATGATTATCATGTTAGTCATCCCACTACTTGCCGTGTTTTATGAAGCGCTAAAAAATGGTTGGGATTTATATATTGCTTCCCTAGTTGAGGATGAGGCGCTACAAGCGATTAAGCTGACTTTGCTCACTGCCGCTATCGTTTTACCGATCAATATGGTGATGGGTATTGCTATTGCTTGGCTGGTAACCCGCTATCAATTTCGGGGTAAGCAATTGGTGACGACCTTACTTGATTTACCATTTTCGGTATCACCTGTGGTTGCAGGTCTGATGTTTATCTTGCTGTTTGGTCTAAATTCCCCTGTTGGCGGCTGGCTTGAGAGCCTAGGGTTTCAGGTAATATTTGCGGTACCAGGGATTGTGCTTGCAACGCTTTTTGTGACCTTTCCCTTTGTCGCCCGTGAGCTTATCCCTTTGATGCAAACCCAAGGCGACTCTGAAGAACAAGCGGCATTGACCCTAGGTGCCAGCGGTTGGCAGACATTTTGGCACATCACAATGCCTAATATTAAATGGGCGCTGCTATATGGTTTGATATTGACCAATGCGCGCGCGATGGGTGAGTTTGGTGCGGTAAGCGTGGTATCAGGGCACATACGCGGTGAGACTAATACTATGCCGCTACTCGTTGAGATTGCCTATAACGAGTATAACTTTACCGCCGCTTTTGCCTTGTCAAGTTTGCTTGCCGCTTTAGCACTCGTCACTTTGCTGGTGCAGCAGATTATGACAAAGATGCAATCACGCAAGTTTGCCAAGTCTGAGCGCCTAGCGGCAGCGCCTGGGTTGCCAGTGAGCGCAAATGCAACGGTTGACAATCAGCCAATCGAGAAACCAGCTAAAACCGACGGCGTCAAATAAATCCTAAAGAATGACACAGAGATATCACTATGAGCATTGAGATAAGAGACGTTAATAAAACCTTTGGTAAGTTTACCGCGTTGGATAATATTAATATTACCGTGCCAACTGGCAAGCTGACGAC
This sequence comes from uncultured Psychrobacter sp., assembly GCA_947495055.1. Taxonomy (GTDB): domain Bacteria; phylum Pseudomonadota; class Gammaproteobacteria; order Pseudomonadales; family Moraxellaceae; genus Psychrobacter. Next base: position 225,628 of record CANLXO010000004.1, on the reverse strand, counting down.
TTTACTTGGCCCCTCAGGCTGCGGCAAAACGACCTTGCTACGTATCATCGCAGGGCTTGAATATGCCGACTCAGGTCAGATATTGTTTGATGGTCTTGATGTGACCAATACACCCGTGCAAAAGCGTCATATTGGCTTTATGTTTCAGCATTATGCGCTGTTTCGCCACAAAAATATCGCTGATAATATCGCTTTTGGGTTGACGCTACTGCCCAAAAACGAGCGTCCTAGCAAAACTGAAATCAAGCAGCGCGTGGCTGATTTATTAGACTTGGTACAATTGCCACAACTGGCTAATGCCTATCCGCATCAGCTCTCAGGCGGGCAGCGGCAGCGTATTGCACTTGCGCGAGCATTAGCCGTCAAGCCTAAACTCTTGTTACTAGATGAGCCATTCGGCGCACTCGATGCCAAAGTGCGTAAAGAGCTGCGTACTTGGCTTAAGAATATCCATCACGAGCTGGGTATCACCAGTATTATGGTCACTCATGATCAAGAAGAGGCGCGAGCAGTATCAGATGAGATTGTGGTGATGAATCAAGGACGCGTTGAGCAAGTCGGCACGCCTGAGAGCTTAATAGAGCAGACGAGCAATGCCTTTGTCAGTGACTTTTTGGATTTGGTATAGCTGTTTGAAGGTGTCTAGATACAAAAGTAAATAGGTATAAAAAAAGACCTAATATATAGGTCTTTTAAATTAGAGGTTTGCAAGTGGGGCTTTTTTACCCTCGGCTTGTTTGACCATCGTCTCGTGAGTAGACTCGAGAATGACTTGAGACCACTGCGGCAAATCGTTCGCCACTTCGTACCACATCCACGTACCATCTCGTACTGCATTGAGCAGACCAATTTTTTTGAGATGGTTAAGATGACGCGATATAGTAGGCTGCGGCTGATCTAACATATCCACTAATTCGCCAACGCAGCGCGCTTCTTTTTTGTACAAAATATAAAAGATATTTAACCGAGTTGGATCAGATAAAGCTTTGAACAGTCCAAGCGGTTGCATTACAAAACTATCAGTAGACATAGACGTTTCCAACTTATGGTTTGATTTAAAAACACAATATAACAGTAGATGAATAAATAATCGAATAATAATAGAAAACTTTACAGTTTTTGTAAAGGGACTACGGGTTGCTAATATCCATTTACAAACATACAGTTAGCGACATATTAGCGTAATACTTATACATGACAATTACTCACATAAGCATTATTAACATAGTATATCTAAGGTATTTTTGCAAACATTTGTCAGTATAATCCTTGACCATCTTTGGGTTTTAGTCGTAAAAAGTGCAAACCTGACAAGATCGTTAAGATACCCAGTATCCAGTAGGTCGTTTGAAAGGCCAGTAAGGTATTAAATTCCATACGCTCACGCAATAGGTTTAAAACCGCAGCGCCAAAAGCAATACCAAACCCTATTGCTAACTGCTGATTGACGGCCATTAAGCTATTACCGCTACTGGTTTGCGTGCCTTGTAAGTCGCCTATGGTCAGGGTGTTCATAGCACTAAATTGCATAGAGTTGCTCGCACCCATTAAGATCAGCACAGGAATATACCACATCCAGTAAGAGGGGTCGTTGAACTGCGCTAGGATAATGATAAGTATCCCTAGCATAATGGTGTTGACCACCAAGACTTTACGGTAACTAAAACGCTGGATGATTTTGCTAACCCAAGGCTTGATACCTATTGCGCCAATGGCGATAGGGGCAAGTAGCCAACCTGCCTGCGACGGCGAGTATTCAAACACGACTTGTAGTAATAGCGGTAATAAAAACGGCACTGCGCTGATGCCAAGGCGGGTGAATAAATTGCCGACGATACCGATGCGAAAGGTACGAATTCCAAATAAGCCTAGCGGAAATAGGGGCGCGGCTCTACGTCTAGCGTGCCAAACATACGCGCCAACAAGTATTGAGGCGATAGCGCCAAGTAGTAGGCCGTACACTCCGCGCCCTGATTGCGAGCCAAACTCAACCGCTAGGGTAAATCCGCAGGCCGCGGCGGCAAATAACAAAAACCCTGTCCAATCTAAACGCTGGGTGTCCTCAAACAAGGCGGGCACCAGTTTGCGCCCCATAACGAACCCAAGTAGCCCCATAGGAATATTGATTAAAAATATCCAGTGCCAGCTGGCATACTGGACAATATATCCGCCAAGCACAGGGCCAACTAAAGGCGCAATAAGCGCGGGTATCACCGCAAAATTCATGACGGTAAGCAGCTGGTTACGCGGATAGGACTTGACTAAGATAAGCCTCGCCACTGGCGTCATCATCGCACCGCCTAAACCTTGTATGATGCGTGACCCGATTAAGATGTTAAGTGTAGGCGAGGCGGCGCACATTAAAGAGCCGACAGAGAAGACGACAATGGCAGATAAGAACACACGGCGCGTACCGTATTTGTCTGCCAAAAAACCACTAACGGGGATAAATATAGCCAAAGCGAGCGCGTAACTGATAACCGCCCATTGCATTTTAAGCGGCGACTCACCAAGTGCTAACGCCATTTGCGGCAATGAAGTGTTCAAAATAGTGGCGTCAAGGATCTGCATAAACAAAGCCACTGCCAGTACATAAGGCAAAAACTTTTGCTGAGTGGGGGTCAATGTCACCATTATCGCCTATCTTAAATTACCTAAGTGGCGCTAGTATAAGAACTCCGCCCAAATAATTAAAGAGCATCAAAGTAAACGTATGGATTACTAAATAAGGCTTTATAGCGCCTTGCTATGTCCGTTATAGTAGGGCGGCGATGCAACATAAACCTACAATCACCATCAAATAACAATCTAAGAGGATAACCCATGAGCCATCTTAATAACCAAGCAAAATCTTACACGCCGCCCAAAGTCTGGACGAATGATCAAGAAAATGGCGGTAAATTTGCCAGCATCAATCGCCCAGAATCAGGCTCGCGCCATGAACAAGTATTACCTGTAGGACAAGCGCCGCTACAGCTATACTCCTTAAACACGCCAAACGGTATCAAGGTCAATATCTTGTTAGAAGAATTGGCTGAGCTTGGAATCAAAGAGGCGGCTTATGATGCTTACAAAATAGACATCTCAGAGGGTGATCAATTCGGCTCAGGGTTTGTTGAGATCAATCCCAATTCTAAAATACCTGCTTTGGTGGATCATAATAGCGGCACAATTGATGCCAATAAAAATGATGAGCCGCTTGCAGTGTTTGAGTCGGGTGCTATCTTGATGTACTTGGCAGAGAAATTTGGGCAGTTTATACCGATGCAGCAGGGACGCGCGCGCAGTGAATGCTTATCATGGGTAATGTGGCAGATGGGTAGCGCACCGTATCTGGGCGGAGGTTTTGGCCATTTTTATGCCTATGCGCCATATCCGATGGAATATCCAATTAACCGCTTTACTATGGAGACCAAACGCCAGCTTGATGTCCTGGACAAGCATTTGCAGAATCAAAGATACATGTGCGGTGATAGCGAGAGCGATTACAATATTGCCGATATCATCATTTGGGCATGGTATGGTCAATTGGTACTCGGTAAGCTGTATGAAGCAAAAGAGTTTTTGCAAGTTGATAGCTATGAGCATCTAAAACGCTGGGCGCAAACGATAGCAGAACGCCCTGCAGTTAAACGTGCGGTTGAACTGCCTCTTAATCCTATTAGTCAATCTTAATAACCGTATACCTTACTATCTAAAGTACTATACAAAGCAGGCCTGATAAGGATATTCTTATCAGGCTTTTTGGTAAGCTAAGCTAACAAGGCTAGTATCTATAGACAATAAATTTTAATAATCGTTACATATTTCGTTGATTGCATTATTACATAATGCTACATTATCATAATAGATTGACACACTACCCAGCTAGAATGGCTCATTATTGTCCTTGAATATGCAAGTGTTATTGAGGAGAGATCGCACTATGGTACAGATCTATCGAAATATAATAAAAAGACCAATAGCCAAAAATATGTGGCGTATTACCGCTATATCTACAGCATTTATGCTATCTAGCTTTTCGACTCAAGCCGCTACATCACTGGAATTTACTCAACAAGACTGGCAGGCGGTGTGTGACAATACGCGTACTTGTCGGCTCGCAGGTTATCAGGCAGAAGGTAGCTCAGAGCAGCCCGTTTCTATTCTCTTAGTTAGACGCGCAGGCGTTGATACCAGCGTTGAGGGCAAAGTCAAATTTGGCGGCGCTAAAGAAAGCTCCTCTAAAGCTTTGATGCAGTTGGGTAATCGTCACCGCATCTCATTGTTTATAGATAATAAAGATTTGGGCGAGATTAAACCTCTGTCATCAGGAGACGCTGATCTTACTGCAGCGCAAGTGAATGCCTTAGTCACAGCACTCGCTAAATCTAGCAAAATTGAGCTGGTCTTACGTAACACCCGCTGGCAGCTCTCTGATAAAGGCGCAACCGCTGCTATGATGCAAGTGGACGCGGTGCAAGGCCGAGTAGGGACGCCCAGCGCTTTGATAGGCTCAGAAGACGCGACTAGATCGAATACTAGCGTACTCTCGGCCGCTGCTGCGCCCTCTTTAAATTTGGTACTTCCAAGCTCTCAAACCACCAATCAAAGCACTAAGTTTGTTATGCGCGCATCCAACCTTGCCGCTCTGCTTAAACCCACTTTAAAAGATAGCAGCGACTGTCCTAATATTGCCGATAGCTCCTCTTGGCAAGTGGCGCGTTTGAGTAGCACCAAACTACTGGTGCAGCACAACTGTTGGAGCGCCGTCTATAACTCTGGCGCCGGCGCTTGGGTTATCAATGATCGCAAGCCCTATAACCCGCAGCTGGTAACGACCAATGCTACTGAATACAAAAGCGGCAAGATAAGCGCGGTACAAAAAGGGCGTAGCCTTGGCGACTGTCTGTCCAAAACTGACTGGATATGGAATGGCAAACGCTTTGTCAAAAGTCATGAAAGCACCACAGGACTATGCCGCATGGTGTCAGTTGGCGGCGCATGGCAGCTACCTACATATGTCTCTGATGTCAAAATTATCCGTCAGTAATGGATTATAGATAGGCCTGTGAATTGAAAAATCAAAAAAACACGAGCAGATATTTTTTACTATGCTATACTACGTCGCCACGCAATTTGATATTGCGTGAATTATGAGATTGATAACATCGCCTGCGATTTTGGGTCTAGGACGACCATGAGTAATTGTTGCCGATGATTTTGTGTTCTGAAATAATCCTATTATTTTTGACTCATATCTTATCTACTGGCTTATATGCCAAATTGAGTGTTATTTGATTTTATCGGCTTTGGATTAAAGCTTTGATAAAACGTTTATAACAGGCAAGGATAAGACACTCGGCGCTACCACCAAAATACGTCAGACAACAGACAACTTTTTTAGACTGCTTTTAGTAGCAAATATCATCGATAGATGATCTAAGTTGTGTGATGCGCGGTTATCAGTGGTAGGCAACTGGCATGCTGAATTTACAGCAGCCCATACTACCAAGGCAACTCATGACTGATATCTTATCTACAATCGCCGCTCAAAACGGCATCATCGATAGCAACAATACTGCAAAAACTGATACTGCTACTCAAGCGCCTACGACAGACGCGACTGTCAGTGAAACAACTGACGAAAACCAAGTCACTTTTAAAGACCTTAACATTGCCAAGCCCATCTTATCAGCGCTTGATCGCAGTGGTTATACCAACCCAACTCCTATCCAAGCACAGGCCATTCCTTTTGCTCTAGAGGGCCGTGACCTTTTATTATCAGCGCAAACAGGTAGTGGTAAGACGGCCGCGTTCGTCATTCCTGTACTCGATCGTCTAAGCCGCTCAACGAGCTTTGATAAATTAACTAAAGCGCTTATCTTAACGCCAACTCGCGAGCTTGCTCAGCAAGTCCATGATAGCGTACGCACGTATTCTAAAGACATGCGCGGCGTATTCTGTGTACCTTTAGTTGGCGGCGCGCCGTACAATGGTCAGATCACAGCGCTCAAAAAAGGCGTGCAAGTTATCGTGGCAACGCCTGGTCGCTTGCTTGATCATATCAATGCAGGCCGCGTTGATCTATCAAGCCTTGAGGTCTTAGTACTAGATGAAGCGGATCGCATGCTAGATATGGGTTTTGCTGATGACATTAGCGATATCCTAAAAGCGGCACCTACTGATCGTCAAACGATTATGTGTTCTGCGACTTGGGATGGCCCTGTCGGCAAAATCGCTGCAAGCTTCACCAAAAACCCTGAGCGCGTCTCTATCAAAGTTGAATCGGCTCACATCGATGAGACGGTTTATTACTGTGATGATTTCAATCACAAAAACAAGATCCTAGATACGCTCGTCTGCCAGCCTGAAATGGAGCAAATCATCATATTTGCCGCCACTAAGCGCAGCACTGAAAAACTAGCCAAGTCTCTACAAGAGCAAGGCCATAAAGCCAGCTTCTTGCATGGTGATCTACCACAAAGCAAGCGTAACCGTATCGTGCAAGATTTGCGTAACGGCAAGTGCAAGATCCTAGTCGCAACAGACGTGGCCGCTCGTGGTCTTGACGTGCCAGCATTATCACACGTCATCAACTACGATCTTCCGCGCCAAACCGAAGATTACGTCCACCGTATTGGCCGCTGTGGCCGTGCGGGTCGTACTGGTGTTGCTATCAGCTTGTGTAGTATGGATGATCGCCCGCAGCTTAACGCTATCAACCGCTATCTTGATCGCAAGATGGAAGTGGGCGTCATCGCTGGCATGGAGCCCAAAAAGACGTACGTACCTAGTGAGAACAAGCCTAAAGGTCGCGGACGTGGACGTGGTCGCTCAAACGGCGGTGGTAGTGGACGTGGTCGCTCAGGCAATGGCGGCGGTTACGCAGGCAAGTCAAGTGGCGCTGCTACTTCTCAGCGCGCCAGCAATGACAGCGGTTATCAAGGTAAGCCGCGCGACTCATCAGGTAAGCCAAATGAGCGCTCTGGTGGCAAGCCGTATCAAGGTAAACGTACTGGCCCTGGCCGCAGTGATGGTACTGGCGTACCGCGCGGTGATCGCGCGGCAACAGGCCGTGGTCGTCCAAGTGGCAGCCAAGGTCGTCCAGCCAATCGCTCAGGCGGTCGCTCAAACAGCGGCAACCGTGGTGGCAACTCGTAGTAACTAAGCTTAAGCAGCTAAGCTTAAGCAGCTAAGCTTAAGTAACTAAACTTAAGTAACTAAACTTAAGTAACTAAACCTGATAACTAGATGAAGCGATTCATTTAGTTAAAGGTATAAGCCAAAGCCAGAGATTTAGCGAAAGCTAGTCTCTGGCTTTTTTTGTGTTTGGGTGTAGTATGCTTTGGTTGTAAAGTCAGTCTGACAGATCAAAGTCTAATCTCACTTACCCTTTACAATCTGACTGATCCTCTAAAAGAGCCTAGATATGCAAAGTGATATACAAAAACACAATAAGCTACCTAAGCAGGTTTATTTTTTATTAGTAGCTCAAAGTATTAATTTGACCACAGCGGTGTTGTCAGTGACGGTGGCGGCGCTGGTCGGACTGACATTAGCGCCAAAAGTCAGTTACGCCACCATCCCCTATGGATTGCAGTTTTTGGCGATTTTACTGAGCACGGTTATGTTCTCAAAGCTGATGGAGAGGTTTGGTCGTTATCGTATTTTTAAGATGGGTATTTTATTTTTATTCTTGTCAGGCGTTATTGGGTTTTTATCATTAATTTATGAGAACTTTTTGTATTTGTGCTTGAGCCATTTTTTATTAGGACTGTTTATTTCAACGGCTAATTTTTATAGATTTGCCGCGACAGATATCCTAAGTGGTGAGCTTATTGCTAAGGCGACCTCAATGGTCATCTCAGGCGGCGTGTTTGCCGCTATCATCGCACCACTACTGGCGATAAATTTAGCCAAACTATCGGACTTACCAGATTACGCTTTGATCTACTTATCCTTGTCAGTTTTAGCGCTTGTGCTATCTGTAATCCTTTATCATTGGAATCAATCAAACAGACATCACCACAAGTCAAACACCCAGCATGTGAGTAGTACGCAAAATGCTAAAGCCGTCTCGAATGCGCTGACGGTCAAAAAATATACCCTTATCATCGCTATATTGGGCGGGGCGCTGGGCTACTACATCATGAATCTGATGATGATAGCGTCGTCACTATTTTTAAAGCAAAGTCATTCTTTTGACTATGCCTCCTACGCTATCCAGATGCATGTGCTGGCGATGTTTTTACCTTCGTTTTTTGTCGCCAAATTGATTCGTATTATTAATAGCGTCAATACCATTATACTTGGCTTCTTACTCATATCGCTCTCTTGCTTATTGCCTGTACTTTTTGCTGATACTATCTATATTAATATTGCTTTGATCGTTTTGGGCGTAGGTTGGAATTTTACGTATTCAGGAGGCTCTACGTTGCTAAGCAATATTCAAGGGCCGCAAAGACTAAAATTTCAGGGGATTAATGAGACTATCATTGCGCTGTTTGCCACCTTAGGTGCTTTTTTGCCTGCGCCTATATTGAGCTACTTTGGTTGGATCAATACCAATGTCATATTCTTTGTTTTTTCGATTGCTATCTCTGCTTTTTTTATCCTGTTTGTGTTATTTTTCAAAAACAAAAGCTATAGATAGAGTAAACCACTGGGTGGATGACCTTGCTCTAAGCTTTGTAAAACTCTAGGCTTTATAAAATTTTAAACTTTATAAAAACAATACCTATCGGACACTAACATGACCCCAATTCATATTGCTTTAGCTGTCCTAGTTGCCTTTATTTGGGGCGTAAACTTCACCTTTATTGCATGGGGGCTTGAGAGCTTTCCGCCACTCATGCTCACCGCCATGCGTTTTTTCTTTACTGCCGTGCCCTTAGTGCTGTTTCTTAAGCCGCCCAAATTTAATCGCACCTTATTTATCTATGCGATTGGTACCTTTGTATTGCAGTATGCCTTTGTCTTTACCGCCATGCATCTAGGTGCATCGGCAGGACTTACGGCGCTACTGTTACAAATGCAGATTTTTATCACCGTATTGCTGGCTTTTTTATTATTGAGCGAGGCGGTAAGTGGCAAGCAGGTATTAGGGATGGTAATCGGTGTGCTAGGTCTGGGCGTGATTGCCTTGAACCTCGGCGGTGATATGCCGCTACTTGGCTTTATCTGTATTTTGATTGCCGCGATAGGCTGGAGCTTTGGTAACATTGCTTCAAAACAGGCCTCTAGGCAGCAGATCACAACGACATCTGCTATCTCAATGAATAATAGCAAGACCTCGAATAGATCAGCAGCATTATCAGCGTTAGCTCTGGTGGTATGGGGCGGGCTGATCGCTTGCGTGATTTTAACGCTATCTTCTTTAATACTTGAGAGTAACGCTTGGCAGCTTACGACGTTTACGCAGGCATCGATGAAGTCGTGGCTATCGCTTGGATTTATCGTCTATATCTCAACCTTGATCGGCTTTGGACTATGGGCGCATCTGCTTGCACAAAATACGGCCTCAAAGGTTATGCCTTTTGCTCTACTGGTTCCAATATTTGGCATGGCGACCTCAGTGCTACTGACAGGCGAGATAATAACGTGGTGGAAGATGCTGGCAATGATATTGATCTTATCTGGACTGATACTGGCGAATGTGAAGTTGGGATTTGGTAAAAAAAGTATTGAGGTTGGTTCTTGAGACGCGCATCAATAGTAAGAGATTGATGCGCGGGGTACACCCTAGATGTTAAGCGCTAAAGCCCTGATCTCGCCTAATCCCAATAATCCTCAGGGCAGGCGGGTAGCTCCATCAACGTATTGCGTAGCGCCTCTGACCAGTCGCGGCTGATTTTGTTAAAGTGTTCATCATCGGCCTCAATACGGCGACCTTTAGGCATGGTAAGGCTATCGTTTTGATAAACAACAAAATCGATCGGCATACCGACAGAGAGGTTGGAGTGTATGGTTGAGTCAAACGAGAGCATCAAGGCTTGGGTCGCGTGATTGATATCGGTATCAAATTTAACTGAGCGATCCAAAATAGGCTTGCCATATTTGCTCTCACCCAATTGAAAAAACGGCGTATCCTCGGTCGCTCTAATGCAGTTGCCCTCAGGGTAGATCATGTACAGCTCACTGGGTTGACCTTTGATTTGACCACCGAGCATAAAGGAGCTGGTAAATGCGCCATCGATAGAGGCATTAGCCACTTTTTTGGCGTGATTCATAACGCTGCGCATACACTCGCCAACCATCTGCGCGGCATCAAATAGCGTCGCAACTGTATTGATATTGCCCTCGTTATGCTGATCGATATCGTTTTGTAGCTTATTAAATACCGCCTGCGAGGTGGCAAGGCTGCCTGCTGTTTGTAGTACCATAAAGCGCTCGCCTTCAACACCATATTGATAGAGCTTGCGAAACGTTGAGATGTGATCGACGCCTGCATTGGTACGGGTATCACTGGCAAACAACAAGCCATCCTCTAAGCGGATGGCGGCACAATAAGTCATAGGGTTATCCTTTGTGTTAATAAATAAATGAGGTGGTTATGATAACCGCGTGACCAAGACTTGGCTATAGAGACTCTCGTAACCGCCGCCCATACGCACCCCGCGTACTGGGGCGGTATCTAGATAATCACGCCCGATAGCGACATAAACGTGTGAGTTAGGGGCAAACGCTTGATTGGAGATATCAAAAGTATACCAGTATCCATCCAAATATACCTCCGCCCAAGCGTGACTTGCCATATGGTTCTCGGTGTCGTCATACAGATAGCCTGAGACGTAGCGGGCGGGGATCTGCTGATCTCGCAGTAAACCCAAAAACACATGGGTATGATCCTGACAGACGCCCGCCTTTAATTCAAACGCCTCGCTTGCGGTGGTGCCGACATGCGTGACGTTTTTGACAAAAGGCATGATCATAATCAGCTCATTGGCCAAAGTCTTGAGGCTATCGTGAGTGACGTTTTGCAAAAATGGCGCGGCAAACTCGCGCATGGCCTCTGAACATTGGGTCAGCGGGCTTTGAACCGTAAACAACAGATAGGGGACATGCGCTAAGTCCTCTAGACGCTCGGTATCGGTATTGATCTCAACGATACCTGAGGCCTGCATTTGCAAATTATCATGAGTCTCGTTACGGCTCAAGGTGAGCCACTCATTACCAAAGCCATCTTTTAAGTTGGTTGCGACTTTGGGGAGTAGCACATCCCAGCGATGAATGGTTTGATGCGGCAGATCCATAGGCGTCATACGAATGTACTGTACGCTGCGCTGCGCCTGCTCGCCATAATAGTAATTGGTCTGATGACTGATTTGAAGTTTCATATTGTCCTCTTATTATTTTGTCCATTTGACTAAACTTGTATTAACGCGCTAAACCCCTTGCTGCAAGATAATGTTGAACTCGCGGCTGATCAGTTTAAAATCATTAAATGCCTTGGAGCGAATCATCTGATTGGTCAAGCGGGTCAGCTCACGCCAGCGCGTATTCTCTGGCAGCTGATTGATCCAGTGCTTAAACTCTAGACTTAATTGAGTGACGTCTTCACCGAGTAATACCGCGCGCTCTAATTGCTCAAAGTAGCGCCCAAGCTGCCAAAAACAAGTCACAGTTGGATGCTCTTGCTTCATCGCCGCGTTACAGGCATGCAGCTGCAAAGTGGCGGCGCGGTAAGTACCAGCGTTAGAGAGACGCTTGATCAGATTATATAGCTCGGCGGTATCTTTACCGATAACACCTTTGGCCTCTTGCACATTAGTCTCAATTGAGGCCACCACGCTTGGTATCTTAAGATTACCCAAATCATGTATCAGCTGCGCCCGCATCACTTTCATGGACTCGCTAGCATCAGCATCGAACCCTAATCTTGTGATCAGATGCTGTACTTGCGGCTTTTTGAGGTCGCCTTTGATGAGCTTTTTCATGATATTGTCATAGCAGTACAAGCGCTCGCTATAGCGCCCCAGCCATACCAGATAACTACTGGTTGATAGCAGTAGTATCATCGGCGCATCATCGAGATCCTCAAAGCCGGCCTCAGTCGGCTGCACGCGATCATAGTAATTGGCATGGTTGTCATACTTAGCGATACTATCAAAGGTGCTCTCAAGCGTACTTAGCTCAGAGGATTGGCTAGTACTAGTTGCCAAACCATCAGCTGATAATTGACTATCATCGATGATCCAAGTGTCTTTGATACCGCCGCCTTGTGAGGAGTTGACGACCAGTGAGCCCTCAACCATCGCCACGCGGGTCAGCCCGCCTGGCACGATATCGACAGAGCCATCACCGTGACTGAGGATGAAGGGGCGCAGATCGATATGACGCGGCGCGATACCGTCGCTGACGGCAGTAGGGTTGGTGGAGAGTGAAATAGTCGGCTGGGCGATAAAGCCTGCTGGATTCTCAAGTAAGCGCTTACGGTAGTCGCTAATCTCTTGCTTGGTTGAGGTCGGTCCAATGAGCATCCCGTAGCCGCCTGAGCCTTGGGTTTCTTTGACGACCAGCTTATCTAGATTGTCGAGCACGTAGGCGAGCTCATCAGGCTTACGGCACTGAAAGGTCTCGATATTGGGCAGGATCGGCTCTTCACCCAAATAAAACTTAATCATATCAGGCACAAACGGATAGAGACTTTTGTCATCAGCGACGCCAGTACCGGGCGCATTAACAATGACCACGTTGCCTGCGCGATAGGCACTCATAAGACCTGAGACCCCAAGGATAGAATTGGACTGAAACGCTAATGGGTCGATAAAGGGATCATCGATACGGCGATAGATGATATCGACCTGTACCTTACCGCGTATGCCTTGCATATAGACTTTGCTATCCTCAACCACCAAGTCATAACCGTGCACCAGCGGCACGCTCATCTCATGCGCCAAAAACGCATGCTCATAGTAGGCACTATTAAAGCGCCCTGGGGTTAGGATAACAATCTGTGGATCGTATTTGCTCGTTGAGCTGGCAAGACATTTTTTGAGGCGCTGCGGGTAGTCGCTCACGCCCAATATCGGCGTTTGCATAAATAGATCAGACAGTAGCGTCTCAGAGATAGTTCGGCTCTCGAGCATATAAGAGACGCCAGAGGGCGTGCGCAAATTGTCCTCTAATACACAGAACTTACCGCTCTCATCGCGGATCAAATCGATACCACTGATGTGCGAGTAAATAGGCTTGTCCAGCTCAATACCCATCATCCACGGCTCGTAGCAGCCGCTAGCATAGACGTAGCTGTCTGGGACGATGCCCGCTTTCATGATTGCTTGCTCGTGATAAATATCATGCAAAAACGCATTCAAAGCGGTGATACGCTGCTTACACCCAGCCTCTATCTGCTGCCATTCGCTGGCGGCAATGATACGCGGAATAATATCAAACGGTATCATGCGCTCGATGTTTTTGGCATCGCTATAGACCGTGAATGTCACGCCTTTACGATAAAAGATATTCTCCGCTTGCTCATTGAGATGATTAAGCGCATCGATACTGATGTCATCGAGCCAGTCGCCAACTGCTTGCGCGACGGGGCGGTACTCATCTTTATTGACCTTTAATTCATCAAAGGGTTGGGATGGTTTATTGGATTTGGCGGGCGCGTTTTTATTGGCAGCACTAGTAGTCGCTTTGGCCTCTGTCGTGGTCTGGCTCTGAGTCCCTTTAGTGTCGTCATTCTTGTCTTGGCTTTGGCTCTGGTTTTGAGATTGGGTCGCTTCTTTATTCATAAATACCTCACGCATCCTTGGTAAAGTCATGGGTTCGATAACTGACGGGTCTAATGGCGCATCAGCATCCTGTACGCTTTGACTATAACGCGTCTATAGGGATAAGCACAACAGAGGTTTTATATTAAATGTTTGTTTTTAGGGTGTATTTTTGTCAGATAACGGCGATTATGCGTAGGATGATGCAGCAGATCGATGCGATTGAAGTGGTGTAGTTTTCAATATATGATTGGTTTTAACTTTCATTCAGTCTTAAAATTCGGTAAATTTCAAACAATGAATAAATTTTTTAGCCCAAAAATAAATATGCTACGTTATTTTATTTCATGTACTTTCCTGTTTTTGGTTCTACCAGCTTATGGACAAGAGCTATGGCATGGTGCTGAAAAAGGTATGAGTACAAGTGAAGTTCAAAAAATTTTTCCAAATATTGAAGAAAGGGAGGAGTATTTTTCAATTTCTGGAAGGTCTGATGACATAGAACCTTTATTGGTAATTGATGAATATAAACTCTTCGACACTTACTTTAAGGTGCTTTTCTTCTTTAAAGACAATAATTTAGAAGCCGTAAAGTTGCACTGTATAGAGTGGGACAAGTGTTATTACACAAAAGATATGATGCTAAGCTCCTTACGTGATGAATTCGGATATGAAGCCCATACACGTAAAATAAATACTAGCTTAGATATTAAGTACTGGATGTTAGACGATGGTGTAAATATTAGAATGTTTAGTGAAAAAATTTCTAATCTTCTGAGTGTTGACTTCCAAGTTTCTGAGTGAATATGCTAGCGCTTAAGGGTTAAGACATGAAACGACTAACGGCAACCTGGGCGTTGCCTATCTTAGCGCTCAGCTTGGCGACAGGCTGTAGTCAGGAGTATGATATGCAAGTCTTACCAGCAGGTAGCCGCGTTGTAGCTTTGGGCGATTCGCTCACTTATGGCTATGGTACGACGCCGCAGAACAATTATCCTAGCGTATTGACAGGGCTGACAGGCTGGCAGGTCATCAACGCAGGCGTCAATGGCAATACCTCAGCTGATGTGCTGGCGCGTATCGATCAGGTTATCACGCTTGACCCTGATCTGGTACTGCTGAGCGTCGGTGGCAACGATGTACTCAGGCGCGTGCAATCAGGGACGACGAGCGCCAATATCACTCTGGCTATTGAGCAACTAAAAGCCGCTGACATTCCCGTCATTCTTATCGCCCAGCCGTATTTTAGCACCAGCGCCTTGTTCGGTAGAGCGAGCGATAATCCTATCTATAAGCAAATTGCCAAAAGCGAAAACGTACCACTATATAGCAAACGCTGGTCAGAGGTGATATCAAGCGATAAGCTCAAATCAGAACAGATCCATCCCAACGGCGCAGGTTATCGCTACTTTGCAGAGGGGTTGCATGCGTATTTGCAGGCAGAGGGCTGGACGCGTTGAGTATCAGTGTAGAGACTTAGTCTGATCACTTAGCTCTGACTACATTTAACTTTTAATTACATCACAACGATTAACCCCTCATCAGCGGGTATCGTGCCCTCGCAAACATCAGCATAGATCTCCGACAACCCTTTAACGCCGTCCAGCTCTTTGATCTTTAGCCAGCGACTGGTCTTGGCAGCACAGTCCATAATATAACGCGTAGAGCGCTCGTTAAACTTATCAGCGCCCCATTCTTTCATTAGCTTTTGAATTTGACTTGGCGCAAAAAATTGCTCGCTGCGCTGCGTGATGATGCCCTCAGCTTGACGCGGCTCATCCCAATGCGTCAGTCCAACGTTACTGGTAAAGCGCATGTTGTCGCCCAAATGCTTATGCAGGCGACTAAGCACCTCAGTATTGGCGGACATATCGACGATGACGGTCGGAGTATTTGCGTCAATCTGTTCGATATCGTCGTAGCTGAGCACCGTATCGTAGGCATCTATGGACTGTACGAAGTCTAAGTTACGATTTGAGGTCAGACCGATGACGGTTGGCGCATCTGTGTCATTACTTAGTCCATATCCCAAGCCGATACTGGTCTTGCTAGAGGCGCTGATAATGACGACTTGCTCAGCTCCATACCAGTCATTGCTCGCCAGCATATCCTGAATACAAAACGCAGTGAGATGCAGCACGGCAAGTAACATGCGCGGGTTGTCATAAGCGCGGTCGTAGCCTACCTCGTGATTGACGCGCTGATATAGGTTATAGCTTGGTGGTAGATGCGCTCGATGATCGCTGCCATCCATAAGAATTGAGCCACTTACGCGCACAGGCTTAATCACAAGGGTAGTGGCAGGCGGGAAATAACCAAATAGCCGCTCGCCGACAGGGACCTCATCGTTATTTGATTCGATGACATCGGCAAATCCCCACACGGGAATAATGCCCCAGTGCTCGGGGTTATCGCCACTGGGCGCAAAGAACTGCCAATAGCGCAGGTAATCGCCCATCACCGCATAGGTAATGTTATTGGCGGTAAAGGCGAAGCGGTCAATCTTGAGCAGTACTTCGCCATCAGTGATTGGCTGGCATCTCGTCTCAATGATGCGCGACTGAGTAATATCGGCTTTGTTGGTTTGAAATTCTTGTACGTTGAGTGTTGGCATGATGCGCTCCTTGAATATTATTGTTAAGTGTTCACTATACTGCGCTATGCATATCAATATTTAAACGAACATCTCAAGTTGAAGTGCTACTATTAAGTCAATCTTAAAGTATAACCGCCAAACAATGACAGTGATAAATAGTAATGACGATAAATAGTAGTGACTTAGGTTTGCACAATAAAATAGAGAGTTATCAAAGTATCGATGGTCAAGCAAGAGTTGACGTACGCTTTGACGCGGATACTGTTTGGCTCTCACAGGCACAGATGACAGTATTATTTGGGCGCGATCAATAAGTATAGCGCTAAGTTGCTTGCTATCACTCTGAAACTCTAACTTCATTACCATTAGACTAGTACTAATAATATTTAAGTTTAAAAGCAAAATTTCTCTATTAGCGATAAGGCAAGGATAATATAAATGTTTGAGATGATAAAAGAGTGGCGTGAGCAGCGTGTACTGGATAATAGTAAATATAGCCAAGATGACTGGGCGCAAGCGGCGCAGCTCGTTGTTATTCTTGATCGTTTAGACGACGATGAGCTGGCAAGACTATTTGAGCTGGCGACGTTATTTTTGGCAGACAAGTCTATCACTGGCGCGCAGGGCTTTGAGATTACCGATAAGGTTAGGCAATCGATTGCGCTACAAGCCTGCCTGCCGATTCTCAATCTGGGTCTTGAGTGGTATAAAGGATGGTCGTCAATCATCATTTACCCAGGGTCTTATAAAAGCGAGGCCAAGAGCGTCGATGAATACGGCATCGTCCACGAAGGTCAACAGCACCGTAGCGGCGAGGCGTGGCAGCGCGGGCCTGTGATTCTGTCATGGAAAGATGCCAAGCATTCAGGCGAGCGTGACGGTCATAACGTCGTTATTCACGAGTTCGTGCATAAGCTCGATATGCTTAATGGCCGTGCTAATGGCTTTCCGCCGATGCAGCCGGATATGGATCCTGAGCGCTGGACCAAGATTATGAGCCGTGATTTTGAGGACTTTCAAACCCATCGCAAATCAGGACTTGATCGTTACGGCGCAACCAATCCAGCCGAGTTCTTTGCGGTGCTAAGCGAGGTGTTTTTTGAGACGCCACAAAAGCTCGTTGATGCTTATCCTGATATTTATGACATTATGGTGAAGTTTTTTCGGCAGACACCGCTGTAGTTTTTTATAACTCTACATATAAAAAGGGGCAGGGCATCACTATAGACACCCTGCCTCCTTATAGAAAAATATAATATAAATCAGCAACTTATATCGTCCATTGATCGCTTATAACAGCGACTAAGTAGCGGCGGCCTTGATACTCATCGAACACAAGCCGTAGGGCGCGCCAGTCCATACCACCGTATTCGGGATTGACCCCAGGGTTATAGAACTCAACATAATCTGAATCTGGATATATTCGGTCTAAATTGTTGATACTATTACCAACAGCAGCGCTCGCATTGATGGTCGTCGACTGATCATTGAAGTAATCCGCTTTTACCCAGTCTGCTAGATAATCAGGCAAAGGCGTCACATACAGATTACCAGTGCCGTCTTTTTGACCCCAAGTAAAGCGAATATTGGCTTCATCAAGATACTGTACGTATTGCTCACGGCTAAACACTTTGTCGGATTCAGGTCGAATATAGGCATACATAGAAAAACGCACGCCACGCGTGGGATGGATATCATCGGCAATTCTGGCATAATCGTTATTAGCCAGTGCCCGCTGAATGCGCATTGCTTGCTGTATAAGGGTTTGCTGGCTCATATCAGAGCCTGTGGACGCGTTATTTGGTGAGGTCGTTGTCGCGTTTGACTCAGCTGAGAGTTGACAGCCGCTAGTCACCATAAGGGATGCAAAGAGTGGTGCTACCAATAGAGACTTGAGATAAGGGCGAGATAAATTAAAACGAGATGAGATCATAATAATATCCTTATCGTTATGTGAATATAGCAAAACAGCAATTGTGCCCTTAACCTAAATGATGCTACTTATAGAATGTTACTTATCAGTAGTGATAGCTTTTTTATGTGTTTTTATGAATATAACACTTAAGATAGCATAAACGTAGGATACCATGCAAAAATCGATTTTTTTAGCTGTAGGATTGTTAATAACAGGAGTCTTTGCAGTAACAGCGAGCGCCAACTTAACGGAGCCGCTACAGATGGCCTTTGCATTGAAAGTGGATACGATTGCTAAGATGTACGAGCAAGATGCCTATAATCAAGGACAAGAGTATCCGTCTACGTTGCAACAATACGCCAATCCAGAGCTACAGGCTGCTATGCAACTTGAGCAAGAGTATTTTGTTAAAGAGCAAGTATCCTGTCATATTGGCTATGACGTGCTGTGGAGCTCGCAAGATCCTGACTATGCGCAAGACAAAACGTTTTCGATGACAACAACTGGATTGGTTCAGGTCAATTTAGTGCAAGTCGACGATGTGTCTAATCAGGTGTATTATGAGTTGGTGTGCGATGAGAGTGTCTGCCAGATAGCAGATGTCATTTTGGATAGCGAAGGCACATCTTTACGAGAGCATTTAATTAAGAGTTGTCGCTCGTTAAAATAAAGTTAGCGTGTTCGTTGTAAAAGGTTTGAGCAAGTTCTTTTAAATGAATTCTATAAGAACGAGTGACAATATTTGCAAATAGCGGTCAGTAAAAAATACGTACGCAATCCTAAAAGCCGTTGGTTTTTTTTCGCATAATGTATATTATGTTAAATAGACACTATTACAGACCGTTAATGGCTAACTATCTGGCAAGCCATACTTGCCGGCTTATATTTGTATAGAGTTTAATACATCCTCTAATGATTCATTAACTTTAAAAGGTTTCCATCCAAGGACGTAGATCCAGCTCATGTGTCCAGCAATCTCTTGGCTGACAATGCAGCTGCCAATACTGCTCGGCGATATGTTCTGGATTTAGTATTGCGCCTTGATCTTTGAGCGCATAGAGATCAGCAAAGTTATCTCGAGCAAATTCAGTATCGATAACCCCATCGATAACAGTATGCGCTACGTGTATGCCTTTTGGTCCAAGCTCGCGCGCCATGCTTTGTGCCAGTGCTCGCAGGGCAAATTTAGCACTCGCAAAAGCTGAAAACCCACTAGCACCTCGTAATGATGCCGTCGCACCAGTAAAGATAATGGTGCCTTTTTGGCGCGGTAACATGACTTTTGCCGCTTCCTTACCCGTCAAAAACCCAGCTAATGCGCCCATTTCCCATACTTTTCGATACACGCGTTCTGTAGTCTCTAAAATGGAGAAATGTACATTTGCACCAATATTAAACACCACAACTTCAATCGGGCCAACATCTTGCTCAATATGAGCAAACAGCGCGACCATCTCTTGCTCTATGCGAGCATCACAGCCAAATGGTATGGCTATGCCACCAGCGGCCTCGATATCACTGACTAACGTGCTTAGTTTATCAACAGTCCTTCTAGTCACGCACAAGGTGAATCCTTCTCTGGCGAAACGCCTGGCAACCGCGCTGCCAGTGGCGTCGCCTGCTCCAATGACAACTGCTACTGGTGCTCTACTCATAACTATCTCCTTATTGGTCATCAGCTACTTTTATTCTCTCAACCAAAAAATCCACCGCAGCTTTGACTTTGGGCATCAAGTAGCGCTGTTTTTGATACAGCAGATATACCGCCATATCTGCCTGCTGAGTAATCGCTAATGGATGCGTAAACTTTAGCTCTATGAGCTGCCCTGACTCCAGATATGAGGCTAACGCCCAGCGCGTAGACATCAAAATACCGTCACCGCTACAAGCCTTTTTTGCTAGCCACGGCCCGTTATTAGATATGGCGACCGCAGGCCCTGAGACATCATGCCACTGATTATCTATATAACAAAGCCAAGGCGTTGGCCCTGTTGGCGCTTTAAAATATAAGCCTTGATGCTGTTTTAATGCCATTGCGTCTTCGGGCGTGCCATAGTTATCTAGATAACTTGGCGCTGCGACAGGGATAAAACCATTGTCCATAAGTCTTATCGCCAGTACGCGCTCATTAGGCGCATAACCGCCGCGAATGGCGATGTCGACGTCATCACGCCCAAGGGTGGACAGCTCATCGCTTAAGCTTACATCTAAGACAATCTTTGGATACAGCGCGCTAAATTCATCTAACAATGGCAGCAGGATTTTTTCACCGAAGCCGACCATTGAGCTAATGCGCAGCCGTCCCATTGGCGTGGTTTGATAACTCTGGACGGTCTCTGAACTTTGTTTGAGCTGACTGAGTATCTGCTGCACATCGTTATAGTAAATTTGCCCCACTTCTGTCATTTTAACAATGCGGGTTGAGCGCTTTAATAAGGTTGCGCCCAGACTCTTTTCTAAATCAGCCACACGTCTTGACAGCGACGATGGTGGCACCCCAAACGCCTTTGCCGCCTTGGTAAAGCTGCCAGTTTCAGCGACTTTACAAAAATAGCGTATGGCTCGCAGTTGATCCAACTCCCCTCTCCTTTTACCGCTTTAATTGCACGTATCTAGACATTTTCGCCTTATTATTGTCATAAAAGCAATAGTGATTCACGTTTATATGCATATACAAGCCTATTAAAACCAGTAATAATAGGTCTGATTTAGCGAGTACAGATGCTAAGACGTATTCGATACAGGGATGTCAAAAACGCTTTGACTACTAAAAAACATCAATAACGGAAGACGACTTATGATTACTTTGCATGGATTTGCTGCGAGCAACTATTACAACTTAGTAAAACACGCTCTTTTATATAAAGACATTCCCTTCCAAGAAAACTTAGTCTACCCCAGTAGTGACGAGTTACTAGCCGTAAGTCCTGTAGGTAAAGTGCCTGCTATCACCATGCCTGATGGATTTAATCTATCAGAATCGAGCGTGATTTGTGACTTTATTGAAGAGAGCTACCCTGACACACCGCTATATCCTGCCGATGCTAAAGAGCGCGCAACGATACGCCAGATCATGAAAATAGCAGAGCTGTATTTTGAATTGCCAAGTCGCCGCTTAATACCGTTTACTTTTTCGGGCACTCCAGTTCCTAAGCCTATCGCTATGGAGGTACGTCAAGTATTAGAGCGCGGCATTATCGCCTTAAATCATCTGTGTCAATTCTCACCTTGGGTTGCAGGCGAGCACTTTACGATGGCTGATATCTACCTGTACTACGTCAATACTATCGTTAGCGCCTTTGCGGCCCGACAGCTTGGCTGGGATATTATGGCGCAGATATCAGGTATGACAGAGTGGAATGAGACTATGAGTCAATCTGATATCGCGAAGAGAGTGGATGCAGATCGCCTAACTAATATGCCTGAATTTATGCAATACGTGCAAGCCCAGATCAAAGCTGCTAATACTAAGTAGCGCTAAGCTAAACTAAATAATGGCTTATTTAAATAACAAACCCTCTATGATCAACATAAATACTTGGTCTTACCCTTTTAATCATTTGTAGGAGCAACACCATGAGCGATAAAAACTTACAACTCATCTCTACTATCAGCGACGACAACAAACTCACCGTATCGTTGCAAGATATCGGCATGCCGCAGCCAAGTGATGATGAAGTTGTCGTACGTATTGAAGCGGCGCCACTAAATCCCTCTGATTTAGCGATTTTATTTAGCGTCGCTGACATGTCTACCGCCGTGCAATCAGGCGACGATCAAAACCCAGTGATCACAGCAGATGTCCCTGCCAAGTTCATGCCAGCGGTCAAAACCCGCGTGGGTAAAGACACCCCTGTCGGCAATGAAGGCGCAGGCACGGTCGTTGCCGCAGGCTCGTCACCCGCCGCGCAAGCCTTAATGGGTAAAACCGTTGCAGTCATCGGCGGCGGTACGTATCGTCAATATCACTGCGTCAATGTGCAAAGCTGCTTGGAATTAAAAGAAGGTACAACCGCTAAAGAAGGCGCATCCTCTTTCGTTAATCCACTGACTGCCCTTGCAATGACTGAAACCATGCGCGCTGAAGGTCACAAAGCGATCATTCATGCCGCTGCTGCCTCAAGTTTAGGTCAAATGCTCAACCGTATCTGTATGGCTGATGGTATTGATTTGATTAATATTGTACGTAAAGATGAGCAAGAAACCTTGCTACGTGATATGGGCGCAAAATACGTGGTTAATTCAAGCAGTGAGTCATTCCTTGACGATTTGACTGCAGCGATTATCGAGACAGGCGCTACGATTGCCTTTGATCCTATCGGCGGTGGTCAACTAACCAGCGATATCCTCAACTGTATGGAAGCGGCGATCACTCATGATGTTGAAGAATACAGCGTCTATGGCTCCAATACCTTTAAGCAAGTCTATGTCTATGGTGCTTTAAATCGTGGACCTATCGTTCTAAACCGCAACTTTGGTTTTGCTTGGGGCGTTGGCGGTTTCTTGTTGTTCAACGCGCTTGGTAAACTCGGCACCAAAACCGTTATGAAAATGCGTCAGCGCGTGGCCGATGAGATCACAACCACCTTTGCCAGCAGCTATACTCATGAAGTGTCATTGCCTGAGGTTCTGCATTTACAGTCTATCGCCGCTTATGGCAAACAAGCGACTGGCGAGAAGTATTTGATTACCCCGCAGCAGTCGTAGAGGTTCAATCCTATTTGAAGAAAAGCAGGTACTTTGATTAGTATCTGCTTTTTTATGGTCTGAAATATCAGCGGAAAAAAACAATAACAATCAAAACTGCCTGATACAGAATGGATAGCCTTATTTTTATTGCGAAGTATCGCGATACAAGGTGACCTCAGACTCTTGCATAAACTCCTCAAGGCTCATCTGGGTGTTCTTATCTGTGTTTTGAACCATATTTTGAGTTGTGTTCTGGTTTTCAGCAGCATTAGGTACCTGTGCAGGCTGCGGCTGATCATCTGCTTGAGTAGCATTATTCAAGCTCGGGTCAGCGGGCTGTGCGGGTGTAGATTCAACTTCTATGTCGTTAGTGGTTGTGGTTGACTCGTTATCTACATCGTTTTCAGCAATGATCACCGCTTCATCGTTGGGTACGGGCGAGACCTCTTCTGTTAGGGTGTCGCCTGAGAACACACTCATGATATCTGTTTTTTCAGTAATATTTAGGATGACTATGGCGGCGGCTACGGTAGCACTCATTAGCAGCGCGGCGATCAATCCAATCATAACTAGACTTTTGGTATCACTATTTGTTTTGCTATTCTTCGCTACTTTGTTGTTTTCTTTATCTTTATGAGCTTTATTTGCTAGATGCGCCGATATTTTATCATTGATATCGAGAGTTGCAGGTTGGTCTTGACTATCTAATACTCGGTTATTGTGGATACGAGTCTCATTATGCACAGGAGTATTGGTACTGGCATGAAGCGCTTGTTGCTCTTTTTCAAATTTATCGCTAAAAAAACTGAGCTCATCTTCATTTAAATCTCTATAAATAGATTCTGACTCCACATTATCTGACACCTTTATATCTTGGGTATTGTTCTTATTTAAATCACTCATAGCGCACCACGGCATTTTTACTGTTAGAATTTAGATAGGCTTATCCTTTCTTAAGCAAATAAGCAATAACTATGCCAGCGTCCCAAACTAAGCTAGCGCCCTACTGTCTTTTGCTCCAACTTCTACCTTAAGAGTGCACCACATGGATATCAAACAGCTCAACGCTTTTATCGCTATCGCTGATTGTCAGAGTTTTAGCTTGGCGGCGAGTACCACAGGTATCTCTCAGCCCAGTCTTAGTCGTATGCTCAAGCAATTGGAGACGGACATAGGGGTCGAGCTGATCGACCGCTATCATCGGCCGCTACAACTGACAGAGTCTGGACGGTTTTTTTATGACAAAATCAGCGTGCTACTCATAGAGATGGCGACCATTACCAGTATGACCCAGCGTTTATCTGGGCCAAGCGAAGCGCTCAATATCGGTTTTGTGCCCTCTGTATTGTACGGGCTGCTACCTGAGATTATCGCCGCCCTTAAATGGCGTTATCCCGATATTGAGGTCAATCTCAAGGACATCAGCTCATATCAGCAGATAGAGGCGCTCAAAAGTGGGGATATCGATGTCGGTATGGGACGTTTTGCGCATCAAGACCCTTGGATTCAGCAGATATTGCTGCGACATGAGCGCTATATGGTGGCCCTGCCCAAAAGCCATCCCCTAGCCGACACCCGCGATCAGCGCTTAATAGATTTGGTCAATAATCGCTTGATCCTTTATCACCAAACCCATCTGCCGCTACCTGCGCCTATAGAGCAGTCTGTAGCAGACGATAGTGCGCCCATAACTGAGCCACTCTTGCATCTGTTTGCGCAGTACGGGATCACGCCGCTGATGACGACCAAGGTCAGTGATCTACAAGTGGCGCTCAGCTTGGTTGCAGCAGGTGAAGGCATTACTTTAGTACCTGCAAGCTTACAAACCGTACGTGCAGAGCAAATCAGCTATCAGCGGCTGATGCACGAAAACGTCACGTCCCCTATCTATCTGCATACTCTTAGAGACGTTGTCCACCCAAAAGCGCCTGATCTATTAGCTGCTATCTATGAGGTGTATGAGCAGCGCGGTATTACCTACCGTCGTCAGCAGTTTGTATAAGTAGCATAACTAAGCTCAACCTAAATTATAAGTTCAACCTAAACTATGACCTCATTATAAACTATGCCCAGATGTTTACTAATAAGGCAAAACTTTGCATAGCTTGCGTCTTGATAGGTATGCTACAGTCTGCTGATATTTGTATGACGATCTGAGGCACACATGACCACACAATCCATAAACAACGCGGCAAATCCACCGCAAAACGAGGGCTTTAGCTGGCGAATCTTTGGGCCAGGTATCTTGATGGCGACTGCGGCTATTGGCGGCTCACACCTCATATCATCGACGCAGGCAGGCGCGATATATGGCTGGCAACTGGCGATTATGATTATCCTTGCCAATATCTTTAAATATCCGTTTTTTCGCTTCGGTACCGAATACGTCTATGACACAGGTGAGAGTCTCATCGCAGGCTATGCCAAGCGCTCAAAGGCTTATCTCTGGGTATACTTTATTCTCTCTATCTTATCAGCAGTCATTAGCACAGGCGCAGTATCTTTGATTGCAGCGGTCATACTTGGCTTTATGCTACCTGCGTCCTTGGGGTTCTCAACCATAGGGTTATCGCTCATTATTGTAGTCGTCTGCTGGGTGTTTTTGATCGCCGGACACTACAAGCTATTAGACGGCGTGACCAAATGGATTATGATTGCGCTGACACTAGCAACGGTTACCGCCGTCGCTATTGCGGCGGGCAAGCCTACAGTGATGACCGCTGATTTTGTAGCCGCTTCGCCTTGGAACTTGGCAACACTTGGCTTTATTGTCGCGCTAATGGGCTGGATGCCAGCACCGCTTGAGTTTGCCGCTATCACCTCGATGTGGACCTCTGCCAAAAGAAAGGCAGATAACACCACTTATCGTCAAGGACTGCTCGACTTTAACGTCGGCTTTTTGGTCTCGGCTATTTTGGCGCTGTTCTTTTTATCGCTTGGCGTGTTTGTCCAGTATGGGTCAGGGCAAGAGATTGAACTGGTTGGCGGCGCTTATATCAATCAGCTGATCAACATGTATACCGCCACTATCGGTGAATGGTCGCGTCTGCTCGTCGCCTTTGTCGCCTTTATGTGTATGTTTGGCACGACGATTACCTGCGCTGATGGCTATGGCCGCGCTAATGCTGAATGCTGGCGTCTGCTGAAGGGCGAGAGCGAGATTAATAAAAAACAGGTCGCCTTTTGGACAACCTACGCCATCGGTGGTGGTCTGGTTATCATTACCTTCTTTACCGGACAACTAGGCGCTATGCTCAAGTTTGCGATGATATCCGCCTTTGTCTCAGCGCCAATTTTTGGCTGGCTTAATTACTCACTAGTAAAAGGCCACAAAAAAATGTCCGCTGGCATGAACGCCTACTCTATCGCAGGCTTGCTGTTTTTAGGCGGTTTTGCGCTGTTATTCTTAGCCAACTTAGCAGGTTTATTTGGCTAAATTTATAACGTCAAAACAGAGCTTATCGATAAAAAAGGTCTCACTAACGACGATAGTGAGACCTTTTTTGTTTATAAAAATACATAACGACTATGAAATCAAAACAGTTAAATTAGGATAGATGTAACCAAATGTAAATAAATCATAAATATCTCATATCTATTTTGGGTAATATGAATACTATAAGCAGCTAAGTACTAATAAATAGATAACATCATCCATAAATTGCATACTATTAGCTTGGTTACACTTAAATTCACTATTAACTTAATAATAGAAAATTTTAAGACTTTTCAATGTCAGTGATTAAGTGTACTCTAAGTCGATAAAGATTCAATCATTTTACAATTTCTATTTTAAATTCGGGCAATCATAAGCCTACCCTCTACGCAAGGATACTATTATGTCATCATCAGCTGGCGCACGCTTTCGCAGTGCTATGAAAGAGCAGAACAATAATAACTTACCGTTACAAATTGTCGGAACTATCAATGCTTATACGGCGATGATGGCCACTCAAGTGGGTCATAAAGCTTTATATCTCTCGGGCGGCGGCGTTGCTAATGCCTCTTTTGGTCTGCCAGATTTGGGTATGACGAGCCTTGATAATGTCTTAGAAGACGCGCGCCGTATCACTGACGCCGTAGATACCCCGTTACTAGTCGATATTGACACCGGTTGGGGCGGCGCTTTTAACATTAGTCAGAGTGTCAAAAAAATGGAAAAAGCTGGCGTGGCGGCGGTGCATATCGAAGATCAAATCGCCCAAAAACGCTGTGGTCATCGTCCTAATAAAGAAATCGTCAGCATCTCAGAGATGGTCGATCGTCTAAAAGCGGCTCTTGACGCCAAAACAGACCCTGATTTTGTGGTAATGGCTCGTACTGACGCGCTATCTGTTGAAGGTTTAGATGCCGCTGTTGAGCGCGCCGTTGCATTCTCTGAGGCAGGTGCGGACATGATATTCGCCGAAGCCTTGACCGATATCGAGATGTATCGTAAATTTACCGACGTACTCGACATCCCTGTCCTTGCCAATATGACAGAATTTGGACAGACTGACCTCTACACCACTGAGCAACTTCATGGCGTGGGTGTCGATATGGTGCTCTACCCTCTATCTGCGTTTCGTGCGATGAACAAAGCGGCGCTTAATGTCTATCAGCATCTACTCGATGACGGCACGCAAGAAAAAGTCGTCGATACCATGCAAACGCGTATGGAGTTATATGATTTCTTAAACTATCATGAGTTTGAGCAAACGCTAGATAAATTATTTGCCGATAGCAAATAAAACAGCATTCGTAAGCATAAGTTAGTAAGTCAATTCACTGTACCACCAAGCCACCAAAAAGGAATGTATTATGGCAGCAAAAAAGGAACTCTCAGGCGCAGGATTGCGCGGTCAGGTTGCAGGCAAAACCTCACTATCTACCGTTGGTAAATCAGGCTCAGGTCTGACGTATCGTGGTTATGATGTGTCAGACTTGGCAGAGAAATGTATCTTTGAAGAAGTGGCATACTTGCTACTATATGGCAATCTACCCACTCAAAGTGAGCTAGATGATTATCAAGCCAAGCTCAAAACACTGCGCGGTCTACCGCAAGCGCTTAAAGACGTATTAGAGCGTATTCCAGCAGATGCTCATCCAATGGATGTACTGCGTACTGGTTGCTCAATGCTGGGTAATCTTGAGACCGAAACCGACTTTGAGCAAGAGAACGACAAGACCGATCGCATGCTCGCGGTATTCCCATCTATCATCAACTACTGGTATCGCTTCACGCATGATAACGAGCGTATCGAGACCCAAACGGATGACGACACTATCGGTGGTCACTTTTTGCATCTGTTAAAAGGTGAGAAGCCAAATGAGCTCCATACCAAAGTGATGAACGTCTCACTTATCTTGTACGCTGAGCACGAGTTCAATGCGTCAACCTTTACCGCACGCGTATGTGCCTCTACCCTCTCTGATATCCACTCTTGTATCACCGGCGCTATCGGATCCTTACGTGGTAACTTGCATGGCGGCGCAAATGAAGCGGCGATGGATATGATTCAAGATTTTAAATCGCCTGATGAAGCCGAAGAAGAGATGATGGCGATGCTTGAGCGTAAAGACAAGATCATGGGCTTTGGTCATGCGATCTATAGCGAGTCTGATCCGCGTAACGTCATCATCAAAAAGTGGGCTGAAAAACTCGCCGACGATGTGGGTGATACGGTCTTGTATCCAGTATCAGTACGCTGTGAAGAAGTGATGTGGCGCGAGAAAAAACTGTTCTGTAATGCAGACTTTTTCCATGCCTCAACGTACAACTTCATGGGTATTCCAACCAAACTGTTCACGCCGATATTTGTGTGCTCACGTCTGACAGGTTGGGCCGCTCACGTCTTTGAACAACGCGCTAACAACCGTATTATTCGCCCAAGTGCGGAGTATATCGGTGAAGAGCCAAGAGACGTGCCAGATATTGCTAATCGTTAATCTGTCTTTTTAGCAATTATCGCTTAACGGTCAAGTCGCTTTGTTTACAGACTTGGCCGTTAAATTTATATACTCATCACTTCTGTTTATTTAGCAAAACTTATTATCAACCATAAATTTTGCTAAATAAATTACCCCTTCTCACCTATAAAGGAAAGCACGCCATGAGCACCGATAGCAAGCAGCCTTTAACGCAAGTTAATCCGCAAACCATGAATGAGCAATACAAAAAGCCGTTGCCGTCTTTAGATGAAAGCAGTACTGATTTGCATTACTTTGATGTCGAACAAGCGGTTAATGATATTGAGCCAGGTGCTTATGCCAAGCTACCTTTTAGCTCAAAAGTATTGTGCGAAAACTTAGTACGCCGCTGCCCACCAGAGGACTTAACCGAAGCCTTGTCACAGCATATTTACCGTAAGCAAGATGTTGATTTTCCTTGGTATCCTGCTCGCGTCGTCTGTCATGATATCTTAGGTCAGACCGCCTTTGTCGATTTGGCAGGTTTGCGTGACGCTATCGCAGCTGAGGGCGGTGACCCATCCAAAGTCAATCCAATCGTGCCCACGCAATTGATCGTCGATCACTCATTAGCTGTTGAGCACGCAGGCTTTGAAGAAGACGCTTTTGAGAAAAACCGTGCTATCGAAGAGCGCCGTAACGAAGACCGTTTTCACTTTATCAACTGGTGTCAGTATGCCTTTGATAACGTCAACGTCGTGCCGCCCGGTAACGGCATCATGCACCAGATTAATCTTGAAAAAATGTCACCCGTGGTACAAGTAGTCGCCGACCAAGACGGTGATGCCATTGCCTTCCCTGATACCCTAGTGGGTACTGATAGCCATACACCCATGGTTGATGCCTTGGGTGTTATCTCTATCGGTGTGGGCGGGCTTGAAGCTGAGAGCGTGATGCTAGGCAATCCCTCCTACATGCGTCTGCCAGATATCGTTGGCGTTGAGTTGACAGGTAAATTACAAGAAGGCATTACGGGTACGGATTTAGTCCTAGCCATGACCGAATTCTTACGAGATGAGGGCGTTGTATCCGCCTATCTAGAATTCTACGGTGACGGTGCGCGTAACCTTACCGTTGGCGACCGTGCTTCTATCTCAAATATGACACCAGAATATGGTGCAACCGCAGCAATGTTCTCTATCGATGAGCAAACGATTGATTATCTACGTCTAACGGGTCGTACCGAGCAGCAGATCAAAACTGTGGAAGCCTATGCTAAGCAAACCGGCCTGTGGGCTGATGGCATGGTTGATGCTGAATATGATCGTATCTTACGCTTTGACTTATCCAAAGTCGTGCGTAATATCGCAGGCCCGTCACGTCCGCATGCTCGCGTCTCGACGACTGATCTGGTCAAGGAAGGTATCGCTCATGGAGAAGGTAACAAGTTGCCTGAACCAAAAGATGGTCTCATGCCAGATGGCGCGGTCATTATCGCCGCTATCACCAGCTGTACCAACACCTCAAACCCTCGCAATATGGTCGCGGCTGGTATCGTTGCGCGTAACGCGGTCGAAAAGGGCCTTGTGCGTAAGCCTTGGGTAAAATCCTCACTAGCTCCAGGATCAAAAACCGTTAAGCTGTATTTAGAAGAAGCAGGACTACTCCCTGAACTCCAAAAGCTCGGCTTCGACGTTGTCGCCTTTGCCTGTACCACATGTAATGGCATGAGCGGTGCGCTCGATCCAGAGATCGAAAAAGAAATCATCGAACGTGATCTGTTTAGTACCGCAGTACTCTCGGGTAACCGTAATTTTGATGGTCGTATTCATCCCTACGCCAAGCAAGCGTTCCTTGCCTCCCCGCCACTCGTTGTCGCCTACGCTATCGCGGGTAACACTCGATTTGATATCGAAAAAGACTCGCTCGGTAAAGACCAAGACGGCAATGATATCTATCTAAAAGATATCTGGTTCGATGACGCGGAAGTTGATGCTATTGTAAAATCGGCGGTGAAGCCTGAGCAATTTAACGAAGTCTATATCCCGATGTTTGATGAAGCCAAAGCAGATGCGGGTCGCAATGAGTCATCAGTTACCGACCCGCAGTATGACTGGCGCGAGCTGAGTACTTATATCCGCCGTCCGCCGTATTGGGAAGGTAAAATGGCGGCGATGAACAAGCTCAAAGGTCTGCGTCCATTGGCAGTTTTGGGCGACAACATCACTACCGATCATATGTCACCATCGAACGCCATTATGGGTGAGTCAGCTGCTGGCGAGTATCTCGATACCATGGGATTGCCTGCTGAGGACTATAACTCTTATGCCACGCATCGCGGCGATCACTTGACTGCTCAGCGTGCGACTTTTGCTAATCCAAAGCTATTGAATGAGATGGTACGTGATGAGGACGGCAACGTCATCCAAGGCTCACTCGCACGAGTCGAGCCGCAAGGGCAAGTCATGCGGATGTGGGAGGCGATCGAGACCTACATGAATCGTGAGCAGCCGCTTATCATCATCGCAGGTGACGGTTACGGTCAAGGCTCTAGCCGTGACTGGGCGGCTAAAGGCGTACGTCTCGCTGGCGTGGAAGTCGTCGTGGCTGAAGATTTTGAACGTATTCACCGCCAAAACTTGGTCGGTATGGGTGCCCTTCCCGTTCAGTTCAAAGAAGGCGTCAACCGCAATACGCTAAACATCGATGGTACAGAAGTATTCGATATCGAAGGTGAAGTCTCAGCTGGCGGTGATATGACGCTAGTCATTCATCGTAAAGACGGCAGCGTCGATAAAGCGCCCGTTATCTGCCGCTTAGATACGGCTGATGAGGTAAAAATGTACAACTCTGGCGGTATGCTCCAGCGCTTTGCTAAAGAATTCTTAGCTGGTGAAGTCGCTTAAATCTCTCAGGTTTAGCTTGTAAATCAAAATAGAGCCGATGTTATATAGAGATATGGCATCGGTTTTTTTAAGCTTATAATCTCTAACTATTTGAATTTGGCGTAGGCTGGGTTTTTAACCCAGCATCGTAATTCTGTAAAGTCTAGAAGCTGCGCTAAAACTACAGCCCACAACGACGTACATTAAGTATTGATTAGGAGAGCCATCATGGAAGTTATCAGCTTTACAGACGCTAATAAAGACTTTAAAGCCGTTTTAGATACGGTGAACAATGATGCTGATGTGGTTGTCATAAATCGTAAAAATGATAATGATGCGGTTGTCATGTCATACAATCATTATAGTAGTTTGAAAGAGACGCTTTATTTATTGGGATCGCCTGCGAATGTAGCACATTTAGCCAAGTCTATCGATCAGTATAGAGTTAGCAAAGTGAGTTTCGGAAAAGATTAACCGCTAACCAAACTCAAAAGGTTCAACCTTACCAGCCTCAACCTCATATTTAGCAATTAATAATTGACGTACAAATTCGTAAGACAAATCAGGATTGTCTTGCATAATCTGTTTAATTTTAGCTGAGCTTGCATTCAGCTCTTTATCTGTCAGCTCTTTATCTGTTTCCATGATGCTCTCTATTTCTGATTACTGTATCTCTGTTTATAATATCAATAAAACAAAACCAAATCGTAACTATTCAAAGGACCTCCAACATGACTCAACCCAAATTTGCCCCACAAATCTCAGTTCCAGCCACCTATATGCGCGGCGGCACCTCAAAAGGCACCTTCTTTAAGTTATCCGACTTACCTGAACGTTGCCAAGAACCAGGCCAAGCGCGCGATAATTTCTTATTACGCGTTATTGGCAGCCCTGATCCCTATGGCAAGCAAATTGACGGCTTGGGTAATGGTAGCTCAAGCACCTCAAAGACGGTGATTTTATCTAAAGCGAAACAACCAGACCATGATGTCAATTATCTATTTGGACAAGTGAATATCGCCAAGCCTATGATAGATTGGGCGGGTAACTGTGGTAACTTGACGGCAGCGGTTGGCGCTTGTGCGATAAATATGGGCTTAGTAGATGCTAGCAAAGTAGCGGATAGTGCTAACAGTGGCATCTGTGAAGTACGTATTTGGCAAGAGAATATTAGCAAGACGATTATCGCCCATGTACCCGTTTATCAAGATGATAATGGCAAAGTACAGGTACAAGAAACGGGCGACTTTGAATTAGATGGCGTCACCTTCCCTGCTGCTGAGGTCAAAATTGAATTTATCGATCCTGTAGATTCTTCAAGCGATATGTTTCCAACTAACAATCTAGTTGATGACTTTGATGTCTCTGGTTGTGGTTTAGATAAAGATAGTGTCAAAGCAACTTTTATCAGCGCCGGTATTCCCACTATTTTTATGAAAGCTGAAGACTTGGGCTTTACTGGTACAGAGTTGCAAGGTGATATTAATAGTAATAATGAGCTACTGGCCAAGTTAGAAAAAATACGCGCGCGTGGCGGCGTCGCTATGGGACTGTTTAAAGACGAGTCTGAGGCACAAAGTAGCCAGCATATTCCCAAGATAGCTTGGGTCGCTCCTGCGCAAAGTTATACCGCGTCTAGTGGCAAAGAAGTGAATTCAAGCGATATTGATCTAGTTGTACGCGCGATGAGTATGGGACAATTACATCATGCCATGATGGGTACGGCAGCGGTAGCGATTGCCGCAGCGGCAACTACTCAGGGTACGCTAGTCAATGCAGCGGCTGGTGGTGATAGCCTTAGTGAAGTGCGTTTCGGTCATCCTTCAGGCACGCTACTCGTTGGCGGCGCAACCGAGCAAGTCGATGGACGCTGGCAAGCCAAAAAAGTCTCTATGAGCCGCTCAGCCCGTCGTATCATGGTTGGCGAAGTATTTTTGCCAGCGGATGCGTTTTAGTTTTAAATAAAAGTTTAGTCGTAGGGTGTGTTCTGCGCGTCATTGTTTCATTTTTAAAACTTTCAGGTGCGCGGGGCGCACCCTACAAAATCTAAATAAATGCTATCTTAATAAACTTATGAATATAGATTTTTGAGCGTGATTACTTTACCCTACCCAAATGACAAACACTCCTAATCTCAGCAAATCCCCATTCGATAAAAAGCCGCCGGTCAAAAAGACTGAGCGGCGTGCTTTGTTGTGGGACATTTTGAAGAAGCTCGCTGTTTTTGCTGCGCCTTATAAAGTCTTGATTGTTGCGACACTGATTTTAACAGTGCTTGGCTCCTTTACCGCGCAGGTCAACGCCTTTGTGCTGCGTTATGCGGTCGATACCTTGACCGAGATTGCAACCTTAGCTGAGCCTTGGGAAGCGGGTTTGCGGATGCTGACTATCATTAGCGCCGTGCTGTTATCCAAAGAGATATTATCGATATTTATCTCCTTTGGTCAGCGCTTTTATGGTGAAAAAATTCGCATTAATCTATCGCGCGACTTATCACAAAAGATTATCGAGCGCATTCTCACCTACCGCATGGCGTTTTATACCAGTAGCGAGAATGACAGTGGCAAATTACAAACCCGTATTGATTATGGGGTTAGTAGCCTGACAAGCCTCGTGCAAAACTTCTTTATCGATATGCTACCGCTGTTTGCCAGTGCCTTAGTGTCTTTAATTATTATGTTTTCGACTAACTTTTGGATAGGCTTAGTTGGTCTGATTATTATTCCCATTTACTTCTTTATCAGTCAAAAACAAGCGCGGCGCTTGCAAGGATTTCGTCGGCAGATGCGCGGCTTTCGAGAAGCCAAAAGCGGTCTGGTAATCTCCCTAATCAACTCAATAAGCGTGGTCAAATCCTTTGTCCGTGAGCCTATTGAAGCGCAAAAGCATCTTAAAATCCAAAAAGAGATGACCGATAATCAGCTGCGCATTCGTAGTATTGGTTTTATCTACGATGCTATTAAGACCTTTATCGAGCAGATCGGCGTGGTGGTCATTATTTTGCTTACTTCTTATTTTGTCTTACAAGGTGAGATGACCATCGGCATGATATTGTTCCACGTTATGCTGTTTCAAAACGTCGCCGCGCCTATTCGTCAATTGCACCGTATTTATGATCAGATTAATAACGCTTTGACTTATGCTGAAGGGTTTTTTGAGATATTAGAAGATGACAAGCAAGTAGAAAATATCACAGGTATGAGTACCAAAAACCTAACAGGTCATATTGAGCTTAAAAACGTTGATTTTACTTACCCCAATGGTACGCAGGCGCTAAAAGATGTCAGCTTTACCATTAAGCCTAATCGCATTACCGCGCTCGTCGGTCTCTCTGGTGCTGGCAAGAGCACTATTATCAGTCTGCTAGTGAAGTTCTATGAGCCTGACTCAGGTACTATCCTATTAGACGGTCATGATCTAGCAGACTGTGACACGCATGAACTGCGTCAACGTATAGGCTTGGTGCTACAGAGCAATCATATATTCTCAGGTACTATTAGCGAAAACATTCGCTACGGCAATATGAACGCCAGCATGGATGACATCATAGTCGCGGCTAAAAAAGCCTCGATTCATGAGCAGGTCATCACCCTCGCGGACGGTTATGACAGTACCGCAAAATCGCTATCAGGCGGTCAGCAGCAACGTATTGCGCTGGCAAGAATGTTCTTAAAAGATCCACCGATTGTATTTTTAGATGAGCCGACTGCAAGCTTAGATGCTATCGCCAGTCAGCAGGTCAAAAAAAGCTTGGATCTGATCAAAAAGGATCGCACTGTCATTATGGTCTCGCACAATATCGCGCAAATCATTGATGCTGATGATTTGGTGGTGATAGAGAACGGCCGAGTGGTTGAAACCGGTACGCACGAGGAGCTGTATGACAAAGGCGGTAAGTATTACGAGATATTTAGCGCGATGTCCGATAGCTTAAATTTGGACAAAATCAGCCAAACCATTAATGGCTAAGCGGACTTTATATCGGCTCTTTTTATATCAGCTCTCCCCTTTGATATGTCACTTGAGTCACAAAGAATACACTTGTGCGGTTGCTAATTGTATTGAGCGGAGTAAAATGCTTTTTATTCCCAAGCATACTACTATGTTTGGTTAAAGCGATGGCACGTATACTTACTCCTTAGTATAAACCGTAGCGCTTTTATATAACAAAGAGATATCAATGATTACATTTCAAATGCCAGAGTTTTCACTACCCACGTCGATGATGGGCTCAGCGCCTGCGTTGCAATTGCAACAAAAAACAGTGGCGATGTTTATGGCGATTCCACAAGTCATGGCCACTCGTATCTGGAATCTGGCGAGCATGCCTATGGACACAGATACGCAGCAAAAAGAGATTCAAACGATGATCTCTGAAAAAGAAAAAGCCTTTATAGAGTCTATTGGTGATATCAATTCACAAATTATCGCCTCACAGCTCGCTTTGGGCAAACAGTGGATGAATGATTGGCAGCGCCTGATATCAGGTAACCACAATGCCTTTAATAACTTTGGCAAACATATTGATTCTGAAACGATCAAAATCATGGACAAAGGTATTAGCCCTTATGCTAAGACCGTTCAAGCTAATAAAATGCGCTTAGTAAATTAATAAAGTCTTATTATGGATAGTGAATTATCAATAAAAAGTTTTGATGAGCTGACCGGCATTGATCTCTACCACATTTTAAAAGCCCGCTCGCAGGTTTTTGTGGTAGAGCAAAACTGCGCTTATCAAGATATGGACGAAGTCGATTTTGACTGCTTGCATCTGATCGCGCACAAAGATGAGGCGCTTATCGGTTACTGCCGTATTATACCGCCTGAATTCAATAGTCTTAGCGCCAATCTCTCTGTTATCACCTCATCCTCTCACGCCGCATTGAACACTATGCCTGCTATCGGCCGCGTGCTGGTACTGCCGCAATACCGCAGCTCTGGGCTGGCGCGTCAGATCATGACCGATGCTATTAAATACTGCCGCAAAAAATACGGCAAAAAGCCTATTATCATCTCTGCGCAAACCTACTTGCTACCCTTCTACGAGTCATTAGGTTTTATCCCTGAGGGCGAGCGTTATTTAGAGGACGGTATCGAACATATCAAAATGGTATTGCGGGTCCCGCAAAAAATCAAAGTAAAAAAAGAATCCTCAGGCATTGTGGCCAATGTACTTACCTTTTTATTACTGATATTAGGTCTGCTGTTTATCGCAGGTCTTATCTATTTAATGACCTAAATCTTGTCCCTTAAAACTCATACCTACAAACATTCATAACATAATACCCTTTGGCGAGTCGCTAGCGACTGTGCTACTTTTGAGTCATGACTATTGTTAGTTTCTGACTAAAAAATGGCTCATCCCTATTTGACTCAAGGAAGAGGTACTGGTTATGTCTACTGTAGAGAGCAACGTTCGTCCAGAGTACGACGATGAAATTCAAAAAATCGCCGATTATGTCCTTAATTATTCTATTGATAACGACTCCCCAAACAGCAGTGACGCTTGGCATACCGCGCGTCACTGCCTGATGGATACACTCGGCTGCGGTCTGCTGGCACTGCGATTCCCTGAATGTACCAAGCATTTAGGACCGAACAGCCCTGATCAAATCACTCCCAATGGCGCGCGCGTCCCCGGTACCGCTTACCGGCTAGATCCGATC
Organism: uncultured Psychrobacter sp.; assembly: GCA_947495055.1. GTDB lineage: Bacteria > Pseudomonadota > Gammaproteobacteria > Pseudomonadales > Moraxellaceae > Psychrobacter. The sequence continues at coordinate 188,288 of CANLXO010000004.1, read as the reverse complement.
AAAGCGGCTTTTGATATTGGCTGTATGGTGCGCTGGCTCGATTACAATGATACTTGGCTGGCGGCAGAATGGGGACACCCTTCTGATAATCTCGGTGGTATCTTGGCTGTCGCTGACTATATTAGCCAATGCAATATCAGCCGAGGGCATGAACCGCTTACTATGCGTCATGTGCTAGAGGCGATGATTATGGCGCATGAGATTCAAGGGGTGCTGGCTCTGGAGAACTCCTTTAACCGTGTCGGTCTCGATCATGTATTTTTGGTCAAGCTGGCCTCGACCGCTGTCGTAGCAAAGCTGCATAACCTGCCGCGCGAGCGTATGATGGCGGCAATCTCGCAGTCCTTGGTCGATGGTCAAGCGCTACGCACCTATCGTCATGCGCCCAATGCTGGTAGCCGCAAATCTTGGGCGGCAGGTGATGCCACTAGCCGCGCGGTACGCCTGGTAGATATTACCCTGCGCGGTGAGATGGGTATTCCTGGCGCTTTAACCGCACCGCAATGGGGATTTTATGATGTGCTCTTTAGCCATACCAATAAAGACTTAGCACTCAAGCCTGAGGGTGAGCGTCAGTTTAGATTCCAGCGCGAGTTTGGCAGTTATGTTATGGAAAACATCTTGTTTAAACTCAGCTTCCCCGCTGAGTTCCATGCGCAGACTGCTTGCGAGGCGGCGGTAATTCTGCATCCGCGCATAGCCGATAGAATTGATGACATCGATAAAATCGTTCTAACCACCCATGAGTCCGCGATTCGAATTATCTCAAAAGAGGGCGCGCTATCTAATCCTGCTGACCGTGATCACTGTTTGCAATACATGGTCGCCGTTGCCTTACTAACAGGAGATCTGATGGCAGAGGACTACGAGGATGATTACCACGAACAGCACCATCTGCTGATCGATCCACTACGCCGCAAGATGGAGGTAGTAGAAGATCCGAACTACTCAGCAGATTATCATAATCCGAGTAAACGCTCTATTGCTAATGCTATTCAAGTGTTCTTTAACGATGGTAGCAGTACGGATAAAGTGGCTATCGAATACCCTATCGGGCATAAACGCCGACGTGATGCTGGCATTCCTATACTGGAGGCCAAATTCAGAGCCAATCTAGCCACGCGTTTTGTGGAGACCCGCTGTGATGAAATCATCACCCTATGTGATGATCAAGCGCGCTTAGAGCAGACCCCTGTTAACGAGTTTATGGATTTGTTTGTGACTAATTAATTTTTGAATTAAAAGGGCGTGTCGTTGATTAAATAACGCCACGCCCTTTTTTTGTACTGATTTACTTTTGCAAGATTATATTTACCAAGGTATCGACGCGCCTGACCAATCAACAAAACTCCCCGATTGCGCTGATGTCATACCAGATAGTACGTCTAATAAGCACTCAGCACTATAAGCTGGCGAGAACAAATGACCCTCTGCGACATTACCTTGAAAAGGGGCTGATAATTGCGTGTTCACTGTACCTGGTTGCATAACCACGATACAGATGTCTTTTAAAGACCGGCTCCATTCAATACTCAAGTTTTTCATACCCATATTGAGCGCCGCTTTACTCATACGATAGCTGTACCAGCCGCCAAGTTCGTTATCGCTAATGCTACCCACGCGCGCAGATATCGTCGCGTATATCGCAGGCGCAACATCACTACGCTCAGCTTTTGCTAATAAGGGCTTGATGTGTTTGGCAATAAGCAAACCTGCCAAGGCATTGATTTTCATATTCTGTAAAAAGAACTCAGTCTCCACTTGTCTAAGGGCTTTCTCTGGTTGCGAGGTATCCGTATGTAGTAGCCCGACGCAGTTAATGACCCAATCTAAATGAGTGCTGTGCTGCTTGATATCGTCGGCCGCTTGTTTGATACTGTCCTCATCGCTGACATCCATTTGCAACCAATGTAGATTATCTGCTTCAAAGTCAGGAACGCTTCTATGGTAAGTGGCGAATATTTTAGTGCTGTTGTTGACTTCGCTGCTTTGTTCATTAGCGGTCGCTTGCATAAGGTGCTCAACCATCGCCTGACCAATACCGCCTGTACCGCCGATGATAAGATAAGTTTTATTTTTCATAATAGATCCTTTATTACTGTTGTTTCTACTATTTACGTCTTTGTCCTACTCATTTATTTTGGCTGATTTTTATAGGCTTTACTGTGACAAAACCGTGCATATTATGATTCTTACCCATAAAGCAGCTAAAATATACTCTATAGTTAATACTAAATAAAACAGATACATTTAATTTTAACGCGCAACTGATATCAATTTTCCTTGCGTGCTGTGTCTACGATGACAGAGGCTGCGCAAAATTAACATCAGTTACGCTGTATCGTTTTTAGAATGGACTGACTATATCTACTTCTATTTAAAAAAGCTCAAAACCTCGATAGCTTTGTTATTAACAGATTTTTGGTTATGATAAGCTACTTTTGTGCTTTAACCTCTCACCTTGATTTTTACATGGATACCAACATGCTATCACCCCAAGACCAATTGACTGAGCTGGTGCGTACGCTTGAGAGCCAGCAGCATGTGTTTGCGACCGATCCGCTCCTGATAACCGAAAAGTTGCAAAACGAGGATGGTACGCCTATCCAAAAATTGCATCGCCGTGCGACTCGTATCGACAGCAACGGTGCGCTAGCGCGAGTCTTGGGCAAGATAGATGGTCGTATCAAAGGCATTATGCTCATCATGAGTATTGTATGGTGCCTATCAGGGTTTTTGGGTTTATTTACCTTACTACAAGCCAATGTCGTTAATTTCTTTTATGTTTTGGTCTGCTTACTTGGCTTTCATACGATTATGCTGGTGGGCTGGCTTGTGCTCACGCTGATGAATCAAGGTAAGCAAACGCCCAGTTGGTTTGCCAGTTTTGTCAGCCCCAACCGTTTGATACGCGGCAAGGATGATGTTACCCAAGCGGCGGTTAATCTTTATGAGCGTCAGCTAGAGCATAGTGGTATGAGCTGGTATTTGGGCAAGTTTAGCCATCAGTTGTGGCTGGCGACGCTTACTGGCATGCTGCTTGCGATTATATTTTTGCTGATAGTACGACAATATAGCTTTAGTTGGGAGTCAACACTGCTCTCTGATCAAGCGCTTATTACCTTGACGCAAGTGCTCGGCTGGTTGCCTAGCATGGTCGGCTTTAGCGTACCTGATAATGAGGCGATTATTCAAAGTCGTTTGGTCACCAACGCCCTACCCTTATCTATCGCCCGTCAGTGGTCCGGCCTACTCATTGGTAGTTTGCTGATGTACGGTATTGTACCTCGGGCGATTGCTTGGGCATTTTGCGCGTTTATGTTCCGCCGCAAAAAGATGCGCTTAGATATCAAACTACCTTATTATCAAAAAATAATTAACTTTTGGCAGCGTAAGGTCGTTGATGCTGATGATTTTAAGCAAACGCCTGCCCCTGTTGCGCCAAAGGCACAGGTAAGTGCTGGCAAGAAACTAGTGGCGCTACTTGAGTATCCTTATGATGATGAGCATTGGTGGCAGGCAGGTCTTAATACTGTCAATGATAAGGCCAATGACGAGATTGAGGATTTCGGTATTCTTGATGATCGCGATGACATGGCGCGGCTCATTGCTTATTTAGACATGCACCCTGTACAGGTGCTACTGGGTATTCATAGTCACGCGCTGCCTGATCGCGGAACGTTACGCAAGCTCGATAGCATCGCCAGTCATGCCAAACAAGGGCTTATCGTTCAGTTATTAGGCGGCACTACTGATGACATACAGAGCCAAGCACGATTTGAGCAGTGGCAAACAGCGCTATCTGCTCGTGAAATTGGTCTGGTTAGCAGTAAGTCTGGTTAGGAGCAAATAGATAGTGGGTATACGAGTACGCCTGACATAAAATGACGCAAGCGGCTATATCCTCTACTGACTTTTTATCTTATTCATCTTATATTAGCCCATACTCCTTTTTATCAATTAATGACAGATAACGTAAATGCTAGACTTTGAGTTATCTAAACTGATTATGCGCTACAACTATTTACGCTACAATGATAAGCCCAGTAATAATAAGAACAACAACGATAAGAATTCATTATGAATAATGATCAATCTAACAACAACAAGCCTAATCAAAAGCCAAAAGGTAGAGGTCTGTTCGCTGACAAGGCTTATGATGCGCCTATGACTACCAGTGACGCTATAGACAATAATGCTAATACCTCACTTAGCGACGCTGAACCATCACAACCTATATCGATTGATAAAGAGAATAGTAGTCAGACTGTTGATAACAAGCCTAATATTGGAAATAAAACTACAGTTGCCAGTGGCGAGTCTTTAAAATTGGCCGTTGTTGGGCATACCAATACGGGTAAGACCTCCATACTCCGTACCCTACTGCGTGATGTTTATTTTGGTGAAGTCAAAAATGAAGCGGCGACCACTCGTCATGTGGAGCGCGCGCAGCTGACGGACAGCCAGACAGGTGAAGTGCTGGTGACTTTGTATGACACGCCAGGACTAGAGGACGCCTCAGGACTTATGGACTGGCTTGAGGACAATACTGCCAGTCGCCGTGATGGCATCGAGCGCTTGGGGCAATTTTTGGCGGCAGATATTGCAACTGGAGACGCGACGGGTTTTGATGACTATAGTCAAGAGGCCAAAGTCATCAGGCAATTGCTGGCAAGTGATATGGCCATCTACGTCGTCGATGCGCGCGAGCCGGTATTGGGTAAATATAAAGATGAGCTGGCAATACTGTCATGGGCGGCAATACCCGTGATGCCTGTGTTTAACTTTACCGATAGTCAAGACGCTAATATCGATGACTGGCAAGTGATGCTGGCACGTCGTAATCTGCATATATCAACCCGCTTTGATTCGGTAGCGTTTGAGTTCGACGATGAGATGCGCTTGTGGGGTAATCTTGCGACTATGCTGACTCATTCAGAAATGCTTGAGCAGTTAATGCAGCGCCGCACTGAGGACTGGGCAAGACTATATGATGAGGCAAATATTATCATTGCTGACTTTTTGCTAAATGTCGCCGCCTTTGTCCGTGAGATTAATGAGGACGATGATCCAATGCCTGTCCTCACGCAGATGAGGGAGGCGGTTCGTCAAAGCGAGCGTGCTATGCAAAATAGCTTACTCAATCTATATAGGTTCTATGATAATGATATAGCCTCAACACCCCTTGAACTACAGGCCTATCAGCAAGACCCCTTTGATCCAGACCTACTTAAAAGTTATGGGATCAGAACCACATCGGGCGCGGCGGCCGGCGCGTTATTAGGATTAGGCATTGATGCTGCAGCACTGGGTACGACGTTAGGACTTGGCGCTGCATTAGGCGCCATTGGTGGCGGTTTGCTCTCAAACACGAGTAGCATTGCCGATATGATCACAGGCGTTAAGCGTCTATATATTGACCCCGCTACCCTTACCTTATTGGCAACGCGTGCCGTAGATCTACTTACAGCGCTGCGTCACCGCGGGCATGCAGCAACCGACGCCACTCAGCTGTTGTATCAAAATGAGTTGACGCCTAAGGATGAGTTGCAAAACCCTGATAATATAAAAGATCATAACGAAGAAGATAATGTAATCACCCTATGGCCACCTCATAAATTACCCAGTGAGCTCAAAAAAGCACGTAGCAAACCGCAATGGTCGTCGCTTGGCGGTGGTCAGTCAGAGCTTGCCAAAAGTCTGCGTCTGGATATGGCATGGTCGCTATCATCCAAATTACAGTCAGGAAAATCTTAAAACCAACACAGTTAGATATAACCTGTTTTAAAAACGCTTTTATCACATGGTAGCACTTTATTATCAATAACATGTTATCAATAACCTAACCAAGGATATTATATGGCACATTATTTTGGATTTGAACCTTCAGAAAAACTCAAACAATTAATCGAAGAGGCAGCACAAGCAGAAGCATCGGATGAGCATGTTGAGTATTACAAATACCGCGATGCCCTTACCCACCAAACTGCTCGGGACTTGATTGACAATCTACTCGTAGGCTTAGTTGAGATTATCCCCAATCCTGAGCGCCAAGCAGCTATGCGCAAGACTGTCGGTACGATAGAAAAAGCCGCCGACACTCTACTTAATATTTTGCTTAATAAAGAGAACAACGAAGATGTGATGCCAAGCTTTCACTTTTTACGAGATCAAGCGACATTTATAGACAATGAAGGCGTTAGTCGCGTAGGCTACAAATTGTCCGAGAGCGCCGCGCAAACTATCACCGAAGGCTTTTCGGCCGTGACCCCTGAGCAGGTTGATACTGTCAAATTTAAGACGGCGCTTGAGACTATGAATGATGAGACGCTCACACATTTTATCACTCATTATGCTGAAACGCTGAAACTGGGCATGTTTAAACGCAAATCTGTCCCCGTAACCAAAGCGGTAATCGACAAGGGCATGAACATGGCGCTGACTAAATTATTACCTGATCTACCCGATAGCTCTATGAACCGTTTAGCTGAATACTATCGCCCCTTTATCGTAGAAAAGGCGGAGTAAAGTAAGTTTTGATCAATACTTGATGCTATCAGTCACTTGGTGTTGGTCAGATTCACTAAAACTTGCTAAAATAGGCGGCACTTTTATCGAAGGCGCAACTCATGACCCAAATCAGTAATCAAGAAATCGAAAAGACTCTACGCAATTCAGAATGTCTCATTAGTAGTATCGAAGTAGCTGCGGCTTATGAGCGTCTTGCCGCTCAACTGAACCTCCACTATGCTGGTCTCAATCCAATCGTTATGGTTGTTATGAATGGCGGCCTTATCCCAGCAGGTCAATTGCTTACACACCTCACCTTCTATCATCGTATGCACTATGTTCATGCGACGCGTTATCGTGATAACCAAGGTACTAATGATTTAGATTGGAAATTTAAGCCTGATGTTAGTATCGAGGGTGAGCATGTTTTATTGATTGATGATATTTTTGATGAGGGTATTACGCTAAAGGCAATCGTAGAAGAATTAGGCAAAGAAAATCCCGCCTCTATCGATTCGTGCGTATTACTAAACAAACAACATGATCGCAAAGTTGCAAATTTTGAAGTGGATTTTGTTGGTATTGAAGTTGCTGATCGTTATGTTTATGGTTGCGGTATGGATTTTCATGGATATTTGCGCCATTTGCCAGGTATCTACGCTATTAAAGAAGATAAGCTGTAAATTCAAATTAATCAAAAAAGCATCCTTAAAGGGATGCTTTTTTTTGCGTGTCACTTTAGCCTTTTACAGCTACTCATTTGTCTGGCCCATCGCTTTGAACTGTAGACTGAGCCCTGTCTGACGAATAGTTGGTGTTGCTAGTGCCCGCGTGAATGCTGTCTCAGTGCTAAATATCGAGACCTGTTTTTTGGCACGCGTCACAGCCGTATAAATAAGCTCTTGGCTCAGCAATCTAGCATTACTATCATCAAAACAAATAGCAACATGCTCAAACTCAGACCCCTGAGACTTATGTATGGTCATAGCGTAACTTGTGGCAACCACATCATCACCGAGCATATTGACTGAAATACCTTGTTTTTTGTTCTCAAAAAATACTTGTAAGCGCCCTTGATCAGTCTGCATACAAATACCAATGTCACCGTTAAACAGCCCTAGCTCATAGTTATTTTGCAAGACCATGATAGGTCTGCCGTGATACCAAGGCGACTTGGATAGAGGTAGTTTTAGCTGCTGACGATGCTGCTCACTCATGTATTGATTAATAGCATGATCACCACAGCGCCCATGATGCCCAGCAGTGAGTACTCTAAACTGATTCAAAGTACTCATTAATTTACTAAAGCTGTCAATATGTTCAGATATTGACATAGATTTAGCTCTCCTTACTTCTGCTAAATTATTATAAGTCTGGTTCAAATAAGTTTTACAAAAACTATAGAGATCCTTATAAAGTTTTAACTCGCTTAGGCTATTTGCTATTTGTACTTTTTCAATGCCTACGCTATCAGATTGATTTGTCCGCGGCTGGGTTAAGTGATAAAAACCCAAACTCTCATTCTCATGCATGAGCTGCCATACTGTGTTCATGTTGGACTTTGCATACGTATCTTTATCATTGATTAGCCTCGCTAGTTTACCAATACCAGAGTCCGCGGTGAATCGGCGACTACTCTCTAAGCGCTGACTTACTCGCTGTAATGCTGGTATGCGGCACAAATCTGCCAGCACCGCCCCTGCGTCTACCGCCGCTAGCTGATTGGCATCGCCGAGCAGTATCAATCTAGCACTGGGCTTTACTGCACTGACTAGATAATTGGCCAACTCTACGCCTAGCATCGATGCTTCATCGACGATAATAATATCTTCGCTCAATGGATTGTCTGTATGATAGCGCGGCTGCCCGCCCTGCCCTATACCGAGCAGTCTATGAATGGTCTTGGCCTCTGGCAATTGAATGTTGACTCCAGCGCTTTCAATAGCATCTTGTAGCGACTCTTGCATACGCTGCGCCGCTTTGCCCGTCGGTGCTGCTAAAGCCAAGTTTATACCCGTGTGCGTCTGGTCTGCTACTCCATTTTGTGCTTGCTGCAAAGCTATGACCAATTGCGCTACGGTATAGGTCTTGCCAGTACCAGGACCGCCAGTGATAATGCTAAACGCCGATCGGTTAGCCATATAGATGGCTTCTTGCTGCTCAGGGTTAAGGTGTGAGTTTGCTGCAATAGGTAATGCCTGCACCGTTTGATTCTTAATACGCAGAATATGATATGCAAGATTGTATTCTGCTTGCCAAGTTCGATGCAACCAGAGGGTAAGCGTTGCACCACTACTCTTTTGAAGACTACTTTCTTCAAAGGTTGTTTCAAAAATAATTGGTGATGCTTTGTTTTCTTTTTTATTATTTGTTATTAGCTTCTCTTGCGATAATTTTTGAATGAATTTGCTTAGGCTATTTTCTTTATCGTCATTATTTAAAGATTGAATATAGTTATATAACTTAGTTGCCGCGTCAAAGCGCTGCGCAAGGTGTTGTTGCTCAAATTGCGATAAAGTGGATTGAAGCATCACGGTTTTCCATAGCGTGTGCTTATTGTCTATAAGTGTCTGTATGTCGATATTTTGAGCAAGAATACTGGTCGCATAGTCTAATAACGGCTGGAACAAGGGCTGTACAAGCTGCCACTGCCAGGTACGATCTAAATGACCTGTGCTCGACAGAGTAACAACCGTATGCCCCTCCTCCAAACGCTGTACGAGCAGCTCAAGGAGAGATTTAAATAGCCAATCGTCATCAGCTAGAACCACGTCTTTATTCTCTGCGTTGTTTACTTGTAGTTGACTCTGATAGGCTTGGTACGTCTGCTGTCGCCGCGCAAGTAAATACTGGCTGACGCTAGTTGCCCAATTGCTATCTGTATCTGCGTTACTCGTAGTCGTATCCTCTATGTTTGAGGTAATACTACCAAGCTCATGACTGGTCTGCATCGTATTAAAAGTAGTATCGACGTCTTTACTGTTATTCATTATTGATTCGCTTAACGGTTTAGAATTTATATAGTGTCTAAATACTTGGACTACCGAACATCTCATCAAGCGCTTGTACGAGTGCAAAAGGAATTTGCCATTTGATTCGCCCGTAATTATTTACGCCATGCGCGCCTTGCGAGTCTATACCACGTAAAAACACATACTCTACAGCGCCTAGGTAGTTCTCTTCATTGCCAGTATAGCCATTTATTCGTAATCTCAAAAATCGGTGTAGTGCGACTTGATAGATAGCAGCTTGTAACCAGTACCCTGCCTTACTCATAGCCCTACCTAAATTTTCATTGTTATAATTGCTTAGGCTATTTCCTAAGTAATTACTCTTGTAATCCACAACGTAATACTTGCCCGCGTGCTCATACACCAAGTCAATCTCGCCGCGTAGGTAGCGATAGATATGACTAGAGTACTGTGCACTTAGCTCAATGTGCTTGTCAGGATCATCAGGTAAATATTGAGCGAATACCTCATTAATACGTTTAGGCTCAAAATCCTCTGACAGCCCCATATTAAAGCCAAGCTCAGCGAAGCGTTTGTTGAGAGGTATCTTTTGTAACGGTTGCTCTGACGCCAGTAGCGGTGCTGCCAATACGTCAGCGATCCAAGTGATCAGCTCACTGTGCTCAGAGAGTGGTTCACCTTCGCTCACATCAGCATTTGTATCAACTCCACTCCCTGATAATGGCCTTTGCTGTAAGCGCTCTTGATGCGCGCGGCTGGTATAAATGAGCGGTAATTGATATTGACGGACGCTTTGATCGATAATCGCTGACCAGTTTTGTTTATCTGTAAAATCTATCTTCTCAAAGATCTCATGCAAAAACGTACCCGCATTAGCGCCTTTTACAAAACGAAAACGGATATTATTGCTGGTAATTGAACCAGTAGTGTTTTGGTTGTCATACTCATCGGTATTACTCTGCCTAGACACGGCGGCTATAGACAACGGCATACCATCGGTTATATCCAAGTCGTCCTCTATGCTGTCATCAAAAATAGCCAAAGCCTGAGTTTGCTTGCCAAGTTGGCGCGACAGAGCGGTAAAGCTAGTCTTAGCCCAGCCCTTAAAGTAGCGTGCTTGAATCTGCGCGTAAGCGTCGTCGTAATTGATGAGGGTACTGTTATCCGTTTTTACTTGTAGCGTATCAATTGAGTCTTTATCTGCTTGTACAATCGCTTGGGCATTAGACTCAACACTGTCATATGGCAGCCAGCCGATATAGTTGTGCAATCGCTCTGGTAGCTCTAAATTTTTGCCACTGCCATTAAGCCATTGAACGCAAGGCTTGCGATCGTCGTCTTGGCTTCTACTCGAATCTTTAAGCACCATATATAACTGCTCACTAGCTCGGGTAAAGGCTACGTAAGCTAAGCGGCGCATCTCTTCATAATTCTCATCGGTTTCAAACTGCGCATAGTAATCCTCAGCCTCTTTAGCAGCCTCACCTTTAGCGGACTTAAATGATTTACCCTTACTAGTTGATAGACGGCGCTGCGTCTTTTGCTCTTGTATATGGTCAAACAAAAACAGGTTATGCTTGCTACGAGCACCCGCCTTTGGACTGGCGCTATCCATACCGATGACATAGACCACAGGGAATTCAAGCCCCTTTGACTTATGAATCGTCATCAACTGAACACCAGATTCAGTCGGTAGGGGCTGCTGCTGCGCCCATTCGGGAGTACGGCGACTATTCATGTTTTTCTTAAACCAAGCTAGTAGCTCATGCTCGCCGATATGCATACCATGCTGCGCTAATATATCTAGTAGATGGCGCAGATCCATGAGATGACGGGCACCCTCCTTGAGCTCTGCTAGAGCCACCCATATATTCTGATTGTCTGTGCTACTCGTAGTCATTGGATTACGCGCAAACAGATAATGTAGCGCGGATAAGATACCGCTACTCTGCCAGTACGCCGCTGCCGTCTTGATATGGTTCTGAAAGTCTTGATAGCGCCGCTTTAGCGCTGTCTGCTCTGAGTGAGCGCTTGCTAACTGTAAAGCGTCAACCTCCTCATCGACGCTTAGCATGAGGTGCTGTACCTCAACTAGGCTCAATTGATAAAAATGACTGGTCAATACCCGGTTCATAATATCGCGGCGATGTGGTCGTATCATTACCTCTAGTAAAGCCGCTAAGTCAACAGCGATAGCAGTATCAAAGACATTGCGCTCTGCGGTTTCAAGAGTCGGTACACCAAGCTTGCTCAGCATATCTTCTACTTGCTTAAGATCTTTTTTGCGCCGTCCAAGCACACCGATGTCACTAGGCTTGAGCGCTCGTCCCTCTAGGGTTTGCCCACTTGCCAGCAGGGCGGCGATATGTAGGGCGGTAAGCTCGCAGTCATTGTGCTTGGCATCTTTAGATGATGGTAGGTGGATCACGCTCACTGGCTGGTTGGGCATAATCGCGGCTATTTGCGGCGATAGCTCCTGAGCGATGGGCTGCTGCCAAGATAGACAAACCTCGGTTTTGGCGGCGGTAATGTGCTGATAATAGATGCCTTTACCCAGCTGCGCTAAGTGATCGGCTGCGCTTTGTGTTGACGCTTTTAGCTGACTATTCTCTACCTGACTGTCCTGCGCTGGTGACGAGCGACCAAACCAGTAATTGAGGGCGGTGATTAAACGCTCATTTGAGCGTCTATTGATGTTTAGGCTCATGCGCTGCTTGGCTGCAAACAGTGTCTTCATAGCATTATAGTTAGCAACATCGCCGCCACGAAAGCCGTAAATGGCCTGCTTAGGATCACCAACTAATAACAAGAACTCTCGAGAGCTGCCTTTATTCTCTTGGTTGACGCTCTGCTTTTTACTAGCAGCTTTGGTCAAATAAATGCGCTCAATCATCCGCGCCTGCTCACCATTGATATCTTGCGATTCATCAATGAGCGCAATGGGATAATGATGGCGAATATAACGCGCCAGCCGCTCGCCTTGCTTGCCTGATAGTGCTTGGTTTAGGCGTACCATCTGTAAAGAGAAAGTCGTCTCACGTCTTTGCTCCAACACTGCTGGCAGCTTTTGCCGTACTTGCAAGGCAATATCGCGGTTTAGATTGTCAACTAGCGCATCGAGATGTCTTTCAATCTGATCCGTAAAATCATAAACCGCTTTGAGCGCTTGGATGCTTGGCAGATGGATAAAGGTTTGGCGCTCTACTTCTTTATTCTTATTAAACCCTTTACCGCCCTCCTCTTTATTTAAAAAGGCTAAAGGTAGCGCATCAAAAAACTTTTGCGTGTCATCGTCTAGATGTACGAAAAACAAATGACCGTTTTTTTGTATAGCAATTTGTATATATCCTATACGCTCCACTTTGGTTGCCAAACCTGCATTCCAAGTCATGCCTTGAGCTTTGCGATAGTCTTTATCAAAATATGGCGCTATATCTGTCAAATCACAGTTCATAAAATCTGTTAGCGCTTGCTCATACCCAGCAAAATCTATCGCCTCGCCTAGATCAACTTCTTCGATCGGTGTCGATATAAACTGCAAGGACTTTTGCGCGACATAGATATGGTCGGCAGGTGTGGTTAAGCGATTTGTATGCTGCATCAGCTCATAGATCTTTGGCTGTTTATAGTACAGATAACTGTGATGAGCGCGCACCGCATCGTGAATGATACTCTCTATCACCACTTGCTCGTTATCACTAATCTGCACGCCCTGCTGATAGCCTGTCTCCGCGCTGTACTCAGACAGCCACTTTTGCGATAGGCTATCAAGCGTACCGACAAACAGCTTATCTAAGGTAATGAGTACCAGTTTACAGCGCCGAACAGCATCGGCTAAAGGATACTCTATAGCATGATCTAGTAAATACTCCATCAAGTGACTGTTGATAGGCTCAGTGACGATCTCAGTACTACCTGATAGACGAGCTTGCTCCTCTAGCCAGTGCAGGCGCGCTTGTCTTTGCTCGGTACTGGCTTTGCTAGTTTGAGTAGCGTCTTTGTCTTTGTGGTTGTCTATTGTTTTATGAGCGTTATTGTTAAATTGCGGATAAAGAATGGCATGGCTGCTGGGGTTTGCTTGTATTTTATTAAGCCACAATAGTGCCTCATGAAACTGCTCTAGGCGCTCATGGATACGCTTACGAATGTCGGCAGCAGCGGCGCGAGTAAAAGTCGTTGCGATGATATGTTCAGGCAAACGCTTACCCTCAATCAGCAGTCGCAGGACGATGCCAGTGAGCGTCCATGTCTTACCTGTACCCGCCGAGGCTTCTATCAGATACTGACCTGTGAGCGCAATACGAACGGCAGGTGGCAGCTCTGTCTTTTTAGATGACGTGTCTGCTAGCTTGGCAGGACTAATGCCAACGTTGTTTTCATTAGTAGGCGTGGTAGGGTTATCCATAATTCATCACTTGTTCAAGGTAGTGCGCATTTAGATGACACGTATTTATAGCGGCTGTAAGGATCTGTGCATCGTATCAAATAACGGTGAGGTCAGCGCTGGCAGAGCATCCATTAGCGCTGAGTAGTTATCCTGCTTATCCAAAATATACTGCCACAGCTCATGCTGCGCGCAGGTATCAAAAACCGTATCATGGTTAGGATTAGGTCGCAGCCAACTATCAAAGTCATTAGGTTTTGGCTGGTACGGCGTATCCTCGCTTTGTGCCTTTTTTACTTTATGCAGATAAGTAAGGGCGTGCACAGGCAGTATAATAAGCGGCGTCTTGCCTGCGATATGAGCAAAACGCACCCATTTAAGTAGCTCGTTTTGCGCCGTTTCACAGTCTATTGGCATAAGTACAAACGTGGTTTTATTCTTGTAGCAATCGTGCTCGCTTGTAGACTTATGAAAGCGCCAGATACTCTTGCCATCCTCGGCTATGACCTGCTCTGTTGTGGTACCGCGCGCCACTTGCCAGTACAGATGCGCCAGCCAAAACCGCAATAGATATTGCGTGCGTGCACTATTAGGCAGTAAATTGAGCCAAAGACTGACTGACTGCGCAGGCTTTGGTGCAGCCCCCTTGAGAGTCAATTGGCCTTGAGTGTTCATATCAGGGGCTTGTACTAAAGTTATGGTCTCGCTACAAGGGGTAATCAGGCTATTTACATCTATATCTATACCTAAAGCGGCAAGCTCACTACAAAAATCCTCGCACTGCTGATCCATTTTGCGCTGCTGATAGCGCAAGGTGGACTGACGCGCGACCCCTGCTGGCATGACTGGGTTGTAAAGAAGGCTTGTAGAAGTATTGCCACTATCACTATGATTGCTATGCAGCGCGGTAAGCAGTTGAGTATTGACGGTATAAGCGCTCAGACCTGAGAGCGATAACGGCTCTTGATGTATAGTGTCGTCCTCTGGCAGAACGATATGAACCTGCTGCTCGCGTAAAAAGTGCTTGGCCGGATGACGCGCTTGATAATATAGGTGCTCCATATCTACTTGCATGATATCAAAAGGCGTATCCATTGCTTCTTTATGAGCCAAAATGCGCGCGGCAATGGCCTGGTAGTCGGCCTTACTCGGTAGCTTAACCTTAATCGGTGGCGTGTTGGTCACACGCTCTTGCGCTTGCAGGCGATTAAACACCTGTTGCCAAACTTGCGCGGGTGCATGAGCGCGCTGCTGATTGAGCTTTTCCTTTGTCATCGCTTGCGTGAGCATGACAATGTAGGCGTCATCTTCTGTCGTATCTGATTGTGATATGGATGTTTCTGGCTCTACAAATATCTCTGGTGCGAATGGTAGCGCGGAGTGACGCGTCACCAGCCACTGCTCGATAAGCTTAGGCAAATAGCGCTGCACTTGCTCTGTAAAATCAACGTCGTTATGTGCGCGCGCTAGTGGATCCCACTGCCACTGCACCTCACCTTTTAAAAACTGTAGTAGCTCACTCACTGGATTGGCAGGCAGATGCTCGTGGGTATCGGTTAAGCGCTGACCGTTATAAAATATCCAGCAGGCACTGCGCGCGCATAACATAGCATCCAAAAACGCGCCGTTGTCGTCGTCTTCACTAAATCTATCCCCGCGGCGCGCCACCCCAGACTTCATCAGATCATAGCGATTGTCGCGGTCACGATTAGGAAACTCAGCCAAATCCATATTGAGCATCACCACAAGGCCAAAAGGTACGTTGCGTAGCGCCCCAAAACGACCAAAGGTGATCACCCCTGTCGGCTCAGCACTCACTTGCTGACTCTCAAGCTCATCTTCGATACTATCAAGCATAAAGCTAAGCTTAAGCGTCAAATTACTCACCTGTGCAAGCCTTGCTTCAACGTGCTGATTATCCTCTACTGCCAGCCCCTCATCAGTACTATTAACGCGGTACTGCTGATAGTGGCGGTTGGCACGTAGACTACTCTTAAAGCCATTCATCGCGTTAAAGATAGCGCGCATAGGACGCGTCTGATCTAAAGCGCCAAAATAAGGATGGATAATGGTGTTCTCGATCGTGCCAAGCCACTCCTCAGCTTTGTGGCGAGATTGATACTTATCACGACAGGCATGCACGCCTGCATGAATACGGCACAGCGCTTCGATGATGGGCGCGTCCGCTAGGCTGATAGAGGAGATGGGTATCGTTTTTTCTACCAAGGCCTTATCCGACCAGTGCTCAGGATACAGACAACCGCTAATCTTGGCTTCGGGCATCACCAGTCCTAGCGCTATCTGATCGAGCGCGTAGGCGAAACTAAAGCGATAATCGTAGTCAGAGGTATCTAGTGTCTGCTGAAAATGCGCCTCATCAAACCCGCGTACAAACCCCGCCTGCGCCAGCAAGTCACACGCGCGGCTCATCTGCTCATGAGTCAGTCCTAGGCTCTCATATAGAGGCGGTAGCATAAGCCAGTCAAACACTTCAGCGGCCTCAAAGCGTGCGCTGTCACTACCCAGCAGACCATAAAACCCGCGTATCGCCTCCCAAAGCTGACGAATCGACTTGTCGACCACTCCTGTCACCTTCGCAGGTAGCGTCAAACCGTCTTGCCCTTCGCCGCTCACAAATACTGAGCTAATCAGCTCATGATGACGCTCGACATCAGGTAGTAATACAACGATATCAGAGACGTGGCGGGCGCTCCCATCGTCATTTGGCTCATTTAGCCAGCGCCCAATCATGCCGCGCAGTATCTCAAGCTGCCGCTGTAAGCTATGGCAAGAGTGAATGCTTAGGCTATTGTCGTATTGTGACAATGGCCACTGGCGTGCTTGCTCGTAACGCTTGTCTTGTAACCTATCGTCGCTAAACCAATTATTAGAATTTGAGTCGTTAGAATCTAGGTTATTTTGGCTCAGGCTATGACCACTTTTACTCACATCGGCTTTAATCGAATGTTCATCAACCAAGGCGCTATCGTCTAGATCTAGCTGCATCTGCGCGCCGAGTGCGGCGCTTAAACGTCCCGCAGTCGTCTGCTGAGTCGCACTCTCATCAAGCATTAAGATATCTTGCTGTAAATTTGCCAGTAAACTAAGCGGGCGCAAGTTGCTGACTACAACCTCAAATTTGTCTTGCCAATCGAGCACAAAGCCGTCTTTGTTATCATTATTATCCAGTCCCGCCAGCATCGCAAAAGTCTCACGCGACTGCTTACCCAAACGCGATAATAGCGTGTGCCCATGATCACGCAAAAATACACTTTTTGGGTTAATGACCTGCTGACGCTGTAACCACTGCTTATCGACAATATCCGCCCAGAACAGCTGTGATGGATTGTAATGCAATAAAGTAATATCAAAGTAAGTCGATAGCTTTTGCAAAAAATTAAGCTCGTTTTGCGGTAATTGCTGCAAAGTAAAGATATGCAGCTGCTTTGGCAGTATTGAGAAGACATCTACCCCTGTCTCTATACCGCTACCGTCTTTGGCACTTTTCATAATCTGCCAAAAGCGCACTTCAATCGCTTGCCGGTGCTCATAGACTAGAGCAAACAATAAGCGCCACAAATGACGCTGCGCGCGCTCAAGCTCGACATAATGCGCAACCAGCCACTCAGGCGTCATGCCAGCATGCTCATCGAACAGTTTTGCCAGCTCATCTTTATCCTTGATAAGGGTCTCGACATCGACCGGCTTATCTTGTGACCATAGCGTAAGCCAATCCTCGCGGTGCGTAAGATAGCGGCTGAATACTCGGGCAAAATCAGTCGCCAAAGACCAAAGCCGTATATCCTGCTGACTTGGGTCCGACTTGTCATCGAGCAGCGCCGATAAGAGCGGATGCAAAGGATGAGTATCGTCAGCGATTATCTGTCCTTGATAATAAGTAAAGTAGCCAAACAAACGCCACTGCATAACTGATCCTGTGAGTACAGCGACCTCAGGCACAGATAAAGTGTCATGCGCGCGCTCATTGACTACCAGCCACTCGTTGTGTGCAGACAGCACCTTTTGCATCAATGTCCACTGATACTGACCCCAAAACGTCGTCGTAACCAAAGTGCTAATACCTGCCTGACTGGCGATAGATTTATCTAACCAATCACCGAGCACCATTGAGGGTACAATGACGATAAACTCATCAAAGATACCTTGGTTTTTGGACTGATAAGCCGTCAGTAAGTGCTCGACAAGGCGTTCGGTCAAATGGGACTGAATAATGGTAAACATAGAGGATCTTATCAACTAAAAAGAGGTTAATATTGACGCTAAACACACTATCTACTGCTAATTGTGCATCGCAGGCGTGTCTACATTTTATTTTCTGCTATTATATTGTTTGCTCATAGCACAGGATGCAAAGCGTCTTAGTGTGCCACCGATAGATGCATTTTACCAGTATCTGACAGCGCTGATGAAACATGTACGACAACCAACGTCGTAGAGATATTTTGAGTATGGTTGATAATGAAAGGTTCAAGCTATGCCGCTACGTCCTATAGATGCGATATTTGTCAATCCAAAAAGGCGCTTGTACGTCGTCTACTACCGCGGCGTGCTATGGCAGTTGCCGCGTATGAAAGTTGACGCGGCAGCTTGGAGGCGTCGCAAGCCCTATGATGGAGATAAAGACGAGCTGTATCTTAGCCGAATGCAGGCTATAGCAGACCCAACACTCGCGGCGAAGCTACGCACTCTTAATCTGCCTCAAGCAGTACGCGGGAGTACGCTTGCTCGATTTGAAGCTTGGTGGGAGACGCAAGGCTATTACTGGATTAAAGACTTAGTAGATAACCATCAGTCCCCGCTTGCCGTACACCAAACAGGGTCGTCATCAACTGAGTCAGTTGTGTTATCATCCCCTGCGCAAAATAATTCTGAGCCTCTAAATAATAAAGATATATTCGATACAATGCTTGCAGAATTGATCGATGAGGTTTTAGACCTTTAAAGCTGTATTTTGAACTCATGCTCTACATATAGTCTAGGGTCTGTTGAACACTCGATCCTGGCACTGATAGAGACTAAGCAAAACGCTGGGTAGATAATCACTTAGTAGATAATCACTTAAACGCCTATTCTTACTATTAAATAAGTCACTTCTATGAAAGACTACAAACGCGTACTCATAGCTATCGCGCTACTGCTATTGCTCGTAATCATCGGCCTATTGAGTTGGCTTTGGCTAAGTAACCGTAAAA
The DNA here is from genome assembly GCA_947495055.1 of uncultured Psychrobacter sp. Taxonomy (GTDB): domain Bacteria; phylum Pseudomonadota; class Gammaproteobacteria; order Pseudomonadales; family Moraxellaceae; genus Psychrobacter. The sequence goes on along the minus strand of CANLXO010000004.1, from coordinate 169,209 downwards.
ACATGGATCCGCTACCTGTGATGGTAAGCGATAGTGCGATGATAAGTGCTACAACCAATGAGCAAAAGGATCCTGATAGTGGTAATGAAGTCGCCACGACCGTCCTATATATACAAGCAGAAAACAGACTGCAGCCCGCACTTGATGACATTATTGCACGTTTTGAAGCGCGCTACCCAAGTGTCAAACCCTCGGTGCGTTATGTCCCAAGCGCGCAGCTCCTTACCCTGCCAACCGTTGATGTGTCCCAGAATACAAGCGATCTTGCGCAGCCACTCAAAGCCACAATCGACGTCATTATCGCTGATAGCAACCTAGATGATGCGCGTCTATCAGCACTCCAAACCCTCATAGATGAGGCGCAGTCTGAGCTTAATGAAAACCAGATAGGTGATAATCAGATACAAGCAGACGGCAGTACGCAAGTTGACAACAATGAGGCTCGAACACTCAGCTCGTTTAGCTATGCCATAAAAGCCTCCAAGCCTGTAGATGGTGTCATCTTGACCAACAACCCAGGGGCTGTCAGTTTGCGTAACTTTTTGCTCTCAAGCGTAGGACAAGACATTTTGAATAACTACGAGTATAGTAATATCGATGGCTATGACAACAGCATGGATGATCTGTTCAATGACTCCTCAAGCGGCGTGATAGAGGACGTAGAAGTCACTGATATATTACAAAATGGTCAATAAGCATAACTTGCATTTGACTCATCACTTTTTTACAATAGCCTCACCTCTCAATGCGCCTATAGCTCAACAGGATAGAGCAGTTGCCTCCTAAGCGATCGATCCGAGTTCGAGTCTTGGTGGGCGCACCAAATATGCATACTACCCCGTATTGACCTATCATTAAGGTCTGCGGGGTTTTTTGTTGCATACTTATCTATTAGCGACATCTGCTGTCGTAACTATCTTATCTTTCTATTGTAACTATATAATTTTTGGGCTATTGTTGAACAAATTATTTATACAACTTCTGTCTGGACTAAATTACAGTCATGAAAAACACAGGTACTCAAAACTTAAGATCAGATAATGCTGGACAAGAATTTGTTGCTTATGTTCGTGCCAGTAATGGTGCGGATCTTGAAAAGATATAATATTAGTTGGCAAATTTTGAATCATGAAGTGATTAAATGAAGAACTTAGGAGCGTTATGAAAACCTACAATCGAGCTATTGAAAGTGGGGGTTAGATAAGGGTTGTAAGAACTGATAGTTTTTGCGACTATTTATAAAAACGTTCCGATAACTGGAGATGGCTCTATTTTAACCGCAAAGGAAATATGATGGAGGAAGCTAAGGTATATCATCCTAAGTTAGCTTTAGCCAAGCTTCAACCTGCCCCATTACAGACTAAATGTGTCTATCGTAAGAGACTACTAGATGCTCTTATCGACAAAGAATCTAGTGTTAAAGTTGTTTTGGTACAAGCGCCAGCCGGTTATGGTAAGTCAATACTGCTCACGCAATACTGGCAGTATTGCCAATCGATCGAGGCAAAAACCCTTTGGCTCACCATCGACAATGCTGATAACGATATTGAAAGACTAGTACGGCATCTTTATGCTAGCTGGGAGACTGACCAAAATAGCAGCTTAAACACTAACTTAGATACCAGTTTAGATTCTAGTGCCAATACCGCTTCCTCCCCTTTCTCTGACGACGCTTTTGCTAATTACCAAGGCCTACTTGAGCGATTAGCTTCTAGTGTTCAGCCACTTAGGCTATTTTTTGATAATTTTGAATCTATCCATAGTCCTGTGGTGCTCAATTATATTCAGCAAATTATCGAATATTTACCTCTTAATAGCGAAGTTATTATCGGTTCTAGAAGTGTTCCCGATCTAAAATTAGGACGCATACGCTCTTATGGTCAACTGCTTGAAGTGACTCAAAAAGAGCTGTTATTCTCCTTTAGCGAAACTATGCATTTACTACAACAAACCTCAGGTCTATCCTTTAGAGACAAAACCATTCAAGTGTTGTTAGATAGGACTGAAGGCTGGATTACTGCGATTCAACTGGCAGTATTGGCATTAGGTGAACAGCAGGACGCCGAACAGTTTTTTTCGACCTTTTCAGGCTCAAATACCGAGGTTGCCCAGTATTTAGCCGAAGATATCTTAACTAAACTTAGCGATGCTCAACGAGATTTTTTATTACAAAGCAGTATTTTGACGGAGCTGAGCGCACCGCTGTGCAATCATGTGATGCAAATCGATGATAGCGCTAGCAAGCTGAGTCTTTTGGCTCAAAACAATCTATTTTTAGTCCCAACAGACAGCAGCCATCAGTATTATCGCTATCATAATCTATTCTCAAGCTATCTGCTTGGCTACCTAAAATCGACACAGCCTACTCTACACCGACAACTCAACCGCCGCGCTTCAAGCTGGTATCTTGAACATAGCCGTCCGGTAATGGCTATTGAGCACCTATTAGCTGATCCTGATCAAAGGCCCGCTATTGTTCTACTCAATCAATATGCGATGTCATTGATGGTTGAAGGGCGCTTTCGGCGCTTACTACGTTGGTTCGATAAACTCTCGCCAAACGCTTTTAGGCAACATCAATCGCTACAGCTCATCTATGGGTGGGTGTTGGTACTCAATCGTCGTCATATTGAAGCGCAATTGATCCTAGATAGCTTTATGGCAAAGAGTGCTGATGCGTATTCGGACAGTCAATACGAGCAAATCTTGACCCTACAATGCTTGCAGTTGTCAATGACTGATCAAATTGAAACCTGTTATGAGCAAACCAAGGACTTGTTATCAAGGATGAGCGTCAATCAGCAACCTAGTCAGTCTTTGATGTATGGGGTACTGATCAGCATTATGGCGTATTGTCTTATCGTTGAAGGTAAATATGATGACGCAAGACAGATCATGAATCAGGCGCTGCATCAACATTTAAACCTGCAAAACACTTTTATTCGCTCGTTATGTAATGCGCTAGAGGGATGGATAGATCTTATCCAAGGCCAGCTTAATCAAGGCGAGCTGCGGTTGCAACGGAGCTACAAGCAAGTTTGGATTAAAGGAGAGCAATCTATACCTGGCGGCAAAGCGGTGATTGGGGTGCCCTATGCTGAGCTGTTGTATGAGCGAGATGAGCTCATGCGCGCGCAGTATATTTTGGGAGAGTGCCTGCCCTACGTGCGCGAAAACGGCACTGTCGACTCTTTGATATTAGCCTATTTACTACAAGCCAAAATCTCCAGACATCATGGCGATATCAGCCGCGCCCATCAATACTTGCAAGAGCTTGAAGCCATCGGTATTCAAGCAGGATTAAAGCGTGTCATTATGAGCGTAAAGCTTGAAGAGTCTCGCATTCATTGGCTAAATGACAATATGATGGCAGCCAAAATCGCTTTGACGCAAGTTGAGGACATGCACATTCCAAATAATGTGACCAACTTTGCGTGGCCCGCTCACGATATCGAATCACAAGATATCATGCGTTGGCGATTACTGATTGCTGATGGGCAAGCACAGCAGGCACAAAACGAGCTTAAACAAGCTCTTAAAACCGCCCAAGCTGACTTGCGTTTACGCCGAGCACTAAAAGTGCGAATCTTACTTAGTAGCGCGTTACTGGCATTAAACAAAAAAAATCCCGCTATGCGTGTATTCACCGATGCTTTAGTTTTTGCCAGTAAGCAAGGATTTGTACGAATATTCTTAGATGAAGATAAAAGTATTCATGAACTGATAAGACTTTGGCGGCAAAAGAGTGCTAACAAGATAGACGAGCTCTCAATCGATAGGCAGTTTTTGGCTAAGCTTGGCGACTTTGATGTCCTCACTGACGCTCCAGTTCCAAACCAACCTAAGCCTGCGCTTACCAAACGAGAACGACAAACCTTGGTGTTATTGGCTAAAGGCATGCGAAATAAAGAGATTGCAGAGAGTTTATTTATCTCTGAGGCCACGACAAAAACTCATCTGCGCAGCATCTACTCAAAGCTAGAAGCCAACAGTAGGACAGAGACTGTAGCGATTGCTCGAGAGCTTGGGCTGATATAAACAACCAATATATTAGGGAGTGTTGAACAGATATTATCCACATACCCTAATAAAAACCCTCATAAGTCACTCACTTAAAACTATTCATTATTTTTAAAAAACTGAATAAATCTTAAATAATTTTAAACCGCTCAAGCTTTAGGGCCTACCAAATCTGGCCTTGGGCTTAAAGTATCTGGTTTGAGCAGTTGACTGTCAAACTCATAGGCTGAGTCTGCACGATAGCCATCCGCTAGCTTGGCATCGGCCTGATCGTTACGCTTAATGTGAAAGTCAGACTCTACGATTTGAGTTAAGCGGCGGGTCAACTCCTTTAGAGGCCATGGCCATAGAATCGGGCGACCATCCTCGTTTAGATACCAGCTATTACAGCCACTGACCCAAACTGTCGTACCCAAGGCTTCATTTACTTCTTGATAAAAGGCTTCGGTGGCCTCCTCGGTTGGTTCAATCTCAGTGATACCTTCGCGGCGCATCCGATCCATCCATTTTATCACGTACTCTGCTTGCGCCTCTGCAATAGGCACTAGCGATGAGTTACCAATAGGGCTGTTAGGGCCCATAAGCGTAAATAGATTTGGAAAACCTGGGATCATCGTAGTGTTATGAGCGATTGGCCCCTCATTCCAAGCGGTATCCAAAGCCATCCCATCACGGCCCGTTAATTGCATTGGACGCATATAGGACTGCGCATGAAAGCCTGTGGCAAAGACTAAGATATCAAACTCGTGAAGCTGACCATCCTTTGTAATGACTCCTTTGGGATCAATACGCTCGATATGGGTAGTGCAAATCTCGACATTAGATTGCTGCACCGCTTTATAGAACGTCGGGGATGAAATCATGCGCTTGCACATCGGTGCGTAGTCCGGCGTCAAGCGCGCGCGCAAATCGTCATTGGACACTTTTGACAAGCTGCCCTTGGCACTTTTACTAAAAAAAGTACGCTGCCATCCTGGAGCTAGTGGCGCCTTAAACAAACTGGTAAACACTTTGCCCGCGGTGTGGTATGCCAAGCGCTGAACAGCAGGTACTTTTTTGGCGAGCGTTTGTAGTGATTTGGGGATCTCTGGATTGGGCGCACTGATTACCCACTGCGCGCTACGCTGAAACAAAGTCACTTGCGCGCATTGCTCAGATAAAGCACTAAGGATTTGCACGCCTGTTGAGCCATTACCGATAATACCAACGCGCTTGCCCTCTAGAGGAATGCTGTGATCCCAGCGAGCGCTATGAAAACTTGCACCTGCAAAGGACTCAATGCCTAAAATATCTGGCATATTGGGATGATGTAACACCCCTGTCGCACAGACTAGGACGTCCGCTTCGTCAGTGTCTCCAGTCTTAGTTCTGATCTTCCAAAGGCCGTCTTCAAATTTGGCCTCATCGATTTCACTATTAAATTTGATATGCTCGGTCAAGCCGCGCTTTTGGGTGACATCCTCAAAGTAATCACGCAGCTCATGACCGGGCGCAAAGACATGACTCCATTTGGGCGATAGCTCATCTTTATAACAGTAAAAGTGAGCAGGAACATCGCAGGCAAGTCCTGGATAAGTGTTGTCGCGCCAAGTGCCGCCAACAGAATCTGCCTTTTCATAAACAACAAAATTGGAAGTTCCAGCCTCTTTTAGCGCCTTTGCCATCGCAATACCTGACATGCCTGCGCCAATAACAGCCACTTTGGGTAGCGGCTTTTCTGACTCATATTTGGGAAACTCAAGCGATTTATATTTAAGAGCTGACTTACTAAATAGGCTATCAATGACTCCCATCACCCAAATACCCAGATGCCAGACCCGTATAGGCTCGTAAGCGACAGCATACAAGATCATGTCCGCGCCTGCCTCGACCGATAGTTTAGGATAAGCGTTCCACGTGTTTTGTGCAGGCGCAATCATATCAGTTTGGGTAAGCGGCAGATGTACGGTGGTCCAGTTGATACCATCATTGTAGGTTTCAGGCGCCACGCTTTCAGCGAAGCCATCCAGTGCATTTTTTGAAGCAATATAAGCGCCAAATCTTGGCGTGCCTTTGAGCTGCGTGCCCATCGTTGAGATGTTAATAACATGACCGCCCGTACCGCTAATACGCATACGATCGACCAAAGGAATGGTGAGTTTGATAGCGCCAAAGTAATTAATCTTCATGACGCGGTCATAATCATGTAAGCGATCGGCCGCGTCATAAATAGTGCGGCGGATTGAGCGACCTGCGTTATTGATGATCGTATCGACTCCGCCATGCACCTTTAGCACTTGTTTAATCAGGTTTTCGCGGTCATCATCATCACTCAAATCACAAGTATAAATAAAAGCTGTACCATCAAATCTAGCGGCGGCGTCAGCGACCTCTTGCAACTTATCGCTACGGCGCGCCACCAGTAACACATGTGCGCCTGACTCGAGCAAAGATAAAGCGGCACTACGACCCACTCCTGAGGAGGCACCAGTGACTAAGATACGTTTGCCTTGAACCTTGTAAAGTAACTCATCCTTAAAGGAGCGACCAGCAACGATTCTCTTAATTCGATTGAATTGACGGGTAGGCTCCACCTCCATCAATAGATCAGCGATGCGATCGATAGGCGTACGTTTGGGTTTGTCAGTCTTTTGAATATTCATATTACATATAAACCAATTGTAAAAACTAATTCTCGCCTGAATAAAATCTACATAAATCTTGATGCCAGCTCTTTCATAATCTCGTTGGTACCGCCATAGATTTTTTGTACGCGGGCATCAGCATACAGCCTAGCAATCGGGTATTCCATCATGTAGCCATAACCGCCAAATAGCTGCACGCATTCATCCATGACGATGCACTGCTTCTCGGTTACCCAATATTTGATTAAAGCGGCATGTTGGACGGTTAGCTCTTTTTTTAGTAGCGACTCAATAGCCGCATCGCAAAGCGCGCTTGAGGCGATATAATGACTGTTGCACTCCGCTAATTTAAAGCGTGTGTTTTGAAAGCTCCAAACTGGCTTACCAAAAGCGGTACGCTCTTTGGTGTAGTCAATAGTCAGATCCAGCGCCAACTTCATCGCACCAACCCCAGCTAGTGCAACAATAAGGCGCTCTTGCGGTAGCTCCTGCATCAGCTGCATAAACCCCATACCTTCAACGGTACCGAGTAAGTTCTTTTGCGGAACACGCATATTGGTAAAGAATAGCTCAGAGGTATCTTGTGACGCCATGCCGAGTTTTTTAAGCTTTTTACCGCGCTCAAACCCAGGTGCTTTGTCTGTTTCGACGACGATTAGTGAGACGCCTTTTGCCCCCTCGTCTCTATTGGTCTTGCAGGCTACAATGATCAAATTGCCCAACTGACCATTAGTGATAAAGGTCTTTGAGCCATTGATAATATAATCATCACCGTCTTTGACGGCATGCGTTTTGATGTTTTGTAAATCAGATCCGGTGCCCGGTTCGGTCATGGCGATCGCACCGATGAGCTCACCGGTCGCCATTTTTGGTAGCCATGCTTGCTTTTGCTCTTCAGTACCATGATGGAGAATGTAAGGAGCGACGATACCTGAATGCAAAAACCCACCGAACCCTGACATATTGGCTTCAGATTGTGCATAAATAAGCGCGGTTTCGTGACGAAAGTCACCACCTGCCCCGCCATACTCCTCTGGCATTGAGGCGCACAAAAAGCCCATCTCGCCCGCTTCTAACCACGCTTCGCGATCAAGCATTCCATCGTCGCGCCATCTCTCATCATGCTGCTCCCAGCTTTTAAATAGCTTTAGCGCACTCTCATGCAGCATCTCAATCTCTTCGTTCATCCAGCTGGGTTTAAAGCAATTGATCGCCATAATTCTTCCTTGATAGTGTAAATTTGAGTAGGTAATGCAGATGCTGTGCTAGTGATAAATACTTTAGGGTGTAAGCCTATGAGCTAACCACTGTTTAGCTTTAAAATACTAAAATAAACTAAGAGTAATAAAAATTACCTTTATAGCTGGCACTTATAAACAACGCAATACTCTGTAAGTATGGTTTTATTGTATAAAAACAGCCTATCATTAGCAACTAAATATATTATAATGGTAATTTTTATTATCCTAGCTTATAGTCCTAAAAACTTATACTTTTAAAAACTTATAGTTTTAAAAACTAACGGCCCCAAAGCTAGCTTTACCTACGGAAAATGCTATATGAAATCTGCGCGCTCAAAACCGAAATCTGCTAGTAGTAAAAAATCAAGCTCATCTAAAAACCAAATAGTTAACGCAAACAGTCAGGACAAACCTTTAGCTATAGCCCCATTGAGTGAGATGCGCCCTGCTACCTTAGATAAAATAGAAAAAGCAGTGCGCCAGCTTTTTGCAGGCAGTGATGCCAGCGATATCACGATGATTGAGATTGCCAGTACCGCTAATGTGTCGCTACAGACGCTATATAAGTATTTTGGGGACAAGCAAACGGTGCTCTATACCATTATGGATATTGTGCTGGTGAGGCTTGCTGCGCGGATGATGGATCATCTGCAAGGTATAGATAGCGTAGAAGATCGCCTGCGTAAGACTTTATGGGTGTGCTTGGACTTTGTGGATACGCAGCCTGATGCGGTGATGGTGCTCTCTAAAGTGTCGATAGCGCGTTTTCATAATATCGCTATTTACAAGAATAAAGAGCTTATCGATGCTTTTTTGAGTGTACTTGAGGATGGTCAAAAGCGTGGGGTACTCGTGGATACGGTGCCACTCTATATTCTATTTGACGTGTTTATGGGATTTATCAGCCGCCTTGGTATTATGCATACGGTTCGTCAAGCTCAAGTACCTCTAAATGATAATTTTGACGCTTTGTTTAGCCTCTTATGGCGCTCTATGTCTAAGCCTGAGTTATTAAGCGCTCAAAAACCTATCAATTAGTCGCTGACCCTCTAAGCTGCTGATGCTCTGAGCTTATGGCGCAGTATTTTACCTACCGTAGATTTAGGGAGCTCGTCTATAAACTCGATATGGCGCGGGCACTTATAGCCTGCCAGGTTTTCTTGGCACAGCGCTTTTATCTCCTCCTCGTTTAAACTCTGATCGGCTTTTACGATATAGGCTTTGACAGACTCGCCTTGCAGCGCATCAGGGATACCAACGACTGAACATTCAGCAACTTTAGAATGAGTCTCAATGATATTTTCGACCTCATTGGGGTAAACGTTAAAACCACTAACGATAATCATATCTTTTTTGCGGTCATATATTTTGATCGCGCCCTGCTCGTCCATTGACGCAATATCGCCTGTCTTTAGGTAGCCATCAGCAGTAAAAAACTGATCATTATCGATATTATGATAACTTGAGATAACATTATCGCCTTTGATGCACATTTCACCGACTTCACCTAATCCTAGAATGTCACCCTTGTCATCGCAGATACTGATATCGACTCCCGGTAGCGGCAAGCCGACGTTGCCAGTGTATTTAGTTCCATCGAATGGATTGGCGGTGCCGACTCCTAGAGTCTCAGACATACCCCAGCCCTCTAAGATAGGCAGACCTGTCACTTCAAGCCAGCGCCTAGCGGTTTCGGGAGTTGCGGCCATACCGCCTACCACCGTTAGCTTGCATTCTGAGAAGTCCAATTTTTTAAAATCAGGATTCATCACAAAGGCTTGGAATAGAGTATTCACACCAGGAAGAAAATGAAAGGGGCGCTTAGCTAAAATTTTAATAAAACTTGGAATGTCGCGCGGATTGGTAACTAAGGTGAGATGTTGACCTACGCTCAAGCCTACTATAGAGCAAATAAAAGCATAAATATGATAAAGCGGCAGCGCAACGATGGTGTTCATCTGAACGTTATCAGCAATATCAGCATAGACGGGTTTAAACCATTCACCGAATTGATAAGTTGCCGTTACGACGTTTTTGTTGCTAATCAAAATACCCTTAGCGACGCCAGTAGTACCGCCTGTATATTGCAACATTAATAAGTCATCAGCTCTTGCAGTAGGCCGAGAATAAGTGAGGTTTTTAGCTTGCTTTAGCATAGATTTATAGCGGGTGACACTATAACTATCGTTGGAGCTTAGCTCATAGCTAGGAATGGCTTTTTTTATGTAGTTGGCAGCAAGGTTTACGATCGTGCCTTTTGCGGTCCCTAGCATATCGCCTATTTTGCTGATAACAACGGTTTTGACGGGTGTATCATCGATTATTTTTTCTAGCGTTTTACAAAACGGCTCTAAGATAAATAACGCTGAGGTATCAGAGTCGACCAGTTGATGCCTAAGCTCACGCGGGCTGTACAATGGATTGATTAACGTGGTGACCATGCCTGCCCGTATAACGCCCAAAACGACGGGCAAATACTGATGAACATTGGGCATCATAATACCGATGACTGAGCCTTTGGCTAACCCTAGGTTTTGAATCCAAGCTGCAATCATCAAAGACATTTTGTCAATTTGCGTATAAGTGTAGCTTACGCCCATGTTGCTAGAGAATTCTCTATCAGCAAATTCTGTGAGCTTATTCTCTACAATATCAATCACCGTACTGTGCGGCGGATCTATCTGTGCATTGACCCCTGCTGGATAACCCTGTGTCCAAAACTTATCCATAACTTACCTTCCTTGGTAATCGGTTTAAATAAAAACAACCTCAAAACTCATACTTGAGAATTATTGTCTGATATCTTGCCATCCTAGCGTGCTGTGATGCCCGTCTTGATGAGCAAATAGTGGGTGTGCTTTGGCCTCCTCTAAGCTTAAAACTGGCGTTACGCAAACGTCTGCGGTCTCAAAAGCTTGCTGCCAGAACTCAAGCGGTTGACTGGCAAATTTGTCACTAACGATAGCAGTAGCCTCTTTGCTCGCTGGCAGGTTGGGCATAACGCCGCGCTGCCAATGCGCGTCTTTGAGCTCAGGCAGCTCTAAAACTTCACATAGCCCTTGCCAGAATTTTAGCTCTAGTGACCCTACCGCCATGTAACGATTATCCAAAGTTTTGTATAAGCGGTAGCATGGCAATAATCCACCCAAAAAGTCATGATGCGGCGCTGGATTCTGTTCTGAGAAGCTTTTGACGAGCGTCCCTGTCGCCTTGGGCATAATCATATGATTGTATAAGCTATGCGTCATGCTGACGGCGACATGCCGACCTTTGCCCGTTTGCTTGGCGGCAAATACCGCTGCTAACAAGGCAATTACTGCCGTATCACTACCACCTGCTAAGTCTGCAAACTGGATATTAGGCATAGCCTGCTCGCCAGTTGCGGTACGTAGCTGATCGAGTACCCCGCTCATCGCCATAAAGTTGATATCGTGACCGGCTTTATTCGCCCAGTCATGAGTCACGTCACTACCGTCAATCGTGCCGTAGCCCGTAATAGAGACAATGACCAGTTTTGGATTAATAGCCTGTAAGGTTTGGGGGTCTAAACCCATACCCTTGAGCACCCCAGGACGAAAGCTGTCGAGCATGACATCAGCATTCTTGAGGTGCTCCTTGACTAATGCTATGCCCTCAGCATCACGAAAATCTACCTTTTCGATGGTTTTACCGTGATTTAGAGCCTCGAATAATCCACCCAAGGCGCGCGCAGGATCGCCCCCTTTGGGCTCGATTTTGATAATTTCTGCGCCCAAATCAGCAAGCAAACGTGTCGCAAAAGGCCCCGGTAGATTGCGCGTCAAATCTATGACGCGCAATCCTTGTAAGCAATTACTCAGCCCATCAGCTTGATTAACCATCTGCAAACTCCTCGCCATTTGCCGCCATCTTGACCAAGATAGTAGCCGGCTCAAACCGCTCGCCGTATTGCTTGGCAAGCTGACGACTACGGGCGACAAACTGCTCGACACCCATAGAATTAATGAACTGTAGTGTGCCGCCTTGATGCGGTGCAAATCCCCAACCAAAGATAGAGCCGATATTGGTATCGGCCACTGAGCGCACGACGTTTTCTTCAAAACATTTAGCCGACTCATTGGCTTGAATAAACATCAAACGATCCACAAGATCCTCTTGGCTTGGCTGCTCTGACGCGGTTGGATATAAGTTAACCAGCTCAGGCCATAAGTGCTTATCGCCTTTTTCAGGATACTCATAAAAGCCTTTACCGTTCTTTTTACCTTCGCGGTCGTGCTCTTTGACTAAAGTTTTGAGAATATCGTACGAGGGGCGCATCTCCATGGTTTTACCCTCCGCTTCCATATCTTTTTGCTGCTGCTCACTCACATGTAAAGCTAAGCTTAGTGATACCTCATCTTGTAGCGCTAAGGGCGGCATAGGCATACCCGTCTTCAGACCTGCGACCTCAATACTGCGCGGATGTACGCCCTCACCGAGCATAGTGACGCCTTCTGACACATAAGTGCCGAATACGCGTGAAGTATAAAACCCGCGACTGTCATTAACGACGATTGGCGTTTTGCCGATTTGCAAGACATAATCAAAAGCTTTGGCTAAGGTGTCATCGTCGGTCTTTTCGCCGACAATGATCTCGACCAAAGGCATCTTGTCGACGGGCGAGAAGAAATGCAGACCAATAAATTGCTGTGGGCGTTTGCTGGCCTCAGCCAATCCGGTGATAGGCAGGGTTGAGGTGTTAGACGCATAAACGGCTGATTCTGGAATCACGGCTTCAGACTGCTGAGTACACTTAGCCTTGATCTCTCGGTTTTCAAACACTGCCTCGATGATTAAATCGCAGTCTGCTAAATCGTCATAAGAGACGGTCGGGTGAATACGATTAAGTAGCGCTTGCTTCTTATCCTCAGTTGAGCGCTTACGGCTGATGGCCTTGTCTAGCAACTTAGTAGAGTAGGCTTTGCCTTTTTCGGCACCTGCCAACTCGGTATCGAGTAATACCACATCTAGTCCCGCTTTGGCACTGACATAGGCGATACCTGCGCCCATCATACCTGCGCCTAAGATGCCTACTTTTTTGGTCTTGTAGCGCTCAATACCATCAGGACGCGACTGGCCTTTTTTGATGCTATTGAGCTGCGTCCAAAGGGTGTTGATCATGTTTCTAGATTCGGGCGATAACACACAAGCGGCGAAGAAACGCGACTCAAGCTCAAGACCAGTATCGATATCGACGATGCAGCCTTCAAAGACGCTAGACATGATATGGGTGATCGCAGGATAGTTGCCATGCGACTTTTGATTAGCCATGGCAGGTGCGATTGAGAACATTTGCACCACTTTAGGGTGCATGCTGTTGCCACCAGGGATTTTAAAGCCTTTTTTATCCCAAGGTTGCTGTGCTTTGGGATTAGCTTTGATCCAGTCTTTAGCTTGCGCCAACATATCATCGAAATCAGTAGCCGTAGCATCGATAAGACCGATATCTAAGGCCGCTTTAGCCCGAAGCTCGACCCCTTGCGTCATCAGCTCAAGCGCTTTTTGAATACCGACGAGCCTTGGCAGGCGCTGAGTGCCGCCGCCGCCTGGTAGTAGACCTAGCTTAACCTCTGGCAGACCCAGTTTGGTTTTTGGAGAGTCAATCGCTATACGGTAGTGACAAGCTAGTGCCAGCTCAAGCCCGCCGCCTAATGCCGTTCCCGTCATAGCAGCGACTACCGGTTTACCTGAGGTTTCAAGTTTACGTAGGCTAGATTTTAGATCTTCGACTAAATCAAACGCCTGCTGAGCCGTTTCAATGTTTGAGAGTTGATCGATATCCGCGCCAACCACGAAGCTGTCTTTTGCTGACGTTAAAATGAGGCCTTTAGCTGACTCATCCTTGATAAAGCTGTCTGTCATAGCAGCAAAAGCATCGGTAAAACCATCGCCGATAACGTTCATTTTTCGCGCGCTTTGATCGATAGCAACGATAATGATATCGTCATCACGCTGCGCTGAAAAATTGGCGAGAGTGTTGATAGCATCTATGCTGTCTGTAGCTGTATTTGTCGTCATTTTTTATCCTTTAAATGATCTCAAAGTTATCATTTTTATGTAGTAAATAAAGAGGTTATACGCGCTCAATGATAGTCGCAATACCCATACCACCACCAACACATAAGGTCAGCATGGCGGTTTTGAGATCACGGCGCTCAAGCTCATCTAGCACCGTAGTCATGAGCATAGCGCCAGTAGCCCCTAGCGGGTGTCCCATGGCGATAGCGCCGCCATTGACGTTGACGATATCAAGCGAGATACCAAGGTCATGAGCGGTATTCATAGGTACCGCAGCAAACGCTTCGTTAATCTCCCACAGATCGATATCAGAGGCTTTCATGCCCGCTTTATCTAGCGCTTTTTGGCAGGCAGGCGTTGGGCCCGTTAGCATGATAGAGGGCTCTGAACCTATGACTGAGGCCATAGTAATTTTGGCGCGCGGTTTGAGTCCTGCTTTTTTACCAGCAGCAGCACTACCGACTAGGCAAAGCGCCGCGCCATCAACGATACCTGAGGAATTACCCGCGTGATGGACGTGATTTACCTTCTCGATAGTCGTGTATTTATCCAAGATGACGCTATCAAAACCCATTTGACCAGGCATAGCAAAAGATGGATTTAGCCCTGCCAAAGTTTCAACACTGGTATTGGGACGAATGGTCTCATCCTTATCTAAGAGTAGCATGCCGTTGATGTCTGTGACGGGCACGACTGATTTATCATTGTAGCCCTGCTCCCAAGCATTGGAAGCGCGGCGATGTGACTCGGTTGCAAAGGCATCAACATCGCTACGACTAAAGCCTTTGAGCGTAGCTATCGTGTCAGCACCTACGCCTTGCGGTACAAAGCCAGTCGCGTCATTGATACGTGGATCCATGTACCAAGAGCCACCATCAGAGCCCATGGGTACGCGGCTCATGGACTCAACGCCGCCTGCGACGACCATATCCTCCATACCCGACATGACTTTGGCTGCAGCTAGATTAATAGATTCAAGCCCTGATGCACAAAATCGCGACAAGGTTAATCCTGCCACGCCCCGCGCCCAACCAGCGTCAAGAACGGCAGTACGAGCGATATCAGAGCCTTGCTCGCCGACTGGGGTGACGCAGCCTAGCACCACGTCATCTACCAAGCTGGTGTCCAAGTTATGACGCTGCTCCATCTCCTTTAATAAGCCACGAACCAGCCAAGTAGGCGACGCTTGATATAAAGCACCGTCCTTTTTGCCTTTACCACGAGGGGTACGAATACTGTCATAGATATAAGCGGTCTCAGTCATAAAAATCCCTTTTTCACTTTTTAAATGAATAATAAAATTGGTAATAAATGTCTAGCTAGACTCTTTTAAAATTTAACTACATTTTTTTATAGCAGGCTACATAAAGCGGGCCGCAAGCTCTTTCATAATCTCGTTAGTACCGCCATATATTTTCTGTACCCGCGCATCAGCGTATAGACGCGCAATAGGGTACTCATTCATATAACCATAACCACCGAATAATTGCACACATTCATCGATCACTTCACACTGCTTTTCAGTGACCCAGTATTTGATTAATGAGGCATGAGGAATCGACAGTCTTTTTTCCATAATGGCATCTATCGCTAGATCACACATACTATGAGCAGCTAGATAATTGGCATAACACTCTGCCATCTTAAATTTAGTATTTTGGAATTTCCACACCGGCTTGCCAAAGGCTTCGCGCTCTTTGACATAATCCAAAGTCAAATTGATAGCCAGCTTCATCGCGCCAATACCTGTCAGCGCAATAATCAAGCGCTCACGTGGTAGCTCTTGCATCATTTGAATAAACCCCATCCCCTCTATCGGACCGAGCAGATTCTTTTGCGGGACGCGCACGTTACTAAACGAAAGCTCTGAGGTATCTTGCGATGACAGACCAACCTTATCCAAGTTGCGACCACGCTCAAACCCTTCTAACCCCTCTGTCTCTACGACGATAAGTGAGACGCCTTGAGCGCCCTTATCACGATCCGTTTTGCAAGCCACCAAAATCAAATTGGCATGCTGACCATTAGTAATAAAGGTCTTTGAGCCATTGATAATATAGTCGTCGCCATCTTTTACCGCATAAGTCTTTAGCGCTTGCAAATCTGAGCCTGTGCCCGGTTCCGTCATAGCGATAGCCGCGATGTATTCGCCACTTGCCATTTTTGGTAGCCATTCTTGCTTTTGCTCTTTTGTTGCATGATGCAAAATGTAAGGCGCGACGATTCCTGAATGCACGATACCGCCAAATCCTGACTGATTGGATTCTGCTTGAGCATAAATGATAGCGACTTCATCACGAAAATCACCGCCGCCGCCGCCATACTCTTCAGGCATTGAGGCACACAAAAAACCGTTCTCGCCAGCCTCTTCCCAAGCCTCGCGATCGATCATGCCGTTTTTGCGCCACTGCTCGTCTTTTGGCTCCCAACCTTTAAACATTTTGAGCGCACTCTCATAAATCATTTTGCGCTCTTGAGTCATCCAGTCTGGCGCTAGGTTTTCGATACTCATGGAATTATTCCTTGACGATTTCGGAGAGTAATAATCAATTTGTTTTGATATTGTAGATGTCGAATAGAATATTTAGCACTAATGGTAATATTTATTACCGCTGTAGACCGTTATCTGATATTAAATATTGTTAAAGTGCGGAAGTTATACTAAGACAATAAAAGTAGCGATGCAATCGGATTCAATATAATAGTAATTAATATTACCTTTTCTAATTTTTAGAGATATGAGATTTTCGATAAATCACTAACACAACACTTAAGCTATAAAATTATAGGTTTAATGTTTGCTAAAAGTCATGAGGTAAGTAAAAGCAAACCAGATGTTTTTACAGTAGCGATAAAGACGAATACTAAAAAAATCTACTCAATTATTGGTTTTTTTGCCATTGTATTATGGCAAACTTTTAATAAGGTTTGCCTTAGTTATCAATGGTTTCTGAGCATTAATGGTTGATAAACTTCTCGTTTTTAACCCCTTATTCAAATAGGTCCTAACCCTGTCCTATTAAAGGAAAAAGCATGACCTTATCTAGCAAGTCCACGCCTATATACTTGGCGCCTGATACGTTCGCTGAGTATCTGTCCTATCAGAATCAATACTGTTTGTTTTTGGATATCGATGGCACGCTAGCTACTTTTACTCTTGACCCAAAAGATAGCTTCATTCCTAGTACGACTCTTAATATATTGCAACAAATACAAGACTTAGGCGTCGATATTGCGGTTGTCACGGGCCGTAGTCTGGATAACGCAAGGACAATGCTCTTCCCTTTGGTCTTACCTATCGCCGCCACCCACGGTCTTGAGATCTTTACCAATAAGCACTCAACGGGTCAGACAGACGATATGACTCATATCAAGCAGATAGATATCAAAGAGCTTAGCGCTATCAAACAGGCACTTCTACAGGCCTGCCAGTTTTATCCTAAAGTCCGTATAGAAGATAAACCCTACTCTATCGCCTTACATTTCCGCGAGTATCCAGCTTTAGCAGAGGTTGCGTATAGCCTGATCACTCAAGTCGCAAAACCTTACCCTAATTGGGTCATAAAATCTGGTAAATATGTTTGGGAGCTAGTGTCACAAGACGCGAATAAAGGCACGGCAATTTTGACTTTGCTACAATCAATGCAGACGGATAAGACACTTTGTCCCATATTTATTGGTGATGACAGCACTGACGAAGCAGGATTTGAGGCGATACAGGGCGATCACAAAGCAGGTATGGGTATCAAAGTCGGTACTGAGCCGACTTCTGCACATTACTATGTGAATGACACAGATGAAGTAGTGACGCTACTTCACCGATTTTTTACTTTTTATCAAAAGCAAGCCTCACTACCTCGTCACTTAACAGAATCTTCTCCACTTAATTCGCCTAAATATTTAGGACCATCATTGTGAGCCGTCTAATCGTCTTATCAAATCGGGTGAAAATGCCTGATGATGCTCAGGCGGCGGGCGGGCTTGCCGTAGCATTGGACGATATATTGGTCGGCAGTTCGGTGATTTGGATGGGCTGGAATGGCGAAGTGGTCGAAACTTTTGCTGATAATAGCAACCAGTTTAATAGCCGCAAACACAGCTTTTTTTCGCAGACCAATACACAAACTGATACACGTTCTTATAAGCAGCAAGCGCATAAAGACGTTACCTACATGACGACAGCACTTACGCGCAGGCAGTATCAGCATTTCTACTGCGGTTTTGCCAATAGTGTGCTGTGGTTCATGCTACATGAGCGCCCAGAATTAGTCAGTGAAGCTATGGATGATTATGCAGGCTATCAGGCGGTAAACCGTTTGTTTGCGCGTCAATTAAGTCAAATCATTGAGCCTGACGATGTCATTTGGGTACATGATTATCACTTTTTGAGCGTGGCGTATTATTGCCGAAAGCTAGGTATCAACAACCGTATTGGCTTTTTTTTGCACATTCCGTTTGCGCCATTAGCGTTTTGGAAAAAAATAGACAAAAGTGCTGAACTTATAACGCATCTTGCCCATTACGACGTCATTGGTATGCAAACTGTGCAAGATAAGATCAACTGTATAGACGTCTTAAGCTACTATTTATCTAATGATCTAAACACTCAAACGATATATTCATTGTTAAATGATGTAGAGTCTATAAAATCAGATAAAACCCATGTACAAATTGATTTGGGCTACCCTACATCGCACCATTTGACCATCCACACCTACCCTATAGGCATCAATGTCGATAAAATTCAAACACAAGTAAGTCATCTATCATCCAAAAATTTGACACACAGACCAAAAGACAGTACTACTCAGTCAGTAGCACAGCAAATCATAGCAGTCGATAGAATTGATTATTCAAAAGGTTTGTTGCAGCGGTTTTGGGCATATCATAAATTTCTCAAGACATATCCTGCCTATCAACATCAGCTTGAACTACTACAAATTGCCTGTCCGAGCCGCTTGGACTTAGCCGTTTACCAGCAGCTTTATACTCAGGTTAAGCAAGTCGTTGATGATATCAATCAGCAATTTGCAACTTCTAGCTGTCACACATATCACTCACAAAATACATCTCGTAACTGTACTTTACAACATAACTGGCAGGCGGTTCATTACAGCGAAAAAGTGCTTGATCATGAGACGCTGATGCAAGCATTTTGGCATAGTAATGTGGGCTGGGTGAACTCGCTTAAGGACGGTATGAACCTTGTTGCCAAAGAATATATCGCCGCGCAAAATCTTGATGATCCTGGCGTGCTACTACTCTCAAAATATGCAGGCGCCGCCGAACATATGCAAGCAGCAGTGATCATTGATCCGCATCAACCCGTAAGTATCATAGAGGGTTTAAAAACGGCCTTAACGATGCCACTCTCGGAGCGAAAAGAGCGGCATCAGACGCTACTAGCGGGCTTACGCAACTATGATATTAATGCTTGGCAACAAGACTTTTTGGCGGATCTATATACTATTAAGTCTGATCAAGCAAAAAACACGTTACCAAGAACTACTCATAAGTTTGATTTACAAGAGTAATTTGGAGAATGTTATGGCTAATATAGAAGTCCCATTACGGCAAAATACTTTATTAGAGAGTATCAAAGGCGATATAGAAAAAAGGCTAGTCGCTGATCAGCAAGTGCTAAATACGCTTAGTATCACCGATGAACGACGCTACGATATATTAGACATTTTAGTCAAGTACAGTCAAAGCGTACCGCATCCTGGTAACGCCACTAGTGATGGCAATGGACAAGATGCAAGCACCCTTGAGCGTTGGCAAATCCTCGCTTATGTCGCAAGTGTTGATCTAACCCTTGCTAAATGGTTTGAATCACACTTAGATGCGCTGAGTATCTTGTATGAAATTGGCTACGCAAAACCTGTAAAAGGCTTGCTTGCAGTTTGGGCAGCAGAGGGTCACCCTTTATCCTTTAAGCCGGACGAAACTAGCCAGCAAGGCCAAGTTCATGGCACTGTTAATGGCACTAAATCTTGGTGCTCAGGGGCGCACACTGTTGATTATGGGCTGATGACTTATCGTGACAAAGACGCTCGTTCGCAATTGCTGATCGTCGATATGCAACAAGACGGTATTGCTATTGACACTAGTAGCTGGCAGGCGGTTGGTATGCAAGCTACGGATACAGCGACGATAGATTTTGATAACGTAGCCGCTGAGCAAGTTGGCGCAGCAAATGAGTATTTAGACAGAGTAGGATTTTGGCATGGCGCCGCTGGAGTTGCCGCTTGTTGGTATGGTGCGACAGTCTATCTAGCAGACTATTTAATCAAAGCTTATCAGCATAAGCCTAACGATTTTAAGGCCATGTATTTAGGTCAAGTCAGCATGATATTAGCAGCGACTCAGCAATCCTTTTATCGCGTCGCGCGCCTAATCGATACGCAGCCGCAGCACAGTCATGAGTTAGCTATTCGTCAGCTCAGAGCACATACTGAGCAAGTAGCAAGGCAAGTATTGGATGCTGCCGGACAGGCACTAGGTGCAGCACCGTTTTGCGGCAATGCACATTTTGCAAGAGTGGCCGCTGACTTACCTGTATTTATACGCCAAAGCCATGGCGCTTTTGATCTACAAAAAATTGGCGAGCTCACTGCTCAATCAGTCAGCCAGTTGAGAAGCGATTCAGCCCATAAGCGAGAAAACATATGGCAACTATAGCTGAGGATCAAACAGATACGGCAAATGCAAATAATATAAAAAACCATCCTATAGTAGGTGATCGCGTAATTGAGGGCGATGGTACTAGTCAAGACGCTTGGCAAAACTGGCCAGGACTGCATCATCTGCCGCCGCTAGATATAACAGCACATCTCCCAGCGCAAAAACGCGTATGTATCTTTGCCCCGCACCCTGATGACGAGATACTAGGCTGCGGCGGACTACTCCAGCACGTAGCCGCTAATGGCAACCCTATCCTCCTTGTACATGTCACCAATGGCACCCAAAGTCATCCAGACTCAACCCTTTATCCTCCAAAGCAGCTCAATACTATTCGCCCGCAAGAGAGCATTAACGCCTTAAAAGCGCTAGGTATTGCGCACCAAGTATCCATTATCGCTTTGGACTTGACGGATGGTAACGTATTCGCTGAGCAAGAACTATTTAATAAAAAATTAGCGACTATTATCCAGCCTAATGATATTTTGGTGACGCCTTTTATTCACGACGGTCATCCTGATCATGAAGCGACGGGACAAGTCATTCAAGCATTTGCTAAGCGCCAACATTTAGCCTGTTATCAAGTCCTGATTTGGGCATGGCATTGGGCGCAGCCTGACGATAACCGTATTCCTTGGCACAGTGCACTAAGACTAGATTTGAGTGCTGAGCAGGTACAGCGTAAATCGCAAGCTATTACTTGTTTTACCAGTCAAATCACCACTGATGAGAGTACAGGCAATCCGCCTATTTTATCCGCGCAAACTATCGCTAGAATCAGCCAACCTTGGGAGGTTTATTTGCATGAGCTACAATCCTAAATCTATCATAGCAACGAGTGTTGCCGACACTTTAGTCAATAGCGATAACAGTTTAAGCGCTTCTAAGGATTGCTCTCAATCTGACGCGTATTCAGAGACGTATTTTGAGGTATTGTATACTGACAACAGCGACCCTTGGCAGTATCAGACGCGCTGGTATGAAAAGCGCAAACGAGACATGTGCCTAGCAGCACTGCCACAAAACAAGTATTCCAAAGCCATAGAATTGGGCTGCGGTAATGGCGTATTTAGTGAGCTGCTTGCACGTCGTTGTCAGTCGCTTTTAAGCCTAGATGGTAATGCCAAAGCGGTTCAACTTGCCAGACAGCGTTTAAGAGACTTGTCTGGGGTCAAGGTGGTACAAGGTATCATTCCTAGCGCGCTATTCACTCTAGAAAACGATGCTTTGTCAGACAATGCGCCCACTTATCATCCCCCCTTTGATGCAATCATTATCAGTGAAATTTTATACTATTTATCGCCAGCTGATATCGATAGCGTTATTAAATGGATAAAGCAAAACCTAGCTACAGGCGGTACCTTATTGTGCTGTCATTGGCGCTACGTTATCGAGGGTTTTACTATGACGGGCGAGACCGCGCATCAACGCTTACAGCAAGCGTTTGATGCATCAACCCATCAAGCAGAACACTTAGCCTTTGAGCATCAAAGTCAGATCATAGATCGTGATTTTTTGTTAGATGTTTGGCAGTACTCCGATCAGTCGGTCGCGATGCAAGAAAACTTAATATGATTAATAATAATCAGCACCATCATAAAGCGGATGTTAATAATAACAAGATGGATATAAAAATCGCTATCGTCATTCCTGCGCATAACGAAGCGGCGACTATCAGCGACTGCTTAAGCGCAGTGCAAAACTCGATCGAGCAATTAGCTGCAGCCATCGATACATATATAGTAGTCGTGCTCGATAGCTGTACGGATGCTACGCGCGCGATAGTCAAAAATGCTGGCGTCGCCTACATAAGTTGTGATTATCACTGCGTAGGGCAAGTGCGGGATTTAGGGATTCGCCATGCGATCGCGCAAGGCGCAACTTGGATTGCTTGTACCGATGCCGATACCCTAGTGGCTAAAGAGTGGCTGGTTGAGCAAATTAATCATATTAATGATAAGCCCACTGATATGATTTGCGGCGTGGTGAGTGTCGATAGCTGGGAGAATTTAACGCCGCAAACGCGCGAGGAATATATGGCTCATTATCAAGACAAAATGAATCATCGTCATATTCATGGAGCAAACTTAAGCTTTAATCGTGAAGCGTATCTTGCTGTTAGTGGTTTTGAACCGCTTAAATGCCATGAAGATGTGGATTTGGTCAAAAATTTCGAGTCCAAAGGTTACGCGATTACTTGGAGCAATCGCGTCCGCGTCACGACCAGCAGCCGCCTAGATGCTAGAGCAGCAGAAGGATTTGCCGCATTTTTAGCTAATATAGAAAACGGTCATAAAAAGTAGTTATGTTAATAATACGCTTTCACCTGTCTACTATAACTATGTTTTAGTGTGTACCTATCCCATGTCCTTTATTGTCTCAATGCTTAATCAAAAACTCACCTTTTCTAAACTCTAAGCTTGCGCCTGTTTATCATAACCATTCAAAAGAGCGCTTCACCTTTGTATAAATACTGGCTTTGGTTTTATATCCTCTATATAACATTTTGAGCAATCACTCAACAACGATCATATGCTCTCATAAAGAGTCTTTAATAAAATACTTTGTCCGACCTCATATTTAGCATCAAAGGTTATTATTTCATGCGCATGACTAGATACTTGCCCGCCATCCAAAACATGATTCGCTATAGCAGCTACGCTATAGCAGTTGGGTTTTGTGCGAGTATCTCTGCTAGTACTGCATCGACTATCGCAGTATTAAGTAACGACAATCAACCCCATTGGCAACAAGTACAAAAAGCGGGTGAAAATCAAGACGTCTACTTCCACGCTTGGGGCGGCGATCCACAGATCAATGCTTATGTTCAGTGGGCGGCTAAAACGGTTGATGATAAATATAATATCAATCTGGTCCATGTCAAATTAAGTGACACCAGTGAAGCCGTCAGCCGCGTACTCGCTGAGAAATCTGCTAACAACAATGATCGAGGTAGCGTCGACTTGATTTGGATCAATGGCGCTAATTTTGCCACTATGAGTGAGAACTCATTACTGTTGAAGAGTTGGGCGAATCAGCTTCCTAGTTTTAAGTTAACTGATCCTAAGAATAATCCAGCTGTGACTCTTGATTTTGGTATTCCTACCGAGGGTATGGAATCGCCATGGGGACAGGCATCGCTCACCTTTTATTACGATAGTTTAGCGGTTGAGAAGCCGCCAATAACTTTGGATGAGCTTGCCAACTGGACACAGCAAAACCCTGGACGCTTTGGTTATCCTAAGCCACCTGACTTTTTGGGTATCAGCTTTTTGAAGTATGCTTTGGTGATGATACATGAGCAGAACGATGCCAAGACAGGCACCGATATTAGAGCCGAGTTAAATCAAGCTGTCAGCGCACAAAACAAGGAGATCGTGCTTGATCCGCTTTGGGAATTCTTGGATAAGCTACATCCAACCCTTTGGCGTAACGGCGAACAATTCTTGCAAAGCGGCGCGCAGATGCGTCGATTAGTCGATGATACTGAGCTGAGCTGAGCCTTTACTTTTTCAGGTCCCGAAGTGCCAGCCGCTGTTCAACGTTATGACTTGCCGCCGAGCATCCGTAGCTATGCGATGAGTGATGGCAGCTTGAGCAATACGCATTTTGTCGCAATTCCTTATAATGCTAGCCATCCGAAAGCGGCGCAATTGGTTGCTAACTTTTTATTAAGTCCTAAAGCGCAAGCTCACAAGCAAAATCCTAACGTTTGGGGAGATAAGACGGTCTTGGTGCCTGCGACCCTGAGCACAGAGCAGCAAGCGCTATTTACAACCACTAAGCCTCATCCAAGCGCACTGCCTTTTGAGGCGATAAAACGCATCGTTAGCGAACCTCACCCAAGCTGGGTGGATGCCATTGTTGAAGGCTGGCAAGCTCGCTATGGGGTCAGCGAATGAGCCAGCTTTTTGATGATGACACTGAACAGTCTGAACCACCCGTAAAGTCAGGTGCTCAGAAAACGAATAATGGCAGTACTGCCATTGTCGTGCCTTACAAGAGCGATCTGTTTACGCGCCTAGTGACCTTTAGTCCCAAGTTTTTACTCTTTTTGCTGCTATTTCCTGTACTAGGTGGTCTTGTTAGTGTGCTCTTACCTGCCTTTGGTTGGGTACCTGCTATTGGACAAACGACCATTAACTTACAAGGGTTTGAGGCGCTATTACAAACGTCTGGCCTAGGGCAGATGATAGCATTAAGTGTTGCCACTGGGCTGGTGAGCACTTTGATCGCGTTTGTCATTGCTCTGCTGATACTAGCCGCTTTTTTTAATAGTGTATGGCTGACCCGTATCGAGCGCCTGCTTAGTCCAATTTTGGTCATTCCACATGCAGCGGCCGCGATTGCCGTTGGGTTTTTAATTGCGCCCTCAGGCATGATGGCCCGATTAGTGTCGCCATGGTTGAGCGGTTGGGAGCTGGCGCCGCAAGGGATATTACCGCACGATCCTTATGGCATTAGTATCATTTTGGGACTGGTGCTCAAAGAGCTGCCGTTTTTATTATTAATGGCGCTTGGCGCTTTGGCGCAGCCTGAGCTGGGTAAGAAGCTACGAGAGCAGTATAAAGTGGCGCTAAATTTAGGCTATTATCCGGTTACGGCTTTTTTTAAAGCGGTCTTTCCGCTCCTTTATCCGCTACTACGCTTACCTATCTTAGCAGTACTCGCCTATGCCAGCGCCAGTGTCGAGATGCCCCTTATTTTGGGACCTAACACGCCGTCCACTTTGGCGGTCACTATCATGCAATGGTTCAATGATGTGGATCTCAATTTACGTATAAAAGCTTCAGCGGGTGCAATATTACAATTGGTATTGACTGGCGGCTTGATCGCCTTATGGCTTGGCGGTGAACGAGTCATTAAAGCGCTATGCAAAGGCTCACTAATTAATGGTAAGCGCCACTATCTCGATAGTATTTGGCAAAAACTCACCTATGGACTTACCGTTCTAATCCTAGGATTTATTGCGCTATCTCTGGTAGGACTATTGATGTGGTCAGTCGCAGGCTATTGGCGTTTTCCTGCGGTATTGCCAGAGCAGCTGGTACTATTGCATTATCAAAGTGCCTTTATACAAATGAGTACGCCGCTATTCAACACCTTGTCTATAGGTATAGTCTCAACCGTATTTGCCATTATACTCACTCTGCTTTGCTTAGAATCTGAGCAATTGAGTAATAGGCCTCTTTCACCCTTTACTCATTTTATTATCTACTTACCGCTACTGGTTCCTAGCATTGCTTTTTTGTTCGGTTTGGTCTGGTTACAGCAATTGGTCGATAATCAAGCGGCGTTCTTTAATGTCGCCTTTACTCATTTATTGTTCGTGCTGCCCTATGTATTTTTGTCGCTTGCCAGCAGTTATAGGCGTTTAGATGCACGCTTCGCTCATGTCGCAGCCAGCCTTGGTGCTACGCCTGCTAAAGTGTTTTTGCGAGTGAAACTACCACAACTGTTTGCGCCTATTATGATCGCTATCGCCTTGGGGTTAGCGGTCAGTTTTGGTCAATACCTGCCCACCCTGCTGGCAGGCGGCGGACGTATTGCGACCATCACTACTGAGGCGGTAACGCTAGCCAATGGCGCAAGCAGGCGTACCAGTGCCGTTTATGCGATTATGCAAATGGCCTTGCCGCTAATTGGCTTTATAATAGCTTGGATACTACCCAAGTATATTTATAAAAGTGGCGCGCGTTAACTGAGTAACTACTAAAATCATAATAAAGGTAAAACGACAATAAAGGATTCTCGATGTCAGCATCGCTACAGATAAAAGAGTTACAGCTCTATCGTCAAAGTGAGCTATTGGTTAGCTTAAACGAGCAAGTCCAAGGCGGTGAGATTTTAACTATCATGGGACCCTCTGGTAGCGGCAAATCAAGCTTGTTGAACTGGATTACAGGCACGTTGCCCAGCGGCTTTAGCGCCATTGGCGATATTTGGCTCGGTGGTGAGAACGTCAGTCATTTGCCGACGCACTTACGTCGAATCGGTGTCCTCTATCAAGATGCGCTACTGTTCTCACACTTATCGGTGGCGGGTAATATTGCCTTTGCCATGCCAAGAGATGATAAAGATAATAGCAAAAAACAGCGCTTAGCAAAAATAGAGCATGCCCTTGAACAAGTGGGATTGGCAGGGATGACAAATCGTCATCCTGATAATTTATCAGGCGGGCAGCAAGCGCGCGTAGCCCTACTGCGTACGCTAATGAGTAAGCCCAAAGCCATATTACTCGATGAGCCTTTTAGCAAGCTTGACACCCAGCTTCGAGCAGATACTCAGCAATTGGTATTTGATCAAATTCGTACTCATAAATTGCCCGCTATTATGGTCACTCACGACCATAGCGATGCTCGGGCTGCGGCAGGTAAAGTCATTACGCTAAGCCTTTAACTAATAGCCTCTAGACTTGAACTTTTGGCGTCAATAACAAAAAGGCCAACCTATGCTCGATAAGTTTATTACTCCTGTTATTACCCCTATACTGAATCCCTTAGTAATCGCGCTACACAAGCGCGGCATCAGTGCTGACCAATTAACGGTAACGGGTTTTGTTATCGGCATGCTAGCTTTGCCCCTACTTGCCTATCAGCTGTGGTTTGGTGCGCTTATTGCTATTATACTCAATCGTATTTTTGATGGTTTAGATGGCGCGCTTGCTCGACATGCTAGTCAGAGCTCAAGCGCTGGCGGCTACTTAGATATCACCCTCGACTTTTTGTTTTATGCCGCCGTGCCACTCGGTTTCATCTTGGCTAATCCTACACAAAACGCAATAGCAGGCGCATTACTGCTGGCTGCCTTCATTGGTACTGGCTCTAGCTTTTTAGCTTTTGCTGTAGCAGCCGAAAAGTTTCAATTGGATAAACCGCAGTTTAAGTACAAGAGCTTTTATTATCTAAATGGTCTTACCGAAGGCACTGAAACCATAGCGCTATTTATCGCCTTTTGTATTTGGCCACAGCATTTTGTACTACTTGCTAGCCTCTTTGCTTCGGCTTGCGCGGTGACTATTGTTACTCGTATTTATGGCGGTTATCAGACCTTAAAGCGTCTGGAGGACAAGCATTAATGTCCTCATCTTAATCACCCCTATCTCAACGCCTTTAAATCAGTATTCATCACTCTTTGAGCGGTTATACATCATCATAAAATGCCCTGAATGTTAACAGGCGTTACAAATATTTGAGCAATCGCTCAATTTATATTTGAGTGATTGCTCAAAATGATCTATAGTAGGGTCAGTTAGCGACTCATAGCACTGCCTATTTGCTGACTTCATTCATTTAAATTAATAAAACTTAGATATCCATAAACTTAAATACTCATAAGGATCTTATATGACTGATTTTACTTTACATAATAAAGAAACAGCTCCTGCCGATAGCCAAGAGCTGCTCAATGTCTCTATCAATGCCTTTGGCATGATTTCAAATCTACATGCAGTCATGGCTGAAGCACCAGGCTTATTAGAAGGCTATCAGCGTCTGCATCAGCTATTTTTGGACAGCAGCTTTAATGATGAAGAGACCACTGTGGTGTGGCAAACTATCAACGTTGAACACGCGTGCCATTACTGTGTGCCCGCTCATACTGGTATTGCCAAAAGTATGAAAGTCGATGACGCTATCACTGATGCGCTACGTGATGAGACGCCACTTCCGACGCCTAAGTTAGAAGCGTTACGTGACTTCACTCTATCAGTAGTTCGTGATCGTGGTAATGTTGATGATGCGGCCGTACAAGCATTCTTGGACGCCGGTTTCACCAAACGCCAAGTGTTAGAAGTGGTACTAGGCGCGGCGCAAAAGGTGATGAGCAACTACACCAATCATCTTGCCAATACCCCAGTAGATAAGCCGTTTGAGAAATTTGAGTGGCACAAAGCGGACTAATATCATCACTAATTGACGGCTTGATAGTCTCTATATTTTTTAATATTGTTGTCAAAACTGTTGCTAGATGAACCATCGAGCAGCAGTTTTTTTAGTTAAAATAATAGCTATAAACTATAATCAACGCGAGGTTATATGGAAGATAATAAGCAGCTATCATCAGAGCGGCCACTGCGCATAGATATCGTATCTGACGTGGTCTGCCCTTGGTGCGCTATTGGCTACGGACAATTGGCCAAAGCTCTCGAGCAGACTGGTGTAGAACATGAGATTCACTGGCATCCGTTTGAGCTTAACCCTGATACCCCAAGCGAGGGGCGCAATTTGTATGAGCACATTGCTATCAAGTACGGCTCAAGTCGAGACGAGTCTGATGCCAGCCGCGCTCGGATGACTGAGGCAGGTCGCAGTGTGGGTTTTGATTTCAACTTTACTGAGGACAGCCGCACTTATAACACCTTTGACATGCATCAGCTTCTTCACTGGGCTAATCAGCAAGGACGCATGCATGAGTTAAAGCAAGCGTTGTTCGCCGCTCACTTTACTCATGCTAGAGAAGTCTCAAACCAAGACGTCTTAGCAGATATCGCAAGTGAGATTGGTTTAGATCGTAATGAGGCGCTAACGGTATTAACAGATCAACGCTTTGCCGAAGACGTTCGCCGTGCTCAGCAAAGTTGGCGTCAAAAAGGGATTCAGAGCGTACCTTCTATTATTTTTGATCAACAACACTTGGTCAGCGGCGCTCAAGGGGTCGAGAAATTCAAGAGCATCTTGCAGCAGTTAGCAGATATGCCAAGATAAAGCACTAGTCAACAATAAGAATAAAGGACAAAGCACAGCAATCAAAAGGGTGACTTAAAACTTCAAGTCGCCCTTTTTATGTTTTTATCTTTTTACCTATAACGACAGTTGACAGTGTTGATTGAGTATCCGCTTAGCTAGCAATTATCCTCATCTACATTTAGTAGTCATTCTCGTTAACAAACTAGCCCTCACTTTGGTTAGAATTAGCAAGCGCATCATTACGCAGGCTCTCTATCGATGTTGCCATATCCTCTGCCAGCTCATGCACCGCTTGGCTTTTGACATCACGCTGAGCAAAGGCACGCAAACCCATAACCTCTGCCTGTAATCGACGCGCCAGCCTAGTCGCATCAAGCGTGTCATCCATCTCGCCTAACCGCTGCGCCTCAGCGAAACACTCGCCAAAACGCACCTCCATGCCCGCTAGTAATTTCTCGACCTTATCTAACGCTAGTTGTTCGCGCGCGCCAAGCTCAAGTAAGCTTTTGACCAGCATACAAGCTCGACTAGGCAGATCTTTGTCACGGATACCGCCAAGCTGACGCATAAAAGCGGCTAATCCCATCAATGGCGACTCATGATTAGCCAGTATACGTTCAAGTTCCGTTAGGGAGGACTGCGCATAATACTCTAGCGCTTCTTGAAACAAGCCGTCTTTACTACCGAATGCGGCGTAAATGCTACCCGGACGCATATCAAGAGCTTGTTCGATGTCTTTTAGGGAGGTGGCATGAAAGCCTTTGTGCCAGAACAGGGCTATGGCGCGTTCTAGCGCCTCGTGACGATTGTATAAAGTGGTTCGTGACATAGTAAATCCTGAAGCTTGGAGCTGCGACCACAGATAATGCGGTAAGCACAGCGGTATAATTTGAGTGATTACTCAATTTTATCTTGAATGATTACTCAAGTCCAGTTAAAGTAAGACCAATTGTCGATCATAATTGTATTTTCTATATAATTTTGCTTAGGCTATTTAAGATAAATTAAAAGGTTTTTATATGCCCTCTACCCCATCACCCTCTATCATCGTATTTGACGTTAATGAAACTCTGCTCGATATCGAAACGCTTGCGCCTTTGTTCGCTCGTCTATTCGGTGATGATCGCGTACTAAGAGAATGGTTCGCGCAATTGGTGCTCTATTCGCAAACCATGACCTTATCAGGACTTTATACGCCTTTTGGTGAGCTTAGCGTCGGTGCGTTACAGATGACAGCTGATATCCATGAAGTCACGCTGACAGATGACGATATTAATGAGTTAAAAGAGCGCATGAGCGAGATGCCCGCTCATCCTGATGCAGTGCCCGCATTAACTAGATTACGTGATGCTGGCTTTAGATTGGTGACCTTGACCAACTCAGCGAGCAGCGCTTCTCCTACACCACTCGAAAAAGCAGGATTGGGTGAGTTCTTTGAGCGCTCGTTTAGCGTTGAGGCAGTCGCAAAGTTCAAACCTGCGCCCGAGACATACCAGATGGTCGCTAAAGAGCTGGCTGTTGAAATGTCAGATTTGTGCTTAGTGGCTTGTCATCTTTGGGATACGATTGGCGCGCAAGCGGCTGGCTATCAAGGCGCGTTCCTCAAACGTCCTTATAACGCCATGTTGCCCGCATCCAACGTACCAACACCAGACTTTATGGCCTCAGATCTGGTTACGCTGAGCGATAAGATTATTGACAAGTATCAAAACTAATAGGGACTTATGGCAAATTTATTCGCTAAAAACACTCATTATTTTACCAAGCGTTAAAACTTAATTTAATCATTAGGTCTTTAATGTAAATCACTTCAACACAAACTTCAAAGGATAGAACTATGCAATCACATAACCCTCAAAAACTTAAGGCTAGCAGTCAATTCCCTGACATGCAAGTACAAATGCTTGGCGGCGAAATGACAACCTTAGGCAAACCTGAAAACGGCCATGATTGGAAATTGGTAGTGGTTTATCGCGGTAAGCATTGCCCGATCTGTACTAAATACCTCAATCAGTTAGAAAAAGTTAAATCCTCATTTGCCGATGCAGGCGTAGATATCCTAGCTATATCAGGCGATAGCAAACAGCAGTTGCAAGAGCATTTAGAAGAGCTAGAGGATATCAACTTCCCGATGGCTTATGGCTTAACCGTTGAGCAGATGAATGAGCTTGGGCTGTATATCTCTGATCCGCGCTCAGAAAAAGAGACCGATCATCCTTTTGCAGAGCCTGGAGTATTCGTGATTAACGCCAAAGGCGAGATTCAAATCATTGATATCTCAAACGCTCCATTTGCTAGACCTGAACTTGAAGCCCTAGCTAATGGCTTGTCTTTTATTCGAGAAAATGACTACCCTATCCGTGGTACGCATGGTTAAAGTTTAATTACTGTTACCGCTTAATCCACAATGAACAGTTTAGCGCCAGTGATAGTCGATGAACGATGAGCTATCGTATCATCGGCGACTTGGTAGGTCATACCTGGCGTTAATGTAAAGGTTCGACCATCTTTTAGCTCAGTATTGAGCTCACCTTCAAGGCATAGCAATATATGACCTTTGAGGCACCAGTGATCCGCTAAGTAACCGGGTGAATACTCAACCTTGTGCACCTGAATAGTATTAAAATCAAGCGTTTTCCAGTAGCCTGCGCCAGTCTCACCTTTTATTTTTATAGCTTCTATATTTGTCCAATCCATCACTCCAAATGGTATGTTTTCCATTTTCATAAGTCTTATTCCTCGTTATTAAAAACTAATGGTTCTTATAAAACATGTCCTTTGGTTCTATTTATTGTTTAAAAAAATATATTTCATACTAGATCATGTTGAACACTTATAAGTAAGCACTGCTGATAACTAATCATATCTATGTTCTCGTCCAAGAAAAAACCTCAGATACTGAAGATGCCTTGGCTAGCCTATTTAATTCAAACGAATAGAACAATTTTATCATCTGCCTCTCGCCACAAACACCTTATTTCATTTTTAAGATACATCATTAAAGTCAAAATTATTGTTTAGAAAATATTAAAACTCTTATATATATCAATTATTGGTTGTATACCTACTTGATGTTGGTTATTCTTTAAAGATGCCTTGTAAGGTATTAGGAGAGTCAAAAGCACTATTATAATTATGAGAGGTGTATAAAATGAGTGATTTACTTGAGTTTGAAATCGAAAATGTACTGCCATCTGATGCAGTTCAAGACTGCTACGACTTAGCTCTTAATCATAGACAAGAAACAGAATATCTTAGAAGAATTGCACCAGCTGTCGTTGAAAGCCTTTCAAAGATGAAGTTATTTCGAATGGGTCTTTCAAAGTCTTTAGGAGGCTGGGAGAATACACCCGTAGAGACTCTAAAAGTATATGAGCATCTTGCAAGTGCTGAGGCTTCTGCAGCTTGGATCGTTTGGAATAATCACTTAGCTTGTACTTTTGGGCGTTTTTTGGATAAGACGAGTTTTGAAGAAGTTTACAAAGACCCTACCCATATCTATGCTAATTCTGCACGTCCTGAAGGCACTGCGCAAACGCTCTCAGATGGTTATCTTGTATCAGGTCGATGGACACTCGTATCTGGTTGCGAGCTTGCTGATTGGTTTGTATTGCGATGCTTAGTGCTATCAGAGGGGTCACCAAAAACACTTGGGCCTGGTGCAAAATTAAAGTTATTCTTTATTCCAAAACAAGACATCGAAATCATAGATACATGGAATGTTGGTGGTCTGAACGGTACAGGTAGTCACGATGTCGTCGTAAAAGACGCTTTTGTAAAGCCTCAATATGCAGTGGATTTTGATAGTCCAGTTGTCATCGATAGCGCATACAATCGCTTGCCTATTGGCTGCATCAATGCAGCTGGCTGTGCCGCAATGGCACTAGGGGTTCTAAAAGCTGCAACCGATGACTTAACAGAGCTGTGTTTGGAGAGAGTGACACCAGGTAAGAACCCAGATTTACGTGATCGGTCTACAGTACAATCAGCAATAGCCAATAGTAAAACTCTACTCGCCTCAAAACGCTTACAGTTACACCATAGCATTGAAAAATTATGGATAGAGGCTCAAAACAGAAATACTTTTTCTGATAAGCAGCTTGCAGATGTCTGGGCAGCATCTTGCGCAGCAGCTACAGAGGCTCGTTCTATGGTCTCTGAGATCTATGCAGTAGCAGGTACTGTCTCTTTATATAAAAAGCATAGGATAGAAAGAGCCCATCGAGATATTCACGCTATTTTGCAACATGGTATTATTCAACCTCATTGGCAAGCTCAAGCAGGTATGGCTTACGTTGGTTTAAAACCTACTGCCGCTATGTTTAGAATTTAGGGCGTGTTTAATAATTCACAAATAAGTACTGACAGTGACTATTTTTTTAGCAGTTCATAGTTAAAATAGTAAGTCGAGTTTTTCAGACGTCTATTTTTACCTTAAATACGACAAGAAAGTGTCCTGTCTCTCTATTATGCGCATAGTATTGCGGACGATTAAAGCAGTACTTTCACTCAATACACCCTCAGGTCTGATGCTAAGAGTGCTTCACTCAAAGTAACTGTTCAAATAAAATGAGCTAGCTTGTGCAATAGCATTACTTGTGATTGACATAATGACTAGCACACAGCTTTGATAAACTGGTAGCTATCAGCAGTGTCATGGTTGAGTATCAAATACGTTCTAATTGTTTTTGATACTAAGAAAACTAACTTTTACCTTATGTCAAAGATGTATACTCAAGTTTTTTAGTACGTAAAGTATAGCTTTATTTTACTCATTTGCGCATGTCCTACTATTATAAATTTATAATAGTCTATTTTGTTTGTCATGATTCGATATATAAGTTTTTAAGCTAACAATTGTGTGCAAGTGTTACTGTTAATTGACAGCTAGCCAACATCTGTAAATAATATACCTAACAATTTTTGTTACTACGTAAGAGTCTCAAAAGTATACTTTTACCAGATTCTTATGTTGCTCACTTTAGTACAAAAAATTTTAGTGGAGATGATTATGGATGGTCAAATGACGGGCAGCGCTCTTACCCGTGCTATGCTCAGACGTGGCGATCATATGATATGGTGTGCTGTAGATGATACGAGTGACGCACAAGCTATGAGAGATCATACCAATAATAATTTTACTACGCACATCGTGTCCTATCGAAATGGACAGTTTACATGCATAGATGGTATAACATGGCTTTTTGCAGTTCCCATCAAAATTATTGAAGTCACAAAAGAAGAAGTAAGATTATAAATTTTGCTCACATAAATACCATTTACTATAAATGGTGAAGACCTTTATCGATCAACGGTAGTGAATTTAAGAACTTAACTCTAATGATTTCTTATATTTTTGACGAAATTATAATTGCTCTTTAAAAAAATAAAAACAAGGCATCTGATGCCTTGTTTTAGATTAAGTCATTTATAGATAAACTATCTCATTAGTCAAAATGGAAACCTGCACCAACAGCGCCTCCTACATTACCTTGGGTATCTGCTGTACCGTTGACTTTTATAACCCAGCGACCGTCGTTTGACAACTTAGAGACACCGATAGCTACTGCGCTTTCACCATTGTAGGTTGCGATACCACCGCCTACCATAGACTTACCGATAATATACGCTTGAGGTAGCGAAGACATTGCCATTGCTGCTGAAATACCTGCATTAGCGTCATCTTCGACTTCATCGATCTTGTAACCTAAGTCGTTCATGTTGCTATTAAGTCTACTATCTAATGCGCTAAGTTGACTGTAGTTGACCGCATCGGTTGCTTCTACGCCATCTGCTACACCAGTAAGGCGTTGATCACCAGCATTTAAACCTTGACCTGTCATACTAGGTCCGCCTTGCATTGATATGCCACTGCTATTTATAACTGTAGTACCTGCAGCGATACTATCAACGCTGATATTACCGTTTAGATCGAACTTGATACTACTGCCATCAGTTGTGGTGGTAATATTTTCACTACCAGTAAAGCTAAGTACGCTACCATCACCAACAGGTTTGTTAATAACATCACCATTGTCAGCACCGAAGTTTAGACCAGCATCAAGCTTATCTTTATTCGCTGCGACGTTGGTTGTATTAGTAGCAATATTGGTGGTGTTGGTTGCAATATTGCTAGTATTATTTGCGATATTGGTCGTATTGGTTTCGATGTTTGTAGCATTATTTGCGATATTTTCATTAATGACAATCTCGCCTTGCTTGATAGAAGCAATTGCACCATCAATGCTACTTTCACCAGTACCACCTATATTAGTGTTTGTAAAGCTACCGTCTTCAGCATTGTAGACGGTGTTGCCACCAATAATACTACTGATACCAGTGCCTTGTGCAAACAACTGACTACCATTTATAGCATCTTGCGAGCTGGATGAAACCTCACCATTTTGTACATTGGTTACTCTCATATTAGCGGCATTGATACCAGTCTTGGTAACACTAGGTCCATCTGCTATGACTAGACCATTACTTGTCATAGTACTGTCGCCAGTACTAATGTTTTTTACATTGATCTCATCATTCAAGTTGAAAGTAATATCGTTATTATCTTCAGTTTTGGAGACTACAATATTACCATCTGTATTGTTTAGATCGACACTACTTCCGGGTCTTACAGTACTGGCATTATTACCTTGAGCACTTAGCTCCCATCCTGCATTTACCACTGATGTTGCCTCTTGTAGTTGACCTAAATTGACTCCATCAGTCAGCTCCACCCCTCGACCAACATTGCTAATTACGTTACCGCCGTTATTTAGACCCATACTGCTGAGCCTAACCGTACGGTTGGTGTCACTACTAACAAAGGTAAATCCACTATTATTCATAATGCTATTACCAATTCGTATGCTACCATCTTCACTTAAATCTAACTGATTGTTAAGCTGAATCTGAACACCTGTAGCAGAGGCAGTAGTCAAGATATTACTATCACCTGTAACGTTGATCGTATCACCTAAAGCAAATTGCTGATCGTTAGTGCTGTCTCCATCACCAATTCTAATTCCTTTAGCAATATTTCCCGTATTGACGCCAATATCTGTAGTATTGGTTTCAATATCAGTAGTGTTAATATCTACTTTAGTATTCGTATCCGACAGCTGACCGAAATTCACCGCATCTTTTGGCGTTGAGCCATCTGCTACGTTGGTTATTTTGTTGCTACCATTGTTCAGACCGTTGGCTGAGATACTTACGCCACTACCAAAATTTGCACTATTGAGATCAGTTAGATCTTTGGCGAGCTTGACTGTTAGTGAATTATCAGTGTCATTTGCGATGACGCCGATGTTATTACCAGAGGCAAGTCTATCAGCATCAACCTCTCCACCTTTGATAGTAAGTTTTTCACCCATTTTACGAGTGACAGTAACGAGTGTATTGTCGCCTGTAAAATCAAGACCTCTATCAACGGTTTGATTGATGCTATTGTTAACTTCTAAGAGCTGCTCTTGGGTTGCTGCCAAACCACCAGTATAGGTTTGATTAGCATCAAAGGTTGTGTTACTTAAACCTGAGACTGTGCCGTTTGTACCGTCAATCATTACTGGCATATCACTGCCGACAGTGATGACATCCGCCAATCCAAGCTCGATACCGTCATTGGTAGACAATAGCGTCGTGGTTAGGTTATTGTCTGTGTTTAGCTTAATCTCTTCGCCCAAGTCAAAGGTCTTTTGCAAGGAGTCGTTGACATTAAACTTGATACCCTTAGCGATGTTGTCTCTGTTGGTTGTGATGTTGCCTTCGTTGGTGCTGACGTTTTGGTTGGTGGTATACAA
The DNA here is from genome assembly GCA_947495055.1 of uncultured Psychrobacter sp. GTDB lineage: Bacteria > Pseudomonadota > Gammaproteobacteria > Pseudomonadales > Moraxellaceae > Psychrobacter. Next base: position 132,121 of record CANLXO010000004.1, on the reverse strand, counting down.
CTGGCTACCGTTAACCGCATCTTGGCTACTGCTAGTAACCGCTCCGTCTTTGACATTGATGATCTTTTTACCCGCATTGTTTAGACCTGCAGCAGTCAGGGTTACAGGGTTAAGTGGATTAAGACCTGTGACTGAGACACCTAAAGGAGTGACAACAGTATTAAGTATTACGTTACCCCCTGTCTTGACAGTACCAAGCGCTCCTAGGTTTAGATTGTTATTGAGTTTGATGGCTATCTTGTCATCGATGACTTGAGTAGTGATGTTGTTGTTTGAACCAACAATGTCGACCGCATCACCTAGATTGCGCTGTACTTCATTAGTGTCAGCGGCTCGTAATGCAAAGCCAAGACTGGTAACGCCGCCAACGGCATTGTTTAGATCACCTGCATTAACCGCATTTTTCTCGTTAGTTGCTAGTGTGATGTCACCTGCACTACCTAAACCTGTGATTTGATTGTTGTTCAGGTCAATACCTTCAGTTGAGATGTTGACGCCACCAAAGTCTGCACTGATTAAACCGGTTAGGTTCGGTGCCAATCCAAGCTCGATACCGTCATTGGTAGACAATAGCGTCGTGGTTAGGTTATTGTCTGTATTTAGCTTAATCTCTTCGCCCAAGTCAAAGGTCTTTTGCAAGGAGTCGTTGACATTAAACTTGATACCCTTAGCGATGTTGTCTCTGTTAGTTGTGATATTGCCTTCGTTGGTACTGACGTTTTGGTTGGTGGTGTACAACTGGCTACCGTTAACCGCGTCGGTTGAGTCACTTGCCAAACTACCAGCTGCGATGTTGCTCAGCGTGGTTGGGGTACTGGTGCTACCAGTCGCTGATTGCATAGAGGCGATTACGTCGATTGCTGTGACAAGGTCGCCACTACCATCAGGGTTGGTGTTGAAGCTACCATCGGTCTGCTTGTAGAGTTTGTTGCCCGTAGCATCAGTATAGACGACTGGAGACTGGGCACTTTCACTGAGTGACTGTGCGTCTACAGAGAGGTCGAACACTCTAGCATCTCCTGATGCGGTTTCGCTGACGCTGATAGAGTTGTTGTTCGAGGTCACTTGGGTACGGGTGCCATCAACGTAGGTTTTGTTGGTGGCATCAGTCCCTACTGTAGGAGCGTCGATGAGGGTGACTTTGGTAAAGGTGGGTGTATCACTCATCTGTACGTTGACACCATTTGCGGTTGTAACGGTGCTGATGTTTTTACTGTCGCCATTGATGTTGAAGGTTTGACCCAATTCTCGCTTGACGGTATTGCCACTGTCAGCGCCGAAGTTTAGACCGAGGTCTACGACGTTTGAGAGACCTTTTAACTGAGCGACGTTGACCGCATCACTATTATTTTTACCTGCGGCAACTTTGACGATCTGACGATTACCATCGGTATCATTACCGACAGACACTGCACCAAGGGATTCACTTCTAGTTGAAGTAATAATATTTTGATCAGCGAGCGTTGCGCCTGCCGGAACAAAGCCTTCAGTACCTGCGCCTCCTGCGATATTAGCTACTGATTTTGAACCTAGGGCAACACCGTTTACAGCAGAGGCATTTGCACCCGAACCTAACGCTGATGCGCCCTTTTCACTGGCTGTTGCAGCGATACCAAATGCCGAAGATGCGGTACCAGATGCATCTGAGTGTATTCCTACAGCAGTTGCTAGATGACCATTTGAGCGTGATTTAGCACCGATTGCTATAGAGGCTGCGCCAAGTGTTTGAGTATATCCTGCAAAACGATTATTAGGATCTAATAAATCGCGACCAGCATACTCATTAAAGACAGTATTGACTGTGCCACTATTTAGAGCAGCAGCAATATCACTACCATCTATATTATATTTTGAAGCCAAATCTAGATCATCGCCACCAATAGCGATAGAGGATGCCCCTATAGACACAACGTTTGCACCAATCGCAATAGATTGTGCACCTTTAGCTATTGTATCTTGACCACTAGAGGCGCTACCAATAGCAATGGTTTGACTACCTATAGCACGGGCGTTTCTCCCCATAGCCATCGCATTTTGACCCGTTGCACCTTCATTCAAGTCATTAGTGCCGCCGTCTGAATTGACACTATAGTACTTCACCTTATTCTCAGCGATACTACTATCAAGCTGACTTACATTCACCGCATCTTTTGGACCAATCCCGTCTTCTACATTAATGATTCTGTTATTGCCGTTGTTTAAACCACTATTGCTGAGTACGACATTGTTGTTAGGATCAATGGCTTTCACCATAATACCGGAGCTATCAACCAGAGTATCCCCTATTTTGAGGCTACCATCCGTACCTAAGTTGACGTCTTCATCAAGCTTTACAGTCAAGGATTTATCGCTACTGTTAGCAGCAACGCTAATATTCTTAGTATTTGAATCGCCAGCTACGGTTTCGTCACCCTGAACTTTTAGTGTCTGGTTTCTATAAGTAGTGCTTATATATACTTTTGGTGTTGCATCATCTCCAGCGAAGTTCATTCCACTAGGGTAGTAGTAGTAATAACCATTAGCAGCGGCAGGAATAGTTAACCCAGCTGCCAATAATCCAAGTCCTATAGTACTCAGGCGTAGAGTATTAACAGAAGACAAGCTAGCACTAGTGTTAATACTTGCATTGGCACTCACGCTAGATTTTGATGATTTGCCGCGTGCTTTGGCATACTCAGCAACAGCCGTAAAGCAGCCCAATGCTTCATTCCAGATAACTTTAAAATTGCGGTTCATGATATGTACTCCCTTACATAATGAACAGGTATAAACTCAAACTCATGTTGTAGAGAGTAAAAACGCGGATAGATACAAACTTATTCAAACATCGAAGTCACAAAGCTAGATGTTTAAGTTGCATCACAATTATTACTCTCTTTATATAACAATAAATGAATATAAAGAGGTAATCAATTAATAAATTTGCATTTAACTACCGTTCGTCGGAAAATATGCAATATATTGAATATATATGTAGGCTCTTGTTTAGACTTGACTTTTCATGGAGATTTTAGGGCTACTGGAAGTAAAAACGGAAATATACTTGAGTACAATATATAATATGCCTTGTTTATTTATGACTCTCAAGCGGTAGCACCACCTCCACTACGAGCCCATCTCTACCATCTTGTCGATTGCTCACACTCACCTTACCTTTGTGAGCCATGACCACCGCCTGTACGATAGCAAGACCAAGACCATAGCCACCCGTTTCGCGGTGTCGAGCAGCATCTAGGCGTACAAAGGGCTGAAAAATACGCTTCAGATCCGCATCGGCAATGCCTCCGCCCTCGTCCATTACGATGATTTTTATCGCAGGTATGCGATTGTCTAATAGCGCCTGTATTATTTGAACGCTTACCGCTGATTTTGGCGATGTATGCATAAATGCATTACGAATAATATTTTCAAGCGCGCTATGCAATTGCTCTTGGTTGCCCCTGACGATCGAGGCAAATGTCGGTGGTTGCCATTGCCAGTTGATGTTTTTTTGCTGAAATTCAAAACACACATCCTGCCCAATCTCACTGATAATCTCAGCGATATCGACCTCCTCCTCTACACTATTGCTAGTGTACTGCTGCATCTGTAGCGACTGGATATGAATGATTTGCTCAATCAGCTCGTTCATTCTTGCAGACTCCTTATCGATACGATCAAGATAGCGATGAGCCGTTGGTGCAAAGTCGCGAGTCAGCTCGGTAGCAACCTCAAGGCGTGCGAGCGGCGAGCGTAGCTCGTGCGATATATCACTGAGCATTTGCTTGCGCGCAAGCTCACTCTCTGCAAGACGAGTAGATAATGTGGCGACATCTTTTGCTAACAATCCTATCTCATCATCGCCCATCTTTGATAAGTTAGGAGATGCTTGATAATCACCATTTGTCATACGGTGTACGCTTAGCTGCACGCGGCGAATACGTTTTGTGAGGGTACGACTAAGCCAAATACAGACCAAGACACCAAACACTAATATCAGTAATAAACGTATGGGAAAATGACCTCGCTGCAAGGCGATAACATCAGCAAAACGCAGCTGCGGGCGCAATTGTATAATGACCGCCTGACCGTCTGGTAAGATCACCTCTTTATCAGCCAGTTCTGGACGCTCGCTACTGTTGGTTATTGCCATATCACTAGGCATTACTGGCTGTAAGATACTAGGTAATATGGAAGGTCTATTGGTAACGTCAGCTTGATTGTGACGGCTATTATCGTGGCCTAAGTCATCATCAGATCTGTTAGATGGTGACAAGGGACTCATAGACTGCTGATGCCCTCGCTCACGTCTTTGCATCTGCTCGCTGCGATCTCTATAGCGCGGGAACAATGTCGCTCCTTGTTCGTCATAGATTCGTATCTGTGACATAAGGGGTCGATCTTGTCGGTACATTTGTCGCACGCTCGCAAGATCGCCTGTCTTGAGTACCTGAGCTACCACTTCACGCTTAACAAGCAAGCGCTCAATTTGGCTATCCATACGGGCATTGAGCGCTCTTTCGTTAAGCGCGCGCTCGAGCACAATGGATAGCACAGAGGTTAGCAAAATGGTCAGTAGCAAACTCAAAAACAGACGCCAGAACAGCGTTATTCTTGGTTTAAATCGAGTAGATGTTGTCATTATAAGACCAGCTGATACCCTTTACCCCGAATCGCTTTAATCGGCTCATCATGGAAGGGTTGAAGTTTTTTGCGCAGGCGTGAGACATGCACATCCAGACTGCGATCAAAGGGTTGTAGTACGCGCTGCAAGACGTGCTCGGACAACCAAGATTTACTGACTACTTCGCCCTTTCGCTTAAGTAGCGCGAGTAACAAATCAAACTCTGTTCCGGTTACTTGTAGCTCCACGCCATCTATCTGGCACAATCGCTGACTTTGATCTAAGTACAAACGGCTCTCAGGTAGCGGCGTGTGATCTAGGACAGGCGTATTCGTACGTTTGATGACTGCATTAATCCGTGCCAAAAGCTCACGAGGATTGCAAGGCTTGGTAATATAGTCATCAGCGCCCAGCTCAAGACCAATAATACGGTCAATCTCCTCGCCTTTTGCAGTTAGCATAATGACAGGGATATCACTGATGGCGGGCAATTGACGTAGCACTGAGAGCCCATCTAGCTTTGGCATCATGATATCTAGTACCAGTAGATCGTAGTTCAAAGCGCTATGTTTTGTCGATCTAAGTTTATGTATGACCGCTTCGCCATCATGAACGCAGTCGCAGTCGATACCATGATTTTGCAAATACTCTTGCAACAACTGCGTCAATTCTTCATCATCATCGCCTAATAGTATTTTTGTCATATTTATCTCCTCATCGCTATACCCTCTATATTATCATCTGTTATGCGCCGCCTGAGTGACAAACGTTACCTTTCTTAATACTTTATAAAGTATCGCAACTTTCGCCTGTCGTATTATAGTTTCAGTCTTATTGTCCTATAAGACGAAATTTTATGTCCGTTGGCTATACTATTTAGTCCTGTATTTATTTAATTATTAAGGAATCACAATGAAAAAATTACTATTAGGCGCCGCACTTGCTACCTCTAGCGTCTTTGCCTTAACAGCTTGTACTAGCGTAGGTGCTAATACCGACACGCCAGCGACCACTCAGATGCAAAAGCAGCATAAAGGCGGCATGAAAGACGGCAGTAGAGGATTTATGTCACAGCTTAATTTGAGCGCAGCGCAGCAAGCACAACTGCAAGCCCTTAAACAAAACAATAAAAACAATCGTATGCAAAATCGCGAGGCGATGCTCAATATATTGACCCCCGAGCAGCGCGCACAACTGGCAACGATGACATCAGAGAAGCAAGGTAAAGGTCATCGCCGCGGGCACCAAATGGACGGTAAAAACAGTCCTTTTGCACAGCTGAATTTGACGACGGCGCAACAAACGCAAATCAAAGCCATCAGACAGACCAACACAGGTAGTCGTATGCAAAAGCATAATGCGATCATGCAAGTACTTACCGCCCAGCAGCGTCAACAGCTAGAGACAATAAAGGCTGATAGAATAGCAAAAGGCGGTCACAGTGGTAACATGCAGAACTAAACGCTAAGTTGAACTAAACGCTAAATTAAACTTAAGTCTAACTTTAAATCAGTCACCAAAAAGCGCACCGTTTGGACGATGCGCTTTTGTTATAAATCATTAGACTTTTTATCGAGTGTTATACCCTAGTCAAGACTCTCTAGACGCTCTTGACTCATAGGCAGCATTCTAAATAGCATTTTGCCCAGTGCCGTACCATTACCTTGGCGGTAGGACTCTATAAGCTCACGACTATAGTCTCTAATATCGACACTGTTACTAGCTTTAGGCTCTTGGACATCGGCAGGCAAGCTGGGATAGGCAATCGTTTGCAAGGTTATCGGTGCATACTGCTGCAAGACATCAATGGTGATACCTCTAGTTGAGTCTTGCAAGCCCATATCTTGGTTACGCATATGCTGCCACTTAATACGGCCGCGATTATCTAAACCGTATAGCTCTAGAATTGCTGTATTACTGTTTTGTGATGCTATTGCGCTTTCATCGCCTGTTATCTCGCTTTTTATAATAGATAGTATTTGCTGCACGACCGCCTTACTGGTTAATGACTTGCCGCTTGGGTCAAAGACATCACTACCCAATTCGCTATCAGTCACTAAATCTGGGTACTGTGTGGTTATTGTCTCATACACTATACTCATGTAGTCCTGATAAAACTGCTCATAGCTTGCTGTGCTTTGAGCGCGGCGAATAATCTGTGGCGTTTTTAACATCGGAGCAAGTTGCGCCGCTGGATACTTAGGAGACACAGCGCTCAGAGATTGCGGAGTGACATAATCAAACTGGCTCACAGGCGCTGTCTCAAAAGTGCGATCTAATGCGTCAAAATGACTTTTAATCACTGTTCGACCAAAGTCTTTAGGCAAAGTCCCATCATTAAGCGTGAGCTTAAGCCACTTATTTTGCCACTGCGTACCGAGCTTGTTATCAAATAGCTCAGAGTTGAGCATCGCGATATTGTCCGCCCAAAAGTAGATAGCGCCTTCTTTTGCATCGAAATAAATGGGCTGGTTGATGCTGCTGTGATGATTGCGTCCTTTGTACTGCATGCTACTAAGCATAGTGATCTTGCCTGCGACCGGCTGATAGACGCCTTGCGCATTGATAGATAGAGGCTTTAACAAATAGGCGTCAAGCAACTGAGCATTTCTCACATTTTGCTTCGTGGTTTTATTATCATAATTGTCAAACAGCTCTTGATAATAAGGCGAGACTTTATCATTGCTATCACTGGCTATAGCGCCTCCCTTAATCACCCTACTCTCTGTAACGGTGGCGCCTACTTCCTCTACATATGTTGTATCGTCCAGCGCCTTATATGCAGAACTATACTCGGCATCATCGTATTCTTCATAGACATCGCTGTCCTCAAAAGCGGCGCTATTATACTGACTCTCATCCCATGCCCGATAAGCCTCATCACAAGCCAAATAAGACTGCTTAATAGCGCTGCGCTGCGGCGCATAATCCGCCGATTCAATCGTTTTTCCTGCGGTCTGGGCCTGCTCTATAAGGGCGGCATAAGCCTTGTCGTGGGTTTCTTCGCAGTGCGCATCTACATATTCTGAGGCGACGAGTTGAGATTTATCTATATTTAAGAACTTCTGCTCATTACTAATCTCAAGGTTACTATGATAAGCAAAGGACTGACGGCGCTGTTTTTGCAGGGCAGCCGCGAGTGCTGTTTTGGCAGCTGCTGGTGTTTGATTGATGGCTACTGTACCTTGACCCCCGCTAGTAGATTGACAGCCAGTCGCTATAATCGCCGTAGATAATGCAGCGCTAAGCATAAGTACTCTTGTGCTGCGTTTTGGATGATCAGACGAGCGTGCTAGTTCGGTGTTGATGTCAGTATTAATATTGCGGTTCATGGCTTTATCCTTAATATTTTTTATCTTGAATACGTTTTAAAATACGAGTTTGTCATGCTTAAAATTGATTATTGTCGTCAACCTCGTATTCATCATTTTCATACTCATAAGGATCTTCCACCGCGTCATAAGCATCGTTATAGTCATATCGAGCATATCTAGCCTGCTCTAGTCGCTCTTTATTGAGCTTAGATTGTTTGAGCCAAGCATTACCATCAATAGCAGGCGCAGCGTTAGGACCAAACGACTGCGTAAGTAGTGGCGTGAGCGCATGGTTATTGTAGCTTTGCGCATCGTAGCGCGTCTGGTTAAGCACTGCCATTTTGGCACCAAATAGGTCGCTACCGATATTGGTACGCTGCTGCTTGGCAATTAAGCGATCTGAATGGTTTAAATAATAGTAGTTGGTATGATTAAAGGATATGGGCGCAAGAGCTTCTACCAGTTGCAATAGAGCACCGACATCCGCACTTTGATAGCCTTTGTTATAAACTTCAATCTTGTCAATCGCGGTTTTGAGTAGCGCGCCATCAGGGTATTTATCTGGATGGGCGTCAACGTATGCGCTCAAAGACTGGCTGATATATTTGAGCATACGCCCAATCATCTCGCCGCTTTGCTTACTACCGAAGTACACTTTTACCGCGCTACTTGCCCCTACTTGCTTGGCAAAGGTGTCATCACGAATGTCCACAGCGCTAAAGTATTCAGGCGATATCTCTGCCATGCTCCCTTGTATTCCCGTAATGACAGCGTCATAAATGACAGCAGAGGGCAATTGCGAGGTAATACTCTCAGGCAGACCAAAATCTACCGTGTGCGCTGTCATCTCGTTAGGCGTCGGCGTCTGTTCTGGATTGATAAGCGCCACTACTGGCATGATGGCGGAGGGATCAAGGCTCAAGCGACTATTAGCAAAATCAAGTGCTAAGGGAATCTGTATCGATGAGCTCATCGTAGGCGCGGCGTAGTCATAACTATAGACGCTTTGAATGCGTTTTTGCTCAGGTTTAAATTGACTAACACTGTTAAAAGTCAGGTATCGATATTGATAGGCATTGGTGGCCTTTATTTGTTCTGGCGTACGATGAATACTATCGAGTAGCAGGCCTAACATGCCAGTGGACATAGGTGGTAGTGCGTCAGCCGGTGCTGCAGTTTTTGCTTGTTTTTGCGCTTGCATGACTTCGTATTTACGAAAAAAGTCTCTTGGATTTAATTTTGATAAGCCTGAGAGTGCGCCGCCTGTGTCATAATCATCGTCACCCTCTAAGTATGGATCTTGGCTACCATATTGATCGTAGCCATACTCGTCATAACCATATTGATCGAATCCATATCTATCGTAGCCGTCTTGATCATAGCCGTATTCATCATAACCTTCGGCGTCATAATCACCAGCTATCGACTCATAAGCCTCTTCAGCAACGATTACTTTGTTGACATCAGCATCGGCATCGTATTCTTCTAGCGCTCTGGCAGCATCAGTTGCATCCATCGCTGCCTCAATCTCAGCTCTAGCGGAGCTTAGTTTCTCATCATTTAGATTGTAGTCATAGTCGTCATCATTACTATAGTTGCTATCGTCCTCATCTTGCATTTCACTATAAGCGTAAGTCTCAATGATGGTTCTAAGCAGACCCGTCGCGCCCGCATCTATACTATCGGCATCGATAAAAGGTACTGCTTGATAATGCGCTTGCGACACCGACACATGCTCTGTTCCTAGATGTTGGCGTATCGCGGTAAGCAGGCGGGTTTTGGCCTGTGCTTCGCTATTAGGTAGCGTAAATAATTGCTCGTGCTGCTGTTGATTTTCCTGCAAATGCTCATTAAACGCGCGGCTCTGCGCCTGATTTATCGACATGTCTGTCACGCTATAATCTATTAACGCGCCTGTTGTCTGCGGCGCAGTGCTTGGCGTAGATTGACAACCGCTAATAGCAGCAGCGCTACTACCTAATAATGCCGCGTAGCCAATAGTTTGAAACCATGAACGCTGATATAAAGGATAAGAGTGCGGTTGTGAATGTTGCTTCGATTTACTAGAGCGGGCTGTAGACATGTATATTCCTTTAATCAAATCAATCAACAATAATTAGTCACGTAGTATTGTGGTTATTTATAGCATAAAAGATTACAAATGAGTAATATGAAAGTAACTTTCTTAAATGCATAAAAGGAATTTGCGATGTCATACCTATCTTCTCAAACTCACAGCGAAGTTTTAAATAATACTTTAAATGCTAAAGGTAGCGTAAATTTAAAATCTGCCATGCTACTGATAAGTAGCTCACTATTTCTGTCTGTATCGGCGCATGCGCTTGAACCCATAGATAGCAAGACTATTAATAACTCATCGATTAACACCAGCGCTATTAATCTCGCTATCATGACCGACAATCCTACGGTCGTACTTGAGACCAAAAGCATTACCCGAGCGCCCACCAATACGCTGACATCTACAACTAACAAAGCCAAAACCGACCAAGCCATCTATTCAGCTGACGCCATTCACCATCCCGTCTGGGCAAAGAATGGCATGGTCGCAACCCAAGAAGCGCTCGCCTCTGATATTGGCTTACAAATTCTAAAAGACGGCGGCAATGCCGTTGATGCTGGGGTCGCGGTTGGCTTTGCTTTGGCCGTGACCCTGCCGCGCGCAGGCAACATTGGCGGCGGCGGCTTTATGATGATTTATGATGCAAAGAAAGGCAAAACGGTCGCGCTCGATTATCGCGAAAAAGCACCAAGCAGTGCCTCACGTGATATGTACTTAGACAGTGTTGGCAATGCGGTCAGTGACTTGTCGCGCTTTCATGGATTAGCTGTTGGCGTACCAGGTACAGTAGCAGGACTATTAAAAGCGCTCGATGACCATGGCACTATGAGCCGTGAGCAAGTGATGGCTCCAGCGATTGCTTTAGCTGAAAATGGTATTGAAGTCACGGCGGGCTTGTCAGAATCACTCACCGCATTAACCGATCGCCTGCAAAAATGGCCGAGTACCAAAAAAGTGTTTTTTAAACCTGACGGTAGCGCGTATCAACCAGGCGAACGCTTAAAGCAGCCCGAGCTTGCTCGCTCTCTGAAATTAATTGCTGCACAAGGTGCTGATGGCTTTTATAAAGGGGAGACCGCACGTAAACTTGTCAAAGCAGTCAATGACGCAGGCGGCAATATGAGCGTGCAAGATTTGGCTAATTACGAAGCCATCGCGCGCGCGCCAGTCACAGGCGACTACCGTGGTTATGAGATCGTCTCTATGCCGCCGCCCTCCTCTGGCGGTATCCATATCGTACAGATACTGAATATCTTAGAAGGCTATCCGCTGGGTGACTACGGTCAAAACAGCGCACAAACCATTCACTTGATGGCGGAGGCGATGCAACTGGCTTATGCCGATCGCGCTGAGTATTTAGGAGATTCAGACTTCGTTGACGTACCAGCGAGCGGCCTCACCTCTCAAGCTTATGCTGATAATTTGCGCCGCTTAATTAACCCAAACAAAGCTACGCCAGCGAAGACCATTAAAGCCAATAACCCACTGCCGTACGAGAGCGATCAAACGACGCATTTCTCTATCGTAGATAAAGACGGCAATGCCATAGCCAATACTTATACGCTCAATTTCTCTTATGGCACGGGTCTGGTCGCCGAAGGTACGGGCATATTACTTAACAATGAGATGGATGACTTCTCTGCTAAACCTGGCACGCCAAATGGTTATGGCTTATTAGGCGGTGATGCTAATGCCGTTGAAGCGGGTAAACGTCCACTATCCTCGATGAGCCCGACGTTAGTATTTAAAGATGATGAACCTTATATCGTCACAGGTAGTCCCGGTGGTAGCCGTATCATTACTACCGTCACCCAAATCATCTCCAACATCATTGACCACGATATGAATATCGCTGAAGCGACTCATGCGCCGCGTATTCATGACCAATGGCTGCCCGATGAGATACGAGTAGAGAAGGCGCTCAATATCGATACGGTCAATAAACTTAAATCTATGGGACATACGGTCAGTCCAAAGGCTGCTATGGGCTCAACCCAGTCGATTATGCTTACGCCAAATGGAATATATGGATCCTCTGATCCGCGTATTGTAGATGCGGCAGTGGTTGGGTATTAAATATAGCTACTCAAAGTATAATAAAAAGTACCCTCTATTATCAAAAATGTAGAGGGGTTTTTTGGAAGATTTACTTACTTATTTATCCCTTTATGACTCATTTAGCGCCTGTAATCGGTGGCTGTCACCACCAAACAATGCTATCATTAACGACCACATTTAAAACAAATAACCCTATACCTTTACTGACTAATAATCTAGTCAACCTCTTGATAATTATACCATTATCACCTATTTTACTGCTTGCACCTTAAGAGTCTTTTATGGCATTTGTACACCTTGGCATTCATAGCGAATATTCAATCACTGACTCTATCATCCGTATTAAGCCACTTGTTAAGGCGGCGGCGGCAGATGATCAGCGCGCGCTAGCATTAACCGACTTATCCAACCTGTATGCGACGGTAAAGTTTTATAAAGCCTGCTTGGGTGCGGGTATTAAGCCGATTATCGGTAGCGAGGTCATCATGGATCATGAAGACACGCGCTTAGTGCTGCTCGCGATGAACAATCAAGGCTATCAAAACATCACGCGTATCGTCTCGCTTGGCTTCACGGATGGGCGCAGCGATCCTGCCAATCACGGTACTCCTGTTGTCAAACGTAGTGACATATTGAATCATGCGGCGGGTGTTATTGCACTGTTCACTGAAAAGTCTGACGTCGGGCAGGCACTCGTTGGCTCCATGCCAGAGCGTGCCGATGAGCTAATCACTGAGTGGCAAAAGAAGTTTGATGATCGGCTATACTTTGCCATCAAACGTACCAACCGCTCAGGCGAAGATGCCTTTATCAGCGCCGCTATTCATGCAGGCGCAAAGCATAATATTCCTATTATTGCCCATAATGATGTCAGATTTATGGCGCAAGAGGATTTTGATGCTCATGAAGCACGCGTTTGTATTGCAGGCTCTTATGTCCTCGCCGATCAAAGCCGCCCGCAGCTATATTCTGATGAGCAATACCTCAAAACGCAGGCGCAGATGACGCAGCTGTTCGCGGATATTCCACAAGTTATTGACAATACGGTACGCTTAGCGACGCGCTGTAACGTCATCTTAGAGCTTGGTATCAATGTGCTACCTAAATTTCCTGTGCCCGAAGGCGAAACTACAGAGTCGTTTTTTCGCGCAGAGTCACAGCGCGGACTTGAGAGACGCTTAGACAAGTTATTTCCGATAGATCAGCGCGGTAAAAATTGGGCAGACATTCGTCAAAAATACGATGAGCGCTTGGTATATGAGCTAGATGTTATTTTGTCAATGGGATTCCCAGGCTACTTCTTAATCGTTATGGACTTTATTCGCTGGGCCAAAGCCAATGGCGTCCCTGTTGGACCAGGCCGCGGATCAGGTGCAGGCTCACTAGTCGCTTATGCGCTAAATATCACCGACCTTGACCCTATTCATTATGATCTATTGTTCGAGCGCTTTTTGAACCCAGAGCGGGTCTCGATGCCTGATTTTGATATTGATTTTTGTATCGAAGGTCGCGATCGGGTCATTGATTATGTGGCGCAGACTTATGGCCGTGAAGCGGTCTCGCAGATTATCACCTTTGGTACGATGGCTGCCAAAGCTGTGGTACGAGATGTGGCGCGCGTACAGAGTAAGTCGTACTTTTTGGCCAACAAAATATCAAAACTGATACCCAAAACACCAGGTATCACGCTAAGTCAAGCGCTCGAGCAAGAGCCGCAGCTCAAAGATCTCATCTCTAATCCTAACAATATGGATTTTGAGGACGCTATCGAGATTTGGGAGATGGCAATTAAGTTAGAAGGCGTGTGCCGAAATGTTGGCAAACACGCAGGCGGGGTATTGATTGCCCCCAATAAAATCACCGACTTTAGCGCCATATACTGCGACGATGATGGCTCGCGGGTGAGTCAATTTGACAAAGACGATGTCGAGGATGTCGGTCTGGTCAAGTTTGACTTTTTGGGCTTGCGTAACCTAACCGTTATCGATGCCGCGGTCAAAAACATCAATCAACGCCGTGTTCGCGAGGGCCTCGATGAGATTATACTAGAGGACTTACCGTTAGATGACGTAAAAGCCTATAAGCTATTGCAAGACGCCAAAACCACAGCGGTGTTTCAGTTAGAGAGTATGGGTATGAAAAAATACCTTGCTAAACTGCAACCAACCAACATCGAAGACGTCATCGCCATGTGTGCGCTGTATCGTCCAGGGCCGCTAGATGCAGGCATGGTAGAGATGTATATCGACCGTAAGCACGGGCGCGAGGAAGTCATCTACGATCATCCCAATCTTGAGCCGATACTTGAGAACACCAATGGCGTTATCGTCTATCAAGAACAAGTCATGCAGATATCACAGGTCATGGCAGGTTATAGTTTGGGCGGCGCCGATATGTTACGCCGTGCTATGGGTAAGAAAAAACCCGAAGAGATGGCCAAGCAGCGCGATATTTTTGTCACTGGTGCCACCGATCAAGGCATTGATGAGGTCACCTCAGGCGGCGTCTTTGATTTGATGGAGAAGTTTGCCGGTTACGGCTTTAACCGCTCGCACTCTGCCGCTTATGGAGTGCTCGCCTATCAGACCGCTTACCTTAAGCAGTACTACCCTGCCGAATTTATGGCAGCGGTACTCACATCCGACATGAACAACACCGACAACGTCGTGTTCTTTATTAATGATTGCCGTGAGAATTTTGGCTTAACAGTGGTCAATCCTTCGGTCAATCGTAGCGCGTGGCATTTTGTCGCCGATACACCGACCAATATCATCTATGGTCTTGGTGCAATCAAAGGCGTCGGCGAAGGCGCAGTTGAGTCTATTGTTAACGCGCGCCGTGCGGATGGCCCCTTCAAAGACCTCTATGACTTTTGTCGCCGCGTTGATATCAAAAAAGTCAATAAACGCACTTTAGAGGCTTTAGTCAGCGCAGGTTGTTTTGATGATTTTGCGGCTACTTTACGGCCAGATTTAGCTAGCGATGAGGCTTACGAGATTCGCGGGGCACTGATGAGTCAGTTGCCAAGCGCGGTACAAGCGGCTGAGCAAGACCGCCAAAACAATGAACTTGGCATGATGGACTTGTTTGGTGAGATGGACGGCGTGGTTGCTACGCCTGCGCTCAAAATGACGCCTGATCTCATTTGGGGCGACAAACACCGACTAAAAGCGGAAAAAAACACCTTAGGTCTGTATCTGACAGGTCATCCTATTAATGAGTACCTAGAGGAGCTAAAACGCTACACTTCAGGCACAAGGCTCAATACTTTGACTGATACCGGTTATAACGGCAGCTGCTATTTTGCTGGTCTGATAATAGATATGGCAAATTTTGGTAATCGCCATGTCATCACCTTAGATGATGGCACCTCAAGGCTTGAGGTTAGCTGTTATGCCGAGCGCTTTAACCGCGTCAAAGAGCAATTAAAGATTGATGAAGTCGTCATTATCAAAGGCAGTATTCGTGAGCGTGAAGGTCGCCTGTTCGCCCGTCTCGATAATGCCATGAGTATCGTCGATGCCCGCCTGCGCTGGATGAAAAAGATTAGTATCAAAGTTCATGGTAGCGATGTCACCTTGCTAAACCGTTTGCAGCCGTTACTCAAAGCGGCGCAATCGGATATTATTCCAGCGCCGCGCTTATCCTATGATGAGGATCAAAACGATGGCAACCACCATGATCCGGCTATAAATGGTAGTTTATATGATGAGAACGGTAATGACTTAATGGCGCTTGAGCTGGGCATGAGTCCAGATTCTACTGATCAAAATAGCTTAAACTATGCCAATTTGAGCAATACTGATGACTCAATTAATGATAACTGTTTACCACTTGGTCTAAGCGTCTATGATATTTATGGGATTGCTAACGTAGGCCTGTCTGAGCACTGGCGCGTCTATCCTAACGATGACAATCTACAGCAACTAAAGAGCATGATAAACGAAGACAGCTTACATTTTCATTTTAGCTAACGGTTTTTATAGTCAACTTTTATCGTTTAGATTATACTAAAGGTTTTAAATTTACTGGATACTCAATCATGGATGACCTATCAAATCTAGCGACTCAAGATGATAATGTCAGCGATTGTCTTAACGAAGAGATTATCGATCACGAACAATTTGAAGACATGCGCGACTTATTAGAAGAAGACTTTGCCGATTTGGTACAAGTATATTTTGCCGATTGTAGAGTACGTATAGATGCACTACGTACCGCGCTGCAAGCAGATGATCATGCTAACGGTTTTGAGGTTGCTCACGCACTAAAGGGCGCTAGTGCAAATTTGGGAACCACGCAGCTGGTTACTTTGAGTAGTCAGCTGCAAGAAGCCTGCCGGGCTCGGCGCATTAGTGAGCAAGCCGAACGGATTGACGCTCTATCAGTGGCGTTAAATCGTGCAGAACTTGAAATAAACAAACGACTGGAGATTTAATGGCTCACGACGCTTTAGCCCCAACAGCAGCACTTTCTCCCTTTAGTATAAATGACTATCTTGATTGCGTGCAGGTGGTCATGGTCAACACCACCTTGCCTGCCAATATAGGGTCAGCGGCGCGCGCCATGCATACTATGGGACTGTCGCGTCTTAGCGTGGTCGACCCTAAACTGCCAGTAGATGATACCAGTGTATCGCACGCAGCAGGTGGCCATAAGATATTATCATCAGCACGCATTGCCCCAACGCTTGAATCGGCTATAGCGGATTGTCAGCTAGTATTTGCTGCCAGCAGCCGTAGCCGCCATCTGCCGCGCCCCGTAGTCACGCCAACCCAAGCGGCCAAAATCATCTTTCATTTTATTGATCAGCAGTCCTTGGTCACTCCTGATGACCAAAGCCTAGATTCCAAAATCTCTAACCCTATCACTGCCAAAAATAAGCCTAATATCGCTATACTATTTGGTCGTGAAGACCGCGGCTTGACCAATGAAGAGCTGGCGCACGCAGATTATCATATCCAAATTGACGCCAATCCCGCCTACCCTGTGCTAAACGTCGCATCAGCCGTACAAGTTATTGCTAGTTTTATTTATGCTTACGCACAAAAACATCTTCAGGATAAATCAAAGACACCTGATAGCCTTAGTGATACTGCTAGCCTCAGTGGTGCTGCCAATAGTAACGAGCAAAACGACGCTCATCCGATGCTAAATATTTATCTACGTCAACAGTGGGATGAGCCTGCTATTAGTCAGCAGCAGTTACAGCAGCTCACCGATCGTATCACTACTTTGATGGTCGATCGCGGCCTTGCTAATAGTGAGCATCTAAGATCGCTACCGCTGAGGCTGTCGCGGCTCGGCGCGCGGTTGCAGCTTGATCAAAAAGAATATCAATTACTCAGTGCACTCATCGCCAAGCTTGCTAAAGAGTAGCTTGTATGATTTGTTTTTATTTTAAAGCTTGCGACTAGGTTTTGAATCCCAAAGCTGTTATAACTTTATCATTAGCTTGTGTATTATTTTGCTACTGTTATTGTCGCCATCTATTATTCGATAAAAAAGGATGCCTTATGTCATTCACAACCTTATTTAAATCCTTATCTTGTGTCAAAAAAGAATTAAAAGAAGACATTGAGGCGGTATTCACCCGAGACCCTGCAGCGCGCAATAGCCTAGAGGTGATATTGACCTACCCTGGTATTCATGCGCTTATTTTACATCGTAGCGCTCATTACTTGTGGGAGCGTGACCAAAAACTTGCCGCGCGCACCATCTCTTATGGCTCGCGCATTATTACGGGTATTGAGATTCATCCTGCCGCCAAAATCGGCAGGCGCTTTTTTATCGATCATGGCGTAGGTGTTGTGATCGGCGAGACCGCTGAGATTGGAGATGATGTTACCTTATATCACGGCGTCACTTTGGGCGGAGTCTCATGGAACGATGGCAAGCGTCATCCGACTTTAGAGGATGGCGTGACGGTCGGCGCGGGCGCTAAAGTATTAGGACCCTTTACCGTTGGCAAAAATGCCAAGATCGGCTCAAATGCTGTAGTTGTCAAACCTGTACCAGAGAACGCGACGATGGTCGGTAACGCGGCACGCATGATCTCTGATTATCATGACGAAAAAGGCAACCCAATTGCGACCAAAGTTAATGATGCTAAGCAACAAGAAAAAGCTGCCAAAGCGGGTACAAAAGAGTCCAATCAAAAACAAAGTACAACACGTACGACTACTTTTCAAGCCTACGGCATCGACCCCTATTCGCAAGACCCAGTGGCTGAAGCCTTTGCAAAAATGCTCGAACATATTCAGCAGTCTGAGACTCGCCTAGATCAATTGCAAGACGCTATGTGCAAGATAGACCCAAGCTTTTGTAAAAAGGAATACGATAGATTGTGCCTAAAGGATTTGGACGTTATTGGTCAAGATGATATAGATGTCATCGATAATGATAAGCGCAAGTAACTTAAGCTGCTCTAGAAGTCACTGACTGCTTAAAAAAATAGTATGATCAATAAGCTTGAGCCATCAGCCTGAGCGTTCGCTGGAGCTTGTCTTGATTACTTTAAGTCCTATTAAGCGCCGAGTACTCTATGTGACATTGTTTGAGATATTTGCGGTCATGCTAACGACCTTTATTCTAGTGGTACTTAGCGGCAGTGATACCCAGCAGTCTCTTATTCTCGCTATTATTATTGCAAGTACTGCTGTCGTTTGGAACTATATTTATAATACGCTGTTTGAGTATTGGGAGCGGCGCAAGCATATACAAAAACGCACTTTTTTGATTCGTAGTATTCACGCTGTCGGCTTTGAGGGCGGTTTGACTGTGGTCTGTTTGCCTCTTTATATGATCTGGTACGGGGTTGGCATCTGGATGGCGTTGACTATGGAGATATCGCTGACCCTTGCCTTTTTGGTTTATACCTTTTTATTTACCCTAGCCTTTGACACTATCTTTGCCCTACCACATCAAACTTCCACTCTCACTGAGCGCTAAATCTCAAAAAGAAGAGTTTGGCTGCTTTAAAAATTCTATTTCCTGCAAAGTTGAGATACGATTTAAGATTTCATTGCGATGCGGGTAGCGATTGAATCTATCGATGATGACTTTGTGTTTTATCTCAGACTCTAGCGTCTGCTGATTGGTATATTCTGCAAATAACGGCTCAGCCTGCTTGTGAATGAGTTTTGATTCGCTATGCATATAGGGCATTAGCACAAACTTTCTAGCGTCTACCTGAGTGAGCTTATCTAATATCCCAGCGGCTACTGCCTCTTGCGCTAAGGCCAGCGCCATCGCATCTTGCGCGAAGGCTTGGGGCGTACCTCGGTAAATGTTGCGTGAGAATTGATCTAAAATAATAATTTCGCACAGCCTGCCCTCGATACTACTGCGCCACTCATAAAACTCTGCTGCCAAAGCTTGCTCAAGCACAGCAGAGAAACGTTTAGTCAGCTGCTTATCAAAAGCGGCATCCTTTTCAAAAAACTTTTGGCTGCCCACCTTTTTAAAACAAAACTCTAAGATCTCTTGATACATTAATGACGCCTTTAATCGATATCACTCTGACTTTAGGTGATCTTAACTTTTATGTATCGTTCTTATATTTTTAGACTATTACTGAATAGGAACAAGACCTTTAGGCTTATAAGCCAAAAATTGTTCGTAATGGCTTATACTATACCTCACATATAGTTATTACCTCACATACAGTTATTGTAAAATTTGGAGATATCATGGCTCGGTTAACTAATAAAGTCGTTATCATTACAGGCGCCGCTCAAGGTATGGGCGAGACTCATGCGCGCTTATTCATTGCTGAGGGCGCTCAGGTAGTATTGACAGACATCAACGCTGACAAAGGCGAAGCGCTGGTCAAAGAGCTTGGTGATAATGCTTTATTTGTCAAACAAGACGTCACTGACGAGGCGGATTGGCAACAAGTGATAGAGGCTACAATAACTAAGTTTGGTCAAATCGATGTGCTCGTCAACAATGCAGGCATTACTACGCACAAATCGATATTGGATACCTCGGTTGATGACTATCGTAAAATCCTCGAGATCAATCAAGTCTCAGTCTTTTTGGGTATGAAAGCAGTCATCCCAACTATGAAAGCGGCCAAGCAAGGCTCTATCATTAATATCTCCTCAATCAACGGTCTGGTTGGCGGCGCTATTGGCTATACCGATTCCAAATTTGCGGTACGCGGTATGACTAAAGCTGCAGCACTTGAATGCGCGCCCTTTGGCATACGTGTCAATTCTGTGCATCCAGGTGTGATTGCTACGCCTATGATCTCTCAAGGCGATACCAAAGACGCTGTTGAGGCATTTGCTAAGACCATTCCTTTACAGCGCGTCGCTCAGCCGGAGGAAGTCAGTAGTATGGTGCTCTTTTTGGCATCTGATGACTCTAGTTATTCCACTGGTTCAGAATTCATCATTGATGGCGGTTTGACCGCCAAATAGCCTCTGAGTGCAACGATAAATCCCTGTAGTTTGAAGCTTATAAATAACAAGATAGTGTTGAGTAGTTAGATTCATCCGACACTATTTTGCTTATTTCACTTAGCCTGCTGTATTGTTTCTCAAATAATACACTGACTGTTAATTTATACTTACAGGTATTAATGCTTGTTTTTTATAAAACTATGAGTTAACCTCTGTTAATCAGAACCGATACACAAGTTATACAAAGCTACTGATAAAGATAGCATTAAACAATCATTGAGTTATAACTTGTAAGTATAGTCAGCAGCGTTAAAAGATTCTAACAGCGCTCCGCTTAGTACCAAGGATTGGACTAAGCGCTAACGTATAAGTTATAGAGGTATTTATGAATAAGCGTTTATCTGGTTTACTTACCCTGTCAGTTTGTCTGTTTGCAGGCTCAACCTTAGCTATCAATACTAATGCAGCAGAAAGCGCCTACAGTACTTTGTCACAAGACAATAACTCTCATATTGACCGCGTTTTAAGTGAACTTACTCGCCAGCATGATGGTGCTTCAAGTCTTGTCAAATCTGCTCGTCAGCCATCATCTTTAGCTTTAAATAGCTCATTGCTCACTAGTGACACCGCACAAGTGAGCCAAGATGATGACGTTTTAGAGCGCCTAACTGCATCCGCTTCTAACTCATTGAGCAAATTTACTCAAAGTGGCCTCGCTTCTTGGTATGGTCGTAAGTTTCATGGCCGCAAAACTGCTAGTGGTGAGACTTTCGATATGAATGCCTTGACAGCGGCGCATCGCTCACTACCGCTCAACTGCTACGTTAAGGTGACCAATAAGACCAATGGTAAAAGCGTTGTGGTAAAAGTTAATGACCGTGGCCCCTTCCATGGTAATCGTGTTCTAGATTTATCTTATGGTGCTGCCAAAAAGCTTGGTATTACTAGCAAAGGCGTCGGCAATGTCTCTATTGAGCGCGTATCTGGACCCTAAGGTTTAAATACATCATCTAATTGCTAAGTATTGACTAATGGTTAAGTACTGCCCATAAAAAACGCCTCATTAATGAATGAGGCGTTTTTTTGCTTAAGTTTTATGCTTGATTAGAACCATTAACCTAGTCATCTATCTCAAAAGCATTTTGGATAGCGTCATCAAGACGCTCAACGGCAATCACATTGATGCCCTTAAACTGAGGCGAGTTCTTGGCAGGCGCATTGGCTTTTGGCACGATAGCATGCTTAAATCCGTGCTTCATCGCTTCTTTCAAGCGCTCTTGACCATTAGGTACTGGACGTATCTCACCTGATAACCCCACCTCCCCAAATACCGCTAATGAGGATGGCAAAGCACGCTCTTTGATACTAGACGCACAGGCGAGCAGTACTGCTAAATCAGAGCCTGTCTCTATCACCTTGACCCCACCGACGACGTTGACATACACATCTTGCCCACTAGTATGAATACCGCCATGTCGATGCATGACCGCAAGCAACATAGATAAGCGCTGAAAGTCCAAACCTAGCGCCATACGCCTTGGCTGCCCTTGTGAGTCATCAACCAGCGCTTGCACCTCCACCAGCAGCGGACGCGTACCCTCACGGCTAACCATAACCACAGAGCCTGCCACAGGCTTATCATAGCGGCTCAAAAATATCGCTGATGGGTTCGCCACTTCCTTAAGCCCCATATCAGTCATACCAAAGATACCCAGCTCATTGACCGCGCCAAAACGATTTTTGACCGCGCGTATCATCCGAAAGCGCGAATCAGACTGACCTTCAAAGTACAGTACCGTATCAACCATATGCTCAAGCACACGTGGCCCTGCCAGCGTACCTTCTTTGGTTACGTGACCGACTAAGAATAGCGCCGTACCAGTTTGCTTGGCATAACGAGTTAATATCGCCGCCGATTCGCGAATCTGACTCACGCCGCCTGGCGCTGAATTGATCGCATCGGTATAGATAGTCTGAATAGAATCAATAATGGCAATAGCAGGCTGCTCTTGGGTGAGAGCGGCGCATATAGTCTCGACATTGGTCTCAGCGAGCACACGAAGGCGATCTGCGGGCAACTCTAAGCGTTTGGCACGCATGGCTACCTGCGCCAAGGACTCCTCGCCTGTGACGTATAGCGCGCTACCCGCTAATGAGTCAGCACGCGCCATATTGGTCGCTGTCTGAAGCAAAATAGTTGACTTACCGATACCAGGATCGCCGCCGATAAGCACTACCGACCCCGCTACCAAGCCGCCGCCTAGTACGCGGTCAAACTCACTAATGCCAGTGGGCAGGCGCGTATCCAAAGTGACACTGACCGCGTTAAGCGGCATAACCGCGCTATGAGTCCCCGAATAATTGCCGCCGGTGGTCGTGCCATTAGGAGGATGGCGCGGCGCAGCTCTAGGCGCACTTTTTGCGCTAGCTTTGTTGTGGTGCGGCATGCTCACATTTGGCGCTTCGACCAAACTGTTCCACTCTGAGCAGTCAGAACACTGACCTGCCCATTTACCAAAATGCGCGCCGCACCCTTGGCAGACATAGCTGCTTTTGTTTTTTGCCATAAATGATAAGCCTTATTTAGCTCACTTTAAGTCGTACGTGGTAGCGTAGATTGTCAGTCAGCATGAATGGGGAGCTTTAATACATTGAATTAGACGGTTAAAGGAGCGTCTTTATAGAAGATGACTATACGAAGTCGATGGTTATAGGGCTAATACAAAGGCATCCATTAGACTCTAAAGTCTTTACCTAAATATATCTCTTTAACCAGCTCATTGTTCAATACCTCATCTGAGGTACCCTCAGCGATAATAGCGCCTTCAGAGACAATATAAGCCTTTTCGCAGATAGCAAGCGTGTCACGGACATTATGATCGGTAATTAATACGCCGATACCACGATTTTTGAGTGCTAAAATCACATCTTTGATATCACCGACTGAGATCGGATCAACGCCAGCAAAAGGCTCATCTAATAAGATAAATTTAGGATTAGCCGCCAGTGCTCGAGCAATCTCGCAGCGACGACGTTCACCGCCTGACACGCTCATACCAAGAGAGCTGCGCACCCCTTCTAGATGGAACTCTTTGATCAGTTTTTCAAGCTCTAAGCGCTGCTCGCTGGCACTTAATTCACTGCGCGTTTGCAGAATTGAGAGGATGTTATCTTCGATAGATAATTTGCGAAATATAGACGCCTCTTGCGGCAAATAACCGATACCCGCACGCGCACGCTCATGCATAGCGTATTTGGACAAGTCCATCTTACCTAAAGTCACGCGGCCTTTATCCATGTTGACCAAACCCACCACCATATAAAAGCTGGTAGTCTTGCCCGCGCCATTTGGGCCCAAAAGTCCAACGACCTGTCCTTGCTCCACTGAGAATGAGACGTCTTTTACCACCCAGCGCTTGCCGTAGCGCTTGCCAAGGTTCTGCATCACTAAGCGCGCGTGTGGTGCTAAGCTTGTAGGCGATTGAACTGGCGACTTAATCGATGCGTTGTCGGCAAGTGTATTATTCATATAGTACTCAGACTCAAAGGACGTAAGGTTTAGATATCAGCCTACTAGCGCACGCCGCGCTGACTGGTGTTATTGTTTGGCGGTAGTATCAGCTCAACGCGTTGGCTATTGCCAGCGGTGGCCTCAACATCGCCCGCCTTTAGGCTGTAGCGAATGACGTTACCTGCAAAGCTAGCCCCGTTTTGATTGAGCTTAGCATTACCAGTTAAAGTAATAATACCAGTTACCGCGTTGTAATCGATCTTGTTACCTTGACCTTTTGCCAGACCTTTATCAGCAGTGATCACTTGTTGCATCGTCGCAGGTCGACCTGTAGCCACCGCTGAATTGATACTACGCTGCTCTGATAGATTAACCGTAATATCATCAGCAGTTAGTTTGAGCGTGCCTTGGGTAATAATGACGTTACCTGAGTAGCTAGTGACCCCAGTACGCTCGCTATAAGTGGCCTTATCTGCGAGTAGCTTGATCGGCTGATTGGCATCTGATGGCAAGGCATGACTGTATAAAGGCAAAGCTAAAAGCATAATCATAGGTAAAGCGCGGACGCCATACAAGACTTGTGTTATAGCGATCGAAGACGCGTACAAAGCGTGCTGTTTATTATTCATAAAAGGGTCTCTTGTTATTGTCGTTGCAAATGCCTTAGTAAAGTGTCACATCATTGCATTTTTACATTATTGCATTAAGGTTCTAAAACAGCGCTTTATCTTGACGCTCAGACGGGGTAAAAGTTACTGCTACTTGCCCAAACTCATACTCGCCGGTTTCAAGATTAGCAGTCATGCTTGAGGCGCTAAAGCGGTTCATGCCCTGCTCGACCTTGACAGGCTCATTGCTATAGACTTGGCGCGTTTTAGTATTACCTATGAGTGTTTGACCTGTGACCTTGATGGGTTCGATATCAGAGGCGCTTTTTTCTTCGCTCACCAAGCTAAAACCGCCACCTAAACGTAGATCACCACTTTGCTGATTGATAGCGGCGCTACCTGCTTCAATCAGATAGCGCTGCTCATCAGAGGGCTGCCAATTCATAGTGATCCCAGACATCTCATCTTGATTGGTCTTAGGATTATGGGTCAAGGACTCAGCGCTAAGCTCATACTCTGTTTCGCCCTCATCATTGGTTTGCACCGCTTTGATATCAGTGGCCTCATAATCTACATCAGTCGCTTCAATATTAACAGGCGGCGTAATCTCGCCTTGCTGCTGAAAGAACCAACCGGCAATGCCTGCGATAATAAGGGCTAGGACAATAAGAACACGAGTATTCACGATAAACCATCCTGCGTCTGATCTAATGTATAGTGCGCGATAAAGTCCTGATAATGTCCATGACCTTTTAGAATGAGATCACAGACTTCACGTACCGCGCCAGTACCACCCGCTCGCGTTGTCACCATGTCACTACGATTAATCACCTCTGAGTGAGCATTGGGAACCGTCGCGGCAAAGCCTACTGTTTGCATGGCTTTGATATCTGGCAAATCATCACCCATGTAGGCGCAATCAGCGGTCGTAATATTAAGGGCAGGATCTAACATATCAAGTAGCTCATTTAACGCCACAAGTTTATCATCACGGCCCTGTACGACATATTTAACACCCATCTCTTTTGCCCGTTTGTCTACCATAGGGCTACTACGGCCTGTGATAATGGCTGTTAGTATGCCATAGCGTGATAGCGATTTGACTCCAACGCCATCTTGTACCGAAAATGCTTTAGTCTCAATACCATTGGCGTCATAGATAATTTGTCCATTAGACAAAATACCATCTACGTCCATTATGAGGAGTTTAACTTGGCCTGCTTTTTTTGTTAGATCTTGCATAATCTGTCTCTCATAGTTCAATGAATCTTATAGCTCAATAAGTCTTGTAGCTCAATAAGTATTGAAAAAATACTTCTTTATTTGACCCCAGCTTGCAACAAATCATGAACCGTTATAATGGCTTGCAAATGATCATCATCGTCCATGACTAACAGCTGACTAATACCCTTCTCATTCATAACGCTAAGAGCGTCTGAGGCGCGCATAGTTTTGCTAACCTGACGTGGATTTGTCGTCATCACCTCATGTATAGGTACGGATAAATCAAGACCCCGCTCAAGCACGCGGCGCAAATCGCCATCGGTGAATATACCGACGACCTTTTGCTCATCATCAGTCACTACTGTCATACCCAAGCGTCCGTGAGTCATCGTAAATAGCGCTTCACGTAGCACTGATTGCTGATTGACGAGTGGCAATTGATCAATTGAGGTATGCATCAAATCCTCTACTCGCGTTAGCAATTGGCGACCCAGCGCGCCTGCAGGATGTGATAAGGCAAAGTCCTCTGAGGTAAAGTTGCGCGCATGAACCAAAGCCACTGCTAGGGCATCACCGAGCGCCAAAGTGGCAGTCGTGCTCGAAGTAGGTGCTAAATTGAGTGGACAAGCTTCTTGTGACTTACCAAGGGTCAGAATGATATCAGCGGCACGTGGCAACATACCTCTATGGTCGCGGCTAATACTAATGAGCGGAATACCCAAACGCTTGACCACAGGTAATAGCATCTTAATCTCATCTGACTCGCCAGAGTTTGAGATTGCAAGCAAGACATCGCCTTGCACTAGCATACCTAGATCGCCATGACCGGCCTCACCTGGATGCATAAAGAACGCAGGCGTACCTGTCGAGGCAAAGGTCGCCGCTATCTTACGGCCAATCAGACCCGACTTACCCATGCCCGTTACTACCACGCGGCCTTGAGAGGCTAAAATAACGTCGCAGGCCTGTGCAAATCGCGTATCTATTTGTTCTGCCAACAAAGTCAGCGCTGATTTTTCAGTATTAATCGCCTCAATAGCAGCGTTGATAAATTGCGCGTGCGTGGTATTGTTAGTCATATATTCGCTCAATGCCTGTCAAATTTTATAAGTCACTGTTTTTGTAAGTTACTATTTTTATAAGTCACTATCTCTAAAAGGACTATTTTTAGAAGAGTTATCTATCTTACTATATTCTACTCATGTGTAGTAAATCATCGTTAGCAATACTTTTATAAACAGCTAACTGGCCGTACAAAACCTTATTAAGTCCTACCTTGATGCAAAAAGACCTACTTAGTAGCAGGTCTTTGAGAAGTTATTATGATATCAATTAGCTATCGCTAACGTCATCGTTTTTATCATCACTACTGGTATCTTGAGGTGAATTTTCAAAACCACGATCTTGACCAAAGCCTCCTCGCTCAAAACCGCGATCTTGACCCTGACCGAAGTTACCACGCTCAAAGCCGCGATCTTGACCTTGGCTAAAGCCGCCACGATTAAAGCCGCTACGATTTGAGGCAAAACCGCGATCTTCAAAACCGCCACTAGGATTAGCAGCGCCAGTATTACTGGTACTACGCTCAAAGCCACTACTTGCACCGCCACCTTGGTATCCAGTACTTGAGGCGCCAC
The DNA here is from genome assembly GCA_947495055.1 of uncultured Psychrobacter sp. Classification (GTDB taxonomy): domain Bacteria; phylum Pseudomonadota; class Gammaproteobacteria; order Pseudomonadales; family Moraxellaceae; genus Psychrobacter. The sequence goes on along the minus strand of CANLXO010000004.1, from coordinate 104,678 downwards.
TTGTGGTGGTTCCTGTAGTCGTTGTCCCTCTAGGGTTACGCGCAGGTACGACTGTTGAGATAGCGTGTTTGTACACCATTTGACTGACAGTATTCTTTAGCAGTACAACATATTGATCAAATGATTCTATTTGGCCTTGTAATTTAATACCATTTACCAAAAAAATTGACACAGGAATGCGGTCTTTACGTAGTGAGTTCAAAAACGGATCTTGTAAGGTTTGTCCTTTTGACATGAGGTCTCTCCTAGATAATATAATTATTTTTAATAGTCGTTATCGGTTTTAATACTATGAGTTCTAATACTACAATTTTTAGATTTAGTACTACAAATATTTATTAAATGTATCTACGCAAGCTTAAACGATTACTTTTATGACAGTAAACAATCCTGTTAACTACTTGTTTATTATAGTCTTTTTACGCAGTGTTGATTACTACTCCTAAATTATAACAGCTATCTATTTTAGATTTTGCAACTTATTGTGATTGATTCCTTCATGTATGGTTAACCGTTTGATATCGCATGCATTGTTTATGATAAGAGATACTCTCTTGCCTGCGTCATAGTCGCGAAGGTCTGGTTTTGAATAAGACTATCTGGCTTATCTAGAGCGCTAGCAGTAGATAATTGTGTAAGTTTACGCAGCCAAGTGTATTGACGTTTTGCCAACTGACGAGTGGCATACAGAGATTTGTCTTGCATCTGCTTGTAGGCAAACGCTTGTTGAGTTGAAGCGTTGTCAGTCTGCGCCGCAAAAGTTTTATAGAATAACTCAAGGTCTAAATGCGGTAGCTTGAATACAGGGTGTTTGATGTGTACCAGATACTCAAGCACTTGCCGATAGCCCACGCAGCGCATCGATGGCATATCAGGCGTCAACGTATAACGCTCTAATAGGTCGATGACCTCATCAACCAGTCCCTCATTCCACATGACATCTAAGCGCTGAGCGATACGCTGATGCAGCCAAGGACGATCTGGCAGGACAGATAAGGCATGCCAGTTCTGCTGCTCGTTGTGCGCTAATGCTAGTTTAGGTTTGCGTTGCCACTCACTAAGCGGGATATGGGTCTGCTCGTAAATCTCAATTGCTCGCGTAATACGCTGAGTGTCATTGGGTTTTAGGCGCTGATGACTAACGGGGTCTATTTTAGCCAAATACTCATATAACACTTTTATGCCTGCATCTTGTCGCCACTTTTCGACCTGTGCACGTGTCACATCGCTGCTATCGGGTATATCAGAGAGCCCTTCTAGCAGCGCCATGTAATACATCATCGTGCCGCCTACTAACACAGGGATTTTGCCATGTTGATGACAGCGAGCGATGAGTTGCGCCACGTCATCTACAAACTCGGCGACACTATAGCTTTGCGTCGGATCGATAATATTCACTAAGTGATGCGGATAATGGGTGAGTTCCTCATTAGTAGGTTTTGCGGTGCCGATGTTCATATCACGGTATATAAGCGCTGAATCAACCGAAATTAGCTCAAAACGCTTGGTATCATACAGCTCATACGCTAATGCGGTTTTGCCGCTCGCAGTCGGTGCCATTAAGCAGATGACGCTATTATCATTAAGCTTAGACGATGAACTAGAAAAGGACGATGACATGGACAACCTTGTGATTAAAAATACTATTAATGCTATTGGAGCGACGTTGTAGGAGCTGCTAATAATAGCGTAAGCAGATGTGAGGTGTTGATAGCCCTGATGGCAAAAGACTTAAGTATATAATCAATATCTACGACAAATGCGTGCAGATCTGGCGCTGACATCTGCTTAGCAACTTGGTTTAGATGCTGATTGATGGTGTCTGCTGTACTGATAGAATCTGAACGGGTAAACCAGTTTGAATCAAATAGAGCATTGATATGCGTATACCAGTCTTGCTCGCTAATGAGTAGCAACTGACCTTGATGAAACAAGAGCAGCCAAGGCAATGTCTTGTCGTCGTTATCTTCAAACTGCCAATTATCCTTTGCATCATGAATGACCTCCAAACACAGTGGCAAACTCATACGTTTATCTAAATGTACTGCCAGATCGATACTCTGATTATCAACACTTAATGATGTATCACTATCGTCATTATAAATATTCGTTTTTGCTAATGGATAATCATGATCTATAACAGGATTATTATTGATAGTAGGCGATGCGCTATATTGATCTATAGGTGCTTGTACCAAATAAGCGGACTGTGAAAATGGTTTGGTATTAGCTGAGTTGTTCATTGTAGACAGATTAGTTGCTAGAGCGTTAGGTGGTGGCAATCGGCTCAATGTCGTTTGAACCACATGACCTAAATGCGCGAGTATATTGTTCAAAGGACTAATCTTAATCCGCTGCTTGGTCGGATGCACATTGAGATTTAACCACTCACAAGGCAGCTCAAAATACAGCGCATAGTGAATGCTATCGCACCCTGCACTTGATGCAATTTGCTTGAGCTGATTACTAATCAGCGAGTCTTTGATCAAACGCCCATTGACATATAGTAGCTTAGGCAGACCTGCCGTCTTATCTTGATTGGGCCAAATCCAGCCACTGATTTTTGCCTCGCTGAGCCTTTTGTCATCTGCTATGTGCTCAGATTTGGTACTCGATTGCGACACCAGATTGCTCAAATCGACTCGTATCTCTAGCGCTTGATCCTTAAGCGATATGCCTAGAGCTTGCTCCAATCTTGGCAGCGGCAATAGATTACCAATAGTGTACTCAATACCGCTATCGATAGTACTAGCACCTAGATGTAAGCGCTTTTTTTGATCGTGATAAAGCGTCAGTGTTATATCGGCGCAGGCGATAGCCACCTCGCGGACAATAGTTTCAATATGCATAAATTCAGTAGCTAGCGACTTTATATCACTGCGCCGCGCAGGAACATTAAAGTAGAGGTCTTTGACGGTGATCGTCGTACCGCGCTGATGCACCACTGGCATAAGTTTGGGCGTATCAGCTAATACGCCTGCTACCTGTAATTGCCGACCGATACCACTGTCATCATGACTACTGCTCAATGTGAGCCTTGACACCGCAGCCGTTGCCGCCAGCGCTTCACCGCGAAACCCAAGCGTGCTGATACCATGCAAATTGGCAATATCAGCCACTTTACTCGTCGCATGACGGGTAACCGCCATGATCATATCATCAGGATGAATGCCACTACCGTTATCGATGACCTCTATCATGCCCATACCGCCTTGAGTGATGCACACCTCAATATGAGTAGCACCCGCATCGACAGCGTTCTCAAGTAACTCCTTAACCACAGCGGCTGGGCGCGTGACGACCTCACCTGCTGCTAGTTGGTTAATGAGCAGTGGTGATAGCTTTTTGATACGTGTGCTTAAGCGGTTATCTGACATAGTAAAAGCTTTAGAGATCCATTTTAAACTTTGGGAACTAATTGAAAAGATTAAGAGCTAGATATGATACAGGTTAAAGGCCAATAGCTGATAGCTCTAGCCCTTGCGCCTGCCCTGCTTTAGATAAGCGCAGCGCAGCCTTTCGGCTGTCTTGATTGGTATCACTTTGAGTCATATCTATAAACAATACAGGCGGCGGCAAATAGCTATCAGCGCGGCTCGCCCATTCAATGATGACCAAAGCATTTGGCTCATCGAGATACTCATCAAAACCGATAAAGGAGAGCTCCTCAGGGTCTTGCAAACGATAAAGGTCGGCATGATAGACCGATTTGATAAAGCCGTCCGCTTGCTCGATTTGATACGGCTCAACCAAAGTATAAGTGGGACTTTTAACCGCGCCATCATGGCCAAGTGCTTGCAGCCAATAGCGCGTCAATGTCGTCTTGCCCGCGCCCAAATCACCTGATAACCAGACGCTGCCCGTGAGCGGTAGCGTCGCTAATTGCTCAGCCAAACGCTGAGTGTCGTCCTCAGAATGTAAAGTCAAAGTTGCTGTATGAATATCACTCATCAATGGCTGCCTGTCTCTTTACTATCCACTTGAACTTTGGTATCCACTTGCATCAATACCGTAGGATTGATAAAGCGCTCGCCTTTAATCAGTTTGGCATAAAGCTTGGAATCATGCCATTCGCTTTGCACTTGTTCACTAAATTCAAAGTCCTCAAGTCGTAGCTCACCCATCTGCGCGTTGGCGACATCATCGGCAAAGCACTGCGCGTAACCTGTCGCCGTCTCGTGCGCAATGACGGAATAAACGCTCACATCCGCCTCGCCGTTTTGCATTTGCGTCTGCGCTAGGATTGATTGCGCCCAAAAGAATATGACCCGCGAGAACTGCTCAGCTGATGGTGACACGGGCAAACTAATCCAGCGTGCACTAAATTTTTTGCATGCCTCGATATACTCAGGATCGTCTTGATTCCAAAAACAAATGGCATGATCAAAGCTGTCAATAATATCTTTGATAGATGATTTTAATAGGCCAAAATCATAGACCATCTGGCCTTGATCAAGACGCTGGGCCTCAAGTATGAGCTCAATCTGATAACTGTGCCCATGGATGGAGTGCTTGCAGCGCTCAGAGCTACAGTTACGCACGATATGAGCATTTTCAAATTTAAAAAGTTTACGAATACGCATAGATATCAACCAAATAAGAAACGTTATCCTGTCAGCCAAGATAACGAAAAGAGGGTGCCAAATTTAGTATCTATTATAGCAAATTGCTCTGCATCCGTAAGTAAGCGCTTATTAACAAGGTCTAGGTAGCATAAAAACAAACACTGATGTCGAAGCCTTGCCACCTTTAACATATTGATTCGATAAATAAACCTTTTAACTGCTTCGTGGCGCAAACATAATGATCGCCATTCCTAATAGTGCAATCGCAGACCCTAATACATCCCATGTGGTGGGTCTGATACCGTTCACAGTCCATAACCATAAAATCGCCATAACCACATACACTCCGCCGTAAGCTGCGTAAACTCTACCTACCGCAGTCGGATGTAGAGTCAATAGCCAGACAAAGGCCGCCAAACTCAGCACACCAGGAATAAGCAGCCAAACACTCTTACCCTCTCGTAGCCAAAGATAAGGTAGGTAGCAACCCACAATTTCAGCCAATGCGGTCAGCGCAAAAAGACCAAGCGTCTTTAATTCAGTCAAACCCCATTACTCCTTAATCGTAATAAATCCCGTTAAGTACTGAACGGCGTTGCCTGAAATCAAAACTCTATCGCTTGCAACCTCACAATATACTACCCCGCCCCGCTTTGATGCTTGATAAGCAACCAATTCGTTTTTACCCAAACGATCTGCCCACAATGGCGCCAGTCCTGTATGGATTGAACCTGTCACTGGGTCTTCATCACCGCCATTGGCAGGCCAAAAATATCTAGAGATAAAATCGAAATCTTTAAACTGCTTTGACTGAGTCTGACAAGTCACGACCACATCCAAAGGCGCTAGCTGCTTTAATTTATCGTTATCACGAACCACGTTTAGGACATCAGATTCACAATGATAAACGACAAAATAAGCTTGAGCGTTTTTATAGACCTCAGCAGGCGCGATGGACAACCCTGCCAGTAAACTCTCAGGAATATCCTCACATTCAATAGGTTTGGCATTGGGAAAATTCATCTGTATTTTACCGTTGTCAGTTTGTATCACGGTCATCATACCGATAGCTCTTGCTGATAAACGAATGGTTTTTAAAGTAGGATATTTATTAAACAATATAAAAGCCGACGCCAAAGTCGCGTGACCACAAAAGGCAATCTCAGTGAGCGGTGAAAACCAACGAATGTGATAAGTATCCGCTGCGCTACCCGCCACTAAAAACGCAGTCTCAGATAAATTGTTCTCAGTAGCAATGGACTGCATCTGCTCGTCCGCCAGCCAATTCTCCGTGACTATTACAGCCGCTGAGTTACCCTTGAATAGCTCATCGGTAAAAGCATCTACTACGTTGATCTCAAGTTGCATACTAGTCTCACTCCTGCATTTGTTATCAAATAGCATTAAATCCAGCGCCGAACTTTGGCTCTATAACTTTGATACGCTGTGCCAAATAACCGTGTCATCGCGCGCTCCTCAGGTTCAATCTGAAAGCGCGTCATGTAGATAACAAAGACAGGCAGGATTATAAACGCTAAATAATGGGATAAATAAAATGCCCAGCCTAACAAGACTAGAGTCAATCCGACATACATAGGATTACGCGTGTATCGATAGATGCCGCTAGTCACCAAACTAGATGCCTTTTCGAGCGCTTGCGGGTTGGGCGTGGTCTGCGCTTTTTTGAATTGAGCAACTCCTAAAACGCCTAATCCTAACCCTATAGCGCCTAAACCCGTTGCTAACACCGTTGAGCCTTCAATTGAGAACTGCAAACTTGACGCAACTTTAGAGACGCCATACATAGCAGCGGCTGAGACAACAACTTGTACTACAGGTGGTACTTTAAGCTCTAAAAAGCGCATGACAAGTCTACCTTCAATGTAAAACCACAGTTATAGTTTGAGTTCTAAACGTTTTATATAAATCATGCTGTCTTAAATTTATCGTTACCAAAACATAAAAACTTCTTAGCACTAAAGCACCAAGAAGCTTTGTATAAATTAAAACATTACGGAAATACTATACCGCCGCTACGTGCTCCGCTTTAGCATAATTGTTAATCTCGGTCGGTACGGTTCCACTACTAATGCGCTCAGATTTCATTTGATCCGCTATCTTTTCAGCGATAGCGATGGTTGGCGCATTAGTGTTGGCACTGATCAGGGTCGGCATAATAGAGGCATCAATCACGCGCAGGTTCTCTATCCCTCTGACCTTGAGATCAGTGTCGACGACGGATAGCTCATCTGCACCCATACGGCAAGTCCCTACAGGATGATAGATAGTATCAGATCTGTTTTGAATGTAGCCAAGCAGCCCATCTTTTTCCAGATAAGGCGCGGCGTAATCTTCGGTGATGAACTTGGCAAGGGGGGCCTCCTCCATAATCTCCCGCGTACGTTTGGCCCCTGCCATCATAAATTCAACATCCTTTTCATGTGACAAATAGTTGGGGTCTATAAGGGGTGCGACACTAGCATCGGTTGAGGCCAATTTAACCGTACCGCGACTCTCAGGACGTAAATAGCAGCTATGGACAGAGATACCATAACCCCATTTGACCTCACGGCCGTGATTAATGACGCGCGAGATGACAAAGTGCAACTGCGTATCTGGCCAATCAGTTGGTGTCGCCTCTGTTGCATTAAAGAATGCGCCCGCTTCTGCGTAGTTGGTGGTCAGTATGCCAGTACCTTTTTTTCTCCACTCCCCAATCGCTGACATCATCATAGGCACCGTTCCAAAGCCAATACCGATAACATCTTTGGTATTTACCTTGTAATCAAAGACCACATCTAAGTGATCTTGTAAGTTCTCACCGACATTTGGCGAATCATGTACCACCTCGATACCGAGCTCTTCTAGATGATCTTTTGGACCGATACCTGATAGCATGAGTATCTGCGGTGAACCAAATGCACCAGCTGATAAAATAACTTCAGATCGGGCGGTGGCGGTATAATGTTCACCATGCTTATCATAAGCCACGCCTATCGCTCGCTTATTTTCAGTCAAGATACTAGTGACGCGCGCACCCGTCATAATCGTCAAGTTTTCTCTATCCTCAAAAGGATGAATGTACGCGGCGGCGGCTGAGCAGCGCTGGCCTTGTTTTTCTCCATGAAAATGGGTGACTTGATAAAGACCTGCGCCATCTTGTTTGGTGCCATTAAAGTCGTTGTTGGCGTCTAACCCATTAGCAATACAGGCATCAACAAAAGAGGTCGATATTGGACGAGGACTCACCAATTCTGACACGTGGAGTGGTCCACTATCGCCATGATGCTCACTACCGCCATGTACATTGTTCTCAGCTTTTTTAAAGTATGGCAGCATATCATCGTAGCCCCACCCTGCGCAGCCATCCTGCTCCCAGCGATCATAATCTTTGGCGCTACCACGCGTGTAGACCATAGCGTTGATAGCAGAAGATCCGCCCAAGCATTGTCCACGTGGCTGGTAGCCGGTGCGATTGTTCAAGTGCGTTTGCGGCACGGTATCAAAGCACCAGTTGTTAATCTTGGTCGGTTTGTCACGCATCATAACGATGACACCAGCTGGCACGCGTACTGCCAAGTCTTTGCCGTCGCCGCCGAACTCGAGCAGACAAACAGTGATATTAGGGTCTTCTGATAAACGGCTTGCCATAACGCAGCCTGCTGAGCCGCCACCGATAATTATGTAGTCAAATTCCATGAGTTAAGCGCTCCTTGCTTATGAGTAGCAGGTGTCAAACAACACCATACTGTCGCTTAACTATAGCAGAATTTATTATCAGTAGATTATGAGTAGGAAAATTTAACAAAAAAGGTAGGATGGGAGGGAATTTGTCAAACTGACTAGATAAAGCTTAGCCAACTCAAGTGTTTAAGCACCGTTACACAATCTAGTTGGCTAATATATTTAATTAACGAACAAATGTCACTGTTATAGAATCATCAAATACTAAAAATAAGCTCTCATCAACTTTACACAAAAAGACTCTTAGGTAAGCGGCCCACCAAAGACCACAAGACTTGTTCCCAGTGCCTGAATTACATCAATTACTGAAGCTGCTAAACATTTTAACATCGCTACTTTTCCCATATTGTTATCCTCCTTTTCAGAATTAAAGTCTGAATCTAATGTCATCAACATACGATTTTTCAAGTACGACAAAATCACCAACATAAAAAAGATAACTGAGAACAAAACAAGAATGGAAGGATTTGAACCTTCACCGCTAACCGCTGACCTAAGAATCTTATAAGTCAAAGCTTTAACCATTATATTTTATGCCTACAACGCCAACTGCCGCTGGCATTATAGGACTTTTAAAAGATTGAAATAAATCATAGCAACTGTAAAAACAAGTCCACTAATGGCAGTAATCACTGCTGCTACATTTACCTTTATCTCTATATTGGTTGAAATTTTTATGGGTTTAATCCATTCAAACGACTCAACCGGTTGAGTCATTGTAGATTCGTATTTATATACCGCGCTGCCACGCGGTTGGGTTTGCTTTGACTAGTATAAGCTTACCCTTTCGGACGACTTCTGCTGGCACAACCAGCCCAAATTTCTAGCTACTGCTTTAAATAAGGGATCGCCCTTTAGCCGCTTATCAAGCGACATTCGGAGTTGATGGCTCCGAAACTTTTGAATACTTTTATATTATACAAATAAGAATATTTGAGACTATTATAAATAATTCAAAACACGATAGATAGTAGCAAGAACGCGATGTCACCGCTAGCCCTGACTGTAGCGGCTATCCTGTCATAACTGCTAGGTTGCAAAGGCTCGGTGGGTCAGGGTGTCGCGGTAGCAGCAACCTGTCCCGCCAGTAGCCGCTGCCCTAGCAGAAATGGCAGATAATAGCGGATGGCAGGATTGGCTCCCCTATTTTCTTGTAAAATCAAGCATAAAAAAGCCTATCTTTAAAAGATAGGCTTTCTATTAAATAAACTTACTGACTAAATATCGAATTCTAACGCTCTATCACCTTCGCTATCTTGAATGCGTGTTGGCAAACCTATCTTGTTGATCAGATTAATAAAGGGCTTGGCATCCAGCTCTTCGACGTTGACCATTTTGCCCGCGTCCCACTCGCCTGTGGCGATTAACATAGCAGCCGCGACAGGAGGCACGCCTGCGGTATAAGAGATCCCTTGGCTACCGACCTCATTATAGGCGTCTTTGTGATCGGAGATATTGTAGATAAATACCTCAGTATCGACGCCATTAATCTTGCCTTTGACTTTATCACCAATACAGGTTTTGCCCGTATAGTTTGGCGCCAGCGAACTTGGATCTGGTAGTACCGCTTTGACCACTTTTAATGGAATGACTTCTTGCCCTTCGGCAGTCATTACCGGCTGCTCGGACAACAGACCTAGGCTTTGTAAGACGGTAAACACATTGATATAGTGCTCACCAAAGCCCATCCAAAAGCGTATATTAGGCACATCTAAATTGGCTGACAATGAGTGAATTTCATCATGACCACTCAAGTAGCTGTTTTGCATGCCAACGACTGGCAGATCGTCAGTACGCTTGACTTCGAACATTTTATTAGACTGCCATTTGCTGTCCTGCCAAGAGTAGACGGTTCCCGTGAACTCACGAAAATTAATCTCAGGATCGAAGTTAGTGGCAAAATACTTACCATGATCGCCGGCGTTTATGTCGATGATATCGATATCAGTGACTGAGCCTGCATCCATCATGTCATAGCCCAGACGCGCATAAGCGTTGACCATACCAGGATCAAAGCCTGCGCCCAAAATCGCCGTGACATTGTTGTCCGCACAGCGCTGACGACGCTGCCACTCATAGTTGTCATACCATGGCGGCGTCTCGCAAATTTTGCGCGGATCCTCATGAATGGCGGTATCGATGTAGGCTGTACCCGTCTCGATACAAGCTTCTAATACGGTCATATTGATAAATGCCGAGCCGACGTTAATTAAGATTTGAATACCGATATCGTTGATAAGATCGATGACAGCTTGAGTATCCATGGCATCGACTTGGTGCGTATGCAAGACAGCAGCTTGCTTAAAGCTGCCTTTGTCTTTTACGCTCTGAGCGATGGCATCACATTTATCCTTGGTGCGAGAGGCAATATGAATCTCGCCAAGCACGTCATTGTGCATCGCACATTTATGGGCGACTACTTGCGCGACGCCGCCTGCACCGATGATAAGTACGTCTTTTTTGCTGGGTTTGGTTTGGTTTGTGTTCAATGAACAATCCTCCTTTGTGTCCCTGTCGATACCAGTGATATGGCTATGCAAAACAGCAACGAGTGAATGATGTGCGTGAATGAAAAAGGAAGACCGAGGAAAACCCACGCACCCGTCGGGCAAACATCGTTTTTAGTCGATAGCTATTTGCCCGTGGCGATTATAACAATTTTTATTCTGTTAATAGTAAAAATAATGTATAAAAATACAGCAACAAAAACTACAGATAGTTATCTCTAAACCTTTGTTTTTTAGCGTTTACGCAGATTGAGCAACGCAGTTATTTAAGACAAGCTATCCTTGTAATCTTGGTAATCAAACTTGCGCTGAATATCGATACTGCCATCAAGGCGACGAATGACAATCGCTGGCATGCCCACGCCATTGAACCAGTTTTTCTTCACCATCGTATAGCCTGCGGCATTACCAAACGCGATGGTATCACCTACCTGTAACTGGTTAGGTAGTGCATACTCGCCAAAGATATCACCTGCCAAACATGAGCGACCGTAGATAATCGTATTGTCATCTGCCTGCTCTTTATTCACAGGCACTATATCAACGACACTCTCATTAATAGTAGCGATAGACGCTGACTCTTGATAAATCAGTAAATCTAGCATATGCGCTTCAATAGAAGCATCGACGACAGCTAAGTTCTTTTCATTGTGCATAGTATCTAATACTGTGGTGACCAATGAGCCTGCGCCATGAATACTTGCCTCACCCGGCTCAAGATAGACTTGTACGCCGTATTTTTCACTAAAGCCTTTTAATCTATCAGCGAGTTTTTCTAGTGGATAATCAGGGGCGATAAAATGAATGCCGCCGCCCAAGCTGACCCAGTCAAGCTGCGCCAACACGTCACCAAATCTATCTTCAATATCAGCCAAACTTTCGCTAAAGGCTGCAAAGCTGTCGTTCTCGCAGTTGTTATGGATCATAACACCTGTGATATCACCAAGCACCGCGGCAATCTTATCTTTGTCATGCTCACCCAGACGGCTAAAGGGACGCGCTGGATCAGCAATGATAAAAGATGAATTGCTAGTCTTTGGGTTCAAGCGTAGTCCTACTGGAATGTTCTGTGCACAAGCCTTATCTTTAAAGCTATTAAGCTGTGAGATAGAATTAAAGATAATCTTATCGGCATAGCTTAGTACTTCGTCAATCTCGCCTGCGCTATAGGCCACGCTATAGGCATGGGTTTCTTTTTTGTCTATGCTACTACCTTCATTACTATTGTCAGCATTATCACCAAAAGTTTCATAGCCTAACCGCACCTCGTTGAGTGATGACGAGGTTGTACCATGCAAGTAAGGCTGCATGACATCAAATACGCCCCAAGTGGCAAAACATTTAAGCGCGAGTAAGGCTTTGGCGCCAGACAGCTCACATAGACGCGCGATAATCTGCATATTGGCGACGATTGCCGTTTCATCGAGCAAGTAATAGGGCGTTGACAGAGTGGATAAATCAGTAATTTTAGAATTCATAAGAGGTTACCTAATAGCTGTTATTAGCATCATGACAGATATAAATATTTGCGCTATAGTAGACTAAATTCATCATAATTAGAATATTTTATGTCGCTATCTACTGATTATTCCAACGCCTCAAACCAAGCTCATTCATCACAGCTCGATCCCAAGAATATCGACTTGACGCATCTCAATATTGACGCCCGCGCAGTATTGGATTTTTGGTTTGATAAGGACAACGAGGTATGCTGGTTTGAACAAAACGACAATTTTGATCAGCAGATAGCGGACAAATTTGGTGATATTTGGCAAGCTGCCAAACAAGGTGAATGCGTAAGCTGGCGTATTGCAGACGCGCCTGCTGATAGCAATAGCTCAATCACAGCGCTGGCAGGACGTTTGGCTGAGATTATTGTGCTTGATCAGTTCTCGCGCAATCTATGCCGCGACGAGGCTTGCGCCTTTGCTCAAGATGGTATGGCGTTAGTCCTTGCGCAAGAAGCCATCGAGCAGCCGCACTTTAATAGTTTGCCTATGGAGTGGCGCAGATTTACGATTATGCCCTTTATGCATTCAGAATCGGCTATGATTCATGAGCGTTACTTGCCTCTGTTTAAGCAGTTAAACGATGCAAATACTTTAGACTTTGAGCATCGTCATAAAGACATTATCGATCAGTTTGGCCGCTATCCACATCGCAATGAAGTGCTGGGTCGCACATCTACTGACAAAGAAGAGGAGTTTTTAAAGCAGCCAGGATCTTCGTTTTAGAGGATCAATACAACGACAGATAAATCGCCTATTTCACTTTATATTACGAGTAGTTCACAGCGCCTGTTCTAAAGGTAAACGACTGACTCTGTATACGATTATCACTCTGTACAATATCAAAGCGGACTCGGTACTCGCTATTGCCATGTAGTCCGCAGTTCTTGCTCTTTCTCGTCATGCCCCTGCAGCTACTTAGCGCATCAGTAATAGGCAATATAAAAGCCTCGTTGGCGGGCAGTGCAAACTCTGTATCTTTATACGGATCGTTCTGATAACTAAGGATGTGCGTGGGCACATTTATATCTCGCTCAATATCATAAAACTCAACATTGATGATTTGAATTTGCTTAGCGTTTGGCACATTGATATATATGGGCTGGCCTATTGGATCAGTACTCAAATTACGGCCTGTATGCTGTACAGGGTCTGGCGTTTCGTTATAGAGTCCTGTTACCGTTTCAGTGATACCTTGACAGGGATAAGTAAAAACGCCAGAGAATGTTGCTCTTGATGTAGCCCTTGTTGCCGCTGCATTGGTGACTAGCACATAGCCTTGATTATTGTCTTTATCCTCGTCAAAAGGTTTGTAGCCGACTACTGCTGTACCGACGAGTTTTGATTGCGGCGTCATCAATGAGCGCAAATGATAAGGCGCTGCCATTAATGACTTGGCCATCGAAGTAGTAGCAACGCTAGGAGAGATGAGTCTGCCTGCCGAATGATAATATCTTGTCTGAGCGATGTTCTCTGTGATGCCATAATTTATATTAGGATAGTTTGCATTAAACATTCGGTTCTGGACATCGAGACCACTAAAGTACGGATTATTTGTACTTGTTACCGAATCGATATCCTTAATAGCTATTTGGTAATGCGGATTAAACCTAGTCACCGCCGCATTCTCAAAGGCATATTTAATGTAGTTGGCGTGCTGTAGTGCAATTTTGGTCAGCTCAGTGTCTAGCGATAAGGTATCTAACCCGCAATGACGTCTTGCTAAGTTAAAATCATTATTGGCCATCAAGGCGACATCATCAGCGTTTTCATTTTTTAGACCTGCTGCACTGTCATCAATACGATTATCTACTGCTCTATCATTACTAGTCACATCAATCGGCGTCTTATTCCCTATGCCACTCTCAGTATCCGCTCGTAGATTAGTCACTAATGCATCAAAGTCTTTGATATAAATATCGCTTAAGTAGGTTCTATCTATACCATCATGAGCGGGTAGCAACACGAGTAAAATAACCAGTATTCCTGAGTAATTGCTTGACGATTTAGCGCTCATTAACTGCCCTATATGATTTAATTATCTGATAACGGTCAAATTCGACCTTGAACCCCATTCATCATCTTTAGATAGTTTAAGTAAAAGACAAATAAAAAAGTATAAGGGAGTCCCTTATACTTTTTATTGTTTATTGAGTCTGTTGCAATTTTAGTAGACTGACCTTGTTTGTATACTAATAACTTACCTTACCTGTCTTAAAGGTAAATGATTTGCTTTGCATATCTTTACCGTCGACTAAGACGTCGAAGCTGACGCGATATTCATTATTACCATAAAGTCCACACTGCTGACTTTGATTAGGCATGCGTTTAGCCTCGCAGCTTTTTAGACTGTCTGTGAGCGGCATGATGAAGGCCTCGTTTGCTGGCAACTCAAAATTGGTCCCTTTAAACGGATCATCATTACTATCCAACAATTTGACCGGTATATCGACATTGCGTTTCATATCACGGAACTTTATGTTACTCACTTTGATACTTTGGGCTGAAGGCATGTTGATATAAACAGGTTGCCCGATAGGATTTTTTTGTAAATCTCTAGTAGGCAATCCACCATTTGGATTTCTAAATGGATTGGGGCTTTCGTTATAAAGGGCAGTAACTGTGCCAGTAACGCCATTACAAGGGTAGGTAAAGATACCCTCAACAGTGTTATTTTTACTTGAATCGGTCACCGCTGCATGATTGACCAGCACATAGCCTTTGGCATGTTTAAAGCCTGATTTGTTAAACGGCTCGTAGGCAACCATACTTGAACCTGTTAGACTCGACCCTGGCATCATAAGCGAACGTAAATGATAAGGCGCAGCTAGTAACGACTTAGTCATCGAGAGCGACGCAACTTCTGACGCGACTATATTATCAGCAGTGCTATAGTATACTGTCTGCGCAATATTTTCGGTAACGCCATGGTTGACGTTGCTATAGCCTGCATTAGATAAACGCTTACCAAAACTCACCCCACCGAAAAAAGGATTATTATTGCCTGTAACCGCAGCGATGTTGCTAATAGAGTTTTCAGTATGGGCATTAAAGGATGTAGGTGTGCTGTTGGCGTACACATGTCTAATATAATTACCGTGTTTAATAGCAACATTGCCAAGCTCTGTGTCATCTGACAAACCATTAAGACCGCAACTAGTACGTGCCAGACTGATCGTGTTATTAGCTACTAGCGCAGCTTTGGTATCGTTGTCTAAAGCAACAGGGGCTGGGTCTACTGGATCATCTTGTTCATCCTCTGGCTCATCAGGTACGGAGGTATCTGAGTCTGAAACAATTGGGTCTGAGACTATAATATCACTCTCTACTTCACTAGGTACACTTGGCTCAACAGCTTCATCTGCGCCAGAACTCGTGTTTGAATCGCTGCCCCCACCATCACCACCGCCTCCACATGCTGCTAGAAACAAAATAGAAAAAAGTAGTGCGCTTGAACGCTTCGCTGCCAGTGTTGAAACCATCATCTGTCCTTGATTGTTTGATAATACTAGAATGCTGTTTAGACTCTAGTTACAAACTATAAACGTAAGATGCACAGTTTTCAATAGTAATGAGACATTATTTATCAAATTGTTTTTATCCAAAATATGTTATATTTCAGGGATTTAAGTATTATTACTTAGGCTATTTTTACTAGTAGATGTTATTGTTTTGATTAAATACAGTTATGATGAGTGCATTCATTGCACATGTTTTATGGGCGCAAAACTACGTCTATGCTCCGGCAATACGCCGTAGGTATCGATAGCAGCTATGTGTGCACGAGTCGGATAGCCCTTATGCTGGGCGATGGCGTAGTTTGGATACTTAGCATCCATCTCATACATAGTTCTGTCGCGACTGACTTTTGCCAAGATACTAGCTGCCGCTATACTGGTATGACGCGCATCCCCTTTTATCCAAGCTTGGCAATCAATAGCGGATGGTGGTAGCCCTAGCTTCTCAAGTATTAAATAGTCAAGATCTGGACAGCGATTACCATCGATGAGTATCTCAATCTGTCCTTTATTGAGCTCATTCTGCCCTCCTACCACTATTGTAGCGAAATGCTGGGCTATTGCCTTTAGCAACGTTTCACTACATAAGCGCATACCGAGCATGGTTGCGGCCAAAATATTAATCTGATCGATCACCGCAGCAGGTATCTCAGCGACAACAAAACCAAGTGCATACTTTTGCACGAGCGGATATAGAATATCGCGTTTTTTTTCACTGAGCTTTTTGGAATCAGTGAGTGTACAGAGCGGCGTGTTCTGTAACGGCTGATGCTCAATTAGATCTGACCAGGTATTAGGCAAGATAGCGGCAGCTATAGTAACGCAGCCGAGTAATGGACCGCGACCTGCTTCATCTACCCCTATTTGTAATGGTGATGACATAGAACTGAAGGTTTTATCAGCGATCAGCTTAGTGATATTGAGCTGACCTGATAACGTAATCGGTGCGTTTAAACTGACATATTGATCTTTAATATCAATGTTCCCGATAGTATCGTCGAGTACGATGATCTGCTCTATTTGACTCATAACTTAGCGGACTTATTGTTAATATTTATGATTTAAAATACCGAACCTTTTGGGCATAATATTGTTGCACGGCGCTATTGGCAGGATTGTGATTGCTTTGCTGTTGCAGAGTTTTTTTAGTTTCAATCAAAGCCCTTAATTGCTCATCATAAGCGCGCGGCTGGAGTAGTTGCATGACAGTACGGCAAATGTTCTCCCCCGTTGCTTGCTCTTGAATGAGTTCAGGGATGATGGCATCGCCTGCCAAGATATTGGGCAGTCCGACATAAGGCACTTTGACCAGACGCTTAGCAACCCGATAAGTCAGCTGATTTAACTGGTAGATCACAACCATAGGTCGCTCAAGCAGCATCGCCTCAAGGGTTGCTGTACCTGAGGCAAGCATGACCATATCAGAGGCTGCCATTGCCTGCTGACTAAAGGTAGGTAGGCTGTCATCATAAACTACAACGATTGCAGCTCGCAGTGATTCTGAGCGCTTATCGATTACCTCTTGTACAATATACTGATGGTTTTGATCAACCGTTGGGATAATAAAGCACAGCTTTGGATCTAGGAGTATGAGCTTTTGAATACCGTCAAGCATCACCGGTAAAATAGCAGTAATCTCACCGCGGCGCGACCCTGGCATCACGCAGATGAGCTGACTGACTGCATCGAAACGGCTGGTAAAAAACTGCTGTAAGCCATCATTGTGCCAGACTAACTCACTACGTAGCTGGGTCATCGGCGTCTGAACGAGCGACTGATCTATGGTGCGTAGTAGCGGATGTCCAACGCAGATCGCTGGATGATCATACTGCTCATACACAGGCAATTCAAAGGGGAATAAGCACAGCACCAAGTTGGTTGCCGCCTTGATACCATGAATACGTGACTCACGCCAGGCCCATATCGATGGACTCACGTATTGCACGCAAAATACACCTTTGGGTTTGAGCTTTTTGGCAACGCGTAAATTAAAATCAGGGGCATCGATACCCACGAACCAATCAATGTTCGCGCCATCAAAGGCAGTCAGTAGCTCACGCCGCGCCTTAAATAGATCTCGCAATTGCGACATCACTTCAACCAAGCCCATAACTGCTAAGCGTGATAGCTGAAACAAGCTTTGCAGACCTTGCGCTTGCATCTTACTACCACCAACGCCGATCCAGATAATATCACCGCGCAAATTGTTCATCTGTGCCATAAAATCAGCGCCCAAGCTATCGCCTGAGACCTCTCCTGCGACTATCCCTATCACCAAAGGGCCTGATGCCTGATAAGTAGCAAGAGTATCAGACAAAGAACTTTGCTTAAAAGGTGTTACAGATTCTGGCATGATAGTATCCTAACCGCTATTAGATATAAGGTGGAGTTGGGTACAAACTAAAATATAGCACAAGCCATTATTGGACGCTAACCACCTAGACGCTTATACAGACTTCTAAGTGCTTAAGCATTTAGGCTGCCATCATACGTGAGCGCAGCCCAAATAGCGAAACGCTCAAGATTTTAGGCAAACAATAATAAATTTTAAAGAATTATAGAGTATAGCGACGCCTAAAAAGACTAATATCAGCGCAAGTATAACAAAACATTGGTTTTGGCATTCCAGTTATCAGTCAATTAACTACTCGTGTCCCCTTGTCAACGACTACTTTTGACCTCATAATGATTGTTCCTATAAATAAGCTAGACGATATAATCATGACAACACCAGCTACCCATAATGCAGACATTGACGACGTGAATATTGAACAATTCATCCCCCTAGTTACGCCAGCTGAATTAAAAGCTGAGCTACCGCTCTCAGAGTCCGCGTATCAAACTGTCCTAAAAGGACGTCAAACCATTCAAAACATCTTAGATGGTAAAGATAAGCGCTTGTTTATCGTCATCGGCCCCTGCTCTATCCATGACATAAAGGCTGCGCACGAATATGCCGACCGCTTGGCTAAACTGGCAAAAGAGCTGGAAGATACCATCTTTATCGTTATGCGGGTCTATTTTGAAAAGCCGCGTACTACGGTTGGCTGGAAAGGCATGATCAACGATCCTGATATGAATGATAGCTTCGATATCGAAAAGGGTTTGCGCAGCGCGCGCAGATTGCTCATCGATCTTAATGAGAAGGGTTTGCCTTGCGCGACTGAAGCCTTAGACCCAAATACGCCGCAGTACATGCAAGACTTGATTAGCTGGTCAGCTATTGGTGCTCGTACCACTGAGAGCCAAACGCATCGCGAGATGAGCTCGGGTCTATCTTGTCCAGTTGGCTTCAAAAACGGTACCGACGGCGGTATGACTGTCGCCGTCAACGCTATGCAAGCGGTCAAAGCGCCTCATAGCTTCTTGGGGTTATCCTCAGACGGTCAAGTCTCTATTATCAAATCTAAAGGCAACCCTTATGCGCACGTGGTACTGCGCGGCGGTAATGGTAAGCCAAACTATGATGAGACGGCAGTAGCAGCCGCTGAGAATGAGCTTGAGAAAGGTAAAACCAGTACCAAAATTATGATTGACTCAAGTCATGCCAACTCAGGTAAAGACCCTTACTTGCAGCCCATGGTCATCAATAACGTCGCTGAGCAAATCGAAAACGGTAACAAATCTATCATCGGTATGATGGTTGAGAGTCACCTAAAAGGCGGTAATCAAAAGCTCACCGAAGACTTAAGCAAGCTTGAATATGGCGTCTCTATCACCGATGGTTGCCTCGACTGGGAGAGTAGCGTAGCCGCGCTACACAATTTGCGTAATATGGTCAAAGACGTTTTACCCAATCGTTAATGAGCAACAACTAACTGCCCAAATACAAAAGCCCATCTACTCGTAGGTGGGCTTTTGGCTGCGAGGTAGAAATTTTAAGTTACACAGGATTTTCTTTGGCTTTAATACTAACGACATCTAAGCTAATGAGCCCCATAGCAATGATCACCATTATTGTGCCAATAACGTCACTTACACTTAAATCAATATCAAACAACCAGACAGATAAAAGCGTTGCAAATATTGGATTGAGCAAATGAAAAGCCGAAGCATATCCTGAGCCAAACCAGCGAATAAGCTGAAACCACATCAGCATAGCCGCGCCTGATATCAAGATGACTTGGTACAAGAGTGAATATACAAATATCGGTACGCTCAAGGCTTGTCCCCAAGCAAATACTGATACAAAGGGCAACAACATAACGCCTGCACTTAGATTTTGTAGTCCTGTCAGCGCCACTACGTTATGACTAGAAGCGATAAGCCGATAGTATAAGGTGCCAGCCGCTAGAGCAACTACGGATAGCAATACACATCCGACACCCCATAAAAACTCATCCGTTTGAGCAGGGTTTTGCAGCTGACTCAGTAGCGACTCTACCCCGCCCACACGAGCTACAAGCACAACGACAACGCCTAAAAACCCAAGTGTTAATGCTATCCACAAATATGCCGACCACTTTTTACTTAAATATGACTGCGCAAAAGCGGTTAAAAACGGTGTGGTAGATACTAGTAACACCACAAGCTCTGGTGATACATACTGCAAGCCTGAGTAAGATAGCCCAAGATACAACACGTAGTTAAGTAGCGCTAAAATCATGGCATCACGCCACATTGAGCGACTTAGAAGTTCTGTTTTATTAATTGATATCTTTAACTTGTGTCGCCGCTTTAATACCTGATACAGACCTAGTAGTAACATACCTGCCAATAAAAACCGCACGCTCAAAAAACTAAGCGGTGACATATAATCAACCGAGTACTTACCCGCTATAAACGCTGATGACCACAATAAACTAAAGACCACCCCAAATATCATCTTGTTCATAATTGATGTCCTCAGTGCCTAGAATCAGTGCTTAGAATCAGTGCCTAACTTAGTATTTAACTCGATTTATCATGAACTATAATCTTTATCGCTTTGCAAACCTTAGCATCTCTTAAAAATAAAAAGGCTAAACTGACATAGCAGTTTAGCCTTTTATCTAAATCATTCGACAACTTTATTTACCAGCTGCGCCCAGTACGCTCTCTAAACTTTCAAGCACATGTTTAGAGGTGGCTTTTTGCTGTAGATCAAGCAGTTTTTCATGTGCCATAGTACGGCGCGGTTCAACCAAAGTATACCAACGCGCCAGCACTTGTAGCATACGCGATGCAACCACTGGATTGGCCTCATCTAATCTTTTGATAACATCGACATAGATATCTAAGCCCTCAAAGGTCCAGAGCACCGCAGGCTGCGCGGTAAATGCACCTATTACCGAACGTATACGGTTCGGCGTATTCCAATCAAAGTCCTTGTGCGCTAGTAGCGATTTAATAGTATCAGTAGTCACATGAGTATTAGATGCTTGCACACTAAACCATAAGTCGATGACCAAATCATCCGTATTAAACCGCTCGTAGAAGTCAGCTAAGTAGGCATTACAACTCTCTAGCTGATGATTGACAATAGCTCTTAGCGCCCCAAAACGCTCAGTCATACAGCTGGCATTGTCATACTGCTGCTTAGCCCACTGATCCGCGCCTGTGACCTTGGCCGTCAATGCCATATCCAGTACTACATTACGTAGGGCGCGCCTGCCTAGTGCTTCTGGAGTATCAGTATAGGCTTGTAATGGCAACTGCTCATAGATAGTTGCCCATTGATCTTTTAGCGCAAGGGCGACTTGTTTGTATAGATTCTCACGCTCTTGTTTGATGACCTCTGGATCGTAGTCTTTGTGTGTCGCTGATGCCAGCTCCTGCGGTGATGGGATATCGAGCAGGCGCGCCGCTAACATAGGATCATCCACTGCAAGCTTAGGCAGGGTCGCCACCAGTGCTTGCAAGTAAATATCAGGCTCGCTCTTAGCGTCACTACTGGGCAGTAATATACGATTGACCAGCATTTGCGTCACTTGCCAGCGGTTAAAACCATTGGTCTCATGAGTCAGCAAAAACGCTAAATCCGCATCTTGATAATTATAATTCAATTGCACAGGTGCGCTAAAATCGCGTAGCAAGGACACCACAGGATTACTGCCTACATTGTCAAACACAAAGGTTTGCGCCGCTTGCTCAAGTAATAGCATACGCTCGCTAATGATCCCA
Source organism: uncultured Psychrobacter sp. (assembly GCA_947495055.1). Taxonomy (GTDB): domain Bacteria; phylum Pseudomonadota; class Gammaproteobacteria; order Pseudomonadales; family Moraxellaceae; genus Psychrobacter. Next base: position 82,734 of record CANLXO010000004.1, on the reverse strand, counting down.
CCTGAGTCTTGATCAAATAAAGCCGTCGCAACCGGAATTGGCAAAGGCTTTGGCGCGTCAAATCCAGCAACATGGCGCGTCTGCTGACTCAAAGTAATAGTGAGCGTCTGCGTCTCGCTATCATAGTCTTGATGGCCAGACAACACAGGCGTACCGGGCTGACGATACCAGTCGATAAAGTCCTCAACCTTACTATCAGTGATACTAAGCGCTGATAAGAAATCCTCTACTGTGACCGCTTGTCCATCATAACGGCGAAAATACTCATCAGTGCCTTGACGGAAATTATCAGCGCCGAGCATATTAGCAATCATGCGTACGATTTCTGCGCCTTTCTCATAAATAGTAGTGGTATAAAAGTTATTAATCTCAACAAAGCTCTCAGGACGTACAGGATGCGCGAGTGGTCCTGCGTCCTCTGCAAACTGATGCGCGCGCAGCATCGCTACATCGTCTATACGCTGCACCGCACTTGATTGCTGATCGGCTGAGAACGACTGATCCCGATATACAGTAAAGCCCTCTTTTAGACACAACTGAAACCAATCGCGGCAGGTAATACGGTTGCCCGTCCAATTATGAAAATACTCATGAGCGATGACTGCTTTTACATTAAAGCTGCGCGCATCGGTTGTCGTTTCAGGACTAGACAATACGCAAGCGGTATTAAAGATATTGAGACCTTTGTTCTCCATAGCGCCCATATTAAACTGGCTCACCGCCACAATCATATAGCGATCTAAATCATAGGCGCGCCCATAATTGACCTCATCCCACAACATCGAGTCCTTTAATGCTTGCATACCGACATGACATTTATCAATATCATCAGACTTTGCGTACAACTCAAGGGTGACTTCTCGCCCTTCACTAGTTGTGAAATGATCGGTTAATACATCTAAGTTTGCGACAACGCAAGCGAACAGATAGCTTGGCTTATTAGTCGGATCTTCCCAAATAGCATAATGACGATCAGGCGCGCCTACGACTTCACCTTGTTCAATCAAATTACCATTGGCAAGCAGCGTCGGATAATGCTTGTCTGCCTCTAGACGCGTCGTAAACACCGCCAGCACATCAGGTCGATCAGGATAATAGGTAATCTTGCGAAAGCCTTCTGGCTCGCACTGAGTGACGAACATGGTCTCACTACCCGTGCCTGCGATGTACAGACCCTCAAGCGCGGTATTGGTTTGCGGATGGATACGCACCTTTATATGCAAACTTAGACTATCTGGCGCATCTGTAATGGTCAGCTTACCGTTATTGATGCTATAACGTTCAGTAGCCAGCACTTCCCCATCGAGTTCAATGGTGAGCAGCTCAACGTCCTCACCATATAGCACCAAGTCGCCTTCGGTCTGACGATTCATAACCAGCGTACTTTCAACTGTCGCATGCTCATCAAATAATTGAATGTCCAAATTGACGGTCTCGACATCGAAGCTTGGGCGCTTATAGTCTTTTAGATGGATTTTGCTTGGCTCATGAAGGGGTACATCAGCCATCTCAGGGTTGATAATTTGGGGAGTATCAGCAGACATGGTCATTCCTATTATTAATTGTAGATTGAGAGCATTTTTGTTAGAGGTAGAATGGTTCGTTCAATTGAGTGACTTTACATTATTAGCTTACATTGATTTGATTTGCTAGATTTCAAGTTACGCTACCGAAAAACTTAAACTTAGCTTTAAGAGTCATCGATAGCTTTAAGTCGTATTATTAATTGGCTAATGCCATATAAAGTGATTTAATGGCAGAGTAGATTTTCATTTCATAAAAAGGCACTCTTATGACGCAGCGAAAAACAGAGCACTCAAACGTTAGCCTGCCAATGCTTGTGGCCTACGTAGAGGAGCTGCTTCCAGAATTAGCATCAGAGGCGCCTGCTTTTGATAGTACACAGATGTTATGGGTGGCAGAGGATAAAGCCGCACTTGCATCACTACAAACACAGCTTAATAAAGCATCAAACGATATCAAGTCAAAAAAAGACCATACTCATCTCTTAACCTTACCTGCACTTGATCAGCAGCAGATACACAAGCGTCATGAGCTGGTTTGTTTTTGGCTACCAACATTATCAGATGAGAAGATACAGCACTATATCCCTTTACTAATGCGCTATCGTGATTTATATGCCGCTCACTTACTTATAGCTATTGATAGTACTATAGATTTGCGAGCTTACGGATTTACTCCTTTTGATATCGTTAATAAAGAGCAAGCCGTCAACCCAAGCAGATCTTTAAGTGCTGCTGTAGCTAAACATCCAATTACTTTATGGCAATTTAATCTTTATGATTATAAAGTTCTACCCAATTGGCTAAACAATAAGTATTGGGCCAATCCTGAGAACTGGGATAAAGGTCGCTGGTGATTAAATAAACGGTCTTTGTAATTACAGTAATGATACTTACATAAATTAACATGAGTTATATGATAAGTAGCAATGAGCTAAGTGGTATATTAAGTGGTTTTAAAAATAAGAATGTTATTTCAACTTTAGGAGATTTATATGTCAATCATTACTCACTCTACTCTCAATAGTCGTTTTGCGAAAGTGGCAACCTTAGCCGTATTATCAAGCGCTATAGCGATTACCTCAGGCTGTGCCACTAAAAGAGCAACCTCTGAAGTTGTTGTTGCACCCCTAGGTGTACCTAGCGGTCAGGTCGCTTATTCAGGTGCCGTTCTCGTTGACAATCCAGGTATGGTTGTTAGTGCTGCTGATAATTTGCAAGCCGTCGTCTATTTTGACTTTGATAGTAGCAACATCACAGCGCAAGCTGCTAGCGTACTCAATCAACACGTCAATCTGTTGAGCTCAAACCCAGCTGCTGGTGTCCTTATCGCAGGTCATACGGATGAGCGCGGTAGCCGTGAATATAACATCGCTCTAGGTGAGCGCCGTGCGGCGGCGGCTCGTGACTATCTAGCTAATCAAGGCGTTGCTATCAATAATATTCAAATTATTAGCTATGGCGAAGAGCGTCCTGCTGCTACTGGTATGACCGAGGCGGCCTATGCTCTAAACCGCCGTGCTGAGTTGTCTTACTAAATTTAAGTATAAACTTGCATTAGCAAAAGAGCCTTGTTGAAAAAACAGAACCCAGCAACCTTAGCATTGCTGGGTTTTTTACGACTTTAAAGCATGCTATTCTCAATAGTACTCATACTCATACTCATACTCATGATCTTATCAACTATGCCCTTCTCACTATATAATTTAAGCTATATCCAACTCAATGACAGCACTTGGTGTATGAGCGCAAAAATAGCATCTACCCATCATGATGGTCAAAACAACACGAATAGTGCGTTTAATTATGAGCGGCAGCAACAACGTAAAGGCGTACGAGATTTACTTCAGCACTTACTGCAAAAGCTTGCAATCTATGATGATTTAGATGAGACCCAGTTCCCTTATCGGCTTATTCATCACCGTTATTATGTCTGCTTTAGTCATTCCGTTGATAGGGTTGCGGTCGTTGTCAGCAGTCATAGACCAGTCGGTATCGATATAGAGGTACAAAGTGTGAAATGGTCTATTGTACAGCGGTATTATCATACTGATGAGCTGGCTGTTTTAGACAAGCTGAATACTATAAAACGCGCGCATCTGAGTCGTTTACTATGGCAAGTCAAAGAGTGCTTTATCAAAGTGCACAATTACACGCTAGCGCAAGGTATGGGTATCAACTACGCACAATTAATTGATGAGCTGTTGATAAACACGGATAACGAAGATGTTACGCCAATTAGGATAAAGGATACGCAAAGTATTTATCGCATTGTGCTACTACCTAAGCTGCAAATAATAATTACTTTATAAATAAAAAGTTTACACACAAAAAAAAGACGCCCCAAAGGACGTCTTTTTATCGTATCAGTTATTTATAAACTAATATTAGAAGCGGTAAGTTGCACCTAGCTTCACGATAGGCAACCACTCGATGTAATCTTCGTCTTCTAACTCTCTTTCTGCGAAACGAGCTACATCAGCAGCCGTAACATCTTGGAAACTATCATTGATATCTACAATATTATCTGGATTAGAGGCGCGAACAGTAGCATCGGTTTTGCCAAGATAAGCTGCTCCAATTTCACCAAACACACCAAAGTTATTAGTAATATTAGGACGGAAACCGATAGTAACGTAAGGTGCTAATTTGTTACGATGATCAAGAGATCCTTTAAGAGTACCAACATCGCCAGCGTCATATGAAACACCGTCAATTTTGTACTCACCATTTTTAGAGTTTGCTGTGACATCTAAATCGTTATCAGGAACGATAATACCGCCACCCATAGTGAACCAGTTGCCAGCAGGACGTACTTGTACGCCTAAATATGGGTTGCTAAAATCAGAATCAACGTCATATTCTACGTCGTTTGCGTCAAAATCACCACCGAATAGGTCAGCAACATCACCGCCTGCCCAACCCGCTTGTAATTCTACTTTTTCGTTAACGCTAAAGCCAACGTTTGCACCGTAACCTAAAGTACCCACTTCAGCACTAACAGAAGCTGGATTAGTTAGCGTGTTAAAGATAGTTTTAGTCGTACCAACGAATGCGCCTGTTGTATTACGGATAATACCAGCATCGCTGCTGTACTGATAGGCAGGCTCAGCAGCCATTGCAGCAGTTGATGCCATAACAGCAGCAGTAACTAAAGATAATTTGATAAGTTTCATAACTCTCTCCTAAAGTGTGGGATTGTTTGCCCATAAAAATGATTGATTGGATGGTTTGAATAATCATTTTTTTGTTGAGCAGATTAAAACAATTTTTGTCTCAAAAGTCATCCCCTCAGAGACCCCTTTTGTTTAGTATTATGTAAAGATTGCATGCATATTGTAATTAGTGGCACCTAGCAACCTAAAACACTTGCTTTTTACGACCTACTACTCCCTAAACTCAAGTAAATATACAAATTCGAGATAAAGAAAGTATTTCAAGATGTTTCTGTATAATGGACTATAAATGTATTTTAGACAGTAAATATTCTATTACTTATTACTACCATTTGTTTCGGTTTGTGAGTTGATGTATCTATAATAGTTGACCAAATTAATAATAAAATTCGTAAATTGGTAAAGTTTATCGCTATAAACTAGTGATTATTATCGTAATTCTTTATACTTACTGTTACTGGTTTATATACATTTCAGTGAATTCAAACTTTCTAACTACTCTCTTTATCTATACTGAGCTTCTTCTATGCCCAAAGTATCCTCTATTACTCGCGTGTTAGAAATTATCGAAGCGGTGTCCTATTCATCCAAACCTATCTCGCCCCTTGAGCTCTCGCAAATGCTCGATATTCCAAAACCAACCATACATCGTTTGGTGCAAAATTTGGTTGATGAAGGTTTTGTTGCAGTCGATATCGGTGGCGGTATTATCCCCGGCAAGCGTGTGCGCAATCTAAGTGTTGAGCTTTGGCAACATAGGCAGTTCTTTAACGAGCGGCAAATCATATTACAAAAGCTGGTAGACGATATAAAAGAGACTTGCGGCATTGGTATTCCCTATCATACCGATATGATCTATACCAATAGGGTTGCGACTAAACTACCCTTGCAAATCTACTTGCCAGTAGGTATTAAGTCACCCATGTGGTGCACAGCAACGGGTAAACTGTATTTAAGTCAGTTAAGTCTGGAGAGTCGGCGCAAGGTGCTCCAAAGCTTAGCGCTCGATAAGTTCACTAAAAACACCATCGTCGATATCAGTGCTTTAAATACTGAGCTTGATCACATTGCCAAGACAGGCGTCGGTATCGATAATGAGGAGTTTATATCTGAGATGGTAGCGGTATCCGTTGCCATATCTGATAAAAAATCTCGCTATTTGGGCTCGCTCTATATACACGCGCCAACGATACGAGTATCGCTCGATGAACTACTAAGCCATGTGCCAAGACTACGAGAAGCGGCTAAAGATATTCAAACCTTGGTGTATGAGCTACAAAGTTAAATTGGTTTGTAATAACAAAAGCCGTTGGTGCTATCGTGAGTAGCATCAACGGCTTTTTATTGCTTATTAAAGTATACAGCCTATTAATGTATACGGCTGTAAAACTGATTAGGACGATAATACTGACTTATCATGCAGCGCCATGATACTGGAAAAATCCTTGTCGCCATGCTGGACGCTGTGCTCGTTGTATAGCTCAGTAGCCCTAGCACCCATTGGCGTATCAGCACCTGTTGTTTGCGCTGTTTGCATGGCAAGGTTAAGATCCTTTTGCATAAGCTCGGTCATAAATCCGCCTTTGTAGCCATTGCTCGAGGGCACAGTTTCTATAACGTTAGGATAAGGATTATACACTTCAAGCGTCCAGTTGCGCCCTGAGCTTTGGAGCATAATCTCGGATAGTACCTTGGCATCAAGGCCGTTTTTGACCCCTAAGTTAATCGCCTCAGCTGTCCCTGACATCAAAATGCCAAGCAGCATGTTATTACATATTTTAGCGACTTGTCCTGCACCATGATCCCCTGCATGAAAGATATTCTTACCCATAACATCAAGGATAGGGTTAGCACGGGCAAAGGCGTCTGCTCTACCGCCGACGATAAAGGTGAGACTACCTGCAATAGCGCCACCCGTGCCGCCTGAGACTGGCGCATCTAAAAAGTCGATGCCTAATTTGCTCGCCTCTGTCGCCACCTTGCGTGCATCACTTGCGGCAATGGTGCTGCTGTCAATGACGAGTGTACCCTTAGGCAGTACCGAGAGTAGACCGTTTGACTCTTCGCTATCTAAGTAGACCGCGTGTACATGCTTGCCTGCTGGCAACATCGTGATAACGACTTGGACGTCACGTGCCGCATCCTTTGGGCTATCGGCGACTCTAGCACCCGCACTCTGCAAACGATCGAGCGCCGCCTGTGATAAATCATACACCGAGAGCTTATATCCTGCTTTTATCAGATTCTCCGCCATTGGCGCGCCCATATTACCTAGACCAATAAAGGCAATATTAGGTCTACTTTGACTATCGCTATGTTTACTTGGACTCATGTCATCACTCCTTGATGATTGTTGTTCTGATTATATATTCTATTGTCAGTCTCAAAAAACTGACATATTTAGACTAAGAGATAGCACTATTAAAGGAACTCAACTATACGTAAAGCTTAGCGAACGTATTGCGCGCCCAAAGCATCAGCGCCTAGCCAGTCTTTTAAGGGGTGCGCGTCTTTGATATAAGGGTTGTCAAAATGCTGCTCGATATAATCGCGGCCCTCAGGGGATAAACACTCACTAAGCGATCGCGACCATTTAGGATCTTTGTCTTTATCAATCAGCAGCGCCCGTACGCCTTCTTTAAAATCAGAATTTGCCGCGCAGTGTACGGCAGTATTAAGCTCAAGATAGAGTACTTGCTCAAGCGAAAGATCTGTCGCTTTGTCATACAATGCATAAGTCAATGCCGCGCTCACTGGGCAGCCGTGCCGATAAGTAGCAAGCGCGCGCTTAGTCCATTTATCCGCTGCAAAATCGCCGTCTATCTGGGCAAGCGCGTCATCATCACGCAAAAGAGCATCGATATCACCAAGACCGCCCCTATTCATAATTTGGGAGATAGACTGCCAATATAGGGCCAGTTTACTCTCAGGCAGATCAGCCGCAGGGTATGCTGCTAGTGCTTGGCTTGCCACCGTATCTAGGCTGCTTTGATTGAGTGTCGTTGCAGGCTGCCAGTCTGTTTGTGTTAAGAGACTTAGTACCTTATCGTAATCATCTCCTGCTACCGCATATTCAGCAAGGCTGGTAAACATCGCGTCACTACCGTTACACAGCGCTCCTGTGAGTCCTAAAAATAAACCGAACTTGGCAGGCATACGCCGCAAAAACCAGCTACCAGAGGCATCAGGGAACAAGCCAATGGTAATCTCAGGCATAGCAAAGCGCGTACGCTCAGTAACGATACGATGACTACATGCCGCCATCAATCCCATACCGCCGCCCATAATAATGCCATCACCCCAAAGAATGAGCGGCTTGGGATAAAAATGCATCTGTCGATACAGACGGTACTCATTACCGAAGAATTCTGTTGCATAAGGGTTCGGCATCGGTGCATCAGCCGACATGCTGTCATAGAGCCTGCGGATATCGCCGCCTGCACAAAATGCCTTATCACCTGCGCCTCTTAATACGATAGCGACGATTTGTGAGTTGGCTTGCCAATCTTCAAGCTGCTTTGAAAGTAGCTGGCACATCTCAACGCTAAGCGCATTAAGCGACTTTGGCGCATTAAGCGTCATGATACCTAATAGATGACCGCAGTCTGTTGGCTTGGTCTCAAATAAGACTGGCGCGTCAGCGGATACTGGTGCATCTGCGTCATTGCCATATTGAGCTTTAGCTGTTTTATTATTGGGATATTTTATAACTGTCATAGAAGTGACCTATCAATTCAAGTAGCGATTATTTGTTCTGCCAATTGGGTTTACGCTTCTCTAAGAATGCCTGTACGCCCTCGCGCTGATCTTGGGTGTCAAATAATTTAACAAAGGCTTCGCGCTCTTTGATCAGGTTTTGTGCAGGTGGGTTGTCTCTAGCTGCTTGAATCAGTGCTTTGGAATAACTGACGGCGACAGGGGATTGCTTGGCGACTTTTTTAGCCAATTCCTGCGCCACTTGCAAACCCTCACCTTTAGCCGTTACCTCTTCAACCAAGCCAATGCGCAGAGCCGTTGCTGCATCAATGCGCTCCCCACACAGTATCATGCGTTTGGCCCAGCCTTCACCGACGAGTAAAGGCAGATTCTGTGTACCACCAGCACAAGGCAATAAACCCACGCCCGTCTCTGGCAAGGCCATTTGCGCATGCTCCTCAGCGATACGAATGTCACAAGCCAGCGCGCACTCAAGCCCGCCGCCCATTGCATAGCCGTTGATCACAGCGATACTGACGCCGCGATAGTTTGATAACGCTTCAAAAGCCTCACCAAAAGCGATAGCCATACTGATCGCCCGACCTTTGTCACCGTCTGAGAAGTTATTGAGATCCGCGCCCGCTGAAAAGAATTTTTCACCGTCGCCATGTAAAATAATGGCATAAACCTCATCATTGGCATTGAGATCAGCAATCAGCTGTTTGAGCGCAGGCAAGCTCTCCATCGTCCACGTATGCGCGGGGGGATTGTGCAGCGTTATAGTCGCGGTAGCGCCATCGATTGATAGTTTTAGATTGGTATACTCGGTCATCACAACCTCCTTGTCTTATTATTTTGACAATTGCTGCCAGATTAGATCGCTTAGCGTAACTTATCGAGTGCATCGTCTTGGAGCAGTTGACGCGAGATAATCACCCGCATAATCTCATTTGTGCCTTCTAATATTTGATGCACGCGCAGATCTCGTACGTGACGCTCTAGCGGATACTCATTGAGATAACCATAGCCGCCGTGAAGTTGCAAAGCTTCATTGGCCACATCAAAACACAGATCAGTAGATAAGCGTTTTGCCATCGCACAATAGACTGAGGCTTGCGGATCCTTATTATCGACTTTGCTCGCTGCTAAATACAGCATTTGCCGCGCGGTTATGGTTTGAGTGAGCATATCAGCAAGTTTAAACTGCACCGACTGTAAGTTTGCTATTGGCTTACCAAATTGACTGCGCTCTTGCACATAGTTGGTAGCGGTCTCAAGCGCTGACTGCGCGGTTCCTACCGCACAAATACCGATATTAATACGCCCACCGTCAAGACCTTTCATAGCAATACTAAAGCCTTGACCCTCCTCGCCTATCAGGTTTGACGCAGGCACTTTAACGTCTTTAAAACTAATAGCGCGCGTCGGCTGTGCTTTCCAGCCCATTTTGTGCTCGTTTTTGCCATACTCAATGCCGTCGCTATGGGCGTCAACGACAAACGCGGAGACACCTTTGGGCCCTGCGCCGCCAGTACGTGCCATGACGACTAAAATATCAGTCGAGCCTGCGCCAGAGATAAAAGTTTTTTCGCCATTTAACACATAATAGTCGCCTTGTTTGTCCGCTTTGGTGCGCAAGGAGGCGGCATCAGAGCCAGCATTAGGTTCAGTTAAGCAATAACTGCCTAGCCACTCGCCGCTAACCATCTTAGGCAAAAACTGCTGGCATAACTCATGACTACCGTACTCGCCGATCATCCATGCTGCCATATTATGAATACTCATGTAGGCGGCAACTGAGGTATCGCCCCAAGATAGCTCTTCAAATACCATTGCAGAGTCTAAGCGCGTCAGTCCTAGGCCATCATGATCTGGATTGGTATACAGACCTAAAAACCCAAGCTCGCCTGTTTTTTTGATCACATCTACAGGAAAATGCGAGGTGCGATCCCATTCAGCAGCGTGCGGTTTGAGCGCTTTTTGCGCAAATTGTTTAGCCGTTTGGCGAAAGGCGATTTGATCTTCGGTGAGCGTAAAATCCATGAGGTCATCCTTGTGCATGCACTACAAATATGGGGGCTTAACGTTAAAGCCTTTGTTGTGTTAAAGCATCACTATCAATCTGTATCGATAGCTGTGCTTGATACACCGCGTCCCTTCTTTATAAAGAGTATAAACAGACAGATAGTATATCAAGCTAAGCCTGAGCTGTAGTGTCAATATTAATATTACATAGAGTTCATATTACATAGAGTTAATACTACATAGAAATAGTCGTATTGACACTACGGCTGGCTTCATCATCGAACCAGCGCGCGGTGACGGTCTTGGTTTGCGTGTAAAACTGTACTGCTTGCTTACCATAAGGGCCCAAATCACCAAGCTTACTACCACGCGAGCCTGAGAATGAGAACATCGGTAGCGGCACAGGAATTGGCAAGTTAATACCGATTTGACCGACCATAACGTCTTGCTGGAATTTGTGCGCCGCCGCACCTGATTGGGTAAAAATTGCCGTGCCATTGCCATGTGGATTGGCATTTAATAGCTCAATGGCATCATCCAAACTATCTGCGCGCATGATACAAAGTACCGGGCCAAATATCTCTTGCTGATAGATCTGCATATCAGTGGTGACGTGATCAAAGATGGTTGGACCTACAAAGTTGCCTTGCTCAAAGCCTTCTACGCTAATGCCGCGACCGTCCAGTAACAAGCTTGCACCCTCTTCAACGCCTGTGCCTATCAAGTGCTCAACGCGGGCTTTTGCTTGAGGAGAGATCAGCGGCCCTAAATCTTTGTCGTTCTTGCCTGCAGATACGACTAAACCTTCAGCCTTGGCTTTGATATCGTCAATCCACTCGCCTGCTGCACCAACGAGCACCACCACAGAGAGCGCCATACAGCGCTGACCTGCCGCACCAAAGGCCGCCCCTGCCAACTGGTTCAGGGTTTGCTCTTTATTGGCATCTGGCAAGATAACGCCATGGTTTTTGGCGCCCATCATGCACTGCGCGCGTTTACCTGACTGACTTGCGCGCTCGTAGACATGTTTGCCGACCTTGGTTGACCCAACAAAAGATACCGCTTTGATATCGGGATGATCGCATATGGCATCAACCGTTGCTTTACCGCCGTGGACGACATTTAGGACGCCTTTGGGTACGCCCGCCTCAAGCGCCAGCTCTACTAAACGCATAGTGACCATAGGATCTTGCTCAGAAGGCTTTAGAATAAAGGTATTGCCTGTCGCAATCGCCATTGGAAACATCCATAGCGGAATCATCGCTGGGAAGTTAAAGGGCGTGATACCCGCGCAAACGCCAAGCGGCTGCCAGATGCTATAAGTATCCACCCCTGAGGCGACATTTTCGACAAAGTCGCCGATCTGTAGATTGGCGATACCTGCCGCGTGCTCGACGACTTCTAGGCCGCGAAACACATCGCCGCGTGCGTCCGCAATAGTCTTGCCTTGCTCAGCGGTGAGTATCTCAGCCAACTCTTCCATATGCTGACGGATCAATTCTTGATACTTTAAAAAGATACGAGCACGGGTCATGATAGGCGTTTTGCGCCAAGTCTGAAACGCTTCTTGGGCGGCTGCGACCGCTTCGTTAATCTCGTCATCGGTGGTTTGTGGGACTTTGGCGATGACCTCTTGGGTAGCAGGATCGGTAATATCAATCCATTCGCTAGTATTTGATTGGGTGAATTCACCATTGATGAGCTGCTGAACGTGATGCATAAGATATCCTTATCTTGTCAATGTAGATAGTATTAAGAGGTGCGGTTATAGAAACTGAAACAGGTATTTTTATATCTGTAATTAAAATGATTTATTACGTATCGTTATTGACTATAACAACAAATCAATTTTAGGGTCAAGCGCTTTGTCAAAGATTTATGACCTAGGGCGTCTCCTCAATTAAAACCTTGTTAAAAAAAGCCCATGAGTAAACATGAGCTTTTAGCTAAGCCATTACTGATGCTGTGACAATAGATAGCGCAATCAATAATCTTTCATAGACTTCTTAACTGCGTCGATTGCAGGCGGGTTGTCAAGTGTCGACATATCTCCTGTCGGTTTATTCTCTGCAAGCGCTCGTATAGCACGGCGCAATATCTTGCCTGAGCGCGTCTTAGGTAATGCTTGCGGAAAGTATACGGCGGCAGGTCTTGCGATACCGCCAAGTGATTTGACAACAGCGCCGATGACTTGCTGCTCTAACCGAAAACGGCTCTCGGTCGATTCGGTTAAGCTATGGTCCTTTATGACGCAAAAGGCAATAGGCAGCTCGCCCTTTAGCTCATCATGGATGCCAACCACAGCGCACTCAATCATCTCAGGATGAGTGCTGATCGCCTCTTCAATCTCTTGAGTGCCGATACGGTGACCTGCGACGTTGATGACATCATCGGTGCGACCTAGGATATAAAAGTACCCATCCTCGTCTGCTACCGCGTAATCTGAGGTGGAGTACTCCTTTCCATTAAACAGATTAAAGTAGCTACTGACAAAACGCTTGTCATTTTGCCAAACCGTCGTCAAGCAGCCGGGCGGTAGCGGCGCACTAATCGCGAGTAAACCCTTCTCTCCTGCAGCGCAAGGCTCACCTGTTTCTTCGTTGAGAATATGCGCATTGTAGCCATACATGGGATAACCCGGCGAGCCTTTTTTGTGCGGCTTGTGATCGAATTTTGGTGTATGACAGAGGATAGGCCAACCTGACTCGGTTTGCCAGTAATGATCTAAAATCGGAACCCCTAAATGCTTGCTTAACCAATCGGCAGTAGAATCATCAAGCGGCTCACCTGCTAAAAAGAAGGACTTAATGCTTGAGACATCGTAGCGCGTCATCCACGTCTCATCTTGTTTTTTGAGCATACGTACGCCTGTGGGCGCAGTGAATAGGATATTGACTTTATTGGCTTCAACGATACGCCACCAGATACCAGGATTGGGACGATGCGGTAGACCCTCGTACATCACGCTACTCATGCCAGCGAGCAATGGCGCATATATAGTATACGAGTGCCCTGCAGCCCAGCCGATATCCGATATGGTCCAAAAGGTCTCGCCCGCTTTGCCATCATAGATATAATCGATAGAGGTGGTAAGCGCGACCGCATGACCGCCTGTGTCGCGCTGTACCCCTTTGGGTGTTCCTGTAGTGCCAGAGGTATAGAGTAAGTACGACGGCTCATTGGACTCAAGCCATACAGGATCGACGATAGCATTAGCCTGACAGCTGATGCGGCGCTCGGTGGCGTAATCGACGTCTATGGGCTGCGCTTCAAACGGCAGTATGCCGCGGCTCACGACCAAGACATGATTAGGCTTGTGAGTCGCTTGCTCGACGCCTTGATTCACTAAGTTTTTATAATTGATAACTTTACCACCACGCAAACCGGCGTCAACGGTGATGAGCATTTTTGCCTCAGCATCATCCATACGTATCGCTAAGTTATGCGCAGCAAAACCGCCAAACACTACCGAATGTATCGCGCCGATACGAGTACAAGCTAGCATGGCATAAGCGGCCTCCAATATCATCGGCATATAAATGATAACCCGATCGCCTTTGCCGATACCATGACGCTGCAACACATCCGCAAAATAATTGACCTCTTTATATAGATCATTGTAGGTCAAGCGGCGTTTAGTGTAATCGGTATAGAATTCGACATTGTTACCCAAGTCGCTAAAGGCTTGCTCCACATTTGGGTAAGTCTCCATCAGCTCTTGATTAATTTCTGATGAGAGCCAAATAAAAGCGTCTTGCTCAGCGCGGTCTTCTAGGTGACGATCGACACAGTTGTAGCATAGATTGGTCTCGCCGCCGACGAACCATTGGGTAAAAGGCAAATTGCTATCATCTAAGATCTGCTCAGGCTCTTTATGCCAGTAAATGCGCTTTGCTTGCTCAGCCCAAAACTGACTGGGATTATCGATGGAGTTTTTGTAGACGTCAGCAAAAGTTAGCTTAGTATCTATAGCGCTAGAGACTTGAGCGCTAGAGGCTTGCTGAGAGGTTGTAGGAGTGTCTTGCTCATTCATAATGCTATCCTTAGCTTAGAGAAAGAAATTTATTGTTGTCACTATAACTTTGTTTTATGAGAACTATAGAATAATACTTTAACGATCTATGTTATTTATTAAATTGATCATTATTTTAATCATAAAAATAGAAAAACCGATACGTTATGTATCGGTTTAAAATGTAGCAGAGCCATCTACAAAGGTCAACTCTCAAATATAAAGACTACAATAAGGTTAAAATCATCAGATACCTGTCTGATCGGCGTATTGCTCACGCATGAGTTTTTTATCATGTTTACCCACTGAGGTTTTAGGTAAATCATCTACAAACTTAAACTCGCTAGGGATACCATATTTTGGAATGATACCGCGTTCCACCGCTTGCTCGGCCACTGCTTTGATGTCGTCACTACTGGTCTCACTAGCATCAGGTTTGAGGACGATTAGTGCCATCGGACGCTCGCCCCACTGCTTATCTCGTACGCCAATGACCGACACATCAGCGACTGCAGGGTGCAAGGATAAAATTGTCTCAATCTCAAGCGATGATATCCACTCGCCACCAGATTTGATGACGTCTTTTAGACGATCGGTTATAGTGATATAGCCATCATCTCGCATGTAGGCGATATCTTGAGTGTGCATATAACCGTTTTCCCACAGCTCCGTACCTGCGTCATCATTTTTAAAGTAGCTTTGCGTTAGCCAAGGCGCGCGTAGTACCAGCTCGCCAGTCTTGTCTTTGCCTGTACCAACCGATTGGTTGCTCTCGCTCCATACCTGAGCATCCACCATGAGCACAGGCTTACCTGCCATGCAGCGGCGCGCGACGTCTTCATCCTCATTCATCTCAGGCTCGTCCAGGCTAAATTCGGTCAAACTAATTAGCGGCGCGGTCTCCGACATCCCGTAGCCTGTGTAGACTTCGATATCTTGTGCTAGAGCAGATTTTGCTAGACCTTCAGTGAGCTTTGAGCCACCGATGATCATCTTGAGACCATTAAAGCTAGCGTTACGCTCTTGCGCCTCGCCCAGTACCATTTGCAAAATAGTCGGCACGCAGTGAGTGATACTGACCTTTTCATTGATAATTAAATCCAGCAGCGTATCAGGGGCATAACGACCCGGATAGACTTGTTTGAGTCCGACCATGGTTGCGGTAAATGGAAAACCCCAAGCATGCACATGGAACATTGGCGTCATTGGCATATAGACATCGCCGTAACTGACGCCTTGCTTATCAGGTAGCATGCCAAGCGTTGCCGCCTCTGCCATACTGTGCAATACCAGCTGACGATGACTAAAAAATACACCTTTAGGGTCACCTGTCGTGCCTGAAGTATAAAAGGTGGTAGCAATAGTGTTTTCATCAAACTCTGGAAAGTCAAACTCTTGGCTTGCCGCCTCAAGCAGTGACTCGTACTCGCCTGCGACGCGGCTTTGATTGTCGCCAAATACGCCCTCGACGGTCATGCCGTTGTCATCGAGCCAGATGATATGCTCGATACTTGAGTTTTCGAACTGATAGTCTTTGACTAGCGCTGCAAATTCTGAATTTACCATGAGCACTTTGGGTTTGGCATGGTTGATGGTGTACAGCACTTTTTCAGGAGACAGGCGTACGTTGACCGTTTGTAGAATATACTCAGACATCGGTATCGCAAAATAAGACTCAAGATAGCGATGCGTGTCCCAGTCCATAACTGCAATAACATCGCCTGCCTTAAGGTTGAGATCAGCAAGCACATTTGCTAAGCGATTGATACGCGCAAACAGATCGGCATAAGTCATACGCGCCTTGTCAGCGTAGATAATCTCTTGGTCTTGTGAGACGGTCTTGGCGCGGTTTAACAGCTGTTTGATGATAAGTGGATAGTCGTAGGCTAAAGGGGCGCTATTATAATGATTTGACATAGATGGGACATCCTTGTTGTTTTAATACAAAAGTGATAGGTAGGTTAAAGGGTTCAAACTAGAGATCAGTTACTACAAAAGTCAGGTCTAATATCATGCTATGAAAAAACTTAGTTGAAGTAAAGGCAGCTTGCGTAAACATGTTTTTAGTTATGTGAAGCGCTATAGTCAGTCTGTTATAAAAACGATACAGCGTAACTGATATTAATTTTACGCAGCCTCTGTCAGCGTAGACACAGCACGCAAGGAAAATTGATATCAGTTGCGCGTTAAAATTAAATGTATCTGTTTTATCTAGTATTTACTATACGCACAGGCGCTTTGGTTTTGACCATACCAAATATAGCGACAAGTAACCCAAGTAGTTGCACAAATAACAACAGCCAGACAGTACTCGACCATCGACCACTAGCATACGCCAAGCCGCACAGCCATGCGCCCAATGTCCCGCCAGCATAGTAGCTCATATAATATAGCCCTGATGCTAGTGAGCGACCTTGTTTTACATTGACCGCAATGTAGCTTATCGTCGCTGACTGAGTTATAAATACCCCTGTTGACATGATTGCTAAGCCAACGATAATGCCCCAAAGCGGTGATAATAATGTCAATAGCACTCCTATCATAGAAGCGACAACCGCTACTCGCACCGTTCGCGCCGCGCCAAAGCGTCGTAACAAAGTAGTAGATATAGGTGTGACGATGACGCCTATCAGATACACCGTGAATATATTGGCAAGCTCACTACTACTGAGCGCATAGGGATAATCTGCCAAGTATAGGTTGATAAAGGTAAAACAGCCAACCAAAGAGAAGAGTACGCAAGCGCCAAGCATACAAGCGGTGACTACGTAACGGTCTGTCATATGCGCTGCTAACGTTTGCATAGCAGAGCGAAACTTTGGGTTAGCGACGAACTGACGCGAGGCAGGTAGCATTTTGCCTACCCATAGCGCACCAGTCAGGGTCACGAGTGCCATCGAATAATAGGCGGCGCGCCAGCCGATCATCTCATCTAAATGCCCCAATACAAATCGGCCCATAAAGCCGCCAAGTACTGACCCTGAGACGTAAAAAGACATCAGCTCCGCCATAGCGCGGCTCTCAAACTCTTCTCCGATATAAGCAATAATCACTACGGTAATGCCAGGTACAGACAGTCCTTGCATAAATCGCCATGCGCCCATCCATTCAATACTAGGGCTTTGCGCGATTAATGCTGTTGGTATCGCCAAAAACAACAAAGCCCCAACGATAAGTGATTTGCGCCCAATCGCATCAGAGAGCATACCCAAAAAAGGTGACATGATCGCAATCGCCAAAACGGTAGCGCCAACCACCATGCCAAGCTGCACCTCACTTGCACCAAACTCAATCATAAGAACAGGCAAGATGGCTTGGATGGAATACACTTGCAAAAACGCAAAGACCCCGATAAGCCCAATCGTCAGCTTTAGAATCAGTGACGGCGAGTCTGATTGCGGATTTGATGGTGGCTCAATGCGCTTAGAATTATCTTGTAGCTGGATATCATGACGAGTTTGATTCACGCGAGCACTCAAATTGTTATCGATAATAAAGGACTTGCTAGTTGAATCGCCAACAAGGAATAGGGTGAGAATATAGAGCCGTAGCGAGACTTTCACAGCCAATGCTATAAGCGCGCCATAGTAGCATAGTGCAAGCTTTGCTCGTATGAGCTCACGTATTAAAGACGTAAGCATCTCAGCACTACAAAAGTATGTCTGTTATTATTTTGCTTAATAAAATGATATGTGCGCCTAAAACCGTGCAGTCCTTACTAAGAACGCTCAAATGATTACACACTCGCTCAAGCTTAAAGCCACCATTTTAGTAGCGGCTTTTGTTTGCACTATGACCGCTTATACTCAAATTCCAATCGACGCTGAGCCCAATCTAATGGATGTTGAGCCTAGTCCAATGGACGCTGAGCTCAGTCCAATGGACGCTAAGCTTAAGTCATCGAATGCAGCATCAGATGCTTGTATTGCTGATAGTGATATTAACGCGGATAACATGACGCAGACTCGAGGCAACGGCCCTTTTACGGTGATGATCAAACGTGTACCGCGCAAGCGTGCACAAGGTTTTGGCGGCGGTACGATTCATTACCCGGTTGATGCCAATGGTTGCGGGTCTTTGGCGGCGATTGCCGTTGTACCCGGTTACGTGTCTTATGAGTCCTCTATTAAATGGTGGGGACCGCGTCTGGCGTCTTGGGGCTTTGTTGTTATTACTATCAATACACATTCTATCTATGACAAACCCGACAGCCGAGCTGATCAGTTAAGCGCCGCGCTTGATCATGTTATCGAAGATAGTACAGTAGGATCGATGATAGATCCTGAGCGCTTAGGCGCTATCGGCTGGTCAATGGGCGGCGGCGGGGCGCTAAAACTAGCGGGCGAGCGTGATGCCATTCGCGCTATTATCCCTGCAGCGCCTTATTATGATAAGGACTACGGCACAATAAAGACGCCTACCCTAATCATCGCTTGTCAAAATGATCGTATCGCCCGTAATGAGAAATACACTAATACTTTTTATAACCATGCGGCAGGTCCTAAGATGAAAATCGAGGTCAATAATGCCAGTCATTTTTGTCCCAGCTACCGCTTTAATGAGAAACTACTGAGCACACCTAGTATCGCTTGGATGCAGCGCTATCTAAACAATGATAAGCGTTTTGATCAGTTTTTATGCGGTAATAAGGACTACAGTCTAAGCCCTCGCATCTCAGCTTATGATTATGCACAGTGCTTGTAATTTTGTAGCGCCAGTAAACAAATACAATTTGTAAGTAGCAACACCCACACACAATTTAAGGAGCACTATTTATGAAAGATCAAATACACGACTTAGGCGCAGGATTTTGGAGCATTCGCGGCTCGTTTGTCAGAAGCGGCATTATCGACATAGGCAATCAGACCTCGTTGATACAGCTAGCATCAGGAAAGTTTATTTTTTTAGACAGCTATACCTTAACTGGTGAGGTACGCGAGCAAGTCATGGCGCTCACTAACGATGGCGCAGACGTTGAAGCCGTATTAAACGTGCATCCCTTTCATACTGTGCACTGTGAGCAGATGGCAAAAGATTTTCCGCAGGCAACGTTTTATGGCAGTAGCCGCCACCCTGAACAAGCGCCCAAAGTCGACTGGTCAGAGGACTTGGTTGAAAGCGATGCGGTGGCCAAACGCTATCCTGAGCTGAAATTTTCTGTACCCAAGGGCATTCACTACATTGCTCCTGATGATAGCGTTCATGCCAGCTCGTTACTTGTCTTTCACCCTGCTAGTCAAACGATACATGTGGATGATACTTTTGAGATCCCGCCGTCAAAGCGTTTTAATGAAGTACAAGCTGACTTAGACTTTCACCCAACGACTATCAAAGCGCTCAAAGAGGAGCCTGACGCAGGCAAACAATATGGCGACTGGGTGACGCAGCTAGCACACGACTGGTGCGAGGTACGTAACTTTTGCGGCGCGCACTCAGGTTTAGTGGTTTTTGAAGATGGTCAATTTGAGTCGGCACTCCTAGCGACTTTAGAGAGAGCTCGACCAGAGCTTGAGGGCTAATAGCTAAGCCTTATACTCAATAATCAA
Organism: uncultured Psychrobacter sp.; assembly: GCA_947495055.1. Taxonomy (GTDB): domain Bacteria; phylum Pseudomonadota; class Gammaproteobacteria; order Pseudomonadales; family Moraxellaceae; genus Psychrobacter. The sequence goes on along the minus strand of CANLXO010000004.1, from coordinate 62,756 downwards.
AAAGACTATCATTATCGATGGTCTTTTTAATCAGTAGGGCGTGACTTCTCTACAAACTCATATCTTTTTTATAACAGACTTGTTATTTGGAGTCAGTCATACTCTCCAAACAATTTTTGGTAATGATTTTTAAAATTTATATATAAAGGAGCAAACCGTATGTCAGATAAAATAATCGATTTAGGCGCAGGATTTTGGAACATTAGAGGCAGCTTTCGGATTGGCGGCGTGCTGAACATTGGTACTCAGTGCTCACTCATTAAGCTTGAGTCAGGACGCTTTATCTTTTTGGACAGTTATACCTTAACCGAAGAGGTACGCGAGCAAGTCATGGCGCTGACTAACAAAGGCGCAGATGTCGAGGCTGTTTTAAACTTGCATCCGTTCCATACCATACACTGCGAGCGTATGGCAAAAGACTTTCCGCAAGCGATATTTTATGGCAGTAGCCGCCATAGCAAACAAGTCCCTGAGATCAATTGGAGTGAGGATCTAGTCGAGAGCGATGCCGTCGCACAGCGTTACCCTGAGCTCAAGTTCTCTATGCCGCGCGGTATCGATTATATCTCAGCTAATGAGATGATCCATGCAGGCTCCTTACTCGCCTATCATCCTGCCAGTCAAAGCTTGCATGTCGATGACACTTTTATGAGTCCACCGCACAAGTTATTGGAGGGGATACTGCCAGAGCTTATGCTACATCCAACCACCAAAAAAGCACTCAAAGATGAGCCTGATGCAGGCAAGCAGTTCTGTGATTGGGCAACCGATATTGCTCACGAGTGGCGCGATGTCAGCAACTTTTGTGCGGCACATTCAAACTTGATTAAGTTTGAGGTGGGCGGTTTTGAAAAAGCATTATTAAAGGCAGTAAGCAAAGCCCGCCCTAAGCTTGAAAAGGCGTAATTAATATAAGTTAAATACCAAAAAAAAGAGCTATCAACAGGATAGCTCTCTTTTTATGAGTACTAGGTTATAAAGTGATTAAAATTTAAAGAGTCTCAAAACAATAAAGTCGCAAGCTTATCTTTATTGGTAATAATGTCTGCCAAAGTATATTTTTCAAGAACCGTAATAAACGCCGTCAATGCTTCAAAAAACACCCCTTTGAGCTCGCATACTGGCGTAATCACGCAGCCTACAGATTTATCGACCTCTTCATTGATAAGGGTGATTGGCAAACCTGTCGTGCGCGGCTCTCTATCATCACTGTTGGCTGGCGTAACAAAGCACTCGACTAACTCAAAATCAGGCTCTATCTGTTTAATCAACAGCCCTAAATTAATGTCTTTAGGCGCGGCAGCCAGCTTGATTCCGCCGTTTTTACCGCGCACGCTTTCTATATAACCCATCTGTCCTAGCTTATGAATAATCTTGGTCAAATGGCTTTTAGAAATATCATAGCTGCTGGCGATATCACTGATGTTGGTAAGCACATCAGGCTCAGACTTGACTGCTAAATAAATCAAAGAGCGCAGCGCATAATCACTATAGTTGGTCAGTCGCATCATGTATCCTACTAAATGTTACCAGTCTTATTGTTCAAACCTCATTGCTCAAACCTTATTGTTCAAACCTTGTTACCCAAATAACCCATCAGGTCTAGGACGAGCAAGCATCGGTAGATAACTTATGCAAAATAGCACAAAGCAGGCAATCCACGCGCTTTGAGCGATCATAATCCAGAGCAGATAATGACTCATATCCGTAAGCGGTAATAGTACTCGGCTCACAAATACCAGTACCATCAGACCATACATGATAGGCACAGTTTTGGGCGGCTGATGAATATTGCGTCCCGTATGCCCAAGCGCTACCCGCGTCATCATCGCCACCGTCATCATCCCAACCCCTGCAATCGCAAGGCCATGCATCGCAATACTATGCGCGTACCCAAGCCACGGCTGCAATGCGTACAACAAAAAACTCAAACACATACCCGTAAAGGCAATATATAACGACCAGAGCAATGGCTTTTGCCAAATCCCGCGGTGATACCAACCGATTAGGCGTACGATATTGACCACTGCCACCCCAAGCGCGGTGACCGTCAGCAAGTACTTGTTAGGATAAAATACATCCACGATAAAAAAGGCTAAAAAGAATAAAAGACTAGCGATATCTTGCACTTTGCTATTACGTAAGGCGACAGTTTCTGTAATGCCCTTATCATTGGTCACGCTCAGACCGCGCTCGATAAAAAAAGGCATCACGCGCCGACCTATGGTCAACACCAAACCGATAATTAAGTAAAACCCTAAGTAGACCCCTACTCTAGTCGTATTCATGTCTGCACTGATAATACCCCAATAACACAAGGCGTTGCCCAAGGTTAACAGCGCCAGTTTAGCTAAAATACCCATTTGCTTGTACTGCTTGACTTGCAGTACGGCTCGAAAAATTGCGTAAGCCATCAAAGTCATAAACAATAAATCAAACACAGCGCCGACATATAACAACGATATACTCGTGCCCGCCATTGTCATACCCAGACCAAAGGCAAGCCAGCATAAACGTGCCAGCAACCAACAGCCAAAGATACTGAGCAGCTGGTAGCCATGCGGCATCATCACCCCTGTCCAAGTCTTGACCGCTGTCAGCAAAAACCCCGCAACCACTGCTAAAGCATAGCCATAAATCATTTCGTGACCGTGCCAATACAGCGGATTTAGAACCTGCGCATCGATATCGGTATGACCGGTGAACACAAATGACCATAGCATCATCATCACTACGGCAAACACCGCTGCTGCACTAAAGAAAATGCGAAAGCTTAAATTCAGAATAGGATGAGGCGAGCTTGGTGGCTTGCTAGGTAAGTTGATAGATTGCATAACCCTCTGCTTAAAATGAAGTTTATAAAATTACCTTCAAAGATTCATTTTAAATGAATGTTATAAAGTAAACAACGGTGTATCGTCGCTTATTTGAGATTTATCCTTCTTGCCCTAACAAGATTTAGCTCTTAATGACTCTTTACAATTGCAGCGCTGACAGCACTAAAGATATCACCACTATTAATGTCACGTATTTTCTAACCTTTAGATAATTAGCAGTGATAATTTGAGCATCTCTTAAACCATAGTCAATGACCAATAAAGCGATAAATGTGCTGATCAGTAACCAGATAAATCCAGCACTCGATAAGGTTAAGAACCCTAGCCACAAGAGCAGCGCGATAATATTGCTAAATATAGGCAATCGAACTGCCCAAGGGTTATTGTCGGTCAGGCTTAAATGATTGCCCCAATGCGCACCTGCCATAAAAGAGGCGATGACAAGTCCATAAGCGGATAGAATCTCGGCAGTCGTACCAAGCGCGATGACCGCATCGATACCCAAAGTAATCATGATGGCACAAGCGATAAATGGGATCGTACCTGCAAAAGTGAGATAAGGACTAGGCTTTTTCATAATTGATACTTGTAAGTTATTTGCACGAATAAAACTATTTAAGACAACCATTTATCCATAAATATGCCATCTGGATCGTGCTGCTGCGTTTGTTTTTTTAGATTGAACTGACGACAGCCTCTAGGATCAGCGCCAACACCAGCTAGGTACTGCCAATTGCCCCAGTTACTGCTGACGTCATAGTCGATCAGCTGCTGCTCAAAATAGGTCGCACCATAGCGCCAATCTAGTCCCAACTCATGAATAAAAGCGCTGGCAACCAGCTGGCGACCCCGATTGGACATGTAACCGGTGCTATTTAGCTGCTTCATACAGGCATTGATAATAGGATACTTGGTCTCGCCATTTTGCCACTGCTCAAAGCGCTGTTTATTGTGACGATTAGACGGCGATTGCTGGGTGATACCTTTAAATAAAAACAAATCCTTGTCATGAATGACGCCATACCAATAAAAATACTCGCGCCATAACAGCTCAAACCATATCCAATAGGTTGAGTCATTAGCGACCACTTCTTGCTCATACTGACGCAAACGGTTTAATAGAACCTTGACCGACAAACTCCCATTGGCAAGCCATGGCGAGAACTTGGTTGAATGACCCCAAGTATCAAGAGCATTACGTGTAACCTTATAATCACTTGGCGCATCTGACTCAAAGTAGACGTTTAAGTGCGCTAATGCTTGCTCTTCTCCGCCTTTAAAGTTCGGCTCTAACTGCACAGAGTCATCAAAGGTTTTGGGCTCAAAGACATAATCGCTACTACTTAGTGTTTTAGGTACAGGCGGTAATCTAGCAGGCGTTTGACTGATTACAAGATCCTTATGAGCACTTAATAAATCATGCTCGTACTCTACTTTTTTGCGAAATTGAGTAAAGCTTTTGGGTAGCTCTTTGGTTGGCATAGACTTAAAAAGCGTCGCGGTTGATTCGTAATGCCATTTGATATGAGGGTATCTATCTTGCAGAGCCTTATAAGCTAAGTTCTGAGCATAATCTGCGCTGTCACTGACACAAATATCGCTCACTTGCTGCGTTTCAATAAGCTCGGACAATGGCGTAGTGCTTGAATCTTGATGAACACTTTCTTCGTTTAGATATAGCAGTCTATTGCCTAAATCTTGAAGCGAGGCATCCAAATCTGCCAAACTCTCCGTCAAAAATTGCTGGCGCGCCAAACCCCTCTGGGCAAAGTGATAAGCCTGTCCCCAGTTTGGCGTTACGCTGTCAGCGAGTTTTGATATATAAGCGAGCAGTAAACATCCATTATCAGCTAATCTGGCAGCAGTACACAAAGTTTGATTGTCATGTACTCGCAAATCATTATGAAACAGCATTAATACGACTTTATTATCTGACTCATCACTTGCCTGCTCGTTTGTCATACTTATCCTTTAGTATTCAAATATCTCTTTTTAATTACTATAATAGTAAAATCAAAAAACACCGTATAAGGCGTGTGAATTGTTGCAATTTTTTACCTAAGTATTGACTAAAAAGAGCGCGAGTGATTAGATGATGGATACCTAGGAGAATGACATGAACGAAGACAGTGATCCTGTAAAAAAACGCAAAATAGTCAATCGCTTCTTGCAACAATTAACCCGCGATGAACCACAAATGTATTATGCAACCACCTCTGAGATTGCCCGTAGTATCCATTTGATGATAAAAGAGCACACCAATCGCCTCTCTGTTGAAGAGCAAGCTTTGGTACGCCGAATGACCATGAAAGATATCGAGGTTATGCTAGGTTTTACTTTAAAGTAGCCCTAAAGCAAAAAAGACCGCTATCGTAGCGGTCTTTTTATTTGAATATAGTAAAGTTTAACGATAAAGCAATCAGTACCTAAAAGTGCTTTTAAAACGGATAATCGCGCGGCTCATGCTGAACTGATATCCAGTGCAAAGTGGTGAACTCTTCTAGTATCCACTCCCCATTAAAACGACCAAGACCCGAATTTTTCTCACCGCCAAAGGGCGCATTGCTCTCATCGTTTACCGTAATGTCGTTGATGTGAGTCATGCCAGCTTTGATACCACGCGCAAATCGCAGACCTTTTTGCATATCTTCGGTGAATACAGCGCTTGATAGGCCGTACTCAGTATCATTGGCAAGTGCTAGTGCCTCGTCCTCGTCTTTGGCACGTATGATACCTACGAGTGGTCCAAATATTTCATTACGGAACAGATCCATATCAGCCGTAACCTCAGTAAACACATGAGGCGGCACCAGTTGACCCTCAATCTCGCCACTAATGATCAGGTTAGCGCCTTCATCGACCGCTTTTGTGATTTTATCCTGTAGCGACTCGAGCTGATCTTTATTAATAATAGGACCAATAGCTGTATCTTCATTATTAGGATCACCGACTTTCAACGTTTTGACATGCTCAGTAAAACGCGCGACGAAGTCATCATAAATGGCGTCTTCAACGATGATACGGTTGATGGCAATACAGATCTGCCCTTGATGTAAAAATTTACCGAAGACTGCCGCTTTTACCGCGTTATCTAGGTTGGCGTCTTTGAGCACCACAAATGGATTATTACCGCCCAATTCTAGCGCTACTTTTTTGAGATATTTACCACTACTTGCCAGCTCGCCGATATGCTTGCCTACAGGCGTCGAGCCTGTAAATGATACCAGTCTTGGTACATCATGAGTGACCACAGCATCGCCAATCTCACTACCTGCGCCGACAACGACATTGAGTAAACCTTTAGGTAACCCTGCTTCTTCAAATATCTTGGCAAGTAACAAGCCGCCTGTGATTGGTGTATCGCTTGCTGGTTTGAGCACAACTGCGTTACCAAGCGCAATAGCAGGTGCAATCGAGCGCTGGGTTAAATGAAACGGAAAGTTCCAAGGACTAATTACCGCGATGACGCCGATAGGCTCTCGATAGACGAAGCTTTCTTTACCAGGAATTTTGGATGGGCGAGTCTCACCATGCACACGATTTGGCATCGTGGCGGCCTCTAGAGTGATAGCACGCGCAGTCCCAAACTCTACCATCGCTTTGATACGAGTGCTGCCCGACTCCTTGATAAGCCAATCAACGATCTCATCTTGGCGCTGATCGAGCACTTCAACGACTTTGTATAGTAGCCCTGCACGCTCAGCTGGCGTCTTTTTCGCCCATTCAACTTGTGCTTTGCTTGCCGCTTGATAAGCCTCATCAAGTTGATCTTCTGTCGCCTGCTGGATCTCTATCAAAGTCTCACCATTAAAAGGGTTAGTATCGGTATTGACACTATTATCTTGACCCTCGACCCATTCTCCAGCAATGAATTGACGGTCAAAATCGCTATAAATATTCTGCGTATTATTATTGTTTGACATATAAATCCTTATTTAAGTAATTGTTTTAAAAGACTAGCATCAGATAAACATCTATTCTTATCAACTCATATACTATATCGATTGAATCTAATTTGCTAGACGACTGGTCTAATGGTATCATAAGGGATATAAAAATAAGAATAATTCTATATCCAATACTGTTGAAAAAACGTAACGCTTTCTTATTCTTTGTTTATACCACTTTATGGAGGACACATATTTTATGTCTACAATTAACACGCAACCAAATAATAAACTGTCAACAACTACCTCCAAAGCAAAATCAGTAGATACCAAGGATCATCTGTTAGAGATTGGCTATCAGATACTTGCAAAGAAGGGCTTTAGCGCAGTTGGTACTAAGCAGATATTAGATACCGCAGGCGTACCCAAAGGCTCTTTTTATCATTATTTTGCCTCAAAAGAAGCCTTTGGTGAAGCGATTATCAGCCATTACTTTGAAAACTATAAAGTGCGTCTTGATACTATTGGCGCTTTAGATAATAACGCTCAGCAAAAGCTTTATGATTATTTTCAAGGGTGGTATGACACGCAGCAAAATGGCTGCGATCACGAAAAATGCTTGGTCGTAAAGCTCAGCGCAGAAGTCGCTGATATATCAGAACCTATGCGCATTGCGTTAAACGCAGGCTATCAGCAGAATATTACATGGCTGGCAGAGCAGATTAAAGCAGGCTGGAGTGATGGTTCAGTACCAAAGCCTGATAACATTGCAGCTGAGAGTATGGCCAAGCGCTGGTACTTTGCTTGGCTTGGCGCGAGCCTCGTTGCCAAGATCAGTCAGACCAATACTCCGCTGGCAGAAGTATGGCAAATGACTACGTCACAACTGGGTCGTTAACGATACATTCAGTGATCAGTTGACACTTAGTTAAAGTATAAAAAGATTAGACGATATAATTTATTTATGAGAGCGTTTTGTAAAAACTACTAGACGACCGGTCTAATTTATATACAATAGCCATAGTTGAAAAATAACCGTTCTTTCAAATTTAAAATTTTTGACAATTTTGCTCGATGTTCCCTAGGAAATTTATGAAAAACTTTCAATATTACAATCCAGTACGTATCGTCTTCGGTGAAGGCCAAATCGAACAATTAGCAGATTTGGTACCCAACGATGCCAAAGTACTCATCACCTATGGTGGCGGTTCAGCTGAACGCACAGGTACTTTAGATGAAGTCAGAAAAGCGTTATCAGCGAGCGGAAATCGCGAAGTCTTTGAGTTCGGTGGTATTGAACCAAACCCAGAATTTAATACTTTGCTTAAAGCCGCTGATATGGTGAATGAGCACAACATTGACTTTCTATTAGCGGTTGGCGGCGGTTCAGTCATTGATGGTAGTAAGTTTGTCGCGCTCGTATCGTCACTCACTGACCAAGATGGCACAGTCTCACGTGAAAAAGCATGGGATGCGCTCACCAGCTACACCAGAAATATCAACTCAGCAATTGATTTGGGTGCAGTACTCACCATTCCAGCAACGGGCTCAGAGATGAATTCAGGCGGCGTGGTCAATCACAGCGAACGTCAAGCCAAACTACCTTTTGGTAATTCACTTGCCTTCCCTAAATTCTCAATTTTAGATCCGACTAAGACGCTCACTCTACCTGAACGTCAGGTAATGAACGGTGTTGCCGATGCCTTTGTCCACGTGATGGAGCAATACCTGACTTATCCAGTCAATGCAAAAGTACAAGATGCCTTTGCTGAGAGTTTACTTAAGATTCTGATTGAAGAAGGCGCAGCGGTTAAAGCTGATCCTGAGAATCTAGAGACCCGTAAGAATATTATGTGGACAGCTACCATGGCGCTTAACGGCCTAATTGGCACGGGTGTACCACAAGATTGGACGACACACATGGTGGGTCATGAGCTCACGTCATTACATAGCATTGATCATGCCCGTACCCTTACTATTTTATTGCCATCAGTATTGCGTGAGCTCAAAGACAGTAAAATAGACAAGTTACTTCAATATGCGCGTAATGTCTGGGCTATCGATAGCAATACTGATACCAAACAAGACGACGATAGCATCATTGAGACTGCTATTGTTAAGACTGAGAACTTCTTCCGTAGCCTTGGCCTACCAGTTAGCTTAGCAGATGCTGAACTAGATGAGTCTGCGATTGACCCAGTCATTAAGCAGTTAGAGGCGCATAATATGGTAAAACTGGGCGAACATGGTAACAATGACTTAGAAGTATCACGTCGTATCTTAGAGCGCTCGTTAACCAGCGCCGCTTAGTAGTTATAACCCTAGTAGTCGTAAAAAATATAGTAGCCGTTCATAGTGAGTGGCTACTACTCTAAAATCTTAAAATAATAATGAGCACAAGGAGCACAAAATGAACTTTGATAAACAACAAAATGATAAAACAAACCGTCAAATCAAATTGGCTAGCCGCCCTCATGGTGAACCAAAAGCTGAAAACTTTGATCTCGTGACTACTGATATACCAACGCCTAATGATAATGAGATGCTACTACGTACTGTCTATTTATCCTTAGACCCGTATATGCGCGGGCGTATGAGCGATGCTAAAAGCTACGCTGATCCGCTAGACGTTGGCGACGTCATTGTCGGTGGTACGGTCGCTCAAGTCGTAGAGTCTAACCTTGATAAATTTGCCGTTGGTGATCTGGTGGTATCAAATTCAGGCTGGCAGGATTATAGCGTCAGTGATGGCGAAGGCGTACTGAAACTAGATAAAGAAATGGCTAACCCCTCTTATGGTTTAGGTGTACTTGGTATGCCAGGCTTTACTGGTTATATGGGGTTGACGGATATCGGTAAACCACAAAAAGGTGAGACGCTCGTCGTCGCTGCCGCAACAGGTCCCGTTGGTGCAACGGTTGGTCAAGTTGGTAATCAATATGGTGTACGCACCGTTGGTATCGCAGGCGGTAAAGAAAAATGTGACTTCGCTGTCAATGAGCTAGGCTTCGATATTTGTATTGACCACAAGGCGGACGACTTCGCTGAACAATTAAAAGCCGCTTGCCCAGATGGTATTGATATCTATTATGAAAACGTCGGTGGTAAAGTATTTGACGCAGTCCTACCTTTATTAAATGCTCATGCTCGTATTCCAGTATGTGGTCTGGTCTCACAATACAACGCCACTGAACTACCTGACGGAAAAGATCGTTTGGGTCTATTATTCCGCCATGTACTAAGCAATCGCTTAACAATTAAAGGCTTTATCATTCACGAAGAATACGGTGACCACTTCCCCGAGTTCCTTAAAACGATGAGCAAATGGGTAGAGTCAGGCGCTGTAAAGACCAAAGAATACGTCGCTGAGGGTCTAGATGAGGCTCCAAATGCCTTTGTACGCATGTTAAATGGTGAGAACTTTGGTAAAACCGTCGTCAAAGTAGCTGACGTTGAGTAACTTACGCAACGTAGACTATGTTAAAAAATCAAATGAGCAAAAAAGTGCTATGTTAAGTAGCACTTAGTTAAACAACAAACAATCTAAGGATAACTATGAATATTTTAATGGTACTCACTTCACATGATGAATTAGGCGATACAGGTAAAAAAACGGGATTTTGGTTAGAAGAATTTGCCGCTCCTTATTATGCTTTTCTTGATGCAGGTGCAGACGTTACGCTAGCTTCTCCTGCAGGTGGTCAGCCGCCGCTAGATCCAGGTAGTGATACGCCCGATAACCAAACTAAAGATACTAAGCGTTTTAAAGATGATAAAGAGGCACAAGAGCATCTTGCTAACACCAAAAAACTGGCTGACGTAAAAGCACAAGACTTTGATACCGTATTTTATCCAGGCGGTCATGGCCCATTATGGGATTTGGCAGTTGATAAAGATTCTATCGATTTAATTGAAACTTTTGTTAAGCAAGATAAGCCAGTTGCCTTTGTCTGTCATTCTCCTGCTGCACTCAAAAACGTCAAGGTTGATGGCGAATACTTAGTAAAAGGTAAAACGGTAACGGGCTTTACCAACACGGAAGAAGACGCAGTTGGTCTAACCGATGTCGTGCCCTTCTTAGTAGAAGATGCGCTAAAAGCCAACGGCGGCAACTATGAAAAAGCAGCTGATTGGGAATCGTTTGTGGTCGAAGACGGTCTTCTTATTACAGGTCAGAACCCAGCGTCATCAGAAGAAGCCGCTAAACGTCTGATTGCCAAACTTCAGGGTTAGACTTTGTTTTTGATTCATCTGTACAAAATTAAAAGCTCAACACTATTAAAAGGTTAACACTATGATTCGCTTACATCATCTTAATCGCTCGCGCTCTTTGCGTATTCTTTGGCTACTTGAAGAGCTCGGCGAGCCTTACGAAGTGATAAGTTATCAGCGCGATGCCAAGACCAACCTTGCGCCCGATAGTTTAAAATCAGTTCATCCGCTTGGCAAATCGCCGGTTATCGAAATCGATGGTGAAGTGGTCACAGAGTCTGGTGCCATCACTGAGTTGTTAATTGAGCGTTTTGCGCCTGAGCGTTTGCGCCCTGCAACAGATAGCAGTGATTATGGTCGCTATCTTGAGTGGATTAATTTTGCCGAAAGCTCGTTGATGGTGCCCTTGTTGCTTGAGTTGTTTACGACAAAAGCAGGTATCACCGATAGCAAGTTCCTAAATGGTTACATCGCAGCTGAGAAACACAAGCTGCTTGGCTACCTAAATGACGAAGTTAAAGGCAAAGCGTTTATCGTTGGCAATAAGCTCTCTGGCGCTGATTTTATGTTGTCGTTTGATTTAATTATGCTAGCAAAAAATGATGAGTTAGATGACTATCCGCATATCAAAGACTACGCGATGCAATTAGCGAGCTTAGATAGCTATCAGCGTACAATGCGCTTAGAAGCCAATTATGATGAGTCAAATTAATAGTCACAGCTAATATTAATTTAATGTAAATAATGACGTAAAAGCGACCTGTGATAGGTCGCTTTTTTTAACTTTAAAATTTGTTCTTGTATAGTTGAAACCAAATAAAATAGATATGTTATGTATCAACGCAGAACTGGTATAAATTTTTCTTGCTTGCTGTGCCTACGCAGACAGAGGCTGCAAAAAATATATTCCAGTTCGGCTGTATCGTTTTTATAGTGAACTGGCTATAGCTCAAAAGGCTGTTTAAGAAGAGGCATGACCCAAGAATTTTTGTTCAAGCCAGCTATTCATAAACACATTGTCTGGATCATACTCATGGCGAATCTGCAAAAACTGATCAAGCTTGGGATACAGGTGTTGTAGCTCGACATGGCTAAGCTTATTGACTTTGCCCCAGTGCGGGCGCGCTTGCCATTTTTTCATATACTCATACAGCCAGTTGAATAAAGGCTCAGAGTCCATCCCTTTATAGACATGAAAGGACAGTACCGCACAGTCCTCACCTTGGGTTGGGCTTAGCATGCCAGTCTCACCCTTATGGGTGCGCACCTCTATCGGAAAGTGCGAGCCTTTATTGTCCTTGAGCAATATCTGGTTAATTTCAGTGATACACGCCTCAAAATCTGAGAGGGCAATAAAATATTCTGACTCGTTAAATTTGACCCCGCGCGGCGTTGGAAACACTTCATAGCTATAGCCCTCACGCTTGGTATTTGGAATAGAGCTTGCCGATATTTGACTCACCTTTTGGGTGAGTGACGGTTTCATCCTTGCCAGCTCACATAGCATATAAAAAGCGCCATTAAGGGTGACCGCACTATCAAATTTATCTTTGAGCTTTTGCGTACTGCTCATCGGTTTTGACTCTATGACTGACAAGGTTTTTTGCTGCAATTTATTGGTGCCTGGAAACAAAAACCACTCTAAATGCCGATGAGCATGAGCCGTATCATCGAACCTTGCCAACCCTTCTTCAAAATCAAGCACTTCGTTGCGCTCTTGCAATCCGTATAAGTCCACGACTTTTAGCGTTAATTTAGTAAAGACGCCTAGCATACCAAGGCTGGCATGGAGGGCATTGCCCAAATCGTCTGTTTGTGGATTACCGCGCTGATGAGTGTGTACCTCCCCTCTGCCATCGACCCACTCCCAAGCCACGACCTGATTGGCGATAGAGCCAAGGGTCAGCCCTGTACCATGCGTCGCCGTACTAGCAGCGCCTGCGATGGTCTGTGCTTGCACATCCCCCATATTCTCTAGTGCCAGACCATGCTGTTTTAAAGCCTTGCCAATCTCGTATAGATAGGTTCCTGCGTGCATAGTTGCGAGCTTGGCCTCAGTATCTACCGAGATAAGCCCGCGCATATTGTGCAGACTGATAGCAATCTCTTCAGGTTTGGCGCAGCCACTAAAGGAATGCGCCGCACCCGTCACTCTGACGCGCTTACTATTGCGCCTTGCGTTTTTGATAATATCTTGTAACTCTGCAACCGAAGATGGCGCAAGCTTTTGCTCAGGCTCTGCTGTGACGTAACCCACCCAGTTTTGCCAGTTACTATTGCCGTGCCACTGCCTTAATGAAAACATTTGCCCTCTCCGCGGTAAGTGGTCATCAACTGCACTGCGTCATCACTGTAGCAAATAAGCGTATGGAAATGCTCACATAGTTCGCCGGCTTTGGCATGGCGGCACCAGACTGCGTCACCAATGTTGATATTCTTTGCAAGTGGTTTCTCTACTCTCATAGGGGTTTGCACCTCGCCGAACCCTTCCTCTTCTCGTATGGTTAGACCAGGTGGATAATGCACCACAGGCGCTTTATCTACTCCTGTTGCACCAGAGGCAATAAAGCCGCCGCCATGACAAGTAACAATTCCTTTTTCAGGCTGGCGCGTGACTGGCAATACAAATCCTGCTGCTGGCTGAAAGCCGCCCATACTCTCTATATAATCAAAATACGCCGGCTTATAATAGGCTGAGCCTACGGTGATTTCGGTAATTTCAGGCTGGCTTGCGGTAAAGTCGATACTACCGCTACCACCGCCATTGACAAGCGCTAGCGGATAGCCTTGCTTTTTTAACCACTTGACGATTGAGCTGCGGCGCTGGATGACTTGTTTTTTTGAGCGTTTTTTGAGGAGCTTGACAACCGGTGTCAATAGCGTTTTACCCGGCACATACTCGGCAACGCCTGCAATTTGCGCCTCATAACCCATTGCCGCAACGAGATTCACATGGGCTGATTTTTTGATATGTTTAAGTAAGGCTTTAACCGCCTTTTTAGTCATTAAGGCCGAGCGCTTAGTACCAAAATATAATTTGGGCAGTGGCATCGACATATTGATATCGAAGCAGACATCGACCTTGACGCCATGCGATCTAGCTATTTGATTAAGCGCATCAACATGCTCAGGGCGATCCACCATCCATATCATGGTCGCGCCATTTTTAGTGTACTCAAAGGTTTTAGCCACGCTGATCATATCTAGTGCCGGATAAGCACAAAGAATATTGTCAAAGCCATTCTCAAGCAAATAAACTGATTCATCAGCCGCATAGGACATAAGACCAATGAAGTTAGGTGAGTTGTCTTTAATATAGTTTAGGACATCGATAGAGCGAATAGACTTAGTAGCCAAGCGTAGATTGACCGCTTGAGACTTTTGGTTGACCAGTGCAATATTATGATCAAGGGCGTCCATATCGAGCCAAGCGCTCGGCACTTTAGGCGCGGTAATACTAGCAAAATCCATTTTGCTCTCCGTATATTTTGATTTACCCGTGGCGTTAAATCGTATGCTTTTACAGTTTAAATTAAAAAAATAATAATGCAAAGGATCAACAAAGTTAAGTATAAACCAAAAATAGCCCAAGATTGACTTAGGCTATTTATACTTTTAAACCTTAAGTTATACTTTTAAACCTTAAGCTATTGCGCGTTTACGGCAATAAACGTTTGGTACTCCAATCGGCGTCATTACCTTTAGTATAGACAATACGGTCGTGCATACGATTGGCGCGGCCCTGCCAAAACTCAATCTTTTCAATAGTAATCTCATAACCACCCCAAAACTTGGGCGTAGGCACTTGCACGTTTTCAGGATAATCGGTTTTTAGTTGCTCAAAGCGCTCTTCCATAACCGCACGATTAACTACCTCACCGCTTTGCGGCTCGCTAACCCATGCCCCAACTTGACTGTCATGCGGACGCTTTTGAAAATAAGCTGCAGATTTATCCGCTGCTATCTTAGCGATAGCGCCACTAATGCGCACTTGACGCTCCAGCTCATGCCAAAAAAACAATACCTCAGCATTAGGATTCTCTTTTATATCCTCGCCCTTAGCGCTCTCGTAGTTGGTATAAAAGATGATGCCTGTGTCAGTAATCTCACGCAGCAAAACGATGCGTACGCTAGGCTTCATATCAGTGCCACAAGTTGCCAAACTCATCGCATAGGGCTCTTGTACCTTTTGTTCAAGTGCTTGACTCATCCATGTTTTGAGTAGCTCAAGTGGCGACGCTGGTATATCGTTTTGATCCAGCTCACCTTTTTCGTAAGATAAACGTTGATCGGTAAAATCCATGCTCATGATTCATCCTTTTTTAGCTGTTTTATAGTTAGCCTAATACGGCTTTGATTTTATCTGCCAAATCGTTTGCCATGACATCGCACTCTATCTCGTCATCAGATTCAACCATGACTCGAATCATAGGCTCAGTACCTGACTGACGAATAAGTAGACGACCGCGGCCCTTGAGCGTTGCACGCGCTTTGTCAAACTCTGCGACCAACTCCTCATATTCAAACGGGTCTTTCATATCAGACAGACGCACATTGACCAGTTTTTGTGGCAGAGAATTAAAGCCATCGGTCAACTCGCTCAATGCTTTGTCTTGCGCTTTCATCACAGCCAAAACTTGCAGACCTGCAATGATAGCATCTCCTGTACGGCTCTTATCTAAACACAAGATATGCCCTGAGGGCTCACCGCCGAGTATCCAGCCATTAGCCTCCAAGTCTTGCATGACATAACGGTCACCTACTTTAGCACGGCTAAACGCAATACCATGTTTTTGTAGCGCTAGCTCCAATCCCATGTTGCTCATCAGCGTCCCTGCGACGCCATCAGCTTTATTTTGCGCCTGAGTGGCAAGCACATAAATAATACCATCGCCGTCTACCAGCTTGCCCTGATCATCGACCATAACGATACGGTCACCATCACCGTCTAGCGCTATACCAACATCTGCGTTGTGATCTATAACCGCCTGTTGCAGCCCTTTGGGATGAGTCGAGCCGCAATCGGCGTTGATGTTCATACCATCAGGCGTATGATGCATTGCAATGACGTTAGCGCCAAGCTCGCGCAATACGCGAGGCGCGACGCTATAACCGGCCCCATTAGCGCAGTCGACGACAACGGTGATATCACTGAGATCATACTGATAAGGAAAGCTGCCTTTACAAAACTCGATATAACGACCTTTAGCATCATTAATACGGCTGGTTTTGCCTAGCTGCGCAGGGTCATGAATAGGCATCGGCACCTCATCACCCGTCTCCATGATCGCTTTCATTTTATCATTGATAGCATCTTGTACCTCATCAGAGAGTTTTTTGCCATCAGCGGAGAATAGCTTGATACCGTTATCATAATAGGGGTTATGTGAGGCAGATATAACTACGCCAGCTGCCGCGTTGAAGCTACGCGTTAAGTGAGCGATACCTGGCGTCGGTAATGGGCCTAGCATATGAACGTCGACGCCCGCGGCATTAAATCCTGCTTGCAATGCTCCTTCAATCACATAGCCTGAGAGCCTTGTGTCTTTACCGATGATCACGCTAGGTCTACGTGCAGGGTTAACATTACCCTCGACCAGCACGCGACCGGTGACATAGCCTAACTTCATAATAAAATCTGGAGTAATGGGCAGTTGTCCAAATTTGCCTCGAATACCATCTGTGCCAAAGTAGCTCATTGCCTTTGTGTCCTTTTTCTTATATTTACGATAGCATACAAGATATTGAATAAAACCACATCTGTCTACTCAATAAATTATTTTGTAAAAAAAAACCAACAACGAATTAGCATTGTTGGCTTTTTAGGTTTAGTTAATCATAGCGCATTAACCGCTTGGTGCTACTATTATATTGTACAAATAGGTGATTTTTACGCCCGCTATGTATCAGGTCATAAACCTACACTCTATAGTTTGGCGCTTCTTTAGTGATTTGCACATCATGCACATGCGACTCTTTCATGCCAGCAGAGGTTACTTTGATGAACTGTGGTTTAGTGCGCATATCTTCGATACTTGCGCAGCCTGTATAACCCATTGAAGAGCGCAAACCGCCAACCAACTGATTGACGATACCAGCGACAGGGCCTTTGTAAGGAACACGGCCTTCGATACCCTCTGGTACTAGTTTTTCCACGCCATCTTTGGCATCTTGGAAGTAGCGATCTGATGAGCCGTTTGAGCCTGACATCGCGCCTAAGCTGCCCATGCCGCGGTAAGCCTTGTAGTAGCGACCTTGGAATAGCTCAACTTCACCGGGGGCTTCTTCGGTACCAGCCATTAAGGAGCCAACCATAATACAAGAAGCCCCTGCCGCGATAGCTTTAGCCATATCGCCTGAATAGCGAATACCGCCGTCAGCAATCAGGGGAATGCTGTCTTTGAGCGCGCTTGCGACATTATCAATAGCTGATATCTGCGGTACACCAATACCGGCGATAATACGAGTGGTACAGATAGAGCCTGGGCCGATACCGACTTTTACCGCGTCAGCACCTGCATCACGTAGCGCTAAAGCAGCATCACCAGTGGCAATATTACCGCCAATGATTTGAATATGCGGAAAAGTATTTTTAATCCAAGAGACTTTATCGATGACGCCTTTTGAGTGACCGTGCGCGGTATCTACGACTAAGACATCGACGTCAGCGGCGATTAAAGCCTCAACGCGAGATTCGGTATCAGCGCCAGTACCGACAGCCGCGCCTACACGCAAACGACCTTTTTCATCTTTACAGGCATTGGGATTGTTTTCAGCTTTAGCAAAATCATTAACGGTAATCAGGCCACGCAGACGAAAATCATCATCAATAACGATGACTTTTTCGATACGATGCTCATGTAACAGCTTTTTGATATTCTCGTTGCTCTCACCTTCTTTGACGGTGACCAGCTGATCTTTAGGAGTCATAATTTGACTAACTGGCTGTTTAAGATTGGTCTCAAAACGCCAGTCACGATGGGTAACAATACCGACCACTTTATCCGTGCCTTTTTCGACTACGGGTACGCCTGAGATGTTATTGTCTTCGGTCAGACGTAATAATTCACCGATAGTCATCTCAGGATGCACAGTGATAGGATCAACAACAGTACCGGCTTCGAACTTTTTGACACGGCGAACTTGCGTGGCTTGTTTGTCAATGTCCATACTCTTGTGCAAAATACCGATACCACCGAGCTGCGCCATTGTAATTGCCATCTCAGACTCAGTAACCGTATCCATTGCTGCGGATATCAGTGGCAGATTTAGAGTGATGTTTTGGGTCAAGCGAGTGGATAGACTGGCGTCTTTTGGTAGGATCTCAGAATAGGCTGGTAACAATAAAACGTCATCAAAGGTCAAAGCTTCATCGACAATACGTAACATACATACCCCTAGTGGTGGTTATCTTGATGAGTGGGCGCTTGAGATAATCTGTCAATCACGCCAATGCGGCATCATATTCAGGTACTACGCTCTCAGCTGTCCCTTAAAAATAACGCCACATTATAGCAAATAATACCTAGTTCCACATGATAAATTTCTTATCACTTATTCAACTTGCGGTAATACTATTTAAAAGTAATACGCTCAGCAGGTAGATACTCTTTTTGCTCTTCATTTAGATAAGTAAGCATTTGCTCACGAACGTCGCATTCCAGCGTCCATGCATTTAGCGGACTATCAGAGGCCAGCGCCCCACGCAGCTTAATGGTGTCTTCGTCAACAGAGACTACGAGCATGGCAGGCTCTGTCTCTTGATCCCAAAGGTCATGGTCTTTGACCAATTCGATAAATTTTTGGCGTATAGCCTCAACGTCCACGCCATAATCCACGTATAAGTAAACCACACAAGTTTGATGGAACTCAGTGTGCGACCAATTCTCTACGATTTGGGTGACAAAGTGGCGCATCGGTACGATCAAGCGGCGCTCATCCCATGTCTTTAGCACCGCGTAGGTATAACGCAAATCCTCAATACTTGTCCAATCACCCTCCATCATAACTGTATCACCGATACGGACAGGCTGAGTGATAGCGACCTGCATGCCCGCTATAATATTACCCAAAGTTGGCTGCGCAGCAACGCCAAGTACCACACCTGCAATGCCAGCTG
The DNA here is from genome assembly GCA_947495055.1 of uncultured Psychrobacter sp. Lineage (GTDB taxonomy): Bacteria > Pseudomonadota > Gammaproteobacteria > Pseudomonadales > Moraxellaceae > Psychrobacter. The sequence continues at coordinate 43,701 of CANLXO010000004.1, read as the reverse complement.
AGGTCAGTAGCGTCTTACCTAAGCCTTCGATATTGGTAAACTCGCTTAGCCCAATCCAAAAACTACCCAAAATCATAACAAAGATAAAGACCCGTCGAAAGATAGACAAATAGGTCATGCGCACGCGATAAGTATTGTACTCATCGTCAGCGAGACCATCGATTTGTAAGTCTCTATATCGATTGGCAAAAAAATGAATCACTCGAATACCAAGCCATACTGCGCTGAGCACCAGTCCCACCCACACCAAAGGTCTGGTTGCAGTAGCAATCGCCTCGACGTAAGGAAAGCTGCCTGATACTAAGGTAAAGACTAAAGAGAAGCTGATCGTAAAGGTGAGCGGTACGGTCAGCTTACTAATCATATCGGTTAGGCTTTTCTCGCCACCTGTCTGCGGGGTTTCTTGGTCATCATCAACGTACCAGTTAATGAGCTTTCCTGTAATTTTACTTAGCAACCAACCAAGGCTCAAAGTTAGAATAAAGAAAAACGCTAAAGCTAAAAACTCCCATATGGCAATACCCAGCATCCTAAGAGTCATGACAGGCGGCAGGTAGCGCTCAAACTCCGCTGGCTGGTATTGATCATAAAGGTTAGTAATATTATCAACCGTTTGCGCTGAAAATACCCAGACAGGAGCGTTATCCTTAACGCGTACGCGCTGAATAAAGATAGGTACTTGGCGCTCACGATAATCCATGTAACCTAGCAAAATAGAGCGGCGCGGGATACCGTTGATACTACTGCTATTACCCAGTGGCGGCTCTACCAAACCATCTGGACGATCTGGTAGATCATCAAAGACATAGAGCTGTTTTTTACTCAGCAAAAAGTCCAGTTGCCTTGATAACTCAACACCCCTGCTCGCTTGCGTGTTTTCATCAAACAGATTTAGATTAAGCGCATGCGCAGCTAGATCGTACTGCTGCTTCATTATCGCAGATTGAAAAAACTCCAAGGTGGATAACGGGGTCGCCAGATTTGCAGGCGTCGATAGCGCAGGTAGTCCAGAATTGAGCTCATCTAAAACGTAGTAATTGGCGTTATACTCGCCACTAAGTGCCACATCACCTTGCATCTGACCGACTTGCTGCAGGGCTTTTTGATCCGATGATTCAACCAGTTCATTGACTGAATCAGGAAAATCGATACCGTCTTCTTGTAGCGTATCAATTTGCTGAGCGGCATACTCTACAAAGCCATCTGGCGTGTCCTCAGCTTGCGAGGTTGAAGCGTTTGACGCAGCGGCTTTGTCTGTACTAGCAGCATAAGATAAGGGCGCAAGCATCATAATCACAAAAATGACTAGCAGTTGTTTTAAAGCAAACGAATAGCCCTTAGCTGTGTGCTGATCGCTACTTATTAGTTTGATAATAGATCGAGTACTTACAGAGGATTGGCAACTTACATTTGCTTTATTTTTTAATACGTTTTTGTGATTATGCATAGTGATTATCTAACCATTTAGTATGTAGATAAGCTAAAGCAGTACAAAAAAAAAAGCCAGCATAGTGCCGACTTTATTTGTTAGTTTACGTACTTGAAATAAATACCGTCTTTATAGACAGATCAGCACTAAAGCGATTGCCGATACTTTTAGGCGCGGCGCCAAGTCGTACCAGAGCGCGCATCCTCAAGCTCTATACCCGCCTCTTTTAATTGAGCGCGTATCTCATCTGCTCGAGCATATTGTTTGTCTGCTTTTGCAGTATTGCGCTGATCTATTAGATCCTCAATCACAGCATCGCTAAGCGCGTCATCGGTCTGCTCACCGATAGCCGCTTGCAAAAACTGAGTAACAGGCTGCTGCAATAACCCTAAAACTTGCGCGAGTGCTTTGAGCTCAAGTGCTTGTTGCCATGCGCCTGTGATATCCTCTGCTTTTATCAGCTTATTAATACTACGTGCTAGCACGAATAGCTCACTGATAGCCGCTGAGCTATTGAAGTCATCATTCATGGCAGTGGTAAAACGATGACCACTGTCATTAGCGTAAGCCCTGTCAATGTCTTGATCCTTGACGACTAAATCAGCTCCTTGCTTTTGCTCGGTAATTTTGAGGGTATGATAGAGTCTGCTTAGGCTATTATGTGCTTCATCTAAAGCAACGTCTGAGAAATTCACTTGACTGCGGTAGTGACTTGATAACAAAAAAAAGCGTACGGTTTCAGGGTGATATCTTGCAGTGACTTCTCGAATAGTAAAAAAGTTACCGAGCGACTTTGACATCTTTTCGCCATCGATATTGATAAAGCCAACATGCATCCAGTTGCGCGCGTACTCGCAGCCTGTCGCCGCCTCTGACTGAGCAATCTCGTTTTCGTGATGCGGGAATTGCAAATCATGTCCACCGCCATGAATATCAAAAGTATTGCCTAGGCATTTGGTCGACATCGCTGAGCATTCAATATGCCAACCAGGACGCCCCTGTCCCCAGGCAGACGCCCATTGCGGCTCATCAGGTTTTGCCGCCTTCCACAGTACAAAGTCAAAAGGATTGCGCTTGTCAGTATCAACCTGTACCCGCAGGCCTGCTTGCATATCCTCCAAATTACGTTTGGACAATTTACCATAGCCTGCAAAGTTATCTACCGCATAGTACACGTCACCTTGGTCTACCGCGTACGCATAATCCTTAGTGATCAGCGTCTCAATCATCTGCTGCATCTCATCAATATGATCGGTCGCACGCGGCTCGCTATCAGGCATCTTGCAGCCAAGTGACGCCGCATCCTTATGCATAGCCTCTATGAAACGCTGCGTTAAGGCACTTATATCTTCATCGTTTTCGCGCGCGCGGGTAATGATCTTGTCATCGATATCAGTGATATTACGCACGTAGTTGACCTTGTAGCCCAATTGCGTCATCCAGCGCACTGCCATATCAAACGCTACCATCACTCGTGCATGTCCAATGTGACAATAGTCATAAACTGTCATGCCGCACACATATAGACTGATCTGTCCTTCAACTAAAGGGGTAAAGACTTGTTTAGATGCGCTAAGTGAATCATAAATAACAAGAGTGGACTTAACATCACTGAATGGTGTGGTCATAATACAAGAGCCCTTTTAAATTTGATAATGGATCAAAAGTATAAAATTTTAGCGTTTTTTATTTGTGAATACATAACACTCTATCTTAGCTAAAAAGACGCTAAAATACTACAATAGCGGCAAATCTAAGACTATTTACCCAACGCATCAACGCATTTAAGGAAGTATCAATGAGTAATCGCTTAACCAAGATTTATACCCGTACTGGTGACAATGGCAGTACCGGCATGGCTGATGGCAGCCGCATGAGTAAGGCAGATGCTCTGTTTGGTGTCATGGGCGATATAGATGAGCTCAACTCTCACATCGGACTGGCACGTGCACAATTGGCACAAATGCAAGACAAACTGCCTGAGCGCCTAGATGAGCAAAAAGACATGGATTTTGCGCAGGCACTCGTCATCGTGCAGCACTTACTGTTCAATATCGGCGGCGAGCTTGCAATGCCTGAGTACCAAGGTATTAGCGGCGCTCATGTAGAATGGTTAGAGCAGCAAATAGATACGATGAATAGCACGTTGCCGCCGCTTAAAGACTTTATTTTACCGACAGGTTCAGTGCTGGTGAGTCAATTGCATGTCGCTCGCACTGTTTGCCGCCGTGCGGAACGTCAAGCGGTCATGCTAAGGGAGCTGCGTCCCCAAGCAATGAGTCATAGTGCAGTCAGTCTGGTCAATCGATTATCTGACTGGCTGTTTGTCGCCGCCCGCTTTTGTACTGACTCAAGCCAAGTCTCAGAAGTGCTATGGAATCCGCAGGTACTACAAGCGTTTGATGACCTGCAAAAATAGAACTGGATCATATTAAAAAGCGCCTATAACATTACGATGTCGTAGGCGCTTTTTGTTAAGTCTATTAAGACGAGCAAGTTAGGTTAGTAAGTAGCGCTCTCGTCTTCTACGATTATCATATCAATAGTTTCATCTTTAGGAACTGCTTTTGGTGCAGTAGGCGTGGCGGGTAACGTAGCACTAGTACCTGGTTCAACCGCAACTTGGTTATTGTCTGTATTAATAGTTGGCGCAGTTGCTGGCTTTACAGCTGGCGCAGGCGGCGTTGCTATCGCTGGTTGTCTTGCTTGGCGAGCCGCTTGGCGGGCGCGCTCCTCTTCGGCTGCTTGTGCTTGCGCGCGGCGACGGCGTGCTTCTTCTTGGGCGGCGCGCTGGGCTTGAAGCTCGCTCATAGCTGTGGTCAAAGTAGACCCAGCGATGACATCAGCGACTATGCCCACCATAGCAGGCTGCCCTGCGATACGTGTCTGTACTTGTCCGCCTTGAGTACCAACGACATAAGTAAAGGCATTATCAACGAGCATGTTATTGTTGATACGGATATCATTTTGCGCAAGGCGCGTCTGCAAGCTTGGCTGGTTATTAGCAGCCTGCAACTGACTGGCAAGATACAGATCTTCGCTTGGCAGAGTCATACTGACGCTCGCTTGACAAGTCGTCATGCCATTGTCATTAGTCTCTTGTAGCACAGCTGTATTTTGCACATCGATCAAAATACCGCTCACTTTACTGGTAATAGTTGCACTACTTAAACTAATTTGAGCCTCGTTAGCATAGCTTGCAGCGAGCGTTTGAGCTTGCTGATTCAACGTGTTTCTAAGCGCAGATTTTAGGCGATCTTGTACCATAGGGTTGTCGCAACTGATCACAGGCGTCGTCTCTTCGACAACGACAGGTTCCTCGGCTATCTCTACTGTCTCCTCATCTGAGCGGCTACAACCTGCGAGCGCAAGTCCGCATACTAGACTAATACCTGCCACATGCTGCCACTTAAACTCTATGCTGTTTGCTACGCTCATATTTGCATTGCTCCTGCTTTGTTGATTGTCGATCGACATTGCTCTATTGATACTAAAATAAATAGCCGTAAAAAATACGTCATTATACGGTGTTTACCTAAGATGGTCATCACTGTACATCATCAATACGCACCTAAAACATCCATATCAGCGCGAAAGTCGGTTTTGGTTGCAAAAACATAACAAACCCTTAGGAATATTTTGAACGTTTTAAAATCGACTTATATAAGATAGGTGAAGATAGTATGGGCGAAGTATATCGTCATATAATCGATAATAAAGGGCTTGAGGCTTATGATACAGATACCAAAGCTCAACCGTACTCGCCTCGTTGGTCATCGCGGCGCAGGTAGCGAGATACTAGAAAACACCTTGTCAGGTTTCCAGCGCGCGCGCAGTTTGCAAGCGCGCGGGCTAGCTGGTGTTGAATTTGATGTACAGCTTAGTGGCGACGGTCATCTGGTGGTCTTTCATGATGATACACTTGAGCGTCTTTGCGGCGTGCAATCTCGTATTGATCAGCTCAGCTTAAATGAGATTGCCCGCCAGTTGCAATCGGGGCATCAAATCTTGACACTGGCTATGCTCTCGCAAGCTTTGCCTCTGCCGTCTAAGCCTGTATCTAAATTAGCATCTATACATGGCTCACTCTCAAAGCCGTCAACTAAGCCAATAGGAGTATTTGCAAGTACTCAAGCTAGCACCTTGAATACTGTTTCTCCTATTCTTACTCAATTTAGCCATATTGAGCTTGAGATAAAGACCCATGACCGCACCAACTATAGCAAGCTTGTTGCCGCATTAGCGCGTGATTTGGTAGGTACGGCGCTTGCTAGCTTGCCGATTGTACTGACCAGTTTTGATCGCCAGCTTTTAGCCCACTTGCAGCGGCACAACTCATTATCACAAATACCGCGAGGATTGCTCACGCGTACGTCAAGCTTTTTGCCTCTTGCGCCAACGACTGCTATGCAGCTAGGCTGTACACAATTGGGTATTCACTATCCGCTAATCACGCCTGCCATTATTGAGCACAGTCACCGTCATAGCTTGCCTGTGACAGCTTGGACGGTCAATGACGCTGATAGTGTGCAGCAGCTCGTTGAGTGGCAAGTTGATGTTATTGTCACTGATGTACCAACGCTTTTTTTATAGCACCTCTTGAAATCACTCCTATATTACCGAACTTAATTGTAGCTTTATAAAGCTACATATTTGAGGTAATACTTACACGATTATGTCAAGAGCGACAGCTTGGCTCATATTTACATAAATATCGCTTTTAATTCATACAAGTTATTGTTATTTAGCAATATTTTTATAGTGTATACCTGTTCACTTTAGTGTCGATATAGGGTAATATAGGGCATCGAAATCAATCCTATCAGGAATAATTTATGATTTTAAAAAAAGCACTGGGCTTGCCTCTTAAAGGTTTACGTCTTGCCATTCAATCTGGCGATACACTCATTCAGACCGCAGGATTGCAAGCAACACGCTTTAAGACTCTGCTCGATAGTAACAGAGCGGATACGGCGCATAATTCTGCCAACGCACAAGGCGGGCAAGAGATTGCTTTTAATAGTGACATCGAGAATGTAGATCCCCTTGAGCTTGAATTCAAAAAATCGCCTATTAACTTAGTGCCAGCGATATTCTTGATAGCGACGCCGATTGCAGCAGCCGTTATTACGCCATGGTACTTACTCACTCATCAAGTGAGCTCGCCCGTTTGGGGCGTATTTGGTGCCTTTATGGTCTGGACGGGTATGAGCATCACGGGCGGCTATCATCGCCTTTTGGCGCATCGTGCTTACAAAGCGCATCCTGTCGTTGAGAAGTTTTTACTCCTTGGCGCCACTCTTGCGGTACAAGGCTCAGCTTTTGATTGGGTATCGGGTCACCGCACTCACCATCGTCATGTCGATGATCGTATGGAAGACCCGTATTCAGCCAAGCGTGGGTTTTTCTTTAGCCATATTGGCTGGATGCTGCGCAATTATCCAAGTGGACGTTTTGATTATAAAAACATACCTGACTTAACCAAAGATAAAGTATTGCAAATTCAGCACAAGTACTATGGTCTATGGGTACTAGCGACTAACGTTGCTATGGTAGCCGCAGTAGGTTGGTTGATCGGTGATGTTTGGGGCACGCTAGTGCTAGCAGGTTTGCTACGCTTAGTACTGACTCATCACTTCACTTTTTTTATCAATTCCCTATGTCATATGTTTGGCTCACGTCCTTATACTGATACCAACACCGCGCGTGATAACTTTTTCTTAGCGATCTTTACTTGGGGTGAGGGTTATCATAACTACCACCATTTCTTCCAGTATGATTATCGTAATGGCGTTAAATGGTGGCAGTACGATCCTACCAAATGGATGATCACTGCGCTATCAAAAGTGGGTCTGACTACGGATCTGCGCCGAGTTGATGATACGACAATCAAACATGCTGAAGTCAAAATGCAGTTTAAGCGTGCCCAGCAGCAGATTGATGAGATCAATGCAGGCGGTATCGATATTCCGCATGCCATGCAAAAATTCCAAGATCGCATCAAGTTTGAGTATGACGCCTTTACCAAAACAGTTGAAGAGTGGCAGGCGCTCAAAGCTAAAGCGGTTGAGATGAAAAAGACAGAATTTGCTGATCGCTTGCATGAAGTGGACGATAAGCTCAAGCACGAATATGCCAAAGTTGAACAGCGTATCCTTGAGCATAATAGCAATCTAAAGACCGCTTTTCGTTCTATCGGTCATAGTGCCAAAGCGGCTTAAATGAGAGCCGCGCAAGTCCTTATTTAAAAAGCGCAATCACTGCTTGATAATTTATCGTTTTCTCCTTCCCTTCATCTGTCATAGATGAAGGGATTTTTTTTGTTTGAATGTGGCGACGCTCATTTTTTACGTTAGCTGCTTTATAGCGCTATGCTATAGTAGCGTTATATCTCAAGCTTGCTTACTCTTAGCAAGTCTTAATAGGAATAGACTCTATGCGTTATCAAAACACTTATGCTACTTTAGATCCGCGCCTTTATCATCGCCAGCCGCCAACAGCGCTTAAAAACCCAACTGCAGGACATTTTAATCATCAAGTCGCCGATCAGTTAGGTTTTAGTGATGATGAGGACTTGATGGCGCGCTGGGTTGAGATTATCGGCGGTGTCTACGTGCCAGAGGGTTTTGAGCCCCTAGCTATGGCCTATGCTGGTCATCAGTTTGGGCAGTGGGCAGGACAATTGGGTGATGGGCGCGGGCTTCTCATGGCGCAAGTCATTGATAATAACGATCAATTACAAGATTTGCACTTAAAGGGTATTGGACTTACGCCCTACTCGCGTATGGGGGATGGGCGCGCGGTGTTGCGTAGCACGATTCGTGAGTATCTGTGCGGTCATGCTTTTAGTGCGCTTGGCGTTGCTGCTTCTAATGCTTTAGGGTTTGTGGTGTCCGAGACGCTAGTACGCCGTGAGCGTATGGAGGCGGGCGCAGCCCTAATGCGAGTGGCAGATAGCCATATTCGTTTAGGTCACGTTGAGTGGATTACCAGCTACGCCCCTGAGCTACTAGGCGAGTTTACAGATTATATGATTGACACCTATTACCCTGAGTGCCGAGAGCAAGATCAGCCGATAGTGGCGTTCTTAGGCGCCGTCGTCGAGCGCACTGCGCGCATGATCGCTGACTGGCAATTGATCGGTTTTGCTCATGGCGTTATGAATACTGACAATCTGTCGATTACTGGTAGTACGCTCGATTTTGGTCCATTTGGCTTTATGGAGCGCTTTAATCCTGGCTGGATCAACAATCATTCTGATCATACCGGGCGCTATGCTTATCAAAATCAGCCTGCTATTGGCTACTGGAACCTCAATGTTTGGTTGCCGCACTTTATGCGCCTGAATGTTACACGTGAGATGCTAGCTGAGTGCCTAGCGCCTTATGAAACCGTCTTTATGCAGCATTACCAGCAAGGCCTGTGCCGCAAGCTAGGTATAGCGCATAGCTCTGAGAGTTTAAGTCTCGCTTTTGAATTTATGACCTTTATCGAAGATAACACCCTTGACTATACCAATAGCTTTCGGGCTTTGTTGGCGTTGGTTGCGCCAGATGATCATCCTTTTGAGGCGCAATTACTGAGTACCATGCAGGCTGAGTTATCGGTTCAAGCTGTAGAGGTGTGGCAAGAGTGGTCAGCGCGTTATTTAGAGTATTTAACGCACTCTGAGCGTGCAGTTGAGCAAGTTATTTTAGAGCTAAAGGGTAATAACCCTGTTTATGTTCTGCGTAATGATATGGCGCAGCGGGCAATTACGGCCGCTGAGCAAGGGCAATTTGATGAGGTTGCGCGTTTGTACCATTTGCTTGCCAACCCATTTGAGGTGCAAGATATTGCCACTGAGCTTGATACGCGTCCGCCTGCTCCTGATGCGCCGCAACTGCCTATTAGCTGCTCATCTTAATTAACCACTTAGATTATCAAATCTAGCATATACATCTTACAAAAAAGTTGTCATTGACATTACTTTTAGATTGGTAACTTTCGCCCAAGTTTACTAGGAAGTCAATTGCCTTTGATGCTAGAATAACTATTTTATGCGCTGCCCGCAGTATAAGCTGCTTGCGTTGCAGATGCTTTTGCTCAAAATGATCTTTTTATCAGCTTAGTTTTAGGTTGATAGCGCTCCCCTTTTTAACCTCCATTTATGACAACCATGGCCATTATTATGAAAGACGATATCCAAATAGAATCGGAAAAACAACAGTTTGAACAAGCGGCGCTGCATTACCATGAGTTCCCAAGACCGGGTAAAATATCGGTCACGCCTATCAAGCAGTTAGCAAACCAGCGTGATCTTGCATTGGCTTATTCTCCTGGCGTTGCCGTTCCTTGTCTTGAGATTGAAAAAGACCCTACCTTAGCGGCCAAATATACAGCCCGTAGCAATTTGGTTGGCGTCATAACTAATGGTACTGCAGTACTCGGTCTAGGTGATATCGGTCCACTTGCCTCAAAGCCTGTTATGGAAGGTAAAGGGGTTTTGTTCAAAAAGTTTGCGGGTATCGATGTATTCGACTTAGAGATTGCCCAAAATGATCCTGATAAATTTATCGAAGCAGTAGCCTCGCTTGAGCCTACATTTGGTGGTATTAACCTAGAAGACATCAAGGCACCAGAGTGCTTTAAGATTGAGCGCGAACTGCGTAAGCGCATGAACATTCCTGTATTTCATGATGACCAACACGGCACCTCAATCATCGTTGCCGCTGCTATGCTCAACGCCCTTATTATCACCAATAAAAAGATTGAAGACATCAAGATCGTCTGTTCAGGTGCAGGCGCAGCAGCTATCTCTTGCTTGGATATCATCACCGCGCTTGGCGTTGATGTAAACAATATCTTTGTCTCGGACTCACGCGGTATCATCAGCACCAGCCGTGAGAATTTGGATGAATCAAAGCAGCGCTATGCTCGAGATACCGACGCCACTACCATCGATGAGGTGATGGATGATGTCGATATGTTCATCGGCCTATCGATGCCTGGTATCTTAAGCCCTGAGATGGTTCTACGCATGGCGCGAGACCCTATTATCTTTGCTCTAGCCAACCCCACGCCTGAGATCATGCCAGAGCTTGCACATTCGGTACGTTCAGATGTCATTATGGCAACAGGTCGCTCAGATTATCCCAATCAGGTCAATAATGCCTTATGCTTCCCTTATATCTTTCGCGGAGCACTCGATGTCGGCGCAACTACAGTTAATGAAGAGATGAAAGTTGCCTGCGTACGTGCAATCGCTGCTATGGCACACGTTGAAGCGACACCAATGAGCAATGTCAAGAGCATTGATAATATCAAGCGCTTTGGCCGTGATTATCTCATTCCAGGTGCCCTTGAGCCCAACCTTATTATCGAGATTGCCCCAGCTGTTGCTCAAGCGGCTATGGATTCAGGCGTAGCAACTTTGCCTATTGATGACTTTGATGCCTATCGTCAGCGTCTATCAGAATTCGTGTACAACTCAGCGTTTGTAATGAAGCCTATCTTTGCACGTGCAAAAACAGATCCTAAACGCATTGTTTATTGTGAGGGCGAAGATAGAAACGTACTTCTAGCCGTTCAGGTCGTCGTCGATGAACATTTAGCGCAGCCTATCTTGGTTGGTCGTCCCTCTGTTATCGAAAACAATATCGAAAAGCTCGGCCTACGTCTCAAAGAAGGTGTCAACATTACCATCGTCAATCCAGATGATGATCCTCGCTATAAAGATTACTGGATGGGCTACTATGAGCAAAACAAGCGCCGCGGCGTCAGTATCGAGCTTGCTCGCCGTGACGTACGCCGTAAAACTACTTTGATCGGCTCGCTCCTTGTTAATAATGGTGATGCAGACGGTATGATCTGTGGTACCTTTAGCCATTATCAGTTGCACCTTGATTATGTACAAAGCGTCATCGGCAAAAAAGAAGGCGTCAGCGACTTTTATGCGATGAACGTAATCCTCATGCAAAACCGCAATATCTTTATCGCCGATACCTATATTCATGAAGACCCAACAGCAGAGCAATTGGCTGAGATGACTATCTTGGCGGTCGATCAGTTGCACCGCTTTGGTATCACACCAAGAGTAGCTCTGCTATCACATTCTAATTTTGGCACCTCAGACCGCGCAAGTGCTGTGAAGATGCGCAAGGTCTATCAGATCCTAACTGATATGAATGTTGACTTTGAGTTTGAAGGCGAGATGCAAGGCGATGCCGCTTTAGATGAGAATATTCGCTTAGAGGATATGCCATCAAGCCCGCTAAAAGGCTCTGCTAACCTGCTAATTTTGCCAACGCTTGATGCGTCAAACATTGCCTTTAATTTGCTTAAAACCGCAACCAGTAGTGCTTCTATCGGCCCTATCCTGTTAGGTGCAAATAAGCCTGTGCATATCTTGACGCCATCAGCGACAGCGCGCCGTATCGTCAATATGACTGCCCTTGCGGTTACTGAAGCAATAGATTTAGAAGACGTACAAAAAGCGTTATAGTCTAAAATAGCGTCTGTTATACTCAAACCAGTCAATGCTTATGTAGTGTTGACTGGTTTTTTACTGATTACATTAATGTGAGGTTGTCATGCAAGTTTATCTCGTCGGTGGTGCGGTACGCGATCAGCTCTTAGGACGCCCAATTAAAGACAAAGACTTTGTTGTGGTTGGTGCCACTGTTGATGAGATGATTGCCGCTGGGTTTTTGCAGGTCGGTGCAGATTTTCCTGTATTTTTGCACCCTACAAGCCAGCAAGAGTATGCCCTTGCTCGCACCGAGCGCAAGCAAGGTCATGGGTATCAAGGCTTTAGCGTTCATGCCAGCCCTGATGTCACCTTATTCGATGACTTACAGCGCCGCGACTTGACCGTCAATGCTATGGCGATACAAGTGATCAGCTTATTTGATGACAGCCCTCTCACAGGAGACGTGGTCGATTATTATGGTGGCCTTGATGATATCAAGGACAAGGTACTACGCCATGTGTCAGCGGCGTTTAGTGAGGATCCTCTGCGGGTACTACGTGTCGCGCGTTTTTATAGTCGCTATTATGACTATGGTTTTAGCATCGCTGATGAGACATTGACCTTAATGCAGCAATTGGTCGCCTCAGGTGAGCTTGAGCATTTAAGTGCGGAGCGTATTTGGCAAGAGTCGAGCCGTGCTATGATGCAATCCTCACCGCAAATCTATTGGCAGCAGTTATTTGAGCTTGGCGCATTGACGCCCTACTTTACACCTCTACATGAGGCTTGGGGTGATGGGCAAATAAGAGAAACGGTACAAACTGCGCTATATTTTGCCGCGCAGATGCAACTTAATTTGTCACAGCGCTGGGCATTATTGATGAGTAGTCTAGCTTCGAAATCATTCAATATCAAGTTAACTAACTCTACTGCCGCGCAGGACATCGTCAGCATAGGTAACAGTGCAAAAGTCCCCAAAGCACAAACCCAGTTTGCTAGCCTTTTTATTGCCGAAAACGATAAGTTAAGAGCAGTAAACGAGCTAGATGCCGCGCAAAAGATTGATCTGATTCAAGCCTGTAGCGCGCACAAAGACCCCGCTAAGCTCTCGCAATTACTAGTCACCGCTCATGTGTTGCAATTAGCTGTAGCTCATCGAGACATGATGCTGGCGCTCGGTAGCTTCCACGCTATCGGTATACAAGACATCTCGCCTGATCATAAAGGCGCAGCAATTGGTGAAGCGCTACGCCAAGCGCGTATAGAACATTTAAAAGCATAAACGTTATGATTGATACAACCCGTTTAGAACCTAATGAAACGCCTGTCATGCTAGTCACTGGCAGTGCTAAGCGCATTGGTGCCGCTATTATTGAAGCTGCCCATACGCGAGGCTACCGCGTTATTATTCACTGTCATCACAGCAAAATAGAAGCACAAATGCTAGCTGCTAAGCTTAATGATGTTCGTCCTAATACTGCCGCAGTTATTATGGCAGACTTAGCCATCATTAATGATAATGGTTTACTTAATCAGTTCGTACAAGACGTCATTAGCATTTTTGGGCAGCTTGACGTACTCGTTCACAACGCTTCACGCTTCTACCCAACTCCAATCGGCACTATTGATAGCGCGCAGTGGGACGAGCTGCTGTTAACTAACGCCAAAGCTCCGCTATTTTTAAGCCAAGCATTACTGCCTTATCTCAAACAACAGCAAGGCTGTATCATCAGTCTGCTCGATATTCATGCTCAAAATAAGCCTTTTAACAGCTATACGGTTTATAATATGGCAAAAGCTGCACACCAGATGCTGGTACAGTCACTGGCATTGGAAGTTGCTCCTGATATAAGGGTTAATGGTGTCGCGCCTGGGGTCAATATCTTACCTGATGCCGATAGTGATCAGGCTATTGATCTAGATCACCAGCAGCGCATTGTGGCCTCTATCCCTATACAGCGAGTTGGCACACCTGAGGATATCGCAGAAGCGGTATTATTTTTGGCAAAGGCAAGTTATATCACAGGCGAGATTATCAACGTTGACGGTGGTCGCCGATTGACCTTAGCAGGAGGCACTCGCTAAAGTCTTAAATAAAGAAAATATGTCAATCAAAGCGCGTATCTTGCTATCTTTTACTTGAAAATTAAAAAAAATGATGTATCATTATCCGTCTACCGTTAGGGCCCATAGCTCAGTTGGTTAGAGCAGAGGACTCATAATCCTTTGGTCGTAGGTTCAAGTCCTACTGGGCCCACCAAATTTAGATTGTATAAAACCCCTCTAGATCTCGCAGATTTAGAGGGGTTTTTGTTGTCTTAAAAATAATTAAAATTCACATTATAAAAGCAATTTTCACAAAAAAGCCAACTACTATGTTTGATTAATAGTCGGCTTTTCTCTTTATATTTCTATAAATCTAAAAAGAAGTACGACGATAGTTACGGTATCTGGGCAGCCAAAAATTGGCTTGTAATCGGCGTTGTAGGTTCTCTATCGTTACAGGTAGAGCAAGTTTGTCTTCAATCGCTTGCAGGGCCACAGCATAAGCTATTTTTTCACTGATCTCTCTGATGACTTTGATAGGAGGCAATATAGCACCGGGGGCTTTTTCATACGCTGCTGAGATATCAGCAAGGGCTTGGCTTGCTGCCATAAGCATATTGTCGCTAATTCCCGTTGCTCGTGATATAAGCACTCCTAGGCCGATACCTGGGAAGATGTAGCTGTTGTTACATTGAGACACCTCAAAACTCTGACCGTTAAAGGTAGTGTGAGGAAATGGACTACCCGTTGCAATAATAGCGCGGCCAAAGCTCCAGTTAGTAATCTCTTGCGGTGTGGCTTCAACACGAGACGTTGGGTTTGATAGCGGTAGGACTATGGGCTTATCCGTATTAGTGCATAAGGCTTCGATCACCTCACATTCGCATGAAACCCTGCCTATACAACTATTGTGTCACCTTTATACACATATACAAGGACGTCAATCATGTCTCTACAAAACCCTATTTTTATCCCTGGCCCTACCAATATTCCAGAAAGACTCCGCCATGCGATGAACGTGCCAACTCAAGATCACCGTGCCCCTGACTTTTCAAACACCTTTTTACCAGTACTTCAAGATGCCAAAAAAGTATTTGGTACCAGTGAGGGCGAAGTGCTTTTATTCACCTCAAGCGGCACAGGTGGCTGGGAAGCGGCTATCAGCAATACTCTATCGCCCGGCGATAAAGTGCTAATTGCACGCTACGGTATGTTCTCGCATCGCTGGATTGATATGTGTCAGCGTCACGGCCTCGATGTACAAGTGATCGAATGCGAATGGGGCGACGGCGCGCCTGCTGATGAGTTTCAGACCATATTGGCAGCGGACACCAATCATGAGATCAAAGCTTTGATGGTGACGCATAACGAGACTGCCACTGGCGTGTTGAGCGATATTGGTGCGGTACGCAAAGCCATCGATAGCGCCGATCACCCTGCCCTGTTACTCGTTGATGGGGTCAGCTCAATCGCTTGTGTACCTTTTAAGATGGATGAGTGGGGCGTAGATATCGCTATAGCCGGCTCGCAAAAAGGTTTTATGCTCGCAACAGGCATGGCGATATTAGCCGTCAGTCCAAAGGCGCTTGCCGCCATGGAGCACGCGAAACTACCGCGTACTTATTTTGACTTTCGTGACATGCTAAAAGCCAATGCAAGTGGCGGCTTTCCTTACACTCCGCCACTTAATCTAATTTATGGGATGCGCGCCAGTCTCGATATGCTGTTTGAGGAAGGACTTGAGAATGTCTACGCCCGTCATCATCGCCTAGCCGAAGGCGTACGCCAAGCGGTGAGTGCTTGGGGCTTTAAGCTTGCGGCAAAATCACCTGACCTATACTCCCAAACCGTGAGTGCGATATACGTGCCTGAAGGCTTCAATAGTAATGAATTAACGGATCACGCCTTTAACAAATACGGTATCTCTTTTGGGGTGGGCTTAGGTGAGATGGCAGGTCGCGCCTTTAGAATAGGACATTTAGGCTCATTGACTGAGGTTATGGTGCTAGCAGGACTGGCCACCATTGAGATGGCGATGGTTGACCTAGATTATCCTATTAAACTGGGCCAAGGCGTTACAGCAGCGCAAGAGTACTATCGGAACACTTAAATTAAGCGACGCAACACATAAACTAAGGCGCGCAACACCTAGATAGCAGTGACTCGACAGAAAAATAAAGGAATATTTCTATGATCAAAAATGAAGATGGACTAGTGATTCCAACCCTTGATGATATGTTAGAAGCGCATGAGCGCATTAAACCATACATTCACCGTACTCCAGTTCTGACCTCACGTTTTTTGGATGAGATGGCAGGCTGTGAGATGTATTTTAAATGTGAAAACTTCCAAAAAGCTGGTGCCTTTAAGGTGCGCGGTGCCTCAAACGCCGTATTTGGCTTGAGCGATGAAGAGGCCAAAAATGGCGTTTGTACCCATAGCTCAGGCAACCATGCCTTGTCTTTATCTTATGCCGCCGGTCAGCGCGGCGTTCCTTGTAATGTGGTAATGCCCTATAGTGCGCCCGAAGCTAAAAAAGCGGCTGTACGCGGCTATGGCGGCATCATTACTGAATGCGAGCCCTCAACCACTTCACGTGAACAGGTATTTGCTCAAGTGCAGGCGGAGACTGGCGGCGATTTTGTCCATCCTTACAATGACCCTCGCGTTATCGCTGGCCAAGCCACGTGCTCGCGTGAGTTTTTAGAACAGATGGACGAGCGCGGCGTAAAGCCTGACATGATTGTCGCTCCAATTGTCGGCGGCGGTATGATATCTGGCACTTGCTTGACGCTCTCCAACCTAGCCCCTGATGTCAAAATCTATGCCGCAGAGCCAGTCAATGCTGATGATGCCGCACGCTCGCTACACGCCGGTCACATCATCGCTGATGACGCGCCAGATACTATCGCTGACGGCCTAAAAGTGCCGCTTAAAGATTTGACTTGGCACTTTGTCAGTAACTACGTGACCGATATTTTGACCGCAACTGAAGAAGAAATCGTTGAAGCCATGAAGCTGACTTGGACACATATGAAAATTATCATTGAGCCGAGCTGCGCGGTCCCGCTTGCCGTTATCCTAAAAAATAAAGATGTTTTTGCCAGCAAAAAAGTAGGCGTCATCATCACTGGTGGTAACGTCGATCTGGATAAGTTGCCTTGGAATTAATGACTTATCATCAAGCGTCAAAAGATAGCTTTTAGTGTAAAGGGCTAATAGTGAAAAGAGCTGAGTAAAATCATAAATCTGGCGTTAACTAAGTGTAAATAATACCCAAGTTTAAACGCCTTTATATTCTTAATTATCATTAATGCAGTAGCGTTAATGAAGCAATCAAACAAATGGAGCTTGAAGATGATTACTGAAGAATTAGAAGTTGGTTTTAACGTCCCTGCAAAAGTCGGTATGGATGAAGCAGATATCCAAACCCCTTGCTTAATCCTTGATTTAGACGCCCTTGAGCGCAACATCAAAAAAATGGGCGACTACGCCAAAGACCATAATATGCGTCACCGTAGCCACGGCAAAATGCACAAATCCGTCGATGTACAAAAGCTGCAAGAAGAGCTTGGCGGCGCAGTAGGTATCTGTAGCCAAAAAGTATCAGAAGCAGAAGTGTTCGCCCGTGGCGGCATCAAAGATATCTTGGTATCCAACCAAGTTCGTGACCCTGCAAAGATTGATCGCCTAGCAAAATTGCCAAAACTTGGCGCAAAAATCACCGTTTGTCTTGATGACGTCAATAACGTGGCTGAACTATCAGAAGCAGCTGTCAAAAACGGTACTGAGCTGAACTGCTATATTGAAATCGATTGTGGGGCTGGCCGCTGCGGTGTCACCACCACAGAAGCGGTTGTTGAGATTGCCAAAGCCATCGATGCAGCTGAAAACTTGAAGTTCACGGGTATTCAAGCCTATCAAGGTGCGATGCAGCATATGGATAGCTATAGCGACCGTAAAGCCAAAACCCAAGTCGCTATCGATCAAGTCCAAGAGGCGGTTGAAGCGCTTGAAAAGATTGGTCTAAAACCAGAGTTTGTCTCAGGCGGCGGTACGGGGAGTTACTACTTTGAGAGCAACTCAGGGGTCTATAACGAGTTGCAGTGTGGCTCGTACGCCTTTATGGATGCAGACTACGGCCGTATCCTAGACGAAGACGGCAACCGTATCGATGCTGGCGAGTGGGAAAACGCGCTATTCTTATTAACCTCAGTAATGAGTCATACCAAGCCAGACAAAGCTATCGTTGATGCAGGTCTAAAAGCGCAATCCGTAGATAGTGGCCTACCCTTCATCTACGGTCGTGATGATGTGGAGTATGTGAAGTGCTCGGATGAGCATGGCGTAGTTAGCGATCCAAATGGCGTGCTTAAAATCAATGAAAAACTAAAACTAGTACCAGGTCATTGTGATCCAACGTGCAACATCCATGACTGGTATGTTGGCGTGCGCAGCGGCAAGGTTGAGAGCGTATGGCCGGTATCTGCTCGTGGCCGCGCCTACTAATTTTTAACACAAAGACGGGTAAGTTTAAACCGTCAAAGCGGCTAACATATTTGGATTAGTTTGATCTAAAAGGGGCTGTTGTAGCTTTGGCCTACAGCAGCCCTTATTATTAACTATATCTTGTATATACATCATAAAAGGAATTTGTAATGAGTGAAGCAAATAATACTGACCATAAAGCAGCTAATAATAACGAAGGTTTGGTAATCGTCTCAGAAGAGGCTTGTAAGTCTGTTATCGATCGTCCGTCTGCTTTTGAGGCAGTCGAAAACGTATTCGCGGCAATGTCACGAGGGGATGCGTATAACTTCCCTGTGATTCGTGAAGCAATTGGCTATGCTGATGCATTATATGGCTTTAAATCTGGCTTTGACCGTGCTGGTAAATCACTAGGTTTAAAATCAGGTGGTTATTGGCCAGGCAATGCCGCTAAAGGCTTGACCAATCATCAGTCAACGATTTTCTTATTCAATCCAGATAATGGTAAGTTGCGCGCCCTCGTTGGCGGTAACTATCTAACGGCGGTACGTACAGCGGCCGCCTCTGCCGTATCGATTGCTCATTTAGCGCGCACAGATAGCAAAGTATTAGGTATGATCGGCGCCGGTCATCAGTCTACTTTTCAGCTGCGTGCTGCTCTTGAGCAACGCAATTTTGAAAAGGTAGTGGCTTGGAATAAGAATAAAGATCGTCTTAAAAACCTACAAGCCGTCGCTGAAGAGATAGGCGTACCGTTTAAATCAGTGGAGCGCGAAGAGCTTTGCAAGCAAGCTGATGTGATCATCACGATTACCTCAGCGTTTGAGCCGCTGCTTATGAAAGAGTGGATCAAATCTGGTACACATATCGCCTGTATGGGTACTGATACGGTCGGAAAACAAGAAGTCGATCCTGCCTTGATCGCCGCCGCTACCGTATTTACTGATGAGATCGCACAATCGATTAGCCTTGGTGAGGCTCAGCATGCGATTAAGTCTGGTGCTATCAAAGAAAGTGATATCACTACGCTTGGTGACGTCATCAACAGTGAACATGCAGGTCGTAGCAATGATGATGAGATTACCTTGTTTGATGGTACTGGTGTTGGCCTGCAAGATTTAGCAGTTGCTTCTGCTGCTGCTAAGCTTGCACTTGAAAAAGGCGAAGCCCAACAAATCTCGTTATAATCAGAAAACTAGCCATTATATTTTAGAACCGCCAAATCATGAGCTTATTTGGCGGTTCTATTTTTGCTTAACTAAACCCGACCAACATGCTTTGCGTGCAGCTGTGACAGACTATTATCAATGCCTCTACTGTTTAATCTGTACTATTTCGAATAGACTTTGTCTTTACAAAGCTGACATTCTCCTTCTAGTTTACATTATTAACTATCGCAACTGACTGCGCGTTATTTTAAAATATATTGAGTATGAACCAAATACTATCTAACCGCTCACACCCGCTCTATCACCATAGCCAGCCCTTGCCCGATACCAATGCATAAGCTAACTACCGCGTATTGTCCGCCCGTGCGCTGTAGCTCGCGCGCCGTACTTAAGGCTATGCGAGCACCTGACGCACCAAGCGGATGCCCGACTGCAATCGCCCCGCCATTTGGATTAACGCGCTTGTCATCAAAGTCGATATCCAAACCCTTTAGGCAGCCTAGTACTTGCGAGGCAAAGGCTTCATTAATCTCAATGATGGACATATCATCAAGAGTCAAGTCAGCGCGTTTGAGTGCTAGCTTTATCGCCTCAACAGGACCCACGCCCATAATATTTGGCTCAACGCCCATCGTGCCAGAGGATAAAATCTTAGCAATAGGTTTAAAGCCTAGTTTTTCTTCTGCTTGTTTTGAGCCAATAATCAGCGCCGCTGCGCCATCGTTAATACCGGACGCGTTACCTGCTGTGACCACGCCATTCTCATTCAACGGCTTTAGCTTTTGCAGTGCTTCTACCGTAGAGCTAGCGCGAGGATGCTCATCTTCCGTTATCGCTTTGTCTGGTAATTTTTTACCTTGCGATACTGTGATTGGCGTTATTTCCTCATCAAAGAAACTAGCTTGTTTGGCGGTTTGATATTTCGCTTGCGAGGCGGCTGCGAATTTATCTGCTTCTTCACGGCTGATATTGTATTTGCGCGCGACATTATCACCCGTTTGCGGCATGCTGTCGCTGCCAAATTCTTTAGTTAAAACAGGATTAGGAAATCGGCTACCAATAGTGGTATCAAATACTTTAAAGTCACGACTAAAAGGCTGCTCGGTCTTGGCAAAGACAAAGGGCGCGCGGGTCATGGACTCAACGCCACCTGCTAAAAATATATCCCCCTCGTTACAAGTGATACTACGAGCAGCATCAATGACAGTAGATAGCCCTGACGCGCATAGACGATTGACGGTTTGACCGGGCGTGGTGACATCTAGTCCCGCTAGTAATGCGGCATTGCGTGCGATGTTGCGTGAGTCTTCACCCGCTTGGTTGGTATTGCCGATGAGCACTTCATCAAAGATATCGCTGGGCAATTGGTGCTTTTCAACCAAAGCTTTGATCACTGCCGCAATCATATCATCAGGACGTACGGTGGCTAATGCGCCGCCATGGCGACCAAAAGGGCTTCTTAAGCCATCATAAATATAGGCGTCTAACATCACTATTCCTTGTTGTGTTTTAAGAGTTGCTTCGATTGAGATATAGAGTTCATCAAACTGCTTTAGCTTTTAGCATTAAAGACTTGCCATTAAAAATTACTCTGCTGCGTAAACAGCGAAATACTAAGCTTAGCACGGCGCTGTAACCACGGACTAGGACGGTAACGCGAATCACCTGTTAGAGCATAAATACGCTCCAAGATAAGTAAAATACGCTCAGCACCAAGCGCGTCACCCCACGAGATAGGACCGAACGGATATCCCAAGCCAAGCTTGACGGCATTGTCGATATCCTCAGGCGTCGCTATGCCTTGCTGCGCCATATCACAGCCCAAATTAATCACCATCGCCATAACTCGCTGCGCCACAAAGCCCGTGCTTTCTTTAATTAGCGAAGCACCATCTGAGCCTTCATTCAAATTATTATTTAAGCTTTTACCGAATAAGGTATCAGCCTGCGTGACAAATTTGTCCTCTGTAACGATACTTGGCATCAGGGTGCGATGCTTGGATAAGTCCGTTAGCATATCGATAGCAACCGCTTGCTTAGGATCAATTTGATAGCGCATAGCGGCATTGGTGGTATCTTCGCCATAAATTGCTAGTAATACCAAACTGCTAGGGTTTGGGGTATCGTTATCGTCGATAGTGATGTCATTAGCGTTTAGGTAATCAACCAGCTGTTGTTTATCTGCCGCTAAATCCGCGCCAATCCAAACTGAATTAACGGCTTTGTCAGATACAGCGTTAGAAAAAGGCTCTTGAGCGGTATCTGCTGTCATCTTTTTACCATCTTGCTTTTCACCATCTTGCTTTTTACCATCTGTGTAGTGATAAAAACCTTCGCCCACTTTACGACCAAGCTTGTTACCCTCTAGCATTTGCCGGGTTAATGGATGCGGGCGATAGCGAGGCTCAAAGTAATATTGATTATAAATCGACTCCATGACGGGATGCGAGACATCGACGCCTGTCAGATCCATCAGCTCAAACGGTCCCATACGAAAGCCTGCGCCATCGCGCAAAATACGATCAATCTGCTCAAGACTGGCAACGTCCTCGCCTAGTATTTTTAGCGCCTCTGTACCAAAAGCTCTACCACCATGGTTGACGATAAACCCTGGCGTATCCTTCGCCACGACACCTAAATGTCCCATGCGTTTGGCTAAACTGGTCAGTGTCTCTACAACACAATGGTCGGTAGAGATGCCCGGAATCACCTCAACGATTTTCATTAGCGGCACAGGATTAAAGAAGTGAAACCCTGCTACCCGCTCTGGATGCTGGCAAGCCGAGGCAATGGCGGTCACTGATAGCGATGAGGTATTGGTTGCTAAAATGGTGTCGGTAGGAACAAGGCTGTCTAATTGCTTAAACAGCTGCTGTTTTATCTCTAAATTTTCAATAATGGCCTCAACAACAATATCTACTTCAGCAATTTGTGCGATATCCTCAATCACGGTTAAGTTTGATAGAGTCGCTTGCAATTGCTCATCAGTAAACTTCCCCTTAGCCGCAAGTTTTTCAAGCGTCGCTTGAAGCGCTTGACGTCCTTGCTCAGCGGCTCCTGCTTTGGCATCAAATAACAATACGTTAATGCCCGCTTGCGCTGCGATTTGGGCAATACCCATACCCATGATGCCCGTGCCAATAATGGCTAATGATTGCATATCTGATGATATGATAGTCATAGTATTCCTTTATATGATTTAGTGGTGTCTTAATCCCTTCAACGACTACTGTCCTTTGTAGTTGGCATCGCGCTTTTCCAAAAAGGCTTTCGCGCCTTCTTTTTGATCTTCGGTATCAAATAAAATTTGAAAGGCTTTACGCTCTAAAGCTAGAGCCGCTTGCAATGGCATGTCCACCCCAAGGTTGGCGACTTCTTTGATTTGGGTTAAAGCAATGGGCGAGTAGCCTGCCAACTGCTCAGCGATTTCTACAGCGCGCTTAATAGTCGCCTCATCGTCCACCACTTCAGACACTAGTCCCATTTGATCCGCCTGATCAGCGCTTATCATATCGCCCGTTAAGATGAGCTTCATAGCTTTATGCTTGCCAAGCACGCGAAACAATCGCTGCGTACCTCCTGCCCCTGGCATCAGACCTATCTTAATCTCTGGCTGTCCAAACTTAGCCGACTTGCCCGCGACAATAATATCGGCATGCATCGCAAGCTCACAGCCGCCGCCAAGCGCATAGCCATTAACTGCGGCGATAATAGGTTTACGGCAATCGGTAATCGCGTCCCAGTACTGTTCGCTATGACGCAGATAAACATCGACTGTCTTTGCAGTCAAAAAGTCATTGATATCCGCGCCCGCGGCGAATACTTTATCACCGCCAGTGAGTACGATAGCTTTGGTCTTTGAGTCATTATTTAATCGAATAAATATCTCTGCCATCTGCGCGCGTAACTCAGCGTTTAGGGCGTTGCGAACTTTAGGACGATTGAGGGTTATTACACTTACGCCACTATCTAATGTCTCACAGGTAATGATGGACTCTTCCATGATGCTATCCTTATTTGTTGTCTTGCGTATATTAATACAATACTACTAAAATACCGCACTGCGGTTCTTAAAACCGAAATTGTTGTAATCTGCTTTAGTATAGATTATGCTATTTGGCTCATACAAGCTCTTTATGTAAAACCGTTATTTGTGCTATCGGTTATTTGCACTATCAGTTTTTTGTATTATCAGTTTTTTATATTATTAGTTATAAGCGTCAAACTTATCCAAACTATTTTCGTATTCAGTCACACCAGACAAGGAAGTCCCATGATTAGAGATCAAGAAGTCCTCGACCATATCGTCAATACCGTTCGTCAATTTGTCAACGATCAGCTCATACCTAATGAAGACTGGGTCGCAGAAAACGATCGCCTGCCAGAAGAGATCATCAGTCAAATGCGCGAGCTGGGTCTATTTGGATTGACCATACCAGAAGAATACGGCGGTCTTGGACTCACGATGGAAGAAGAGGTCATCGTCGCTTTTGAGATGGGACGCACCTCTCCGGCGTTTCGCTCGCTTATCGGTACCAACAACGGCATTGGCTCCTCAGGTCTGGTCATCGACGGTACCGAAGAGCAAAAGCAAAAATATTTGCCCAAACTTGCCAGTGGCGAGATTATCGGCTCGTTTTGTCTGACTGAACCCGAAGCAGGCTCAGATGCTGCCTCCTTGCGCACTACCGCTATCAAAGACGGCGACACTTATGTCATCAACGGCACTAAGCGCTATATTACTAACGCACCACAAGCCGGTGTCTTCACCGTTATGGCGCGTACCGATCCTGAGAACAAACGCGCGGGCGGCATCTCTGCCTTTATCGTTGAAAGCGATACCCCAGGCATCACTTTAGGTAAAATCGATAAAAAAATGGGACAAAAAGGCGCGCATACTTGTGATGTGATCTTTGATAACTGCGTGGTGCCAGCAAGTGCTTTGATCGGCGGCGTCGAGGGTGTCGGCTTTAAGACGGCGATGAAAGTGCTGGATAAAGGTCGTTTGCATATTGCAGCGGCCAGTACTGCGGCGGCCTCTCGCATGTTAGATGATGCGCTGCGCTACGCTGTCGATCGCAAACAGTTTGGTCAACCAATTGCCAGTTTTCAGCTAATACAAGCGATGCTTGCTGATTCAAAGGCTGAGATTTATGCGGCCAAATCTATGGTACTCGATGCCTCGCGCCTGCGTGATGAAGGTAAAGATGTGGTGACTGAGTCCTCCTGTGCTAAGATGTTTGCCACTGAGATGTGTGGACGCGTAGCCGATCGCGCAGTGCAGATTCATGGCGGCGCCGGTTACATTGCAGATTACGGTATTGAGCGTTTTTATCGTGATGTGCGTCTGTATCGTCTGTACGAAGGCACCACGCAAATTCAGCAAATTATTATCGCTCGCAATATGATTAAAGAAGTGAGCGAATAACCTCAACCAAGAATACTATGCCCTATGACGTTATTTGATACGACTAGCAGCGCACCTCTTGAGCTGCTAGAGCCTATAAGTGAGATGAAAGATCAAAGCGATCGGCAGTTTGTCACCGCACTCGCTCGCGGGCTTGAGCTGCTACGATGTTTTACCCCGCAGCAGCCCATGCTTGGCAATCAAGAGCTCAGCCAATTAACGGGACTGCCTAAGGGCACAATTACACGTCTTACCTATACCTTAGTCAAACTCGGCTATCTAAAGCAATCTACTACCAGTAGCAAGTACCAACTGGCAGCTGGCGTGTTGGGCTTTGGTTATACCATGATGGCAAATATCTCTATTAATAATCTTGTCACCCCTTACATGGCGGAGCTAGCAGAGTACGCCGACAGCGCCGTTGCCATGGCAACCCGCGATCGGCTGATGATGGTGTATCTAAACGTCGTGCAAGGCTCTAGCACCACAACCATGCGCCGTAATGTCGGGTCGTACTTGCCTATGCACTCTAGTGCGATGGGACGTGCTTGCTTAGCGAGTATGCCATCCGCCGAACAAGATTTTATTATGAATGCGATTCGTAGTAAGCACGATAAAGACTGGTCAAAAATCAAGTCGAGCCTAGAGCAAGCGTTTAAAGACTTTGAGAACTTTGGCTATTGCTTTTCATTTGGCGATTGGCAAAAGGAGGTCAATGCTGTGGCCACGGCCATCATGCATCCCACTGAGGGCCTACTCACCTTTAACTGCGGCGCGCCAAGCTTTGTGCTTAGCCGTACCAAGATTGAGCAAGACATTGCTCCGCGACTGCTGCATATGAAGCACAATATTGAGAGTAATATTTATGGGGTTTAGTTGACCTTTAATATAATACTCAATGTTAACAGTCCATAACTTCACTATTTTCCTTCACTCAATTCAAAATAAAGCCGCTAAATATTTGTTTATATTAAAAATTTTAATAAACGATTATCTAAGCTATTTTTTTGTCAAAGTGCAAACCTTTCAAAATGTAAGTATTTGTAATACCTGACGAACGTAGTAATAAACCCGATAGATATACAAATATTTAAGACTTTTTGAGCGTATACTCAATAACAGCTATGATGCTTATATATTAAAATCATCATAGTTTCAATGTCTTAACTAAAGTTCTAAACCCCACCTCACTTCAGTTTCTTTACAAGGATACGTATGAAACACACGACCAAAGCGCTAATAGCAGCGGTAACTCTGTGCATGAGTGCAAGCGCAGTCGCCTCAAGTCACCGCGAAGCCCCTTCTATTACTAAGACTCCTAAAGTCGATGCTTCTGACTTTTATATGTTTAACAGCTACGAGAATAATCGTGCAAACTTTGTCACGATTATCGCCAACTATTTACCGCTACAAGATGCCTATGGCGGACCGAACTATTTTGCCCTTGATCCCGATGCCCTGTATGAGATTCATATCGACAACAATGGCGATGCGGTCGAAGATATTACCTTTCAGTTTAACTTTACGCAAAATTTGAACAGCATCGGGCTTGACACTGATAACGATCCATCAACGCCAGACGTTGCTGTTGCTTTGTCTAATATTGGTGATGCGTCAAACAAATCAAATCTACAAACCACTGAAAAGTATGAAGTCACAATGGTGAAAGGCGATCGCCGTAGTGGCAATCGGACGTCTTTAGGTACTTTTGATAAGCCATTTGATTATATCGGTACCAAGTCTTTCGCTGACTATCCTAATTATGCTCGAGGATTTATTAACGATTTGACCATTCCAGGCTGTAATACTAAGGGTAAAGTGTTTGTCGGTCAGCGTGCTGAAGGTTTTGCGATTGATTTAGGCAAAGTATTCGATCTAATTAATCTTGATCCGACACTGTCGCGTGATGGTGGAACTAATATATTAGCAGATAAGAACGTCACCTCTATTGCAATGGAAGTACCCAAATCTTGTTTAACTGCTGGTTCTGACCCTGTCATTGGTGCTTGGACGACAGCGAGTGTGCGTCAGGCCACTTTAGTCAATCCAAATCCTGGCTCCGGTATTAGCACTACAGCCAAAAAAGGCGGTGCATGGACACAAGTGTCAAGATTAGGTATGCCGCTAGTTAATGAAGTGATTATCGGTTTAAAAGACAAAGATAAATTTAACGCCTCAGAGCCAAAAGATGACGCTAACAACTTTGCACCTTATGTCCTCTACCCTACGCTTCCAAAACTCATTGAGACTTTGTTTGCAGCACCAGCACCGACTAACCTTCCGCGTCAGGATCTTGTCACTGCCTTTTTAACAGGCGTACCAACGGTCAACAAACCTGCTATTCCTGCTAATACAGACCAAGTGCTATCAGAAATGCTGCGCCTAAATACTAGTATTCCTGCTGTAGCCGCTAATAATCAGAACGATCTAGGACTACTTAGTCTTATTCAAAGCGTTCAAAGTGATGGACGTCCTAGTACTGGTGTTGATACTGCTGGATTTCCAAATGGTCGACGCCCCGGTGATGATGTCACCGATATTGCTTTAAGAGTCTCTATGGGTGCATTGTGTCATTCAGGTTTGCCAAATACTGTTATTCCATGTGCACCTGCAGATGCAAAAGCGGGTAAAGCGTTACTCACTGATCGTGCACTTAAAACGGCTACCGAGTTTGACTCAGTCTTTCCTTATCTAACGACTCCTAACGCAGGTAGCGGAAATTCAGATTCAGATTCAGACAGCCGATAAGCTGACGCTAACTCAAGGAGAAATACGATGCGCTATTTACTTTTAGCAGTATTGGTTACAGGTTCGGCGGCTCTGACAGGTTGCTTTGGTGATAATGATAACGACAATTTTGACCCGCCAAGCCAAGTGGATAATGATCTTATCAGAGATCAAGCCAATGCACAGGACGCAGTAAACAAGACCTCTGCTGTGATTGACGCAAGCAATAATGTCAATACCGATGAGCCGCAAGACATCGACAGGATTATGTTGTCTGACGCCAATCGAGCAGAGCCTATCGCTATCAAAGATCCTAACGCCTCTTTATAGTGTTCTGCAAAAAACCCTAACACCTGATCGGACTTCTGATCAGGTGTTTCTTTACGTTTTGTGAGGAGTACTCTTATGCTATGGACAAAATCTGTGATTGGCTTGCTCATTTTGCTTTTTAGTAGTCAGATATTGTATGCCGCGCCCTTTATACCGACAGACGATATGCAGATCCTTGAGACTCTGCCGTCAGACTCCCCGCCTCCTCGTTATAGCAGCGCCTCTGATCTGACAGCTCCTGCTCATACTGGTAATAACGATAATGCTCGGCAGCTACTAGAACGCGCTTATTTAGAGGGCGACCCGCGCGCGCTCGGTCAAGCACGCGCGCAATTGGATCAAAGCGAAGATCAGAGCATAGAGACTCTAATGCTGCGAGCACGAGCATTGCAGTCGGATCACAAGTTTGCTGAGGCAAAAGAGATACTCGGTCAAATACTGAGTCAAGACCCCGCGTATCCAGATGCCTTATTAACCCTCTCCTCATTGCTGGTTGTACAAGGACAGTTTGATGAGGCTATGGGGTACTGTGACCGATTAAGTGATCCCTCGCTACGTGTATACCAAGCCGCTTGTATCGCTCAAATTCAAAGTATGACGGGAGATCTTAGTCAAGCTAAGCGGACCTTAGATGGACTTGCAGCAGTCGCGCCTGGACTTGATCCATCAACGGCTCGCTGGATATATTTGATGCAAGCTGATGCTGCCCTGCGTAGCCAAGATACCGCACTTGCCAAGCAAGTGTTTGCGGTGATGGATGAGCAAACCGTGCCAGCACTGATGGCGCGTGCAGATTGGCTACTAAGCATCGGTGAGTACCAACAAGTAATCGATTTGCTACAAGATCATACTGATAAAGATGCACTGCTGCTGCGTCTTATCGATGCGCAAATGCAGTCGGGAGACCCCAAAGCGGATACAAACCTAGCACTTATGAAAGAGCGTATTGACGTGTGGCAATTGCGCAGCGAAAACGCCCATACTCGCGAGCAAGCGATGTATGCTCTGCTCGCTGAGCAAACGGACGACGCGCTTAAACTTGCGCGGGACAACTGGCAACAGCAGCGCGAAACGGCTGATATTGTGCTATATGCAACCGCCGCTATCAAAGCGAGTAGTCAACAAGATATCGATATTCTCCAGCAATTTATCAGTGATACGCAGTTTGAGTATCCTGCACTTGAGCAAGCACTGCGCTTAGGCAAAATAGATAAGTGTCTTAACTGCACTGTCACGCAGGCGATGAATAAGGATAAGTCTCTATGAGCACGTATAAAAAACTCTCATGGCGTCATGCTTATCATTATTTGACGCTATCTTTACTGGCGATACTGCTAACTATAACGGCGACTGTAGCGCAGGCGCATGAGTCGAGTACTGCTTATCTAAACCTAAATTCAGTCGATTCTGAAAGCCAGTACGCCGCTCAGTATGAGTTATCGCTTCGAGATTTAGCGCTACTTATAGACATAGACCCAAACCAGGACCGCGATGTAAGCTGGGCGGAAGTCAAAGCGCAAGCACCGCTGATAGAGGCGCTGATTGCCTCGCAAGTGGTATTGCAAAGCGGTGGTCAACCTTGTCAAATCACTGCTTTTGAGCCTTTAGCGATCAATACCCGCGGCGGATTTAACTATCTGTATACAGATTTTAAGCTTGACTGCGCCTCTTCTATTGACATGCTTGATTATCAGATACTATCAGGTATCGATGCCAATCACCGCTTGCTATTGACTGAGGCAAGTGATGATACTTCGCTACAAGTGCTCTCTGTAGGACAGCATTCATTAGGGTCGCAGGCAGATACCAGTATGCTGGCTATGGCCTTTAACTTCTTAAAAAGTGGCATACATCATTTGCTCATCGGCTGGGATCATCTGCTGTTCTTGTTTGTGCTCTTGATACCAGCGGTATACGTGCGCAAGCAAAAACAGCTAGTAGCGGTGACAAAACCAAAATCGGCGTTACTTGAGGTATTTTGGATTGCCACTTCATTTACCTTGGCGCATTCAATCACGCTAAGCCTAGCGGCTTTGCAAGTTGTTAGTATACCTGCACAAATCATCGAATCTATTATTGCGCTGTCCATTGCCTTTGCCGCGCTTAATAACCTGGTGCCTTTGCTGCGAGTCAGAGCAGTATACTTAGCCTTTATTTTTGGTCTCATTCACGGCTTTGGCTTTGCCAACGTCCTCGTCGATTTGCCATTAGCGACTAGTGCGCGCGTGCTAGCACTGCTTAGCTTTAACATTGGTATTGAGCTTGGGCAACTGGTATTTATCGCCGTTGTTTTTCCGCTGGCATTATTGCTGCGTCATACCCAGTTTTATAAGTGGGCAATTTTTTATTTAGGGTCGCTGATTAGTATCATTATTGCTCTATGGTGGTTTTTTGAGCGGGCGTTTAGTTAAAAGGTTTAAAAGCCCTGCCCTCATAATGAAGTGAACTGATCCCCATAAGTTGGACACAGCTTTTGGGGGTTATTTTATGAAATACGACATAGACTTTAAGATCAAAGGCAGGGCCTTTATCCTCATAAGTAGTCTATTTAATCACCACTAACTTGCAATTGCTTATTTCTGAATGTTGGTCGCTCGTATATTAAAGACATAGGTACCACTGCATCAACTTCGATACCGCCATTTTGTATTGGATTGAGTTGTCCGCTTCTGACTTGCGTAGTGGCTATCGCATCGATAATCGGGCTGCCTGATGTCTCAAGAATTTGCACCTCAGTGATACTACCCTCTTTATCAACCTGCAACTCTAGCAGCACAATGAAGACATCGCCCAAGTCTCTATCGACGCTCTGCCATACAAGCGTGGGCATGCTAGTGATTGGCTCACGTTCATCACGCCAGCTACCAAAGTCTGCTGTAAAGGATGTGTTCTCGTCACTTTTGGATGCTGATGTATCTATGTCAGCTTGCTGATTTTCAGCTTGCTCAGCAGCTAAAGCGAGCATTTTAGTAATGGTTTCGTTTTCAGCCTGCAATCGCCACTCTTCTTGCTGTCTAAGCTTTCTATCTGCTTGTTTTGCCAAGGACTTTCGCTGCTTGGCTTGCTCGCGCTTATACTGCGCATTAATGGCTCTGATCATCGCAGCGAGATCAAATTCAGAGTCATCAGTTTGAGTTGTAGCGCGAGTTATGGTTCTGGACTCATGAGTTGAGAGTTTTTGAGCAGATATGACGGATGACTCTTGGCTTGTATTGGGTTTAGAGTCTTTAACATCTGACGCTACAGTTTGCCTTGTATCTTTGGATTCAGACACAGTGGGTTCAATAGATGAGATTTTTTGGGTAGGCTCTTTTTGTGTAAGCGTTTGGACGGATTTTACTTCTGGTGGTTTAGGTGCAGCTGACTTTAGTGTTGATTGAGGCTCTACTGCTTCTACTTTTTTAGGTTTGGGCGTGACCAGTTGTGTGTCTGTACTTAACGCGTTATTAGACGTATCGAGTGTGATGAGCTCTATTTGAATGGGTTGAATAACAGGGGTTATCTCAGGGCGCGCAGGCGTTTGTATAGACATCATTGCCCATACCGTAGCACCGTGTAATACCAAAACTAGTATCACAATAGATGCTTTTAATGCGTAAGATGACAAGTTGCGTGTCATAACAGTGCCAATATAGAGTATTTAGATTGCAGATTTTTTGTCCCAACTTTAAGATGAGATCTGACTTAACCCGCCAAAAGCTATCAATAAAATCATAGCCTTATCACCTAGTTATGCTCTATAGTGCGCTAAAAATGTTGCCGTAACAAGCGCAATTTATACTCCAAACTCACTTACTTTCCAATGCTTGTTGTCTTGAGTAAAAAACCAAATCATCACGACGGGCGCAAGAGTGCTTAGCCAAATCCCTAAAGTAATCGGCAGGCCTTGCGAGACTGCAAAGTAGCTTAATACTATGATAACTAGTGCTATCAGTAGGGCCTGAGCATTGCGACTGGACTTGCGACACATCAGCGTTCTGAGAATCGTGAGCGTCAATAAATACAAGGTCAGCATCACCATCAATACGCTCATAGCATACGGCTCTGATACCATGCTCTCGCTCGTTGTGCCGCTCGCCGTGGCTTCAGTGACGAGATTGAGCGCGCTACCTAGTGCGGCTATGGAGGCAAATATAAAAAAGTGACTATAGCCAAATAAGAATAGATCATGACGCTCGCGCTCCTTGTTCAATATTCTATCAAAGGGTACGATAAAGTATAGCCACCACAAAGAGAACACTAGTGCTACTAGGCTTGAGCCTAAAAACATAATAGAGCTTGCCGCAGAGTCTGAGTTGACCAAAAAGTACTGAATACTGTTGCTGACACCAACGACGCCTTCTCCCAAAACGATAATCGTGAGTAAGCCATAGCGCTCAGCGATATGCCCAGGATGCCAGTTGTTAAACTGCTCAACTCGCGCCCATAATGGCATGAGGAGCTCCGCGATAATAAAGATAATCAGTGCAGGCATTTGCATAGACGGCGGCAAAAACAGCCATCCAATCTACATCGCTTGCAAAGTTAGCAGCCCTACGATGCTACGCCCAGCGACTTGTTTGTGCCCAGGCACATCTTTGTACACCCGCCACCACTGACTACAGCTCGCCAGCCGCATAATGGCATAGCCTGTCACTCCAATCCAAGTTAGCCCCTGCTCATAAAACTGATGAATATTAGCCGCTATCATCAAGGAGCCGAACATCTGAAACATCACCGACAAGCGATAAAACCAGTCATCAGGATCATAGCCTGAAGCAAACCACGTAAAACTCGTCCACGCGTTCCATAAGATAAAAAAGGCAATGATAAAGGTAATAAAGCCTGATAAATCATGTTCGCTCAAGCGATTATGTAGACCACTTGCCGCTGCTGCCACGGCTATGACATAGACTAAATCAAACAATAGCTCAAGCGTGGTTGAGGGCCGGTTAGGCTCATTAGGGTCTCTGGCATAGATTTTTTTGATGGTCACATTACCAAACATTTACAGGCTCCAAACTAGGGGCTAAGATAAACCGCACAAAAAAGCGGCTTGTTATCATAACAAACCGCTCTCTTTATTTTATAAATTAATTGTGTTTTTGCTCAAGCGCCCTAGCTACTAGACGCCGCCTGCACCTTTACTGGACGCCTCACTGTTTTCGACCAGTATCGCAGCCGCCGTCTGTTTGAGTATCGCCCACTGCTTATCATCGACATAGATGCCTTGTTTCCATGCACGCTGATGGGTTTCATATAGCTCATCAGTCGATATCTTATGTCTAAAGTGCTCAATCTCCTGCTCGATATCAAAATTACTCGTGGCAAGCTCGATGACCATATCGTTGGTATCGTGGCGCGTTTGCCTCTCATCAAAGAAGTAGATATCTGGATAAACAAAACCTTGATTTAGGGTAAATAGCGTATGCTTAGGCGCAGTACCGTTATCCCATTTTGCAAGGCAAGCTAAGCCTTTGGCAGCCAAACTCACAAGCTCGCTATAGGCCAGCCAGCGATTGTGGCAGTTGTGCAAGGTCACTTTAAAATGATCGCGATTGTCCATCAGCTCAAGCGCATAGTCCATCACCGCAGGCAGATGACAAGCCAGACTACTATCATGTAGATTTAAACTCACCTCACCTATATCTTGATGCATAATCTCTATAGGCGTATCTTGTTCAGTCAAAATATAGGGCGTGGCGTTGTTAAATTGCCCTACGCCATCGAGTCCTGCCATCTGCAATTCTGCGACCATAGTGGCGACCAGATCGGCTTCCCCGACTTCTCGGTGTAAGCCTGAAAACGCCTTGTATACCATAGAGACGATCTCGTTGCGCGAGACGATCATAGCGACGCCTCCTGATCAGACGCTGGTATGGTTAATACCGCTGCGTCGTGTTTAGGGTCGGTCTCAGACTCATCAAGCTTAGGTAATAGCGGAAACAACCACTCATCACTATGCACATCAACAAATAAAGGCGCACCCTGAAACAAGGTAACGCGTACCCAGCGATCGGATCTGGGATCAAACTTGGTGGCGCCAAACATAGAGAGCTTACAGCGGAGTAAATGAATAGGTAAAGTGTCTTTTTGGAGCACGTTGATCTGGATGTCGCCCATAGGCTTGTGTCCCATCGTCCAGACGCGTCTGGCGATAGCGCGATGTTTGGGCGCACCTAAGACAAACTGCGAGATAAGCTGTTTGGGGTCGACCTGTTTTAGCGCCAAATATAGCTTGTTGGTTTGGCGGGCAATATCCAAAAACAGCTCTCGATCATCGCCAGGCTCTTGTCCGCGTACGCCCATACGCGGCTCTTCTTTGTCCACTGAGCGATACCAAAACCAGTAGCTGTTATCAGGTGCACTGAAATCTATCTTAATTGCCCACTGATAGTGAGTCTCAAGCACCAAGATTAAGTCCTGAACGGTTTTGCCTTTAGGCAGCGATAGCGTCTCATCGGCATTCACCTTTTCTTGAAAGCTATCCACGCGCTCAGGATACAGCTCAATTAAGCAAGAGATTATTACCTCTTGGCTCTCGTAACTGAGATGATCATAATCTTGTAAAAAATCACCCCAACGCTTATAGCCCTTCATTGCTGTCAGCAGATTGTTCTGTAATAGGGTGAGCTCTGCGACGACAGTATTGTTCAACGTCACTTGCTGCGCATCGATAGTGACAATCTCAGTGAAATGCTGAATGGCGCGGCTTAGCAGAGTCGAAAAATAAGCCACTTTATCAGGCTCAATCGTGCACACTAAAACAGATTGTAGCGCCTCTTCACGCGTGGTGAGCCATTGATCAACGACACAGGGATGATTAATCAGATACGGCGCCATACCCAGACCTGTCGCATTACCGATACCTAGATAGCGCTTAATCTCTGGATGCAAGGTGACCGCTTTGCTGCCGCCTTTTTTCTTCGCCAAAAAATCCACCCAATCTAGGCTAAATTCACGCAGCAAATACACCGCGCACATCTGCGCGCGAAACGACTGATTAAAATCCTCGCTGTGATCGAGTGGTTTGAAGTCATAGATACCAAACTTACCATTGCCATAGACCGCCGTGGTACGCAAGATATAACCGACTTGCGCCAAAATATCAAGATCAGGCTGCGCGCCTTTAGCTAAGGAGGTGACGATATGATCAAAGACGCGTACGCTTTTGTTAGCGCGCGCCAGCACCATCACCATGTTGGAATTGCGTCCGGCTTCTTGTAGCGGCACGTTAGCTTTTAGGTTATCGAGTAGCTCTTGACCGATCTCGCCAAAGACTAGACCAAAGGTGACATCCCACTTTTGTGCGATAACCCGATCATTACGCTCATCATCGGCAAGCTCTTGGCAAAACACCACCAAGTGATAAGTATGCTCGGGCGTTTGCAAGCGATAAATCACTTGCCCATAGCCGCTATCATCCAAATCCCAAAGATGGGTTGAGAGCGTCCATTGCTCCTTATCGATTTTGCGTAGTAACGTGCGCACAAAGCTGATGCGCGTTTGATGCATCGCCCCAAGCCTTTGAGCGTTCATCACTACATCAGGGCTACGTAAAGGCAATACCGCTTCGTTAAGACTATTATTACTTGTATCAATCAAATTCATAATGCCACTACCTTACCTAAAGAGTTGAACCTAAACAGACTCAACCGTTACGACAAACAACCTCTTTTACCTATTTAATCCACTTAGGGCATATCGTCACTTAAGATAAACACATGCCCTTATAAATTACTGGTTTTATTGATAATTTACTAGTGAGCCAGTCTCTTTTTCTTAGCGTCCTTGTCTATCCTTAGCAAGCTGCTCCTCAGCGATTTTATAATCAGTCTCAACTCGGTTCGGGCGATACAGATCTTGCTCACGCGCCATTTGCTGCGCAATTTGCGGCCCGTTCCAAAGTGAGGGTAGCAAAATAAAGGACACAGGCACCGCAGTAATGACGATAAAGGACTGCAATGCGCTGACGCCGCCTGCACCCAAAGAGATTAGGACGATAGCAGTAATCCCCATCATCACACCCCAAAAGGTACGTATCATAGCGTTTGGCTCATGCTCACCGCTGATGACGACACTAATGGTATAAGTCATTGAATCCCCGGTGGTCACAATAAAGACAGTCGTCAAAATTAAGAACAATATCGAGGTAATCAGAGGAAACGGTAATTGCTGGGTGACTGCAAGGAGCGCGCCTGGTAAGTTAAAGCCTTCAAAAGCGGCGCTCACACTACCTGGATTGGCAATCTCAAAAGCCAGACCTGAACCGCCAACGACAGTGAACCAAAAACAAGTCACTAGCGGTGCGATAATACAAACCGTTGTGATGAGCTGGCGAATGGTACGACCGCGCGAGATACGAGCGATAAAGATCGCCATCATTGGGCCATAACCCAAAAACCAACCCCAAAAGAATACCGTCCACCAGCCAAGCCAGTCCTCATCACCGCGAAACGTCGCCATCGGAATGAAGTTTTGGACCATCGTGCCTACGCCTTGGATATAGCCATTCGTGATGAAATTAGTTGGGCCAAAGATTAAGATAAACACCATTAGCGCCACAGCTAATATGACGTTAAAACGGCTCAATAGCTGCATACCGCGAGCCAGACCACTAATAGCCGAAATCGTATATAGAATAATCGCAAAGACAATAATAATCAGCTGAGTCACAAAAGTATCAGGAATACCAAACAGCTCATTTAGCGCATAGCTCGTCTGTAATCCCAAAAATCCAATAGGCCCAATCGTGCCCGCTGCTACTGCAATAATACAACAGGCGTCAATAATAGCGCCGGTCTGACCGGTGAGCACGCGCTCGCCGAATACAGGATATAACAGCGTACGCGGCTTGAGCGGTAGACCTTTGTCATAATGCAAGTGCATGACAACGATGGCGGTTAAGCTACCAACGATCGACCACGCCAAAAAGCCCCAATGCATAAAAGACTGAGATAACGCATTAAAAGCACGCTGCTGCAAATCTGGCGACTCACCATACAAAGGCGGCGCTGAGACAAAATGCGCGATAGGTTCAGCCGCTGCCCAAAACACCCCGCCGCCAGCGAGTAGCGTACAAAACAAGATCGCCATCCACTTAAAATTATCCATCTCAGGCTTAGGCAGGTTGCCTAGAATAACTCGTCCCGTGCGACCTGCCCCAACGGCTAGGGCAATGACAAAAGTTGCCAATAGCAATATCTGCCAAAAGGGGCCAAAGATATTGGCTGACCATGCAAAAGCAGTATTTACAATTATACCCAGCTGCTCTTCTGCAAATATTGCCATCAAGACAAAGAGAGTGATAAAACCGCCGCTATACCAAAAGGCAGGGTTTTTGAGACCCAAAGTATCTGTTGACACCTCCGTGCGCGTTAGATGTCCCGTAGCTGCGCTTAGATTATGTGAGCGTCCTTGCTCTTTATCGTTAAATCCCTTTAAATCTGCCATGATATGGCTCCAGTCCTGTTGCATCAAAATTAAATAAGGTACAAATTAAATGAGAGACAAAATAGGATAATCACCCTTAAAATCTGTATCTTTAAATGGCAATGAGCGCTATAGAACAGCAGGTGCTTTATAGCGAAGTGACTTTTGACGGTAATAAATATCTATGCTTACACGCTTTTCGTACTAAGGCGCAGGCTTAAGTCCCTGCTCCAAAAAGTCAAACCAGTTTTGTCCGATGATCTTGCCAGCGTCAACCTCATTAAAGCCATGCTGGAGCAGACCGTTATAAATATTCTCCATACCTTTCTCACCTGCAAACCAAGGCAAGTTATCAGGCCAGCCTGAATTGTTAGCGCTGCCTTCGCCATAGTCCATTGCCTTTGACCAGCGCCCGTTACGCATCCACTCCAGCACTGATTTGGGCTGATTGAGGCATAAGTCACTACCAATCGCTAAATGCTCGACGCCGTACTTGTCCGCGCAGTTGGCAATCATGGTACAAAAATCATCAAGCGTACAGTCGCTACCGTTCGGCAAATGAAACGGGTATAAGCTAAAGCCTAATAGCCCGCCTGCTTGGGTTAAGGCGCTAATGACCGTATCTGACTTGTTACGTAGCGCATCGTGCGCGGTAGTCGGATTGGCATGGCTAATACAGATCGGACGCGACGATACCTCTATCGCCTCAAGCGTGGACTGCTCGGCACTGTGTGACATATCGACAATCATTCCGACGCGATTCATCTCTTTAATGGCTTGCTCACCAAAACGCGTCACCCCACTATCTTTTGACTCATAACAGCCTGTCGCAAGCAGGCTCTGATTATTGTACGTCAGCTGCATAATGAGTAACCCCAAACGGCGCATGACGCTGATCAGACCTATCTCATCATCGATAGGCGAGCAGTTTTGCGCGCCAAAAAAGATTCCGACTTTGCCTTGCTCTTTTGCCGTTTTGATATCGTTGGTAGAATACACAGGCATAATCAAATCACTATTTTGCTCAAAGCGCGCATGCCACTCTGCAAAACGGGTCATGGTCTGACGCGCGTTTTCGTGATAGACCAAGGTCGCATGCACCGCATTGATACCACTATTTTGCAGCATCTTAAAATAATCACGATCCCAGTTGCTATATTGCAAGCCGTCGATGACGATATGATCTTGGTACATACCTATTCCTTATTGTGCTTTCTTAATTTTACGAACTGGCTTTTAACTTAAGGTTTGCTTAGGGTGGGTTAGCGATAGCGTAACCCACCTTTATTCAACAATTTGTATTTGAAATGGTGGGTTACGTTTTATCTGCACTCTCTGCGAGAGTTTGAAAAACTAACCCACCCTACGCCTTTATCCTTTATCCCTTCAAAAATTAATACGCTTTTTGATACGCGGTCTTGACGATGGTATAAAACTCTTTAGCGTATTGACCTTGCTCGCGTGGGCCAAAGCTCGACTCTTTACGGCCACCAAAGGGTACGTGATAATCCGTACCCGCTGTCGCTAGATTGACCATGACGCAGCCTGCTTGTACTTGCTCTTTAAACATTGCGCTGTTACGCAAGCTTTGGGTGATAATACCGCCAGTCAGACCAAAGCGCGTGTCATTAGTCATGGCAATCGCTTCTTCCAAATCTTTGGCGCGCATCACACAAGCTAATGGCGCAAACACTTCTTCTTGGTTGATATCCCAGCTGTTATCCGTCTCGGTGAACAAGGTTGGTGCCATATAATAGCCATCGTGTGACATCTCTAGACGCTCACCGCCAAAGGCTAAATTGCCGCCCGCCTGCTTGCCTTTTTCGATCCAATCCATATTTGCTGTCAGCTGCTTATCATCGACTACCGGTCCCATAAAGATACCGTCATCTAAAGCGTGACCGACTTTTAGCGTTTTCATCCGCGCGATCATCGCATCAACAAAAGCGTCGTGGACACTGTCCATGACGATCAAGCGTGAAGAGGCGGTA
The DNA here is from genome assembly GCA_947495055.1 of uncultured Psychrobacter sp. Lineage (GTDB taxonomy): Bacteria > Pseudomonadota > Gammaproteobacteria > Pseudomonadales > Moraxellaceae > Psychrobacter. The sequence goes on along the minus strand of CANLXO010000004.1, from coordinate 4,253 downwards.
CATTTCTGCCCAGAACCACCGAACGCACCAGCGATTGCCGCGTCCACAGCGACTTGCATATCAGCATCATCAGCGATGACCAAGGCGTTTTTGCTGCCCATCTCAAGCTGGCAACGCACAAAGTTTGGCGCAGTAGCGGCAGCGACTTTGCGACCTGTCGGTACTGAGCCTGTAAAGCTGACCGCGTCGATATCTTTTGAGTGAATAAGCGTATCACCGACCGATGAGCCGCCGCCCAATAGCAAATTAAACGTGCCTTCTGGCATGCCTTGACGGTGAATAATCTCAGCCAAAGCAACGGCACTGGCTGGAGTCAAATTAGCGGGCTTCCAGATGACACTATTACCAAAAGCTAAAGCCGGAGCAATTTTCCAAACCGCCGTTGCGGTCGGGAAGTTCCAAGGCGAGATAATCGCGACCACGCCAACCGCTTCACGAGTGACTTCGACTTTGACCCCAGGGCGGACTGAATCTGCGGTATCACCGATTTGACGTAATACTTCAGCCGCATAGTAATGAAAGAACTGCCCTGCGCGGTAAATCTCGCCGCGACCCTCGGCAAATGGCTTACCTTCCTCACGTGAAAGCAATGTACCCAATTCATCACAGCGGGCGATCATCTCATCGCCGATCGCTTGCAAGATAGATTGTTTTTTCTCAAGTGGCGTCGCTTCCCATTTTGGCTGAGCATGGCGGGCAGCAGCGATAGCGTCTTTGACTTGATCTGCGCTTGCCTGCGCAAAATCGCCAATGCTTTCACTAGTGTCTGAGGGATTGATGTTGTTGATAGTATCGGTGCCCGCTTGCCACTCCCCATTGATATAGAGTGATTGGCTTGGGTCTTGTTGTAATACTTGCTTGGCAGTTTGAGTTGACATAAAAAATCCTTAATAAAGGTTAAGAGCGTGATAAATGATTAACATACGTTTTTATAATTATAAATTTATGGCACAGCGGCATAAACGACCAACTCAACGAGCATCTCTTCTCGCGCTAGTCCTGCGATCACTAAAGCTGCGCGGTTGGGATAAGGCGCTTCAAAGTATTCGGCATAGACTTGATTGACCGTCTTTAGATAATCGCGATCAGTCACATAAATGAGCACTTGCAGTACTGCATCCATGCCAACGCCAGCACTCTCTAGCGTATGCTTGAGGTTATCCAATGTCTGACGCGTTTGCGCCTCGATACCGCCGCTAACGACTTCCCCTTTATCATCAATTGGAATCTGCGCGGTATAAAGCGTACCGTTACTGGTGACTGCCCACTCAAGGGGTGCTTTTGAGGCGTATAATGAGGTTTTGACAGCTTGCTTAGGTGAGTGAGTGGTCATAAAACACTAATCCTTTAAGTAGTAGGTATCTAGATTGAGCCAGATACTTAGACGTTCCTTGGGTTAGCATCTATGCTACTCTTTTGGCTTTAACAAATCTAACTCATTAAATATTAATAATGATAAATTTAATCTATCATGTGCTATAGTTCTTATAAATAGCACAGCTTGTGCTTGTCTCAATACATAAGAATTTATCACCTAGGGATTTATCGGATAACAAGGTATGAAGTTACAGCAGTTAAGACATTTTTTATTAGTGGTAGAGGCAGGCGGCTTTCGCGCAGCGGCAGATCGCGCCAATCGTACGCAGGCTGCGTTATCCGCTTCTATTAAAGAGTTAGAAAAATCACTCGGTCAAAGACTGTTTGAGAGTGGTAATACCGCAATTCTTAGCGCTTTTGGACAAACTTGCTTGCCCAAAATTGAGCAGTTTGTAAGTTATGCTCAGACACTTGAGGAGGACTTGAAATCGGTTGCGGCAGGAGACAAGGGTAAGATCAGGATCGCAAGCGTGCCATCCTTGGTCACAAAATTATTGCCAGGCGTGCTAGCCGCCTACTCGCAGAGGTATCCTGATATTGAAATTGTATTGATAGATGATAACTCTGTCGGCGTCGCCAATAGGTTGTTGGCCGGCGAAGTCGATGTGGCTTTGGGCAACGATGTGCAAGTGGATCAAGCAGATATTGACTTCACCGCACTCATCTCAGACCCTATCGGTGTCGTATGCTTAAAGAGTAATGTATTATGCCAGCAGTTGATGCAACCAAAGCACACGACCTCCAACTTGTCGAATAAAGAATTGAAATCGCAACAAGGATTGACGTGGCAACAGTTAGTCGGTCAGCCATTTATCTATAATGGTACTTGCCGCTTGCTCGAGAACACCCAAGCGCAAGTGCTAAACCGGCAGGCGCGCTATACGGTTGAGAATATTACCTCTTTATTCTCCCTACTTCGGCACGACCTTGGCATTACAACCCTACCCAAACTCGCCTTTCCCTCTAATGAGTCGGAGCTCATATGGATACCACTACTTGAGCCTGCTTTGACGCGGCAGGTCGGTATTTTTAAACTGACAGACAAAAGCATTTCCCCTGCGGCCACCGCCTTTTATGAGCTGTGCGTTCAACATATTGAAGATCATTATCTGTTGTCATGAGTCTGCTTTCATTAGGTTCTAAATGAGTAAAAGTAGAGGACTATAAAGTAAATAATTATGATTTTAGAGGCGATGTTTGACCTGGTGCAAACCGTACCTGCTTGGCATTTAGCGGGCCTTTTTACTATAGGTATGATTGCTTTTATTGTCTCCACCATATCAGGTGGCGGCGGCGCTTTGTTACTGATCCCTATTACCTCTTGGATGCTAGGGACATCAGCTGCGCCGCCAGTCATCAACTTAGGCACTTTTATTAGTCGTCCTGTGCGCTTGTATCTATTCTGGCAGGATATCGACTGGTCACTCATCAAATACTATGTGCCTAGTGCGGTCTTTGGGGCGTGGCTAGCAGCATTGTTATTTAGTCGGCTAGATGGCAGCTGGATTCAGCTATTGATTGGCGGGTTCTTAGTCTCTACCGTGTTCCAGTATCGCTTTGGCAAAATTGATAAGAGCTTTGCTATGCCAAAGTTAGGGTTTGTACCCTTAGGGTTTGTCACCTCTTTTATTAGTACCTTGGTCGGTGGACTTGGTCCCGTACTCAATCCATTCTATATGAATACAGGCTTGCAAAAAGAGCGCTTAATCGCCACCAAAACCGCAAACTCATTCTTTGTCGGACTAGCGCAAATTGGTAGTTATGCCTTTTTTGGCGTATTGACCGCGCAGCTGTGGATTTATGGTTTGGCACTTGGTCTTGGCGCGGCACTTGGCAATATCATCGGTAAGCGCTTTTTGGCAGGCATGAGTATTTATCAATTTAGAATAACGCTAATAGCGCTGATGGTCGTGAGCGGAATAGTAATGATTTTGACGAATATAAAAGATTTGTTTTAATGTACTTAGAGCCACTTAAACTCAGTTAACAACACTACTGCACGATTTGAGCGCCATTATTGCTAAAGTAATAAGACTTTCATTAGCAAGGAGTTATTATGACTTTTCTATCAAAGAATAAACCGAGCCTAGTATGTATGGCTGACAACACTTGTCATTGCACGAAGTGTAATTGTAGTAGTACGGCCACCTGCAAAAACTGTAGCTGCTGTAGCAACTGCTGTCAGTGTGGTTAAAGGCGGAAATGTAAGCTATTTAATAAAATCGTTTATTTAAAAAAGCCAGCATCTTAGATATCTAAGATGTTGGCTTTATTGATTTTATTGCTGTTTAAATAAGCTTAGCACTTGTTGTGCTGAGCCATACAATGACTTAATTAACGTTTTAACATAGTCTAAAAGTTAATTATCTATATTTTTGCTATAGAGATGCTTGACAGGGTTACGAAACTCACTGATATGAGTGGCAAAGTCATTGCGTAGTTGCATGTCTTATCTCAATTCCCATCAACTATTATAAGCCATAACAGCCCAAGCAAACAAACTCACGTTAATCGTAATTGCTATGATCCAGCGTAAGTTAACTTGCCAATTTTTACTCTCAAATGCTTTCTCCGCCTCTTGCGTGATTGGCTTTATCGGATAAGGGTTGTCTTGACCATCCCATGACAGTAACTTCTGAACATCAGGATGTAAAATAGCTCGTTTGGTGCATTGGTAGTGATTACCTTGGAATAGATAACCTAAAGCAAAAACTGAGCTAAGTATCAGCATAATATAACTGTCACTTCCTGAATGCTGCCTATTAAGGGTGTTATATCTACGAAAGACAATATCACTACTGACCCCTGCCGTCAATCCCGTATATATAAACTTGGGAGATTTTGATTACGCAGCCTGACGATAATAATCAAACCAC
>CANLXO010000003.1 GCA_947495055.1 uncultured Psychrobacter sp. | reverse complement strand
AGCTTTTAACTAAACTCCGCTAAGCCAATCAAGAAGCCATCCTAGATAGGGTGGCTTTTTTGTGGGCGGTGGTATTGGTAGGTTGGTGTCGAGGGACGAAATTTAGCATAATAACTGTGATATTACATCGTACTTTATGAGTGATAAGGTAGAATTAATCTTAATCTATCGTGTTGGGTGTCGCAAGCTCCACCCAACCTACGGGCTGGCGTGGTGGTCGCTGTCCCTGTTGAAGTGACTGTTGACGCCAACGATAAAGCCAAAGCGGCTATTCAAAAGAGTTCGGCAGAGCTAGGTAAGATCGCGCTTGATCTCTCTAAGCAACCCGGGTATGAGTACCTTGCGACTCTGGATAAGAGCAATGATATCAACTGGGTACAAGTCGATCTCATTCAGAAGAATTGGGACTATACGCAAGAGGGACTGACGCCCGGGGCGGCGGCATTGATAGCTATTGCAGTGACTATAGCTACTAGTGGCGTTGGTGGTGCTGCTGGTATGGGAGCCACGCTGACAGGTACGACAGGAGCAATGGGCGCAGCATCAACTGCTGCATTCTCAAGTCTTGCCGCGCAAGCCTCAGTCACTTTGATTAATAACAAAGGCGATATCGGTAAGACGCTTGAGCAATTGGCTAGTAGCGCGACGGTTCGTAGTATGGCGACTGCTGCGTTGACTGCTGGATTGACAGCTAATCTGAATATCCCGAACATGTCTACTAATGAGTTTGCTAATAAGTTAGTTAATGGTGTTGCCGAAGGTACAACTAAAGCATTTATTGATGCTGCAATTAATGGTGTAAGTTTAGAGGAAGCACTAAAAAATGGTTTGCGTAATTCTTTAGTGGATGTGATTGCTGCTGATACATTTGGTAGGTTTGTCAAAGATATTGATGCTGATGACTTCGCAAGTAGTCTTGCTCACAAGTTAGTAGCAGCTGGTGTTGGTTGTGTTACGGCAAGTGCGAAACAACAAAGTTGTGATGCTGGCGCAGTTGGCGCTGCTGTAGGTGAGCTAGTTGCTGACTTTATCATTGAACCTGGCGAAGAACAAGGTACGTTAGCTGAACAACAGGAAATTATTAATACTGCTAAGCTCTTTGCTGGTACTGTTGCTTTGTTATCGGGAGTAGATGTTGATACAGCTGCTAGTTCAGCTGAAATGGCTGTTAGATATAATGGTGCAGATTTTGCAGAGAGTAATAGAAGACATGAAGCTGCATTACAGCAAAGAGTGGCAGAGTTGAAAAAGCTTGGTTTTACTAATTTTCAATATGATGTTCGAATTATAGTGCCCCTACCAGATGGTAGTACAGGTACAAGATTAATTGACATTGTAGCAATGAAACCAGGTCAAGATTTGTCTACAGGAAGGTACGAAGAGATCAAAAGCACCATATCGGATACAGGTGTACGAAGAGTTAAGAGAAGGGTAGAAAAAGTTGTAGATGTGGTTAGTAAAGCCTCTAGGATTACACAAGCATCTAACCAGACAATAAATGATTACTATTTGAATGAGCATGGTGCAACTATTCATAGCACTGGTCAGAAAATTAAACCAGGTTCTCAAACAATGTATTGGTCTGTTTGGAAGTTTACGAACAGAACTGACAAGTCTGGTACTAGAATTGGTAGTCCTACCCCTATATTATCTCCAAAACTAAACACAAAATTGATAGTTAACTATTTACCTTAGGATACGCTTATGAGCAAAATTATGGAACTTGACGATTTTGAAATACACTCAGATATTTCTGGTATTGAAGTAGAGTATTATGCAATTTACTTTTTTTACTTGATTGAGTGGGCTTATTCAAGAAAGCTGCTCTCAAATGAGCTAGAAACTTATGAACTTTTTATTGATGATGTAAAGCGAGTAAGAAATAAAGAGATAGATTGCTTTGATTTTTTATCAAAACAACTGGACTTTAAGCTTTGTACGAGCTTTTTTAAAGATGATATTGTCATTGAGTTTGTTAAACTCTACATAGGCATCGATTATGATCCTCACATCAGGGAACATATGTGGCAAGGGGGTGAATTATGGATTCAAGCCGAGTTAATCACAAATACTTATAAACCTATGGAAAGCAAAGCCTTAATGGAAGATATTGATAACACGTTTAAGTTATTTTTGGAAATAAATTATCCTGATAAAGTTGACGACTATTTTCCAGTAAAGTATAAGAGATAGTTTTTAACATTAAAATTTAGCACATATATACTATGAAAAAAAGCAAGCTTAAACTCAATTTTTCTACAACGCTAGATTAAAATAAAATAACTCTGGTCATGTACCAGAGTTATTTTTATGCATTCGACCATTAATTATTAATAATAATAGGATAAGAAATAGTCCTTGGCGCAGGTGGTGGCGTAGTTCGTATCACCTCTGTTACCGCCTTACCTGTTGCCTTATCCTCAATCCAGATATCAGCATAGCTGTCTCCACTGAACCATGCCGTACCGATATCGGTGACAAAGTTTAACTGATAGTTCTTGTTGGCCTCAGCACGTAGGTTGGGTGGAGCTTGCGACACCCAACAATGATATATCGGCAAACTATTCAATCTCCCCAATCCACAGGTAATAAACCATCGGCTACAAATCGATGGAACGATGAATAGCGCCAATCCTGAACTCGTTTAACATATCCATGTCTAACAGGGTTCATATGGATATAATTAACGTGCGCGTGATAATCCGCTTCATTACGAATGCAATGCTCCCAAAACCGCCTTTGCCAAATACCACGTTCGCCTTTTTTGCGTCGGCTCTTTGAAATACGCTCGGTTTTGGCAATACGATAAGAGAAGTAGTATTTTATAAGTTTAATTCGTTCGGAATAATTAGCATCATCACTTGGCAAAGTGCATACCATATGTATATGATCGGGCAAGATGACAATAGCATCGATACGAAAAGGATGTCTTTGCTTGACGGTTTTAAAGGCATAGCGTAGAACATCAATATTTTCGATTAGCAAGTCGCTTGATCTTTCAGCGAGATTAACGGTTAAAAAATAGCTAGCGCCTTGATGATAGTGTCTGCGATATTGCATGGTATTCTACAAGAAATAAAGTAGAGTTAATCTTAATATATCGTGTTGGGTGTCGCAAGCTCCACCCAACCTACGGGCTAGCTGATCTACCAAAAGACATTAAGCAACAATTTGTTAATTTAGGTAATGATATAAAACGTAACACTACAAATTACGCTAGTTTTACAGGTAGAGAAATGTCAGCAGGTGCATTTAACGCTTTAAGATCTACTGGAGCGATATATGGTCATGACTTTGCATATATGGAGGGCGGTATTAATTTTGGCGGCGTAAAAATATACGGTACTTTTGCAATAAACGTGCATAATGGTAATGTCTACGTACCTATAACCGCGAATGCTTCAGGTAATAATGTTTCAAAGATATCTGGTGGCGTTAATATAGGTTATGGAAGAGTTGTTAACGCGCCAAGCCCATTACTTAAATCAAAATATACTGATGATGGATTGAATGGTTATGGTAGTTCGATGACTATGTCCTACGGAGCTGGTTCTGGAACTTACTCTACAACTAGAGATGGGAGTGTGCAAATGTTGTCTGCTGATATAGGAAAAGTATATGGAGGGTCGAAAAAACTAGTAGGGTTAGACTTCGCTTCTACGGGTATGAAAAGATTTGATTTAGGTCAGTATAATATTAAATATGACTCGACTAAAAAAGAATATGTTAATACTAAATCTTGGCGAAATTAATATGTTTAATAAAATTAGAAGCTTAGATACTAAGGGCATTCTTTTGCTAGTATTTGGAGTTGGATTTTTATATCTTACAATGATTATTACAAAAGAAGGATCAGAATCAAATAATGTTAGAGAACTAGTTATTCAGCACGAACCTTGGCTAGAAAAAACTAGTAATTACGTTTTTGATTATATGAATGAACCAGAAAGTGATTTATGGATATCTAACAATGGAGCTAGTTTTACGAGTATATACTCTAATTCTCATTTTCTACCAAAAAAGCTAGAAAGTCTTAGAACAAATTTAGTGGAAACAGGCTGGTACGAGTTATCGCCTGAATACTATTCTAATGACGAAGAGCTAGAAACATTAGTAGGACTGTCGTTAACAAATGCGGTAATTTTATGTAAGAACAAAGCTGCGATAATAATATGGATGTATGATTTGAAGAAAAAGTACGGGAATATGACTGATTCAAGAACGATGATTTGGGTTTTATTCGATTATCAAACTCCATGTTTTGACTTGGAAAACAAAAAAAGTAAAAGTTGAACAACTTATACTATGTACTTAAGTAAATTACCTATCAAAAGGGAGTATCTTTAATAATAGGTAAGTTGTTGAACTTCAGAAGATTTCTAAATCAATTATTAATAATAATCGGATAAGAAATAGTTTGAGGCGCAGGCGGTGGTGCGGTTCTTACAACCTCGGTTACTGCCTTTCCTGTTGCTTTATCCTTAATCCAAATATCAGCGTAGCTGTCTCCACTGAACCATGCCGTACCGATATCAGTGACAAAGTCCAACTGATAGTTTTTATTGGCTTCAGCGGTGAAGCTAATCTTAGCAGGCCGAGTATAGTGCCCCGCCATACGATAACTGACCGTTACCGTATGTTCACCTGTCGTAAGCGGATAGACGTTATCCCACGTCGCGCTATAGTCCTCTTTACGCGCTTTGGGTACGCGCTTACCATCTATATCGATAATATAAGCAATGCGATCACCGACCAGAACCGTATGACGCGGCTCCATCCTACCCATGATCGTTGCCGTTGAACCTGTTGTAGGCGGCTGATAGATCAGCTCAGGCGGTAGCTCATTGACGTTCTTCATGCTCATACAGCCTGTCAATAGTGGCAGCGCACACGCTAGTACGTAATATTTCATCGCTTATCCTTGGTAGAGTCTTTGCTGATTTAGCCATGACTGTCATAGCAATCTTTATTTTATAATAGTTTTGGTATTTGTTGACGACTTATTTACCTTCTATTATCAGCTTTGGCGTCAGATATCATAAGCGCAAGTCAGAGATAAAACTTAGCTTATATCATTTATGTCATAAATAAATAAAGACGTCTTAAAACTTGCATTTCAAGCAAAGATAGGTATAATTGTCAGCCTTAACACCCATAGGCGATTGGCTCAATTGGTAGAGCATCGGTCTCCAAAACCGAGGGTTGTAGGTTCGAGTCCTACATCGCCTGCCATCTTCTTATCATATCTTCTGTTATACGCCACCTCCTAAGTGAGTTCTTTATGAGCAATAATCAGGATAACCTCGATTCTAAGTTATCTGATGCCCCTAATACGGCGGCTGGTGGAATGCTGAGCAAATCAAAGCACGTTTCGGCAGGGAACACCTCTGCTGTCGAAGTCGCTAAGACTGGTTCAGCTAAAGATATGATGCTATGGTTACTTGCCATAGTGGCATTAATTGCAGCGACTTTTGCAAATCAGTACTTGCCGGGGTATTGGCAAGCGGCGAATGACGTTTGGGTACGTATTGGTATCATCGTCGCGCTCGCCGTATTTGCATTAGTGTGTTTGGCGCTGACTCACCAAGGTCGCGCCTTTAAAATCCTACTAAGAGACGCAGCAGTTGAACTGCGCCGCGTCACTTGGCCAGGTAAAGATGAGACCTTTCAATACACATGGCAGACGATTGTCGTCATAGGTATCGTTGGGTTTTTTATTTGGTTACTCGATAACTTCTTTAATTGGTTCGTCGGTATCTTTATCGGCTAAGATCTATTGGTTATAAGCTTTTAGCAAAACCATATTAGTTCTAGCTGGCGTTTATCTATAACGACTCAAACGATCAGGAGCGTCAAATGCGTTGGTATATTGTCCAAGCGTTTTCAGGATATGAAAAGCAAGTACAGCGTTCACTAACAGATCGTATTAATCGTAGCGACTTTGCAGACTCTTTTGGTGATGTTCTTGTGCCAACAGAAGAAGTCGTCGAGATGAAAGACGGTAAAAAACGCAAAAGTGAGCGCAAGTTCTTTCCAGGTTATGTCTTAATCGAAATGGAGATGAACGATAACACGTGGCACATCGTCAAAGAATGTCCGCGCATCATGGGCTTTATTGGTGGTACGCCTGAGACGCCAGCACCGATCACCCAGGCAGAAGCGGATCGTATTTTAAACCGTTTGAACCAAGCTGAAGCAGATCCTCGTCCCAAGACTTTATTTGAGCCAGGTGAAGAGCTACTGGTCATCGACGGTCCCTTTACTGACTTTAAAGGGTTGGTCGAAAAAGTGGATTACGAAAAATCCAAGCTACATCTTACAGTAAATGTATTTAATAGACCCACTCAGGTCGAACTTGAATTTAGTAAAGTTGAAAAATTAGACTAAAACATTTCTTAAAGTTTTATCAACCGGGGAGCTACCTATTATTATTTAGATAATAATTTAGCGCTATTACCCATATAGGAGAGAATCATGGCTAAGAAGATTGATGGTTACATCAAACTACAAGTGCCTGCAGGCAAAGCAAACCCTTCACCGCCGATCGGTCCAGCACTGGGTCAAAAAGGCGTGAACATCATGGCGTTCTGTAAAGAATTTAACGCTGCGACCTCAAGCCAAGAGCCAGGTCTACCAATTCCAACAGAGATTACCGTTTATAGCGATAAGTCTTTTACCTTCATCATGAAGTCACCACCAGCGGCGTTTTTACTACGTAAAGCTGCTGGTATCGCTAAAGGCTCAGGCACCCCTAATACCGCTAAAGTTGGTAAAGTGTCACGTGAGCAGTTAGAAGAGATCGTAAAGACTAAAGATGCTGATTTAACGGCTGCTGATCTTGACGCCGCTGTTCGTACCATCGCTGGTACCGCACGTTCAATGGGCATTACCGTGGAGGGTGTGTAAATGAGTAAGCTAACCAAACGCCAAAAAGAAATTAACAATCGTGTTGATAACGACAAGCAATACACTATCGAAGAAGCGGTTCAGATCTTAAATGATTTGCCAGCGCTAAAATTCAAAGAGTCTATCGATATTGCTATCAACTTGGGTGTTGACCCACGTAAATCTGATCAAGTGGTTCGTGGTGCTACCAACCTACCTGCGGGTACGGGTAAAACCAAGCGCGTCGCTGTATTTGCTCAAGGCGCTGCTGCTGAAGCTGCAAAAGAAGCGGGTGCTGACATTGTAGGTTTTGAAGACCTAGCAGAACAAATCAAAGCTGGCAATATGGACTTTGATGTCGTTATTGCAGCTCCTGATGCTATGCGCGTTGTGGGTCAGTTGGGTACGATCTTAGGTCCTCGTGGCCTCATGCCTAACCCAAAAGTTGGTACAGTAACACCAAACGTTGCTGAAGCTGTGACTAACGCAAAAGCGGGTCAAGCACAATACCGCGTAGACAAAGCAGGTATTATCCACACGACTATCGGTCAAGTTGGTTTTACCGCGGAGCAAGTTATTCAAAACGCTGGGGCACTGCTTACTGATCTAAAGCGCGCTAAGCCTGCAACGTCGAAAGGTACTTTCATTAAGAAAATTACCCTATCTAGTACTATGGGCCCAGGTATCACTATTGATCCTGTTCCATATCGCATGGCCAAATAATTTTATTTAAGCCCTAAGGTTTGAGTAATAAAAAAATTCTAAGAATTAGGTCAGCATAGTCTTTGCTATGCTGTCTAAGACCGTAGGTAAAGCTCAGTTATAAGAGAGTAATATAGCTTATAGCTGAGCTTGTTAATCGATGACAGATGAAAATCTCAATTGTCCTACGCAGACGGTGACCCACCCAGTTTAAACCTAGAGGAGGTAAGATGAAAGCTGTCTTACCACTCATTGTTATTCTGATAACGGTGCCGTAATCAGTCGCTGCTGGTTAGTTCTATCAGTAGCGTATCGTATCAAGTCAGTCCTGTTTTGTGGTTTAGACTACATGAGGATTGGTAAGATTAAAGGAGTCAACTTATGGCATTAACGCTAGAGCAAAAACAACAAGTTGTGGCTGAAGTGTCTGAAGTTGCTGCTAATGCTTACTCAGCAGTAGCTGCCGAATATCACGGTATTGGTGTTGCAAAGCTTACTCAGCTGCGCGAACAAGCCCGTGGTAAAGGTGTCGTTTTAAAAGTGGTCAAAAACACTTTAGCAAAACGCGCTTTTGAAGGCACTAAGTTTGAGAGCATGTCAGACCGTATGACTGGTCCACTACTTTTGGCCTTTTCTATGGAAGATTTGGGATCTGCTGCCAGAGTCGTTTACGACTTTAGCAAAGATAACAAAGCTTTGGAGACCAAGTTAGTATCAGTCGGTGGTGAAGTTTATGGTCCAGAAGAGCTAGAGCGCGTATCGAAGCTACCAACTCGCGACGAAGCACTCTCTATCCTCATGGCGACTATGAATGCACCAGTGACCAAGCTTGTCCAGACTATGAACGCAGTTCCAGGCAAATTTGTTCGCACTGTAGCAGCAATCAAAGACGCAAAAGAAGCGGCTTAATTGCTTGTTTTAACTTAAATTTTGTAGCGTACTATCTAGGTTATTTAACCTATCTATACACGCTATTAGAATCAATTAAATTTTATCAGATAACGGAGAGTTCTCATGGCACTATCTAAAGATGATGTGTTAAACGCAATTGCTGAAATGTCAGTAATGGATATCGTTGAGCTAATCAGCGACATGGAAGAAAAATTCGGCGTAACTGCTGCTGTTGCCGCTGCACCTGCTGCTGCTGGTCCTGCTGCTGCTGCTGCTGAAGAAAAAGACGAATTTGACGTCGTTCTTTCAAGCTTTGGCGAAAAGAAAGTTGCGGTCATTAAAGCCGTACGTGAAGCGACTGGCCTTGGTCTAAAAGAAGCGAAAGATTTGGTTGAAAGTGCTCCAGCACCAATCAAAGAAGGCGCAACTAAAGACGAAGCTGAAGAGTTGAAGAAGAAGCTTGAAGAAGCTGGTGCAAGCGTTGAACTAAAGTAAGTTTAACCTAGTACACAAAAGAGCTGGTAATGCCTTGCATTGCCAGCTCTTTTTTATTATAATAAACAGCTTGACCTTTTGTGTCTGCCAAAGCCTGAGCACAAGCGGTGGATACCCATCAAAAGGACAGACGATATACATGCAAGCACACACGCCAGTTTTTGAAATAAGTTGACTTATGCTAGACGTCTTTAGATGTTTGGCGTTTTTTTGTGTCTGCATGCTTTCCTACTAAAACTATAGTTATATTGATTCTAGAATTTTTATCTAATCCTAAATGGTTGTACTGCTTATTAGCAGATTCATAGAGGTGACGGTATTGCTTTTATCTATACCTGATGGCGATAGATGACTAGCTTTATATTTAGAGCTTACATTTACCCATGATGCATTGAGCTTAAGTATACCGAGCTTCAGTGATTTTATCGTCAGGCTTAATACGTTTTATCTCGTTGTTTTATTATCGTTTACGTCGTCAACTTTATATAAGTTGGTCACGCTTTTCATTTGTTTTCATGTTTACTGTAAGGACTCTCGATGGCATATTCTTATACTGAAAAAAAGCGTATTCGCAAAAGTTTTGCTGAATTGCCCACTGTAATGGACATTCCCTATTTACTGTCTATTCAAGTAGATTCCTACGAGCAATTTTTGCAAGAGCACAAAAAGCCAAAAGCTCGTGAGAATACTGGTTTGCAAGCGGCATATTCTTCTATTTTCCCAATTGAGAGCCACTCAGGTAACGCTGAACTGCAATTTGTTGAGTATTACTTAGGGGACCCTGAATTTGATGAGCGTGAGTGTATTTTGCGTGGCTCAACCTTTGCAGCCCCAATGCGTGTCAAGATTCGTCTGATTATTAAAGACAAAGACAGCAAAGATAAAGATAGCAAAGCGGCGATCAAAGATATCCGTGAGCAAAGTGTCTATATGGGCGAGATGCCACTGATGACTAACAATGGTACCTTCATCATCAACGGTACTGAGCGTGTCATCGTGTCGCAATTACATCGCTCGCCTGGTGTGTTCTTTGACCATGACAAAGGTAAATCACACTCTAGTGGTAAAGTGCTTTATAACGCCCGTATTATTCCATACCGTGGCTCATGGCTTGACTTTGAATTCGATGCTAAAGACTTAGTCTTTGCTCGTATTGACCGTCGCCGTAAGTTATTAGCGTCAATTATCCTACGTGCACTAGGTTTGAGCACAAGCGAGATCTTAGACTTGTTCTTTGACAAAGTAGCTGTGTATAAAGGCGATGAGCAATTTGAGATTGACTTAGTTGCTGATCGCTTGCGCGGTGAGATGGCGCAGTTCGATATCGTATCGCCTGATGGTGAGGTTATTGTAGAGCAGGGCAAACGTATCAATGCGCGCCGTATCCGTCAGCTTGAAGAAGCAGGTATGACGAAAATTGCGGTGCCTGATGAATATCTGTATGAGCGTATTTTGGCAGAAGACATCGTCGTGAATGATGAGGTTATCGCGCGCGCAAATACACTTATTGATCACGAGTTATTGGTTAAACTTAGCTCATATGAAGCCAGCGATGCTATCAAAGAGTTCAGCATCTTGTTCACCAATGATATCGATCAAGGTAGTTATATTGCCGATACGTTACGTGCTGATAGTACCTCAAGCCGTGAAGAGGCGTTGATTGAGATCTATAAAGTCATGCGTCCAGGTGAGCCGCCAACGGTTGAGACTGCCGAAAAACTATTCGATAGCATGTTCTTTAACGCTGATCGTTACGACTTATCGAACGTCGGTCGTATGAAGTTTAACCGCCGCTTAGGTCTTGATTTTGAAGATACAGACGATGCTGATATTCAGCGCGGACGCAGCGTCTTGACTAACGATGATATCGTCAACGTATTAAAAGAGCTGATTGAGATCCGTAACGGTCGCGGCGAAGTCGATGATATTGATCATTTAGGTAACCGCCGTATTCGTTCGGTAGGTGAGATGGCAGAGAACCAATTTCGTGTTGGTCTGGTACGTGTTGAGCGTGCGGTCAAAGAGCGCTTGTCTTCAGCGGAATCTGATAACTTATCACCGCAAGATTTGATCAATTCAAAGCCTGTCGCTGCTGCGGTCAAAGAGTTCTTTGGTTCAAGCCAGCTGTCGCAGTTTATGGATCAAAATAACCCGTTATCAGAAGTCACGCACAAACGCCGCGTCTCCGCGTTAGGACCAGGTGGTCTAACTCGTGAACGTGCAGGTTTTGAGGTTCGTGACGTTCATGATACGCATTATGGCCGTGTCTGCCCGATTGAGACGCCAGAGGGTCCAAACATTGGTCTTATTAACTCCTTAGCGACCTTTGCCAAAACCAACAGCTTTGGTTTCTTAGAGACGCCTTATCGCCGCGTAGTCGATGGTAAGGTCACTGACAAAATCGAATACCTATCAGCGATTGAAGAAGTGGGTACTGTGATTGCACAGGCCGACTCACCAGTGACTGAAGATGGTGCGTTATCTGATGAGATGGTCAGTGTGCGTAGCTATGGTGAATTCGTGCGTATGCCACCAGAAAAAGTGACGCATATGGATGTGTCACCAAGTCAGGTCGTATCAGTAGCAGCGGGTCTTATTCCATTCTTAGAGCATGATGATGCTAACCGTGCTTTGATGGGTTCGAACATGCAGCGTCAGGCGGTGCCAACACTACGTGCTGATAAGCCGCTAGTCGGTACGGGTATGGAGCGTCACGTTGCTCGTGACTCAGGTGTTTGTGTTATCGCTAAGCGTGGCGGTGTGATCGAAGATGTTGATGCGTCGCGTATTGTGGTACGTGTCAATGAAGACGAGATGACCGCAGGTGAGGCGGGTATCGATATCTATAATTTGATCAAATACACACGCTCAAACCAGAACACTTGTATCAACCAGCGCATCATCGTCAACCAAGGCGACGAGATTGCGTTAGGTGATATCCTGGCGGATGGTCCATCAACGGATTTAGGTGAGTTAGCACTAGGTCAGAACATCCGCATCGCCTTTATGCCGTGGAACGGTTATAACTTTGAGGATTCTATTCTTTTATCTGAAAAAGTCGTCAAAGAAGATCGTTTTACGACCATTCATATTCAAGAATTGACCTGTGTGGCGCGTGATACCAAGCTTGGAACCGAAGAGATTACTGCGGATATTCCAAATGTGGGTGAAGCGGCTCTATCAAGTCTAGATGAGGCGGGTATCGTTTATATTGGTGCTGAAGTAGACGCAGGCGACATCCTAGTCGGTAAAGTCACACCAAAAGGTGAGACGCAACTGACGCCAGAGGAAAAACTACTCAGAGCTATCTTTGGTGAAAAAGCGGCTGATGTCAAAGACACCTCATTACGTGTCCCAACATCAAGCAAAGGCACGGTTATTGACGTACAAGTCTTTACCCGTGATGGCGTCGAAAAAGACGCTCGCGCTCGCGCTATCGAAAAATCGCAGCTTGATAGCTACCGCAAGGATTTAAAAGAAGAGCTACGTATCTTTGAAGAAGCCGCTCGTGGTCGTATCGGTACGCTCCTTGATGGTCAAAAAGTCAGCGGTGGTTCCGGCCTAAAAGCGGGTACCGTTATGGCGCTGGCTGACATGAAAGAGATGAGCCTTGAGACTTTGCTGGATATTCAGCCTGTCGAAGAGGAAATCTCTGAGCGCTTGACGCAGATCGCAGAGTACTTAGTCGATAAGCAAAAAGATATCGATACCAAGTTTGCTGAGAAGAAACGCAAACTAACAGCAGGGGACGACTTACAACATGGCGTACAAAAAATCGTCAAGGTTTATCTTGCGGTTAAGCGTCGTATCCAGCCTGGTGACAAGATGGCGGGTCGTCATGGTAACAAAGGTGTAGTATCACGTATTATGCCAGTTGAAGATATGCCATATGATGAGCATGGCAATACGGTTGATATCGTATTGAACCCGCTTGGCGTACCTTCGCGTATGAACATCGGTCAGGTGCTCGAGACGCATTTGGGTATGGCAGCGAAAGGCTTGGGCGAGAAGATTGACGGCATGCTTAAAGCACAAGCGGCAATCAAAGACTTACGCGATTTCTTAGACCAAATTTATAATAAAGTTGGTGGTGAGCAAGTCGACCTCGACAGCTTGTCTGATGACGATATCATGGCCTTGGCAAGCAACTTACGTGGCGGCGTTCCGATGGGAACAGCAGTATTTGATGGTGCGCATGAGCATCAAGTTAAAGATCTACTTGAGCTTGCAGGTCTAGCTCGTGATGGTCAGCAGACATTATATGATGGTCGTACCGGTCAGCAGTTCGATCGTAAAGTGACGGTCGGTTATATGTATATGCTCAAGCTTAACCATTTGGTTGATGACAAAATGCATGCACGTTCGACGGGTTCTTACTCATTAGTCACCCAGCAACCACTCGGTGGTAAAGCGCAGTTCGGTGGTCAGCGCTTTGGTGAGATGGAAGTATGGGCACTAGAAGCATACGGTGCCACTTACACCTTGCAAGAGATGCTAACGGTGAAGTCTGATGATGTCGAAGGCCGTACCCGTATGTACAAAAACATCGTTGATGGTGAGCAGTACATGGACCCAGGTATGCCTGAATCCTTTAACGTTTTGACCAAAGAAATCAAATCACTAGGTCTTAATATTGAGTTAAAAGAAAACAATTAAGCTTTAATTAAAGCTCAATGGTTCAGTCAAAAGCAGTTAGCTCATTATTCATGCGCCTGCTTTTGACACCTTATCTCAACCCTATTCATTGCCTTCAGTCTCTTGGATGCGCTATATAACCTGATGTTATAAAACGCGGCCAGATGATTATAAAGATAACGGAGAAGCAACTTGAAAGATTTACTCGATATCATGCAAAGCCCAACTGCGGGCGGTAACCGTGAATTTGATAGTATTCAGATTACCTTGGCGTCGCCTGACGTCATTAAGTCGTGGTCACACGGCGAAGTCAAAAAACCAGAAACTATTAACTATCGTACCTTTAAGCCTGAGCGTGATGGTCTGTTTTGTGCCAAAATTTTTGGCCCTGTAAAAGACTTTGAATGCCTGTGTGGTAAGTACAAGCGCCGTAAGTTCCAAGGCGTTATCTGCGAAAAATGTGGCGTAGAAGTTACTACTGCCAAAGTGCGCCGCGACCGTATGGGTCATATTGACCTAGCCAGCCCTGTTGCGCACATTTGGTTTTTAAAATCCTTACCAAGCCGTATTGGTTTGCTTCTTGATATGACGCTGCGTGATATCGAGCGCGTATTATATTTTGAGAGCTATATCGTCACTGAGCCAGGTCTGACTTCTCTTGAGAAGTATCAGCTGCTCGATGATGAGGACTACTATCGCGCGCTAGAAGAGTTCGGTGATGAGTTTACGGCTAAGATGGGCGCAGAAGCGGTTCAAGATCTATTAAAAGACATTGATCTTGATATCGAGATTGATGAGCTGCGCGAAGCGATTCCGCAAACGGGTTCTGAGACCAAGCTTAAAAAGATGTCTAAACGTCTTAAATTATTAGAAGCCTTCCGTGATTCTAATAATAAGCCTGAGTGGATGGTGATGAATATCTTGCCAGTGCTACCACCAGATTTGCGCCCGCTAGTACCACTAGAAGGCGGCCGTTTTGCAACCTCAGATCTTAATGATCTCTATCGCCGCGTGATTAACCGTAACAACCGTCTAAAGCGTCTACTTGAGCTAAGCGCCCCTGACATTATCGTACGTAACGAAAAGCGTATGCTACAAGAGTCAGTCGATGCCTTGCTTGATAACGGTCGCCGTGGTCGTGCAATTACCGGCAGTAACAAGCGTCCATTGAAATCTTTGGCTGATATGATCAAAGGTAAGCAAGGTCGTTTCCGCCAGAACTTACTCGGTAAGCGTGTTGATTACTCTGGTCGTTCGGTCATCGTGGTCGGCCCTACGCTACGCTTGCATCAGTGCGGTCTGCCCAAAAAAATGGCTCTTGAGCTATTTAAGCCCTTTACTTATAACAAGCTGTTATCTCATGGCTTAGCCACGACGATTAAAGCGGCCAAAAAGATGGTCGAGCGTGAAGAGCCGCAAGTGTGGGATATGCTAGCGATGGTTATCCGTGAGCATCCGGTACTATTGAACCGTGCGCCAACGCTTCACCGTTTGGGCTTGCAGGCCTTTGAGCCAGTATTGATTGAAGGTAAAGCGATTCAATTGCATCCGCTCGTCTGTACGGCGTTCAACGCTGACTTTGACGGCGACCAAATGGCGGTACACGTACCCTTGACGCTAGAGGCGCAGCTTGAATCACGCGCTCTTATGATGTCAACGAACAACATCTTATCGCCAGCAAACGGTGATCCGATTATCGTACCCTCACAAGATGTGGTCTTGGGGCTGTACTACATTAGCCGCTCATCAGTGAATGTCAAAGGCGAGAGCATGGTTTTTGCTTCGGTCAACGAAGCACTGCGCGCTATCGGCTCAAATGATTTGCATGTCAATGCCAAAATCAAAGTTCGCGTCACTGAAACTATTATTGACGCTGATGGCAATCATACGGACGCAACTAGCATCAAAGATACCGTTGCCGGTCGTTTATTGATCTGGAACATCATGCCCAAAGGTATGGCGTTTGAAGAGTGTAACCAAGAGATGACGAAGAAAAACATCTCGCGTTTGATTAACTCTTGCTACCGTACTATGGGCGTCAAAGATAGCGTTATGTTCGCCGATCAATTGATGTATCTTGGATTTGCACAAGCAACGTTATCTGGCGTATCAATCGGTATTGACGATATGGTCATTCCGCCAAGCAAAAAACAAATCATCGAAGTCGCTGAAGCTGAAGTACGCGAGATCGAAGATCAGTTTGAGCAAGGTTTTGTGACCGCAGGTGAGCGTTACAACAAAGTTGTCGATATCTGGTCACGTACCAATGACAAGGTCGCTAAAGCGATGATGGATAATTTGGCAACGGACAAGGTAATTAATGCACAAGGGGAAGAGGAAGAGCAAAAATCCTTTAACTCTATCTTCATCATGTCAGATTCGGGCGCTCGTGGTAGTGCCGCGCAGATTCGTCAGCTTGCAGGTATGCGTGGCTTGATGGCAAAACCGGATGGCTCGATTATCGAAACACCGATTAAAGCGAACTTCCGTGAAGGTTTGACGGTACTACAGTACTTTATTTCAACTCACGGTGCGCGTAAGGGCCTTGCCGATACCGCACTGAAAACGGCTAACTCAGGTTACCTAACGCGTCGCCTAGTCGATGTGGCACAAGATTTAGTCATTACGACTGAAGACTGTGGAACTGAGCAAGGCTTGCTCATGACACCGCATATCCAAGGCGGTGAGATCATCGAAAAGCTCGGTGATTTAGTACTAGGCCGAGTAACGGCTCGTGATGTGACTTATAACAATGATGAGTCAAAAATCTTGGTACCAACAGGTACCCTGATCGATGAGCATTGGGTCAATGTTTTAGACGAGAACGCCATCGATGACATCTGGGTACGCTCAGTCATCACTTGTGATGTCGAGCATGGTGTTTGTTCGCAGTGCTATGGTCGCGACCTTGCTCGTGGTCATAAAGTTAATATCGGTGAGTCCGTTGGTGTCATGGCAGCGCAGTCTATCGGTGAGCCGGGTACTCAGTTAACGATGCGTACGTTCCACGTGGGCGGGGCTGCGAGTTCGGCCTCTGTTGATAACAGCATCTCAGTTCGCAACGCAGGTCAAGCGCATTTTGAGAACATGAAGACTGTTGAGCACACTGATGGTCACTTAGTTATTGTCTCTCGATCCGCTGAGATTGCTTTGACTGATGAGCTAGGCCGTGAGCGTGAGCGTTACAAAGTGCCTTATGGTTCAAGCGTGCTGGTCAAAAACGGTGAGCAGGTCGAAGGCGGTCAGACTATCGCGAAGTGGGATCCGCACACGCATCCTATTATCACAGAGTTTGCGGGTAAAGCGCGCTTTAGTGATATCACTGACGGTATGACAGCAACGGTCAAAGTTGATGATGCTACTGGTATGAGCTCGTT
This sequence comes from uncultured Psychrobacter sp., assembly GCA_947495055.1. Lineage (GTDB taxonomy): Bacteria > Pseudomonadota > Gammaproteobacteria > Pseudomonadales > Moraxellaceae > Psychrobacter. The sequence continues at coordinate 244,007 of CANLXO010000003.1, read as the reverse complement.
TGAGATTCTAGCGACTCGTGACCGTTCAAGTAACGCCAAAGACTTGCGTCCAGCGATTATCTTGAATACTGATGAAGGTAAAGAAGTGGTTTACTTCTTGCCCGCTGAAACGATCATTCGTGTCAGTGATGGTGAAGAGGTCGCAGCAGGTTCTATCTTAGGCCGCGTACCACAAGCCTCGTCAGGTACCAAAGATATTACTGGTGGTCTACCACGCGTCGCCGATCTATTTGAAGCCCGTCGCCCCAAAGATCATGCGATTATGGCCGAGATGACGGGTGTCGTCAGCTTCGGTAAAGAGACCAAAGGCAAAAACCGCTTTATTATTACCAATGAAGACGGTGAGGTTCATGAAGAGCTAATCCCGAAATGGCGCCAAATCAACGTCTTTGAAAATGAGACGGTAGCACGCGGTGAGGTTATCGCTGATGGACCGCAAAACCCGCATGACATCTTGCGCCTAAAAGGTCAAACCGCGCTTGCTGATTATATCGTTAACGAAGTACAAGACGTTTACCGCTTGCAAGGGGTAAAAATCAACGATAAGCACATTGAGGTTATTATTCGCCAAATGCTGCGTAAAGTTGAGATTACTGATGCTGGCGACTCAGGTCACTTCAAAGGCGATCAAGCGGAGTATGCGGATATCAAAGCACTCAATGCTAAACTGGAAGCTGAAGATAAATTCCCAGTACAGTATGAGCGTCAGTTGCTTGGTATCACTAAAGCGAGTCTGGCAACAGAGAGCTTTATCTCAGCGGCGTCTTTCCAAGAGACCACTCGCGTATTAACTGCTGCTGCGGTTACAGGCAAAGTTGATGAGTTGCGCGGTCTTAAAGAGAACGTCGTTGTTGGTCGCTTGATTCCTGCTGGTACGGGCCTTGCTTATCACAAAGCCCGTAAAGAAAAAGCGGATCAAAAGCTGCTTGATAAAGACATGAGTGCAGCGTTTGATATGCCTGCTGGTAGTGATAACAAAGACTTTACAAGCTTTGATGAAGCCTTTGCCCAAGAGCTTAATCAAGACAGCCAGTCTTAATTGTTTGTCGTATAAAAGAAGCCAGCATTTTTGCTGGCTTTTTTGTACCTGTTGAATGCGCTCAAAGACAGTGTTCTTAAACGGTTTTATAAGAAATTTATTTTAAAAAATAGTACACTAAATCAGCGCCCATCACTTAGAACTTAAACAAGGATAATATACGTATGGCAGACAAAGGCCGCGTTGCTAAATATCAAGCAGATCGCACTAATCAAAAGCTGTATTTTTGTCGCTTGGCTTGTCAAGCTGCGGGCAGTAGTAACGACAAACAGCTGTATCAGGCGCATTGTGAAACCGCTATCTTTCATCTATACGGGACTTTTTTAGCTTTTTTACAAGAGCTCAGTCAATTTTACGGGCTGCAAGAGAGTGCGCCTACATTGACTGATATTGAAGAAGCTTTGGATACGCGCACACAGGTTTCTCCAGAAATCCTACGCTTAAAGCAGTTACGCGAAAAAGGCTTTTTGGCTAATATCGAGCGCGCGTATCAGCGTTGTCTTTATGCTGTTCCGCCTGAATCTTTGGCAGATACTTCAATGGCTGTTAATGCAGCGCCAAAAGATTTGATCGTTAATGTGGTGACCTTATCGAATCAATGGCTACCTGATGAGAGCACTATTCGTGAATGGCGTCAGCAGTTCTTAGAGCTTATCGAGCAACTACGTGCTGGCATGGTAGAGTTTTAATAGAATAAGCAGTGATAAGAGTAGAGCCGTCATATAGATTTAGCATAGCCATAAAAAAGGCTTATCGATAATCAATCGATAAGCCTTTTTTGGTAGCTTAGGACTCTATTCTGGCATCGGCGGCATACGTTCAGCAGGCGTTGGTGCCAGCGGTGTATTTTGAATAGCGCTACGACTGTTATTTGTTGATTGTGTCGTAGCAGCATCCTCTTCTACAGGTTCAGGCTCTAAAGGCTGCCTTGGTTGTACACTGGGTTTGACAGGTTTTGCTCTAGCAGTGTCCTTTGCTATATCGTCAACGTCTTCATCTAGGACTACGCCGCCATCAGTCATCTCTATCACTTTTTGCTGCTGACGTTTTGATTTAGCGCGGTTATTGATAGACACCCATTGTTTGGGGGTATCTTTGAGCTGGGCTTTCATAAAGTCCATCCAGACGGGCAGGGCTGCTACGCCGCCGTACTCACGGCGACCCATCGTCGCAGGCTGATCAAAGCCCATCCAAACAACGGTTGCATTGGTAGGATGAAAACCTGCAAACCAGGCGTCTTTGGCCTCATTTGTTGTCCCTGTCTTGCCGCCGATATCATCACGACCTAGAGCACGGGCTCGAACAGCAGTACCGCGTTGAACGACATCACGTAGGATATCTGCCATCTCAAAAGCCACTTGCGGCTTTAAGATTCTAGGCGCCTGCGTAGCCATAACATATTGTACAACAGGCGCATCTAGGCGATCGGCTTTAGGCGTTGCGTCATAGATAAGTGCTTCATTTTGGGCCGCTATCAGTGCCTCTTCTTCAGCATCTGTTCCACTATTGCTCTCAGCATCGTCCGCGCTAGCATCGTCCGTTTGCTCATCAGTGCTCTGTGCATCGGTGGTGTCGTCATCAACAGGCGTGTTAAAGGCTTCAATCAGGGCTTCATTGCGCTCATCGAGCAGCTCGTTAAAGCATAAAGCACACGCTTGTTGCGGATTCGCTTGAAACAAAAGCTTATTATCATAATTGTAAATTTGCTCAATAAAATAGGGCTGAACGCGGTGACCACCATTGGCAAAAGTGGCGTAGGCCGTTGCCATTTGCAGAGGCGTTGCTTGTCCTGTACCTAGTGCTAGTGACAAGGTTGTCGGTAGTTTTTCTTTATCCAAACCAAATTGATCAAGCAGGTCGCGAGTATCTGAGATACCTATCGCTTGTAGCAAGCGAATAGAAACTAAGTTGCGCGACAAATACAAGCCGCGGCGTAAGGTAATATCACCTAAGAAGCGCTCGTCAGAGTTTTTGGGTTTCCAGTCACCGACTTGAATAGGACGGTCTGAGACAATGCTATCAGGACGATAGCCTTCTTGTAGTGCTGTGGTGTAGACAAGAGGCTTAATAGTAGAGCCGGGCTGACGCCATCCTTGTAGCGCACGATTAAATTTGCTGTGATTAAAATCAAAACCACCGACCAACGCATTGAGCGCTCCTGTCTCAGGGTCTAGCGAGACTAAGCTGCCTTGTACTTCAGGGATTTGTGCCAATTGCCAATTGCCATTCTCAGTCGGTATTACCCGAACGATGTCCTCTTCACTCACAACCTGACTGGCATTATTAGGATAGTAGCCAACGCGATCAGCGGATATATATTTGCGCGCCCAGCTCATACCAGACCAATTGACAGTGACGCTCTCACCTGAAGGAATAGTGGCCTCAAAGCTACGCGAATTGACCTTGGTGACTTTGGCTGGGGACATACTGCTATAACGTCGAAAGTTCTCTAACGACTCGCCATTAGCTTCGGCGCCGCGCCAGCCGTGTCTGTGCTCATAAGCAACAAGACCTTTGATAACTGCAGCTTCTGCAGCAGCTTGTGCGTCACTATCAATCGTTAATCGTACGCGCCAGCCGCCATTGACAACCTCTTCACCATAGCGGTTGACTAAAGCATATCGCGCCATCTCTGCCAAATACGGCATATTGACATCAAGTTTTTCTTGATAAAGTTTGAGTCCAATAGGCGAGTTGATGGCTTCATCATGCTGTGCTTGATCGATGTAACCTAGATCATGCATGCGTCCAATAATCCAATTACGGCGCGTCAAAGCACGATCTGGATTGGCAACAGGATTATACTTTGAAGGTGCTTTTGGTAGGCCTGCCAGCATCGCCATTTCAGCAACCGTCAAGTTCTCTAACGATTTACTGTAGTATTTTCGAGCAGCAGCGCGGATACCATAAGCGCCTTCGCCTAGATAAATCTTATTGACATAGAGTGTCAAAATCTCATCTTTACTCAGCTCATCTTCCATTTTACGAGCCAAAAAAAGCTCAGTCAGCTTACGATTGAGCGTACGCTCTGAGCTCAAAAAGTAATTTTTGGCAACCTGCATAGTGATGGTCGAGCCACCTGTCTGAGTGTCATCATCAGTCACTACCTCGGTAACAGCGCGCCCTAGACCCTTAATGCTAATACCACTATGCTGAAAAAACGAAGCGTCCTCTGCTGCCAAAAATGCCCGCGTGAGGTTCTGTGGTATTTCATCATAAGTCACAGGCAGTGACATGCGATTGCCGTACTGGCCGATGAGTTTGTCATCACGACTATAGATTTGCAGCGGCATCTCTAAACTTGCCGTTTTGATTTCTTGAATGCTAGGTAGGGTTGGGGACAGGTACATCGCCATGCCATAAAAACCAATCGGCACTGCCAATGCCAAGATGACAACCAATGCCAAAAAGGCAATAAATAGCCCGACTAACAAACGTATGAGAGTAACAGTAGCATTTTTTTGGGTCATAATCAGACTTTTTAATTCAAATTTGCAACAGATGTTTTATTATACCTTGAACCAAATGCGCAGGTCATACTAAATGTGCAATATCTTTTCTAAATGCTTGAATATGTCTGTTAAGTAAAGTATTGTACTGAATCATTACAATTCATTATAAAGTCGTACACTTCATACAAGGTATAGCGTTTGTGAGGTTATTTTCTTCTAAGAGTCAGCATTTAATTGGAGTGGACGTCTGTGCAACTTCAGTAAAGCTTGTGGATATACGACGTGAGCAGGGCGTATATCATCTAAAGTCTTATGGAATTGAAAGCCTAGCCTCAGGTGTGGTCGTTGACAAACTCATTGTAGATACCGAAATAGTCGGAGATACCATTGCTAGTTTGGCAAGGCGCTGTCAGGTTGCAGGTAGCAATGCGGCAACGTCAGTCTCAGGATCCGCGGTCATTACCAAAATCATCGATATGGATAAAAACCTAACTGATGTGGAACGAGAAGCACAAATTCGCCTTGATGCTGATCAGTACATTCCTTATCCGTTAGAGGACGTCAATTTAGACTTTGAAGTACAAGGCCCCTCTCTTATTAGTGATGAAATGGTACAAGTACTGCTCGCCGCCTCACGTTCAGAGAACGTCGATCAGCGCGTCGATGCGCTAACCTTTGGCGGCTTGCAAACCAAAATCATGGATATCGAAACCCACGCTATCGAGCGCGCTTTTGATCTCATGGTCGACAATTTAGCCAATTTACCTGAGCTTGTAGCTTTGGTTGATATTGGGCACAATCAGACGACTTTGTATATCGCAAAAGATGGCGAGTTTGTTTATAGCCGCGAGCAACTCTTTGGCGGCGCGCAGCTTACTGAGGCGATTCAAAACCGCTACGGTCTTACCTTTGAAGAGGCAACCTTGAGCAAGCGTGAACGCACTCTACCTGATGATTATTATCCTGAAGTGCTGACGCCGTTCTTAGAAAGCGCTATTCAGCAAATCACGCGCTCATTACAATTTTACTTCTCGTCAAGTCAGTACAATAGTATCGATCACATTGTGCTAGCAGGCGGTAGTAGTGCCATCTCAGGCTTAGCTGGCATGGTGCAACAAAAGCTTGGCGTAGGCGTCAGTGTTGCCAACCCCTTTATCAATATGACCATTGATCCCTATATAGACAGCGAGCAGCTAGCGATTGATGCGCCTAGTCTCATGGGTGCATGTGGCCTGGCGCTTAGGAGCTTTGACTAATGGCTCGTATTAACCTATTGCCTTGGCGCGCAGAAGAACGTGAACGTCGTAACAAGGAATTCATTACTTTAGTCGTTGCCGTGACTTTGCTGGCACTACTAGCGGCATTTGCATCATGGAGCTATTTTAACAATGAGTTAGAAGAGCAGCGCGACGCTAATGCGCTTATTGAGCAAGAAAACGCTCGCCTTGATGCCGTTTTGGTAGAGATTGACGGTTTAGAGCAGCGCCGTGAGGATATTATCTCTCGTATGCAAGTCATTCAAGATTTGCAGGGTCGCCGTCCTGTTCCTGTACGTTTATGGGATGATATTGCCAAAGCTATACCGCCCGCCCTTTATCTCAACAACTTTAAACGTGAAGGCGATATATTGACGCTGACGGGTCTTGCTGACAATCCAAACGTGGTATCTAGCCTGATTCGCAATCTCGATAGCAGCGAGTGGATGGGTAACTCTGCTGTTAGCAATATTCAGCAAAATATCAGCGCGTATGAAGCACCGCCCACACTCAATGAGCCGACCACGACAGGGGATGCGCCGCGTCCTGTCTACCCTGAGGACAGCTACGTACAATTTGTAGTGACGACTAAAGTACAGTCGGATACTGCTATCTTAGATGACGCTGCTGTAGCGGAGGGCACCTTATGAGACTCGATCTAAAAAAGCGTCCGTTTGGCGCTAAAAAGACGCCGATACGTAGCAAACGCCGCGCCAAAAAACCTTTTGATTTTAACGAGTTTCGCCGCAGTTTTCAGTCATTAGATGCTGATAATTATGGCAGCTGGCCGCTACCTGTCAAGCTTACGGTTATAGGATTTATTATTGCTTTTATTGCCGCTTTGTCTTGGGCATTGCCCATTAGCAGCAAAATTGACGATATAAGAGCGGCTGAGAGTGAGCAGCAAGTATTGCTTGAGAGTTACCGCGAAAAACAATCGCGCGCGCGCCACTTAGAAGCTTATCAAGCGCAGGTCATACAGATGGAAACGGAGTTCAATACTTTGCTCGATCAATTGCCAAAGGATACGCGCGTATCAGAGCTGGTTGAGGGTATTAACATGACAGGGGTCGGCAGCAACATACGCTTCCAAGATATCTCCGTTGAACCTGAAATCGAAAACGAGTTCTTTATCGAGCAGCCTATACGCATTGCAGCTTTAGGCGAGTATCATCAGTTTGGCAGCTTTATCAGTGGTTTGGCGGCTCTACCGCGTATCATCACTATGCACGATTTTGAGATTAGTAACCCGCAGCCTACCTTAGAGGTTTTGCCTGAGCTTAATATGGTGCTACAAACCAAGACCTATCGCTCAAAAGAGGCAAAACCAGACGTAGAGGTCACAGGTGAACCGGCTGCTGCTGGGACTACAGAGGCAACGGATACTCTCGCTGCTAGTACAGGAGGCAACTGATGACCAAGAAACTACCCATCGTTTTGATCAGTGTCTTGGCATTATGGCTTAGTGGCTGTAGTGATCGTATCGGTATGGCAGAGCAGGCTATGGTAGACATACGTAATCAGCCTGCGCAGCCTATCGAGCCGCCGCCGCAAACTGAGCTGGTTGAAGATTTTGTTTATAGCGCAAATACCTTACGTAGCCCCTTTTTGCCGCCAAGTTTGGTCAATGCTCAAGGCACCAGTAGCGTAACGAACGGCATACGTCCTGATCTTAATCGTATAAAAGAGCCGCTTGAGCAATATGAGCTGGCGCAACTGATTTTTCGCGGTATGCTCATCTCACCTGAAGGTCAGCAGTATGCCTTGGTGCAGCGCCCTGATGGCTCAGTGGCTAGCGTAAAGGTTGGCGATTATATTGGGCTAAATGATGGACGTATCGTTGAGATTACACCGACCCAAATTAATTTGATTGAAATTGTGCCAGACAGCCGCGCCGGGTTTATCGAAAGACCCCAGTCGCTGGTCTCTCCTATAAGTTAAGTCGGCAGATCTTTTGAGGAATAAGCAATGACCGTACGCCATGATCAGGTAACAACAATGAGTAAACGCGTATCTTCACCCTTTGCCGTCTCGGCACTGGCGATAAGTATGATCACTATCAGTGCTAGCGCCTATGCCGAACAACGCATCAACACGGTCTCTGTGGTGCAGACAGCACCCGCCACTACCCAAATGCGTTTAGGGTTCTCCCAAACTCCGCAGTTGCCAGCTGCTTATCAGTTGGAGGATCCAAGCCGGCTGGTTTTGGACTTTGAGCAAGTGCAAAATGGGCTTAATAATCGCGCCAGCACCTATAACATTGGCATGATCAATGAAGTCACCACCTTAAATAACGACAGCACGACGCGCTTGATTGTGGGGCTTAGACAAGCTGGAGAGTACACGACTGCGATCGAAGGTAATGACTTACTCCTGACTATCACTGATCCTACTCGCGCTGTCGTATCCGCGCCTACTATTGTACGTACACCTACCGTGGTGCGTACACCTACCATAGTGAGTACTCCCACTGTAGTGACCACACCTACTATTGTACGTGCGCCTACTGTCATCACTAATGACCCTATTCAAGATGTGTTAAATGGCAATACGGCAATCACAACAACCCCAATCGTCACGCCTATTATCGAGACGACAACGGTACCTGCCGCTGCAGTGGTCAGTCGCCCTGTAACAGTGACCGAACAAGCCCCTGCCAATACAATGGTCGTACGAGTCAATCCCTTATTAGACCCAAGGCTTGCTAGTAGCCAAGTCAGTCAGCAATATAGCTATGATGGACTGACCGCACTGAATTTCTCTGCAAAGGGCAAGGGCGGTGATATCAGTATTGCGCTTGCAAACGAAGCCATTCCAGTAGATGTGCAGCGTCAAGGCAGCCAGCTTGTAGTTCGTCTGACGGGTAGTACGGTACCGCGTAACTTGCTGCGCCGCCTAAACATCAATAGCGGACTTGTCAGTAGTGTCGATACCAAAAACCAAGGTCAAAACGGCGTTATCACCATCAATATGAGTGGCGATTACGAGTATCAGGCTTATCAATCAGGCAATCAGCTTAATATTAGTGTTAAAGAGCCTGAGATGCTGAGAGAGCCGACTTTGGAGGAGAGAGTCTATACAGGTGAAGCCTTATCAATGGAGTTCCAAGACGTTGAGGTTCGTAGCGTTTTAGATATCTTGGCGCAGTTCACCGATATGAATATTGTCGCCAGTGATTCTGTCGCCGGCAATATTACCTTACGCCTTATTAACGTACCTTGGGATCAAGCGCTAGATATTATTCTAAAGAGTAAAAATCTTGGTAAGCGTGAGAACGGTAACGTCATTTTGGTCGCGCCATCCACTGAACTTGCTGAACAAGAAGCGCGTGAGCTGGCAGCACAGCAAGCGGTAGAGGCATACGCGCCGCTACGTACCGAATACATTCGTCTAAGCTACGCTAGAGCGCAAGACGTGTTTAATCTGATCTCCCAAGGGAGCGGCTCGGCGGGTAACAATAATATCGGCGGGACGATTAACAATAACATCGGTACGGCTAACCGTTTTGAAGACAACAGCACGCTACTCTCGGCGCGCGGTACAGTCACTATTGATGAGCGTACCAATACTTTGATCGTAAAAGATGTCGCAGATAGCATCGAGAACATTCGCGAACTCATTAGCAAAATTGACATTCCTGTACGCCAAGTCATGATTGAGGCACGTATTGTGAGTGCAACCGATAGCTTTAGTAAAGAGATTGGTGTGCGCTGGGGTATTTTGTCTAATGGCGCGGCCAATAACCGCAGCCTGCTCGTTGGCGGTAGTGACCAGACGTTATGGGATCTAAAAGATTTCGATGTTGAGACGACGACAGTGAATGGTCAAACAGTGTCTTATCCTTCGTACGATATCAGTCGCCCTGATAATCTAAACGTTGATCTTGGGGTTGCTAATCCTGCTGGTAGTATCGCTTTTGGTCTACTTGGGCTCTCTGATGTCATGCTCGATCTGGAGCTCTCAGCGCTACAAGCTGATAACCGCGGTGAAGTCATCTCAACGCCCAAGATTTTGACAGCAGATAAACAAACGGCAAAAGTCTCATCAGGTACGCAAATTCCTTATCAAGAAGCTTCTGCTAGTGGGGCGACGACGACTAGCTTTAGAGAGGCGGCGCTTAGTTTGGAGGCCACACCGAATATCACTCCAGATGGCAAAATTGGTCTACAACTATTGATTACGAATGGTACGCCAACGATTATCAACAATCAGGTCGCCATCTCAGAGGACCTTATATCCACTAATGTCATTGTCGAAGATGGACAAACCATTGTCTTGGGCGGCGTATTTAGAAACCGTACGAACAACGGCGTTGATAAAGTGCCTTTCTTGGGTGACTTGCCGTACATTGGTCGCGCCTTTCGCCGCGATGTCCGCAGTAACGACAAAGAAGAGCTGCTGATCTTTATCACCCCAAAACTGATCAATGATGGTATTAGTCGTCTAAACTAAGATCGGATAGTCCGATAAAAGCAAGCCTTAGTGCTTGCTTTTTTATGGCATAGATTTAAGCGTTATAGGCAAAAGTGAATACGTGACTAGCCAGAATATCAACGACGTTGTATGATAGAGTATTTGGCTGAGTAAGTATGATGATGGAGCAATTACCGTCGGTGTTTTTAGTCGGACCGATGGGCTCAGGAAAAACGACCATAGGCCGCCTGCTCGCTAGGCAATTGGGCCGCTCTTTTGTAGATAGCGACTGGTATATAGAATCGCAGACTGGCGCTGATATTGCTTGGATATTTGCTAAAGAGGGCGAAGCTGGGTTTCGCGCGCGCGAAACACGCGCTATAGACGAGCTGACGCAAAGAGAGCAGATCGTACTGGCAACGGGTGGCGGGGCAGTTATGGCTGCGAGCAACCGTGAGTTTTTGCGTGAGCGCGGCATTGTGGTTTATCTCAACGCCCCTGTTGAGGTGCAGGTCGCCCGTACCGCGCGTGACAAATCTAGACCGCTACTCCAGCAGCCTAATCCTCGAAAGATACTACAAAACTTATATGAGATTCGAGATCCCTTGTATCGGCAAGTGGCGCATATCATCATGCCAACGGGTCATACCTATCCGCGGCATATGGTCACTCAATTGCTTGAGCAACTCGAGCGCTTTTGCACCGAACAAAGCATAACGACAGCAGTAATCGCTAGCGATGATCGTAACGTAGATACTCAAACAAAACCCTCTGCTGATTGACTATAACTATCTTAACTTGCCACCCCTCTATCATTTAGGACTCTTCTATGACAGCGCTAATATCTGCTAACGGTTTAATGGTTAAGACGCAAAGCCATGATTATCCGATTGTCATTACTAAAGATGCTCGCAAGCTTAGTATGAGTGAGCAAATTGTCCCCTTTATTAGTGGTCAGCAAGTCTTGATCGTCACTAACGATACCGTTGCCCCTTTGTACTTACAGCCTTTGCAATCAGCGCTTGAAAAGAATTTTACAGTCAAAGTATGCATCCTACCAGATGGCGAGCAGTACAAAAATCAGACCAGTATTAATCAGATCTACGATGCGCTCATGATCGAGCATTTTAACCGTGATGTGACACTCATTGCGCTTGGCGGCGGCGTGGTAGGCGACATGACGGGGTTTGCTGCCGCAAGCTTTATGCGCGGCGTTAATTTTATTCAGATTCCAACAACGCTACTGTCACAAGTGGACTCAAGCGTAGGCGGCAAAACGGGTATCAATCATCCACAAGGCAAAAACATGATCGGCGCTTTTTGGCAACCACAAATGGTGCTTGCTGATATGAGCACGTTGCAAACATTGCCGCCGCGCGAGCTCTCTGCTGGACTGGCTGAGGTCATCAAATACGCGCTGATTATGGACGCCGATTTTTTGACTTGGCTTGAGGACAACATTGCGGCAATGATAGCGCTTGATCTAGAGATATTGGGACAGGCAGTACAGCGCTGCTGCGAGTACAAAGCTGATATCGTCGCGCAAGATGAGCGAGAATCTGGCGTACGCGCGCTGCTTAATTTTGGTCACACCTTTGGTCATGTGATCGAAACACACGAGGGTTATGGTAATTGGTTACATGGTGAGGCAGTCGCAGCAGGCATGATGCAGGCAGCTCAGCTATCACAAAAGATGGGCTGGTTAAATGCTGAGGATCTGGCGCGAGTAGAGCGAGTTTTAGCGAGCGCTAATCTGCCAACTACGCCGCCTCCAATTGATCCGCAAACGGCATTGGATCTTATGGGACATGACAAAAAGGTCAAACAAGGTCAGATTCGCCTTATTTTGCTCAAATCTTTAGGCGAGGCGGTCGTTACAGATAAGTTTGAGGCGCCGCTACTTGTAGAGGTATTGTCCAAACACGCTTAGCCTAACTTATTGATACACTGATTAACTCATTGATACACTAACTGTTATACCTTATGTTCTCAAAGCTCATAACTTTCAAAATCTATAACTTTCAAAATCTATAATTTTCAAATCTTTAGCACATAATGGTGTAAAATAGGGATAACGCAAACGAATAGAGGTCTCTACGTTTTATCCGTTTGCTCATTCTTATTTTTGCCAAGGATTTATTCATGGTAGCACCACGCTCAACCACGCCTCCTGCTCAGTCATATCGCCGTCAGGCACTGATGTGGTTACTGATGACGCTGATACTAGGCGTTATTACGGCTTTGATTTGGATGTTTAGCCAGACGCCATCTATGGCAAGCAAAATTGAGAATGCGCCCATTTCTGCGCCGCAATCTTTGAGTACTGAACTTGAACAGCCACTAGCTATTGAGGCTTTGCACGAGCTTGATACTGATGTTCAGCCAATCAATTTTGATGCTACCGTACGAGACTTACGTAGTTATCCTGATGAATTCAAGGACAAGCGTTACTTACTCTCTAATAAGGGTAAGTGGACGGTGCAGGTGATGAACGTCGCTGAAAATGACGTAATTGTCAGTTATTTAGAGGGCCGCAAAGATCGCGACAAATTCTCCTACTTTCGCTATCGCGACGAAGATGATCAACTGCGCTACATGCTCATTTATGGACTGATGAGTAGCCCGCAAGAAGCGGCAGGTGCGGCTAAACTGATCGATTTTAAATTGCCTGCCAATGTTCGCGTGATACCTGAAGAGATCAATCGCTATGTCAGTATTATCGATAATTATGAGCGTCCAGGCCCTATCAAAGATCTAAGTACTAAGCGCGCCCGCTCCGTTAAATTAAAACGTACAAAACGTGAAGTGCCGCCGCCTCAGCGCGAGCAGGCACCTGCTCAAAACAACACAGACTCGAGCAATGCGTCGATCAATCAAGAGCCAAGTAATAGTAGCCCTACCCAGAGTATTCGTGAAGTGGAGAATACCGATTCTACCCTGTCAGTAGATGAGGAGCGCACTGTTGAGACAGAAGGTGCAAGCAATAATAAACCAAAAGCTGAGCAAAATAGTACCAAGCCTGCACCAGCTGATGTGATTACTGCACCTAAAAAGCCTCCTGTCGTACCGACGCCTAAGCCGCCGCCTGCCAGTAATACTACCGCGGCACCTGTCAATAATAGCAACAGCAAAGCGCCAGCAAAGAGCGATGCAAGAAGCGAAGATAGTATCAAGGCGTTAATAGAAGAAAAGAGCGAATAAAAAACAGTCAAATAAGCAGTATGTACGTTAGACGACGTACGTACTGCTAAATAGTCTTGGACACTACGCACTATTCGTTCACCGCTAATAACCTCTAGTTATGACTTAGCAAAAAAGACTAGATTTATAGTTATGCATTCATTAAAATAAAGAGCACTAAAATTAGTAATATAAAGAAAGGTTTATCCTTAAATGTGAATAAAACCATATCTTTATGTCTTACCGGTCAAGGGTTTTTATCAGGCCGCACAGTTTGATAAGCTATAATGACGTTCAAGCTTTATGTACTTGCAATAGTAGTCAAAGAATGACAATCGCTTACTGAACACACAAGACTTTGGCTTATATAAATACATTTACAGCGCATCACGCCATTTATTAATTCGGTTATAAGAATATTACCTGCCAGCCCGTTCTGCCTTCGGGCATCCGCTTATGATCCGCATTGGATGCATGAGCTGTCTGCTTACTTAAAAGGACAAGCTATGTCGATGATTTCCTCCCATACACATTTGGCGACGCCAGATGACTTCTCTGATAACTGTGGTTTTGGTTTGATTGCTCATATTGAAGGGCAAGCCAGCCACGACTTGGTCAAAACAGCCATTCATAGTTTAAGCTGTATGACCCATCGCGGCGGCGTTGCGGCTGACGGTAAAACGGGTGATGGTTGTGGTCTTTTACTTGCCAAACCGATTGAATTTTTTAAACAAATCGCAACTGAGCAAGCTTTCGCTATTAGCGATAACTTCGCTGTCGGTATGGTATTTGTCAGTCTCGATGAGACCAAAGCTTTGCACAGTCAGCAAGTACTCGCTGAAGAAATTGAAGCGCAAGGGCTTAAAGTTGCAGGCTGGCGCGATGTACCCACTGATTTGGATATTGTCGGTGAAATCGGCCGTGAGACATTGCCTGACTTTAAGCAGATATTTGTAAATGCTACTGACACGTTAAGCCCTGATGACTTTAACCGTAAACTGTTCGTTGCTCGTAAAAAAGCAGAGCAGCGCTTAAGTGATGATGAGCTGTTTTATGTTTGCTCATTGAGCTGTCAGACGATTATCTATAAAGGTCTGGTCATGCCCTCAGATCTGCCCGCGTTCTTTTTAGATTTGCAAGACACGCGTTTGGCATCGCATATCGTCGTTTTCCATCAGCGCTTTTCGACCAATACGTTGCCGCGCTGGCCTCTAGCCCAGCCGTTTCGTTACTTGGCGCATAATGGCGAGCTCAACACTATCACAGGCAACCGTAACTGGTCTGAAGCACGTACGCCAAAGCTAAAATCAGATAAGCTGCCCAACCTAAACGAATTGACCCCGCTAGTAAATAGCACAGGGTCTGATTCTTCAAGCCTTGATAATATGCTTGAGGTATTGATGTCAGGCGGTATGAATCTGTTTCATTCGATGTCTATCTTAGTGCCACCAGCATGGCAGAATGTTGATAGCATGGATATGGATCTGCGCGCGTTTTATGAGTTTTACTCGCAGCATATGGAAGCATGGGATGGGCCTGCTGGCCTTGTGATTCAAGATGGTCGCTACGCGGTTTGTATGCTTGATCGTAACGGTCTGCGTCCTTCGCGCTGGGTGACGACTAAGAACGGCTATATCACCGTGGCCTCTGAGATTGGCGTTTGGGATTACGATCCCAAAGACGTGCTGGCAAAGGGACGCGTCGGTCCTGGTCAGATGCTGGTCATCGATACATTGACCGGTCAAATACTCGATACCAAAGCCATAGCGACTTTACTTAAAAAAGCTCATCCCTACCGTAAATGGCTACGCGAGGAGGCGACGCGCATTCGTGATGACGAGCGCTTAGAAGAAGAGTTGGCTGCCAAAGCTTGTCGCGGCGATAGCCTTAAAGCATTACAAAAAATGTATCACATCACTAATGAAGAGCGTACCGAAATCATCCGCCCTAACGCTGAAAATGGTCAAGAGCCAGTCGGCTCAATGGGTGACGATACACCAATGGCTGTGCTATCACAGCAGATACGCCATGTGGGAGACTTTTTTCGTCAGCAGTTCGCTCAGGTCACCAATCCACCGATCGATCCGCTACGCGAATCTATCGTCATGTCGCTACAGACTTGTCTTGGTGCGCAGACCAATGTGTTTGCGCCATCAGCCAAAGACGCGCACCGCATTGTACTGTCATCACCAGTGCTTTCAGCGAGCAAAATGCATCAGATTGAACATTTAGAGGACGGCGCCTTTAAGATGGCGCGCATCGATCTTAACTATGATCGCAGTTTGACACTATCAGAAGCTATTGTTGCTATTTGTGAACAAGTAGCAGCCAAGGTGCGAGCAGGCAACACCTTGATTGTCTTATCAGACAAAGCAATTGACGCAGGCAAAGTACCTGCTAATGCGATTATGGTCACAGGCGCAGTGCATCATTACCTCATCGCTCAAGGCATTCGTACCGATGCCAACCTAATTATTGAAACAGGTCTTGCACGAGATTCGCATCATATTGCAGTACTAATCGGTTTTGGTGCAACATGCGTCTATCCGTATTTGGCGTATGATGTTATCGATGATTTGGTCGCAACTGGAGAGCTATTGGGCGACCCTATTCAAGCGCGGGTTAATTTCCGTAAGGGCTTGAATAAAGGCTTGCTCAAAATCTTATCCAAGATGGGCATCTCAACGATCGTCTCTTATCGCGGCGCGCAGTTATTTGAAGCGGTTGGTCTGTCTGAGGAAGTGGTTGCCATGTGCTTTAAAGGCGTGCAAAGCCGTATCAAAGGCGCAACCTTTGAGGATTTAGCCGCTGATCAAGCCGTACTCGCAGCCAATGCCTTTAAACGCCGAGCGCCACTCGATCAAGGCGGTCTGCTTAAGTTTGTCTTTAATAAAGAGTATCACGCCTTTAACCCTGATGTGATCAACAGCTTGCATACCGCCGTTCGTACAGGGGATTATGAGAATTACCGTCAGTATGCAGATATTGTCAATAATCGCCCCGTCGCCACTTTGCGTGACTTGCTACAGCTCAATACCAGTAACAGCATCGATGTCGAAGAGGTCGAGGACAGCGCGTTAATACTCAAGCGTTTTGACTCCGCTGGCATGTCTCTTGGTGCGTTATCCCCTGAGGCGCACGAGTCAATAGCGATGGCGATGAATACTATTGGCGGTCGCTCAAACTCAGGTGAGGGCGGCGAGGATTCAGTACGTTACGGCACTTTGCGTAATTCAAAGATTAAACAAGTGGCCTCGGGTCGTTTTGGGGTGACGCCCGCGTATTTGCGCTCAGCTGAGGTTATGCAGATTAAAGTGGCTCAAGGCGCAAAACCTGGCGAGGGCGGTCAGCTGCCAGGCGGTAAGGTCAACGCTTTGATTGCCCGTCTGCGCTATTCTGTACCAGGGGTGACGCTAATCTCGCCGCCGCCGCATCATGATATTTATTCTATTGAGGATTTAGCACAGCTCATATTTGATCTTAAACAAGTTAATCCTGATGCGCTGGTCTCTGTCAAACTCGTCTCGCGCCCAGGCGTGGGTACAATTGCCACAGGCGTTGCCAAAGCTTATGCTGATCTGATTACCATCTCAGGCTATGATGGTGGTACAGCAGCGTCACCGCTGTCATCTATTCATCATGCAGGCTCGCCGTGGGAGCTAGGACTTGCTGAAACTCAGCAATCGCTACGAGTCAATGGCCTGCGTCATAAAGTCCGCGTACAGACCGATGGTGGTCTCAAGACGGGACTGGATGTCGTCAAAGCGGCCATATTGGGTGCTGAAAGCTTTGGTTTTGGTACCACGCCGATGATTGCCGTAGGTTGTAAGTATTTGCGTATTTGTCATTTAAATAACTGCCCAACAGGGGTAGCGACGCAAACGGCTAAACTACGCGATGAGCACTACATTGGCGAAGCTGAGATGCTAATCAACTTCTTTAAGTTCGTCGCAACAGAGACGCGAGAGTGGCTAGCGGCGCTTGGCGTACGTAGCATGGAAGAGCTGGTTGGGCGTACTGACTTGCTCGATGTGTTAGAAGGCAATACGGATAAACAGCGTCATCTTGACTTATCACCGTTATTATTTAGTCACCCTGCCAGCAGCGGTATGCCGCAGACTTGTCAGGTCGAGCGTAACGAGCCGTTTGATAAAGGCTTGCTTGCTGAGCAAATGATTAAAGATATGATGCTCGCTATCCGTAAAGGCACGGGCGGGGATTACAGCTATTACGTTGGCAATTGTGATCGCTCTATCGGCGCGCGTATTTCAGGTGAGATTGCGCAGGTTTGGGGTAATCTTGGCATGAGTGATATGCCAATTAAGCTGCATCTGACGGGTACTGCAGGTCAGAGCCTTGGCGTCTGGAACGCAGGCGGTCTTAACATCGAGCTTGAAGGTGATGCCAATGACTATGTCGGCAAAGGTATGACAGGTGGCGAGATTGTTATTTATCCGCCAAAAGACTCGAGTTTCGCCGCGCAGGATACGGCTATTATAGGTAATACTTGTCTATACGGCGCGACAGGCGGCAAGCTCTATGCTGCTGGCACCGCAGGCGAGCGCTTTGGTGTACGTAACTCGGGCGCCCATGCAGTCATCGAGGGCACAGGCGATCATTGCTGTGAGTACATGACAGGCGGTATTATGACTATCCTTGGCAAAACAGGTCTTAATTTTGGCGCAGGTATGACAGGCGGTTTCGCTTACGTGCTCGATATGGAAGGCGACTTCTTTGATCGCTGTAATCATGAGCTAATTGATCTCAACCGCATCTCAAGTGAGCAGACTGAAGGCCACCGTATTCATCTGCAAAAGGTCATCGAAAACCATGTCAATAAGACAGGCAGCGCTTGGGGCCGAACCATACTAGCTGATTTTGAGCATTATGTTCGTAAGTTTTACTTGGTCAAGCCTAAGGCTGCCAGTATCGCAAACTTACTCAAAACGACCATGGCAGACCCGCAGTAGTCGCGTTATTTTGAGTACAAAAGACGCTTCAATGTTTTAAGCAGGCAGATGACTTTTATCGCATCTTTATTAACCGAAAACGATTAAAGTCATCGCCCACTAATCAAGAGATTTTATTATGGCAAAACGCTTAGACAATAACTATCAGTTTATCGAAGTACCGAGGCTTGAGCCGACCAAAAAAGACATTGTCACCCGAGCAACAGAGTTCGTTGAGATCTACAATCCTATCGAGAGTGAGTCAATCGCTCAGCAGTCGCATCGTTGTCTTGAGTGCGGTAACCCTTATTGCGAATGGAAATGTCCGGTACACAACTACATTCCCAATTGGCTCAAACTTGCGACCGAAGGACAGATCTTTCAAGCCGCTGAGCTATGTCATCGTACCAATACTTTACCTGAGGTATGCGGGCGCGTATGTCCGCAAGATCGTTTGTGCGAAGGCGCTTGTACCCTCAATGATGGCTTTGGCGCAGTCACTATTGGTAACGTTGAGAAGTACATTAATGATACCGCCTTTGCTCTTGGCTGGCGTCCTGATATGTCCAATGTCGTCTGGACGGATAAAAAGGTCGCCATTATCGGCGCGGGGCCTGCTGGCCTTGGCTGCGCAGATATCTTGGTGAGAAACGGCGTTAAGCCAGTACTTTTTGACAAGCGTCCTGAGATTGGTGGCCTATTAACCTTTGGTATTCCAGAGTTCAAGATGGAAAAAGACGTCATGCGCAATCGCCGCGAGATCTTTGAAGGCATGGGTATGGAGTTTCGCTTGGAGACAGAGATTGGGACTGATGTCAGTATCGATGAGCTTATGCAGGATTATGACGCGGTATTTATGGGTATGGGCGCTTATACTTATATGCGCGGCGGTTTTGCTGGTGAAGAGCTAGAAGGCGTTCATGATGCTCTTGATTTTTTGATCGCTAACGTCAATCGCTGCAACGACTGGGAGAAAAACCCAGAGGAATATATTGATCTCAAAGGCAAGCGCGTGGTAGTGCTCGGCGGCGGTGATACGGCGATGGATTGCAACCGTACTAGCATTCGTCAAGGTGCCGAGCAAATTGTCTGCGCCTATCGCCGTGATGAAGAAAACATGCCAGGCTCGCGCCGCGAAGTCATTAACGCACGTGAGGAGGGCGTTGAGTTTTTATTTAATCGTCAGCCGACTGAAATTATTGGCTTAAATGGTAAAGTGAATGGCGTCAAAGTCGTCACTACGCAATTAGGCGCGCCTGATAACCGTGGTCGCAGTCGCCCTGAGCCTATTCCAAATTCAGAAGAGATCATCCCCTGTGATGCAGTCATCTTGGCCTTTGGTTTTCGCCCAAGCCCAGCAGATTGGTTCGAAGGTCAGCAAGTGGCGATGAGTCAATCAGGACTTGTCGTTGCGCCAGAGGAGCAAACCTTTAAATTTCAAACCAAAAACCCAAAAATATTTGCAGGCGGGGATATGGTGCGCGGTTCTGATTTGGTCGTAACGGCGATTTGGGAAGGACGCGAAGCGGCTGAAGGTATCTTGGACTATTTGGAGGTCTAAATATCAGGCCTGAGTTCACCCTAACGTCTTTTATCTATAAAAAGGTAAAAGGCGTTATTTTTATGGTCAAGTTAGACGTAGATAGTAGATAATGTCTATTACAACCTGTCATGACAAAAGAGTATCCCGCGTGAAACCGACTATTTGGCAACGGGTCACCGCCCCTCTCGTTGAGCCGTATGCCCGCTACCAACATGCTGATGTACTGCACGCTATACGTTTGGGCACAGCAGTACTAATAGCGCTGATACTAAATGAATTCACGCGTCTACCACACGGCGAGTGGACGACCATCACCGTGTTTGTCATCTTGGGCTTGTTGCAATATCAAGGCGCTATTTATACCAAAGCCAAAGAGCGGGTGCTCGGCACTTTGCTTGGCGTAGCTGTTGGTTTGGTGTTTTTGTGGCTTAGTCGAGATATGGGCGCTTGGTTATGGCTGTACTATATGCTGATTGGCATCATCAGCGGCATTATTGGTTATGTAGCAATCAAGCAACTCGGTTATATTGGGCTGCTAACAGGCATCACTATGCTGATGATTGTATCAAGTCCTGATCAAAGCAATATCACCCAGGACGGGATGTTCCGCGCTGTTAATATCTTGATTGGTACGCTAGTGGCAGTCGCGGCAACTTTAGTACTACCGCTCAAGTCAACCTTGATGTGGCGGTTCTTATTGGCGACCAACCTTGAGGCCTGTAGTGACCTGTACGCTGGAGTCGGTGATCATGTCGGTGCTGATACGCTGGTTCATCAAACCTTTGAGTCCATTACGAAGACCGATCCGCTAAATCTCACCTATAGCGCAAACAAAGTGGTAGATATACCCGTTGATGATACTTTACCCAAAGCACTAAAGGTGATCAATAAGCGTCTGCTAGCTGTCCGCCCGCATATGGCAGCTACTATGAGCGAGTCAGGTATTGACAAAAAAACTATCGAAACCATTCAGCGCACTCATCGTAATATCATTGGAACGATTGATCTACTGCTAACTGCCGCGCCGCGTTTGGCCAGTATTGAGATCGATGAGGATAATCATATTTTGCTCAAGCACTATCAGCACGAGCTGACGCATGCCATGCAAAACATAGCCGCAGTACTACGTAGCCCAAGCGATGAGTCGTTCCGTACGATTACGCGTATCGAAGTCTCAGAATACCCAAGCGTGCAGCATCTAGCCTTTGAGTGGCAAGGGTATTTTTGGCTAACACAAACCTTGCAAATACAATTGCAGCGTTTAAGCGATCTACTCGAAAAAACCAATGCGCAGTGGTTTGCCGCTTCAGGTCTTAGGTATCAGCGCCGCGAAAAACGTCGTATTGAAGCGCATGGCGGCGAGACTGATCTGCATTTATAATTATTGACCCTTTAACCCTTTAACCCTTTAAACTTTTGTCACTTCTGTAAAAAAACGCTACCGATTGCTCGATAGCGTTTTTTTATCGCTGAATAACTAGTGCAGCGATTAATGACAGTGCAGCGATTAACGACCTGTCTTTAGCATATCCCAATACTGCTGATACACTTGCAAGGCGTCGTCACCGACGTCTTCTTGAAACTCCGCTTTGGCAAGCACTTCTTGAGAGGGGTAGATCGTTGGGTTATTGCGTACGCCTTCATCCATCAGCTCACGTGCAGCGCTATTGGGTGACGCATAACCAATCTCTTCGCTGACGATTTTGGCATTCTCAGGACGCAATAGATAATCGATGAATTGATGCGCGGCGTCTACTTGTTTAGCGTTCTTGGGAATGACAAAGTTATCCATCCAAAGAATAGCGCCCTCAGACGGATACTTATAAACCAAGCTGGTCAGACCTTCATCATTCGCCATGACCGCTTCACCATTCCAAGTCATACCTAGATTGGTTTCGCCTTCGATATAGGGCATGCGAGTGGCATCAGAATTAAAAGTTTTGACGTTGGGCATGAGCGTGGTCAGCTTCTCATAAGCGGCTTTGATCTCATCAGGATTGCTGCTATTGCCTGAGTAGCCAAGGGTCAATAGCGCCATACCGAATACTTCGCGCACGTCATTGGTAAGCATGACCTGATCTTTATACTCAGGCTTCCATAAATCATTCCAGCTATTAACGCTGGCAGGATCGACGCTATCACCGTTGATGGCAAGGCCAGTGCTGCCCCACATATAGGGAATCGAGTATTTGTTGTCTGGATCGACTTTTGTATTAGTGAATGAGGTATCCAAGTTGCTAAAGTTGCTTAGTTTTGACTGATCTATCTCCTGTAATAGCCCTTCGTTTGCCATTTTTTCGACATAGTACGTTGACGGTACGGCAAGATCATATTGACTTGAGTCATCGAGCAGTTTGAGCTTGGCATACATTGCCTCATTGGAGTCAAAAGTGGTGTAATTCACAGAGATACCTGTCTCAGCCTCAAAACCATCCAAAATCTCTTGCGGCATATACTCAGACCAGTTATACAGATTGAGCGTCACATCACTACTCGGCGTGCCGTCGGTGGCAGCGGTATCTGAGTTGCTACAGCTGGCAAGCACCAAAGCAACGGCAGCACTAAGCAGCAGTTTCGGCATTACTTTACGTGTTGAGCGTTTGGTGGCTTGCATAGCGGTATTGGTGTTCAAGGCAGAGAGTTGAGTCAAAATAGTGCTCCTAAAGTCAGACAAATAAATATTGAGACACGTAGCAAGTATCAGCAATGATACTGTTATGGTCATAACTTAACCTGTTTTAAAGGGTAACGATAAAATCAGCTATTTTCAACAGGCTTTGATTAAATGTCAGGCTATAAGGTAAAAGATGGCATAAAAGAGAAAGCCATGAGTTATGATATGATTGCTAACATTTTACCCATCTTTGATTTTTCTACTTTTGGTTTTTACCATAAAGGATACTTTTATGGCTCAGACGCAACCCACTATGACTTCTCAATCGACTACAACTTCTCAGTCGACCGTTTCTCAACTGACAATGCCGCAATTGTTGACGGATAAGGTAGTCATAGTTACTGGTAGTAGTCGCGGACTTGGCGCACAAATCGCGCAGCAAATGGCCGCTGCTGGCGCTCGTGTATGCGTCAATTATCTGAGCAGTAAAGACGCCGCTGATAAAGTCGTCGCTGACATTATATCAGTAGGCGGGCATGCTTTTGCTTATCAAGCAGATGTCACTGAGCTGGCAGAAGTCAAAGCCATGGCAGAGGAGGTCAGCAAGCGCTATGGGCGTATCGATGTCCTAGTCAATAATGCTTTGCCTCACTATCAGTTTGACCCAAGTGCTGACTATACCAGTATCGAAACCGTAAAATGGGCGCATTTTTCACAGCAAATCGACGGCATCGTCAAAGGCGCGGTCAATACCGTACAAGCGGTACTGCCGCAGATGAAAGCGCAGCACATGGGTAAGATTATCAATATCTCAACCAATCTAATCTATAACCCCGTAGTGACTTACTATGATTACACCACAGCCAAATCTGCGCTGGTTGGACTAACGCGTAACTTAGCAAGCGAGCTTGGCCCGCATGGTATTCGAGTTAATTTGCTCGCAGGTGGTCTCCTAAAAACGACGGATGCTAGCAGCCTCACGACTGAAGCAGTCTTTGATTATATCGCTACCACCACGCCGCTGCGTCAAGCCACCTCAGTTGCTGATTTTGCTAATGCAGTACTGCTGATGGCGTCTGATTTGAGCGCAGCAATTACTGGACAATCTATTGCCGTTGATGGCGGTTTGACGATGCCTTAGAGTCTCAAGATTAAGAAGCTTTGAGAGCTTAAAATACTAAGAACAAAATCACTAACAACCAAAAGTATCTGGAACCGATATTTAAAGAGAAATACTATGAACAACCGCCAACGCGCAGGCATACTCACTGCCATAATTGGGCTTATCGCTCTAATTGTCCTGCTTAATGCCAGCACGTCCGCCTCTATTATCAACTGGCCAATGGAGGCCTACTTAGGCACTGTATTTACCATTGGCTGGCTAAGCGGCGTACCTGATTGGTTGGCTTATATCTTAGCCATTGTGGTTTTTATTGTGGTCATCGGCATAGGGTATAAGCTTGGCAGTTGGCTCTATGGATTGGTGCGGGGTTAAGACACCATATCCAAACGCTCAAGTACCGACTGAATACCGCGCTCCTCAATGGTGCCTGTGACAAAGTCTGCGCGCTCAATCAAGGCAGGTTGTGCGTCACCCATCGCCACCGCGAAGCCAACCAGATCAAACATCTCTAAATCATTAAAACCGTCACCAAATGCCATACATTCACTAGCATCAACGCCGTAATGCTGACAGACATCCAAAATACCGCGCGCTTTTGAGGCCTCAATCGGTAAAATATCTGCGCCCGTATTGTGCCAATGCACGAGCTTGAGATCGTACTTGGCAAAGTCCACCTCTTGCATCTTCTCTTGCTGATTATTAAAAAATACTGAGCACTGATAGACTTCACTGGTCTGATGATAAAAGGGGTCGACGATAGAGTTTGGCGTACGCGCATTAAACTCACGCAAGCGCTCATTTTCATCCGACCAAGCGATATGGGTCGCTGAATCAAACTTGTGTATCAAATCGCTGGCTTGGCACAGCTCTACAATTTTGGTTGTTTGCTTATTCGACAAGGGATAGTGACTGATTCTATTATGATTATCAAAACTATATTGACCATTCATACAGATAATCGAATCGAGTACGTTGGCCTCTAGTAGCGCCAAGATATCAGGCGGCAGTATCGCTTTTGAGCGCCCTGTCGAGATGACAAGTTTGACATCAGAATGAGCTAGCGCCTCAAGCGTCGCTTGATTATGCTTAGCAATGATGCCTTTACGGCTAAGCGTATCATCGATATCAAAAAAGATGATCTTGGGTGTCGGGATTTTACTTGTCGCCCGCGCACCGCTGGCTTTAAATTCGGTAAACATAGCTATCCTTGTCTTACTTAAATTTGCGTTCTTTTAAACTTCTTTATCTAATTGCGCTAAAAACTCATTGGCATTCTTTAAGTGCTTTTTTTGCTGGTTTTTATCCATCTTATCCCACATCGACAGCAGCATACCGATACGCGGGTTCTTTACAAAAAAGTCGCGATGTACATGCATAAAGCGCCAAAACAGCCCATCCCAGATCGCTGCCCACTCGATAAGCTCGCCTTTGGACTTGACTTGATAATCACTCATTTTATTAATATAGTTACTACCGCTGATATACGGTTTGGTCGCCATCAGACCGCCATCGGCGAACTGACTCATGCCATATATGTTAGGCACCATTACCCAATCATAAGCATCGATAAACAGCTCCATAAACCACTGATAGACCTCATCAGGATCAAACTCACAGAGCAGCATAAAGTTGCCAAAGATCATGAGGCGCTCAATGTGATGCGCGTATCCTGTTTTGAGCACTTTTTTAATCGTCGTATCGATCGGCACGATACCCGTATCACCGGTATAAAAGCTCGGCGGTATCTTGCGCGTAAAGCCCCAAAAGTTACTGCTGCGCTGTTTGCGTCCAATATACTCGTAGAGTCCGTACATAAACTCGCGCCAGCCAATAATCTGGCGGATAAAGCCCTCTAACGAGTTAATCGGAATATCATATTCCTCGCTAATCTCAAGCGTGCGCGTCACCACTTGCTCAGGGGTGAGCAGACCCGTATTAAGCATCGGCGTCAAAATACTATGATGCAGAACATGTTCATCAGCGACGATAGCGTCTTCATATTTACCAAAGTCTTTAAAGCGTGTCGCTAAAAAGTTCTCAAGCCACACCTCCGCCTCGGCATGAGTGGTCGGATAGCGAAAGTCAGGATTGGCCTCGCCATAATGGCTGCCAAAATTGTCTTCAACGTAGCTTATCGCTTCCTCGTAACGCTCAATTAACTTAGGAAATTCAAGCGCAGGCGGCGTCTCTTTACGTGGGTATTTTTTGCGGTTGTCTTCATCAAACGACCACTGTCCGCCGATAGGATCATCATCGTCATCAACGAGTATCTTTTCACGTTTGCGCTGCTCTATGTAAAAGTCATGATGGAACAGGCGGTTGTCGCGAAAAAACTCGCAATAGACAGGCAAAGGATTCAAAAACATCGGCGTTGGCGAACAATCAAAGTCAATATCAGCGTCTAGTACGGCCTGCTGGACGTACATACGCAGCCAGTCATCGACCAGATCAATACAATAAATTTTTGCAATAGCATCATCATTGTCAGCATCGTTTTTGCTGCTGACAAAGCTCGCAACCAGCTTACGACAGTCGCTGTGTTTATGGGCGGATTCAATATAATGTACAGTTTTGCCCGCGTCCTTCAAAGTTTGCTCATAAGCTTTCATACTCGCGCGGTGCAGTACTAGCTTTTGCTTATGAAAGGGATACTGGGTAAAGTACAAATCCTCTTCAATTAGGTAGCACACGTCCTGCCAAAGGCTCACATTGGCAAACAGCTGATGCGGGAAGATTAAGCTGACTTTTTTACTCATAAGTTAAGCTTATATTAACTAAGACAACTCATTATAAATGAGCCATTGCTATGTTGTAAGGTAGGGTTGTGTTACTGATTAAATGCTAAAACGCTACGTAAGATTTTATTGTTGCCCATAACCGAAAAGACTTTTGCTTTAGCCGCTCTATAAATCACATGGCAAAACCACCATATACGTAAGCATTAAACCGAGTATGAATAACAAAAATGAGAGCGAGCCAATGACCACAGCGACCAACGACACAAGCCAGCAAGAGCGCGACGATGATTTATTTAGCATCACGCCGCGTCACCCTGATAGTCGCCTCGAGGCGGACTGGTTGTTTCTGTATAACAAGCTGCCGCCTGATCAATGGTTTGGTGCAGATTACGCCTACAAGACCTCAGGCTGGCTGAAGGTACATACCAATATACGCAAACGCCAACGTATATTGATGCAAATCAGCGACGCCTATCAAAACGGCGAGTTTGATTGGTCAGAGTATCGCTCGCAAATCCTTAAACGCATCAATATGCATATCCTCAAGTTGCATCAGCATCACGGGGTAGAGGACGAAGGATTCTTCCCTGAGTTTGTTAGCATGTATCCTCAGCTTGCGCCTGCTTTTGAGATATTAGGTCACGACCATGACTATCTCAATGAGCTGCTCGATAAGTTACAAATTCAAAATGATCAGCTAGCGAGAAGTGAGGTAGAGGATAAAGCGCTGGCTGAAGAGCTACATAAAACGCTAGTAGCCGTGACCGATTTACTGCAGCAACATCTCACTGATGAAGAGGATTTGGTCATTCCGATTTTGGGGCTGAGGCAGAGTTAGGGTTTAAGACACAGATTAAATTATAGATAGTGATCAGTTTTATAACGAAGATATCAGTCCGAAATAATAATTTCAGGTAAGCTGCTATCTATATTTACTGACGTATTGTCCACTTTTACTAAAATCCGTGAGCCATTCTTAGTGGGCTCTTCTCTAAATAGCCATTTAGGAAAAATCAGCTCAAGTATGTTTTTAGTTGATTTAATATTCCTCTGCCTTTTTAGACTTTCAATACTTTTCTTTGCTTCAGATTTTTTGTATACAGAATGCATGACTTGTTGCCATACTGCCCAATCATCATCTCGTTTACAAACATGATATGCTTCATCGAAAAATTTAGCAATTTCATCGATAGCCATAATGTCGAAAGAGAGTTTCATATAATCTCTAATGAAATCTATCTTTACGATAAGTTCATTTTTCAGTTTCTCGAGCAAATATTCGGCATCTCTATATTCAAGCTGTAGAATATTTAAAACTTCATCGTGAGATTTTTTGCTATTCGAGTTTGAGTCAAAGTAATATCTTTCAAAATGATGAGTAAAGTTATTTCTATCAAGTATTACTTTTTGAAATAGGTCTTGAATTCCTTGTCTATTTATAACTCTATGTGACATTTTAAATGAAATTTTGAGCTCATTGTTATCTTCAAGTTGTTCATTGTCGTCCGTATTTTGGAGCTCGCAAAGCAAACTGACTAAGCTCCCCATGGTTTTTTTTGTGGTATCTGTGCTAGGAGTAAATGACGATGATATTGGTGTGGTTTTATCATTAGATGTAGGGGAAGAGGTTACAGTGTAATCCGAAAATTCGATGAGTCTTTTAGCAATTCTTTCTATTTCTTGATATCGGAGCGTATTTAAACCCATCTGATAAATAACTTTATCAGATGGGGCGCTTAAAGATTCCGGCATGATCATACATGTATTCATCAACCAACCTCAACCCCAGTCACATTCTGAAAGCCTCTTGGCAACTGACCACCACGATTACCACGCGTGCCCTTATAATTGACCAAGTCCATCGGCTTCAATGTCACATGACGTTTGCCAGCGGTAATGATTAAACTGTCTTGCAAGCTTAGCGGCGTGATAGCTAATACCTCTTCATCGCCCTTAAGCGTGATCATTTTATTACCCTTGCCGCGCGCTTGTTCCGGCAAGTCATCGAGTGCAAAGATTAATAAATATCCTGCATTCGTCACCACCGCGACGTGATCAGGAGTGACTTTTTCTGCGTTATCTTCACTACTCGTTGTATTAGCGTCGATACGAGCTACTGGCAACAGCTGACTGTCGGCGGCCAGATTGATGACCTTTTTACCCGCTTTTTGATTGCTATCAAGATTAGCTAACGTATTGATAAAGCCATAGCCGTTAGAGCTGGCGAGGATGATACGCTGATCGTCGCTACCCGTGAGTAGCTGCTCAAAGCTTGCGCCTGCGGGTGGTTTGAGTACGCTGGTCAGTGGGTCACCTTGACCACGCGCCGAGGCGAGGTTGTGCGCGTCAATACTATAGCTACGTCCTGTGCTATCGAGCACGTAGATTTTCTCATTTGATTTACCGCGCACATACGCTTGATAGGCGTCACCTGAGCGATAGCTCATGCCTTGAGGGTCGACCTCGTGACCTTTAGCCGCGCGTATCCAGCCCGCTTTGGAGAGTATCGCGGTGATCGGCTCGCTTGGTATCAGATCCGACTCTTTAAGCGCTTGGGCTTCATCGCGCTCCATCAGTGGCGACATACGCTCGTTACCGTGCTCTTTCATATCCGCTGTCAGCTCATCAATCATTAGACGAGTTAAGCTCTCAGGATTATCGAGATACTCTTGTAGTTTGGCGCGTTCTGCTTTGAGTTCGTCTTGCTCACTACGTAGCTCAATCTCCTCTAATTTTGCCAACTGACGCAAGCGAATGTCCAAGATAGCATTGGCTTGGATCTCGCTGAGATCATAATCTTGCATCAAAGTTGCTTTAGGATCGTCCTCTTCACGGATAATGCGAATTACTTCATCAATGTGCAGATATGCGATGAGTAAGCCTGCCAAGATATGCAAGCGCTTATCGATTTTATCTAAGCGAAACTGCACGCGGCGGGTGACTACTGAGCGGCGACTCACTAACCATTCTTCTAGGATTTCTTTTAAGTTTTTGACCTGCGGCTTACCGTTTAGGCCAATCATATTCATATTGACGCGGTAATTACTCTCAAGATCGGTACTAGCGAATAGATGACTCATCACCCGCTCGACATCGACGCGGGTTGATTTGAGCTCAAGCACAATGCGGCAAGGGTTTTCGTGATCAGACTCATCGTGGATATCGACCACCCAAGGCAGTTTTTTATCCGTCATTAAGCGGGCGATTTGCTCTTGTATTTTACTGCCTGAGACTTGATAGGGCAGAGCGTCGATGATAACGAGATTTTTCTCTTTTGGGTCAACATGGTAGGTCGCGCGCATCTTATAGCTACCGCGTCCCGTCTCATAGATCGCTTGCAAGTCTTTTTTGCTAGTAATGATCTCAGCAGGGGTGGGTAGATCAGGCGCAGGTATCGACTGGGTAAGCTGTTTGACCGATAGATCGGGGTTTTTAAGCAGGCGAATAGCCGCGCGTACCACTTCATTGAGATTGTGCGGCGGGATATCGGTCGCCATACCGACGGCGATACCTGTGGTGCCATTTAATAAAATATTGGGCAGGCGCGCGGGCAGAGTGATGGGCTCTTGCATGGTGCCATCGAAATTATCCTGCCAATCGACGGTGCCTTGACCCAGCTCGCTAAGCAAAGTATTAGCATAGGCGGACATTTTGGCTTCGGTATAACGCATGGCAGCAAAGGATTTGGGATCATCAGGGCTACCCCAGTTGCCTTGTCCTGTTATCAGCGGATAGCGGTAGCTAAACGGCTGCGCCATTAGCACCATCGCCTCATAGCACGCGCTATCACCGTGCGGATGATATTTACCTAGCACATCACCGACAGTACGCGCGGACTTTTTGGCCTTGGCGGAGGATTTAAGCCCCAGCTCGCTCATGGCATAGACAATACGGCGCTGCACGGGTTTGAGACCGTCAGCGATGTTGGGCAGCGCGCGATCCATGATGACGTACATGGCGTAGTTGAGGTAGGCTTGTTCAGTGAATTCGGCGACAGAGCGGCTGTCCATCGGCTCGCTAGATAAGATAGGATCAATAACATCAGACATAGAGTAGGGTTCGCTTTTATTTTAATGAACAAAAAAGATACCCTATCCTAAAGCAAATCAAAGCAATTAAAAAGCGATATAACACAGTATACGACAAGGCATGACGCTTGTTTTTTATAAAAGAATTTGGTTGATTGATAGTGATATAAAGGGCTACTTTGAGCAATAAATAAGTCATATTATTTAAGCTAATAATCGACGATACATGCAGATTGCAGATAATTATTTATTGTAAAACTACTAGGTTTATAACAAACAAATGTATAGCCAAAAAACTTATGAATGAGTAGATTTTAGTAATGCAAATATTTGATTTTACTGATAAAATTAATAGAAAGACGCTTTTGCATACTGGCATAACAGTTTTTTGTGTTGAGTAGTTAATACAAAGTGTGTATGTTAAAGAACAATAGGGTAAACAAGCACTATTTATTACCATTTTCCTTACTTATCGTTACAGGTTGCAGTCATTTATTCGCTTGCCTTAACAGGCTATTAGCGTCTTTTTGATGCACTTGTATCAAACAGGGCAGTCATACTACATTTACTAGGAGCAACAAGATTATGGACAATCAAGAAAACGTCAATCGCAACAACGATAAAGTTTGGCTAAAAACCTATGAAAAGCTTGGCATGACTTATGATATCGATATGCCAGCTGATAACACTTCACTTATTGATATCTTTGAGCAAAGTTTTGCTAAATATGGCAGTAAGACCGCTTATGTCTGTATGGGCGCTAGCATTACTTTTAAAGAAGTTGATGAGCAAAGCAAGCAAGTCGCTGTTTATTTGCAGTCGCTTGGCCTGACTAAAGGCGATAAAGTCGCAGTCATGATGCCAAACATTTTGCAACTGCCAGTATCTGTCATTGGTGTCTTGCGTGCAGGTTTGACCCTTGTCAACGTAAACCCTTTATACACGACCAAAGAGCTTGAGCATCAACTTACAGATTCTGATGCCAAAGCACTAATCATGGTCGAAAACTTCGCTAAAACTTATCAAGATATCGGCCGTGATGTGGTTGATAATGTCGTCATCACTGGTATGGGCGACATGATGGGTACGCTCAAAGGCTTTATGGTCAATACTGTCGTACGCCATGTCAAAAAGATGGTACCTGATTATAGCATCGCCAAAAGCATCAGCTTTAAGAACATGCTGAAAAAAAGCCCTGCGCGTAAATACAAGCGTCCTAATGACATTATGCTCAATGATGTTGCTGTCCTACAGTACACAGGTGGTACAACAGGCGTGGCTAAAGGCGCGATGCTCACGCACAAAAACCTCATTGCCAACTTAGTACAGAGCAACACCTTCTTAGGTAGTGCTTTTGATGAATTCGATGCCAAAGGCGAGCAGGCTGTTATTCTGACCGCCCTGCCGCTATACCATATTTTCTCGTTTACCGTTTGCGGTATGTTTGGGATCTATCGTGGCTGCGTCTGCTTACTAGTGCCAAACCCTCGCGACCTTGATAGTTTAATGAAAGCGTATAAAGGCAATCCACCCGCCTTCTTCCCAGCGGTCAACACCTTGTTCAATGCACTGGCTAACAACGAAGAGTTTAAAGCCATGGATCATAGCAAGTTGCAGATGTCGATGGGCGGCGGTATGGCAGTTGTGAGCGCTACAGCTGAGAAATGGCGCGAAATCACGGGCAACATTATCCTACAAGGTTATGGCTTGTCTGAGACGTCCCCCGTGGCTACTGCCAATCCGCTAAGCAGCACAGAGTTTAGTGGCACTATCGGCGTTCCTATGCCAGGTACTGAGATTGCCATCATCGATGAAGAAGGCAACGAAGTCGAGATCGGCGCGCGCGGTGAGATTGGTGTTCGTGGTCCACAGGTGATGAAAGGTTATTGGCAGCGCGAAGATGCGACCAATGAGGTGATGACGCCAGATGGTTATTTTTTAACCGGTGATATCGGTATTATGGACGAAGACGGCTATGTCACTATTGTTGATCGCAAAAAGAACATGATCTTGGTTTCAGGCTTTAACGTCTATCCAAACGAAGTCGAAGAAGTCATGTCTGGTCATCCAAAAATCTTGGAGTGCGGCGTTATCGGTATCGAAGATGAAAAGAGCGGCGAGATACCAAAGATTTTTGTTGTCCGTAACGATGCAAGCTTGACCAAGCAAGAAGTATTGGATTATGCGGTAGAGAATCTCACAGGCTATAAGCGTCCGCGCCATGTTGAGTTTATCGATGAGTTGCCAAAATCAAACGTCGGCAAAATCTTGCATAAAGACTTACGCGTACTCGAAGAGCAAAACACTGCTAAAGGGTAATCGCTACCCTTATCGGAACGGCTATATCTAGCGTATTTGCAAAATAACGCTAAAAAAAGACAGGGTCTCAATGAGAGGCGCTGTCTTTTTTATGCCTTACTATCAAGGACACGCATAGAGAAATTTTGCATAAACTGCTATAGTTCTGGTCATTACTTGCCTGCTATTATTTGGGGCGTATTGCACCGCTGCAGTATTATTAATTAGGAATTATTATGACAAACCATACCGATAATCAAAACGCTAATCAAAAGGCCGCAGATGATAAAACAACAAAAAACACCCAAGCAAAGCCTAAAACCACTCAATTCCCTAATATGCCAACGATACCTAGCGATCGACCTTGGCTGAGCGCTTATGAGCGCTACGGCATTGATGCCACCATCGATATGCCCGAAGATGACACGTCTATGATCGAGGTGTTCGAGCGTAACTTTCGCCGCTACGGACAAAAAACTGCTTATATCTGTATGGGCGCATCGATCACCTTTAAGCAGTTAGATAGGTACAGTCGCCAGATTGCAAGTTACCTGCAATCATTGGGGTTAGTTAAAGGTGATAAAGTCGGCGTCATGATGCCTAATATCTTGCAATACCCTATCGTCGCGCTCGGCATCATCCGTGCTGGTATGGTGCTCGTTAATATCAACCCGCTCTACACCAGTCGTGAGCTGTCGCATCAGTTGCATGACAGCGGCGCTAAAGCCATTTTTATTGTTGAGAACTTTGCAAAAACCTATCAAGAAGCAGAGGACAAAGGTAAGGTCGAACATGTCGTCGTTTGCAAAATCGGCGATATGCTCGGATCTATAAAGGGCAGGGTCGTAAACTTAGTCGCCCGTCATATCAAAAAGATGATTCCCGCCTATCATTTGCCTAACAGCGTAAGTTTTAAAGACGCGTTGAACGCAGTTTCGGCAAGTCAATACAAGCGTCCTAATCTCAATCTCAGTGATGTGGCACTATTGCAGTATACGGGCGGTACTACAGGCGTGGCTAAAGGCGCGATGCTCTCGCATGGTAATTTGGTCGCCAATATGCTACAGATTAGCGTACTGATTAATAGCGCTTTTGAAGATGATGTGAGCAGCGATGATGTGATTTTGACCGCATTGCCGCTGTATCATGTGTTCTCGTTTATGGTTTGCGGCATGTACGGCATGTATCAAGGCTATACTGGTTTGCTGATTCCTAATCCGCGCGATCTTGATGGTCTGATAAAAGAGATGGGTAAATACAAGCTCACCTTTATCCCAGCGGTCAACACTTTGTTTAATGGACTGGTCAATAACGAGCGTTTTGCCGAGTTAGATTTCTCTAACCTAAAAGCGTCTATCGGCGGCGGTATGTCAGTGCTGCCGAGCGTCGCAAAAGAGTGGCATGAGATTACAGGACTGCCTATCGTTGAAGGCTATGGTCTATCAGAGACCTCTCCAGTGGTCGCCTTTAACCCGATGACCATCGCTGAATTCACGGGTAAAATCGGCATTCCAGCGTCGAGCACCGATATCGTCCTTATCGATGATGAGGAAAACGAGGTTGACATAGGTGCACGCGGTGAGATCTGCGTTAAAGGTCCGCAGGTGATGATCGGCTATCAAAACCGTCCTGATGAAACGGCTCAGACGTTCACTGCTAGTGGTTATCTTAAGACAGGTGACATCGGTATCATGGATGAAAAAGGCTTTATCAAGATTGTCGATCGCAAAAAAGACATGATTATCGTTTCAGGCTTCAACGTCTATCCCAACGAGATAGAAGAGGTCATGACGGAACATCCAGCGGTCAATGAGTGCGGCGCTATTGGTGTGCCAAGCGATGAGCGCGGCGAGGATCCTAAGTTATTTGTCGTCAAGAAGGGCGAGGTCACAGAAGAAGAACTACTCGATTATGGCAAAAAGCATCTAACTGGCTACAAGCGTCCACGTCATATTCAGTTCGTTGATGAGCTGCCCAAGTCAAATGTCGGCAAAATATTGCGCAAAGAGCTGCGCAAAATGGAAGGTTTGGAGTAATTATCCATACTTAATTCAAGCGGTAGTGCAGCGATAAGGGTCAATCTTGCTATTACGCCACTGCCGCGTTAGGATATCTCACTTATTCAATCACTTATAACACTGCACTTGTTATGACGTCACACTAGGAATATTTATGCGCAATGATAACCGCGAGCTGAACCAACTTCGAGACATTAGCTTTGAGCGTCACTATACCAAACATGCTGAAGGCTCCGTGCTCGTAAGCTTCGGTGACACCAAAGTTCTATGTACGGCGAGCGTCGAGTCAGGCGTACCGCGCTGGCTCAAAGGCAAAGGTAAGGGCTGGATCACCGCGGAATATGGTATGCTACCGCGCGCAACCAATACCCGCAATCAGCGTGAAGCGG
Source organism: uncultured Psychrobacter sp. (assembly GCA_947495055.1). Classification (GTDB taxonomy): domain Bacteria; phylum Pseudomonadota; class Gammaproteobacteria; order Pseudomonadales; family Moraxellaceae; genus Psychrobacter. The sequence continues at coordinate 208,967 of CANLXO010000003.1, read as the reverse complement.
CTCGCGGTAAGCAATCAGGACGTACTCAAGAGATTCAGCGCTTAATCGGTCGTAGCTTACGGGCGATGATAGATCTAAGCAAATTGGGCGAAAATACCATTTATCTCGATTGTGACGTGTTGCAAGCAGACGGTGGGACTCGTACCGCAAGTGTCACGGGTGCTGCGGTTGCCTTAATCGACGCGCTTGAAAGCCTGCAGCGAGCCAAAAAGCTTAAAGCTGATCCTCTAATTGGTCTGGTGGCAGCAGTCTCTGTTGGTATGAAAGACGGTCAAGCCTATCTTGATCTCAACTACGAAGAGGATTCTAATTGTGATACTGATCTCAACGTGGTGATGACGCAAAAAGGCGAGTTCATTGAATTACAAGGTACGGCCGAGGACAAGCCATTTACTCGCGCGCAAGCAGACGACATGTTAATACTGGCTGAAAAAGGCATCAGCGAGCTGGTAGCTATGCAAAAGACAGCGCTTGGCTGGTAAATAATTTTGGCGAGTAAGTAGCATTTGGCTGGTAAATAGTACGGGCAGCCAGATTAAGGTTTGGCTGCTACTTTTATGATAAGACGATAGGTTCTTTATATGCTTAAGCTGACAGATGACGGCGCAAAAATCACTCTGCAAGGCGCGCCTGCTACTGCCGATAATGGGCTGTTTTGGTTCGGCTCAGCGCTCCTTATCGGTGCAATCGCAGTCGCTTTGGCGATGAGTCTATTGCCAGAGCGCTTATCTATCGGGGCGTTGGCTTTGCTGGTGGTTGGTAGTTTTATCTTTAATCGCCAGCGTCAGCGGCGCAAGGCGGCACAAAGCGGCGTTATCAGTACAGGTACGCTATGGGTGCAGGCAGGCAAGCTTATACATGACAATCAAGGGCAGCGCGCGACCATTGAGCTTGGCATTAGCGATAAGGTGACGCTCTTTGGTGAGCAGCTACAAATACTAGACGGCGAGGGCACGCGCAAATATCACATTAGCGGTTTTGATACTGTGCAAGAGGCCAAAGCCGCCCAAGCAATACTGCAAGGTCAAGCAATCACTAAGCGCAACGCTAACATCAAAATGAGTGAGCAATAGGCTTTGCGCTCTTTAACGCCGAATACTTTTTTATTCTCTTCAATCTATTGTCTTAAAACAAATCACTAGGCTCTACTCCTACCTTTTATCTGCTTTTTTATACCTTTTATCGTTTTAAGCTTAGTAATAAGGCTTGCGATAGGCGCTATAAATGGTTTATAAGTGAAGTTAAATTATTTTGACAGGGAATAGGTCATGTCGCGTTTGTCTATTTGTTTGTATAGTGCTTTATTGTTGCCATTTATCACCTTACCTGCTCATGCTGATAGTATGAGTCAGCTTATTGCGCAAAAGTCGCTCTCGGTCAATACCAGTTATCAGTATCCTAGTATACAGCGCCAAGCTCCTGCGGTATTGCCCGCATTTTTGTCAGGGCAGTATGACAACGTTGATAGCGAGTATTTGCCACTGCTTAGCCTTGCAGAGACGCAAAGCAGCTCTGCTGCGCGGGAAGTGATTAGCACGGCGCGTAAGATGGCGCTCAATGAGCGTACTATCGTCCAAGGCGGCTGCTGGGATTATTTAGATGCGGTGTTTAAGCGTGCTGGCGTCACGCGCGATACCGTGCATAAAGGCAAATATGGACAAGGCCCATACGCCGCGAGTCACGAGATAAAAGCAGGGGACTGGCTCTATTATATCAATCACGGCTACAACGGCGTCGAGCACAGCGGACTGTTTGTTGGCTGGACTGATGAGGCGGCAAAAGAGGCACTCATACTCAGTTACGCCGGCGAGAATCGCCGCGAGCCTGCCCGCTACCGAGTCTATGATTTGAGTAATGTCTACCAGATCATGCGCCCAACGATTTAGAAGTTAGATGTTTTTAAGCACCAAAAAGCGTCTGTATTCATTTTTTATTTAAATGAGTACGAACGCTTTTTGGTTGTCAGATTTAATATAAATTCAAAAGGGCTTTACGACGACTAAAATGACGATAATAACTAAGCCTATAACGGGCACTTCGTTAAACCAGCGCCAAAATTTATGAGTCTTATACTGCGGATTATCAACCAGTTTTTTGCGATAATAGCCGCACGCACCGTGGTAAATTGACAACAAAACCACTAGGACTATTTTGACGTGCAACCAACCTTGGGTTTTGTACACCTCCCAACCAAGCACCACCATCCAAACGCCAAATATCCATGTCGCTATCATCGATGGCGTCATGATGCCGCGATACAGTTTGCGCTCCATAATCACAAAGCGGTCCTGACTGATCTTGTCCTCACTCATCGCATGATAGACGAATAAGCGCGGTAAATAAAAAATCGCTGCAAACCAGCACACCACTGAAATGATATGCGCCGCTTTGATCCAGTTAAAGTAATCTGCCATAGTGTCTGCTCGTCGCCTTTTTAGCAAAAAAGTTGTGAATTAGCGCAATAGCTTAACCTAAAGCGCCAACGGATACTGTTGTGAATTGATTGATGTCAACTTAGCAGCTTAGACAAGCGATTCGGCAAGTACGTGCGATTGATGCCCACTCATAACGTCGAGCACAGGGACATGCTTAAGTGCTCTTGGCGTGGCAAGCTGTGCGGTCAAACCCAGCTCTTGCATTAGTCTATTGTCGCTTGCTTGACTGGCATTACCAGTCGTAAGAAGCTTGTCACCGTAAAAGAAGGAGTTGGCACCTGCCATAAAGGCGAGCGCCTGCTCACCATCAGATAAGCTCTCGCGTCCTGCAGACAGGCGCACATAACTGGTCGGACAACAGATACGAGTCACCGCGATCGTGCGTATCCATTCGATCACAGACAGCTCACCCTCAGCGATTACTTTATCTCCAATAGGTGTGCCCTTAATCGGTACGAGTAAGTTGACGGGTATAGACTCAGGGGCTGTTGGCATTTTGATCAGCTCATACAGCCAGTCCACTCGATCCTCACGGCTCTCGCCCATACCGACGATATTGCCACTACAGACATTGATGCCAGAGTTGCGCACATGAGCAATGGTATCTAAGCGCTCATCATAGCTGCGCGTACTGACCACTTGCTCATAGTAGCGTCTGGAGGTATCCAAATTATGATTGTAGTAATCAAGTCCCGCTGCGGCTAATTGCTCGGCTTGATCGGCGTCAAGCATACCAAGCGTCATGCAAGTCTCAAGCCCCAAGGCTTTGACCTCTTTGACCAGCTCAGCCACATAGGGCATGTCTTTTGCGCTCGGATGCTTCCAGGCCGCGCCCATACAGAACCGCGATGAGCCTGTGGCTTTGGCGCGTTTGGCCGCAGCAATTACCTTTTGGATATCCAAGCGTTTTTCTGCTTGCAACTCAGTTTTGTCACGGTGGTGACCGGACTGTGAGCAATAGCCACAGTCTTCAGGGCAATTGCCTGTTTTGATAGAGAGCAAGGTGCTGATTTGGACTTCATTGGCTGTAAAATGCTGACGGTGAACAGTCTGTGCTTGCAATAATAAATCTGTAAGCGGTAGATCAAATAGCTCAGCGATCTGCTCGCGGCTGGGTTTAATGTGTGCTGCGTTGTTTAAGCTATTGGTTGCTGCATCACTGTTTGGGGTACTGTTTTGTCTGATGCTAGGTTCTGAAATACTAAGCAATCCTGCCATGAGTGAAGTCCTTTTATTTTAATAAACGATAAGCCTGTTTTTTTGTCATAAAAAAAGGTTGCGATACCCGTAGTATACCGCAACCTTTTAAGAACACCAGAGCGCTAATCAATCACGCTAACTTTGCCCTTATTTACCGATCTTGTGCTTAGCAACGCCGACCCAATGTCCAGCGAACTGCTGAGCTTTGTAAGCGTATGGTTTAGCTTTTTGGATATAAGGTTTAAGCTCTTCTGGGATAGTCGGTACGATGTGCTTGGCAAGCTTATTGAACCACATCATCAAGCTATAATCGCCTTCGATACTCAAATTGCCTTCTTGAACAGCGGTCATAAAGGCAGGCAAGCTACCTTTGGTCAACAGCTTGACGCCTGTCATTGAATCTTTAAAGTTGATCGTCAAGTCTGCTTTTTCGGCATGGCCACTACGCTGACTAAACTGTCCATTATCAAAAGTAAAGTAACGAGCAACGTCTGCCTCTTCACTGGCAATCTCGATAGTCACTTGACGATCAGCCAATAGAGCCGCGACTTCTTCGTTGTCGCTATCAGCAAGCATGGACAGGCGGTAGCCAACAACAGCCAATAGCACATCTAATGGGTCAGATTTGATATCTAAAACAGGTATAGTAAACATAGATAAGCTCCTAATATATGTCAAAAGGTGGATGAGCGATAAAATGAAGCGTAGTTTACTATACTTATGTCACCCAAGTATCAACGATTAGTGTCTATTACGTCATTAGGTAAAATTAGATTGAAACAAAGATTGAGTATGAGAAATATAACTCGCTTGCACTACTGAAAGCGCGGGGTGTAATCATCATCGTATACAGGACTATGCTCAACATAACGGGCGGCTTCAAGCTCACGCTGCTCTTGTAAGGCTGTGCTGACATCCTCGTAGCGAATAGCTCTGTATAGCACCCACAGCCCCAGCGGCACCCAACTAATACCCATCGCCAGCACGTAGCTGTGCCACTCAGTGAGTACAAACCAGCTCGACACCAAACCACTTATTGCCTCAACCGTTAGCCAATATCCCATACCGCCGAGCAAGTACCAAAGTAGCCAGCGCTGTGAGGACAATGCCAATACCACAACCAATCCTGCCAGCAGACTTAAACCGAGTATCGTAGTGCTATTTATACTCAGTGCGTCAAAAGAAAATATAGTCAACAACATCATTCATCTCACTTATAAAGGTGAATTTCAATAACACCATTATGAAAGCAAAACGGATAAAGAAGAAGAGTCATAAGGCGACTTTGCGACAACCGTTGACGTCTGATTTGAGCGCGCTAAATCACAACTATAGCAAAGCCAATCTTTGCTTAAGCTCGCCCGTTTTGACGTCCCCACCACGACAATAAGGATACCAATACCGCGCCTAATAGCATCAAGCTTATCGTCATAAACCACTGCGCGCCAGCAGGGTATTGCCACGGCATAACGTTATGTACCGCATCGTTATGCAAAGCATTCGTTATCGATATTTTCCACGGCCAGACTTTGACTAAAGAGCCTGCGATAAACCCTGTTAAAAGCGCTAAAGTCGCCTGATAGTAACGCGACAATAGCCACTTAAGCACGCGCGTAAACAGTAATAGACCCGTTGCCATACCAGCGACTACTGTCAATATAACTGTTATATTCATGGTGCTGACGGCCTCTAACACCGCATCGTAAGCACCAAGCAAGAGCAGAATAAACGAGCCTGAAATACCAGGCAATATCATCGCACAAATTGCGATAGCACCTGCAAAAAATAGATAAGGCAGGCTAGGCGCTGAACTCAGCAGGGGCAAACTACTAACGCCAACGGCGACTACCAGACCGATAATAAATAAGCTTGCTCGGCCTATATTCCAGCGCTTGATTTCGGTCAGTAAAATAACGACCGTCGCTGCTACTAAACCAAAGAAAAACGACCAGATCAATAAGGGCTGATTGTCCAGCAAATGCTTAATCATACCTGCCAAAGCAATAAAGCTAGTCACAATACCTAAGAGCAGACACACCAGAAAAGTTGCATCAACCTGACGCCAAACGTCACCGACACCTTTGATACCGCCGCGCTGACGGAACACGCCCCACAAACTTGGACCAATACGGCTAATGGCATTGATAAGACGCTCGTAGATGCCTGATATCAGCGCTATCGTACCGCCAGAGACGCCCGGTACAATGTCGGCTGCGCCCATAGCAATGCCTTTGACATATACGCCAACTAACTGTTTTGGGCTGTCATCATAGGTAGAATGAGTATCTACAATAGTACTCGAGTTAGAATCTAAGCGCGCGTCTGAGGTGGTATCAGTTGTGGCAGGCGGTGTGTCTGGCTGCGGTGAGGGTGATGCCGTCATGGACATTCCTTTAGGGTAGTAAGTGTTCAAAGTAGGGATGAGCATTGAAAAGAGTGAGAAGTATAAACGATATCAAGTATAAATAATAAGCCAGATGAACGGTTATATCGTCCATCTGACTTATCTTTAAAAACTTGTCGCTACGCTGAACTATCGTTAAATTCGATATGGATTATGCAGGAATAAAAGCAGGGTAGCCAAGCGCGTATAGAACGCCTTCAAGTCCTGTGACATTGATTGCCGCATCAGCGCGCGCTTGTACAATAGGTTTGGCGCGGTAAGCGACGCCCAAATCGGCATCTGCCATCATCGGTAGATCGTTTGCACCATCACCGACGCAGACCACTTGCGACATAGCAAGCCCCAAGCGCTCTGCGGTATGAGCGACGATAGCTGCCTTTTTATTACCATTCACGATAGGCATCTGAACATGGCCTGTAACCTCGCCATCTTCGATATCTAAGTGATTGGCGTGTACTTCATCAATGCCTAACTGCTCGGCGATATAATGCGCAAAATACGTAAAGCCGCCTGAGACCAATACCGTATGATAGCCCAGAGCTTTGAGGGCGCTGATCGTCGCGCGCGCCCCTGTCGATAAAGTAAGACGCGTACAGATATCATCCAAGACATCTGTTGACAGCCCTTGCAACAACGCCACACGCTGCACGAACGACTCATCAAAGTCTATCTCGCCGCGCATAGCCGCTTCAGTAATAGTTTCGACTTGATCGCCAACGCCTGCCGCTTTTGCCAGCTCAACGATAACTTCTTGCTCAATCAAGGTTGAGTCCATATCAAAGCAGGCTAGCTTGTGCGTGCGCAGCATATGACCGACCGAGAGAATATGACAGTCAACCAGCTCTGCGCTACTGGTTTGAGTACTGCTCTCTTGCGTGCTATCGTTCTGAGCTAAACTATTTTGAGTTAAACTATTTTGAGTTAAACTATTTTGAGCTAAGTCATGACGCAGGCGAGTGGTCAATTGATCATCGATAATGTGCGCGGCGGCACTGGTCTTGGCAGGATGCATCAAAGTATCTGTGACGGGCACCAATAAATAGCGATACACTTGCACGGAGACAAAAGGCGGGCGAGCAGTCGCTTGCGTGGTATCGATATCATCGATAGCGACCTCTACAAAATGCGCTTGGGTATCCTCAGCGACAGTCACTAAGTGCCAATTGGGCTGCTCATCTACCCATGATTGCACATAGTGATGAATATCGAGCGTGGGTATGTGAGAGGGCAAAACGACAATAAGCGCAAAAACAGGGAGCGATTGCAAAGTGTCAAAATCTTGCAAATGCGTATCTTTGGGTAAAAGTGAGGCGATAGAGTCGACGGCCTGCTGCCATGCTTTGCTGTCTTTTGGTAACGAGTAAGGTGTGTTTTTTAGCATGGCTCAATTGTCCCTTGTATGCTGATATGAGACTAGGAATAATAACAGTTTTACAGCGTAGCGCCTATAGATACGCTAAAAAGTAAAAATGATGTAAAAATTGTTTTACGGTGGATTTATCGCACGCCATAAAGACGACGATAGTGATATAGTAGCCATAGTTTATGACAGCGGCTCTTTAAAGAGTGATACTCTTTAAGCCATAGCTCTTTAGAGCTTAATAACCAGCAAACGCCTCTTTGAAAACGAGTACTTACGTCGTTTTTTAATTTTAATTATTCAAAAAGTTTATCCTATCATGATGTATTTAGCGCCGCGGCAAGGGTTGTTTGCCATTATTATTCTGGTTAGTTTTTGTCTGCAAACTTTGCTACTAGTCATTAGTACTGATCAGCAGTTGTCCAAAAGCCGTGCGCAAAAGGGCGAGCAAATGGTCGCCCAGCTCATTGACGAGGCTAGGCTGGCTTTAGAGAACAAAGACCGCGTCAGCTTAAGTGTGATTGCCAATCGCTACACCAGCGAGCAAGACGTCGCTCGCATCGTGATCAAGGACAGCAACGATGAGCTACTCGTACCTGTCGGCAACGCGCCTATGCAACAAGGCGATACCATTCGCAAAATGGCGACCAAAGGCGATGCGGTCATTGGTAGTGTTGCCTTAACTCTAAAAGATATTAGTAAGGGCGAGATCATCGCTATGCAGTGGCCGTTTGTGATCGGCTCATTACTGCTGCATCTGTTTTTGTGGTTGCTCTATGGTTATGTTGCTCGCCCAACTAAAGAACAAATCAATACCCTAAGTCATGAGATTCAAGACCTGCATCGTGAGCGCTACAGACAAGAGGGTCAACATCTTTATAATCGGCGCTCTATGTCCAATGATGTTGATGATACCGAAGCTATAGAGCAAAAATCAGCAGATAGCAGCCTTGTTAGCACCAATACCAAAGATGCTAAAATCAAAAACGATACCAAAACAGGGGTTAGTGCTGCCAGCATCCACGATGAGCTCAATGCCTACCTTAAGTCGCAACAAAACCCTGATGCAAATCGCGAACAAGCTGTAGATGTGCCAAATACTGCTGGCAGTGACTCCAATGTCGATCAGGGTTCTAACACCTCAACTCACGCAGCATCTGAGCCTAATAAAACATCGAAGCTGTCCTCTGCTCGCACTTTTGATCATGTCAGCGTACAGATTATGCTCCATGACGAATTCAATATGCTTGAGCGCTTGGCGCCTGAGATGCGCGCGCCTTATTTAGCGCTTTGTACTCAGCTGCTTAATCAAGCTATGAGCGAGCTGCTCAGATTACCGCTACTGCTCGGCGTGAGCGCTATCAATGAGCCGCATTTTGATGATAAGGGCGCAGCTATCGCTATGCTAAAGGCAGATAATAGCCATGCTAAAGTGGCGCTAGCGGGCGTGATGCTCGCCAAGCTATACCTGATGCTCAACAAGATCATTCATGACAAGCATATTGAGCTGGCGCGTTTTGCTTTGCCGGCAAAAGCAGGCGTCAGTGACAAGGTGCAGCTACAGGCCATGACACAGCTGCTTGAGAGCATCGGCAGTAAAGAGCAGATGCTTATCTTGTTGCCAAACGCTGGTCTCAAACAGATTGCAACCCATGTAAAAGTTAAGAGCGTGCAGCGTCCAACGACGGTCTATGAGCGTGAGTGCACCATCTTTGATGGTGGCAATGACGCCCTGATTCAGCGCCTCGCTGATGTGCGCAATGCCGTGTTGATGATAGATGAGTAATAGTTATGGTTAAAATAGTATTGACTACTTAAAGCGCGCAGGCGGCAAAAAGGATTGACAAGATTACCCTGAAACCTTATAAGGCATATAGATACTGATGTGTTTAGCAGTGACTGACATCAGTAACCCTTTTAACCTCCACCCCATAATGATAGGAGTTTGTCATGAGTGACGCTGATATTGACGACGATTTTGATGATGATTTTGTCGACGATGATGATGCAAAGATGGTAGAAGAGGCGGAGACCAGCGTCCGTACTCGTTTGAGCAGTTTAGAGAAACGTCGTTTAATCGACAACTTACTAGAAGAAAAGCGCCTAGCCAAAGAGCTAAAAGATGAGATGGACGATCTCGATGACTTTGATGACGATGATGACGATTGGGACGACGAGTAACTAACAGTATAGCAATGAGCCATAGGCTACACATAGTCATACAATTTGTCTAATTGGCTAAAAACTTAACTGTGTTAAGCTCAATGTTACTGCGCTAAGTGACTAAAGTTACTGAGAGGCTTAGCGCCGCAGCCATTTTTGCGCCATAAGCGCTACCGATAAAGGATGATCTATTATGGACCCATTAAGTTTTGATCAACTGCTAGATTATTTGGACACGCAAGAGAGCCAGTTTGTGCTCGATAGCATCGCCACTCATGGGTTTTTGACAGCGACAATCGTAGGCCCTGAGCTTCCCAATTGGATTGAGGCGCTATTTGAAGGTCATATTAGTGAAATTCCAGCCAATGTCGTCGATGGCATCAAACGCTGGCGCGCAGCCATCTTAGCTGAGCTCAAAAACGAGACGCCAATAGAGCTGCCCTTTAATGAAGACGCAGGTAGTGAGCAAGCAATCGATTTCTCTGAGGAGTCAGATATTGTCGCTTGGTCTATAGGATTCGTCGATGCGATGTATGGCGATGATGCGAGCGATTGGTTTGCGGACGAAGAGACCAGCGATGATGTCGCAGTGCTCACTCTACCTATGATCGTACTGAGCGGTATTGATGACGAAGATCCTGAACTGGCGCAGATGCGTGCCAACGAGGACAATATGGTACAGATGGTCAACGGTATTGAGAGTAATTTGACCGAGCTGTTTTTATTGTTTCATACCAATGATTAGATTTACTTACATTTGATACAGTCACTAAAAAGGCAATACCATGGCGGTACAACTCTCCAATCTTGAGCATTTACCGAACTACCAAATCACTGAGCGCTTGGATGTGGTGTATGGCAGTACGGTGCGCTCAAAACACGTCGGCAAAGATCTGTTTGCTGGCCTCAAAAATATCGTCGGCGGTGAGCTGACCGCCTATACCGAGTTATTAGAGGAGTCGCGCCAAGAAGCGATCGATCGCATGATCATAAAAGCTGAAGCGCTTGGCGCGGATGCGGTTGTAGGTCTGCGTTTTTCGACTTCTAGTATCGCTCAAGGCGCCTCCGAGCTGTTTGTTTATGGCACAGCGGTCAAGGCGATACCTATGCAGCAGCGAGTAGATGAGTCGGCTCATCAGCAACATAGTCAGATTGGGCAAACCCCAAATCCTACGCAAACCCCAACTGATGACTTGCCGCGTTTTAATCCTTTTGGCGAATGAATAGGCTTAACGCTTTGGCGCTAAGACGACGTTAAAGCGTTGAGATAAGAGATAGTCCATGAACAACTCTATGAGCCAAATCCTAATCAACTACGCGCCGCTACTTATCTTATTTGTAGTAGGGTGGTTTTTTGGCATGCGTCATGAACGTCAGCATTTGGCGCGCTTGAAGGTGTCAGAGAACGATCTGCGTCATATTGTAGTCTCAAGCGAGCGTTTTTACCGTCCTAGCTTGTCGACAGGGACACAAGGCGAGCTGGTACTTGGTAGCGTGGTTATTGCACAAGACTACTTTAAGATGGTTATCGCCAAAATCTTAAGCCTATTTGGCAAAAACCTGACCACTTATGAAACCTTGCTCGATCGCGCCCGCCGTGAAGCACTAGTGCGAATGCGTACTGAGGCTCAAAGCAAAGGCTACAATCACGTTTACGGGCTACGCTTAGAGGTCACTAATATCAATCAGCTTGGCAGTATGGTCGAGGCTATCGCATATGGTACAGCAGTCATTAGTACTGACACTACTACTCAACCTTATAGCTAGAGCACGTTGAACAGCTAGAGCATGCCAAATAGTTATACCCTAGCACTTTGCCTACTCTCTTAATACTTACCCTCTTATTTACTTCTCAAGCCACATCTCTCATTACAAAAGCCTATAACTGACTGAGTAGTAACGCAATCAACGCCACAACTCGCCTATGACGACGCTATACTGGCTTACGTTTGCCAGTCGCTATCGCCTTTATTTTTATTGATGAAAGTGCAAAAGATAGCGCCTCAGGCGGCTCTCATAAACTGACCGATAATTGGTCTTATCTACATGGATGTAGTTATGGAAAGTGTTCAATTAGTTACCTTAGTCAATTCTGTTGTTATTCCTATCTGTCTGTTTTTGATCATGATGGGTATGGGCATGACCCTTATCACCAACGACTTTAAACGAGTATTAAAGTATCCAAAGGCGGTCAGCATTGGTCTGACCAATCAGCTTATTTTACTGCCGATTATCGGTTTTGCCTTAGCCAATATCATGCCATTACGACCGGAATATGCAGTCGGTGTTATGCTGCTCGTGCTCTGTCCTGGTGGCACGACCTCCAACTTATTTACCTTTTTAGCCAAAGGCGATGTGGCGCTATCAGTCACGATGACCGCGATTGCTAGCGTCGTTACTGTATTTACCATTCCTATCGTATTAAGCTTTTCGCTCATTCACTTTATGGGCGCAGGTTCCGAGTTTCAGCTGCCGATTGTCAAGACTATGGTGTCGTTGTTTGTCATTACTATTTTGCCTATTAGCATCGGTATGTTGATTAAGCGTTTTGCGCCAAGGGTTGCCGATAGCTCACAAGTTCTGGTCTCGCGTTTTGGCGTGATATTTTTGACCTTTTTGGTGGTGTTTTTGAGTTACGTGCAGCGAGATATCATCGTTGATGCTCTTATTGATACAGGGCCTGTATCGTTGATTCTAAATGTGGTGACGATGGCGATTGGTTACTATAGTAGTAAGTGGTTTGGTTTGAGCTTGACGCAAAGAACCTCTATCACGATGGAGGTTGGTTTGCAAAACAGTACCTTATCGATCTTTATGGCACTTACCTTATTATCGAACTACGATATGTCGATGACACCTGCGATTTATACGCTCATTATGTTCTTGACCGCAGGTATTATGGTCAGAGTATTTAGCGCTAAGTTCAGAAGAGAGCAAGCAGTCGCAGTTTAAAATAAACGACTGTTTTGAGCACTTAAAAAGCCCTATATCGTAGCGAAATACGCTATGACATAGGGCTTTTTTGATTATATATGCAATAAAAATAAGCCTGTTTTTGAATGATGACTCGCTTTAGCGTCTACGGCCATTAATACGAGCAATCTTATCGACTTTAGCTTCTTTGTCCTGCTCTTTGGCTTTGGCAATATCAAACAAAAAGGTGCGGTTTTTGAGGACAGCGACGAACACCACACCGCCGACCGTATTGCCAGCCAGTACAATGGCTAAAAACACAAGATAGCGCCCAAGACTAACCGTATTGCCATAGAGTAGGGCGGAGAATATCTCAATATTACCGACGATACTGTGATGCAAACCCAAAAACCCAATGCTTCCAGTAATCAAAGTGACGAGTAAAATACGGCTAATGGTATCGCGCGCTGAGGTAACTAGCCAAGCGGCAATGCCCATCATCCAGCCAGCCAGTACGGCACTGCCAAAAATAACCCACCAGCGAAACCCCAAAATATGCTCGGCGTAAGCATCGATATCGCTTGCGCTAAATAGATGCATGTTGAGTCCTAAGCCAATCATCAGGGCGGCAAACAGACAACCGCCGACCACGTTGCCCGCGATAACAATGCCCCACAGCCGCAGCAATTTACTCACCGGTTCAATCTTATTGATAACCGGTAAACTTAGTAGTGACGTCTGCTCGGTAAACAGTAAAGATTGCCCGATAACCACGATGATAAAGCCTATCGGATACAGTAAGGAGGAGAGCACCATGGCAAAGTTATTAGGCATGACCTGAGTGAGCAAGGCAAAGGCGGAGAGAATGACAAAAAAGCTAATGCCAATCTCAAGCCCTGCGGTAAAGGCACTGGTAAATAAAGAACCCAAAGAGCGATCAAAGGTCTCCTTGGCATCGATAACCTGCTCAACTAAGATACTCGCGTAACTCTTGGCTTGACTTAGATTGTCATCGCTGGCGACTTTTTTTATCGTCTCTTTGTCGGCATCGCTGATCTGCTCAGGAAAATCCTCGTCCTTGATGGTGCCATCGAGATCTGTCGCGCCATCTGCCAAATGCTCTGATGAGGTGAGTGGATCGTTGCTCTTAGTCTGTTTGCTCTCTTGGGTCACAATACGCTCGCTTGATAACTGACTCTATAATAGACTGCTAGTGTAGAGAGTTACGCTTATAGACTATGTTAAATATTAGGGGCATTGCTGTTGTTGATTGTTAAGTCATACTCAATCGGCGCTAAATCATCTTAGCACCTAACAAAATCCTGTCATCTGCGTTAAAATCACTCTACCACTTATTATGTCTACTTTTAATTAATAAAAGATAAAACTATGAGCAATCCCAATACTAACAACTCCAATCTCACCCAATCGATTCAAGCCGCCCTTAATCAATTAGAAAACGCCTACAATCCAAGCGATGTCGAAGCGGGCATGTATCAAGACTGGGAGGATAGCGGCTACTTTAAACCGACTTTTGATCGTGATGAGTCGTTCTCTATCGCTCTACCGCCGCCCAATGTCACAGGTTCCCTGCATATGGGTCACGGCTTTAATAATGCGATTATGGACGCGCTCACTCGCTATCACCGTATGGATGGCGATAATACGCTGTGGCAACCAGGCACCGATCATGCAGGTATTGCTACCCAGATGGTCGTTGAGCGTCGTCTGGAAGCTCAAGGTATCAAGCGCCGCGACATGACCCGCGAAGACTTCATCGATAAAGTCTGGGAATGGAAAGAAGAGTCGGGCGACAGCATTACGACGCAGATCCGCAGGCTTGGCAGCTCAGTGGATTGGTCGCGTGAGCGCTTTACTATGGATGACGGTTTGTCTAACGCGGTCAAAGAAGTCTTTGTGCGTCTATTTGATGAAGGGCTGATTTATCGCGGTAAGCGTCTGGTCAACTGGGATCCGAAATTTCAAACGGCGCTGTCAGATTTGGAAGTCGAAAACGTCGACGAAAAGGGCAGCTTGTGGCATTTTCGCTATCCTTTTACCGATAAAGACCTAACTACCCAAGACGGTAAGGATTATCTCGTCGTCGCTACTACGCGTCCTGAAACCTTACTTGGTGATACTGCGGTCGCGGTCAATCCAGAGGACGCGCGCTATACGCATTTAATCGGTAAAACCATTACCTTGCCTATCACAAACCGCGTGGTGCCTATCGTTGCCGATGATTATGTCGAAAAAGACTTCGGTACGGGCGTGGTCAAAATCACCCCAGCGCATGACTTTAACGATTATGAATTGGGTCGCCGTCATAGCTTACCGCTGATCAATATCTTAGATGAGCGCGCGAATGTCTTAGCTGAGATGGAGGTCTATACCGACTTGCAAGAGCGCGAGCCTGCGCTTGAGAGTACGCCTAACGAGTATGCGGGGCTTGAACGTTTTGCCGCCCGTAAGGTACTCGTTGAGCAAGCGAAAAGCGAAGGCTGGCTTGAGGACATCGAGGACTACGCTCTAAAAGCGCCGCGTGCTGAGCGTGGTGGCACTATCGTCGAGCCGTTTTTGACCGATCAGTGGTATGTCGCTATGAATAAGCTGTCGCAGCCAGCGATTGACGCGGTCGAAGACGGTAGCATCGAGTTCGTCCCTGCCCAATATAAAAACATGTATATGGCATGGATGAACAACTTGCAAGACTGGTGCATTAGCCGTCAGCTGTGGTGGGGGCATCGTATCCCTGCATGGTATGACGATGCGACTGGTGAGATTTATGTGGCGCGTGATGAAGCCGAAGTGCGTAGTAAATACAATTTAAGCCGCGATGTTAAACTGCGCCAAGATGATGATGTCCTCGATACTTGGTTTAGCTCAGGTCTATGGACTTTTAGTACGCTTGATTGGGCAGACCCGAATGCTGATCCGCGCGTGCTTGAGACCTTTCACCCGACTAGCGTCTTGGTGACTGGTTTTGACATTATCTTCTTTTGGGTCGCACGGATGATTATGCTGACCATGCACTTTGTCAAAAATGAAGATGGCACGCCGCAAGTCCCGTTCAAGACCGTCTACGTCCATGGCCTCGTGCGTGATGGCAACGGGCAAAAGATGTCCAAATCTAAGGGTAACGTCTTAGATCCGATCGATTTAATTGATGGTATCGACCTTGAAGCGCTAGTTGAAAAACGCACTAGCAATATGATGAATCCCAAAGACGCGGCTAAGATTGAGAAGCAAACGCGTAAAGAGTTCCCAGAAGGTATCCCAGCGTTTGGTACGGATGCGTTGCGCTTTACCTTTACCTCCTTAGCCAGTACCGGGCGTGATATCAACTTCGATCTTAAACGTGTCGAGGGCTACCGTAATTTCTGTAATAAGATCTGGAACGCCAGCCGTTTTGTACTGATGAACTGTGTGAATAAAGACAGCAACGCGCTACCTATCGACCAAGCGCCCAATCCTGAGGTGTGGGAATTACCCGAAAAGTGGATTATGAGTCGTCTAAACTCCAGCATCAAAGACATTCATCAGCATTTTACCCAGTATCGTCTCGATATGGTCAGCCAAGATATCTATGAGTTTATCTGGAATGAATACTGTGACTGGTACGTTGAGCTTGCCAAAGCCAGTCTGAATGATGACTCGGTAACAGACGCGCGCAAAGCACAAATCCGCTATGTCCTCTTGCATGTGCTTGAGACGGCATTGCGCTTCACTCACCCGATCATGCCGTATCTGACTGAGCAAATCTGGCAAACCATCGCGCCACTATTAGGTCGCAAAAACACCGAAAGCATCGTCATCGCGGACTACCCACAAACCGATAATGCCCAAATCAGCGAGCAAATCGAGGCGGATATGGCATGGCTACAGGAGCTCATCGCTAGTGTCCGTAATATCCGTGGTGAGATGAAACTGGGTAACGCGGTACGTCTGCCAGTGCTACTACAAAATATCTCTAGCGACGAAGATGCGCGCCTATCACGTATCGCTAACCAGTTTAAGGCGCTTGCCAAAGTGGAGAGCTTAACGATTCTAAAAGAAGGCGACGACGTGCCTTTATCCTCATCGAGTATGGTCGGTCAGCTACGTGTACTCGTACCGATGAAAGGTCTGATTGATCCAACCGCTGAGCTAAATCGTCTCAGTAAATCCTATGAGAAGCTACAAAAGCAAGCGGAAGGTATCTCACGTAAGCTGGGTAATGAAGGCTTTATCAGTAAAGCACCTGCGGAAGTGGTCGACGCTGAAAAGGCGAAACTGGCTGAGCTTGAGGGGCAGATCAAGGCTATGGCGGGGCAGATGGAAGAGTTAAAAGCGTTGTAAATAAAGCGTAAATATCTATAGTAATAAAGAACGCTGTCACATTTGTGATGGCGTTTTTTTGTTGTCTACTGTTTAGTTCTTTAACTACGCTTTAGTTTTATCATATAACTAAATATTTGTGTGCTACTATCCATAGTCTTGTGCGGTATACCCTTATTTACTCAGATGAGTATGAGGATATCAGTATTAGATATTAAAAATTAACGATACATGAGATCTACTGAGTAGGTATTTTTATATACTAATTATTTGATAGTTTTTGAAAAAATAGCCAATAACAAAATAAATAAGGACAATAAAATGAAGCTTACGCATTTCTCTATTACTAACTATAGAAGTATTACAACCGCTCATAAAATTTCGTTGCACAGTACAACTATATTGATCGGTAAGAATAATGAAGGGAAGTCTAATATATTAAAAGCTTTGAATGTGGCTATGTCCTGCTTAAAAATGCATGCTAATGATAAAGATTTATTTGGTATGAATAAACGTCGCTTCTACTCAAGAAATACAGTAGATAGGTTTGACAGATATGATTGGTATGTCGACTTTCCAATTAGTTTGCAAGATCGCGAACGAGGCTTACAAACCATATTTTCTTTAGATTTCGAATTGACAGAACAAGAAATTATTGACTTTAAAGCATCTACAGGCTCTAACATAAATGGCTTATTACCTGTGGAAATACGTCTAGGAAAGGATAATAGGCATACATTCAAGATCAAAGAAAAAAGAGGTAGAGGTGGCAAGACTTTAAACAGAAAGTCAGCAAAAATAGCGAGTTTTATTGCTAGCAATATTGATTTTAATTATATACCTGCTATTCGCACTAATGAATCAACTATGGATATTGTGGATGCAATGCTATCAAACTACTTGAAAGAATTAGATTCTCAAGCAGAATATCAGCAAGCTATAGAAAGGATATCAGAACTACAGAAGCCTTATTTAGAAGAGTTAGAGGAAAAATTGAAAATACCTTTACAAGAGTTTTTGCCAAATATTAACAGTGTTAAAATCTCTGTTTCTGATACTTTTCGAAGAAGAGCTCTACGAAATGATATTGAGATTATCATTGATGATGGAACGCCTACTAATCTTGCCTACAAAGGTGATGGAGTGAAAAGCTTAGTTGCCCTAAGTCTACTAAAAGATAAAATTCCTAATTTTGGTGCGTCGATAATTGCGATTGAAGAGCCTGAGTCTCATCTTCACTCAGGAGCAATACATCAATTAAATGATGTAATTCAAACATTAGGGCTAAACCATCAAGTTATTATTACAACTCATAATCAATTATTTATTGATAGAGATGATATTAAATCTAATATTATTGTAGATAATGGAAAAGCCATGCCTTGTAAAAATATTCAACAAATCAGAGATATTATGGGTATTAAAGCTTCTGACAACTTGGTAAATGCAAGATATGTATTAGTAGTGGAAGGTGAAGAGGATATTATAGCTTTAAAAGCTATTTTACCTAAATTGAGTATTGAAGTTGATAGAGCCTTGAGAGAAAAATCTTTGATTATTGAATCTTTAGGAGGGGCTTCGAATTTATCTTATAAGTTATCTAGTCTTAAAAACTGTTTATGCACATATCACTGCTATTTAGATAATGATGATGCTGGTAGAACAGCAGTTGAAAAAGCAAAAGCTAACAATTACTTAGATGAAAGTGGTTACAATTTAACTACTTGTAGAAACTTCCAAAATTCGGAGTTTGAAGACTGTATCATTAAAGACGTATATCAGAATGATTTATTCGAAAAGTTTGGAATTGATATAAATGTAAGAGGCTTTAGAGGTTCTGACTCAGTATGGTCTAATAGAGTGAAAAGAGTTGGAATTGAGCAAGGTAAAACTTGGAGTGATAACTTGGAATCACAGATAAAATTTACTGTTGCGGAAGCAATAAAAAGAAACCCAGAAAGTTGTTTACATGAACAGAAAAAACAGTCCTTAGAGGCTCTTGTTAGATCACTAGAGAGTATGATTACTACGTAGGGAATACTTCCTGTATGAAGTTTCTTTCAACAAGTATAAGTAAGATAGAGCGATATAAGCAGGGTAGAGAGTAATCACTCTTGGTGTTTAAAGTTGAGCTGCTAATTTGCATAGAGCAGAAAACCGCCACAGCAAACGCTGTAGCGGTTTTTTAATATCAACAATTCTTCTATTATCTTTAAAAGAATAAAAACTCTCATGTAAGGAACACCATGAATCATCTCACCGTCGGACAACGCGCGCCTCTAAGCAACCTTGCTATTGATGATACCGCACCCATCACGCTTAAGTTCACTCGCCAAAGCGCAATAGAGATGAACATCAGCTGCTTTGCCTTAGACGCAGCGGGCAAATTGATCAATGATGATTATATGAGCTTTTATAATTAATTATCATAATCAAACCGTTGGGTGTCGCAAGCTCCACACCAACCTACGATATGCAACTCATCCTTAGTAGATAAGATTAAATTCTTATCTTGCCTAGGGCAAAGAAACCGTTACTGCGTTTGCTGTAGCGGTTTTTTTATGCCCGTCATTTAAGCCGCTGTTGATAATAAAACTGACCCACGCCCTGCCAACTACAAGCAGAAAGCGGGAAGGGCTACCCTATTTTTAAATCAAGATAGTCAGTAAATTAGGTCAACTTTTCTCACGTTGTGCATTTTGCAGCGGATATACCAACTGCGATACAAAACCTTCGGGTACTTTTGTATTCGCTGTCGTCCCGTACTTCTTAGGTAGATGCTCTGGTAGATGAGCAGTTTTAAATATCACATCATAAATAGGTAAAAAGGCGGCAAAGTTTTTGTCCCATGCTTCCTTTTCTGAGGAATGATGCCAATGATGAAACTCTGGCGTTGCCAGCAGCCAGCGAAAATACGGGAAACGGAAACGGACATTGGCATGAATAAAAATGGCATGAAAAGAGATAAATACCAAATAAGCATACGTTGCCGCCGGAGAGAAGCCCATAAACAATAATGGAATATAACCGACAAAACGATTCACAATCAGCTCAAAGAAGCACGCGAGATAGACTTGATACAGAAATAAAAATAACTGCTTGTCTTGATTAGTACAAAGACCGTTACCGCATCTAGCTGTAGTGATTTTTTATATCAAAATTTTGATGTGAGATTAGCCAATCCAACACAACCCCATCATTTATTGCAGCACTTTTTTACAAAGGCATCTCTACAAACTGCTAAGATATAAAGGTGTCTCCACGGTATCGATTGGCGCTGTATCGATTGCGCTATAAGCGATATAATAACAACTACAAAAATTGATACCTAGATATAGTTAAGTCCTTCTCTCATTTGTATTGGAGTAATCGCTATCATAAATATATATGTTGTCTTTTGGATTGCCCTGACCTTTTTCGCCTTTTTGATTACTGTGAGTAACATCAACAGTTACAAGTCAATTCTTGCCAGAGACTCGCGCCCAAGAAAGCCTGCTAAGGGTGATATTTTTGAGATTGAGACGAGTTTTTATAAAAAGGATGCGACGTTTCATGATGTGCTGTTTTTTCATGCGTCAGCGTCGGGCGTAGCGATAGTATTATTGGTACTGATCATCAAGGGCGAAACCTTGTTTCCGGGTACCGTGACCTTTTTTGGCCCGCTATCCTCTTTGGCTATTTTTACCATTAGTATCGTACTGCTTATCTTAGCGTTTTACTTTTTTACCATCTCTATCCTCAAGCTCGGTTATACGCTGGCTCGACTGCGCGGTGCTGACGGCAAAGAGATCAAATCGCTATACGCTATTGGTGGCGTTTTTGCTTACTTTTTAGTCTTTGCGATATTGGCGCTTATCTTGGTATAAAGGTTGTTGTATTTAAAGTTAGCAACAAAAAACCGCTCACAGTATGAATTGTGAGCGGTCTTTTGTTGCTAAGGCTATAGACTTATTCAGGGTATAGCGGGTCGAGCATTTTTTTGGTTGCGATAGTACCTGTTACTGGCGCTTTGAATACTTCAGAATCAATCTTACCAAATTTATTCCACTCAATTTGATTGGTTTCTAAATTGACCAGATGAATCGAGTAATCTTTGCCAGGCGCTCTATTGATCATCGCACCTGCTAGTGGCGATGTAGAGGCCGCAGCAAGTTTTAGACCAAATGACTGTTTGTTAGCCGCGGCTAAAACGACGAATACTTTGTTTGTACCTTCAGTTTTGCGGATAGCATTTAAGCTGGCGGCGTCTAGATTAAGCGGTGTATATGAACCTGTTTTCATATTGCTTGCGCCGGCTTTACTAGCATTAACTAGTGCCATATATAGGTTTAAATACGCTTGATTGGTGACACCATCAAAGGTATTACTGGAGCTAAGTACTGGATAATCAGTGTTCAACACATCTTTGGCATCTTCACTAGCCAAAATGTCCATTTGTGCCAACTCTTTTTGTGTCAAAGCGCCGCAGATAAAAGGGGAGGAGATATTTTTTACAGTCACTCCTTTGTCAGTGAGTCTCTCTTTCAACGTATTGGCAATAGCAACAGAGAGGGCGTCAGAGTTTTGATACATAATATCGTCTTTACCGACCTCAACTCGCAGTACACAACCGTCACTGATAATACCAACTGACTGAGACTTTAGGTTTTGCTGGGTTTTGTCATAAGCTTGGCGTGCTTCTGGACTCGTCGTTGTCGCACAGCCACTAAATACAGTGATAGCGGCAAGGGCTAAGGGTAGGGTAAGCGCTTTGGCTGAGGGGAGAGTGAACCGTGTGACCATAAATATCCTTGTAAACAGCATAAAAGTTAAGAGGTGAAAATAAGCTCGATAGTAAATAGCTAACTGTAAAGAACAATAGTCCAATAACGGCGAATTATGCATGAGTTTTTAAGATTCTCCTACTATTATTTACGCAAAAAACTATTTATTTTTGGGCGCCTATTACTTCCTCTAAGATGATGTTAATGCTAGGGATATAACATAAAGCTATAAAAATAATCTTGTGCTCTGGTAGGCTTTGTTGCAAGCTTATTAGCTTCTATAGATCGCTGTAATTTTTTATTTAGTGGCCTACTCTCTATCACCCAACGACGTCATCTTATGAGCGAAAAAAAAGCCTTTTATCATCGCCCGCGTACCAATCAGTCTGCTAGTCCTGCCATGCGTTGGACTTTTTTGACGCTGGGCTGGTTATTTTTTGTGTTAGGGATTATCGGTGTGCTACTGCCGGTCATGCCGACTGCACCTTTTATACTACTTGCCGCAGGGTGCTGGGCGCGTAGCTCACGGCGCTTTCATTTTTGGCTGATCAATCACAAGTATTTTGGTAAGTTTGTGCGCGATTGGGAGCACAGTCACGCGGTGCCACGTTACGCTAAGTGGCTTGGGACTATCATGATGGCGCTATCGACGACGATGCTGTTTTTTAACCTGCCAGAGGATATGGTTTGGGTAGCGTGGGTCGTTGCGGCGATGTGTACGGGCGTTGCTATCTATCTATTTCGTTTGCCTAATGCATAATAAGGGTGTCATCGTCCAACAAATCAAGCACTCAGTCCCAGTTACACAAAATACGAGATAAGGCTTGCGCTAGTATCTAGAGGGTCTTATAATACGCCCAAGCTTAAAAGCAGTTCTGCACCAAATCATTACCTCGTAGTATTAGTTATAATCCTTCGTTTTAATATTTATCGTACAGTAGCTATTTGCAAGCGTTACCGGTCATTTAGACCATTAATAAATTAAAAAGTAGGTTATTACTATGTCAGATACTCAAAAAGGTACAGTTAAGTGGTTCAACGAAGCTAAAGGCTTTGGTTTTATCGCTCCAGAAAACGGCGCAGACGTTTTTGCTCATTACAGCGAAATCACTGGTTCTGGTTTCAAAACTTTAGCTGAAGGTCAAGAAGTTGAGTTCACTGTAACTCAAGGTCAAAAAGGCCCACAAGCTCATAACATCGTTGCTATCTAATTTATCTTTTTATAGATAAATAATAGAGAACACTATGTTTAAAAAGCGAACCTTCGGGTTCGTTTTTTTTGGTCTAACATTTAAGGTTTAAGAGGTTGCGGTTGTCTTTGTAGAGTGTAGTTAGCGACGTAACCTGCCAATTAGTATAAATAAAGACGCCCTCTACCTTATAGCTAACAATAGAGTAGAGGATTTACTCTGTAAGTATCAAAGAAAGCTAACCCCAATATTGATCAGCCCGCCGCCTAATATCAGCCAAGCAAACATTATCGCGCCTAGTAGCAACGGCTGGATACCTGCTTGTTTGATAGCGCCTAGATGCGTCGTCAGTCCTAGCGCAAACATCGCCATCGTCAGTAGCAGATCATCTACTCGCACTATCGTCCGCTCAAAGCTATCGGGCATAGGCACCCAAGTGTGCAAAATTACGATAAGAATAAAAACAAAGGCAAACCAAGGCACTTTGACTTGCCGTGTACGCTGTATCAGCGTGAGCTTATCGCCGCTTGCTTGATTGCCTTTGGTCAAAGCGAAAGAGAGTATCAGTAAAAAAGGCGCGAGCATCATGACTCGTATCATCTTAGTCACGACTGCCGTGTCTCCGACATCGCTATTGATAGCATTGCCCGCGACGACGACTTGCGCGACCTCGTGAACAGTTGAACCCGTATAAATACCGTATTGCTGCGCATTAAGCCACGGGGCAAGCCAGCCTAAATGATACAAAAACGGATAGAGCAGCATAGCAACTGTGCCAAAGACGACTACGGTTGCGACAGCGATAGTAACTTTGTGCGCGTCAGCTTTAATCACAGGCTGGGCTGCAATAACAGCGGCCGCCCCGCAAATGCTCGTCCCTGAGCCAATGAGCATTGTCGTTTGCTTATCGACTTTAAGCCACCTTGTACCGAGCCAATAGGTTAATAGAAATGTTGAAGTAAGTACTACAGCATCGCTGATGATGGCAGGCATGCCGACAGAGGCTACTTGCGTGAGGGTGAGCTTAAAGCCATAGAGCATAATCGCTAGACGCAAAATCTCCCCTTTTGAGAAGTTTACGCCCGCGCTCAGGCTATCGGCAACACGCGGATAGATGGTATTGCCGAGTACGATACCGATTAAGATCGCGAGGGTGAGGGGTGAGAGACCAACTATAGCGCCCTCTGACCAGATGGTGATACGACTATCAAGCCATAAACTAAATAGGCTACCAAGCAACACGACAACCAGTCCTAACCCTTGAGGTTTGCTGGGGACATAACTACCAAGGGTCTGACTCATCGCCTTCATAATTTGCCTTACTTAGTATTTACTTGATCTAGTATTTACTTAACCTGGTATTTACTTAACCAAGTATTTACCTTGCTTACTGTTGATTAAGCTGATATGACTATTAGCTTAATGGTAGCTTTTATAAGTCAACAGTATAGATAAAAGCTATATATAATAAAAACAGATTGATAAGATAGAACCTATTTGTTTTTTGGGTTAACAGGCTAGTAGCTCTTGTAAACTGTAGGGTATAAAGACAAGTTGTGGGGTATAAAGACGATGAAAAAAGCGCCGCAGACCGTACCGAAGATTACGTTAAAGCAGCTAGCTGTGTTTGTGAGTATTTATCAGACAGGCAGCACCAGTTGTGCGGGTAAAGAGCTGCATCTATCACAATCAGCGGTCAGTAGTGCGCTCAGCACCTTGGAGACGCGCTTGCAGATGCCGCTGTTTGAGCGCGTAGGACGTAGGCTCACCCCTCATGCCAACGCTCAGCCTATCTATGTTCAAGCACAAGCGCTACTTGGACAAGCCTTGACGCTTGAGCATTATCATAAACACCAAGCAGGACAGATGCATATTGGCGCGAGTACCACTATCGGCAATTATGTATTGCCAAGCCTCTTGGCCCAGATGTATAAGACGCTGCCAGAAGCTAACATCGAGACCTATATCGCTAACACGCAAGAGGTCGTTAGCGAGATTGAGCAGCTTAATATCGATATTGCACTGGTGGAGGGTATGCCAAGGCCAAGCGATAGCAAAGTGATTGAGCAGCGCGCTTGGCGTACCGACAAGCTCATCATATTTGCTAAGCATGATAGTAAATGGCTGACAGATATTGCTAAGAGTGATGATGATAGTTATACGCTTACCCTTGCGCAATTAGCGACGCGGCCGTTGTTGGTACGAGAGGCGGGATCTGGCACGCGGCAAATAATCGATGAGCAGTTATTGCAGTATCTGCCAAATGCTGAGGTGATTCGCGCGGTAAGTCAGTCTGAGGCCATCAAAAATATGGTCAGCGCTGATATTGGACTAGGCTGTCTATCGCAGCATATCATTGAGACAGAACTTGCTACAAAGTCGCTGGTACAAGTTAAAGTTGCCAGTATCGATCTATCACGCACATGGTGGCTGGTATGGCATAAGGCTCGGCACCAAAGCCCTATCTGGCAAACCTTTATCGATATTATTGAGCAGCAGTGATTGGACTAGGATCAAAAAAAGCGCGACATCACTGATGATATCGCGCTTTTACTTTATCTGTTAAAGCTAAATACTTATATCAAGTCATTACCTTGTCACAGGCTTATCAAGCCGAACCACGAAGCTGTCGCAAGGCACGTTTGGCAAGATATTATCAGCAGTCGCCCCGCTTATCCAAGCAGCAATCCCTGAGCGTTTATGACGACCGATAACCAGTAGATCGACGTCGTTTTTGTGACAGTAGCTCACAATACCTTCGCTACTTGAGATGGCAGTAGTCACTTGAGAGGTTTCTGCATTTAATTGATTACGCTCCAAAAACTGCGCCAATTTCGCTCGTGCTTCTTGACAGCGTTCATCATCGATCTCATCGTATAGGCTGGAGGCGGGTACTAGCTCGTAGCCAAAACCGACCATCGTGTCTTTGACGATATGGAGTACCGATAGCTTAGAGCCTGGGCGATTATCGACGATACGTTTGGCCTTTTGCGCGACGATATCGGCATCAGAGAGCAGGTCGGTAACTAGTAAAATATGCTCATATTTCATTATGTTGTCCTCATGGCAGATAGTATCTACTATAGCACCACTGCTAGCCGCTGTTAAGTAGAGCTTGTCTATCTTAGCTTCTACTTTAAGCTATTTATAATGGTCTAACTATTTAGGTACTGGCTGATCAAGCTTGACGACTAAGCTATCGCACGGCGCGTTGGGTAAGATGTTATCGGCGGTGGCACCTACTAGCCAAGCGGCGATACCGCGGCGCTCATGACGCCCAATGATGAGCAGATCAACCTCTTTTTCGTGGCAGTATTTGACAATCCCTTTGTCGTTAGAGATCGCTGCTGTCACCTCAGAGTTGACCGCATTAAGCTCATTACGATCAAGAAACTGTGCCAATTTGGCTCGGGCGGCTTGCCAATGCGCGCCATCTTTTTCTCCTGATAAGCTCGACGCTGGAATGAGCTCATAACCGAAGCGTATCATGTCATCTTCGACGATATGCAGTACCGATAACCTAGTATCAGGCGAGCCTGCGATAATGCGTTTGGCGCGCTCGGCGACGATATCGGCATCTGATAATAAATCGGTAACCAGTAAAATATGCTGATAACTCATAACATGCTCCTTATTATTTATAAAATGGCTACCTTGATAGTAACAGCACCACTAAGCATTGTTAAGGATTAAATCCATAATTTAATTAGGGTTATAAAAGACGGTATTTTTACTTTTTTAAAGAGTGAAGAGAAGCGGCGAATATAATAATTGAGAGCTAAGGTCTGACTTGACTTATCACCGCGCAAGCCCCATCTAACAGCGACGATATTTATAAATGTATTTTGCCAATAAAAGCACAACGATAAACAATAAGGATAACTATGAGCGACACGATCACTGATATACATGCCCAAACACAAGCTGATATCGACTTAACCTTGCACTCAGCATTTGAGCTGATCGAGCATCGTCATATTGAGGCGCTCTCGATAGACGTTCTCATCAGCCAGCATGTCAAGACGGGCGCGATGCATTATCATTTGGCGCATCCTAGTGACGAAAATGCGTTTTTGGTCGGGTTTCGGACTCAGCCAATGGATTCAAAAGGCGAGGCGCATATTCTTGAGCACGTCGCATTATGCGGCTCCAAAAAGTTCCCTGTACGTGATCCGTTCTTTTCGATGATCAAGCGCTCTTTGAATACCTTTATGAATGCGATGACGGCGGCGGATTGGACAGCGTATCCCTATGCCACACAAAATAAAAACGACTATTTTAACTTGTTAGATGTCTACCTTGATGCCGCCTTCTTTCCCAATATTCATCCGCTTGATTTTGCGCAAGAAGGTATTCGTGTTGAATTAAACGAAGAGGATAAGCCGCAATTTAAGGGTATTGTCTTCAATGAGATGAAAGGCGCGATGAGCGGCGAGATTGACCAGCTCTATCATACGGTCGCCCATCATCTGTTCCCAACGACCACCTACCATTACAACTCAGGCGGCGATCCTGCAGACATTCCTGATTTGACCCATACAGAGCTTGTTGAGTTTCACAAAAGTCACTACCATCCGTCAAACAGCGTGATTATGAGCTTTGGTAATATTCCAGTGCGTGAGACGCAAGCGAAAATACACCAAGACGCGTTGGCTGAATTTGAGACCGGTCAAAAGCATGTGTCGCGCCCAGAAGTGCGCTTGCCTGCGCCGATTAGTGCAACCGACACGTATACTGCTGACGAGGCAGGGCCCAATCAGACTCATCATGTGGTGGCTTGGTTGCTACCGTCGATTACTGATCCCAAGCAGCGCCTTGCACTGCGCCTATTAGAGGGCGTATTGATTGAGCATGCTGGCTCGCCGCTACGCGCCTATTTAGACAGTCATGCGTTAGGCCGCGCGCCAAGTCCGCTATTGGGACTCGATGATAGTCATTATGAGATGGTTTTTTATACTGGTCTTCGCGGCTCTGAGCCCGAGCACGCAGAGGCGGTCGAGCAGGGGATTATCGACCTGTTAACCGATGTAGCAAGCCGACCTGTTGATGATGAAACGATTGAAACCATCTTGCATCAGATTGAGATCGATCAGCGTCATATTGGCGGCGATAGTATGCCGTATGGTCTAAATTTATTGTTAGAAGGCTTTAGCACCGCCATTCATGACGGCAACCCTATCGATGTATGGGAAGTCGATGAGCACCTATTATGGCTGCGCGAGCAAGTCAAGGATAAGCAGTGGTTGCCAAACTTAATCAAAACCCATCTGCTGGATAACCCGCACCGCGTCCGTGTCACTATGGCGCCTGATAGCGAGAAGTCGGCGCGCCTGATCGCAGCGGAGCAAGTACGCCTTGATACGATAGCGATGGATTTGAGTGCTGATGATAAGGATATTTTAAAAAAACAAGCACTGGATTTAGCCGCGCGTCAGGCTGCCCCTGATGATGTGAGCTTACTTCCCAAGGTTGGCTTAGAAGATGTACCAACCGATATCAGCTTTAAAGAAGGCACACAAAAACAGGTCACGCTAAGCGGACAACAGAGCACGCTGTTTGAATACGAAGCGGGTACTAATGGCTTGTACTATTATCAAGTCGTTGTGCCACTCACGGATGCTATCAATAAAGCTAATACGAACTCTGTATCTGATAATCTACCAGCCAACGATGTTATCAATCATCCGCTATTGCCCATATATTTAAGCTTGCTATCAGAGCTGGGTACGGACTCGCTAGATGCTTATGAGATGCAAGCCAAACAAGCGGCGCATTCCTCAGGCGTTACCGCACGTATTAGCCAGCGTACTAGCATCGATGATAGTCAAACGATTAGCAGCTACTTTGTGGTCGCTACACGCGCGCTTAATCGTAAGCCTGAGGCGATCGATCTGCTCAAAGAAGTCATGGAGAATAGCGTCTTTAGTGAGCACGACCGTATCAAAGAGACCTTGCAGCAGCGCGCTGCCAGTTGGCAGTCAAGACTTGCTGGCGCAGGTCACGCCTATGCGCTGCAAACGGCCAGTCGCGGCATGAGCCGTCAAGCGCAGCTTGAATACGTTCGTAGCGGCTTGCCAGCATTAAACGCACTCAAGGACTTCTTGGGTCATGCCAGCGATGACGCGGCGCAATGGGACAAGCTTGCAATGAGTTTGATGGACTTACATCAGCGTCTAATCAGTCTACCTAAGCACGCCATTATCGTCTGTGAAGCTGAGCAAACTGAGCGTTTAAGTCAGCTTATCGTCGATAGTTGGAAGGACAGTGCGGCATCAAGTGTGAAGCCTGCGTTAACGGATGCTGATATTCCAAGTGAATTTAGCGCTTTGACTCTAGATGCTACACTTAATGGCGAGGTGGACGCGGCGCATAGGCTTGAGCATAATCCTATCGTAGAGGATATTGCTTGGCTTGTCGCCACCAATGTCTATCATAACGCTAGCGCCTACACTGTCCCTGCCGCCGACCATCCAGATACTGCAGCTTTAATGGTATTAGCGCCTTATCTACGTAATGGCTATTTGCATAGCGCTATTCGTGAGCGCGGCGGCGCTTATGGCGGCGGGGCGGGTTATGATGCCAATGCCTGCGCCTTTAAATTCTTTAGTTACCGTGATCCGCATTGTGAGCAGACTTTCGCGCACTTTGATGCCAGTATCGAGTGGCTGATTAATGAGCCGCAAACGGATGAGCAGTTAGAGGAGGCGATACTAGGGATTATCTCTGGTATGGATAAGCCAGGCTCACCTGCAGGCGAGGCGATCAAAGCCTGCTTCACTAATCTACATCACCGTGGTCCTGAGTGGCAACGCAAAATGCGCGCGGCGATACTAGCGGTCACGACTCAAGACTTACAGCGCGTCGCTGGGCAGTATCTACAAGGCCAACAGCACGTGCGCTCAGTGCTTGCACCCTTTGATAAAGAAGAAGATATAAAGGCGCTAGGCTTTAAAGTATGTAAAATTAAGAGCTAAAAGGTGGGTTTAGTCATAGACACAAGAAAACCGCCGTCTTTATTAGGATGGCGGTTTTTTAATTAGATAGAGTCGCTTATTGTGTGCTCACCATAAACATTTTTAGTAACGCTTGATGCTCTTGTCTTTACCGACATAATCTTGATGAATAGGGAACTGCTTAACCTCATCAAACTGTTTGCGATCAGCAAAATAGCTGGTCAAAGTCCGGCGTACCGCTTCAAAGGCGATCTCATCCCAAGGAATATCTTCTTCTTTGAATAAAGCCGCATCGAGACTCTCAGAGCCAATGCCATAAGCGCCGTCTTTTAGATCACATAAGTAAATGACATATATTTGACCAATATCAGGGATATCATATAGACAATATAACTGCGGGTTAATGACGACGGCATCTGCCTCCTCAAAGCTCTCGCGAGCAGCGCCTTCCGCCATCGTCTCGCCATTTTCCATAAAGCCTGCAGGTATCGTCCACAGCCCATATTGCGGCTCAATCGCTCGGCGACACAGCAATACTCTATCCTCATGGATAACTAAAGAGCCGCAAATCACTTTTGGGTTCTCGTAGTGGATGTAGTGACAGTTGGGGCAAATCAAGCGCGGCATATTGTCAGTGGCAGGTATCTTGCGCTCAGCTTCATGGCCACAATTGAGACAAAATTGCATAGTTACAGCCTTTTTTGGTAAATTTTAGAGGTTGCGCTTTTATTAATCTAAGATAGCACAAATTGGCAGCAAACTGAGCGCTGCTAACAGGAATACACCATTTGTCATCTGCACTTAAACGGCGGTTGTAACACAAAAACTAAATTACCTTAAACCCAATATGGGGCAGAGCTACTAGTATAATTTAAGGCCTCTTAAGTGCAAAGCGCCAAGTCAGCAAGGAGAATTCATACCAGTAGCATGTATGTATCAGTATATTGATCTATTATATCGCTTGAGCCTTGATATTATACGCAGCAAGCTTTTAAAAAAAGAGTAAGCAATGCGTAGTCACACAAAGCACATGCAGCAAGTGTCAAAGTCAGCTAGTCTGTACTGATGTGGTCTTTTAAATGCAGTTTTGAAGTTGTGAACCCTTACCAATATCTTGGATAGTGGCGGCCTCTACCAATATTATTATAAATTAGGGCGACTATCACTAAAGCGATTGCTCCTATCAACGTTGGCGTAATCAAAAAGTGCCATTTGACTCCGCCGAGCATCACGATTAACGGGTTTGAGCCTGCTGGTGGGTGCGGTACTCGAAACAATAGCATAAGTGCAATAGCCGTACCGACAGCGAGAGCCAGGCTCCACCATTCAATACCAAATAAGGTCATAAAGGTTAAGCCAGTCAAGGTCGTAATAAAATGACCGCCGACGATATTTCTAGGCTGAGCAAAAGGGCTCTCTGGGTAAGCAAAGATAAGCAAGCAGCTGGCACCAAAAGATCCCAAAATCATAGCCACGTTTTGCCAGTCGCCTATTAGTGCAAGTGCTGCTGTAGCAAGCGTACCTCCAAGCCAAGCGAGTACGATAATAAATAGTGGCAATCTTTGAGGGCAGTCATCGAGCTTGCCTTGCATCTTGCTCAATGAAAAAATCTTATTCACAGGGGTATCCTAAATCGTCTAACAACAAATATCAAAGCGCGGCTATTCTACTACGCGCAGATATTTTATACATCAAGGATAGAGCCTTTTGATTCTCGTTGATAATAACGTTATGACATTTAGTACTCATTTTAAACTTATAGGGCAATAATAATGACCATACCGCAGCAGCTTATTCTCCCTGATGACTTGTCAGTGGCGCTGCCCGACTATATCCATCAGCCAGTGCTCAGGCAATTGGCCGAACGTATGCAATACGATATGCTTGGTCACATGACGCAAGCTTTGCGCCATGATACCGATCACGCTTCTCAAAGCGCGCGTATTTTAGAGCGTCTATATCAGACGCCTATTGCAGATGCATCAATATTGGTCGCCATCACTAACGAGGCGCGTCCTAGACTACTCTTAACCCGCCGCGCCGCGCACATGAATAGCCACGCAGGTGAGGTGTCTTGCGCTGGCGGTAAGCATGAGCATTATGACGGCAACAATGTAATAACCGCGCTGCGTGAGGCTTGCGAGGAGACCGCGCTACCACCGAACAAGGTGCAACTGCTAGGTCAATTGCCCATCCAAACCTCGAAGAGTGGCATGAGCGTACGCCCAATTGTGGCTTTGATTGAGCCAAATTTAGAGTTAGTGCCTGAGATTGGGGAGATTTCACGGATATTTTGGGCAGACTTTGAGCGCTTAATAACTCAGCCGACTATCGAGTATGCCATCGAGTATACGATGATGGAGCAGACCGCGACTATCGTAACGCCCAGCTGGCAGATTGAAGGCGAGACTGTTTGGGGGCTTACTGGTAAAGTATTGGCAAGCTTACTTGAGACCGGCTTTGATAGGCAACTGGAATGGTACTACCGCATGCAAGAGTCTGGCCTAGATATTGGTCGTTAAATGCGCTCCACCCTTATGCAGCTATTTATAATAGTTGTCATTCTTTTTGAGCCACCAGTTCATATTATCCTGACGCTTAGCGCGAAACGCTTCAAGCTTACGCGCGGCGGCAGCATTGTGCTGGCGCGCGGTATCTAAGGCAAACAAAATCGGCACAGAGGATAGCACGCCAAAGCGAATTTTTGATTTGGGCAGATCTAAACCATCGCCAATATCATCGCCAACAAGGGTACGCGTGACACTGGCATTGACCATCTCAACAAAGCGTCCGCGGCGATTGTCCTCGCCCATCAGCTGACGCGGCAAATCATGCAGCGCCTTAGCCAAAGGCTGTCCCATTTTAAAATCAAGCTGCTGAATAGACAGGTAAGTATAGAGCCACTCCCAGCAGGCTGCCTCATCTTTTGGCAAGCGCTCCAAATCCACCCCCATCCAATAACTGGCAAGATTCCATAAGTGCAAAATGCCCTCGGCCTCCTCGTTACTCATGCGTGCACCAAGCAATCTAAGACCGCGCATAATCAGCAGTGAAAACTGTAAATGAGTGGCAATCATATCAGTCTGATTGATCGGAATGCCCCAATAATCGCTATTCCAACTCCCATCTGCATTATGGTGCTGAGCCTTGTGTGCGATCACATCATCTGATAGTTTAAGCTTGCCTTTAAGCAGGCTCTGACGTACCAAGGTATGTACTTGACGCACTTTGATGGACTGGCGCCAGCCCTCCGAGCCAACAGCTAACACATGATCTATATTACGCGTGTCATCTGACAACTGCGGATGCTCAGATACAGCGAGGATATAAGCATACGTGCGCATCAGACGCGGCAGCGCATCATGCATCAGCGCGCCAGTTTGCAAGAGCGGTAGTGATAGCGCTGGGATACTATAGCCTGCCATGAGTGCCACGTTACGCAGTAGCCAGATCAGCATCAAAGGATAGCGCCGATAAGCAATAGCCCCAATCTCAGCAAGTTTAGGATCAAACCAAGAGGGCTGCGCGCTGAACTGCTCAATTAGTGCGACAAAAGAGGGGTGGTTGGCTGTACGGGTATCGGGTTTAGAGTCGCCCAAAATGGATTGCTCTAATGGCTTGGCAAACCGTATACCGTCACCTGCCAAGATATCGGCAATAGGGTCGCCAATATCGTAGCCTGCGACGATCTCATCGAGCAGGCGCTGCGAGATGACAAAGTCTTTGGGCAATAAATAGCGCTTGATACGGCGCAGCACTTGTAAATCGCTATGGTCATCGATAGACGTTGTGCGTCCATGACGCCGATAATTGGTGCTAGTCGTCTTGGTGCTAGTGGTCTTGGACATTATAGTAGAGTCGTAGGAGTCATTGGGATCTTTTGCAGTCATAATAGTAATGTACCATTATGCGTGACTTTAATAGTAAGCGTGCGTCATAAATTGGTAGCGTATTACTAGTTTTGCGTTGATTTCTGGACTGGTAATACACCTGCTATTTAGCTTATGTTTAGCGAAAAATCAATGGCGAGTCAAATCAACAGAAGTATTGCTGACCTCTTCTTTTAGCGTGTACTTGAGCATCAGATACCCTGCAACCCCTGAGACGATTGAACCCATAATAATACCTAAGCGCTCATCGAACATAGGCGTACCGCCGCCAAAAGCCAAACCACCGATAAACAAACTCATCGTAAAGCCTACGCCGCAAAGCAAGGCTGCACCGTAGACTTGTTTATAGTCCATTGCTTTTGGCATGGTTGAGATACCGAGCTTAAATATCAGCCAACACATAAACATAATACCGATCTGCTTACCTAAGAATAGACCTGCTGCGATCCCTAATGGGACGGAGTGAAAAAGCTCCTCAACGCCAGCACCTTTGAGTGAGATACCTGAGTTGGCAAAAGCAAACAGCGGTAAAATAGCAAAGGCAACGGTGTTGTGTAGATCATGCTCAAGCTCCTCTAAGGGCGAGTGCTCAGGATCAGTGCGATCAAACATCGGGATAAACAAAGCCAAAACAACCCCTGCCAAAGTCGCATGGACGCCAGATTTGAGCACAGCAATCCACATAATAATGCCAAAGAAAATATAAGGCGTAATATTGGTCACGTTGCGGCGATTAAGGATGTATAAGAACGGCAAACAAGCGCCTGCAACCGCTAAAGAGAACAAAGATAGATCATTGGTATAAAATAGCGCAATGATTAAGATGGCGCCAATATCATCAAAGATAGCAATAGAGACCAAAAATATCTTGAGCGAGTTGGGGACGCGATTGCCTAGTAAACTTAAAATACCAAGCGCAAACGCAATATCGGTTGCAGCAGGAATCGCCCAGCCTTTGAGGTACTCAGGCTCATGGTAGTTAAACAGGATGTACACAATAGCAGGGGCGATCATACCGCCGACAGCCGCGCCTGCAGGCAAAATGATTTGTTTGAGATTGGATAATTCGCCAACCAAAACTTCGCGTTTGAGCTCAAGTCCTACCAAAAAAAAGAAAATCGCCATCAGACCATCATTAATCCAGTGCCGTGCATCTTTTGCAATCTCAAAATTACCAAATTGGATAGCAACGGGCGCATGAATAAAGCCGTTATACCATTCGCTCAGTGGGGTATTGGCAATAATCATTGCAGCAATGGCAGCTAAGGCTAAAATAATACCGCCTGCCGCCTCAAATTCAAAAAATGCCTTGATCCGTCGTATTGCCATAAAATCCTCATCTGCAAAATATACACTACACTCAAATGACGACCTTTATACCATCTTATTTGATGATACTTATTAAAACCTTCGTATCAAAAATGATAATAGCGTGTTTAGATTGCCTATATATTTGAGTGTGATAGCTGAATTTTTAATATTCTTATGCTTGTTTTCTTTTATAATAGCGTGCTGTTTGATCGCAAATCTTCAAAGTCTCTATCATAGAATATAACGCGTTGACATGATAGTGTGCGTAAGCGTTAGTGAGTCAGTTATACCAAATTTAACAGACTTTGCTTGATTTCACCATTTTTATAGTGCTATTGATTCGGCATTAATATCTCATTAGCGATACATCTGATGGTAATACTAAGGCAAGTTTTATGGATATATCGCTATCTTTAGAAGTGATTTTGATGCTAACGGCAGTCGCGGCGTTAGCAGGCTTTATCGACGCTATCGCAGGCGGCGGCGGTTTGCTGACCATACCTGCCATGCTCCTTGCCAATATTCCGCCTGTACTCACCCTTGGCACCAATAAATTGCAAGCAGCGTCAGGGGCGCTTGCGGCGTCCATCACGATGATAAAAAAGGGCGTGGTAAAGCCTGCCCGTATCAAAGTGGCGATTATCGCCGCGTTCATCGGCTCAGTCATAGGGACAATTGCCGTACAGTTGTCGCCGCCAGATCTGCTTGAGACGCTTATTCCCTTTTTGATTGCCGCTATCGGTATCTATACTTTGTTTGCGCCAAATCTAGGGGAGGTGGAAGCCGCGCCGCGTATCTCAGAGGGCAAATGGCAAAAAGTAGTCGCGCCACTCATCGGCTTTTATGATGGTTACATTGGCCCGGGCACAGGGATGTTCTTTGCACTAGGGAATGTGGCGCTGCGCGGTCGGCAGATTATTGAGGCCACAGGCGCGGCAAAGGTGCTAAATCTATCGACCAACATAGGCTCACTGATATTTTTTATTTTGGGCGGTAATGTGCTGTGGAAAGTGGGTCTTGCGATGATGGTCGGACAGATCATCGGCGCATATTTTGGCTCACATATGGTGGTCAAAGGCGGCAGCAAGCTGATTCGTCCAGTGATTGTTTTAGTATGTTTGGCGATGGTGACCAAATACGTTTTTGGTTAAAGGGCTGTCAATTGACAGCACAGAGCGATCAAAAAGACCTCAGCCAATTTTGAACTGAGGTCTTTTTTTGGGTGAGTCTTTTGTTTTCGTGAGTCAATTAGCGACGTCGATCGACATCATCATATTCGCTCCCCATGAGGCCATCACTAAACACTTTGGAGAATTCGCGCTCGTTCTCTTCATCGATATGACCATCAAAGACGTCTTTGGCACCAGCAAAAGGATCGTTGTAGATTGCCACGTTCATCTTATTCTCAGACTTAGCAACGATCGTGGTCACTGCCGCATCACCGCCAACGTTCACCGCTGTCCGTAGCATATCGAGAATACGATCAACACCCAATATGAGACCGATACCTTCGATAGGAAGACCCACTTGCGAGAACACCATAGAGAGCATGATAAGCCCTACGCCTGGCACACCCGCCGTACCAATAGAGGCAAGTACGGACATCAAAATCACGGTCAGATATTCAGTCACCCCAAGATCAATACCGTAGACGTTGGCGATAAAGATAGTCGCCGTTCCCTGCATAATTGCCGTACCATCCATATTGATCGTTGCACCAAAGGGTACAGTAAAGGAGGCCACTGAGTTGTCCACGCCCATGCGCTTAGTTACGGTACGCAGAGTAATCGGAATCGTCGCATTCGAGCTTGAAGTACTAAATGCAAAAATCTGTACTTCGCGCATTTTTGCCAAAAAGGTTTTGATCGATAACCTTGAGAACAGCTTGAGGACGATCATCATAGTAATGAAAAAATGGAAGGCCAGTGAGCCCACTAGCACCGCAACATAACCGAGCAGTGACCAGATGAGATCTAAACCCAGCTCTGCCATCGCTTTGGTTAGTAGCGCAAAGACACCATAAGGCGCAAGATTCATAATGATAGTCACCATCTTTAAGATGACCTCATTGATAAGCTCTAAGCTTTGCACTAAGCCTTTGGCAGGTTTGCCTACCATCAAGATACTAATACCGATCAATACTGCAAAAAAGATGATCGATAGCATATCGCCATTTGCCATCGCGCTAATGGGGTTGGAGGGGATAATATTAGAGAAGACATCAAGTAGAGGTGGCGCTGCTGCTGCCTCAAATTCAGCTTCGGTGGCAACATCCATGCCTTTACCGATACCAAAGAGGATACCCAAACCAATAGCAGTCGCAATGGCGAGCGCCGTGGTCATCATATAGATCATAAAGGTTTTGGTGCCGATACGACCGAGCAGGCGAATATCACCAATACCACACACCCCGCAGATCAAAGAGATTAATACTAGCGGTACGACCAGCATCTTAAGCGAGTTGACAAATAATTTACCAATGATAGCCAAAAAGCCATTGGTAAAATAAGTATTAACAAAACTGCCTTCTGCATTTAATCCAAAATAGTTTATACCCAGACCCAGTATGATACCGAGCACCATGGCAACAATGATCTTGCCCGTCAGTCCCATATTTTTCCACATAAGATATATCCTTTAATTGTGTACCTGACAGTAGTCAATTTAATGTTATCGTTATTAGCATCCTTGCTATGACATAAAAACAATGCATCAAAATAGCAACATCATATCCATTTATTAGACGATCGACGTATATACAAATGCGCCAGTCCGTTGACTATTGTTACACTTACGCCTTCAATATAAAAGAATTGTTTGGGGCAGTGCAAGAAATTTTTATCACTTATTGCAGCGCACTTTTGCATAAGCCGTTGCTATTGATTATTTTAAAGCTTAAAAGAGTGACTATAAGAAATTTTAATTTAGACATTAAAAAGCAGGACTACCGATAAAAGGGAGTCCTGCTTAGTTTAAACGCTACAATATTGTCTATTTTTTACCACCAATCAAGATTTTGAAGTGTCACAGCTTCAATGTTTTATGGCTTTAAGAATGTTAAGCGTTGTCGCTTTCATCACGGCGTAAACCATCTTGCCAATGGGTAGTATCTGGCGTTTTCTGCTCTATAGCGTCATGATGGTCATTAGCATCGCTACTATCTATGTTATTTGTACTCTCCACATCACCGCGACTATGGTTGCTACTCATACGCGCGTTCAGTATAGATTCAGCATCACGATAACGAGTAGAATCAACATCGCGGTGGCGATGGTCAAGCGCTTCTTTATTAGGATTTGCGTCGCTAAAGTCAGTCTGTGCTTGACGCTCGTCTAGCGAGTCTTGCTCACGGGTCATCTCGATATCACCATCGCTCTCATAACCGTGATTGGGATTGGCGTCGCCTGTCGACTCATGAGTATGTGCGGCAGCCTCAATATTATCAGTGCTGGCGTCATGGCTCTGAGCAGTACCTTCGCTATGATTGTTATCAGTAGCGTCATTAGCTTGTGTTGTTGACTCAACGCTATGAGCCGCTTGTGCCTCACTCTTGAGCTGCGCGTAATCTGTAAGCTGATTGACTGCATTTTCAAGCGTATGCGGGTTATAGCGCTCTTGCGCCTCTAAAAGATGCTCGTCAAACACATCGGTCAATAACGAATCAAAACGTAGCCCATTATAGTTGATGAGTTGCTCCGCCTCAGCTTCGCTAATCTCCCCACTTTGGCTGGCATGAACCACGTGATCCTCAAAGGTTAAACCCTCAAACTCTCCGCTATGCTCTGCCTTTTTGAACTTTTGCCATAGTGGTTCTATGGATAATAGCGCTTGATAGGCATTCTCCATACGGCCCGTAACATCATCAGACTCAGTATTGTAATACACCATCGTTTTTAGATAATCCCGAAATGGATTGGACTCAAAATCATCCATAAAGGTATCGCCAAGCTTGGTTTTGAGCGCGTCGCTTGGCGGGGTAAAGATGCGCCCACTTGGGAAGGTGACAAACCCAACGAGCGCCACTGCCATACGATTCGGGAAATTTTCAAAGAAAGATTCAAAGGCTTCTTGAATAGTATATAAGCTATTTTGTAGAGCGACTTCTGCGTGCAAACGCTCCGCTTCTGACTTACTACCATGCTCATAAAATTGCAAAATAGCTGTGGCAATAAACAGATGAGCATGAATATCTGCTAAGCGCCCTGAGAGCATCTCTTTGCGCTTGAGATCGCCTGCTAAAAGGCCAAGCGCCATATCAGCGGTCAAAGCAAAACTGGCACTTAGGCGATTGATATGTTTGTAGTAGGGACGAGTAAACTTGTCGGCAAAGCTTGGCGCTTTACCACTACCACCGAGATATCCTGCAACAAAGGCTCTAGCGCCGCGGTTAAAGGTATAGCCTAAATGCTTAAAGAATAGTCCATCAAACTCTTTGAGCGCGCTTTGTTTGTCCTCGCTTTGCAATAGCTGTAACTCATCGAACAGGTAGGGATGACAGCGCATCGCCCCTTGACCAAATATCATCAAAGATCGGGTCAAAATGTTTGCGCCCTCAACAGTGATAGAAACGGGTATCGCTTGATAAGGAATCGCCAAAAAATTGCGCGGACCCATTTGAATAGCGCGCCCACCGACCACGTCCATACCATCGTTAACCACGCCGCGCATAGTTTCGGTCGCATAATATTTTGCCATAGCAGTCATCACAGACGGCGTGCCGCCTTGATTAAGGCCACAAGTCACTAAGTGACGAAAGGCCTCTAACATATAAGTCTGGCTGGCAATACGGCTCGTCGCGTCTTGTACGCCTTCAAACTTACCGACTGAGATTTTGAACTGCTCACGCACTTTGGCAAAGGCGCCCACAGACAAATAGCTCATCTCGCTCGCTGATGTCGACAGCGCAGGCAAAGAGATGCCGCGTCCTACGCCTAGACACTCCATTAGCATACGCCAGCCGCGACCCGCGTTTTCAACGCCGCCGATAATATAATCTAAGGGAATAAATACATCGTTACCATCGACCGTACCATTCATAAAGGGCGAGCCGCTAGGGTAATGACGCGGTCCGATAACGACGTTTTCATGATCAGCAGGCACGAGCGCGCAGGTAATGCCATAATCTGTTTTGTTAGGATCGCCAAGTAGCGCTTCTGGATCATGCATCTTAAAGGCAAGTCCAACGACCGTTGCGATAGGGGCAAGAGTAATCCAGCGTTTAGAGAAGTTCATACGCAGTCCAAGCACTTGCTCGCCGTCATGAGTGCCGTAGCAGACCACGCCTGTATCAGGAATAGCGCCCGCATCAGAACCTGCTTCTGGTCCTGTTAGACCAAAGCAGGGAATCTCTGTCCCATTAGCTAATCCTGGTAGCCAGCGCTGCTTTTGCTCGTCTGTACCGTAATGCATGAGTAGCTCGCCTGGGCCCAAGGAATTTGGGACCATACAGCTGACTGCAGCGGTCGGAGAGCGTGAGGCGATTTTGCTCATGACTCGGCTTTGGGCATAAGAGGTAAAATCCAAGCCGCCGTATTCTTCAGGAATAATCAGTCCCAAAAAGCCATTGTCTTTGATAAATTGCCAAGCCTGCGGTGATAAGTCTTTGTATTCAGTAGTGATCTGCCACTCATCGAGCATAGCGCACAAGGTTTCAACTTCATTATCAACAAAGCTTTGCTCTCTCTCAGACAGCGTAGGATAAGGATACTGAGCAAAGGTATCCCAGTTTGGTGCGCCCATAAACAGCTCTTTTTCCCACCAGCTGGTGCCCGCATCAAGGGCTTCGCGCTCGG
Organism: uncultured Psychrobacter sp.; assembly: GCA_947495055.1. GTDB lineage: Bacteria > Pseudomonadota > Gammaproteobacteria > Pseudomonadales > Moraxellaceae > Psychrobacter. Next base: position 168,276 of record CANLXO010000003.1, on the reverse strand, counting down.
TATCGCTCATGCTTGGCATTGCCCCAGCCAAAGTCTTGTAGACAGGCTTAGTGATAAGAGCCTTTCGAATAGGCGTAACAAGCAGTACAAGGCATAACAGCGCAATAGGCGCGCCCAATATCAATGACCAAGGACTAATAAAAGCGGTGACAATCACTGTGACAATAGCGACAATGCTGCCAGTAACTCTAGATAAGGACAGTAAGAAGATAGCCAGAATCATGGCTAGCTGAATAAGTACTGCTAGAACAAATAAGCCAATCGCCATGACTGTCTCCTTTTTGATAGCAAGAATAGGTATAGTAAATAGTAAAGACTGTTAAGAAGGTATAGAGTCTACAAATTACTTACACAAATATAGCTTCTACTATGAAAGCCTTCTTGACAACTATCAATAGATAAAATGCAACGCTATGTCGAGGATATGTATCGATAAAGACGGATGCCAATAGCTGTAAGGCTTTTTAGTCAATATGATGCCCCGTTAATTGCTATTTTGGGTGACATTAAAAATGTAAGTAAATTTTAATAAAACGGCGCCAGACTACTCTCTGCATAAGATAAGGTTTCATTGCGACCGACGATAATGTGATCTATTAGAGATAAATCTAGCAAATCACAAGCTTTTTTGAGCTCAGAAGTTAGTAGATTGTCCGCATTTGAGGGTGCAGCGCCGGTGTGTGGATGATTGTGAGCGATGATAAGCTGACTGGCAGCATGACTGAGCGCATGACGCAGTACATGCTTGATACATACAGAGCAAGACGAGATACCGCCTGTGAAGAGTATCTCAAAGTTGAGAAGGTTGAGCGCATTATCGAGACAAAGTACAGCAAACACTTCACGATGCTCGCCGCGCAGTTGGGTGCTGATATAGTCCTTGACCACTTGCGAGCGACCCAGTGCTTGACCCGTTTTGAGTTTACTATCTAAATAGCGCGTACCCATCTCTAAGGATGCTAGGATTTGCGCGTATTTGGCAGGTCCGATACCGTGACAGGCAAGTACCGTCTCTTTGGGCGCAGCCAAGAGTTCTGCTAGACTACCAAAGTGATCAATCAAGGAGCGTGCCAGCTCAATAGCGGACTGCGAGGGCGTGCCCGTACGCAAAAATATTGCTAATATTTCAGCATCTGATAAGTGCGCGGCACCAAATTTGAGCAGCTTCTCACGCGGCCTATCATCTTCATGCCAGTCTTTAATCGCCATTATGCTTCCTTGTTTGCTTTTTTGTCCTAAATAGAGGTTCGTCGTTTTAAGTACGCAAAACCTTATCTAATTTAGCGCATAATTGTTACTATATGAACCATTTTTGTCCTTTACACTCATTTACTTATTGATGACTTGCTTATGTCAAATATTGTCCTCGCCATTACTGGCGGTATTGCCGCTTACAAATCTGCCTTTTTCGCTCGTCTTTTAATCAAAGCGGGGTTTGAGGTGCGCGTCATTATGACAACTGGCGCGCAGGCCTTTATCACGCCATTAACCTTGCAGGCCTTGACAGGTAACGAGGTGCATACCTCATTACTTGATGAAGAGGCTGAGGCGGGTATGGGTCATATTGAACTGGCCAAATGGGCCGATCTGGTCATTATCGCTCCTGCGTCTGCCAATACGCTGGCACGCCTAGCGATGGGGATGGCAGATGATTTGCTCACGACGGTGTGCCTAGCGACAACAGCCTCTGTCATCATAGCGCCTGCGATGAATCAGCAGATGTGGGCGCATCCTGCGGTCAGTCTCAATATACAGACCCTACGCGATATGAATTATCATATCATCGATCCTGCGAGCGGCGAGCAAGCGTGCGGCGATGTGGGCGCTGGGCGATTGCCTGAGCCTGAGCAGCTGCTTAGCGAGGTGCTACTATTTAACGCCCAAAGACGTATTCCGCAACTGCTCACGGGTAAGCGCGTGGTCATCACCGCAGGCCCAACCGTTGAGGCGATAGATCCAGTACGTTATTTGTCCAATCACTCATCAGGCAAGATGGGTTTTGCTTTGGCGCAAGCATGTCAATACGCAGGTGCCAAGGTCGTTCTAATTGCAGGTGGCAAGGTAGCGCTACCGACGCCGCTGGGTGTTACGCGTATCGATGTGCTGTCGGCAAAAGACATGCTCGTCGCTGCGCAGCAGTGTGTTGAGGGGACGCATAGCGCGATAGCGACTATAAACAAGACATCAGATTTAGATCAGCAAGATCATGCCGCGCACGCTCATCTTCATGAGCACGGAGACTGCGACTGTGATGATGTAGAAATCGATAACAATACGCACGACAATAACGGTACACGTTTAGCTGATATTTTTATCGCCACCGCCGCTGTGGCTGATTATCGTACTGAGGAAGCCGCGCCGCAAAAGATCAAAAAAACCCAAGACGCCATGACGCTAAGCCTAGTCAAAAACCCTGATATTTTAGCGACGATCTCTCTTTCTCATCCTGAGCTATTCGTAGTGGGATTTGCTGCTGAGACGCAAGACGTCGAGCACTACGCGCGCGGCAAGCTGGTCGCCAAAGACTTAGATATCATCGCCTGTAATGATGTCTCACGCGCAGATATCGGTTTTGCGAGTGACGATAATGCTATGCAGGTGTTTTTTGCCAAAGACTATGAGCGCGAGGCGATAAGCTTAGACAAAGCCAGTAAAGATGATATTGCAAAGCAGCTCACTACCATCATTGGTGAGACCCTCTGGCAGTGCAGGCATGGCTAGTAATATTGTCACTACAGTCGCCTTCCTTTTAGCACTAGGGTCATAGCACTATGGTCTTAGCACTATGACAGCCGCGGTCGATAGCGACAGCATGCAGATGCTATTGTTGCTGGTGATTTTTGCGCTGGCATCACTGCTACATGGCATAAGCGGCTTGGGCGTGACGCTAGTGACGACCACGGCCTTGGCTAGTCTATATCCGTTGCCGTATGCCATTGTCCTCGTGATTTTCCCCTCCTTATTACTCAATGCAATGACATGGCTGGCGGGTGGCGGGCGCACTGTTTGGCAAAACTTTATTTATTACGGCAAGCGCTATTGGCTGCTTGCGTTAACCAGTTTGCTTGGGAGTATCTTGGGCGCTCAGTTACTGCTTTGGATTGATAGCGCTTATATTCTGCTGCTGCTAGCGGCGGTGATTGGCTATTACGTGATCAGCAGCTTACTTGGCAAGCAAATCACGCTACCTAATACCAAGCCTGTGCTGATTATCGTGGGATTTAGCGCAGGTATTATCGGCGGCTCGACCAATGCTATGTCGACTATATTGATGATGTATCTGTTGTCTGCCAGCGACGATAAAAACACCATCGCCAAAGTTGGCAACATGTGTTATCTATTAGGAAAAGTCGCGCAAATTATCGTCCTGCGTGAGCCTATCATGGCGTTAAGCCGCGCAGAGTGGCAATTGATTGCGCTACTTAGCGTTTTGTCCGTTGTCGCGCTATTGATCGGTATTCGTATGCGTCGTTACCTGCCACAAGCGCGTTTTCGTCAGCTTATTTTAATCATTTTGACAGTACTTGGGTTGCGGGTAGGCTGGCAGGGCGTTATGGCGTTTTTGTAGTTAGCAGGTTTTTTAATTGTCACTATTCAACGATGCTTTTAACGATACCTTTAGCGATTAAATAAGTTTAAAACGATAGTCGCTACTATACTTATGATAATCATAGAGACAATCGGGAAATACACGCGGGTATTGCCTGAGGTGTGCCTGATATCTCCTGGCATGTTACCAATCCAAGAAAACATACTTGGAAATAGCAGCCAAATAACGCCGATGACCACGAGTAAAATACCAATAAGAATGACTATTTTTGCCATAATAACGACTCCTTTTTTAGCCCTCTTTTATAACCTTGTTCTTAAGCCTCGTTGTATTGAGTGGTTTTATCAAAGTAAATCTGCTGCGCGATACGAAAGGTATTGCAATGCGCCTCGACCACATCCTCGATATCCTCTGAATAGCCGCCACCCATGACGATAGCCACTGGAATATTGGCGGCCTTTGCTTGACGCAAGACGTACTCGTCGCGCACCATGCATCCTGCTTGGGTCAGTCCAAGCTTACCAAGTTTGTCCGTTGCCAATACATCTACCGCTGACTGATAAAAGATCATATCGGGTGCGACATCACGGATTAAACGCGGCAGGGTCTCATGCAGCACCTGTAGATAATCCTCATCGCCTGTATCGTTGGCAAATTCGATATCCAAATCAGAGACCTCTTTACGAAACGGATAGTTTTTGGCGCCATGCATACTAAAGACAAAAACGCGTGGCTCATCCGCCATGATACTGGCATTACCATTGCCCTGATGGACGTCCAAATCTACGATCAAGATCTTTTTTGCCTGTCCGCGATTAAGCAGTAAGTTGCTGGCGATACAGACATCGTTGAGCACACAAAAGCCCTCACCATGATCGGCAAAGGCATGATGCGTACCGCCTGCAACATTCATTGCCACACCATACTGCTGGGCAAACCGCGCACATTCATAAGTGGCATGAGCAATATGACGACCACGATCTACCAGTTCAGGCGTCATCTCAAACCCGATCGGACGCGCCTCTTTACGCGTTAAGGTTTGGGTCTTGAGTTTGTGCCAATACTCGGCTGTATGCGTAGTCAAAATCTCATCTTCACTCAAGCGCTTGGGTGCAAAGAAATTATCGGTGGTGATTGTACCCTCACGCAGCAGGCGCTCAGGAATCATAGTATATTTTTGCATAGGAAAGCGGTGCTTGTCAGGCACCGAGTAGCGAAAGATATCGGAGTAGGCAATTTTTAGCATAATGTTTAAGAATTTTCGGTTTCAAAAAAAGGATTTTGGCGCATTTAGAATAATAAAGGACGCTATTCATTTATAAATAACTACTGCACAAACTGCGTCGGTAAATAAAAGGTTCTAGCGTCTGATTGTTGCCGCAGCTCTAGCAGTAAAGTTTGCATGTCCTCGCTGGGATTCTCAAAGTTGAGTAAGTCATCAAAGATCTCAAAGGATACGGTCGTCATTGCCACGACGCTTTGCAGCAGTTGCTCAATAATAGTATCGTTTATGCCAACAGCCTCGACATCGATAGCACTCTTAAAGCGTATCTCGCCATCATTGACGTCCATCTCCAGATTACCTATGATCATGTCGTAGTTAATTTGGGTGATCAGTAGCATCGCCGCGCTTTGATGACTCTCAGGAATCACAAAGGGCAAAATACCATAAACGGCGAGTAAAGCGTTTGTCTCTTGTATGCGAAATAGATATCCGCAGTCGAGGCGACCGTTACGCATACGCAAGGACAAATGATGCGACTGCTGAGTATCATCAGCCCTAGGACGATAATACGTATAATGCCACTGTTTGCTCTGCAAAAACTGCTTGATGGTATCGACGATAGGAGTAGTAGGGCGCGATTTCACTAAAGATATCTTAGGCTTTTTTTCACTGCTGTGTCCCGTTTCACGACCCAGTCCTGTCTCAGGCGTTTGCGCCTCATCACTATAAACAGGCTGCGGCGCAGGCGAGGTCAATAACCGTTTGAGTTTTTGCCATAAGCTGAGTTTGTTGTCTTGGCTCATAATTACAGGTATGACTGGTTATAGTGAACAATAAATAAAAGGTAAAGAGCAAGCGATTACTGATCTTAACTATCAGACCCAAGCCCATTCGCCAAACTACTCTTAATAGCATCTTGAGCATAAAAAGCTTGCAGCATCTGGCTGATATGCGCACTAAACCAAGGGCTGTCAATAGCATCATGAGCAAGGGGTAGTAGAGCTTGGCTACCTTGTGCTACTGCTTGCGCATCGATATGTAAGCTGCTCGCCAAAGTAGCAAAAGTATCCTCTTGATGATTGCTATACCACGTCTCTATGCTCGCGGCTATCAAACTGTGCAGATAGGGCGATATACGCAGGCGGTTATAGCTCTGCTGGAGGCTTGCTTCGATATGATCGATACTGCTGTGATTTGGCTCGTCGCTGAGATAAGTCTGTAGCTCGCTGACTGGCTTGTCTTTGATGCGCGCCCAGCCTGTTGTTAGCATACGCGTGACTTCTTCGTTTGATAAGTGCGCCTTAGCATTGCTCTCAGCGCGGCGAGTCAAATCTTTGATATTGCGATGCAAGTAAGTTTGCAGTTTTCCATCGAGATTGCTATTAGTGGCTTTTTCAAACGAGCTGCGGCCCATTTTCATAAGCTTACCCACGCCGCCCGCTTTATCAAGCGTCGTCTCCATAAAATCATTGATAGCATGATACAGTGTTTGCGTCAGCAGCTCAGCGAATGCTTCATTACCGATAAAGCTGTGAATCAAAGCATTACGCTGCTCATCGTGACTGCCGATATAAGTGGCAAGAGTCTCGATTTGGGTATCATCGACCAGCTCACGTAGCGGCATATTGTCATTGACGGGATGATACATCACCGTATGCATAATATCGCGAATATCTTGGCGCATCACATCACTAAGCGGATGGGTGAGAAGCCAGTTGTTGATTAAGCGCTGGATATCCTCACTATTGATATAGCGGCTCATGGGCTGCGCGGCGAGCCAGTGCCAGGCCTCAAGCGCTAGTGGCTCAGCCTGCCCGCGTAACCACTCTTGCATAAAGGTGACTTGTGCCTGTATCAAGCCGTCTATACTTGCAAGGTTTGCTAAGTCGTTTGTGGTAGACGAGGGTGTTTCGATAAAGGTGCTTTGCATATGTTTTAAGGCCTAGTAGTCAACAATTTGTTATAATGTTAGATTATGCCATGAACGGACGCACGGTTTGTGCTGATTATTGTTGTAATAGATGTATGCGCTTTAATCAATACGCGCTTATAACGGATAAATAATAAGAGATCTTGATGACCGCTTTGCCTGTGCATTCTTTAGCTGATTCTGATACCAATATGACTACATTAACGCTTGAGGATCTAACCGTCCAGCGTGGTGAGTTGCCGTTATGCGTTGGGGTAAATCTTGAGCTGGCGGCGGGTAGTATTTGCCATCTGATAGGGGCTAATGGTACGGGAAAGACGACGCTACTAATGCAACTAGCGGGGCTGTTACCCGTGTTAACAGGTGCGGTGCATTACCAAGGTCAAGCAGGGCTGCCTGTGCAGCCGCTCTATGTCTCGCACCAATTAGGCATTCATTCAAGCCTGACTGTGGCACAGAATCTGACGTTTTTGCTTAATTTGTATGGCGTATCACCAACGCTCGCTGAGGTTGATGAGGCATTAGAATGGGTCGGGTTGCAAGGGTTTGAGGCATTGAGCTCAAGTCATCTATCTGCAGGGCAGACGCGGCGCATTACCTTAGCTCGGCTGTATTTGTTAACGCCACAGATGACGCCGCTGTGGCTACTTGATGAACCCTTTACCGCATTAGATGTGGATATGGTGGCGCGAATGGAGCACAGATTATGCAAGTTTGCAGCGGCAGGAGGGTCGATACTCATGACCAGCCATCAATCGGTTGGCGTCGCCGATCACGTGCTCGACTTGTCAGAGTCCATGGTTTAAGTAAAGGGATGTATGATGTTAGAGGGTCAAGTACAACCTTTAGTGACTAATGCAGATACGCGGCGCATAAATAGCCAAGCAAATAGTATTGCTATGCGTCAAATCAGCTTTGGGCAGTTGTGGCGACGCGAATGGCAAGTCAAGCAACAAGGCGCAGTGCAGTGGCTTTATCCTTTGGTTTTATTCTTAGTCATCATTACTTTATTTCCTCTATCGGTCGGTACTGAGCCGCAGCTCTTGCAGCGCTTAGGCGTGCCTGCGGTGTGGATTGCCGCCTTGTTGTCTTTGGTTATGGGCGTTGATGGTTTATTTAAGCCCGCACTTGATAATGGTACGCTTGCGCAATTGGTCGTGGCAAAAGCCTCTTTGCCTTTATGGGTACTTATTCGCTTATCGATTCACTGGCTGTTTAGTAGTGGTATCGTCGCAGTATTAAGCCTGCTTTCTGTACCTTTATTTGGACTGAGCTGGTTTGATGCGGGTATTTTGCTGGCGTCCATTATTGCAGGTAGTCCGATGCTGCTGATGTTATCTGCTATCGCCAGTAGCTTGACGCTATCGCTCAAAAATGGCGCGGTACTCGTGCCGCTGATTGCGCTACCGATGCAGCTGCCCGTATTAATCTTTGCGACTGGCGCAGTCGATCTATTTGCAACTGGTCTTAATGGCTTGCCTGTATTAGCGCTGCTATTAGCAGGTAGTATCGTCTCGGTATTAGTGACGCCTTGGGTCATTGCTTTGACGCTTAAGATGTCTTGGTTAAACTGATGATTTGCCCTATCGGTAAACTAACCATATGGCGGCGACTGACAACTTTGCTATAATAGCGCTAAAAGAAGCGATACATTTTTATGTGAGTAGCCTTCTGATATCTCTTGTCAACACACCTCTTTTTATCACTACAAGACGTAATAGGTGTTCTACATGCCCAATTTAAATAACGTCTCATCTCCTAGCTTGTGGCAGCGCATCTGGCAAGGCTTTTTGACCACAGTAGGGACTAAGCAGTTCTTTCGCACCTTTGCGCCTTGGGTGAAGTGGTTGGGTGTTTTGGCCACTTTATTTTTGCTTATTGGCAGTGTTTGGGGCTTGGCTTTTGCGCCGCCTGATTACTTGCAAGGCAACAGCTATCGCATTATTTTCATCCATGTACCGGCAGCGAGTATTGCCATCTCTATCTACTTTGCTTTAGCGGTACTTGGGGTGATTTATTTGGTATGGAAAATAAAAACCGCTAATCTGGTTGCGCAAGCACTAGCGCCGATAGGGTTTTTATTATGTGTGCTGAGCCTGCTGACAGGATCTATCTGGGCTAAGCCCACGTGGGGCACCTACTGGGTGTGGGATGCGCGTCTGACCTCTATGTTGATTTTGGCGTTTTTGTACGCAGGCGTAATGGCATTGTTTGCAGCGTTTGAGCACACGGCCAATCGCGGTAAAGCTGCTGCGATCTTGTCCGTCGTCGGCGCAGTCAATCTACCGATCATCAAGTACTCGGTTGAGTGGTGGAATACCCTGCACCAAGGGGCGACCTTTACGTTGACCGAAGCCCCAAAGATGTCCGCGGATATGTGGATGCCGCTACTACTTATGGTAGTCGGTAGCTATTTGCTCGTTGCCACGCTTGCTATATATCGTACTAATACGCTGATCTTGCAACGCGATCAAGGCAAAGCTTGGGTCAAAGAATACATACGTGGTCAACACAAATAGCCTGCGAGGGTAATACATGCAGCCTTATTTTTATAGTTTTTCTGAGTTTATCGCTATGGGCGATCACGGCGTTTTTGTCTGGTCGTGCTGGGCGATTACGGTTGGCGCTATGCTGATATTTATCTGGTACAGTCGCCGCCAAAGACAAGCGCTTATCAAGCAGCTGGGTATTCAACAAGTCCGTCAGGCGCAGCGCAGTACTATGAGTAAAAGTACTACGAGTAAAAGTACTATGAGTAAAAGCACCACGAGCAAAAATAATGCGACATCAGGTAATAAGTCAAACGTCTTATAAGTTTTATGAATCACAGTAGCGCTTATTGATTATGAGATAAGACGCTCCCATATACTCACTAAGCAATAGCCATTAGACACGGTGCTATTTTACTGGTTAAAGAGTTAACTCGATGTTCAAAGATTCGTCAATGAGGTAGTGCTATGAATGCAACTCGACGCAAAAAACTAATGTGGGTCATGTTTACGCTGGCAGGTGCAGCCGTTGCGGTAGTGCTAGTGCTATACGCAATAGGCCAGCAGACAGATTACTACTTTGATGCGACAGCCATATCGCAAGGCGAGGCGCCACAAGATAAACGCATTCGGGCAGGCGGTATGGTAGTCGCCGGTAGTGTACAGCGCGCGCCTGATGATCCTTTGAGTGTACAGTTCGCCATTACCGATTTTGCGGCGACTGTCCCTGTCACTTATCAAGGTATCTTGCCCGACTTATTCGCTGAAAATTCAGGCGTGGTCGCTACGGGAAAAATGCAAGGTGAGACCTTTGTCGCAGGTGAAGTCTTGGCGAAGCATGATGAGAACTACATGCCGCCAGAGGTTGCTAAATCGATGAAAGAGAACAACCGCAATGGGGTAACGCCAACCTCTGAGCAATATAATCCTGCTCAGCCCATTCATGAAACGCAAACGCTGCAACAGTAAAGCTTATCTGTTCAAGGCGATAGCTAGCCTCAAACAAAAAGCCACTGATAGTGATATCAGTGGCTTTTTTGCGATCAACGTTTTACTTCAAAAGGGACTTAATTTCTAACATTAGTCATCCCATTTGGGCGAATAATCAGGATGCTTAATCTTGCGACCATCACTAGTGGCAAGCTTGCTAATCTGTTCTATGTCATTAGCACTGAGGTTGACGTTGATGGCGTCCAAGTTCCCTTGCAAATGATCTGGGTTAGAGGTCTTTGGAATAGCGATACGGTCTTTATCTGATAGTATCCAAGCCAATGATATCTGTGCTGGCGTCACGCCATGCTTGTCAGCAATGTCTTTTATAATGTCATTGTCAAATACATCACCGCGTGCCAATGGCGAGTAGGCTTCTAGCAAGATATGGTGATTGTTTAAAAACGTCTGCAAAGTCTCTTGCTTAATAAATGGATGAAACTCAACTTGGTTAACCACAATCGGTACGTCAGCGTACTTTTTAGCTTCAATAATATTGGCAATATTGAAGTTAGAGACGCCGATATTACGCGTTAAGCCTTGCTTTTGTAGCTTGCACAAGGCTGGAATGGTCTCAGATAATGGCACACGATCATCAGGCCAGTGTAGTAATAATAGGTCCACATAATCGGTATCTAGATTTTTTAAAGAGCGTTTAGCCGCTGCCACCAGTTTCTCTGGTTCAAACTTCATATCATCAGGAAAGATCTTGGTGGTTAAAAAGAATTTATCACGCGCCACCCCTGATTGCTTGATACCTTGACCCACCTCGACCTCATTACCATAAGCTTGCGCTGTATCGATATGCTCATAGCCTATCTGTAGCGCTTGGCTAACGACATCGATACAGTCTTGTCCGGTTGACTGCCATGTACCTAGTCCAAGTACGGGAATATTAGCCTGTCCTGCTGTACGAAGGTTATAAGTTTTAGTACTCATATTATTATCCTTATAATTGTTAGCTTAATCATGAAAACTAAAAAACGACAACTTAACTGAAACATTAGCAAATTATCGCTTAGTCCATTCACTATAAGCGTAGTCCCAATCAGATGAAAGCGGGAGTGACGGTTTCCTACAAAGGACAAACAGGCTGTAACGTCACTTTGTAGTACATAAATTTAATCCATTACAAAACCTTACTTATATAAGGGTTTTAATAAATCCCTTATGTTATAGTTGAATTAGATAGTAAACGAATCAGTTATTTATAACGGACATTTAGATTTCTACAGATAGATATATCGTCAAAGGGCCATGCAATGACCTTTTGAAACCTTTAGTCAACTAGGAGAAGATGTGTCTAGTCTTTCAAAAGCTAATCAATCAAAAGACGAGCTATCAAAAAATAATAATGTCGGACAGAACCCTATTTCTTGGTTCATCTTTGGCCTTATGGCCAGTGTTACTTTTATCGGTATTTTCTCAAGATTATCGATACGCATCTGCGCGGTTTGATCGTCAGTATGCTGGTATCTGGAGCGATAGCTATGTTGCTATTCGTCTTCTTCAGAGGAATGAATGGTTTCTCGCATTTTGCCTTTTTACTATGGGGACTAGCATTCGGACCTTTGGTAACGATGTTCCAAACAGCAGTCAGTCACCAAGTTACCGAGGCAAAAGCTGTCGCGACTTCCGTACAATCAAGTGTGTTTAACTTCTCTATTATGATTGCAACTTGGCTGTCGGGACTTATTTTGGTGAATATGCCAGAGACAGGCGTCTTAGGTATTGTATATCTATCCATTCTTTGTTTCGTTCCTGCCATCATCATTACCTTCATATCTAAGAAAACATTGGATGCGCCTACTGTCGGGTAGCGTTCAATGAAGTAGCGTTCAATAAAGTAGCTTTTAATAAAATAATGTTCGATAAGCAATTTCAATAAATAATTATTCAATAATAATAGGAGTTTGTCATGATTAAATTTACCAATGCCAATATCTATCGCAATAGCGATGCTACTGAGATCTTGGTCAAAGACGGTGTTATTCAGCAGATTGGTAACAATTTGCCTACTGCCGAAGAAGAGATTGATCTCAAAGGCCGTTTGATCGTACCGCCTTATGTGGACTCGCATCTGCATCTTGATTATGTCTACACGGGCGGCGGCGATGATGCCAAGAACGCCACAGGTACCTTGTTCGAAGGTATTGCTCGCTGGCACGATGTCAAAAAGACGCAAACTTTTGAAGATGCTAAATCGCGGATGCTTAAAGGTATTCAAGAAGAGGTGTCCAAAGGGGTGCAATACATTCGTACCCATATTGACGTCTGCGACCCTGATTTGACTGGACTTAAAGCAATGCTTGAGCTGCGCGAAGAGCTAAAAGACAACGTCACTATTCAGATTGTCGCTTTCCCGCAAGAGGGCATGTACGCCTATAAAGGGGCTGTTGAGTTGATGGAAGAGGCGTTAAAGATGGGCGCGGACTGCGTCGGCGGCATTCCACATTTTGAATGGGCATACGAGTTCGGTCAAGATTCTGTGCGTAAGACGGTTGAGCTTGCACTTAAGTATGACAAGCTTATCGACGTGCACTGTGATGAAACTGATGACCCAATGAGTCGCCACGTACAACTATTGAATGCTTTGGTGATGATTGAAGATATCGGTACGCGTACGGCGGCTAGCCATACCTGTTCATTTGGTTCCGCAGACGATGCTTATGCGTTTCGCATGATGGGACTGTTTGAGCAATCGCAGATGAACTTCATTGCGCTGCCTACTGAGAACGCTTATTTGCAAGGTCGCCAAGATACCTATCCTAAGCGTCGTGGCCTCACGCGAGTGAAGGAATTTTGGGAGAATGGTATCAACATCTCTTTTGGTCAAGATTCTATCAATGATCCTTGGTATCCCGCGGGCAACGGTAACATGATGAATATCTTAGATAATGGTATTCATTTGGCACAAACCATGTCATTACCGCAGCTTGACGTCTGTCTTGACTTCATAACCTTTAATGGCGCGGAAACTTTGAATATCGAAGACGAGTACGGGATAGAAGTCGGCAGAGCAGCAAACTTCCTAGTATTGGATGCGACAAGTCCATTTGAAGCGGTGCGCCAACGCGCGGATGTACTGGCCTCTATTCGCAATGGTAAGTACCTGTTTAAAAAGCCTGAGCCTAGTTATGATATTGAGCTGGACTTGTTTAGAGATACGATGTAGTTATTCTCTAATAATGATAGTCTAGTAGGGTGTGGTTAGTGGTATTAAGTTCTGACAAAGAACTTTGCTATAACGTAACCCACCAATTATATAAGTATAGATAAGCGGTGGGTTACGCTGCGCTAACCACACCCTACACGGACTGAATTTGAGCAATAAAAAATGCCCATGACTTTAAGTCGTGGGCATTTTTATTTTAAAAGTTTTAAACACTTACATTCTAGAGCAAACTACTGAACCGCCACTTCACCTGTAGCAGTCGCTGTACCAGCAGAAGCAGTCACGGTTGCTGTTTCAGGACTCCAGATTTTTGGGTATTTGTATCCTGGGAATGTCTTGTTGGCATACATTTTAAACTCATCTGAGTTATAGGCATTGGTCACATCTTTAACCCATTTTTTATCAGCATCAGCCGTTTTAATCGCTGACCAATTAACATAGTTAAAGCTTGGCTCTTGGAACAAAGCACTCGTCAATTCAATACCCGCGTCAGTGGCATAGTTGCCATTGATAACGGCAAAGTCGACTTCATCACGGGCACGTGGTAATTGCGCGGCCTCTAACTCAACGATTTTGATATCGTACTTGCTGTTGTCAGCGATGTCTGTTTTTGACGCCGTTAATGGGTCGATATTATCCTTTAACGTCAGCCAGCCTAGATCATTCATCATAACCAATGCGCGCGCAAAGTTACTTGGATCATTAGGTGCTGATACGCTCATACCTTTGTAGGCATCATCAAGGCTGGTCTTTTTGCCCGTATAGATGCCAAGCGGCGCGGTAGGCACTTGGAATACTTCAACAAGGTCAAGATTGTTTTCAGCCTTAAAAGTATCAAGATAAGGTTTGTGCTGAAAGATATTGATATCCAAATCACCATCTGCCAGTGCCAAGTTTGGACGAACATAATCGGTAAAGGTAATCAGCTCAACCTCATAACCTTGCGCTTCTAGCGAGCTTTTAACTTGGTTACGTACCATATCAGCAAAGTCACCTTCGGTTGTACCGATAATGATTTTGCTTTTTTGAGCATCACTATCATTGCTGGCTTCAGCAGAGGTAGCAGGCGCTTCTTTAGTCGCTTCTGGCGCTGATGAATTGTTGCAGCCAACCAGTACCAAACCTGATACGCCAACGATGCCAAAACCAAGTGCCAATTGACGGCTAATATCGTTAAGTTTCATAATTTATCCTTAGTAGTCATGAATTAAATACAGCATTTATACTATTGTTTTATCGCTTGTCTAAACGCGTCGCAAGCCAGTTACCAAAGGCTTGGATGGATATCACCATAATCGATAACATAATGACGATAAATACCATGACCTCAGTCTGATAGCGATAATAGCCATAACGAATGGCTAAATCACCCAGACCGCCGCCGCCAATCATACCTGCTGCTGCTGAGTATGACAGCAGACTGATACAGAGAATCGTCACTGACAAAACCAGCCCTGAGCGCGATTCATTAAGTAGTACCTTGATGATCGTAAAAGGGCGCGCGCCCATAGATTCGGTCGCTTCGATAATTCCGCGCGGTACTTCACGCAAGTTTTGCTCGACTAAGCGGGCAAAGTAGAACGAGCCTGCAATCGCCAGTACTAACGAGGCCGCTATAGGGCCAATGCCCGTACCGACAATAGCTTTGGTAAACGGGCTCATCGCAATCATCAAAATGACAAACGGAAAAGCGCGCATAAAGTTGGTAATACCGCCAAGCACACCGTATAGCGCCTTGTTTTGCAAAAACTGTCTATCGCTAGACAAAAACAAGAAAATGCCAAACAGACCACCGATAATGATAGCAGTAGTCGTTGAGATACCTAGCATGACAAAGGTATCAACGGAAGCTTGCCAAATCTCAGAACGCAGCGCCCAAAGCTTGTCAATTGAGGTCGATAATTCAGCGCCAGTCATCATGTCAATCTCTATTTATCTATCTATTTGAGCTTAAATTTAGTCTTCTTGAACCAGACCCTGACCAATTAGAGTGGCCGCTTGAATGCTACCGTCACGGACATCAGCCACTTCGAGCAGTTGTCCTTGATGAAGCAAAGCGGCGCGATGGCAAAGTCTGCGAATCACGCTCATCTCATGGGTGACAATAACGATAGTCACGCCTAACTGTTCATTGATATCGCGCAAGCAGGTGAGCAAACTACGGGTGGTCGCAGGATCAAGCGCCGAGGTGGGCTCATCGGCGAGCAATACTTTAGGGCTTGGCGCGATAGCACGAGCGATACCGACGCGCTGCTTTTGACCGCCTGACAACTGCGCAGGGTAGTGACTGGCGCGATCAGTCAAATCAACAATGGCAAGGCACTCCATCACCCGTTTATGAATATCGCGGCTAGGGTAGCCTGACACCGTTAAATTGAACGCGACATTATCAAAGACAGTACGATTAGACATCAAGTTAAATTGCTGAAAAATCATGCCAATATTGTGCCGCGCTACGCGCAAATCGCTGGCAGACAGTGTCGTTAAGTCCGTACCATCGATAATAACTTGACCAGAATCTGGACGCTCAAGCATATTAATTAGACGCAATAAGGTTGATTTACCTGCGCCTGAGTATCCCATAAGGCCGAATATCTCGCCTTGCTGAATAGATAGTGAGGTCGGCTCAACCGCAGTAAACCAATGCGCCCTACCGTCTGCGCCTTTGATCGAGCGGTCGCTCATAAAGCTTTTGGTCACATCTTTTAGGGCAATCATGTCGCTCATGGCAGGCTCGATATCTGCTAGATTTTATTTTGCAAAGAAAACAATAGGTATTTATAAGGGGCGACAATATAGCATATTAGCAGGGAGCTTGGGTATAGCGAGTGTTGTCGCTAGTACAGACACTATCGTTGTATAAAAAACGCAAGGTCAAATCGTTAAAGGCGTGTGTCAATTAATGTCATGCTGATATGACAAAGCGAGCTAGGCTTATGCCAAATAGAGAAAGAGCTTTATATCAATCAAAAACGCGTTAGAGATGACTGTCATGATCATGAAAGTCATAGTCTGGATTATGCTGCACAGGTAGTACGACCAAAAATCGCGTATGACCATTTATAGTATCGGTTTTGATATAGCCTTGATGAGCGGTGACAATTTGCGCCACGAGCGATAACCCCAGACCTGAGCCTTTTTGCTTTTGTTGCAGGCGCACAAAGGGACTAAAGATCTCTTTGCGCTTATCTTTAGGAATGCCTGACCCTTCATCGATAATAGCTAACACTGCATACTTAGCTACGGGTTCGGCAAGATCTGCTTTTGGTTTATTGAGGTGCTTTTTGAATAAGCCTTCTTTACGAGGTAGAGCTGCGTTCTCACCGCTTTCGATTTCCTTGTTTTCGCTCTTTTTAGGCATTAAAGATGCAAGTGCTGAGGCCGGTGGTCTGTCAGAGGCGCTAAGTTGTGCATCAGTGATACTTTCAAGATCGTCATTGATAGAAGGTTCAGGAGCGATGTTTTTCTTATCATCAAGAATGAGCGATTCACCGTTTTTGTAGATGATAGGCACAGGTAGATCTACGCTTTTTGTATCAAGCGTTTGTTCATCTGCATGAGTGGTATCCGCTACGCTGCCTTCGATTGTCTCATCGCTTTTTAGTTCATCATAATAAGCCAGATCCGAGAGGTTATGATCAGCAAAGCTGCTATTCATAATGCCTTGCAATAGATAGTCAGGCACAGTGTCCGCTTGCTCAAGCGTCTGTACGCCATAGAGTAGGACCGTGATAGGCGGCGTGCCATGCAGCATCGCGTTGGTCAAAAGGTTACGGATAAGGTGAGTGAGCATTGAGGCTTGCCCATCAATAGTAATGTGCTTGCCGATGAGCGTAGCTTCAGGATAGTGTTGGCGCTCTTGATTGACCACGTCGTATAAATCAAGGCGCTCTATTTGCTGGACGGCGTGACCTGCATCTAAGCGACTGACCAAAAGGATGCTCTCGACCAAGTCATTAAGACCAGACAAATCGCGGTTCACTGCTTGTGCGCGCTTATCAAACTTGGCTTTGGTATCAGGCGGCATACCGCTTGCAAGCATATCCATCATCTCAATTTGCAAGCGAATACGGGTGATAGGTGTACGCAGCTCATGAGAAGCGTGAGCGAGTAGTAGATTGTTAGCATCAATAAGGTGCTCAATCTTTTGTGCGGCTTGGTTAAATCCACGAGCAAGGGAGGTAATCTCATCATTGCCGCGCGCATTAACGCGAACACTAAAGTCGCCATCACCAAGCTGAGCCATCTGCTGACTCATCTGATTGAGGCGCCAAGTCATATTGCGAGCGATCCACCACAGTACCCCTGCCATAATAATAAGCAGCAGCAGCGTACCTGTAAATAGGTTTAGCGCAGCAGAGAGCACAGGTTTTTTGGGTGGCAGGCGCGACTCATACAGTAGCGTATAGCCCGTACTGCTATAGACTTGTGCTTGTTGGGTGGGCGGGGAGTCGGCAAAGGAGGGAAAAGCGCGCATCAATAAAGACGGCGGCGCAGGCAGCTCTAGTGGCAGATCACTATTATCCGTCTGCATAAGCAGGCGACCGTCATTATCGTATAGTCCCATTTTTGCTTGCAAGGACTCATCAAAGATATCGAAGCTTTTTTTGACGACAGCAAGCATAAATCTCGCCTGCAACCGATTGTCATTGCTAATCGAGACATTGAGCTCATTCAAAAACGGGTCTATTTGTCCAAGTATTTGCGTAGCCAGTACTTTGGAGCGGATACTGGCGTCTTTGTCATGAACCAGCTGCGTAAGCAGTACCATAGCGACGGCAAAAAGCGTCAATGCCAGCATGACGCTGGCAAATAGTTTGGCAAATACGGAACGAAAGCCCAGCTGCTGCATCAACGAGTCTCTACTATCAAGCTATCATACCTGATCGGTGGCAAACTGATAACCCACGCCGCGTACCGTGATAATGCGTTTGGGCTGACGAGGATTGTCTTCAATCAATGCGCGCAGGCGTGAGATATGCACGTCTATAGCACGATCGATATTGTCTGAGCTGTCGTCGTTGGGCATCGCTTGCCATAATTGCTCACGGTTGAGCACTTTGCCCGAATGCGTAGCAAAATAATGTAATAGCTGGAATTGATGAGTGGTTAAACGTACAGGCTTGTCATCGATAGTGACTTCATGACTATCTGGAAACACGCTGAGACGACCAAAGGTCAAGCTGTCTGACTGACTGTCTGCTTGATTGGGCTGCTCATGACGGCGGATGACCGAGCGAATACGTGCCAGTAGCTCACGCGGCTCAAAGGGTTTGGAGATATAATCATCAGCACCCATCTCAAGTCCAAGCACTCGATCTGTGGTATCGCCCTTTGCCGTAAGCATAATGATAGGGACTTTATTAGTCATGTTATTCTTATTACCACGAATCTTTTGACAGACTTGCATACCGTCCATATCAGGCAGCATTAAGTCTAGCACTACCAAATCTATATCGCGCTCTTTGGTATCTAAAATATCGAGACCTTCTTGACCAAGACCTGCATGATGCACATCGTAGTAGTTCATAGTGAGATAATCACTAATCAGTTCGGCCAAATCCGGATCGTCTTCAATCAATAAAATCTGCTTACTCATAGTCCATCCTCAAATTGTCGTTGTTATTTATTATGGCTTCTCAAAACTATTTTGCCTAATTCATCCCTTACTAAACAAGACATGCTTTGTTAATGTTTCTATACAATGTAACAGCAAATAAAGTTATGGAACAGACCTATCTATAACAAAGATATTAAGAAACGATGACCAGCTTACCAGCAGACTCGACGGGCAGATCAGCCAAACATATCAAACTATCATTACTCACACCTGCGATAAGGTACTGCTCGGTACTTGGATCATATTCAATGACCTCAACGGGCTGACGAGTCAGGCGCTGGTCTTGCTTGATGATCCAAATGTTAGCATTCAATGGCGCAGCGGTTTGATAGGGCGGCTTTTGTAAGGCGCTCAAGTCCACATCATGAAGCGCACTTCTGGGCACGATAGTACCGACTTCTATTTGACCATAATTGACGCGCCCGGTAGCACTCATCCCCGGTAATAACTGCGCGCGGCTGACCTCGTTGTCGATAACGCTGACATAGACTAAAAGTTGCTTGGTCGTATTATCAACAGTCAATTTGCTCACTTGACCTGTAAAAGTATTCGTTAATGCTTCAGCACTAAAATTGACCGTCTGCCCGACAGAGAGCTGAGGCTTGGCTTGAATCGGCAAGGTTGCAACAAAATGCAGGTTGCTCTTTTCACCAAGTTCTAAGAGTAGCTTGCCTGTCTTTACCGTTTGCCCAGCTTCAATGAAGAGTGCGCTCACATAACCTGAGGTTTTGGCGATTACCGTAACTGGCGTAGATGCAGATTTATTTTTGTTAGAGGTTAAAGTAGCTGTTTTGGGTAGGTTATTAGTATTAGTATCTACGGCTTTAGCTTGGCTTTTAGTGTCCTGCAAGTTAGAGGCGATATCGCCTGATTCTTTATTATTTTTATTGGATATATTGCTTGTCGCTTGCTCGATAAGCGCTTTATCTTCTGATTTACTATCTTCTGGTTCATTGCCTTTTGATACGTTATCCTTTAATGCCTTTGTAGCACTACTATCAGAGAGTGTTTGATCGCTAAGAGTATTCGCCTTTTTTGCTTCGCTATTAGTGTTGGTTGCCTGTCGATACACGACAAATAAGGGCGATCCTTTTTCTACCCAGTCGCCCTCTGCAACCAGTATCTTATCTATGATCAAGTCCTTTGCCGCAATCAGCTTTTGCTCCTCGGCAGGCTCAAGTGTGCCTTGTAGACCTAGGCTTGGCTGATAGCGAGACGACTTAATATTTAAAATATGCTCTGGACTCATCAAAACACTGTCAGCTTCAATGATAACGGGCGCTGCCTGATCATTTGAATTTAAAGCTGTGTCATCAGTTGCAGGCGGCGGCTGACAAGCAACAAGTAAACAGGCACTTAATACATAAGTGGCACTTATCTTGCATATTTTTTTGAATAAACGTGAAGAAAAAGTCATACCAGCTACCTTGATAAACAGAAATTTATTATATAGTGAAAAAGGTAGGTTGTAGGCTAATAATTTGCGTATATATATGTTGGCAAGCGATAGATAAATTTTTTAACGTTGGACAATAGATTTTAAATAGCTGGAAAAGCCTAAATAACTATGCTAAAACAAGCGTTGATACATTTTCATTACAAACAAAAAGTATTTGGCAATATTTGAATATA
Source organism: uncultured Psychrobacter sp. (assembly GCA_947495055.1). Lineage (GTDB taxonomy): Bacteria > Pseudomonadota > Gammaproteobacteria > Pseudomonadales > Moraxellaceae > Psychrobacter. The sequence goes on along the minus strand of CANLXO010000003.1, from coordinate 147,665 downwards.
TACAAATGGTGATGACTTGCTTTATCTCATTATCACAATCAAGTAGCATAGACGACAAAAGAAGATAATGAGTACAAAATCAAATCATGCTTTAACCACTTAACTTGTGGTTTAACGATAATCAAATAACAAAGCGCTCGTTAAATAATGGCAACATGAATACAGTCGTTTATAGGATAAGAGTATATGGAAAATAATTTTGACGGGCTAAAAATAATGGTCATTGATGATTCAAAGACTATTCGCCGCACGGCAGAGACGCTACTGCAAAAGGCAGGATGTGAGGTTGTAACAGCTATCGACGGGTTCGATGCTTTAGCCAAGATCGTAGATAACAATCCAGATATTATTTTTGTAGATATTATGATGCCGCGCTTAGACGGTTATCAGACATGTGCTTTGATTAAGAATAATCCTGATTACGCCAGCAAGCCTGTCATTATGCTGTCATCAAAGGACGGGTTGTTTGACAAAGCACGCGGACGTATTGTGGGTTCTGATGAGTACTTAACCAAACCCTTTAGTAAAGATGAGTTGTTTGAGGCTATTAACCAGTATCGCTGATAGCAGAGCAATCAAGCCAATATTTTAAAGTACACCACCGATAAACAAAGGATATACCCATGACTACTGTATTAGTCATCGACGATTCGCCCTCTGAGATGGCAAAATTTCGTGACATGCTGGCCAAGCACAACTTTCAGATACTAGAAGCTATCAATGGTGAGCAAGGCTGCCAAATGGCAACGGATCATCAGCCAGATGTCATCTTAATGGATGTGGTTATGCCTGAGATGAACGGTTTTCAGGCGACGCGAAAGATAACGCGCGGCGCGACAACCTCGCACATTCCTATTGTGATGATCAGTACCAAAAGTCAGGAAACTGATCGGGTATGGGGCAAGCGTCAGGGCGCCAAAGAGTATATCACTAAGCCTGTTGATGAGTCTGAGCTGCTTGATACTATTCGTAGAGTGATGGAGTAACTTGTGGCATCTAGAGGGTTCATTGAGCTTTTACGTCTAGCCGACTTAGCGCGTTCTCGCAAAAGCGGTCGCCGCGGCGGGCAGGAGTCTGATTGGCAAGGACTGGTTTTTGATATTGGCGGACAACGACTCATCGCGCCTATGGGCGAGGTGTCTGAGGTTTTGATGATGCCTGAGTATACAACCATGCCTCTGGTCAAGCCTTGGATGTTAGGGATTGCTAATATTCGTGGGCGCCTGCTGCCTTTGACTGATATGTCCAAATTTTTGCAGATACCAAGCATGCGCACGCAAATGAGCCAGCGCAAGGTACTTGTGATCGATCACGAGACCATGTTTTCAGGACTATTGGTCGATCAAGTGCTCGGTATTGAGCAGTTTAGTCAAGATCAGTACCGAGCAGAAGCCATTGATAGTCAGTCGCCTTTTGCGCCTTACAATCATGGCAAGTTTTATAAGGATGAGCAAGATTGGTTCATCTTTATGCCAAGCTTGCTAGCGCAAGATAAGCGCTATAGCGACGCTGCCATATAATAAGCTGTCATATAATAATAGATAAGATTATAGCGACTGATTGTGATACATCAGTACTCACGTAGACCTTTAGCTATCAAGCGCAACAATCTTGATAGGGACAAGGTCAGTCACGATAAGATTTTTGCGACTGTTTTAAAGGAATGAGCACGATGAGTAATATTACAAAAAGCCCAGCGATCGGGCCAAATAGATCTGTATCGGTACCCAAAGAGAGCGCCAACAAGTGGAAAGGGGTACTTGCGCTTTTGGCCTTGGTGAGCGTAGCCTGTTTATTTTGGCTTATAAGCTCGCTATCTTCGGTCAGTGAGTACGTGACTAACTTTAATCAATCAATAGTGATACCTGCGCTGATATTTGTGGTAGCGCTATTGGGTATTTTGTATGCTTTGTCGCAGATATTTGGACAGCGAGGCAGCTCTGAGCGTTTATTGATCGAAAAAGAGACACTGCGTAATCGTCAAGAAGCCGACGCGGAATCTGAGCGCGCCCGTCAAATTCAAGAAGAAAATGATCGTAACCAGATGGCCATTTTGCGCCTGCTTGATGAGTTAGGTGATTTGGCAGATGGTGACTTGACTGTGAATGCGACAGTATCAGAGGATTTTACTGGAGCGATTGCAGACTCTGTAAACTTTGCAATTGACCAACTTCGTCAGCTCGTCACAGCTATTAACAGCACCGCAGATCGGGTATCGCGCTCATCAGAGCAAACGCAGGTCAACGCCTTTGAGCTTGCCCGCGCCTCAGAAGATCAAGCACAAGAGATCGCAGGCGTATCAGCGTCGATTAGTGAGATGACGCTCTCTATTGATCAGGTATCTAATAACGCTGCTGAGTCAGCTGCCGTCGCTAAACGCTCTGTTGCTATTGCCTATAATGGTGCTGAGGTCGTACAGCGCTCTATCGATGGTATGAATGTCATTCGAGATCAGATTCAAGAGACCTCAAAGCGTATCAAACGCTTAGGCGAGTCCTCACAAGAGATTGGTGATATTGTCGGACTGATTAACGACATCGCTGATCAGACCAATGTGTTGGCATTGAACGCCGCTATTCAGGCTTCTATGGCTGGGGAAGCTGGGCGAGGCTTTGCGGTCGTCGCCGATGAGGTTCAGCGTCTCGCTGAGCGCTCAGCCAACGCCACCAAACAGATCGAAACTCTGGTTAAGACAATTCAGACAGATACTAGCGAAGCGGTTGTATCTATGGAATCAACGACATCAGAGGTGGTGCGCGGTGCGCGCCTAGCACAAGATGCTGGTGAGGCGCTTGAGGAAGTACAAAACGTATCTAGCACCTTGTCTGATCTTATTGAAAACATCTCAAATGCAGCGCAGCAGCAAGCAAGATCTGCGGGAAGTATCTCGCAAACTATGACGGTTATTCAAGACATCACCTCGCAAACCTCATCTGGTACGATGGCGACAGCGCGTTCAATCGGTGAGCTAAGCGAGATGGCATCAGCACTACAAGAGTCAGTTACTGGCTTTAAAATCTCAAATGACGATGAGCAAATAGACGACGCTCACTACAGTTTTTAATTAAAGCACAGAGCCTTTGATTAGAGCATAAAGTGTTTGATGAGAGCATAGAGTGTTTGATGAGAGCATAGAGTGTTTGATGAGAGCGTGCAGTTTTTGATAAAAGCGTAAGGGGGAGACCCTGCGTTATTTAGCATGTTGCGATTGACTTTATTTACAGTCAGTCTTTGGGCGTTTGGTAGTCCGCCAAAAAGACCAAAGCGCTCAATTTTGTGCCAGCAAACCAGTCGCTCCACCTATTGTAAAGTCACTAAATGACAATAATCAGTGCCCAAAAGAGTCAGGATTAACTTATGAAAAATAAGCCCAAGGATATGGTGACGCTTGAGTGGCTACTACCCTCTCTCAACCAGCAGCTCACACAAGTTGCTGAGGACTGGCAACTAGGTTCTGACAATACAAATCCTCAGCAGACCGTAGATCATTACCAAGAGATCATCGATGCGCTGACGATAGCAGACTTGCCTGTGTTGGTAGAGCTGGCTGACAAGCTTAGGTTGCTGATACAAGTAAGCGCTCATACATCACTGGCTGATAAAGACAGACGCACAGGAATGTTGTCGCATCAGTTATTGCAGCATGAGCTAATGGAGTATGTAGAAACAGGAAGCTATCACACCGAACTGCTGAGCGATACTGTAACCGAGCTGACGCGAATACTCGCTACTAATCAAACGACTCAAGACATCTCAGTTGCGAGCATGCAAGGCCTTGACTCTACTACCAATGATAGAGTTGCTATTAGTGACGTTGTGATCGATAACACTGCTACTGACAATATCGACGTTATGGACGCCACTAATGTTATGGACACCACTAATGTTATGGACGTCACTGATATAGACGGCATTGACGCCTTATCCAAAGATCAATATCAGCAATTATTGTTCGCTTGGCGTCAGCAAGTACAGCAGCTACTTACTATCAATGAGAATCATCGGCCCATCCTAAAAATACTAAAAAAGGTTAGTCATTACCTAAAGCAAACTGCTACTAATGCTGAGCAAGAGCGTCTTTGGCACCTCACTACACTATGGCTCAGTGCTCTTGCACATAATCATATCCCTTTACCTGAACATTATGCCTCACTGCTTGCATCATTAGAGCAAGTGATAGAGTCAATCCCAGCGCATAACAATGATGACACTTATCAAGACACTCAAGATACGCTTAAGACACTGACAAATACGATTTATATTGAGCTATTGGCACTCAATGACATCGATGAGCAAACGCTTACGCTCAGTCACTCTTTGATGGATGAGTCATTTAACATCTTATCTCATACCCTAACTGAGCTTGAAACCGTTATATTTAATCTCGACAATCCTCAGACTGTGGCGTCTTCAATGCATCGTATCAGCATGCAGCTTGAGCATAGTGGACAGTCCGCTTACGCAGACCAAGCTCGCATTACCGCGCAGGATACCGAGCAAAGTATGTCATCAGAAGCAGGATTTGCATCGCAGCAGTGGCAGATTGAGCATCAGCTCCAGGAGCTATATAGTGATATCTATCGGACGCTAGACGATGATCAGGCAACAGATGAGCAAATAGATAATGCTGCGCCAGAAACAACAGCACCTACCGATACAATAGAGTGGACAGCGCTTGATCTAGACGATGATGACTTTGATGATACAGACAATACCTATGATGAGAGTAGCCCTATTCATGCCCAAGCCCTAGATAACACTGATCATATTAGTTTGGATGATATTGACGATATTGATTTTGAAGACATTAATTTTGAAGGTATTGATTTTAAGAGCACTGATTTTGAGGGTATAGACAGTTTTGATAATCTGCCCAGCGATGATATAGATCTTGAGAAGCAGATGTCATTTGATGAGAACGAAGACGATCAAAAGCTTAATCTTAAAGCCAAAAGTTTTGATGTAGATAAAGACACGCACGATGCCTTTATTGAGAAATCAATGGAAGTCATCAGTGACCTGCAAGATTTTTTACCCATTTGGGAACAAGACCCCCAAGACCCAACGGCTTTGACAGAGATTCATCGCGGCTTTTTTGTGTTAACGAGCTTGAGCCGTATGGTTGATGCTGCGAGCATTAGTGAGATGACAGCATCTATTGAGCACTTACTCAATGATCGCTTAGACAACGCTAAGCCTGTGCAAGAGGCAGTTGTGACTTTAGTGACTGAGGCGATAGCTCATTTGCCCGAAATGGTCAGTGATTTTAGTGACCCTCAAGATTCAAGCTTTGATGCCAGCGTTATAGTGGCTAATAGTCGTCACTTACTAGACAATACGACAGATGATTTGGACGCTAGTGCGACGAGCACTAACGCTATCGAAGTCGATAACGAGCTTTCAAATAGTGATGACATCAATGACCATTTTGATGTAGAAAACGTGCCTAGCAAACAACAGCCTGTCTTAGCAGTTGCAGATTTGCCTGCAGCACTACTTCCTTTCATGCCAGACATTGGGCAATTACCCCTTGATGCCAACGATGCTGATCCAGACATCAAAGATATCTTTATAGAAGAGGCTGAAGAAGTCTTAGCTGAGATCTCGCCTTTGTTTGAAGAGTGGCAGCATAACTTGGACAATCTGACGCTTTTACAAGACATCCGCCGCGGCTTTCATACCCTAAAAGGCTCAGGGCGTATGGTTGGTGCCAACTATACCGCTGAGCTTGCTTGGTCTATAGAGAATATGCTTAATCGTATATTAGATGGCAATGTTGTGGCGTCAGCACCTATAAAGACGCTTATTAGCGACGTACTAACCGCGTATCCTGACATGATGGATGTTTTTGCCGCAGGCACTCATAATTATCCAGCAGATGTGCCTTTGTGGATAGCGTGCGCCAATGCATACAGCCAGCAGCTTGGAGATGCGTTTGATTATAATTTGATAAGAGATAGCACTTCGATAAAAGACAGCTTTGATTTGGTTCAAGCTGAATCGATGACCTCTACCACTGGGTACAACGTAGACGTCGATAGTACGCTACAAACTATTTATTCTATTAATGAAGTAATGGCAGAAGCGCCAGTAGCAATGCCGCCGCAAAGCGAAGAAGAACAAGAGTTTTGTAAGATATTTATCGAAGAAGCAGAAGAATTACTACAAGATATTAATGATTTTGTTATCTTGCACAAAGACGCCACTGAAGTTGACGTAAGTGACGATATTGTCCGCGCTTTTCATACCTTGCGAGCTGCCTCAGGATCTAGTGCTTTGACAGCTATTAGTGAAGTCAGTGCCACGATAGAAAAAAGCCTAGAGCAATTGCAGCAGCAAGACACGCCGATGAGTGCGCAGCATATTACAGCGCTAACCCAATCTGTGACTTTGATTGATGGGTATTTAAATAGTTATAAGCAGAGCATTAAGCCGCAAGCTTTGACGCCTGAGAATACCCAAAGCCAGCAAGATTTAGTCTCCTTGCAAGCAATGCTTGAAGAGGATACGGTCATAGCACCTGACAATCAGCTGAGCGTTGCCCAATTGTTAGAAGATGATATTGACTCTCTATTAGATGCCGAGTGGCAGCTCACTAAAGTGCTCAAAGCCGCAGATATAGAGCAGACTACAGCCTATATTACCAAGCAAAGAGCGCAAATTGAGCGCCTAAGTCAAAAGACTCAAGAGTCGCCAAAGTTCAGCGCGCTGCTTAGCGCTTTAGATAATGCCTACGCCTATCTGAGCGCTCATCCAGAGCAGGCCTTTGATACTGACAATCAAAGCATACTTCTAGACGGTCATGCCCAATTGGTCGATTTGTTTGATGCGTTAGCTGCTAGCATGTCTTTGAAGGTCGATGGTCAAGTTCTAGAGAACTTGAATAATCTGGTTGATGACAGTGCTGAGACGAGCAAGCTTATCAATAGACCCTTTGCAAATGAGCATGCTACAACCGACAGCTCTATGGACGATGATTATCATCAGGCACAAAGCACTGATTTACAAAGCACTGATGTACAAAGCGACGATTCACAAAACGCTTATGCAGAAAGCGTTGAAGCTCAAAGTACTGATATGGCATCAGTCAAAAGCCGCCATGATATAGAGACACAAAGCGAAGCTATCGATACCGACGCTGAACTATTAGAGATATTTTTGGAAGAAGCGCAACAGCTTGATGGCGCTATTGCGCAAGCCTTTGCTAAGTGGCGCATTGACATTGATGACTTTAGTGCCTTAAAAGAGTTGCAGCGCTACTTGCACACCATAAAAGGTGGCGCGCAGATGGCTGAGATCAAAAGTATTGCAGATCTGACGCACGAAATTGAGAGTATCTACGAAGGCTTTATAGAAGCAAAGATAGAGCCAACACTACAGTGGGTTGATATCATGCAAAGGGTGCAAGATGTCCTATCGCTACAGATCACCCATACTGTCAATTATCATGAGTCCTTTTTTGCCGCCTCTTTAACGACTCAGCTAAAGCAGCTGGCAACATCAAAAGTCTTGCCAGAACAAGTTGAGCTGATACTACCTGTACCGAAACCACCTGTACCGAAACCACCTGCACCGACACCGATCACTACAGGGGTATCAGTAGAAGTACAGAATCCATCACAAGAGGATAAGCGTGTAAGTTTAGAGGACTTAATTAATAGCTCTTGGCCAAATGGCTTACCCGATAGCGATATCTTAGATGTATTCTTAGAAGAAGCTGAAGAGATTACCAATCGCAATCAGAATCTATTAGCACTGATAAGCGATGCTGATACAGTGGCTAATGTGCAAGTACTGCAGCGTGATTTGCATACGCTAAAAGGCGGCGCGCGTATGGTTGACGCCAGTGGTATCGCCGACCTTGCGCATGAAATGGAGACCGTCTATGAGTCCCTAGCAGACGGTCGTCGTCCCGCTACTGACACTATTAAAGCCCTGCTAGTTGCCTGTCATGATTGGTTAGCTGACGCTATAGCGATACTCAAGCAACAAGTCAATCCGTCAGCCCCCGTGTCTTTAATCAGCGCTTTACAGCAATTTATCAAAGATCCAAAGCAGCTAGTATCCATACCAAAAGAATCTTTGCAAGAACAGCGCCGCGCAATCATGGCAGCTCAAGCACCGCTACCATTACAAACAAAGCTGCAAACGTTAACCACTACAACTTTGCAAGAGGCATCGTCTACAAAGCTGCCTGCATATCAACCATCAGAGGCTTTAGCTCAAAGCCCAAATCAGCAGCAAATAACTCCTAATGGTCACGACATCAGTGTCATGCCTGATATGAGTGGTCAGTTCGCGCAGCAAGAGCAGCGAGCGGATAGCAATGAGATGATCCGAATATCAGGTGGCCTCATTGAGCACATGATTAACTTGTCGGGTGAGTCAGCGATTAACCGTGCTCGTATCGATATGGGTATGAGTAGCTTGACCGGTAGCATTGAGGAGATGGGAGTAACTGTACAGCGTCTCGCCGATCAGTTGCGCCGAATGGAGATTGAGCTTGAGGCGCAAATCCTATCACAGATTGATGAAGAGCTTATTAATCATGAAGGATTTGATCCGTTAGAGATGGACCAATATTCATCCTTAAATCAGTTGTCTAAGTCCTTAACGGAGTCCGCCTCTGATTTGATTGACATTAACAGCACCTTGCTTGAAAAGACGCGAGATAGCGAAAGTCTACTACTGCAGCTATCTCGGACGCAAACAGAGCTACAAGATGGCTTGATGAACTCTAGAATGGTGCCGTTCACCCGTCTAAAACCTCGTCTTGAGCGTACAGTGCGTCAAACTGCCAATCAGCTTAACAAAAGAGTCGCTCTAACAATCAAAAACGCAGAAGGTGAAATAGACAGAACTATCCTAGAGCGTATCACCTCGCCTTTAGAGCATATGCTACGTAATGCTGTCGATCACGGTATTGAAGATGCCAAAATACGTGAGAACGCTGGCAAGAGTAGTGAGGGTAATATCTCACTAGAGGTTGTGCGAGAGGGTAGTGAGATCGTCATCATGCTAACAGATGATGGCAGCGGTATCGATGTTGAGGCGGTACGCAAAAAGGCAATCTCTCAAGGCTTGATTCAAGAGGGTGATACTAGCCTAACTGATGTCGATATTATGCAGTACATCTTTAATGCAGGCATCACTACCACCCAAAAAGTGACGCAAATATCAGGTCGCGGCGTGGGTATGGATGTCGTTATTAGTGAGATCCGACAGCTGGGCGGCTCGGTATCGGTGGCATCAGAGACCGGGGTTGGTTCACGCTTTACTATTCGCGTACCGCTGACGGTTGCGATATCCGATGCGCTGGTAGTTCGCGCCGCTGATCGCTACTACGCTATTCCTTTGGTACAGATTGAGCGTGTGGTCCGAGTCAATCCAGAGAAACTACAAGACTATTATCAGTCGGGCGCGGCAACACTACAGATTGACGACACAGACTATAGGGTACGTTATCTCAATGAGATATTATCAGGTAACGCGCTCAATGATCTCACCGTTAGCACCAATGTCAGCTTACCGCTTATCATTATCAAAAACAGTAGCGGACAGAACATCGCGCTACAAGTTGATCAAATAGCAGGGTCTAGAATTGAAGTTGTGGTCAAGCCTCTAGGGCGTCAACTATCACACATACAAGGCGTGTCTGCGGCGACTATCATGGGTGATGGATCTGTCATGCTCATACTAGACCCCATCGCTTTGATGCGTAATGTATCGATGCTCGAGCCTACGCGCGTGCTACCTAAAGAGGTATCTAAACAGACGCAAGTTCAACCGCACATCCTAATCGTAGATGATTCGGTGACCGTTCGTAAAGTCACTTCACGCTTTTTGGAGCGTCAAGAGTATACGGTCACCCTTGCTAAAGACGGCGTAGATGCGGTTGAGATATTACAAGAGACTTTGCCTGATCTAATCTTACTTGATATCGAGATGCCGCGTATGGATGGTTTTGAGGTTGCAACTCAAATCAGGCACAGCAAGCGCTTGCAACATATTCCAATCATTATGATCACCTCGCGTACTGGAGAAAAACATCGCACGCGTGCGCTTGAGATCGGCGTGAATGATTATATGGGTAAGCCTTTCCAAGAAAATGAGCTGCTTGATAATATACAGCGCCTATTAGCTACCAAAAACAGTGTCACTTACCAAGGATAAATGTATCCTCAAATAATTTAACTATTGAGAGCGCTATATGAGCGAGATTGTAAAGCATTCTTTTGAAGCGGTCAGCTTACTGACGACCAGTAATGGCATGTTGGATGTGACTGTGATTGCAGCTGTTGATCAGCCTGATTGGATAGTGCCTACTAGCCTAATTTTGGACATAGAAGATAGCACTGAGCAAATAGGGACGCATGTCTGGCAACAACAGCAGCTTCCTGTTTTTCACCTATTCTTGCGCCCTCAGACGCCGAGCAAAATGATTGTAATAGAGGGTAATACCAGCGAGCAGCGCATTGCTCTACAAAGTGTAGATACGCCTCACGCCTTGCAAGTACGCATATCTGATGTCAAGGATGTTGATCTCCCTGAGCATTATGCAACCTCAATGTCTGATATTCAACAAAATGAATCTCATTCGACGCACAACATTAATGACGTGTCTGCTTTTTGGTATCAAGCAGTGATGATAGACAATATTGTTTATCTGATACCAGACGTAGATAAACTTGCTCATCATCTGATTGAAAGCTAAAAGTGCAGCCATAAATAGGCCCTAAGTGTGATACTTAGGGCCTATTTATAGCTATCAAATCGTTATTTTTTGTGTTCAGGCAAACTGATATTCATCTCCAGTACATCAAGACTGTCTTCTGAGCGATGATTAATATTAACATCGTCAATCTGCACGCCATTGACGTACTTGTTGACTACCTCGAGTATTTCGCGTTTCATCTTTTCGATGCGATCAGCCGTCAAGCGGTTGTTTAGCCGATTTTCGCTGGCGACGATCACTTTTAGACGTTCAGTCGCCATATTCGCGCTGCCAGCATTGCTATCGTCAGTACCAAATAGGCTACTCCAAAATCCTTTTTTCTTACTCATTATTGACCTCCAAACCAGCGCTGTAATAGACTTTTCTTTTTCACATCAAGATGACGTATAGGACGCTCTTCACCCAAGAACCGAGCTACGATATCGTCATAACATTGACCCGCGACAGAGTCGGTATAATGGATAACAGGCTCACCGTGGTTGGACGCTTCTAGTACGGAGTGACTCTCAGGAATGACGCCGAGCAGTGGCACCTTTAGGATGTCGTTAGATATAGTATCGATGTCCATCATCTCATTAGCCGCTGCGCGCTCAGCATTGTAGCGCGTGATAATCAGATGCTCACGGATAGATCCATGACCCTCTTCAACCTTTTTGGTACGGCTTTGTAGGATACCGATAATGCGATCTGAGTCACGTACTGAGGAGATTTCAGGATTGGTCACGATGATAGCTTCATCAGCATGATACATCGCTAGCTGCGCGCCGCGCTCAATACCGGCAGGAGAGTCGCAAATAATATAATCAAATTGCTTTGAGAGCTCATCCATCACCTCGCTGACACCTTCATCTGTCAAAGCGTCTTTGTCACGCGTTTGACTGGCAGGCAAGATATATAAGTTCTCAAGTTTTTTGTCTTTGACGAGCGCTTGTGACAGGCGAGCATTACCACTAATCACATCAACAAAGTCATATACGATGCGGTTTTCACAGCCCATGATGAGATCTAGGTTACGCAGACCCACATCAAAGTCGATGACAACGGTCTTGTAACCGCGTAATGCCAAACCGGCAGCAAAAGAGGCGCTGGTGGTGGTTTTGCCAACACCGCCTTTACCTGAAGTGATTACAACAATTTTTGCCACGATGGCACACTCCTATCTATCAATAAAATATTTATGAAATAAAATAACGCATTTGTGCTACATGTGCTATTTGCGAGGGCAAGCCTACCACACCTACCTATAAATTTATAGTTGACCTACAACAATCGACCTTTGATATTAGATAAGTATGAGACTCACATTAAACAGTTCTTAATCTATATAGATAGTGGCTGAGTTGTAGATATATAGTAGCGCAGTTTTGTTAAATAAACTTACTATATTATTAAGTGGTTTTTGCAAGCCTACTAGGTTCATGCTCAATACTCAAGTTTTAGAATATAGTCTAATATAAAAATTTAATATCGGCAGCTTATAAGTCAACGTTACGCTTTTTAGACTGTATCCATTAGCGTAAATACTAACCCCTGGTTTTCAACGAAGCGCACTTGTACCGGCTTGTCTATAAGATGCTCAGGTATGTTGTCACGTAAACAGTAAGTCCCTGCGACTGACACTAGAGAGGGGTTAAAGACCTGACAAAATATACGCGCGTCTTGATCACCCGTAGCACCAGCGACTAAGCGACCTTGGGCACGCGCGTAGACATGTAAGTTATTATCAGTAATCGCTTCAGCGCCGCTATTGACACTATTGGTTAAGATAAGATCGCCACCGACGTGATTGAGACTCTGACCTGAGCGCAGTACTTGATCATAGATAAGACTGGCAATGTGCGCGTCACTTACCAAGGTTTGGGGCGCATCGGTAGATAACGTGGTTTGACTACTTTTATCCGTCCCCTCATTCACAGCTTCTTTAAGCTCTACAGCTGTTTCGCTGACCTGAGATGCCGCCTTTTTACTCGGTATAATGCGCTCGATACGCTTGCCATCTGCTGGGAATATAGCCATCTTTTGCGCGCGTGCTTGAGTCTCAAGAACGCCTTTTACTACCCCGATTGGCTGCAATCCCCAAGACCAGAGCATATCTACGAGCGCGGGCAAATCTTGTTCGATGTCACTATCGATAATCACAGGCGTATTGGTGTTTTTATTATCAATCGTCGCAGATAGCTGAGCATCAATAGCGCTTAGATCATTGGTATTGAGCTGAACGCGTGAAAAGGTGAGCATTTTGCCAAAAAAGGCCATGGCAGGGCTGTCGCTATCGGTGGCTAAAGGATTGCCGATGTCCGAGATTGTCATAATACTTATCCTCAAAATACTGCCATTACCATGCAGCTACTTAGAATCACTCTACAAATACTGCAGTATAACTATTTAGATAAAAGAGTGTGCCACTTTAGATAAAAGGTCGTACCACTTTAAATAAAAGGACAGGCCACTTATCATCTAAGGTGTCCAAATCTGCTCATAAGTTTACCGTTTATCTTTTGATATTCATAGGGCGTGTTTACTATTTGGCACGCCTTTGACCTCATTACAGGTTTAACATATCTTTGTGCTTCCATTGCTGAACTTTTACTTGTGCTTCAAGCGCCGATAAACTGTCATTGATTATACTTGCGACCAAAACATCTAGCGCAGTATCATTGGCATCGATATGAGCGACGCTATGGGCGATAGTTGCCATCATATCATCGATACGCTGATCATCTAGCAGGCGCGCATTAAGTGCATAGACGACATTTTCACCGATACTCTGTCCGATATGTTGTAGCTGCGATTCAATCAGGCTACCGGCGATAGGTATCAGCCTAAGATAACGCCTGAGCTCTGGCGTATTGGCAAGCCCACTTTGAATGGCATCACCGACTTCATGAGCGATCAGCTCACCGCCCTCAGAGCCGCGTTTTAGCTTTTGTAACTGTGGCACCAGCTCGCGGCGTAGTAGCGATAAGATGACCGCTTCAATCTCTACGCGGTTACGGCTGATAGTCGAATCTATCATAGATTTTTGCGTTTTTGGATCGGTGAGCTGTTGACGATAATTGTCAATTGCGGTCAAGATGACTCGATCTGATAACTCCTCAAGTACTAAATCAATATAGAACTTGATACGTCTAAGCCAAGGCTGAGGCAATACTTGATAGCCAAGCTGATGCAGGCGCCGACCGATCACGACTGCTCGGAACAAGCGCAGCGCACGCAGCTGCGGAAAACAGCCTAATACTTCATACCAATGTACAAAGGGGAAAAAAAACCAGCGGTAATAAACACGATCTTTGATCGCAATAGCCCAGCGCACGGTTAATTCAAAAATTAAAAACAGCGTAAAAAATCCACCTGCTGTACGCAGCGGATCATGTAGTACGTTTTGATACCAAGCAAGCGCCTCGCTAAGCATCAGCCAATTAGCAACATTGGCGCTAAAGTTACTCATCAATATCGCATCAATACTGATTAAGAACAAATCAATACCAATAGCAATAAGCATTAAAATGTCATAAGTCAGCTTTAAACGACTAGGCGCAGGACGTGTTGGCGGCTCAGGAGGAAGGGATCCGTCCTGCTTGGGGAGCGGTTTTGAGCGTTTGGGTAAATGAGTACTAGAGGCGGGCACAGTTATACCTTATATCAAGTAAAAAGCGCTTAGGATAGTCTAAAAGGCTTAAGCAATTATCTTAAAAACTATAGAGTGCTTTTGTCAGGCGTATTTTCAAATTCAGCTAACATCTCGCTGATAAGCTGATCCTTTTGTTGCCATATCTGCTCAACCCAATCAAACATTTGCACTTTGATAGCCTCATCCGTCTCGTAACGACCGTCTTTGATTGCAGTGGCTAGACCATCTGGTATATGAATATGGCGCACATCAACGCCTAAACGTTTAATATTCCCTTTCCACAAATCACTATAGGTCGGTATGCCGTCAGGATAGACGATAGTCATATCCAAAATACTGTCAATCTCATCACCCAGAGCACTAATAGCTAGTGCTAAGCCGCCAGCTCTTGGTTTTAGCAGATGAGTGTAAGGAGAGTTTTGGCTTTTATGTTTAGCAGAGGTAAAGCGCGTTCCCTCCAAATAATTGAGCAAAGTAAAGGGTTTGTCTTTTAGTAGAGCGCAGGCGCGTTTGGCTTCAATAATATCTTTACCTTTTAGTGCTGGGTTTTTTGCGATCTGCTCCTTTGAGTGACGGCGCATCATCGGAAAGTCTAAAAAGTAAAAAGCCTGACCGATTACAGGGATATATATCAGCTCAAACTTAGTAAAAAATCGGGTAAGCGGTAAGCGCTTTTCACTGATGTACTGAACGATGCTCGTATCGACCCAAGATTGATGATTGCTGACGAGCAGATATTTGCCTTGAGTATTGACATCATCAGGCAAGTTAATACGCCAGTCTTTACGCGGCAGGATATTATCAATTAGCGCATTGTTACTATTGATCCAGTAGTTGGTGACTTTGATGACGGTATCATCTGCAATAGCTGAGCCTGTAATAGTTTTGGCAGCGCCCATGATCCACACTGGAGGACCTGCTGCTATACTGTTAGCTGTAATGACGCCCGTCGCTGTGGCGAGAGAAACAACCTTACCAAGTTTAGGCGTACGCTTATGCACCTTTTGTATCAGTGATGACAGTTGCATGATTATGTCCTTGTAATCGCTATTTTAATTGTTGTTGCAATCGCTATTATAGGCGCTATAGCAAAATATTTTAGCAGATAAATAAAAGCTTATGACCCAAAATAGTTGTGAATGACTCTAAGCTTAAGCTCAAAATTAAGATGATTATGACGTATAGTTCTGCATTTTGCATACATAGAGGTGACAAAATATTACACATAGATAGGTTGCGATTGCCATAATAATATCAAGTGTGAATAGCACCCAATAAGACAAAGGCAATTACTCTTGCCAAGAAAACAAATTTATTGAAAACTCCATTTGATTGAATAGAGGAAATTATTATGCGTAACCAATTAATGATCGTCGCCGTAGCATCTGGCCTAGCCCTTAGTGGTTGTACTACTGATCCTAACACAGGACAACAGCGTTTAAACAAAGCCGCTTTGGGTGGTTTGGTTGGTGCAGCTGGTGGTGCCACAATCTCAAAAGCAACTGGCGGTGACAAAACAGGTCGTGATGCCGCTATTGGTGCCGCTTTGGGTGCAGGCGTGGGCTACTACATGGAGCGTCAAGCGCGCCAGTTAGAGCAGCAAATGGCAGGTACAGGCGTAACGGTTGAGCAAAACCCAACGACAGGTAATATTGATTTGGTTATGCCAGGTAACATCACTTTTGCTTTTGATGATGCCAGCTTAGCCCCTTCGTTTAGACCTACTCTTGACAAGCTAGCGTCAACGATGAGTCAGTACAACCAGACTACTGTGACTATTGCAGGTCATACTGATAGCCGTGGTGATGCGTCTTATAATACGCGTCTATCAAGAGATCGTGCTTACTCAGTAGCGAACTACTTGACTGCTCGCGGCGTAGCATCTAACCGCGTAAACGTTGTCGCTTATGGCGAGTCACGTCCTATCGCTGACAACAACACTGACTATGGTCGTCAGCAAAACCGCCGTGTTGAGCTAACCATCAACTCACCACAAAGCATTAACTAAGATTTAATATCTATAGTTTAAACTAAAAAGAGCCAGCGTCATGCTGGCTTTTTTGTGTCTATAATTCAAGGTTTAGCGATATTTATATATAAAAATCGTTAAAGATTAAGCGCTAAGATTGTTGTCCTTTTATTGCCAAATAAAATAACATTAATTTTTATTTGATAATAGTTCTCAATAACATTATAATTTGCAAAATTAAGTATTATCAAAGTAGCTAGAGATTTACTCCTCCAATTCTCATTAGCTAGATTAAACTTTTACACCATTGATTAAGGCTATTTATGACCATCACTACGCTAAAACGTCGTCGCTTTTTGCCAGCGAGTTTGGCAGTTGCGCTATCTTCTATGCTGATGATATCTGCTTGCACCAAACAGACCGAAGAGAATGCTATGGCGACTGAGCAAAATGAGACTGCTGCAACTACAGATACCGCAAACACAGCAAGTGATGGTGCTCAGCATGCAAGTTTAGATAGATTGCTAATTAGTTATAGCAATATGGCGCATGCTGCCTACAAGGATTCGCTTGAGAGCGCAAAAGTGCTCCAAGCTGCCGTTGACACTTACGTTGATGCGCCAAGTGAAGCCAATCTTGCTGCAGCTAAAGCGGCGTACAAGGCGGCGCGCAAGCCTTATTCGCAAACAGAGGTGTTTCGATTCGATGAGGGTTTTGTCAGCAATGACGATAAGCGCAAGATCGGTAGTATCGATAGCTGGGAGGGTCAAGTTAATGCCTGGCCGCTTGATGAGGCACTTATAGATTATGTTAGTGATAGCTACGAAGGCGAGTACAATAGTAGCGATAACATTATCAATAGTAAGCGCATTACCGTCGCTAGTGTCAAGCAAGACACTAGCGAGATTACCCCTGAGCTTTTAGTCGATATGGCTGAGATTGGCGGGAGTGAAGCCAATGTCACTACAGGCTATCACGCCATAGAGTTCCTACTATGGGGTCAAGATACCAACGGCGTAGGCGAAGGTGCAGGCAAGCGTCCTGTTAGTGATTATGTTACGGCAGAGGGTCAATGCACCAGCGGTGATATAGTAAACGACGATGTCAGCATATGTGAGCGCCGCGGCGAGTATCTAAAAGCAGCGACCCAGTTATTGGTTGATGATCTAGCCTTAATGGAAGCCCAGTGGCAGCCCAAAAGCGAAAACACACTACGTAGTGATATGCTAGCCCGCCGAGATGATAATGCCCTGCGCCAAATCATGTATCAAATGGGTAGCCTAGCCCTAGGCGAGCTGGCCTCGCAGCGCATGCAAGTGGCTTTTGTCACAGGCTCTACCGAAGATGAGCACGACTGTTTTAGTGACTTAACTCACATTAGCTATGCTAATAACGCGCGTGGTATTCAAAACTTATTTAACGGTAATTATCAGACTATCAATGATAAAACTATCGGCGGTTACGGTCTTAAACAATACCTCGTTGACACTGGGCATAAAGACGCCGCAGATCAACTAGACTCTGACTTTACTAGAGTAAAAGCGGCCTTTGACGTCATTAATGACAAAGCTGAAAACGAAGAGATAAAGGTCGATCAGATGATTGCTACTGCTGGACAAGTCAGCAAACAGGGAATCACTGCTGAGGAGCAAAACAAGCGCCGCAGTTGGGTTGAGAATGGTATTACAAGTTTGCAAGCGCTAACGGATAGCTTGGAGAATGCTGCAAAATCAGTCGGTATTGACAATCTAGCGGCGGACGATGGAATGTAAATCAAAGCTTACTAACAGTGGCTACTAATTCGTTAAAAGTGAATGAGAATTGTTTTCATAAACGAGCGATTGGAGTACAATAACACGTTATCAGCGTTGACTGATAACGTGTTTTTTTTGTGTTAAGTTAAGGATTTTATGAGTACTGATAAGATTTGCAGTATTAATAAGCGAGTAATCACTATTACGACAGCTTTGGGTATAAGTGCCTGCCAGCCTACTATAAGCGATAGCGAGGCCTTGTCTTCTGAGCGCGTACAGACCATAGAGTCACTAGCAGGTGTTCCTATGCAGCAGCTAGCGACCTTTGATCCGCAAGAGATCAAGCAAGGCGGCGACACCGGTATCACTATTAGCAGCCGTGAGAGTTACTCAAAACCCTCATCGAATCTAACTGCCTCACGTAAGGGTGACTTTTTTATTGGTAATGCTTTTTTTATGCAGCCTTGGGTTGCCGCTCCTGCTAGTACCGATAGCCGCGACGGTCTAGGTGCTTTATTTAACGTAGCCGCTTGTCAGTCTTGTCATATAAAAGACGGGCGCGGGCATGCTCCGATGACAAGTGATGACGATGCCGATAGTCTATTGATTCGTTTGGCTATGCCGGCACAAACTGCTGAGCAAAAACAGCAACTACAAGACTCTCTTATCGAAAGGGTCGTACATCCAAATTATGGTGGCCAGTTGCAAGACCGCGGCGTCCAAGGCGTACCTGCTGAGGCGCGTATCCGTGTTACGTGGACAGATAAACCGGTTACTTTTGCTGATGGTCACGTGGAGACGCTGCGCGCGCCTACCTTTAACTTAACTCATCCCGGCTACGGCGCTTTTGATGAGGCATTGATGGTGTCGCCGCGAGTCGCGCTACCGATGATAGGGCTAGGACTGCTTGAGCAGATACCAGGCACCGACATCAAAAACCAAGCCAATAGTAGCAAAGACGGTATCTCTGGTAAGTTCAATCTGGCTATGGATCCACAAACAGGCAAAGTCGCACTAGGACGTTTTGGTTGGAAGGCGGGTCAAACCAGACTGGTGACTCAAAACCAAAGCGCCTTTAATGAAGATATGGGCTTAACCTCAAACATCCGTCCTCATGAGTCTTGCATGCCGACTCAAGCCGCTTGCTTAAATGCTGCAACGGGAAGCGATACGCAAGGCGATGGCAGGCCTGCGGTAGAGGTCAGTGACGAGATTACTAAGTTTGTGGAGTTTTATACGCGTAATCTAGCGGTTCCACATCGCCGTGATGCAGATAGTGAGCTGGTGCTCGCAGGCAAACAGCGTTTTTATGATATAGGCTGTCAAAGCTGCCATACCCCAAGATATGTGTTGCCAAAAACCGACGATGACCGTCTTGAGCAGCACGGGCAAGTCATCTATCCTTATACTGATTTACTATTGCATGACATGGGTGATGACTTGGCGGATCGTACTATTGCAGGCAAGCTTCCAGCAAAAGACATACAAGTTGAGTTTTTAGCGAATTCTTACGAATGGCGCACCCCAGCGCTTTGGGGTATCGGTCTTGCGCAAACTGTCGATTCGCAAGCAACGTTTTTGCATGATGGACGCGCGCGCACGCTAATGGAAGCGGTACTGTGGCATGGCGGCGAGGCTGAGGCGCAAAAGCAAAACGTACTCAAACTAGATAAGCAAGGTCGCGCTGAGCTTAATGCGTTTTTAAAATCATTATAAAAATAATCGAAATCTGCTATAGAATTATAAATTACCGAGAACTTTATGAAAATAAATCATGGTTTAGTGCTAGCGTTATCCGCTCTAAGTGCAGGGCTACTCATCAGTTGCGTCAAACCTGCTGACGATACTGCTAGCGAGGTAGATAGCCAAAAGGTCACTCAAGAGCCGACCCAATCGGCTGCGGCGCAAAGTAATAGTGAGCGGGTCACTGCTGTAGATATTAGCGCTGAGACTGCCAGTACTTATCTGACTCATGTCGCTGATGATATAGTGATTCCAGCTTATGCAGATGCTGCCAAGCAAAGCGAGCAATTGTATAAGCTTGCTCAGCAAAACTGCCAGCAAGCGCCAGTTAGCGGCGCTAAGCTACAAGAATTACGAGATCAGTGGTTACAACTTGCACAGGCTTGGGCGGCAGCTGAGATGATTAACTTTGGCCCGGCGACTGATAGCATGAGTAACTTATATATAAACTACTATCCTGATGAGCGCGGACTGGTGCATAGCGGCGTGGCGGATCTTATCGCTGCCAACCCAAACCTAACTGCTGAGCAATTGGCTAACGAAAGTGCTATTGTTCAAGGCGTACCCGGGCTTGAGGAGGCGCTATATGTCAACGACAACTTAGATGCCGCGCAGTGCGCGTATGTCATTAGTGCCAGTAGTGCTTTGAGCACGCGCCTCAAAGCTATCGAAAACAACTGGCGCAAGAACGCAGCAACCCTGATGGCTATCGACAAAACCCCAACTAGCGATCAGGGGCTCAACCAGTGGTTTAACTCGCTACTAGCGTTTGTTGAGATCACAAAAACCAATGCGATCGATCAGCCATTAGGAATTACAGGGTCTACAAAAGGTCATCTACCAGCGGCAACAGCTGAGCAAAGCTGCGCTATCATAACCGCAAAGGTAGATGCGCTAAACCAAACGCTGACCGATCCTGCTTTGATCGCTATACTTGGGCGCAATAATGAGAGCCTAGTCAGTGATAATCTCTCCACCGCGCTTAGTGATACCACGACACTACTTGCGCAAATGCCAGAAGATATCGCCGACGCAGACAAGTCTGAGCAGCAAGCCTTGTTTGATCAATTAACGACAGTTACGCGGCTTATAAAACGTCAGCTTATTCCCACTTTAGGTATACGTGTGGGCTTTAATAGTAATGATGGCGACTAAGACATGACTATCCATAGCGTTAAGCGGGGAGCTGATTATGAATAATAAAACTAAAATAAGCTCTGCTAAGACGAATAAAAATCTATCTACCACTCCCTCAAACCAGCAATTGAGTTACGAGCTTATCAAGACATCCGCGCTAACAGCGCTTGGCACCTCTATTTTTGTAGCTATGCATCATCAGTATCGTAAGCAACGTCAGCCTGAGGCAAGATTACAAGATTATATAAGGGGTGCTCAGGCGCGGCTAAACGCATTCTCTGTTTTATCCTCACCAGCAAAAACCTCAACACCAGCCAAACCGCTCATACGTTTGCGATGTGCTTTTGATGCAGCAAAACGAGCATACTCAAACCCTGATGAGACAAATGCTAATAAAGATAAAGCGGATCAGGAGTTAGCGGCATTATATACGACAACTAGGCTTGCGCGTCCAGTGTGCTGGGTGAGTGGGGTAGCCGCTATACCAAAGAACATGTCAGCACATTATGATAGCGAAGACAATAGTGGTAACGATTTTGGCGTCGTCGGTATCGATGCTGATCGGCAGCTTGTCTGGCAAACGTTGATGCCTGAACGTGTACACGATATCGTCGTCCAGCCTATCTCTAACAGTAGAGCAGCAACTGATAAGCAAAGCCGCGATGTCGTCGTTATGGGACGGCGGCCAAGTAAGAGATTTTGGGTATTAGACGCCGCTACTGGGCAAGTTAAGCGCGCCATCAAGGCATCGGCTGATCGTCACTTTTATGGTCATGCTTGTTACAGTTTAGATGGTAATCGGCTCTACGTGACCCAAAACGATACGATAACTTTGAGCGGTAAGATCGGCGTTTATAATGCTCGCAACTATCAAAAAATAGCAGAATTTGACTCCTACGGTATCGGCCCGCACGAGCTGATTATGCATTCAGACGGCGAGACATTGATCATCGCTAATGGCGGTATCAAAACCGAGCAGGCATCGCGCGAGGAGCTAAATCTCGATACTATGCGCCCCTCTTTGGTATATCTAAACTTACGTGACGGTCAACTACTGGAGCAAATCACCCCTGAGCACAATCAGATGAGCGTGCGCCATCTTGCCATTCACGATAACGGTACGGTCGCTATCGGGATTCAGTTTCAAGGTGAGCGTCATATCAATATACCACTAGTACTAACCCATAAGCGCGGCAATACCCAGTTTACTCCTTTGGTTATGCCTGATAATCAGTGGCAGAGGTTTCATCAGTATATCGCTAGCGTCGCTGTCGATAGCGAGCACGATCAGGTATGCGTCGCCACGCCAATGGGTGGCTGCGCGGCTATCTTTGATTTAAAAACGCATAGCCTCGTTGATACTGTGCGCCTGCCAGATTGCGCGGGTGTAGCAACAAACTTCGAAAAATCAGGCTTTATCGTCAGTGATGGGCATGGTTATCTTAGCGCTTTGCACGTCACTAATAGCGAAGCAAAAGCAGATAATCAGCCTAGCAAAGCGTGTATCGTGGTAGATGGTCAGCAGCATTTGATGTCTTTTGACAATCACTTGCAAGCGTTGTCATAGTTGATGAAAAAAAATCACTCATCGCCTAAACACCGCACGCCTTTATTAGAGAATGCGCTCAACCAGTTGGCAGCAGCAGGTATTGCCTTAGATATCACACAAAAGCGTGTTAAAAATATTAACTTTCGTCTAAAGCCGTATCAGCTTAAGGTGTCTATACCGCTGTTTGTGGGCTATGAGCAAGCCGCGCAGGCAATTGATAAGCGCGTGCCTTGGGCGATTGATAATCATGCACAAATCCTAGCGCAGCATCAACGTAAACAAGCGTTTTCAGCTAACGATATGGATAATAGTCCTGTGCTATTGTGGGGCGAGCCGCAAGCGCTTGTTTTAACTGATGATGAAAAAATCGCTCTCTATCGCCAACAGCTTACAGAAGTCACGCCTGCACTGCTCGATAAGTGGCAACCTATCGTCGGTGCCAATGCTAAAGAGGTGAGATTCAAAAAAATGCACACGCGCTGGGGCAGCTGTAACACCCGCGTGCGAAGAGTATGGCTGTCTGTTTACTTGCCCGCCTACGCTATCGAATGCACCGAATATGTCATCGTCCATGAGCTGTGTCATTTGCATCATGCCAATCATAGCGCGGCATTTTGGCAAACGGTAAAAGAGGCGATGCCTGAGTACAAAAGATGGCATGATATGCTGGCGGGTAAGTCAGGACGACTAGATTGATTAGTAATCGTTTAAATAAAAAACGGGCTAAAATTAAAATACAGGTGTAAATAATATAAAAACCTATTATAAGCCTGATATGATAAGTCGTAGCAGATTATTGTTTTTAAAAATGGACAACAGGATACGTTATGGACAAGGTCAACCAAGCTAAGTTTTGGCAGCAGCGCTACGAGACAGGCAGTATACAGTGGGATATGGGACAAATATCGCCGCCACTCAAAGCCTATATCGATCAGTTGCCAAAGTCTGCCAAAGATCAGCGTATCTTGGTGCCAGGGGCGGGCAATGCTTATGAAGTGGGTTATATGCATGAGCAAGGATTTACTAACGTCGTTCTGGTCGACTTTGCGCCAGCACCTATTGAGGACTTTGCCAAGCGCTATCCTGACTTTCCAGCGCAGCATTTAATACGTGCGGACTTTTTTGAATTATCGCCAGAGGAGTATCAGTTTGACTGGATACTTGAGCAGACGTTTTTTTGTGCGATTACGCGCGCGCGCCGTGATGAATACGTGCAGCAAATGGCAGCTCTACTTAAACCAAAAGGCAAGCTAGTAGGTTTGTTGTTTGACAAAGAGTTTGGCGGTGACGATATTCCATACGGCGGTAGCAAAGCGGAGTATCAGCAGCGTTTTGCGCCCTATTTTAATATTAACGTTATGGAAACCAGCATCAACTCACATCCTGCACGTCAAGGCAATGAGTTGTTTCTTAATCTGCAAGTAAAGTAATCTCTCGGCTGATATTCTCGCGCGCCTGAGACTCTAGCTGATGATAGTGCTCGGTGAGATAGAGCTTAGGATGCGTCAGTAAACCCTTTAATACTTTGGTTCGTCCTATGCGGTATTGCTCCTGCGCGACATGCGCATATTCTTTGCGGACGGCCTGCGTATAGTGCTCGTACTCTACCCACGGTGCACCCAAAATACTCAAATCCATATCCAGCATGTAAGCGGCATCAAGGCGGTTCTCTATGCCTGCAATCTTATGATCAGCGGTCATCATGATCAGCGCATAAATACGCGCGCATTGCGCAATATCAAGATAAGGGCTTAATTTTTCTTGCGCAAATTGTGCGCTTTTACTCTCATTACCAGCGCGCTTAGGATCGTATATTATATCGTGATAATATATAGCTAGCGCTACGATATCTGGTTGGATCAGCTGGCTCTGAATCTTATCAAACTGGTCAAACAGTTGCGCTAAGTGCTCTAAGGTATGATAAGCGCGAGCAGGCTCGCTATAACGTGTGGCGATATCGTGCCAGAGTATCAAGGCAGTATCTGGCGTCGTGCACCCGCTTATGGCTAATAGATGCGCGGCGAAACGCTTGCTTAGGTTTGTATTTTTGTGCGTGTTCATACTATTGCTGCTTGGCGTCGTCTTTAAAGGCCTGCCCAAACACTTGACCGAGCAGATTAACATCATCTACGCGCGCATAATTTAAGCGCGTAACAAAGGCGATTTTGCGATGGGGACCTTGTTCCGCTAGGGGCACGGCGACGGCGTTTTGATTTTGCAAATGCAATTGATCCAGCGCCATCTCAGGGACTAAGGTCGTGCCCATATTAGCAAGCGCCATTTGAATCAAAGTGTTTAAACTGGCATCAGAAAAGCTTGATTTCATTTCTACGCGATCAAAATGACAGACCGACAGCGTCTGATCCGTTAAGCAATGCCCCTCGCCTAGTAGCATGAGGTTGGCAGTCGCCAGCTCATCTGAGTTAATAGTATCGAGCTTGGCATGTACGTCATCCTTTGGAAATACTGCAAAAAAGTCCTCCGCCCAAAACTCAAAACTATGTAAACCCTCTACAGCGTAAGGTAGCGCGATAATGGCGGTATCGATATGACCGTAGCGCACTTGTTCAAGCAAGCGCTCTGTTTGCTGCTCGATAATAGTCATACGAAACTCTGGGTACTGCGCGCGCAGCGCTGGCAATACCTTTGGCAACAAATAAGGCGCAATCGTCGGAATGATACCGACAGTCATAGGGTAGGCAAGGGGTGTTTGATGACTTTGCGCGCGCGTGGTCAAATCATTGACCTCAGAGAATATGCGCTGCGCTCGGGTCAAGATATCTTGTCCGATAGGCGTGATCAGCACTTGCTTATTATTGCGCTCAAATATTTGCGTATCGAGCTGTTTTTCAAGCTCCGCAATTCCCAAGCTTAGTGCTGATTGGGAAATATTGCAGTCCTCAGCCGCGCGTTTGAAATGACGATGTTTAGCAACGGCTAAGGCAAATTCGAGTTGGCGTAAGGTAATCATAAAAAGCTCTCTTTATAAGTATTTGATAAGCAGTATTGATATCAAATAGTAATCAAAGGTACAGCGGTCGTATCAGGTAAAAGGCTCTAGTTGATAAGACAAAAGATAGGATAAGGTAGTGTATCAATATTAATAAAACAAAACATCAAGTTAAAAACTTTTAACTAGAGTAATCATAGAATTCGCGTATAGTTTGTCAGGTAGCCAAGACAACTCATGGCTTATATCAAACAACTTAATGATTATATCTTAACTTACTAACTATAAAGGAGCCAATCATGGCGTCTATTATCAATCAAGAAATCCCAGAATTCTCAGCAGATGCATATGTTAACGGTGAGTTCAAAACTATCACCTCAGACGATGTAAAAGGTAAGTGGGCAATCTTTTTGTTCTACCCAGCTGACTTTACTTTTGTATGCCCAACGGAGCTTGAAGACATGGCCGCTCATTATGACGAGCTACAAGGCCTAGGTGTCGAAGTCTATTCAGTATCAACAGACACGCACTTCACTCACAAAGCATGGCACGATTCATCAGATGCTATCGGTAAAGTAAACTACCCAATGATCGGTGATCCTACAGGCCGTATCACTCGCGGCTTCAATGTGATGATCGAAGAAGCAGGCCTAGCTGAGCGCGGTACGTTCTTGGTAGATCCAGATGGCTTAATCCAAGTCGCTGAGATCCATGCAGGCGGTATCGGCCGTAGCGCAAAAGATATGCTACGTAAAGTAAAAGCGGCACAATATGTCCGTGAAAATGACGGCGAAGTATGCCCAGCAGCTTGGGAACAAGGCGGCGATACTCTAAAGCCAAGTCTTGATCTTGTCGGTAAAATCTAAGCGCTTGATTACAGGTGTTTAGTTAGGGCGTGTTAAACATTCGATCATGGCACTGACAGAGACTATTTTTTAGACGATTCAAAGATAAAAATAGTAAGTTTAGTCATTCTAAGCGTCTATTTTTATCAAAGAAGCGGCAAAAAAGAGTCCTGTCCTTTCAGGCTGATGCTAAAATTGCCCTATACTGTGTTGCAAGTCTAGCTAAGGTCTAGACATTATCTTCGACTTGCGCCGTGTCTGGAACCATTTTAGCGATCAGCAGTGCCCATTTATGAATATTCGACACGCCCTAGTTTTTAAGCATTAAGCTAAACTATAAAAAAGACCTTGCCAGCATACGTTGGTAAGGTCTTTTTATGTTTTATAATTATTGTTTTTTATGATTAAGACTGTATTTTATTTTTATCAATTATTTTATAAATTTCATCTTTTAGCTGTAGCTTTCGTCGTTTCATCTGCTCAATTTCATCATCACGACTAGCGTGCGTGACTCTGTCTTTTTCGAGCTGATTGATTTGCTGATCTAGCTGGGTGTGCTCATCAAAGATGACTGCGAAGTGGTCATCCTTTTTCTTAAGTTCAGCGATTATCTCTCTATTGTCTTGCCAAGTATCCGTCTTTCTCATGTGATCATCCTTTTTATAGAGCGCAAGCCTTCGCGCATTACAAGTTAAAGTGTCATGTAGAGTGCTTTGATAATATGGAATTCATATCTGTTGTGTAGGCGATATGAAGACAAATAGATGTAGCTTTTCTATCGGTCTTACTCGATTGTAGCGAATAAATTCTGTGGATACCATGACAATAAAACTTATGTGGTTTTGTTTTTAATAACGTATGATAATTAACGATTGGTTTTTTAAAACTTAAGATTTGAGTTTATCCGCTTGTCTGTACCCCTTAAACCTATGATAATAGGGACATCAAAAGGCAACAGCCTAATACTCATTGAGTATTTATCTTCTTATTCATACCAAATCATAAAAACTTAGACGAGTAACCTGATAGTTGCCGTTACCTAATTAATAATATTAAGGAACAAACATGATAGACCAAAGTTTATTAGACGCCGTAAAGAGCTATAGCGAAAACATGACTCGCCCGATTACTTTTGTATTAGGTAGCGGCGAACATAGCAAACGCGCTGAGCTTATCGATTTTTTGACCAAGATTGCAGGCACTACGGATAAGATTAATTTTGACCCAGCCGCGACTGATGACAGTCTGCCAAGTCCGATTAGCTTTGCCGTTTATAGTCATATCGACGACACTTTGACCGATACGGGTATTGTGTTTAGTGGTATTCCAGGAGGGCATGAGTTTACCTCCTTAATCTTGGCTATTTTGCAGGCGGGCGGTCATACGCTTAAATTAGACGAGGGTATTCAAAAACTAGTCAAGCGCTTTAATCAGCCGTTAGAGTTTCAGACTTATGTATCATTGTCTTGCCACAGCTGCCCTGAGGTTGTGCAAGCACTCAATCAATTCTCACTGCTTAACGAAGGTATCAGCAATGAGATGATTGATGGCGCATTGTTCCAAGAGCAAGTAGAAGCAAACAAAATCCAAGGCGTGCCTGCGGTATTCTTAAACGGTAAGCCGTTCGCTAATGGTTTGATTGATACCGCTAAACTCATTACTAAGTTGCAAGAGCAATTTCCTGACCTTATGGGTGAGGGTAGCGATGATGATAGCGATCAACTAGAGCAGCAAGATGTCACTATCATTGGTGCAGGTCCCGCTGGCGTTGCCGCGGCGATTTATACCGCGCGTAAAGGTCTAAAGGTGACGATGGTCGCCGATCGCATCGGTGGTCAGGTTAAGGACACACAAGATATCGAGAACTTGATTTCTGTGCCTTTGACCAACGGTACCAACTTGTCAGCGGATTTTGTTAAGCATATCCAAGAGTACAATATCACCCTCAAGCAGCACGTAACGGTCAAAGAGATTGATGAGACCGTTGAGGAGAATTACAGCATTCATCTCAACACCGGTGAGCAGTTTGAGACGCGTAGCATCATCCTAGCGACTGGTGCACAGTGGCGTAAGCTTGGTGTTCCGGGTGAAGAAGAGAACACGGGCAAAGGCGTGGCATACTGCGCACATTGTGATGGTCCGTTCTTTAAAGGCAAAGATATCTCTGTCGTTGGCGGTGGTAATTCAGGGGTTGAGGCCGCACTTGATTTGGCAGGTATCGTCAAAAGCGTCACCGTGCTTGAGTTCGCTGACGAGCTAAAAGCCGATCAGGTCTTGATTAATAAAGCCAAAGAGAAGTCGAATATTGAGTTCATCACGGGAGCGGCGACTAAAGAGATTAAAGCGACCGATGGCAAAGTCAGCTCTATTGTCTTTGAAGATCGCAAAACGGGCGAGACCCATGAGCGTGATCTAGAAGGGGTGTTCGTGCAAATTGGTCTGGTACCCAATACTGGATTTATCAAAGGCTTTGTTGATTTAAACCGCTTTGGTGAGATTGAGATTGATGAGCGCTGCCGCACTGATCGCAAAGGTATCTTTGCTTGTGGGGATGTAACAACCGTTCCCTTTAAGCAGATCAATATTGCTATGGGCGAGGGTAGTAAGGCGGCTTTAAGTGCGTTTGAATACCTTGTAATGCAATAAACCATTTAGCTAAAAAGTTAGCTTAATAAGCCACCTCTTTTGAGGTGGTTTTTTTGTGTCATTACTCAGATAAAATTCAGTCTAGTGTTTACAAGGGAGTTGTTTAAGCGACATAATGAGGAATGTTACCTCTAAAAAAGTAGTATGGCCTAAAATAAATGCCTTGGTTAGTCATACTACTAATAAAATATGTCGATGCGTCGTATCGTTCAAGGAAGACAGTCATGGAATATATTGAAGCGTTTTTCTCCTTAATTGGAGACTTGACATGGGGTTGGGCACTCGTCCCAATGCTCATTATTTTCGGATTGCTATTTACCATAGTAGGTAGGTTCGCTCAGTTTAGATACTTTAAACGCATGTTTAGGGTGTTTAGGACGGACGAGGTCGGCGACGACGGGATTTCTGCTCGTCAAGCCTTGCTCGTGTCTATCGGCGGGCGGGTCGGCGGCGGTAATATTGCAGGTGTTGCGGTTGCCATATCACTAGGTGGTCCGGGTGCAGTGTTTTGGATGTGGGTCGTCGCCTTAATTGGAATGATGACTAGTATTGTTGAGTGTAGCTTGGCTCAGCTGTATAAGCGCAAAGATGTTGATGGTAATTTTCGCGGTGGGCCTGCGACTTATATCTTGCACGGTTTAGGCAAGGATTACCGTTGGCTTGCCGTTATATATGCTATCTCTTTACTCCTGTCTTTCTCGATTGGCTTTGTGGCATTCCAAGGTAATACGGTGGCAGGTTCTGCTCTTGAAAGCTTTGGGATTGATCGCTGGATATCAGGCGTAGTACTGGTTATTGCGGGCGGGTTTATCGTCTTTGGCGGTATTCAACGTATTGCAAAAGTCGCTGACGTGGTTATTCCCGTAATGGCGCTCATCTATATTGGCATGGCACTTATTATTATCGTGCTAAACTTTACAGAGCTGCCAGCGCTAATGGTTATGATCGTCAAAAATGCCTTTGGTATTGAGTCTGTTGTGGGCGGCGGTATCGGTGTGGCGATTGAGCAAGGTATGAAGCGGGGCTTGTTCTCGAATGAGGCAGGTTTGGGTTCTGCGCCAAATATCGCTGCTACGGCCTATGCCACTCATCCTGTGAGTCAAGGCATCTCGCAGTCGTTATCAGTGTTTATCGATACGATTGTGGTGTGTAGTGCCACAGCCTTTATGATTTTGCTCAGCGGGGTATATCAGCCTGGGGCTGAGGTCGATGGTATTGTACTGGCGCAGCAAGCGCTAAGTAATCAGCTAGGCGATTGGTCACAGTATATCTTGACTATAGCGCTATTGTTATTTGCCTTAAGCTCTATTATGTATAACTATTATATGGGCGAAAATTCTATTAACTTCTTGGTCAAAAAGAACGTCAAAATGGCGACTTTGATTCTAAGAGTGATCGTCATCGGCGTATTGTTTTTAGGAGCGGTCGCGCCTGCGGCAACGACTGTATTCTTCTTCGCTGATCCATTGATGGGTGTGCTAGCGCTTGCCAACTTACTCGCTCTAATTATGCTATTTCCACGCGCTAAGCGCTTGCTTGATGACTTTGCAAGACAGCTCAAAGCAGGGGTCAAAGAGCCGTTATTCGACGCGCAGCAGTATGAGAAGTTGGATATCGATCTGAGTGCATGGGGTAAAGAGGCGGTAGAAGAGGCTTTAGAGCAAAAACAGTAATATGAATATACTCTATGTCTTATGAATAAAAAACCACTTCACCTACTAGCATGGTTGAGGTAGTTTTTTTGTATCTACTGTTTTTGTGATTGCTAATATCAATTCTTATTCCGAATCAGAGCAATAACTGGAATCGCCACTACATACATCAGTACGCCATATACCGCAGCAGGCAGGGCAATAGCGGGTAACCCTGCCGCTGTACCCATAATGATCGGGGCTAAGGTGATCGCCGTCGTACTGTTTTGAATACTGGTCTCTATCGATATCGTCTTGGTATCAAACCAGTTGAGCTTGAGCATTCTCGCTATAATCATACTCAAAGCAAATAAGATAACGATGATAACAATCAACTCAAGACCGATAACTGCTGCTTGAGATTTGAGTAATTCCCAATTAGAGGCCACAGCAGCAAGAACGATTAAGACAAAGAAAACACTAGCAATAGCATTCAAAACACTGCTTTTACGCTGCATAAAACCCGTGAATTTGCGGCGAGCAAGCATGCCAAGAGTTACAGGCAAGGTCGTCAACAAGAACATCACTAGACCGATCTTGACTGCGCTAATAGAGCTCGCTTGATCCTGCATAAAATGGTCAAAGGCTAAAGTAATAAGAATAGGCAAGGTCACAACTGACAATAAGCTTACGACGCCAGTCAAGGCAATCGATAGCGCGACATTACCTTTGGCATAAAAGGTCAGCATGTTACTAGTAACACCGCCCGGACAAAAACTAATAAGCATAATGCCAAAAGCAATCGTTGGTGGCGGCGTCATGACCAATACCACGGCTAGCGCCACTAGCGGCACCAAAACAACTTGATTAGCCAGACCAATGAAAAAGGCTTTGGGGTGAGCCGCAATCACTTTAAAGTCGCTAAGCCTCAGCCCTGTACCTAAAGTGAACATAATATAGGCGAGCGCTAACGGTAGTAAGCTGAGTGCGATATTACTCATAAAACATCCTTGTAAACATACTAGTATCTATAGAATTTGGTGGCTGCGTCATCATTAAATCTAATGATTATAAGTGACGATAGCATAAGCTCAAATGATTTTCCTGCTAAAAGGTTGGTCACATTAACCTAGGGTCATCATCAAACTATCGTAGAGTTAGACTTTAATACTAGAGCGCTCACACCTTTGGTGAATAAATAAAAAACGCCCATCCAAATCTTGGACGGGCGTTTTATTTTAACTAGTAGCAACTATCTATAAGTTACTATATCTAAGCTACTATCAGTCGTCTAACAAATCCATCTGCTTAGCGGCTTCATAAATCCCTGTTGAGCGATTGCCCGTACGGCAGAATATCAAAATAGGCTGCTCGGCTTGATTAAAGAAATCTGCAAACTCCTCGACGTGATTTTGATTAAGCTCACTACCTGCAAACGACACTTCTTTATATGCAAGTCCCGCTTCCTTAGCAGCCGCTTCAATCTCAGCGCTGGTCGGTTGACCTGGCTCTTCGCCATCGGGGCGATTATTGATAATAGTTTTAAAGCCGTTTTCGGCGATCATTGGTACTTGATCAGGGGTGATTTGTCCTGTGATACTAACTTGATGACTCATAATTTTTCCTTATTCTATTCTAGTGAGATGTCGTTTTGATTAGAGGGTGCATTGACTGATTTGTAGTGCCTTTAAATTTGTAAAGACTAAAGCAAGCCTTGCATCAATGCGCTTTGATACAAGAGTTTGGCGCGAGCGCCCGTCCCGCAAAACATCAGTATGGGTTTGGGCATGTCATGATAAAAGGCAGCAAACTGCTCAACCGTCATCGTGCTCAGACGCTCATCATCAAAAGGCAGATAATGATAAGTTAGGTTGGCCTGCTTGGTAGCATCAGCGAAATCAACACTGCTCGGCTGAGTGTCACTTTCAGCATCAGGGCGTACATTGAGCACGGAGCGATAGCCCAGCTCTGCAATCTTGATACATTGGCTTGGATAAATTTGCTTATAAATAGTGATATCGTCGGTCATAAAATGTCAGTTATAAATTATGGTATGAATGAGGTCTAAAGTTGTCGTCGAGGATAGGCGCTACGAAAAAATGAGTGTGCTGTCTCAAATGTTTTACTATATCGTAATCAACTTTAGCAATGAGCCATCATAACGGTATTCGGTAGTAGACAGCAATAGCCAGTAGCCGTTTAGGACGGATATAAGGGCGCAGTATTAGGCATCTCATCTTTTAAAGTGGTAACCGCCTCTAATGTGCTCATAAATACCTGTCCTGATAACTCAGTAATAACTGGCGTAGCAGCGATGACATCCATCACAGGACCTTTGACGAAGCTAAAATGTAAGCGCTTATTTTGCGATGCAAGCTCTTGGGTCAGCGTCATCAGCATCTCTTGAGCGGTCAGGTCAATATGATTGACCGCCGCCATAATAAGGATAATTTCAGATGCCTGTGGGTACTGACGTACGGATTGCAAAATGCGCCGATGCACCGATTCGGTATTACCAAAAAATAAGCTCTCATCGATACGTAGCATCAGCAAACGCTCAAAAGTCACTACATCATGACGATTGATGTTACGAAAATGTCCAGTGCCGCCCAACTGTCCGACGACAGCAACGTGCGGCTGGCTTGATTGCCAAATAAGACTAGCAAAAGAGACCATAAGGCCAATGATAAGTCCAGTATTGAGGCCAAATATGAGCACCCCAATGAAGGCGGCGATATAACTGACCGCATCCAAACGATCACGCCGGCGTGCAGATTTTAGAGTGGCAAAGTCAATTAATCCGATAATGGAGGCCATAATCGTCGCACCCAAAATCGCATAGGGCAGCGGAGCTAGAGCATTGCCAAAAGCAATCAATGCGGCGATCATAACGACAACGGTGACAAGGCTAGCAAGGGGCGTTTTGGCCCCTGAATCGACGTTGATAGCAGTACGAGAAAACCCGCCTGCGACCGTAAAGCTTTGAAACAAGCCGCCTGTGAGGTTAGCCAGTCCCAAGCCCGTCAGCTCACGATTGGCATCAAATAGCTCACCGCGCCGGCGTGCGTAAGTGCTCGCCACCGAACTGCTGGAGACAAAGACAATAAGTGCCATAAGTCCTGCAGCGGGCAGCAGTTCAAGCGCCTCTTGAAAGCTTGGCACATGCGGTATGATAAAGGTCGGCAGCCCCTGCGGAATACTACCTATGGTCGCCACATCGCGCGCCGACCAGTCGAGCAGCATACTCAATAAAATGGCAACAAGCAGTAAAATCAATGGGAATAAGCGCTCAGCCCACTTTGCATAATTGTCTGATAACCAAGATCGCCATAACCACAAGCTGGCGTAGCGATTACTGACCAAAAGGATAAAAGCGACAACGCCAATAACAAGCGTTAAAGGATGTAGCAGATATCGATAAAGCTGCATACTCGATAAGTAACCGATCAAGCTGTTACCTGTAATCGGTATTGCTGTGAGGTACTTGAGCTGACTAAAAAATATCAGTACCGCCGCGCCGCTGATAAATCCTGCCGAGACGCCGCGACTGATAAACTGCATAATCCAGCCAAGTCTAAGCCGTCCCGCTATCCACAATAGTGCACCGACCATAAAAGCGAGCAGGCTTGCCATCAAGATATAGTGTTCAGCGCCGCGGTCGGCATAACTATGCAAGCTACTAGCCGTCATAATAGCGGTAATAGCGACAGGTCCCACAGCTTGTACGTTGCTCGATCCTAGCCACGCATAGACAATGACGGGCACAATAGCAGCATATAGACCATATACTGGTGGCAGGCCTGCAAGCACAGCATAACCTAAGCTTTGCGGAATGACCAGCACGCCCACCACCAAACCTGCGATAACGTCCGTCGGCAACGCTGCCAGCTGGTATTGACGTAGCCAAGTAGGAATGAGACGAGCGGCGATAGAAGGCATATCAATACGTCACCACAATCAAAGGCGTTACTTATAAAGGTGCTGCTTAGCTAGTCGACTTGCGCACAAAAACGCTGGTACAAGAGCTGCAACACGGCCAAAGCATCATCGCTTGCGATACTGTAATAGATTTGCTTGCCCTCACGGCGAGTGGCGACTAGCTCGTCTTTACGCAAAATACCTAACTGCTGCGATAGGCTTGGCTGACCAACACCGACCAGCTGTTCTAGATCGCCGACACAGTATTCGCCTTGGGTAAGCTGACATAATAATAACAAGCGATCAGGATGCGACAGCGATTTGAGCAATTTGCTCGCCTGCAGTGATGCCGCCTGCATTTGCAAAGCTAAATCGGCTGGTACGCTCTTTGTATTATTTAGAGCCGTTTGATCTAAATCTGCGCTGTTTGCGGGGGTAGAAGTGGTCAGAATAATCTCCTTAGAGAAAAGCGTTGCGAGATGAGTCGCTGATATTATCATGGCTATAAGCTGCTATTTTAACACTCAAAGATAAAAAGTGCAGAGTCAATACATTCTCTATAGTTGACGCATACTTATTTGAGATACAACGTAAGCTAGTGGGCCAAAATAAATTATGCTTAAATTATCAACGATTTAACACAAGATATCAAGTTATTATTATTTACATTATATAAATTGATAAATTGTAAGGTAAATGCTATATTATTGCTATTGATTAACTTAAAAAGTATACGAATAAAACGTCTAAATAATAAGTGAGATACCTATGCAAGTACATTCTTTTTTGCACCAAGATACCGAGACTTATAGCCATGTATTAGCAGACGCTAATCAAAAGCGGTGCGCCATTATAGATCCGGTATTGGATTTTGATCCCAAATCTGGCTTTACCAATACCACGAGTGTCGATGAGGTCATTGAGTTTGTGCGCAGTAAGGACTGGGAGCTGGTTTATATTATCGAAACCCATGCCCATGCTGATCATCTGTCAGCGGCTATTCACGTCAAAGAAGCGTTAGGCGGGCAACTGGTTATCGGCAAATACATCACTGAGGTACAAAAGATATTTAAGCAAGTGTACAACTTTGATACCAGCTTTCGTACCGATGCCAGTCAGTTCGATATCTTGACCGATGAAGATACGATTTTGGCTGTAGGCGACATTAGTATTAGCGTCATGCACGTGCCAGGTCATACGCCAGCGGATATGGCCTACGTGGCAACCGACAGCGAAAAAACAGCGGTATTCACAGGCGATACGATATTTGCCCCTGATGTTGGTACGGCGCGCTGTGATTTTCCAGGCGGCGATGCCAAAATGTTGTATCAGTCTATTCAAAAACTATTGGCGCTTCCTGAGGATACTGTCATGTACTTATGTCATGACTACCCAAGCAAAGGCCGTCAGCACTGTCCATCGACCACTGTTGGCGCACAAAGGCAAGGTAATATTCATGTCAAAGACGGTATTAATGAAGCTGAGTTCGTCGAGATGCGCGAGCGCCGCGATGCGACGCTATCTATGCCGCGCCTAATCATTCCCTCAGTACAAGTCAACATCGATGCCGGTCACTTGCCTGATCCTGAAGATAATGGCGTACGCTATCTAAAAGTACCTATCAATGCTAAGGCGTTTGGGTAGCCTATTCTTTAAACTAAAATCGATGACTAACCATCTAACTAAGAGCTGGTTAACTAATAGCTGGCAAGTTCATTTATAAAGCTTTAAATACTCGCTATGTCTCAACTATTACACTCACTAAGGATTGTATTATGAAAGTTAACGTAGGTAGTACCGATAGAAGGTTACGTATCATCGCAGGTATTGTTATTATTGCTTTGGGCGTTTATTTTCAAAGCTGGTGGGGCATTATAGGCTTAGTGCCTCTACTGACAGGATTGTTTCGCTCTTGCGTGTTGTACTCAATACTTGGTATCAATACTTGCAAGGCTTAGGGCGCAGACAGTGTATATGTCGTTGAACATTGAGCGACTAAAATGGAGATCACAATGAACCCGTATGAGCGCTATGTACTTCCTAAGTTGATAGATATAGCCTGTAGTACGGGTAATGTGATGAAAGCGCGCGCCAGCCTCGTCCCCCAAGCAGTGGGTGAGGTATTAGAGGTTGGACTCGGTAGCGGTCTTAATTTGGCGTTTTATGACCCTGAAAAAGTCTCTAGTATCGTCGGTGTTGATCCAGCAGCGCAAATGCAACCGCTGGCACGCACGCGCGCAGCTAGCATTGGTATTCCTGTCGAGGTGCTAGCAGTAGATGTGCATGGTATCGATGCCCAAACCGACCGCTTTGATACTATTGTGATGACCTTTACGCTCTGTAGTATTAAAGATCCGCTACCTGCGCTAAGAGAGATGGCACGCGTGTTAAAGCCGAGCGGTCGATTGTTATTTTGTGAGCATGGTCTAGCGCCAGATCCTAGTGTTGCGCGCTTCCAGCATCGATTGACACCGTTTTGGAAGCCTATGGCAGGAGGCTGTCATCTCAATCGTGATATCCCAGCACTGCTTCGTGCTGGCGGTTTTGTCGCTGAGGATTTTACTACCAAGTATCTACCTGGCCCGAAACCGATGACCTATATATATAGCGGATCAGCGCGGCAAGCGATTTAAACAACGCACCCAAAACCAAAAATAATTAAAATAGGAGTTTTTATGAGTACAGAAGGTTTTCACATTGTCTGCCCGCATTGTCAGACAACCAATCGTCTGCCCGCTGAGCGCCTAAGCGCACAGCCTAATTGCGGCAAATGTAGCCAGTCGCTACTGACAGCAAGTCCACAAGAGCTAAGCGCTCAAACGGCTAACAAAGTCATTCAAAAAAATGACGTACTAACGATTGTAGATTTTTGGGCGAGTTGGTGTCAGCCGTGCTTAATGATGGCGCCGCAGTTCAAAGACGCCGCCAAGCAATTGCCGCAAGTTGTCTTTGCCAAGTTGCAGACGGACAAATACGAGCAAGCAGCAGCGCCTTATAATATTCGTAGTCTGCCAACGATGGTGGCCTTTAGAGGTGGTCGTGAGGTCGCGCGGCAATCTGGCGCCCTACCAACGAGCCAAATCGTGCAATGGGTAAACAGTTTAAAGACTTAATGTTTATATTGACTAAGGTGCTATCATCAAAAAAGCCAATACGGTAATCCCGTATTGGCTTTCCTATTTTAAATCTAAATAGTACTACTCACCATATATCTTTATACCGTTAGCAAAGGTGCAACGCTTGACGCGCGCGGACTGGATAATAGCGTCAGCTTCGCCGTACAGCCTAGATAACTTCGCATCACGCGCTTTAGTATTGTTGCTTTTGCCTAGTCCGACGCTAATGTTAGGCGAGATACCCCAACGTCCAGCCGAGATACCAACGCCAACGCCTGATGCTGCTATCGTCGATTGCTCATTGCGAGTAGCATCGACATAACGCTCAACGCGGGCATATTCTTGACTGAGTGATTGACAGTCATAGCTCTGATAAGTGCTAGGCGGTACATATTGCGGCGTCACGTTACCAGTAGAAGCACAGCCTGCCAAAGCCAGCACACTGGCCGCTGCCAATACCGTCGATTTGCTCAAGTTTTTCATAATCATTCCAGTGGGCTAAAGTATAAAGGGGTGTATCTAATTGATTGCATTACTATAAAACGAATAGTTGAAGATAGCAATAACAAAGCAAATAAGGGTCTAGGTCTAAAGGTCTAGAGTCTGACGCTAACACTTATTTAAGCTAGAACCTAAGCTAAAATCACTAGGGCGTTCTTAAAAAAAGTTCTCAGGTTTTGTATAAGCCAAAGTTACAATACTGGCATAAGCAATACCTGCAATGATGATACCCACTTTGCTCTGGCTAGGGGTCGCATCAGGCTTAAAGGCTTTGATACTGGCGCTAATTGCCGCTACTAGCAGTATGATCTTAGCAAATACCCATTGCACTGGGGCGTTGACGCTCATCAGCTGCATGAGCATCCAAGCACCCGACACGATAATGAGTAGATAGACGATATGATTAGCAATTTTGATAACTCGCGGCGCTTGTTTATTAGCACTTAGCACCAAAATACTTTGATAGATAAAGAGGCCGATGACAATAAGTGCTAGAAGCGTATGTAGATGTTTCATTGAAGGTAGGTTCCTGTAGCGCAATGTTTAGATTAAATTAGGTGACTTTATAGGTTTTGTCCCGCGCACAAGGGACTCTCAGGGCTAGCTCCCTGCGCTTGCCATTCGGCAGGCGTATAGGCATGAATAGCCAAAGCGTGTACCATGCCGCCCTTTGAAGTCAGCAACTCTGCTACCGCGTCATATACCAATTGGTGACGCGCGACCAGACGCTTAGCGTCAAAAGCGTCACTGACCAGTGTGAGTTTAAAATGGCTCTCTTTACCTTCAAAATAGCCTGCATGATTCATCGACTCATTGACCAGCTCTAAATACTCAGGGTGCAAAGTCTGTAGCGCGCTCTTTAGCGCTGTTGCTGTTGGCATATTATTATTCATGGTAATCCCTATAAAACGCGCTCTACTAAAAGCTATAATATTTATGTCATTATAACAGACATCGTGAGAACCAAAGTGAGTTGTACCGCGCATAAAAAAGCGGAGCGCATACTTCTATAACGCTCCGCTACTTTAGCTATCTTGATACTTTTAATAGAACAAACTAACGGCGCGATCTCTGATATAGCGGCATAACCTTTGGCAATAATGATTGTATCTCAGCGATACGGTTGCCACTTGTTGGGTGAGTACTCAAAAACTGTGGCGGCTCACCTTGGCTTGCGCGCTGCATTTTTTGCCAGAGCGTAATCGCTGCTTGCGGATTGTAGCCTGCGCGTGCCATGAGCTCAAGACCGATCTGATCCGCTTCACTCTCTTGCGTGCGACTGTGCGGACGACTCAAACCCAGATCACCGGCAACGTTCGCGAGCTCTGCTTGGCCTTGTGATAAGCCAAAAATGCTAGCGGCTACGCCGATACCCGTCTGAGTGGCATACTGGCGCGAGATACGCTCACGTGAATGCTCACGCAAGGCATGTGATATCTCGTGACCCATGATAGCCGCAATCTCATCATCGCTTAGGTTGAGGCGATCAATAATACCTGAGTAGAACATAATCTTGCCGCCTGGCATGACAAAGGCATTTAGCTGATTAGACTTAATCGTATGTACTTCCCAGTTCCATTTGGCCGCGTCTGGACGATATACGCCAACTTGACCAATCAGGCGATTAGCGATGTTCTTTAGGCGATTGAGCTGCGCTCTGTCAGTATCGAGTAAACCAGCTTTTTTGGCATCTTGCAACGTTTTAGCATAGCTCTGCGCTGACATTTGCAATACTTGCTCATTAGAGACTAGCAGTAACTGCTGGCGATCAACGCCAACTGCGCCACTATTGGTCGTACTAGTACAGCCTGTCAGCGCCAGACCAGATAGCGATGCTGCCATTACCGTTGTCGTGAGTAATTTTTTCATAATAGTAATCCTCGTAATAAAATAAAGTGGTACAAAGCTAAAATCTAGCTGTCACTTAAGAATAAAAGCCAGTATATAACTAACCTGTTGTTCCAAAGTGAGCGCTTCAAATTAGATTAAGCATAGCAAAAGTCAAGCGCAGCAAAAGTAAAAAAATATATTTTTTAGTATGATAATGATGTTATAAGCTCAGTTAAGATTGTAAAAGTTACTCTATTATGTCGCTGTACCCTTTTGCAAAATCAGCAATCAGTACAAAGAATGATGAGTATAAGGGATAAAAAGCAGCATAAAGTAAAAAGTTATCAGAGAATAGTTGGCGTTTTATAATTTATCCATGATAAAATTTATCATGATATCAAAGCGATACCCCTAAATGGAGTATATTTCGTCATCGTAGGTTATGACCTGTATCATCAAAAGCAAAAATAGCGGTTGACATGAGCAGGATAGTTGCTAAAATAGCCAGCCTATCGAGAGGTAATAGTTTAACTACTACGTTTTGATCATGCGGGAATAGCTCAGTGGTAGAGCATAACCTTGCCAAGGTTGGGGTCGAGAGTTCGAATCTCTTTTCCCGCTCCAAATATGGCTCCTGTCCTCACAGATATAGTGCAAAAGCAGGTACAGAGCAAAAGCCTCACAACTTTAATAAAGTTGTGAGGCTTTTTTTTGTCTAAAATCTTCATAAAAGAGATTACAGATCAGTCAACGATCTGTAGTCTCTTGACGATAGGCAAGGTGTTTTTCTCAAAGCTATCTACCATCTGGTTGAGCTCCTCAATATTATCCTTTTCCTCTTGTAGCGTATTACCGTCTTTTAGTAGTAATTGATTATTTTTCTTGAGCGCTTGCCAAGCGTAATCAACCCATTGTTCCCGCGTTGTCTTGCCCTGAATATAGGCGTGCAAAAAGATAAGATGGAACCTGCCATAAGTTGTCGCGTTGCCTGTAAGGGGACTCACTAAAGCGGCAAGTTCAGGGCTAACGAGACTTTGCTGCATGATATAAGCGTTAAGCCTGCGGCAGTGCTCTTGCACCTTTTCGATGACCACATCCTCTTGCACTAAGATAATATGACCTTGAGCATGCAAAATAGCTAACGACTCAAACAGCCAGTTTTGCTCGAAGTCATCAGGCAGCTGCTGTTGTAAGTCTGCGACTTGATGTATTTTATGATCGCTAAGCAAGGTAACTACCGTCTTAAAAATATCCTCACGCAGTGCAATGGTACCTGCCGCGCCATTGACTTCATATTTAATGTTCTCAGCATTAGCAATCATCCTAAAACGTAATTGGTGCCAGATCTGCTCTGATTTGGCCATAGATATCTTGCGCGCGCCTTTGACCCAATAATCACGGCGGAACTGTTTATTATGCATATAGTCTTTGACGCTTTGAGCGAACATAGGATCATCTAGCGTCTCGATAAATGCCAGCTGCTCATTGTTATAGCTACTTGGATTATAATCCTCCAAAAAGCTGGCAGAGCACGCAAAATTGGTCTTGGTCGGTGAGAGCCAATCTGCCATCTCAGAAAAATACATCGGCTGCCACTCACGATTGAAGTACTCATGAGCCAAGTAGTTAGAGTTTTGCTTACTGATATCCTCTAAGCGCTGCGGAATAGAGGGTACTTGCTGTACGAGCGGCTGACAGAGCTTGAGCAGATCTTGGGTAAATTCGATGGAGGCCTTAACACGTTTGCCTATGCCTTGACCTCGGCTACCATGCATGTGGTCGTGCTCAGTGAGCATATGACGTATAGGGGAGGCTGCCGCCCAGCCCGGTAAGGTGTTGTAACTGATATAGAGGACGCCGCCGACTTTGAGTTTGCGGCGAATAAAGTCGGTAATAATGTCGCGGTTGTCATTGGAGACCCAAGACCAAATGCCATGCAAACCAATAAAATCAAAATCTGGCAAATCCTCGCGATTGCAGAACTCAC
Organism: uncultured Psychrobacter sp.; assembly: GCA_947495055.1. Taxonomy (GTDB): domain Bacteria; phylum Pseudomonadota; class Gammaproteobacteria; order Pseudomonadales; family Moraxellaceae; genus Psychrobacter. Next base: position 105,723 of record CANLXO010000003.1, on the reverse strand, counting down.
CAAAGGACTGATCAAAGATATGAGCTGCGCTACCTGAGATATCAGCAAGCTCTTTGGCAAAGCTGGCTTGGGAGGGGTTAAAATCTGTGCCGTACCATTTGACATCTGAGGCGGCGGCATGGGCATTGATAGACATACCTTGACCAAATCCAAGTTCGCAGGCACTCGTAAATTTAGGTGCCTCAAGTCCTGCCATCAAAAATGGGATTTTTACATTATTAGGGCTAAGCTCCGCGTAATAACCATACGTGTAGTCGATATCGCTAATGTAGCCCTCTGACCAGTTTGCCATGCTCACATCCATATGTTGATTGATTAGGTTAAGACAGACAGTTTTATATGTCCCGTTGCCTGTTTGGATCAAACATAAGATGATAGCAGTAATTTGCTCAAAATATTATAAAAGCCTGTCAACTTGTCGCACGGTATAGTTAACACTAGATAAAATGGATACGTTATTCAAAAACGCGGGACTAGTATAAATTTTTCTGGCGTGCTGTGCCTACGCAGACAGAGGCTGCAAAAAATTCATTCCAGCCCCGCTGTATCTTTTTTATATTGGACTGACTATATAGGCTATATATTAAAAAATAACTGTGCCAAAATTCAAACATTAAGACTTTAACGAGTTTTTAATTTATCAGGTAAGACAGCTATTTTCGTCAACGGTGGCGACGTACAGACTTTAGACTAAAGGTGTATCCATCATTCACAAAAAAAGCATCAACCGATATTTAATCGATTGACGCTCTCTTATTAAAGCCTAGTATTTTATTAAGGCCTGCTGGCTTATATTGCCAAAAACTCAAGCGGTTTGCTTGTTTTTTCCGCCCATCAAGCTATTGACGACCCACGCAGGACCGATAAGTAAAAACTGTAAATCTTCAAAGAACGACGGTTTTTTGCCTTCTATCTTATGACCAATGAACTGCCCAATCCAAGCGATGACAAATATACTGGCCCACGTTTTAAAGCCAATAGGTAATGTTGCCATCACACTTAAGCAAATCAGAATAAAGATACCCATGGCTAAAAATAGCGGCGTTGAAAGCTGCATATAAAATAGTAGTACCAACGCACTGAGTACCAAAGTAATCCAAACCGATAGCGACATACCCATACCCAAGATACTGACAAAGATTGTAGGCACTGCCATCCAGTGAATTTTTTTGTTGACCAAGTTTTGGTGACTGACCGCGTATTCAGAGAGCCACTGCTCAAGCGTGCGCTTAGACATGCGTTTTTGTGACGTACGAGACATGCTAACCTCCATGTTAGTAAGTAATAGTGAATAGATAAATGGTGCAAAATACAGTATTGGATATAGCCAATTTTAAATAAAACAGATACATTATGTTTAAGCGCGGAACTGGTATAAATTTTACTGGCGTGCTGTGCCTACGCCGACAGAGGCTGCGCAAAATTCATCCCAGTCCCGCTGTATCGTTTTTATACTGAACTCACTATACAGTCAGTTGTAGCACTATTTGCATCGTTATACCATTTTATCTGGTAAACCCCAAGGTCATAAACGCAGCTTAATTTTGCTCTAAGCTGGTACTTTTACCGAATCGCGCTCGCTACGATACCACTCATAGAGTCCGACAAATGAATTGACTTGATAAACCATGGTTTGAATAGCAAAGATATAATTACCTGACATAAGATTGACGGTCAGCCAAACAAAGTTAGATATGATCCATAGCCACCAGTTAAACGAGTAACGCAAAATCATCGCTGTCTGCGCGGTAATAGATAAAATAAAAGCAATAACGTTAATCCAAAAAAACGAGATAAATCCTAAAAACAGACTACTATCGTCTTCAACGACTGCATAGCCATAGCTGGCAAGTAAGTCGTTAATGGTGGGAAACAAGGCTAAACCCACCACCATAAAGGTAATAGTAATCAGCCAAACCCACTTATTTGCTGATTTGGGTATCATATCGCCATCAGCGTCTGTATTTTTTGACCAGTAAAACAAGCCATATAAATGGGTAAAAAAGTTAAAAAGCGGCGCCAGCATTAACCCCACTGAGCCTGCCGTTCCTTGCACGATAACTTCACCAGCAGTCGCTCCCATACCAAAGCCATTGCCTAAAATGTTTTTGCGAAAGGATAACGACACCACGCAAATCAAGCCAATAAAAGACACGCCCAAATAAAAAATATCTAAGCCAGTATGGTCTGTGGTGAGCCAAAATCCGGCTGAGAGCGCAATCACACCGCAGATGAACCAAGTCACGATCCATTGCATCGACCATTTACCTGTGATTTTGTCTAGTAGCTGAATGCGCATAAGGGTGCTGTCCTAAAAGTAGTTGAGAGTATAAGAGCTTGAGGATATAAAAGCGTGAGATTATAAGGTACGTTATTTTTATTTTTTAAGTCATTTTATTATAGATGTGCTGATCGATAAAGATAAGCGCTTGCCGATAGCGCGCATCATAATCAGGCTCGTCTATCAAATGCGGCTGTATGTCGTGACGTGCAAATATATCAATGAGTCGCTGCTCAAAGCGCCCGCGTGCGTCAGGATCGCCCAGTGTACGCATACCATCAGCGACCCAAGGCACGTTGTTGTCGAGCATAATCGTATAATCTAAGCGCAGCTCCTCGATGCATGCGGCGACAAAAGGATGCGTGCGCCCTTCATATTCTTCACAAAACGCTTGCGTCGTCACAAAGTCAGTATCAACGATAGTAATCGGCGCGCTCGCCTGCGCTTTTACCGTACGTATGGCCTCAGCATGATCAATAACGATCGGCGTATAGTCGCTATATTGTAAGCCCAGCTCCCGTCCGCCCAAATCCGTACCGACGTAGATGCGCCCCATCTCAAGCACAAAGGTCGCACCATAGTAGTTAGCCAGTTTATGCACCAAAGTCGTCTTGCCAGAGCTCTCCCCGCCGACGATAGCGACGGTCTTGGTATAGTCCGCACGCGCCTGTGGGTGAATCGCCCACCAGTGCGCCACAGGATTGTGAGCAATAGCGTAGGAGTCATACTCAGGCTGCAATGGGGTTGTGATAATATCCATTATGAGCTGCTCTTTGATAGTGGGCTGCGCCAATGGATGATTCTCAGCAACAAAAAGCGGCGTATCACTAGGTATAGCCAAATCATCAATCAAGCGCTGCAACTTTGCATTACTATTCTCAATGTTTATAACAACGTCTTTAGCTTGACTATATAAATGCTCATGCACTGGCAAATCGATCTCATCGGTAATATGCAATTTTATAAAGGGCAGATCTGCACAGGCCATCTGTAGCCAGCGCGCCTTGTCTTGTAAGCTAATAGCAAAGTCTGGATGCGGCGAAGGGTGCTTGGTAATGACGATATGCAAAGTTTTAGCTTGACCCGCTGCATCCAATATACTGCGCATTTGTCCCAAATGTAGCGGTTCAAAATGACCTATCATAAGACCCGTATCGTACATAAAAATCCTTATAAACCAATCACTTTTGATAGGGCGTGTTTGATAATTCACAAATATGCACTGACAGAGACTATTTTTTGGGCGATTCAAAGATAAAAATAGTAAGTTTAGTCATTCTAAGCGTCTATTTTTATCAAAGGAGCGGCAAAAAAGAGTCCTGTCCTTTCAGGCTGATGCTAAAATTGCCCCCCAGCTCTATATAAGCAGTGTGTTGCAAGTCTAGCTAAGGTCTAGACATTATCTTTAACTTGCGCCGTGTCTGGAACACAGCTTTGATAAACTAGCAGCGATCAGCAGTGCCATGGTTGAATGTTCAACACGCCCTAATGTTGTATTTGAAGACTGCCAAATTATATATCATTGTAGCAAGAGTAGGTAATAATTGAGCAACAAAACATCTTTGAAACATTTTGAAATATCTATTTAAAATCAGCTATTTACTCGCTGTAATGACAGATTGTAGCAACCTTAATTAGCACAATATGCACAAAGCACACTTACACTATCAACAGACTATATAGAGATACTTGCTATAATTACTCATAAGTTGAAAGTACTGACAACAACGAGAATAATCATAAAATAAATATTAAGTGTATTGTCAGTTTACAAATAACAGAAAACATAAAGAAGGGGTCAGATTTGGCTAAGTTAGTAAAGTTACATCGTTCTACCAATAACCGTATGATTGCAGGTGTGATGGGCGGCATTGCAGAATATCTTGGATGGTCGCCTACGTGGATACGAGTATTGTTTGTTTTAGTATCAACTTTGAGCGCTGCAGTACCTGGTATTTTAATCTATGTGATTCTTTGGATTATTATGCCAAAAGCAAGCAGTCAATCTTATCAGTAAGCTAAGCATCATTAGTAAGACGTACAACCTATAAAAAAATAAAATCCTGACCAAACAGGGTGCCTGATATACTTTTCCTCCTGCCCAGATGTTCATTCATCTGGGTATTTTTTTGCTTAGATTTTGTTATGTTCAATATACTTAATAGGTTCTTTAACTAGGGCGTGTTTGATAATTCACAAATACGCACTGACAGAGACTATTTTTTAGTCGATTCAAAGATGAAAATAGTAAGTTTAGTCATTCTAAGCGTCTATTTTTATCAAAGGAGCGGCAAAAAAGAGTCCTGTCCTTTCAGGCTGATGCTAAAATTGCCCCCCAGCTCTATATAAGCAGTGTGTTGCAAGTCTAGCTAAGGTCTAGACATTATCTTTAACTTGCGCCGTGTCTGGAACACAGCTTTGATAAACTAGCAGCGATCAGCAGTGCCATGGTTGAATGTTCAACACGCCCTATAAATATAGTTGCCGTAAATATAGATAAAATCATCAATTTTTAGTAAGGTGAGCACACTATAACTTGGCAGCAAAAAACTGTGCAAGTTTCTATACTTTAAACATCCTCATTCATAGTGATTATTATGACCAGTCAAGATATGACCCAAGACCAAAACACGCAACCGATGACGTTTCAAGATCTGATTTTGACGCTACAAAGCTTTTGGGCGGCAAAAGGCTGCGTTATTTTGCAGCCTTACGATATGGAGATGGGCGCAGGGACGTTTCATACGGCGACGTTTTTGCGCTCTTTAGGGCCTGAGCGCTGGAACGCCGCTTACGTTCAGCCCTCGCGTCGTCCAACAGACGGTCGTTATGGCGACAACCCTAATCGTTTGCAGCATTATTATCAGTTTCAAGTCGTGCTCAAGCCCAATCCGCCTAATATTCAAGAGCTGTATTTGGACTCACTCAGAGCGATCGGTATTGATCCGCTCGTGCATGATGTGCGTTTTGTTGAGGACAATTGGGAGTCGCCTACGCTTGGCGCGTGGGGCCTTGGCTGGGAGATTTGGCTCAACGGTATGGAGGTCACGCAGTTTACTTATTTTCAGCAAGTCGGCGGTATCGAATGCTTCCCCGTAACAGGCGAGATTACTTATGGTCTTGAGCGCCTAGCCATGTATGTACAAGGTGTTGATAGCGTTTATGATTTGGTCTGGGCAGATGGCGAATTTGGCCGCGTGACTTATGGCGATGTCTTTCACCAAAACGAGGTGGAGCAATCGACCTATAACTTTGAGCACGCAGATGTGCCTATGATGGGGCAGATGTTTGACTTTTATGAGCAGCAAGCAGATAAGCTCGTTGACGTAGGGTTGCCGCTACCTGCTTATGAGATGGTGCTCAAAGCCTCACACGCTTTTAACTTACTCGATGCGCGCGGTGCAATCTCAGTAACCGAGCGTCAGCGCTTTATTTTGCGCGTACGTACGCTGGCACGCAAAGTCGCTTTTGGCTACGTCGAAGCGCGCGCCAAGCTCGGCTTTCCGCTTGCAGATGATGAGCATCGCCAAGCGGCTTTAGATAAGTATTTGCCAAAAGTTGAGAGCGAGTAATAAGCTTGTGGAGCAAAGTATGAATCATTATGGCAGCTGCCTTTGCGGCGGTATTGTGTACCAGATCAGCGGTGACATAACTGATGTTCTAAACTGCCATTGCTCGATGTGTCGAAAGCTGCATAGTAGTGCGTTTCGAACTCGCGGTGTGGTATTGACAAAAGACTGGCAGACGACTCAAGGTCAAGAGCTACTGACGTTTTATGAGTCATCATCAGGCGAGCATAAAGGATTTTGTAGAATTTGTGGCTCACAGATGTATACCAAGTTTGACGCCAAGCCTGAGGTGCTAGGGTTTCCACTAGGTACTTTAGATAACGATCCGCAAGTCACGTCTCAGCGTCATATCTTTGTTGCTAGTAAAGCGCCTTGGCATAGCATTACAGATGATTTACCGCAAATAGATGAATACTAACACTTTTATATCAATTAAGAATTTATAAAAATAGAGTCCATTATGAGTACCATATTATTTGAATTAGGCTGTGAAGAGCTACCGCCAAAGAGCCTAAAACCCTTACGTGATGCGCTAGAGCATAGTGTTAAAGAGCAATTAGATGAGGCTGATATTACCTTTGATAGTATCAAGGCCTTTGCCGCGCCGCGCCGTTTGGCAATTCAGATTCAGGGTATAGCACAAAGCCAGCCTGATCGCAGCGAGCAAAAACGTGGGCCTGCGATAAAAGCGGCGTTCGATAGCGATGGTAATCCGACACGCGCGGCGATGGGCTTTGCCAAAGGGTTAGGTATCGAGGCCAGTGAACTGATCACTATCAATACTGACAAAGGCGATTATGTCGGCTATGAGCAATTGATACAGGGCCGCGCGACGACAGAGCTATTACCTGGTATCTTTCAAACGGCATTAGATAATTTGCCGATTGCCAAGCGTATGCACGCAGGTAGTAGCCGCGAGGAATTTGTTCGCCCTGTGCAGTGGGTAGTATTGATGCAGGATGATACGGTTATTGAGGCGACGATTCAAGGCCACAATACGAGCAATCAAACGCGCGGCCATCGCTTCCACAGTCCTGAGTACTACGCTATTACTCATGCTAATGACTATGAGGGCTTATTAAAAGGGCTCAAAGTCGTTGCAGATTTTGATACCCGTCAGATGCTAATCAAAAACCAAGTTAAAACATTAGCTGATGAGGTCAATGCTAATGCTATTATTCCGCAGGATTTACTAGATGAAGTGACTGCTTTAGTAGATTTCCCAATTGCCCTGCGCGCAAGTTTTGAGCCGCGCTTTTTGCAAGTACCGCAAGAGGCGCTGATCTCTACCATGCAGGCGGATCAAAAGTACTTTTGCTTAACGGACAAACAAGGCAAATTGCAGCCTTACTTTATCTTTATCACCAATATCGAATCAAAAGATCCCAATCAAATCATCGAAGGGAACGAAAAAGTGGTGCGCCCGCGCCTGGCCGATGCTGAGTTCTTCTTTTTGCAAGATCAAAAACAGCCCTTATTTGCACTGACGGAAAGTCTAAAAACACGGGTGTTCCAAGATAAGCTTGGGACGATTTGGGAAAAATCTGAGCGTATTGCTAAACTTGCCGCTTTTATCGCCACTTTGATGCAAGAGCAAGGCCATACCATAGATATCAATGAGACGGTACGAGCAGCGATACTGTCCAAAGCAGATTTGGCCAGCTCACTGGTGGGTGAATACCCTGAATTGCAGGGTATTGCAGGTACTTATTACGCGCGTCTCAATGGTGAGCCAGAAGCCGTCGCAGCCGCTATTGAGGAGCAGTACTTACCCAAATTCAGCGGCGACGAGTTGCCACAAACCGCGATTGGTATTTGCTTAGCGCTAGCAGATCGTTTAGATACCTTGGTCGGTATCTTTGCGATAGATCAAGCGCCGACGGGCTCAAAAGATCCATTTAGCTTACGCCGCTCAGCTATCGGTATTTTGCGTATATTGATCGAAAAGCAGTTACCGATTAATCTAATAGCGCTCGTTGAGCAAGCGATTAAAGGCTATAGCGATAAGAGCGGCAGCAAAATCGCCAAAATGGGTGATGCTTTTACTCAAGTCATGACCTTTTTGAACTCGCGCTATCGGGCAATGTATACCGAGCAAGGCGTCAGCGTCGATACTATTCAAGCAGTGCAAGCGATCAACCCGCACATGCCGCTTGATTTTGATCAACGTATTCGCGCGGTACAGGCTTTTAGTGAGCTGCCTCAAGCGGGTATGCTTGCAGAATCTAACAAGCGCGTGGCAAATATTTTGGCCAAGTCTGAGAGCGATGTATCAGATAGTGCCGATGAGAAGCTGCTCAGTGAGACCGCCGAACAAGAGTTATATCAAGCCCTGCAGCACGCGCAAAACGATGTCACGCCGCTTCTTAAAACTGCAGATTATACGCAAGTACTGCAAACGCTCGCGCGTTTAGACGCGCCGCTTACTCAGTTCTTTGATAAGGTGATGGTCAATAGCGAAGATACTGCGCTCAAAGCCAACCGGCTAGCCCTACTTAAGCAAGTGCGCGCGCTGTTCTTGACGGTGGCGGATATCAGTGAGTTACAACTCTAAGCGTGCGGCGATAGTTCATAATCGATAAAAAACTGGCCTATAAAGCCAGTTTTTTATTAACAGTATAACGATAGTGCTATAGCGATTATTTACGTAGACTCTATCTTATATTTATCTGTGATCAATCAAAGGAGCATTGCTGTGTTCGCTGCTGTCGTTATTTTTATAATCATTTGGGTTAGCATGTGGGGCTTTTATAAGTTTATGTATCCGCGCGCGCCCAAAAGCATGATGCCAAAAGAGGGTGATGTCACAACCCCGCGTATATGCAACTTTTGTGGTCATAGCTTGGCTGAATATCGCGGCGTCGTTGAGCATGCCTCACCAGTTATCAATCATGAGGCAAACGCTACGGCAACGAGTGCTGTTCAATTGGATAAAACAGACGAGCTATTCTTTTGTAATTATGAGCATCAAGCGGACTTCCATGCGGGCAAGACGTATCGCTAATGTTTAGTTTTTAAAGGCTTACAATACCGACTGCGCGTCTTTTATAATTTTGTTTAGTAAGCCTTCTGCTTTTTTATCCTCGTCATGACGCGCGTCATTGACTTTATTGTTGGTGTTTATCTTTTCGTACAAGTTCAAACAGCATAGAACGAGTAAGTTTTCTTGACTTAGATTAGGCGCTTCAGCTTTAAGATCTAGCGCGTAGTTATTAATATAAGATACTGCCGCACGCAGCTCTTCTTCTTCATGTACTGGGCAATAGATTGGGTATTTATTGCCAGCAATAGCGATATCTACCTTTTTTATTTGCGGCTCTTTAGGAGCGGGCTGCTGTGGTTTAGAGTGCTGCGATGGTGCTTGTGATGACGGCAGAGCTTGTGATGACGGCATTGGCTTGTCTGTTGACTCTATTTTTGGCGCACTGGTGTTAGAGTGTTGCGTTTTTAGATCGTCATTTTTAGTAGTGTCTGACTTTTGGAGCTCTTGATCCGTCTTGGTTTTTGCTACATCAGATTGGGCGTTAGTCATAATAAATCCTACAAAATGTGGTGATAGAAATAGGTGGGTAAGCGCTCGACTTAAAAACCTTTAAGGGCGGTTAGCTCATATCGTCAATATTCTTTTGCATTAAAATGACGCTATCAGCTCTCTGTTTGATCGATAAGTGTCAACCGCTTTAAGACCACTTGCGTGCGCTCAGCTGCCAGTTGATTCTTTTCTTGCAAGTCGCTATTTTGCTTTTGCAGTTTCTCGTTTTGCTGTTGTAGCTCTTGATTGCTTTGCTTAAGCTCGCTGTTTTGCTGCTCTAAGGTTTTGATTTGAGTTTGTAGTTTGTCTTGCTCTTCGCCAATCATATGATGCGCTTCAGCTAAGCTTTGATAGCGCTTATCAAAATCAACCAGCTGTTTTTTGGTGCTATCACGTTCTTTATCACTATTATCAAGCTTGGTTTTGAGCGCTGACAACTCTTTTGGATCAGCAGTGGGCTGCTGTTTGAGACGGGCAAGCTCGTGACTGACAGTTTGGTACTGTTTTTTGATATCGAGTACCATTTTTTCTAGTATTTTAAGTTGGTCATACATAGTCCGTTGTTATCCTTAAGTGACGTCTGCAAGTGAATTTGGGTAGCTGCCTTTACTACTAGGTTTAATAATGCCATAGGTGACCGCATAATATCTATATCAACAAAGTAATTGCCTCCCTCACCATACCGCAAAATCTGTGAGCCGTTTTGCTCACTTTTTATAATAGGATTGTTTATGAATGATAATATTTCAGGATGGAACACCTGGTCTGCTGCCATTGAAGACTGGAGTGATGTGACTATCAGCGAGCTGCATGGGTTGATGACAGGTCTTATGACTGCTTGCTATGCGCCCGACGCAGCAGGTTGGGCTAGTGTTCTTGAGGAGTTAAGCTTTGCGCCGCTGCCTACTGAGGCGCTGACACTACTGACTGAGGAAGCCGAGGACACGGTATTTGTACTCAAAGACAAAGACGATGCCTACGGCTTTACGCCGCTAGTACCTGATGACGAACACGATTTGTACGAGCGCGTAATGGCTTTGAAACAGTGGTCAAATGGCTTTATGACTGGTTTTGGCATCACTGATTGTCAGATCAGTAGCGATGAAAACGAGATGCTCACTTATCTGGCAAAAATCGGGGCGATTCGCTTAGAGATGGATGATGAGTTTGACGGCGGTGAGGAATCCTATTTAGAGCTTTATGAGTTCGCTCGTATGGTGCCCATCAGCTTTGCCACGCGCAAGCGCAAAGCGGTCAAAGATTTGGCGCTGATATCAGGATTGGCTATTGATGCAAAGACGACCAAAGAGCGTCAAGCTGAAGAAAAACGCGCGAAGCCCATGCCGCCTGTTATCGATATTATGAATCAAAATAATCCATCATAAATAATAGTGATAACGCTAAAGACAAGGAGTCATGATGATAAGTGATCAGGATAAAATACATCTGCGCCGCTGCGTTGAGTTGGCATCAGAGGCACTAGAAGCAGGCGATGCGCCCTTTGGTAGCGTGCTCGTTGATAGTGATGGGCAAGTGCTGCAAGAGGATCGTAATCGTATCAACAGCGTTGATGCCACTTACCATCCTGAGATTGCGCTTGCACGCTGGGCGGCGCAAAATATGAGTGAGACTGCGCGAGCAACAGCTACCGTTTATACCTCAGGCGAGCACTGCGCGATGTGCTCAGCGGCGCACGGACTAGCAGGCCTTGGGCGTATCGTCTATATCAGCTCAGCTAAGCAATTGGGCGAGTGGATGGCGGATATGGGCGTAGAGTCGCCTCTGTCTATAAACACCTTGTCCATCAAAGAAGTTGCGCCTGACATTGCAATTGAAGGGCCAGTAGCAGGCCTAGATGATGAGATCAAATCCTTGCAACAGCGCTTCGTTAAACAAGGCTAATTTTATATAAATAAGGATGTCTTATGTCCGTAACTCAAGATCCTAGTACTCAAGAAAACAGTACTCAGTATTCTAGTACTGTATATCCTGTACAAAGTTTGGATTGGCTTAGCCGTCTGATTGGCTTTGACACCGTTAGTCGGCACTCAAACTTGGCACTGATAGAAGATGTACAAGGATACTGCAAGCAGCTAGGCTTAAGCGTCGATTTAACTTTTAATGAAGCTAAGAATAAAGCCAATCTATTTGTCACTGTGCCCGCAGGCAAGCTGGCTGATATTGTCGATGGCGGTCTTGTGCTCTCAGGTCATACTGATGTCGTGCCCGTCGATGGTCAAGACTGGACGTCTGATCCGTTTAAAGCGGTCATTCGCGGCGATAAGCTTTATGGTCGCGGCGCTTGTGATATGAAAGGCTTTATCGCCTGCAGCTTAGCGTTATTGCCAAAAGCAGTAAAATTATCGAATGCAGGTCAGCTTAAACGTCCGCTGCATCTGGCGCTATCCTTTGATGAAGAAGTGGGCTGTTTGGGCGCGCCGCTGATCTTAGCGGATCTAAAGACGCGCGGCATCACGCCTGATTATTGTATCGTCGGTGAGCCAACTCTGATGACGATGGTGACAGCGCATAAGGGCATCGCCGTCTATCGTTGCCGCGTGCATGGCAAGTCGGCGCATTCTTCCTTAACCAATCAAGGCGTCAATGCGATCAGCTATGCCAGCCGTTTGGTTGGCTATGTTGATGAATTAGCAGAGCAGATAAGCCATCGTGATGATAATGACCCTGTATTTGATGTGCCATATTCTACCTTATCCGTTGGCACGATAAAGGGCGGTACGGCAACTAACATTGTACCGAATCTATGCGAGTTTACTTTTGACTATCGCAACTTGCCGCACATGACCCAAGAGGACGTGATCGCGCCTATCAAAGCAAAAATAGCTGAGCTGAGTGCGCAAATGCAGGAGCGCGATGTGAGTACGGGTATAGAGTTGACACAAAAAGAGGGCGTGCCGGCAATGACCGATAGTGATAATGGCGAGCTACAAGCGCTAATCGCCGCGCTCACGGGTAATGATACCCGTCATAAAGTCGCTTATGCGACCGAAGGCGGGCAGTTCACCAATAGCGGTATTCCAACGATTATTTGCGGCCCAGGTAGCATTGAGCAAGCGCATAAAGCTGATGAGTTCGTTGAGCTTAGCGAAATTGCGCGCTGTGATGGGTTCTTAATGAAGTTATTAGACAGCTGTACTGCCATCTCATAAGCTAAAATCTAAAAAAGTTAAGCACAATACACACCGTCTTATGGGCGGTGTTTTGTCGTTTTACAGACTAAATATTGAATTTGTATTTTAATTCAAACGTAGGGGTTACTGATGTCTTGGCATCTATTTACCGTATTTTTTATCACCACGTTTTTTATCTCAGCGACGCCAGGACCCAATATGCTACTGGCGTTTCAGTATGGGCTGAACTATGGCGTTAAGCGCACCCTTTGGACGCTAGCAGGGTTAAGTCTGGGCTTATTTATCCTGCTGCTCTCAACCTTACTGGGACTCGATGTCATCAGCCGTCAGTCGCCTTGGCTGCTTGATATTATCAAAATTATCGGGGCGCTGTATCTCATCTATTTAGGGGCCGTCACATGGCGCGATACGGGCGAAAGTGATGGCTTGGTAGCAGACGCAAAACAGATGAGCGCTGATATAGCGAGCACGCAAAAGAGGGGTGTCAGTGATTGGCGTCTGTTTCGTATTGGCGTCTGGGTGTCGCTATCTAATCCTAAAGCGATTTTATTCTTTGCCGCCTTTTTTCCAAAATTTATCGATTTTGCAGCGCCGCTCTGGTCGCAATATATCTTGCTAACATTAGGCTTCTTTTTGAGCGAAACGATTTGGCAAATTATCTATACCATCGGCGGTAAACAGTTGGCAGGCTGGCTTGAGGTTGGCAATCGCTTGGCTTGGCTCAATCGTATTTGCGGGGTAATATTTATTTTGATTGCTCTGGCTTTATTGATTGAAGTGGCTAGTCCTTTTGTGGTCTAAAAGACATCACTCATAAAAGGACTCATGCTTACTCGCAAAAAAAGCCGTTCACTATTGATAGCAAACGGCTTTTCTTGTTTTAAATCGTTGGGTGTCGCAAGCTCCACACCAACCTACATATCTAAATTTTAACTTAACGATGAACCGTCGTAGGGTGCGTTCCACGCACCGTTAAGTTTAACTGGTGCTTAAAAAGCACCCTACAATACAAACCAGATTAACCTAAGCCAAAACTTCAACCAGCTCACCTTTAACCATATGCGGGCTGACAAAATCAGTCACTTTCACGCTAACGATTTTACCGAGTAGCTCGTCCATTTTATCGACATCATATTTAAACATTACCGTACGGGTGTTATCCGCCGTACCGATTAAGCAGTCAGGATGACGATTGGCAACTTGCTCAACGAGTACGCGAGTCGTCGTTCCGACCATTTCATGGGACTTGGCGAGCGTCGAGTCGATTATGACCTTTTGAAATTCTGCCAAGCGCGCTTTTTTAGTGCTAAAGCTCACATCATCAGGTAGCTCTGCCGCTGGCGTGCCCGGACGCTTAGAATAAATAAAGCTGTACGAATGATCAAAGTTGAGCTCTTTAGCAAGATTGAGCGTATCCTGAAAATCCTGATCGCTCTCGCCAGGGAAGCCGATAATAAAGTCACTAGACAGATGAATATCGGGACGCACAGCTTTAAGCTTATTGATCTGATTAATATAAACATCAATGGTATGGTTACGCTTCATCGCGGCAAGTATAGCGTTTGAACCGCTTTGTACTGGCAAATGCAAATGTGAGACCAGCTCTGGCAACTGCGCGTAAGCATCGATAATGTCATCGGTGAATTCTAACGGGTGGCTAGTGGTGTAACGAATACGCTCCACACCATCAACATGTGAGACGTAGTGCAACAGTTCTGCGAAGCGGCAAATACTGCCATCGTCTTTTTCGCCGCGATAGCCGTTGACGTTTTGACCTAATAGATTGATCTCGCGCACGCCTTGCTCAGCTAAGCTGTCGATTTCTGCTAGTACATCATCAAGTGGGCGTGATAGCTCTTCGCCGCGCGTATATGGCACCACGCAAAATGAGCAATACTTTGAGCAGCCCTCCATAATAGAGACGAAGGCCTTGTAGCCATCAACTTTTGGCTCAGGCAAAAAGTCAAACTTCTCAATACTGGGAAAGGAGATATCTATCGTTCCAATACGATTTTTGGGAGCGATATCACGCTGCTCGTTGGATTGATCGTACAGCTCTGGCAGGCGATGCAAGGTTTGCGGGCCAAATACCATATCGACATATGGCGCACGCTTTTGGATATTATCGCCCTCTTGTGAGGCCACGCAGCCGCCAACACCAATGACCAAATCGGGACGTTTTTCTTTGAGTTTGCGCCAGCGTCCAAGCTCTGAGAACACCTTTTCTTGCGCTTTTTCGCGAATAGAGCAGGTATTCATCAGGAGCACGTCGGCGTCATCAATATTATGAGTAACTTCCATACCATGTGAGTCGCCAAGTACATCAAGCATTTTGTCAGAATCATAGACATTCATCTGACAGCCTTGAGTGGCGATGAATACCTTTTTGCTCACGCCTTTATTCCCATCAGTCGTTACAGGTGCTGCAACTGAGCTTGACTCATCAGCTGCAACCAAAAGGGTGGATTTGGCCGCGACGTCATTGATACGGGGATTAAATACAGTAACACTCATAAGGAAAAGTCCATGATTGCGCAAAATATAGCGAGGTAGCCGATTCTAAGAGTCTACCAAAACAATAGACGGCGTATTTTATCACAACCCACTATCAAAGTGAAAAGTAAGCAAGCATATTCAGTGACTATAATAATAAGCTATTTATAGCAGTATCAATCGCTTAGCGCTATTGTCATCGATAGCTTCCTTCATTTACGCTTATTATCACAGCTGTGTTACGCGCCACTGTCCTATTTATTAACAAAAGGTAAAGGCTGTGGTTGAAAGTGCTTTGACTATAGTATGATGAAAACCTGAATCTGAGCGAAACCCAATCGCCACCCCTGCATTTGTGCAGATACCATTTGATGCAGACCCAATATAGAGAGCCAGTATGACAAAGCCAAACCGCCCTATGCACCAAAAAAAGTCTAACAACAAAAAACTAATAACTGCAATCTCTAAATGTCTAGAGACCGGCTCGCTACGATTTAGCGTGCTAAGCATAGCGACGGCAATAAGTGCGCTGGGGCTATCGCAGGTGGCTTGTGCTGAGCTGACTTGGGGCGAGGGCGATAGTATGCAATCAAGCGGCAATTATCAAACGGATGCTTATAGACCTGACAACAGCATTGATTATTTCAATGCAGCGGCGCAAGCAGAAAATCGCGGCGATACCAGCGCACTCTACAATTATGAGCAAATGATGAGCGGTGGCATCTTTGCCATGTATCCCACTTATTGGCGCATGAATCTAGACCTAAATTCGCAAAGTTCTGCAGCAATATCACAGTTCGTCCGTCAATATCCAGATACGGTCATGGCAGAAAAGCTGGTTGCGGACTATGCAGAGACCAAGGCGGGCTCCAACGACTACGCGTCTGTGCGACAAGTGGCTAACCTAATTACCAATGCTGATAGTTCTGAGCGCTGCGCGGTAGCGCTTGGGTTTAATAATGGTGGCGATACTGTGCGCGCCATGGCGGCCAAATCTGACGTGTGGCTGACCACCAAAAAGCAGCCAGCACTGTGCGATCAGCTGGCGATGGAGATGAATAATAACGCGCTAATTAGCAATCAAGATCGCGCGGCGCGTCTCAAACGTATGCTACGTGTTGGCAAGACTGGTGATATTATGGCGCTGTCATCGCGCCTTGGTACGCCTATTCCGTACTCATCATTGAGTGAAATTCAGCTCAATCCCTCCGCTTTCTTTGGTCGTTTTGGTCGCGAGTCTGCAAGCCAAACTAATCAGTATCTCTATCTATATGCGCTAGGCCGTCTGGCTGATAAGTCTTATCGCGAAGCGGCTATGCAATTAGAGTTTGATATCAAACAAGATAATCAGCGCGCCTCAAAGCTCCTGAATGATGACACGCGCCGCTATGCTTACCGTATCATCGGTGTCAAGCGTATGAATCACAATACCGATGATGGCTTTAATAGTGAGGCGGTAGATTGGTTCCGCAATAGCTTAGATGATGATTTTAACTTTGAAGAAGCCGAAGACTATGCGATGGCAGCTATTCGCTTTAGTCGCTGGGATGATGTCATTGCCGCTATCTCACGCATGGATAGCGAGACGCAAAAGTCTGAGCAGTGGCAGTATTGGCTGGCGCGTGCGTATGAGCAATCAAGCGACGCGGGCAAACGCGCTCTTGCCAAACAGATGTACCAAAACCTTGCAAGTAGTAATGAGTATTACGGTCTGATGGCAAAAGATAAGGTCGGTCAGCGTTTTGATATTACGCGCCTAGGTGGTAGCAGTTTGCCAAATGTTAGTAGTAGCGACCGTACGCGCGTGATGCAAGACCCCAACTTTGCTCGTGCCTTTGCGCTTTATAATGCCGATGCTAGCCGTGCGTATGCTAACCGCGAATGGAATTGGGCGGTCAAACAGGCACGCGATAATCGTGATGATAATCTAATCATAGCCGCGGCTCGTCAAGCGCATGATATGGGCTGGCTGGATCGTGCCATTTATGCTGCTGACAACACTCAGCAAGTGAGTAGCGTAGCGCTATCGCATCCGATGCCGCATCAAAGCGCCGTTGTACGTTACAGCAGGGAGGCTGGCATTGATCCTGCGTGGGCTTACGGCATTATGCGTCAAGAGAGCCGTTTTGTGACCTCAGCACGCTCCAACGTTGGTGCTAGTGGTTTGATGCAGGTCATGCCTGATACCGCCAAGTACATTGCACGCAATTTAGGCGAGACTTATAGCGCTAGCCGCGCCAACAGTGGCGATACCAATATTCGCTACGGGACGTGGTACATGGGCGATATCTTGGGCAAACTCAATTACCAGCCTGTCCTTGCAACCGCAGGGTACAACGCAGGCCCTAATAACGCTAAGCGCTGGCAGCCTGTTTATGGCTCGCTTGCTGCCGATCAGTACGTTGAGAGCATTGCCTTTCCTGAGACGCGCAATTACGTTAAGCATGTGATGGAAAACGCCACTATCTATAGCAGTCTACTCGGTCGCACCCAGCCTATTACTCAGCGTATGGGTACAGTGCCAGCGGCTTTTTAACACTCTACATACGCCAAAATCCTTTGATAAGGTGTTAAGGGGATTTTCAAAAAATTGTAAGCAGGTTGTTTTATAAGCTTGATACATCGTTTTGATATTTATCATATTTTTTTAGATGATAGGAGTCGTTTACGTTTGTGCTATATATTAAAAAAAGCGTTTTGCTACCATTGATTTAGTCTCCGTCCATGTTTGTTGTGAGATTGTCTAAGCGCTGACTGACAACCTAATTACTGATACTGCTCTATTAACTATGATAAAAAAATATTTAAACGCATCTACACTCTTAAGTGGATACCAGTTATCTACTTTGATGCGTGTGCATCCTAAAACCAAGCTCAATCCAAAAGTCTCTATATCAAGTCCGCTGCATTCTTTACGTTACCGCTTATGTCAGAGCGCTATAAGTATACTTGGGGTTTTATTAATTCAAGCAACTATCAGTACTTCTGTAAATGCTGCAAGCGTGACGCAGTCAGGTCAGCGCGTACTTATGATTGAGATGACGCCAGCGCTATGCAAAATCCAGCCAACGCGTGCACGTATGCGTCAATGTTTGGAGGGGTATTCATTAACGGTATCAGGTCTAAATTTAGGTTACGGTGCTAGCTGTGGCAGCAGTAGTGAACCGCGTTTGACGCCACTGCAACTAAAAGTCGTTAACCGCATCATGCCCGATACCACGGTGCGCAATCAGACTTGGCAGCACTATGGTGCTTGCGGGCCAATAAGCGCTAATAGCTATTTTCGCCTGATTACCAACTATGCAGGCGATCTAAAACTGCCAAGTGAGCTGACCACAGGTAACAGTTATACCGTTTCAAAGTCGCGTTTTTTGCGGCAAATGACGCGCTTGAACAAAGGCATGCGCTTATCAAACATCGATCTAATCTGCCAAGAGGGTAGTCGTCGCCAGTCTATCTTAACTGACATTCATATCTGCTACACCGGTAGCAGTTTTAGTAAATGTAGCAATCCTATCAACACTTGTGGCGGTAATTTTATTATTTCAGGCGGTAATTAGTTCATGCGTATAAAATGTAACAATAAAATTTTGAACTCCTGTCTTATCTTATCTAGACGTCTTATTGAGCGAAGTGCTACACTAGCCCACGTTTGAGACATTCATTAGTTGTCGTGACCATATTTTATAATCAATGAGGGAGTATTCTATGAAACAACCTATTCGTGTTGCCGTCACTGGCGCTGCTGGTAATATCAGTTATGCCATGCTATTTCGTATCGCATCAGGTGAGATGCTAGGCCCAGATCAGCCTGTTATCTTGCAATTGCTTGAGATTACGCCAGCACTTGACGCGCTAAAGGGTGTGGTCATGGAGCTAGAGGATTGTGCTTTTCCATTACTTGCCGATATCGTACAGACTGATGATGCCACAGTTGCCTTCAAAGATATCGATTATGCATTGCTAGTAGGCGCGCGTCCACGTGGCCCAGGCATGGAGCGTAAAGACTTATTAGAAGCCAATGCGGCTATTTTCTCAGCACAAGGCAAAGCATTAAATGACGTGGCTAGCCGTGATGTCAAAGTCTTGGTCGTCGGCAACCCTGCTAATACCAATGCGGTTATCGCTCAGCGTAATGCACCAGATTTAGATCCACGTAACTTTACCGCAATGACGCGCCTAGATCATAATCGTGCTATGGCACAATTAGCTGAGCAAACAGATAGCACAGTTAATGACATCAAAAAGATGACGATTTGGGGCAATCACTCATCAACTCAGTATCCAGATCTAACCGCTTGTACCGTAAATGGCAAGCCTGCGCTTGATTTAGTCGATCGCGACTGGTACGAAGGTACTTATATTCCAAACGTACAGCAACGCGGCGCGGCAATCATTAAAGCTCGCGGTGCCTCTTCTGCTGCTTCTGCTGCGAATGCGGCTATTGCTCATATGCGTACTTGGGCGATGGGTACAGATGAGAACGATTGGGTCTCTATGGGCGTATATTCAAATGGTGAGTATGGCATTGCCGAAGGTCTCATCTACTCGTTCCCTTGCACTTGCACAAATGGTGACTGGTCTATCGTTGAAGGTTTAGACGTCTCATCAGATTTCTCAAAAGAGAAAATGGCGGCAACTGAGCAAGAGCTTAGCGAAGAGCGTGACGCGGTATCACACCTACTACCATAAGCTTATGGTAGTATACAAAAACCCTCTCACTAGCAGAGGGTTTTTTTATGCTCAAGTATCTATTTGCTGACTAGCATTAACATAAGTGTTAACGAGCCATTACAGTTTTTCGCCGAGGGCTTGCTACAATAAAGTTTCAAACTAAAAAAGCTTAGAGTAGAATTTTAGGCTAATACAAAAATAATTGAGTCATATTATTGAGTCATACAAAGGGAGAGAGCAGATGTTAGGCGAACCAGATTACACTATGAATGATTTATTTGCACAACTGGGACTTGAGAGCTCAGATGAAGCTATTGATAGTTTTATCCAAAACAATCAACTAGCAAAAGAAGAAGAGCTTATTAAAGCGGATGTTTGGAGTGACTCTCAGCGGGCATTTTTACAAGAAGAATGGAAAAAAGACGCCGCTTGGGTCGAAGTCATTGATGATCTAAACGTGCGCATGCATCCAGATGCTTAATCTTTACGGCATAAAAAACCCACTACCTTTATGTTAGTGGGTTTTTTATGCCATAGGCTTTGCGTCATATCAATTGGGCTTGTCGCCACTTTAACAAATCAGCAACATCTTGATGAATACCTGCCTTTAACGCCTCGATACTCTCGTAATCTTTTTCACCATGCAAAAAATGCAAAAAACGCACTTGTAATGTCTTGCCATATAAGTCGGCTTTAAACTGCGGAAAGTGCACCTCTAAGCGCCAATTATCACCTTTATCGACAGAAGGCCTAGTACCGACATTCGCGGTACCAAATAAGCTATGCGCGCGCATGCCGGCGACTCCTACCTGCTCATCGACCGCCAGTTTGCTCAAGCCATTGGGTACAATATTGCCTTTGTCATCGAGACAAACCACATCGACGGCCAAGATACCATGCAAAGCGGGTTTTAGGCGTGATAGCTCAATATTGGCTGTTGGAAAACTCATAGTACGACCAATCTGATCGCCGCCCACGACCTCACCTGTAATGGTATAGTCTCGGCCCAATAATTGATTCGCCGCCTCGATATCACCTGCTAGCAGTAGCTCACGGATACGCGTTGAACTGATACGCCGGCTAGCTGTCTCATCAATGTCGTCAGCAATCGTGTGTAGATTGGTCACGGGCAGCCCATAATCACGCAAAAACTGACTATCACCCGTGCGATCATGTCCAAAACGTGAGTCATCACCGAGTACTAGCGCTTTGACATTAAGTCGCTTGGCTAATAGATCAGCAAAGGCGGTGGCAGATAAAGCTCGAAAATCACTATCAAAGTTGGCAACGATTAAGGTGTCCACACCATACTCAGCGAGCAATACCTGCTTTTCAGACAGCGTCGTCAAGCGTGCAGGTGCCGTCGCTGGTGCAAAGAACTCACGTGGCTGCGGCTCAAATATCATCACTGCGGCGCTCAGGTTTTGCTCATCGGCCAATGCTCGCACTTGAGCTAGCATCGCTTGATGCCCCAAATGCACACCGTCAAAATTGCCAATAGTCAGCACGCAAGCCTCAAGCTTGGTGGTGTCAGCGCCCAAAATATCGGTATACGGCGGGGCAATCAGTTGCTCAAGAAAATAGGTTTTCATAGGGGATTATCGTATCGCAGCTAGTATGTGACCAAAAAGATAAAAACACAGCGCAGATAGCGACTGATATGTTCAAAACTTGTCATTATAAAGTAAAATAAGCGCACTCACACCCATCCCAACAGAATTTATGAGAAAGGCTATGGACAAACCCGATAATAAAAAAACTTGGCTTAACAGCGAATTCAGCGTAGAACGTGCAACCCTATCTGATTTAACTGCTATTTTATATATTTACAATCAAAGTATCGCAGGTAAACAGGCGACGGCTAATCTAACACCAGTGACTACTACTGAACGCGCCGCTTGGTTTGATGAGCACCTCAATAGTCGGACGCGTCCAATTTACGTGGTAAAAACCATAGCAAAAGATATCTGTTCAAGCGCTAACATTAGCGAGAAATCAAATCATCAAGAGATAGAGACAACGCAGATTATCGCTTGGGGTAGTTTTAGTGATTTATACGCGCGCAGCGCTTATCATATTAGTAGTGAGATCAGCATCTATTTGCACAATGACGAGCATGGCAAAGGCTTGGGCAGTATGCTGGCAAATTGGATGTTAGCGCAAGCGCCAAGCTTAGGCATTCGTAAAGTTGTTGCCCTTATCTTTGCCCATAATCAGCCAAGCCTGCGCCTGTTTTACAAGCTTGGTTTTGAGCAATGGGGCTACATGCCACAAGTTTGCGATATGGATGGCTTTATCGCTGATGTAGTGATGTTAGGACTGGCTATCAAACCCAATAGTGATAGCGAGCAAAACTAATAAAGATCGTAATCTTGAAGATAACTTTTATCCCAAAATCTTCCATTGACCGTTTACTTTCTTAAGTTTGTAGGTTAGCGGCGCAGGTTTACTTTGACCTTTTAACATCAGCTCGCCTTCAATAGTGGCCACAGTGTTGTCGTCGTTGTACTGAGTATCTGTAATGGTGACGCTATCTACGGTTTGCTGAAAAGCGCTTTGGGTATTGGCAAGCTCTTGTTCAAAGTTTGCCATGTCGACTTGATAGTAGCCGACCGCGTCCTCAACATCGCCGTAATACAAGGTGTTCAGCGCTTGCTTCACCGTATCTTCTGGACTATTAGGCTGAGTCGTATTGGTCACTAGACTTGGCTGATCGGCTAAAGGCGGCGCTGGAATAGCGCTAGGACTTGGCATGCTGGTTTGGTTGCTAGCAGTAGCCATATCAGCTGATCCGTTGTCTTTTAACAGAGCGGTATCAGTAGTCATAGCATCATCTGTATGGTCAACCACAACAGGCACATCATCAGCATCAATGGCTATCTCATCAGGATCGCCGCTACTACAGGCACTTAATAAAAAGCTGGTACTTAACAAGGCTGTGCCAATCGTCAAAGATAGGCGTTGAAAGAGTATTGGTTTGGCTATTGTCTCTGACGTCATCGTACACCTACAAATTTTTATTTAATAAGTCATTAATTATGACAATTATCATCACAATTAGCAGTCAGTGATTGATTTAACCTTGTGCCTGTTTGGTAAAGTGACTGGTTAACACGCTCTAATCAAATCAACCATAACTAGCCATGTTTAAGCTGACGCGGGCGGAATCCGGTAGCCAGTAACACTACGGCATAGACCAAGGCGCCAACCACACACATGATAAGTAGGGCAATGAGTCGCTGCCACTGCGCTGAATCTGTCGGGAAGTAGGGCAGCATGATATAGAGCACGGCAATCATTGCCGCAGTTGAGACGATAAACTGTGCAAACAGCTTTTTCCAGTGGCTATCAAAACGAAAAATATCACGCTTGTGTAAGAAGTAATACAATAATCCTGCGTTGACAAAAGCAGCACCGGTCGTCGCTAGCGCCAAACCACCATGTAGTGGAATCTCTAATAGATAAAATATACCGATAAACAAAGCACTAAATATCATATTGGCAAAGACTGAAACGATACCGATGCGTACTGGAGTTTTGATATCTTGACGAGCAAAAAACGCGGGCGCAAATATTTTTATTAGCATAAACCCTAAGATGCCGCCTGCCATACTACGCAATGCAAGTCCGCTCATTTGCGAATCACGCAAGGTAAATTCCCCGCGCAAAAACAGCGCCTGCATCAGCACGTCTGAGAGAATAAACAGTGCGGCCGCAGCAGGCAAGCCGACAACGATGATCAATCTGGCAGCCCAATCTATGGTCTTTTTAAAGGTGATGTCGTCCTTTTGCGCCTCACTTCTAGACAAACTTGGCAAAATAACCGTACCAATGGCGACGCCGATAAGACCCAACGGTAGCTCACTCATACGCTCAGCGGCATACAGCCACGAGACCGAGCCGCCAATCATCAAGGAGGCAAATACCGTATTTAGTAGCAGGTTAATCTGAGTGACAGAGACGCCAAAGATAGCAGGAAGCATTAATTTCAATATGCGCCTGACGCCTTCATGCCCAAAGTCAACTTTGGGCGCGACCAGTAGCTTTTGTTGCCATAGCTGCGGCAGTTGAATCAAAAACTGTAATAGGCCTGCGATAGCGACGGCGTAACCGAGCGCCATGATTGGCGTATCAAACATCGGTGCAAAGATAAGCGCGGCGCCTATCATACATAGGTTTAATAATACGGGCGCAAAAGCTGGCGCGGCAAAACGTCCATAGCTTTGCAAAATGCCACTAGCAAACGCGGTCATGGATATAAATAACAGATAAGGGAAGGTGAGGCGTAATAATTCTGCGGTAATCGCGAACTTATCAGGCTGATCGGCAAATCCTGGCGCGAACAAAGTCACGACCCATGGCGCCAGCAAAATCACGACCACGGTCAACATCGACAAAATCAGCAATAACGCGCCTGAGGTACGGCTAACCAAAATCTGTACTTGCTGAAGATTATATTTTTCTTTGTACTCGGATAATACTGGGACAAAAGCCTGACTAAAGGCGCCTTCAGCGAATAGACGGCGCAAAAAGTTCGGTATTTTAAAGGCGACCAAAAAGGCATCCATTAGACCGCCTGCGCCAAAGACTCCTAAGAGTACGATATCGCGCACCAAACCTAATATACGCGATAACATGGTCATGCTACTGACCACCATGGTCGAACGAAACAAGCGACTTTTTGCCATGAGGATTATTCTGCCCAGTTGCTATTGTCAAAAATCAAAAACAGATTGCCAAAAAACTGACGGATTATAGCATTTTCATAACATAGATAAATGAATTGCTTGTGGAATGCAGAGTGCTCTTTATCGCTCGCTGTTTTGATTGATCATCTGACGCAAGCGCACCCAGTCAAAATACTCACCCGGGTCACTCTTGCGTCCTGGTGCGATATCGCTATGACCCGTTAGATGTCGGCGCGTTTTAGGATACGCGTGATAAATGGCAATGATAATATCGGTAAGGGCGATATATTGCTCATCAGTAAAGGCCTGAAAATCTGAGCCTTCAAGCTCAATACCAATGCTATAATCATTGCACTCTGCTCGCCCTAAGTAGCTTGATCTACCCGCATGCCACGCGCGCTTATCAAAGGGTACGAACTGAGTGACAGCGCCATCACGTTCGATAAATAGGTGTGCTGATACTTCAGCGCCTTCAATGGTGGTGAAGTAAGGATGCGCATTCCAGTCAAGTTGGTTGGTAAATAGGGCTTTGACGTAGTGCAGACCATCACTATCGCAGCCACCAAACTCATCAGGTGGTAAGCTGATATTGTGGATGACGATAGTGTCAATACTCATGCTACCGTCTTTGCCCTTGGGACGCTCGTTGAAATTGGGCGAGGCAAGCCAAGTGGCTGACAATAAACGATGATCTTTGATATTTGTGATAGATGTAGACATGATGCTCTCAATTATTTAACGACTAAAAACACGATAACAAACAGTGCTTTTAAATCTGGTATATCATATACAATATTATGAAGCGTATTGAAATATTATTACGGCGCTAATGTAAGCTCTAAGCCAACAGATTTTATTCACATTTCTCTATAACCTCAAATTGCTTGCTAGCTATTAGCGCAAAAACGCGAGATGCTGCCTTATGTTCTCTTATTTAACTGCTATAACTAAGTGTCATACTGCAAAAAAGACTCCGTCAAAAGGCGTAAGCCTGCGAGCACTTTTACCCCTGACTATCGCCAGTCTGCTCTGTGCGCCTGCGCAAGCGGTCCTGCCAACGCCCTTGTCATTGGTAACGACAGGTGCCTTAGCACCTAACTCAGCATCGCTTGATGCAGCAACGCCTGACTCAGCTTTAATGTCAAAAACGACCGTAGTAGACTTAGCAGCTAATACGGCGCAAGATAATAGTGCTAAGGGCGGACAAAATATTGCAGCAAATACGCCACAAGCCCAGCAGCTATTGTCTAAGTGGCGCAAACAAGTTGAGGCGGATAATTTAGCTGAGCATACAACGTGGCGACGACTACTATATTTTTTAGATGACAAAAAATCGATATTGAATAAAGGCGCGCCTAAGAGCTTGATCGATAATCCAGATTTCTTTTTGAGTGCCAATGGACAATCTGATGCTGGCGCTGAACTTGATGCGATGCTTATCGCATTTGCTAATCAAATGACAGCACCAAAAACCACATCGCCACAAACCACATTGTCTCAAACCTCAAACTCTAGCAATAACGCAGCGGTTTGCCGTTTTCCTGCACGTACGCAGTGGCTCACAGATACTCTAGGCATTGACGGTGCGCGCTTGCAAGCGGACTGCCCAGAGCTTGCCTCTTGGATGAAAATGCTAAACCCCGAACAGCTATCAATTATGTTTGCTGAAGAGTATCTCGATAATCCGATTTCCGCTTTTGCTCATACCTTGCTGCGTATCGACTCGCCAATAAGCGCGGCAAATCCTAACCTGATACATCATGCTTATGCGCTAAACGATACCGTCGATGGCGACCCTGACGATGCTTTTGCCATTTACGCCATCAAATCAACGAGTGGCGGCTACAATAACAGAATTGAGATTGACCCTTATCACGAAAAGCTAGCTAAGTATCTCAAGGACGATGAGCGCGATGCGTGGACTTATCAGCTTGATTTGACGCCTGCTGAAGTACAGCAGATTATCTTGCACGTTTGGGAGACCAAAGATTTAGATATTCCTTATTATTTTACCACCGATAACTGCGCATCTGAGATTCTGCGTTTAATTGATGTGGTGCGCCCTCAGCAAAACCTGCTTAGTCAATTGCCTTACGTGGTCATCCCCTCTGATGTGGTACAACTGTTAAACGATGAGGACTTACTAGCAGATGCCCGTTTTACGCCATCTGATAGTACCGTGCGTCAGGCTGAGCTGAACAAAGCCAAAGCAGCGGCCGAACTTGGTTATATATCATTAAGTAAAAACGATGCGCAAGCGATCAAATCCGCCGAGCGCAATGCGGCATCGAGCATATCAGCAGATGGCAAAACCATCGTAGATCATGGCATTGTTGCCTCAAATAATAACCCCACAGATCGCCATCCCTTCCAAATGGCTCAAATAGGTATCGGTCAGCGCGGTGACAACGGCTATATCGATGTTGGCGTGCGCGCAGGCTTTCATGACATGCTAGATCGCACCATGGGATTTTCGCAGTTTTTTAATTTAGAAGCCCTAGCTGCTACCGTGCGTTTTTACGATACGGACAGTAACGACAATGAGCCTGATAATGTGGTGCTAGAGAATATCACAATCCTGCGCGGACGCTCGTTTAACCCAGTCAACAGTGCACAAAGGGGCAAAACGTGGGGCGTCAACGTTGAGGCGACGCGCGTCGATGATGGCTCACAAGTTGAAGGGCGCGATCATCTGGTGGGCAGTGTCGGCTACGAGACAGGCTGGTCATGGGCGTTTGGCATCCCAAGATCAGGTACTGGCGAGATGCCGCCGCAGCTGTGCTATGCTTTGTTATCAGGAACCGCTCAGGGCGGACGTGGTCTAAGCAAAGGTTTTCGGGTTGGCGCAGGCGTGAACGCTGGCTGTCACTATCAGATTAACAATCAGTTACGTGCGCAGGCACAACTAGAGCTACCTTATTGGTATCATGGCGACACGAGCGCGCCTGATACTAAAGGTCACTATTGGCAACCGATAACGACGCTAGGGATGCAATATGATATTGACCGCACCCAAGCATTACGACTTGACGCCAGTTATGACTGGCAAGATCGCGTCGATGCTAATGACGATATCAAACTGGCATACAGACGGTATTTTTAGCGTTTATTGTTAAAGTAGATAACTCTGTTTTTATTGTAAGTGTGAAATCAAAGGATTCATTATGAGTACGCCACATATACTGATCATCGGTCAAGGCGATATCGGACTGCCTGTAACCAATAAGCTCGCTTATGATGGATTATCAGTCACTGGCCTTGCTCGCAGTGAACGTGAGCGCTATGATTTGGACGACAATGCAAAGTTTATGCAAACCGATGCGTTGACCCTTAGCGCTGAGCAGTTGCAAGATTTTACTCATATTGCCATTATCGTAACCCCCGATGAATATTCTACCAGCGGTTATGAGGGTAGCTATTTGGCGATTAATCGACACTTGGCAAGCTTAGCAGACCAACTGCACAAGCTTTCGCGCATAGTTTTTATCTCCTCAACAGGCGTCTATGGACAAGATAGTGGCGAATGGGTGGATGACACGACCGCGCCGATTACGCCTGAGCGCGATGCCTCAAAGGTTATTTTGCAAGCAGAACAAGTATTGCAACAAGGCTTTGATGCTCGCGCCATTATCATTCGCCCAAGCGGTATCTATGGACGCGAGCGGCTTATGCGACTGCGTAAAGTGCGCGAGCCACAAAAAGAATTAGTAGCAGCGCAGCACTGGAGTAATCGCATTATGGATCGCGATCTGGTGACTATTATTACCAAGGTATTGACTTGTGATGCGCCAAAGCCTTTGTATATTGCGACTGACTATAGACCCGTGACGACGTTTGAATTAAGCGTTTGGCTAAGTGAGCAAGTAGGGGAGACACCGCCTGCTATCGATAAGAGTAAAACGGCAGTTACGGGGAAGCGCCTACATAGCAACATTCCGTTAGCATGGCTTGATTATCCTGATTGGCAGGTAGGCTACCGTGATATTTTGCATCATGAAGGATCGCAATAATAAAAGATTTTAAGTGTTTACTGGTAGTAGTTAGTTTTATAGTAGTTAATTTTATTTTAAGTCTGTGGAGACGTTATGACCCAGCCATTTATGTCTGACAATCACTTATCTAACCTCTTATTGTCAGAGTTAGGTGAGGGCCTTGAAGATAGCGCTGAGAAATCCTCCTTACCAGATAGCGAGCAACCTGCAATCGTGCATCCTAATTTTGATCCCAAGCAAACGCCGCTCGATCCTGCGCGTCCGCTTAACGATATTCCAGAGCCCACGCGCCAGATTAATAGCCAATTACGCCGCCTATATGGCAAATCCGTACGATTTTTTGTGCCAAATGAGATGGCACTATCTAAGTGGCGACTCGTTGGGTCTGAGGCGCTCGCTGAGCATTTAGCTCTGCTTGAAGCGGCTGAGCTTATCGCGCTGCCTGACAGCTTTTATCACAATTATAGTGAGCAGCCACTGTTATCTTCTTTAGAGCACATGGTTTTGCTTGATATGGCAGATATTGGGCGAGCAATGAGCCGTTACCCTAAACTAAACCGCTACGGTTTTATAGCAGACAACGAGCCTCTATCACCATCAAAAGACTCTCAATCACAAGACAAAAAAGCATTACTTTATAACAAAGGTACAAAAAATCAGTACGATCCAGACGAATTATTAAACAGTCTGTACGCTGAGGATTGGCAAGTGATTTTGCAGCCGCAGCAGTTTGAAACGGGCACGGGTAACCTAGCGACGGATGTCATGGCCTGTAGCGTAGCCGTTCACGCTCTAAAACAGTGCACGACACGCAAAAGCGTCAATCAAAGCTATAGCGCTGAACAAATCTGCAATTATGTGCGCAGTTACTTGCTCAGCCAGTTGCCGCTTGCCCCTATGCAGCGCCATCAATATCGTCAGATACGTCTGTTTGCAGGGCATATCATAGTAGCTGCGCACTACTTGGGGTGGGATATTCAAGTTTCTGATACAAACGATTGCTATTTTAATCTGTCGTCGCGCTGTCGTTTGCTCGCCCGTTATCCCAACATAAATGACTATTATATTAATGGCTGGTCAAGCCAATAATCCATAAAATCGCCTAGCTTCGTTACCGCTTTATCTTTTTATTGCTTTGCCCTTTTAATTACCTCGTTTATAGGAATGCTTCATGTCAAATGCACAACCTGCTTCTTTCTCATCACAAGCTTTTATTCAACTGGCTTTGGACAATCAAGTCCTTAAATTCGGTGAGTTTGTCTTAAAGTCTGGACGCGTTAGTCCTTACTTTTTTAACGCAGGGCTGCTGGCCACAGGTGAGATGTTATCGCTATTAGCGCGTGGTTACGCGGATGCCTTAGCCAAACAGATGGCTACAGCCAATAATGTTGACAATGAGCCAGAGCTGGTTATCTTTGGTGCTGCTTATAAAGGCATACCTTTTGTAGCGGCAACCGCGCAAGCCTTATGGCAGCATCATGGTATCAATGCAAAGTGGGGCTATAATCGCAAAGAGGCCAAAACCCACGGCGAGGGCGGCAACCTAGTCGGCGCTGATGTCAGTGGCAAAGCGGTATGGGTGCTCGATGATGTGATTACTGCAGGGACAGCGATGCGCGAAGTCGTTGAGATATTAGAGCAAGCAGGCGCAAGGGTGGCGGGCATTATCGTCGCCTTAGATCGCAAAGAAAAAGGTCAAAGTGAGCGCTCAGCGATTCAAGAGCTAGCAGCGACTTTGCAAGTTCCCGTACTCGCGCTTGTCGATATTGATAATTTAATCGAATACCTAGCCGATGATAATAGTCAAAACAAAGACGCGACTCAGCTGGCAAAAATGCAGCAATACCGCGAGCAATACGGCGTTTAGTGTTGCTGTTATGCACTGCTATCTCGTTATATCAATAACACTATAAAAGTGAGCCCTATCATGAGTGACCAAAAATCATTACACATACTAGTTATCATGGACCCTATCGAACGGGTCAATTATAAAAAAGACACCACCTTAGCCATGATGTGGTCGGCGCAAGATCGTGGTCACACGCTTGGCTATTGTCAGATTCATGATTTATGGCTTGATCGCGGCGCGCTGATGATAGATTCGCAGCCAGTCAGCGTGCACCGTGACCCTGAGAATTTTTATACTTTGGGTGACAAATCAACAGCACCTGTCAGCACATATGACGTGATATTAATGCGTAAAGATCCGCCGTTTGATATGCGCTTTGTTTATGCCACCTACATGCTCGATTACGCCAAAGCAGCTGGCGTATTGGTGGTCAATGACCCACAAGCGATTCGCGACTGTAATGAAAAACTATTTGCCACTTGGTTTAGCGATTATATGAGCCCAACGATAGTGACGAGCAAGCAGGCGCACATTCGTAACTTTATTAGCAAAGAGCAAGATGTCATCGTCAAGCCTTTGGATGGTATGGGCGGTACGGGTATTTTTCGTCTGACTGCTGATAGTCCAAACATCGGCGTGACCTTAGAGATTCTCACTGAGCTTGAGACTTTGCCGATTATGGCGCAGCGGTATTTGCCAGAAATAAAGGATGGCGATAAACGCGTATTGATCGTCGATGGCGTCGTTGTTGATTTTAGTCTAGCGCGCATTCCTACTAAAGGCGAGACTCGGGGCAATCTAGCTGCTGGTGGTAGCGGCGTCGCTATGCCGCTCACCAATATCGAGCGACAGGTAGCAGAAGTGGTTGCACCCATTGTCAAACAAAAGGGGCTAATGTTCGTCGGACTTGACTTAATTGGCGGGCGTATTACTGAGATTAATGTCACCAGCCCCACGTGCGTGCGCGAGATTGACGATCAGTGCGGTACCGATATCGCAACTGACTTTATTATGGCGATAGAGCACAAGCTGGATAAAGAATAAGCGACTGCTACTGCATTAGTAGCTGCTGTCATTTCATTATAAAATTACAAAGAAAATAGGAATTGCCCATGGCTAAATTTATAAAGTCATTTTTACTGAGCGCTAGCATGCTAGTAGCCTTTAGTGCTAATGCAACAGACCAGCTGAACAACACCAAATGGGTCAACTTCAATGAAGACGGTAAACCCAACGCAGTGCTGCGTTTTGTAGAGCGCGGCGGCAAGCTCTCAGCCAAGGTCGAAAAGGTGCTGATCAATCCTGAAAACAAGACCAAGTGCGACGAATGCAAAGGTAAGTACCACAACAAACCTTTGGTTGGCGCTACTCTTATTTGGGATCTGGAGCCAGATGCGAGTAATCCTAATGTCTACGATAACGGCACAGGTATCGACCCAAAGACAGGAATCACTTTTTCTGGCAAAGCCAAGCTTGAGGGCGACACTCTTAAACTGCGTGGCTACAAAGGCGTGTCATTTTTGGGCAAAACTCACGTTTTAAAACGTTTGTGACTTCTCATTTAGGAGTTTTATCATTCTTTGACCGCTTTTATAACACACTCTGGTTTAAAATAAGAAAAATACTAGTATTATAAATTAGGTGCCTAAATAGGGCGATCAAGCTATTAAAAACGCTATTAAAAACAGTATCGGTTAGAGAATGATTTGTTTTATACTAGCGAGCTTTATGACCTAAGGTGTGGTTACTTTGTGCTTTAGGTTAGACTGTTTTAAAAATTTTATCCATTCATAGAATTACATAGGTCGTCTCATGAAAACACCGCATATACTGATGATGGCTGCTGGTACTGGCGGGCATGTATTCCCAGCACTTGCGGTCGCTGAAGAGTTGACTCAGCGCGGCGCGGTAATTCATTGGCTTGGTACGCCAAGTGGTATGGAAAATGGGTTGGTTAAGCCTACAGGTTATACCTTCCATGCCATTGATATGCAAGGACTGCGCGGTAAAGGGGTTGGTCGACTATTAAAGCTGCCAGTAACACTACTATCAGCGACGATGGCGACGATCAGAATTATCAAAAGCAATCAGATCGATATCGTAGTTGGGTTTGGCGGTTATGTCAGTGCGCCTGGCGGCATTGCCGCGCGTATGACAGGCACGCCGCTGATTATTCATGAGCAAAATGCGATAGCGGGCATGAGTAATCGCTACTTATCCAAAATAGCTATTAAAGTACTCCAAGCGTTTGATAATACGTTTGCTGGCAGTCAAAGCGATAGCAAGATTGTCACTGTGGGCAATCCAGTACGTCAGACCATCACAGGGGTTGCAGCGCCGTCGGCTCGTTATGACATTAGCGATAAATCAGCGCTACGCTTGCTTATCGTTGGCGGCTCACTAGGCGCACAAGTGCTCAATGAAAACGTACCAAAAGCACTCGCACTGTTAGAGAGTCCATTTGAGGTGCGCCATCAATGCGGGCGCAATAACGAATCTGCGACTGTTGCAGCCTATAAGCGTGAAGATCTAAGTGTCCATCAGTATACCGTGCAGCCATTTATCGACGATATGGCAGCGGCTTATGATTGGGCCGATGTGGTCGTTTGCCGAGCGGGCGCGCTGACAGTCACTGAGATTCAAAATGTCGGTATCGCCGCTATATTTGTGCCGCTACCGCATGCGGTTGATGATCATCAGACAGCCAATGCCAAAACCTTGACTTCACAGGGCGCAGCGATTTTATTACCGCAAAGCGAGCTCACTGCGCAGCGCTTGAGCGATGAGCTTGCGGTACTTGATAGGCAAGCTTGCTTAAACATGGCGCAAAAAGGTCATGCGCTAGCTAATCGTAGTGCCAGCGCGCACGTGACCGATATCATTTGGCAAGCACTTTAAGACGTTGTAGTTATCATTCTACGGACTACTTTTATTTTTATTCACGAGCGCATTATAAGAGGGATCTATGCCGACATCGACCAAAGTACTACCCAAACGCTTGATTGAAATTCCAGAGATGCGCCGTATTCAGCATTTGCATTTTGTGGGTATTGGCGGTTCAGGCATGTGCGGTATCGCTGAAGTCATGAGCAATCAAGGCTATCAAGTCAGTGGCTCTGATATTGCTCAAAGCCCTGTGACTAAGCGTTTACAAGATATCGGTATAGAGCTATTTATCGGTCATGACTCCAAAAACATCGCTAATGCCGATGTTATCGTGGTGTCCTCCGCGATAGATCGTAGCAATCCTGAGATCAAAGCGGCGCTAAAAGCACGTCTGCCTGTCGTACGCCGCGCCGATATGTTAGGCGAGCTGATGCGTTATCGTCACGGCATTGCAGTAGCAGGCGCTCATGGCAAAACCACGACGACTAGCTTGCTTACTATGATGCTAGCAGAAGGAAAATTAGATCCAACGTATGTTATCGGCGGTAAGCTCAATGCTTCAGGCAAGAATGCAGCACTCGGTAGCAGTCGCTATTTGGTCGCTGAAGCGGATGAATCTGATGCCTCCTTTTTATCTTTGCATCCGATGGCGGCTATCGTAACCAACATCGACCAAGATCATATGGAAACGTATGAAAACAGTTTTGATAAATTAAAAGCCGCCTACATTCAGTTCTTACAAAACATGCCGTTTTATGGCTTAGCAGTCGTTTGCGGTGACGACCCTGAGCTGTACGCGATGATTGATGACATCGGACGTCCTGTTCTGACCTTTGGTCTTGAACCATTTAACGATGTGCAAGCTGTCGATTTGGTTGTTGAAGGTACTAAAACCCACTTTACGGTTTTGCGCCGTGACAACGAACCTTTGCGTTTAACGCTCAATATCCCTGGTACGCACAACGTATATAATGCGCTCGCCGCGATTACCATGGCTACCGATGAAGGCGTGGATGATGAGGCCATTAAGCGCGCATTACAAAAATTTGCAGGAGTCGGTCGCCGTTTTGAGCAGCATGCTTCAGTCAGCGTTGAGGGCGGTGGTGTCATCTTGATAGACGATTATGGTCATCATCCAAAAGAGGTTGATGCGACCATTAAAGCCGCTCGCCAAAGCTTCCCTGAGCGCCGTTTAGTTATGCTATTTCAGCCGCACCGCTATAGTCGTACGCGTGACTGCTACGATGATTTTGTCGATGTGTTGTCATCGGTTGATGAGTTATTATTATTAGAGGTTTATTCAGCAGGGGAGAGCCCGATTGCAGGTGCTGATACCAAATCACTTGCTCGCAGCATTCGCTTGCGCGGGGAGATTGAGCCGACGGTTGTGGACAA
This sequence comes from uncultured Psychrobacter sp., assembly GCA_947495055.1. Classification (GTDB taxonomy): domain Bacteria; phylum Pseudomonadota; class Gammaproteobacteria; order Pseudomonadales; family Moraxellaceae; genus Psychrobacter. The sequence continues at coordinate 71,212 of CANLXO010000003.1, read as the reverse complement.
GGATAATTTAGCGCCTGTTATGCAAAGGCTGCTAAAAGCAGGCGATATGCTTATCACTCAAGGCGCAGGGAATGTCGGTCAGATAGCTCTAGATTTGGCAGCGAACGATTTGTATCTTAAGTAAGTATTTTTGGAGTGATATATGACTACTCATAATCAACAAGACAGCATGCAAAAAAACAATGAGCACAAGACTATTGATAACCCAGAGTCTATGTTAGCTGCTGCGTACGTAGAGCAGGACGATGAGTCTACAACCTCAAAAAAGACTAAGAGTGAGGATATAGACCAAGTACAAGACCCTGCTGTCTTTGGCAAAGTGGCTGTCGTTTATGGCGGCAGTAGCAACGAGCGTAGCGTATCTTTAGACAGTGGCGCGGCGGTGTTATTGGCGCTACAAAATAAAGGCGTTGATGCCACTCATTTTGATCCCAAAGATCAAGATATCATCGAGCTGCGTGCTTATGACCGTGTCTTTAACGTCTTGCATGGCCGCGGCGGCGAAGATGGTATTTTGCAAGGCGTATTGCAATGGCTTGATATTCCGCAAACGGGTTCTGGCGTATTAGCATCAGCACTAGGTATGGACAAAGTGCGTACCAAGCAACTATGGCAAGGCTGTGGCCTGGCGACTGCGCCATTTTCATTGTTGACTGCAGATACTGACTGGCAGCAGGTGGTTAATATGCTGGGTCTGCCACTGATTATCAAGCCAGTTCACGAAGGCTCGAGCATAGGCATGACTAAGGTCAATAATCTTGATGAGTTGCCTGAGGCCTATGCTACTGCTGTACAGTGCGGCGCCGCGGTGATGGCTGAGCGCTGGATTACAGGTCGTGAATTTACCATTGTTATTATTGACGATGAGGCTTATCCCGTTATTCGCTTAGAGCCTGCTGACATCTCAAACTTCTATGATTTTGAAGCCAAATACAACCGTAATGATACTGGGTACTATATACCCTGTGGTTTAAGTGACAAAGACGAAAAGCACTTGCAAGCTTTAAGCTTAGCTGCTTTTCGTGCTGTAGATGCTAAAGGCTGGGGACGCGTCGATGCCATGCAAGATGTGGCAGGCAACTTTTGGTTACTTGAGATTAATACCGTACCTGGTATGACCAGTCATAGTTTGGTACCTATGGCAGCCAAAGCTAAAGGAATGGATTTTGATCATTTGTGCTGGCATATTCTAGCTCAGACGCTCTAGCTATTATCTTGATACAAAATCATCAGAAATATAATGTATCGCTATACCTGCTATAGCACAACATAATGTAAACTTGTGTAAATTCGCTGTTAGTAATATAGGTTAGGCTATTGTTTATTAGTAAAATACGTTAATATCGTAAAAATATACACAGTTTGTTTACTGATAAGATCTGTTTATAACACCTATAAGTTTTATAACACTTATAAGTAATATTTAGCTCATAATGATAACAAAGGCTATAGTTGTAACTATAAATCATATAAGCAATAAAATCGCTAATATACTATTTTACTGCTGACTAACTACACTATCTGAGGACAAAGGTTACTATGGCTCAGGCTATTAACAATGCAACTGGCTTAATGAGTGATAAGACCCGTCGTACGAAGTCTAATTTTCAGCTGCCTAGTATTATCAGATACTTTTTTATAGCAGTAGTATTAGGTTTGCTCTTACTTATTTTGATTATGGGCGGCAAGGCACTTCGCGCGGCGCCTCCTGCTGCTATTTACGTTAGTAGCAAAGACTTGAGTACTGCTCAGTATCAAGCGCTCGCGCAAGTGATGAATCAGCAAGCGGTCAGTAGCTTTTTTACCTCTGACTTGCAAGCATTAAGAGACATTAGCATGGGCTTGCCGTGGGTCGATCAAGTCAGTGTGACTCGTGATTGGCAGCGTGGTATCGTTATCGAAGCTCTGCCGAAGCAGGCCGTTGCCAAATTTGGTACTGAGCGTTTGGTCGATGCTAAAGGCGTGGTATTTGTACCTGTTGACAGCAATGATTTGCATCAAACGCAGTTTGCAACCTTGCAAGGTGAGATTGCGCAAGCGCCTGTTATTATGCAGCAAATGCAACAGATTAATGACTGGTATGCGCCGCTTGATATCCAAGTCGAAGACATTATATTATCGCCGCGTATGACATGGCTGATACGTTTTGATAACGGTCTTCGAGTCATCGTGGATAATGAAAACACCGCGCAAAAATTGCTAAGTTTAAGCCAATTGCTAGGTAACCAGTTAAGCGCGCAGCGTGATGATATTCAGGCTATAGACCTACGTTATAAAAACGGTTTTACCCTAGCATGGAATATGGATAAGATGCCTGTTGACCCTTTAGATAATCAGTCAGCACCTGAGCCTCTAGCACCTTGATGTAGTACCTGTTTATTCTATAGCGCTGCAAGGATTGTAGTGTCTATTTTAATGATTTAATGGAAGCATCATTTAGTTTCCTGTCTTGCGATAATTTGTTTGGTACCATGAAAAATACAGAAAATCTGGTTGTTGTTCATCTAAGCGCCACGGCAGTGTATGTCGTTATTGGCAGTGTATACTCTGCAACAGACATCCGTATTATGGGTGTTGGACAAGTTAAAAATAGCGACTTTTACCAAGGCAAAATCAAGCACCGTGAACGCTTGCAAGGAGCGATTAAACAAGCCATTCAAGAAGCAGAAGATACGGCAAACTGCCGCGTGCATAGTGTTTGGTTAACACTTGCAACGCCAGAGCTTGCTAGCAAGAACAGCGCAGGCAGCGTGAGCGTGGAGGACGACGTCGTCAGTGCCAAAGATATGGTACAAGCCTTGTCTAATGCCAAATCGCAAGATCTCTCTTCTGATTACTACTTGATGCACTGCTGCCAGCAAGGTATCTATATCGATGATCAAGAGTTTATGGTCGATGATGCTATCGAGATGGTCGCTGACAAAATCAATGTCATGTACCACATGATGATGATGCCAGTCGCCAGCCGCCAAAACATCCAAAAACTACTGCAAAGCTGCGACGTTGGCATCGATCATATCGTCTTTGATGCAGTGACCAGCGCTGAATACAGCTTGATTAAAGAGGAGCGCCAGCAAGGGGTTTGTCTGGTAGATATTGGCGCTAGTACGACGAGTATTTGCGTCTATAAAGAAAACAAATTGATTTTTACCCACTGCTTAGCGACAGGTAGCCATGAGGTGACTATGGACATCTCAGCAGATTTTGGTATCTCTATGATAGATGCTGAAAGGCTCAAGAAATCTCACGGTACAGCCGATATTCATAGTATAGACCCAAGCTCGTTTTTTACCTTTAAACCGCAAGGACCAAATGACGACATTAACGTCAATATATACAATTTAGCGCGCATTATTGAAGCGCGCTATGTGCGTATTTTTACTGAAGTGGCGCGTCAATTACACGAAGCAGATCTGATAGGTTATATCGATCGCGGCATTGTACTGACAGGCGGTGGTAGTGCAATAAAAGGCATGATACCGTTTGCGAAAAAGCTGTTAAAAATGCGCGTAGTGATGACTAACATGCATCCCGCTATTAGTGCATACAATCATTTTGACAATGATGAAGTCTTTAAACATATTAATTCACAAATTAATGATCGCGCTTTTCATACCGCTTTTGGTACCTTATTATATAGTCAAAGCGAGCAGTTTCGTCATAGTGAACAAAGCGAACCTGAAGCCATTCAGCAAGCTCGGGTAAAAGGCGTATTTCAAAGCGCAGGACAGCGCTTATCTAAAGTGCTCAAAAAGATTCTATAGGACTTTTTTAAGCCTAAAAATACTGTTAAAGATAGATAATGATTCACCCTTTATTTTATTTAAACACATTCATAAATAGTAAGTCGATAGCACGCTATGTAAGTGCGTTGTTATATGATATTTAGACTATATGCAACTGGAGAACCCTTTATTATGTCAAAATATACCATGCCAGATGATAGCCAAGTTCATGACAATGGCCAAGCACGCTTTACTGTATTCGGCGTTGGCGGCGGCGGTGGTAATGCGGTTGAACATATGGTGCAACAAGGCATTAGAGGGGTTACTTTTGTTTGTGCCAACACCGATAGACAAGCACTTGATCGCCTAACGACGCCTAATAAATTGCAGCTAGGTGCCAAAACCAATCGCGGCCTAGGTGCCGGCGCTAATCCTGAAGTGGGACGCGAAGCGGCTGAGAGTGAAGAAGATGCAATTCGTGAATTGCTTGAAAACTCCGATATGGTGTTTATCACCGCTGGTATGGGCGGCGGTACAGGTACGGGAGCCGCGCCTGTCGTCGCTCGTATTGCAAAAGAGCTTGAAGTGCTCACAGTCGCCGTTGTTACCACGCCGTTTAAATTTGAAGGCGGTAAGCGCATCAAGGCAGCTAAAGCAGGTATTGAGCAATTAACCAACTTCGTTGACTCTATTATTACTATTCCTAATGATAAGCTGATGAGCGTGTACGGTAATATCTCAATGCAAGACGCCTTTAAAAAGGCTGATGATGTTCTACTTCATGCGGTACAAGGTATTGCTGAGACTATTGCTAGCGAAGGGGTTATCAATATCGATTTTAACGATATCCGTACGGCTATGACGGCCAAAGGTCATGCAATGATGGGTATTGGTCGTGCTAGCGGTGACGACCGTGCTCGCCAAGCCACTGAAAAAGCAATTAGATCGCCACTCCTTGATGACTTGTTATTAGAAAACGCCAAAGGTCTACTTGTTAATGTTATATCCTCTGAGTCGTTATCTTTAGATGAGATGAGCAAGATCAGTGCTATCGTTGATGAGATCACCGACATCGATGATGCTCATATTTTCTATGGCTCAGTCATAGACGAAAAAATGGGTGATGATCTGCATGTCACGGTTATCGCAACAGGTCTAACACTAGATGAAAACGCAGGTAAAGAGCAAGCCGCTGAGGCACCTGTACCTTCTGTTAATAGTACGCAGTCTGTTGATCCAAGCGTGCATACCAGCGCTCTAAATAGCCAAAAACAAGCACAGACTAAAACGTATCAAGACAATACAGTGCGCAGTGCAGTACCGCAAGAAGAGCAAAAGACTAAAACCAATAGCATTCAAGACTACCTCAAGCGTCAACAAAATAAGTAGTCTACTGATAGTGTCATTAGTCTAATATAAATCAGAACTATTTAAAGCCAGCACTAAGATGCTGGCTTTTTTGTGGCAGTTTGTTTGATGCACTACTAAGTCATAATAATAATGACTCATCGACAGCAGTATAAATCACGTCTTTAACCCTATGTTTTTAATACCATTATTTAAATTTTATTAACTAAAATAAACAAAGCCATCAATGATGATAAGGCCAGCTTATCAATGTTATTGATAATTTATCCTATCCCTACTATAGCGAACTTAGGACAACTAATGATACACTAGGGCAATTGTAACAAAATATGTGAGGAAACTGCCATGAATCAAAAAACTATAAGAACCGTTATAGCGGTTACAGGTACCGGTCTACATAGCGGTAAGCCTGTTGACCTAGAGTTTCATCCTCAGCCTTGTGACACTGGTATTGTTTTTGAGCGCTCAGATATTACAGGTTCAGCACCGATTCCAGCCAGCGCGTTTTTAGTACAAGATACTATGATGTCATCAAACCTAGTATTTGGTGGTACTCGCGTAGGTACAGTAGAGCATTTACTAAGCGCCGTAGCAGGCCTTGGTATTGATAACATGCTAATACGTGTCTCTGCCTCAGAGATTCCTATTATGGATGGTAGTGCAGCACCATTTATCGGATTGCTCTTGCAAGCAGGTTTTCGCGAGCAAGATGAGCCCAAAAAATTCTTAAAGATTGTGCGACCCGTTCGAGTCGAGGTTGATGATAAGTGGGCAGAGCTGAATCCTTATGATGGTTTTGAGCTAAATTTTGAGATTGATTTTGATCATCCTGCTTTTGACAAAGATCATCAGTATGCACAGCTTGATTTTTCAACCCAGAACTTTATTGAAGAATTAAGCTCAGCACGTACCTTTGGGTTTTTACGTGATATAGAGACGCTACGCAACAACAACCTCGCTTTAGGGGGTAGTATGGACAACGCTATCGTTATCGATGATGCGCGTGTACTCAACGCTGAAGGCCTACGTTTTAGCGATGAGTTTGTTCGTCACAAGATTTTAGATGCGTTAGGGGATTTATATTTGATTGGCTATCCTATTTTGGGTCGTTTCAACGCCTACAAGTCAGGTCATGCACTTAATAATCTACTTGTTCGTGAAATACTATCCGATTCAGATAACTTTGAAATTGTAACATTTGATGACAATGTAACTTGTCCAATCGAATATCTAGCGATAAATGACTATATCGTCGAAGGTTAAGTACACGGATATACATGATGTATCGAAACAATTACGCAATATTACATAAATCGCCGGGTTTTAAAGCCAAAAATTTATTTGGCTCTTTATATTATAATATATGAATATATTTCATGCTAAGTAGTACCTAGGCTCCAGAACTTCAAAAGCTGTCTTGTTAATGAATTCAAATTATGAATTTTTTAACAAGACAGCTTTTTTGTTTTTGTTAACAAGATTATTAAGACCTTATTATGGAAAAATTATAATTTTGTTTACATAAGATTACATTGTAATCACTTAGTTTTTAGTCATTTAGTAACCGTAAAAGCGCTAGTTTGAGGTTTTTGTCCGCCGTGACATGACTAGCGGCCTGTGATATAGTCCGCTTTGTGCTTTGGCTAAGCACTTGATTGTTAATAGCTTGAACAGGTTTTAATACTGTTTTTTGCAGGCTAGATTGAGTGTTAAACCCAGTATTTTTAGCATCATAGCTCGTGACTACAATACGTATATGCTTGAGTTGTTTAAATGTAATCGATTGATCTTTTAACACTTTTAGATAAGCGTTCTGTAAATAGCGAATATGGTTGGCTGCAGTCACTGAGCCAACACTGAGCGTCACTTGCTCAGATGTTAAACCAACGACTAAGCAGGTATCGAGAATCTCTTGAGGTAGACAATCTACCAAAAGCATCTTTATCTCTTTAGTAGCTTTAGTATAGAGCTGCATGTTGTCAGCTAAGGTTGAAGGTAGTGCGCTACCGGCAAAAGCTTGATGATCAATCAGTGTAGCAAGCCGATTAGGCTGTTTTTTTGACATTTACTTGATTCCCCTTTATCGGATCAAAGCGATGTTCTAATTGGCGATATACAAACCATATAGCAACCGATTTACGAGGTCAGCGACTATTAAGGTAATGATGCCAAGGTCGTAGACTGTAGACTAAATAGGACGCCGCTTTACTCAGGATTTTATCATGTTTATTTGATAATAATATCCTATAAATTAATTGATACTTCGTTACGGATGACGAGTAATCTTGCATTAACATAGGTAGTAAATTTTATGAAAAAAGCTTTATTGATTTTGTCAGTACTAGGTATGGGTATAGCACAAACTAGTGGTGCTGCTGAAACGACCTTTCAGACCAACAATACACTTAGTCAAACAATAACCAATATTTCTGCTTCATCGAACTATGGTTCCAACAAAAACATTTATAGCACCAATAGCAATGCCCATGTCTACAGCAACGACGAAATCAGTCAAGCTATCGACAACCTAAGTGCTCATGCAAAACAAAAAGAATATCAACTCGCTTCACTAACTAGCCGCTTATCTTATGAAAAGCAGCAAATGAAAAAAGTTATTGACAGCAATTCAGCGCCAGCTATCGCTGCGGCTCGTGCCTCAAGAGCGGCACTATCTAGAAGTACAGGTTATTGCGCACGTTATGTGCGTAAAGCGCTACAAGCTGCAGGTTATGAGTTCACACCGAACCCATCAGCTTATCAGTACGCCTCTCGTGGCACTCTAGCGAAAGCCGGTTTTACCAAAATCAGTAACGACACACCGCATCAGGTGGGTGATGTGATCGTCTATGACCGTAGCTCAAGACGCCCGCACGGTCATATTCAAATATTTGACGGTAACGGCTGGGTCTCAGACTTCCGCCAAAAAGGTATCAGCCCATACAGCGGTGTCCATAGTTATACCACATGGCGCGACTCACAATATGTTGATGATGCCTCAGATCGTGGTATCTACCTTGCTATGGCTGACTAAGCGTCTTTTAGTTATGCGCACTTAGATATTAAACCCCGGTAATTACGACATTACTGGGGTTTTGTTTTTTAAGGAATTAAAGGTTAGCTAGCAGGGTTAAAGTCAAGCCAGTAGCGCTGATCGTGAAAATCAGGCGCCGTAGCATGTTGGCAGGCAAAGTATAACGGGGTGTCGTCAAAGTAAAGTATGACGCAAGGATTGATACGTTTAATAGTTAGCGTTTGCTTATCAAATATAGATTTAGGTAGCTGAGATAGAGCAATAGTAAAGCTGCGCTGATACAGATGAGGGTGAGTATCGTCTGTATCAGTCCAAACACTGTCAGTCCAAACGATGTTAGCATAACCTTTATCGTCTCTTTTGATTAAAGGGACAGGTGGCATACTATCAGGCTGACGATAACCGTGAAATTCATAGAATGCGTAATGACCATCTGGGCTAGCGTTAATTTCAATATAGCGACTATCATCATTGTGGGTTATGCCTTGTATAAAGCACTCAAGGCAAGTGTGTTCCCACAGATAATCTTGAAAACGCACATGTTGCGGCTGCCAATCTGGCCAATCAAGCCGCGCTGCTAAAGCCTGACTAGGTAGCTTGATACTATACTCTAGTTGTAAGCTTGGTAATGGCTGCTTAATAACGCTAATATTGACGTCAACCTGGATTTTCTTAAGCGATTGGGCTTTAACTTCAATGTCGCTGGCATCACTATCTAAGGTATTAATCGCTAGGCCAAGAGTAAAACTTTGGGTCGTAGTCATAATAAAGAGACACTAATAAAGGATAAAGTCGCTGCGGTGCTATGTATTTTGCTTCTAGATATATTTTGGCGCAAGAGATATAAAGAGATGATATACAAAAGCCGCAAACCCTTTAGGTGTTGCGGCTTCGTTGTAGCATAGTCTAACCCAACTACTGCGCGTGACGAGCTAGATTAGAGAGTTTGGGGTTAGCATTGGGGTTTTGACGTAGCAGCAAGGCCATACGACCGATAGTGTGAATCACCGTCGCTTTAGCTGCTCTTGCAATCTCGCTACTGACCACATCACGGTCGTGCTTGCTCCCTGCTGGTAGTTTGATTTTAATCAGCTCATGATCATCCAAAGCGCGGTCGATCTCCTCAGAGATAGCAGGGGTCACGCCATTGTTGCCGATCATGACGATAGGTTTTAGCTCATGACCAATGCCTTTTAGGCGTTTGATTGTTGCGTTGTCGAGTTCCATAATTGTCCTGTATTTCATCTAAAAAGTATGAATATGATTGAAAAAGTTAATCAGTATTATCGTCTATATCGCACGATTTTGGCTGCTGAAAATGCTAAACTATGACTATAAGGGTATTATAAACGCTATAGCATGATAAAGCAGGTTTTAAACCATGAGATTGTGCAAAGCATAAGAATATTAGCGCGTTACTTTTAAATAAAAAAGCACAACTAGGCTGTAGCGTACTATAGGTAGCAGTTTTTTAGCGTGCTGCGTCTTTATTGCTAGATGCTGCGCAAAACCTCTCTTAGTAGCACTGTATTTGTTTTATAGTAAATCGACTATATAAAGTGATAGGAGCATCATTTGGCCACGCGTATTGAAAATAAAACATTATCAAAAAGTAGCCGCGCTTGGATGAAAGAGCACTTAGATGATCACTATGTGCAAAAAGCGCAAAAAGAGGGCTACCGTGCGCGCGCCGCTTATAAATTGCTTGAGATTAATGACAAGACCAATATTATCAAAAAGGGCATGACCGTTGTCGATTTGGGAAGTGCGCCTGGTAGCTGGTCACAAATCGCAAGCCAGTTGGTCGGGGATAGTGGTACCTTGATCGCCTCAGACATTTTAGCCATGGATGCTCTACCTGATGTGACCTTTATTCAAGGCGATTTTCGCGAAGCTGAGATCTTTGACAAGATTATGGCAAAAATCGGAGAGCATCAAGTCGATGTAGTGCTCTCTGATATGGCACCTAACACAGCGGGTAATAGCGCGGTGGATCAGCCGCGAATGATGTACTTGTGCGAGTTGGCAGTTGATTTTGCCTTATCGACGCTTCCTGTCGGCGGCGCACTGATTATGAAAGTATTTCAAGGCGCAGGTACTCAAGAGTTGCGCCAACAGATGCAAAGCGACTTTAGCAAAGTACGCAGTATTAAACCTGCGGCTTCAAGAGCGCGCTCAAAAGAGATGTTTTGGATAGCAATCAAGTAGTTAATAGACGTTATATTCTAAGGTATTGAATATCACTAATATGCGAACATCAGTAGCAAACCGCTACATTAGTTAACCCAATATAAGCTTGAATTGTAACTCTCAAAACCACATATCATGATATATTAGCTTTGTTTTCATTTAAGATTTAAGCAAAGTCGCCTAGTGAAGCCTACTTTATTGTTGTTTTAGTCTAGATTGTTGGTTGCAAAAACAGTCAATCGCAACCACATAAGATATATGGACAATCAATAAGATAACGCTTTAATGGCGTCACGTGTCACCTTGACACACCAATAAGTAAGGGATGGAAAGCTTGTGAGCGACATGGTAAAAAATACCTTATTGTGGCTGGTGGTAATCGGCGTTCTAGTGCTGGTGTTTAGCGGCTTTGACCAATCGTCTGAGCCTGACAACCTCAATTACTCTGAGTTTGTGACCGCAGTGTCAGAGAACCAAGTAGCCAGTGTTGAGATCGACGGCGAGCAGATCACCGGTGAGAAAAAGAATGGCTCAACTTTTGAGACCATTAGGCCTGCTGTGTCCGATGAACAGTTGATGCCACTGTTACGTGAAAACCAAGTTGAGGTTGAAGGCACCGCGCCAAAACGTCAAAGTGTACTAATGCAATTACTAATTGCCAGCTTCCCGATTCTGCTGATTATTGGTTTGTTCCTGTTCTTTATGCGTAATATGCAAGGCGGCGCAGGCGGCAAGGGCGGTGGCCCTATGAGCTTTGGTAAGTCTAAAGCCAAAATGCTCACCGAAGACCAAATCAAAGTGAACTTCACAGACGTTGCAGGCTGTGAAGAGGCTAAGGAAGAAGTCGTTGAGGTAGTTGAGTTCTTACGTGATCCAGACAAATTTACTAAACTTGGTGCGACGATTCCTCGCGGTATCTTAATGGTAGGTCCGCCAGGTACCGGTAAAACCCTACTGGCTCGTGCCATCGCTGGTGAAGCTAAGGTACCCTTCTTTTCAATCTCAGGTTCTGACTTTGTTGAGATGTTCGTCGGTGTTGGTGCTTCACGAGTTCGTGATATGTTTGAGCAAGCCAAAAAAAGTGCGCCATGTATCATCTTTATCGATGAGATTGACGCAGTCGGTCGTCATCGCGGCTCTGGTATGGGCGGTGGTAACGATGAGCGTGAGCAGACACTAAACCAGTTATTGGTTGAGATGGATGGTTTTGAAGGTAATGAAGGCGTCATCGTCATTGCTGCAACGAACCGTGCTGACGTACTCGATAAAGCGCTATTACGTCCTGGTCGTTTTGACCGTCAAGTGCAAGTTGGCTTGCCAGATATCAAGGGTCGTGAGCAAATCTTGAAAGTGCATTTGCGCAAATTGCCAAATACCATTAGTGTTGATGCTCGTGCACTTGCCCGCGGTACGCCAGGGTTTAGTGGGGCGCAGTTAGCCAACCTAGTGAACGAAGCGGCATTATTTGCCGCACGCCGTAACAAGCGTAGCGTCGACATGAATGACTTTGAAGATGCTAAAGACAAGCTGTACATGGGTCCTGAGCGTAAATCTATGGTCATCCGCGAAGAGGAGCGCCGCGCTACCGCCTATCACGAAGCAGGTCATGCGCTAGTCGCTGAGCTATTGCCAGGTACAGATCCTGTGCATAAGGTGACAATTATGCCGCGTGGATTTGCTTTGGGCGTCACTTGGCAGTTACCTGAGCATGATCAGACCAGTATGTATAAGTCAAAAATGCTAAGTGATATTGCTATCTTATTCGGTGGTCGTATCGCCGAAGAGGTCTTTATTGACCAGATGTCAACGGGCGCTTCTAATGACTTTGAGCGGGCTACCAAAATGGCACGTGCAATGGTCACCAAATACGGTATGTCTGATGCGCTAGGTATCATGGTTTATGAAGACGATGATCAATCGCAAGGTTACTTTGGCGGTGGTGGTCGTACGATTTCAGAAGCTACTCAGCAAAAGGTGGATGAAGAAGTACGCCGTATGCTAGAGGAGCAGTATGATATCGCGCGTGAATTGATTGAAGCTAATCAAGATAAAATGCATGCAATGGTAGATGCTTTAATGAAATGGGAGACGATAGACCGCGATCAGCTCCAAGATATCTTGGCAGGTGAAGATCCACGTCCACCAAAGGTTTATCAGTCTAACGAAGTGAACTTATCTAAAGATAGACCTAAGCCTGAAGGTACTACGCCGCCACCATTACCAGCGATGTAGTACACTATCGGCACAAATATAAAGAAGCTCTTTTTTATAAAGGGCTTTTTTATTGTCTTTATTTTATCAGCAAAGGCGGTCTCTTTACTGGTATGATAATTCCAAGTATTTTAGTAATTGATGGATAGTTAATGAGCTTATTTTCACCTCTACCTGTGTATCAAATCGTTAGTCGTCAAAAAGTTTTAGATTTGTCACAGCCGCATGTCATGGGCATTTTAAATGTGACCCCAGATTCGTTCTCAGATGGCGGTCAATTCAACGACATTGATAAAGCAGTCATGCGCGCTAAAGAGATGATCGCAGCTGGCGCAACCATCATCGATATCGGCGGAGAATCTACGCGTCCTAATGCCAGAGCAGTAGAGAGTGAAGAGGAGATAGCGCGCGTTATACCCGTTGTGAAGGCAATACGTGAGCAATGCGGCAGTGATATATGGCTCTCCATCGATACTAGTAATCCTGCCGTGATAAAGTCAGCTGTAGCGGCGGGTGCAGATATCTGGAACGATGTTCGTGCGCTTAAGCGAGAGGGCGCAGCCCAGATGGCAGCAGAGCTTAGTATACCGGTTATGCTTATGCATATGCGCGGTGAGCCGACCACGATGAACAACTTGGCGCATTATGATAATGTTATCAAAGAGGTTAGTGCTGAGCTCACGGTTCGTATTGATGAGGTCATGCATTTAGGGGTCAAAAAAGAGAATATTATTATCGATCCAGGATTTGGCTTTGCCAAAAACTATGAGCATCATCGCGCGCTATTGACTCAGCTAAGCGATTTACAAGCACTGGGTTTACCCCTGATGTTTGGCGTCTCTCGCAAGCGCTTTTTGGCCCAGGTGCTGTCTAAAAGTGGGGTTAACGGCGCGGCGCAGACACCAGCTACTGAGCGTGATACGATCGGTACAGCAGCTGGGTTATTAGCAATACAGCAAGGCGCTTGCATTATAAGGACGCACAATGTTGCTATGATGCAGCAGGTTAGCGCTCTGTGGCAGCAATTATCTTTGTATAATGCCAGCATGTCCAATAAAGAATAATCTAATTTATAACCCCTTAATATCCATCTACCAAGTGACTATTAGAGATCTACTATGACCACACCATTGCAACCAGAGCCAACCACTGAGCAGCGCCGTATTATTTATCAAGCGCGCCGCGGTCTAAAAGAATTGGACTTCTATATCGATCCTTATATTAAAGAGCTATACCTAAATGCTGAGCAGACCGAGCAAGATACTTTTGCTCAAATGCTCACTTGTGAGGACCCTGATTTGCTTGATTACTTTACCAATCAAAGCCAGCCAGAGGACAAGGCAATTTGGGACTTAGTTAATAAAATAAAAACTTGGCGTCATGCTAAGGACAAGCTATAAGCCCAAATAAACAGTTGTGATTTTCAATGAATTAAAGAGTCGCCTGCTTTGCAAGAGATACCTATACCCGTCTTAGTTACTCCGCTGCGTATTGATACAGTAGTTGAGCCGACTAGCCGTATTAGCATAGTGCTTTATACGGCTTTAGTTATAGTAATGCTAGTACTGGCTTGGTTGGCCCAGTTATCATTGTGGCAGTACGTTTTAATACTGCTTGTGGGCGTATTAGCCTTTGGCTATATCACATTATCAAAACCTATACTTCTGCATTTGACTCAGCCCCCTTTAGAGCAGCGTATTGATAGACACTGGCAATTACTACTGCGGATGGGACGAGGGGATGAGTTATGGCAAGCAGGACTGATTGGGGCGCATCGCTATCCGCTACTGATACATTTTGACTTTATGGTGACAAGCCCTTATCAGCGTGAGCTCTGTATAACGATATTTCGTGATCAAGTCAGCTTGGATGACTGGCGTAAGCTTAATATCCTTGCCAGCATTTTACCGAATAAAACCAACTAAAACGTCTTTGGGCGTTATATCTGAACAACCATAACAAAACACCTAACCCTATTGAGAATCAGATTTGCTATATTGTTGACTGAATCGACTGTTGTTATCAGTTAGAGCGGTCAATATCTAGCTTAAAGCAGTCAACTAAATGTGTTTTAATTAAAATAATTAAAGGAATAAATTATGAGCTTACTCGGTAATTTGGTATCGCAAGTGGCGCGCAGAGCTATGGATCCAGAAGATGCACAGCGTAACCCTGTCAATCAGCGCATAAATCCACGTCGCACAGGCGGTTTAGGGGATATCTTGGGCGGTGTGCTTGGCGGTGGTACGCAAGCAGGCGGCTATAACCCGCAGCGCTATGAGCGTCAGCAAGCAGACAACGGCTTTGGTCTAGATGATATTTTAGGTGGTTTGACTGGTGGCCTAGGGGGCAATCAGCGCGGCGGCATGAGTTCAGGCGCAGGCGGCTTAGGTGATATTTTAGGAAGCGTACTCGGTGGTCAGCGTAGTCGAGGCGGTTTTGGCGGTAAAGGCATGCTAATTGCCGCGCTTATGCCTATGGTGCTAAGCTGGATTAAGCGTAACGGGGGCTTAAGCGGCGCTTTATCTAAAATTACAGGTATGGGTCATGAGCAGCAGGCACGCTCTTGGATGAGTAATAGTGAGCCAAATGACAACTTAGATCCTAATGAGATTGATAGATTATTTGATAGTAGTGAAATTCAGCAAGTAGCAGCGAGTACTGGTGCTAACGAGACTGAAGTGCGTCAAGGTCTAGCGGAGCTTTTGCCAGAGGTGATGAATCAGCTTACCCCGCATGGCAATCTAGATGATGAGACCGAGGCCAATCAAGAGATCGATCAAATCATTGGTCAGCTATCAAACCGTTTGGGTTCATTTAAATAAAGTACTGACTTTAAGCCAGCTTAAACTAGTCACTAAAAAAGAGCACTTTAAGTGCTCTTTTTTTGGTTCTGGTTTACTTTTAGTTACTAGTACTAAAAGCGCTCATCTAACGTCTCAAGAGTGTATTCAAGAGCAGCAAAACAAATATCACTCTTAAAGCCGCGATACTGCAAAAACCGCACTTGCCGTGCTTTTTGCTTTTGCTCAGTCGGTATGTCGTTGCCGTATTTTTTGGTACGGGCGGCAACGGCTAGTTTGAGCCAATCAACGCCCTCAACCATACTATCATCGTCGTCATCGACAAACTCTCTAAACTCGTCAGATTCGCTATTTGCCATGTCGATAAGCTCATCGATGTTGCCAGGCATAGCGATCTTTTTTTGATAAAACGCTTGTTTGATACGTCCCCGCCCGCGCCCTTTACGAATGTTTTCTCGTATGAGCATCAAGGTCGTACGGTAGTCGCTTTGATAGCCTTTATCGCGAAACTCATCGAGTAGGGCATCAATTTTGTCAGGATCTTGCTCTTTATCGATGAGCTTTTGTTTGAGCTCAGCTCGTCCATGTTCGCGGCGCGATAGATAGTAAAATGCCAGCCAGCGCAGGCGACTCTCCGCTTTTATGGCATCAAGCTCGCTTTGCTTTTGTTCTGGCGTACGCAAGTAAGCTTTGAGTGCAGAGGGTAGATTATCTAGTTCGGTAGCAGTAAGCTGTTCCTTAGCATCCGAAGTTAAATGGGTAGTAGGCTCTAAGTTGACGTTATTATTAATATGGCTATTTGAGTTGGGCTCTTTATCTGCCGTTTCGCTATGCTGCTTGTGAGCTGACACATCACGTTTGACCTCAGCTAAAATATCGCGAATGCTTTGAGAGTCAGGATCTTTATATAGCTCAGCATCAGTAGGTTCAGCGGTAAAGCTAGCCGCGGGATGAAAGCGTTTTTTACGCTTTTTTCGAGGTTTGGTGTCATTGTTCTTTTTTGCAAGCGTACGCTTCGATTGTGATGGTTCAGCGTTGCTATCAGAAACCTGATTCTGGGCAGAAAGCTTATTTTGAGAGGAGGGTTTGTTTTTTTGAATGCGCTCTTTAGATGCTTTTTTTGGTTTAGGCGTAGCACTAGAGGCCGAGTCAGTGTCTGACTCGGCCAATATTTCAGCTAATGTTTTAATATGCATAATACAATAGTTATAACTACAGTTTATTGAACGGCGTCAGTTTCTGGCGCGTCTAGCATCGTATTATCATCTTCTTCAACGATAGCATCGCTGACCGACCCTAATTTCTCAGCGCGAATCTTACCTTCGATCTCTTCAGCAACTGCTGGGTTTTCTTTGAGATAAAGGACAGAATTGGCTTTACCTTGACCGATCTTTTCATCGCCATAGCTGTACCAAGAGCCTGCTTTGCCGACTGCACCGATCTCAACACCTAGATCGATGACTTCTGCTAGATGATTGGTACCCGCGCCGTAAGTGATCTCAAACTCAGCTTGACGAAACGGCGGTGCCATTTTGTTTTTGATGACCTTGACGCGGGTTTGGTTACCGATGATCTCATCACCATTTTTGACCGCACCAATACGGCGAATATCCATACGTACAGAGGCGTAGAATTTCAATGCATTACCACCAGTCGTCGTCTCTGGGCTACCAAACATGACACCGATTTTCATACGAATCTGGTTGATAAAGACAACCATACAGTTAGAGCGTTTAGCGTTACCGGTAATTTTACGTAATGCTTGGCTCATCAAACGCGCTTGCAAGCCCATATGTGAGTCGCCCATCTCGCCTTCGATCTCAGCACGCGGCGTCAAGGCGGCAACCGAGTCAATTACGATCATATCGACTGCACCTGAACGCACGAGCATATCGGTAATCTCAAGCGCTTGCTCGCCATTGTCAGGCTGCGACACGAGTAAGTCATCGGTATTAACGCCCAGCTTGCGCGCATAAACAGGATCCAAAGCATGCTCAGCATCAATAAAGGCACAAACGCCACCTTGCTTTTGACACTGAGCAATCGCTTGTAAAGTCATCGTCGTCTTACCCGAGCTCTCAGGGCCGTAAATCTCAACGATACGGCCTTTGGGTAGACCGCCTATGCCAAGCGCAATATCAAGCCCCAAAGAGCCCGTTGACACAACGTCTACATCAAGTACCGCAGAGTCGTCGCCCAAGTGCATAATCGTGTTTTTACCAAATTGCTTTTCAATTTGACCTAGAGCCGCTTTTAGGGCTTTGGCTTTGTTGTCATCCATAATGGATTCCTTTTTATCAATAAATTATTTGAAAACAAAGAGACAGTCAGGGTAAAACATGACTGCTGAATATCTCGATCAGCTAAGGATAACCAATCATTCGTATTTAGATAGAGGATAACGCTTAGTTATCAGTCTACTATACAGTAAAATAAGATAAAGTTAACGGACGTATCAAGCTAAAAACTAGGATGGTAAACTGCTAATTTTCAACGTCCTATAGAGTTATTTGATGAGGTAATTATAGCAAAATCCAAGCTCATTAGCGCGCTTTGGAGTAGAGCAGACGACAATGATTGTCGCCTACATCAACGACTAAAGCAGACATAAGTGAGTACTATTTGAATGATAGTTTTGAGATATAAATAAGAGGACTTTGTCAATATTTTTGCGAGTTGTCCACAGCGAATAAAGTGCTGTTTTTGAGCAGTTGTGAAACATTGACAGAATGAAAAAATATTTTAAAAATATCGAAAATAAATTTATTGCTTTACTATTTTGTTGTAAGTAATTGATTCAAATAGAGAAATAAATTGTATAAAAAGTGACCACTTTTACCTTACCCTTTAAGCTACCAAGGCAATTGCTTGTCAAGTCCCTAGTTATCCACAGGGTTATCCACAGCAACTGTGGAGAACTCTTACACCCCTTGTACTGTCTATGATTGCGTCTACTATTAAGGCAGTAGGGTCAACTAGGAGTCATGGTTTCATGAGACTGACAATCAAAATAATGATGAGTAATAGTGATGTTTCACGTCCTAAATAATTTTATAACTGCAAGATAGATTTATGATATTTCATTTATTAGTAGAGATACTTCAAAAGTAAACAAGTACCAACAAAAAAAGCGGCAGCTCCAATGGTTAGAGCTACCGCTTTTTTATAGAATAAGCATCAGTCTTTGACGTAGATTAGATCCCAAACACCGTGTCCGCGCTCAATCCCGCGACGCTCAAATTTGGTCATAGGCCGAAAATCAGGACGTGAAGTAAATTGATTGACGCCTGCCTGATTGCTCAGTCCTGGCACTTGGTCTAACACCTCTAACATCCAAAACGCATAGTGCTCCCAATCAGTTGCAGCATGGAACCAGCCGCCTGACTTGAGACTACGTGTGACAATAGCCATGCGCTCGGCGCTGACAAATCGGCGCTTGTAGTGGCGCTTTTTTTGCCAAGGGTCAGGGAAGTATAGCTGAATGCGATCGATGTGCTGCTCTGGCAGTTGCTTTAATAGTTGAATAGCATCACCGTTGATAATTCTGACGTTGGTCAAACCTTGCGTATCTGCCATATAAGCACATTTACCGATGCCAGGCTCATGAACTTCAATACCGACAAAGTTACGAGTGGGGTAAGCGGCGGCCATCTCGATAAACGAGTCACCCAACCCAAAACCGATCTCTAAGGTTAGCGGCGCGGCGCTACCGTTAGGCGTGTCATGAAATAGCACTCGCAAATCATCAATATCATCAAGGTTGCCATCGCCGGTGCTGTTATTGACTAAATAGTGCGCAAACTGTGGATCGGTAAGCGCCTGCTCAGCGTTTTTGTTCATGTGAGTGCGGCGCTTCATAAAGGTATTGACGATACGTAGATGTTTGTCATTGCCTTCAAGGTTTACGCGAGCTTGGTCTTGACTATCAGTACTCTCACTACTAAGAGTTTGATGTTTATCAAGAGATTCGTCGTTAATGGGAGATTGACTCATAAGATTAATATCATTAAAAATATGAGCGTATTATAGGTGAAATCAGAACCCGTGTGAACGATTATCCTGCGCTGGTGCATTTGTGGTTACTGGGCTTATAACCAGTGTACCTAAGCTAGAGCGAGTTTGATAAGAATTGGTTATCAGTGCACTTTTGCTGTGAATACAGGCTTATAATAATGGTGACCTCATACCGTTTATCTCAAATAAAAAGACTACTGCTATTACAGCGTGCTGCTGATATAAATTTTCTTTGTGTGCTGCTATCTCTCAACGCTGCGCAAAACTCATCTCAGTAACACTGTATCTATTTTATAGTGGATCGACTATATAGGTCTCATCTGCTCTTAAACCCTAAATAGAGTCTATCCTTATGCTGTTTATCGAAACGGATTCACCGCCACCGTTTTATCAAGAAAAGATAACCCCAGCGCGCCGTCGGCAGCTGGATCAGTGGTTTATCGGTCAGCGTACACAAAAATATTATTTACAGCGTTTTGAGCAGTTTGATAAACAAGGGTATCTCTCGCCTAAATGGCACTGGGCGGCGTTTTTTATCACTTTTCCTTGGCTGCTGTATCGCAAGCGCTATATGGACGCTATCGTCTATAGCGTGGCTGGCTGGTCTTTTATTCAGCTAAACATTGCGATTGTACTGGTCACTTTTGAGTTTGTGGCGATGTCCTTTGTGCCAGATGCTTATCAAATGGTAACTCGTATAGGTATTGCTGCCATTATTTGGCTGTTTTGGTCTTTTATGGTGGCGCGCTGGACGGACGCTTATTACTACCGTATGGCTAGGCGTGAGATCGCAGACGTGCTAGATGCTTATCCTCGTGATGAAGCCGCGCAAAAGGCGCACTTAAAACGTGAGGGCGGGGTCAGCTTGTTTGGTTTACTGCTAGGTTTTGGGCTGTTTGTGTTTGCGCTTACGGTCATCAAAGTACAGTTTTTGCCTATTATTGCAAAACCTCAGGAGAACGAAGTACTGTTTAATACTTATGATATTGCCAAAACCACGCAAAACAAAGTGGCGCTTTTGTATGCGCAAACTGGGCAGTGTCCAACCAAGCTACCGCTGGCTATCGATGAGCCGCAAGTACAACTACAGATCGCGACCGAGGCTGGAGGAGCTGCGAATACGGACTGCGCGATTATTGCTACTATCCAAAATGTACGGTTTCCGCTGCGCTATTTAAATGACCATACCCTAGTGTTTTATCATGAGAGTGGGAGCGATAATTGGCAGTGCACCACGTCACTAAATGAGGACTTAGCGCCTGTGAATTGTTCTCCAAACTAGCTTTCAAAATCTCGATGCTGAGAGTTATTGTAAGATAAATAACGATACTATTTATTAGGATGAATGACAATATTGCCTTCATTGTTGTTACCTGTATTGTCACTATCGTCTTCATCAACGGGCGTCGCTTGGTTTCTAAGGGCTTCTTCAAACTCACCCAAATCCATCTTGCGCGAGCGACCGATATCTTCATCAAACAAGCTCTCAAGCTCGGCCATAGCGGACTTCGCTGAGGCTATCATACTGGCCTCATCGTCATAAATAGCTTGCTGACGCTCAATCAAATCATCGTCATAGTCACGGAAGGTTTGGATAGTCTCGCGGGCCTTTTCGGGCGTAATACCAAGTAATTGTAGCGACTCGCGTGACATATCAAGTGAGGACAGATACGTCTCACGCCAAATATGACGGACGCCCACTTCACGTAGGCGATAATAGTGCTGGCGATCGCGGGCGCGAGCGAGAACCACAAGATCAGGATAGTTGTGATGCAGATACTCAGCCGTGGTGATAGAACGCTCCAAGTCATCAACAGCGATGATAAAGATACGCGCCTTATCGATGCCTGCTGCTCGCAAAATCTCAGGGTTTTTGGGGTCGCCATAATAGACTTGATTACCAAATTTACGGACAAAATCTACGCGATTGGCAGAGCGTTCAATAGCGGTAAATTCGATATTGTGCATGCGCAGTACCCGTCCTATGATCTGCCCGACGCGCCCAAAGCCTGCGATAATGACAGGATGTTCGTGATCTGGAATGGTATCGTAATCACGGCTGGGTTTACTCTTAGCAAATAGTGGCTCGCCGACTTTTTCTAGCAGTAAGAACGCCAGTGGCGTGAGCGCCATAGAAATGGTCACTATAAGGTTTAAAGTGTTTTCAAGCTCAGGTCTTAGGACATTTTGAGTTGAGGCAACGTTAAAGAGGACAAAGGCAAATTCACCACCCTGCGCGAGCGTCACCCCTAAACGAATGCTAGTCGGCCAGCGATTGCCAAAAGCTTTGGCGATACCTGCGATGACCGTAAACTTAATCAGCATCAGTGCAACTGCGCAGCTGATAATAAATATAGGATGGGCAATAATGAATTTTACATCAGTAAGCATACCGACTGACATAAAGAACAAGCCAAGTAGCAAGCCTTTGAACGGCTCGATACTGGCCTCAAGCTCGTGACGATACTCAGAATCTGCGAGCAAGACACCTGTCAAAAACGCCCCTAATGCCATAGATAGACCGATTTGACCCATCAAAATAGAGACGCCCATAACAATAAACAAGGCGACAGCGGTCAAAAGCTCTGAGGCACCACTTGAAGCGACGAACTTAAAAAACGGTCTAATAACATAGCGGCTGGCAAAGATGAGACCTGCGAACACGGCAAATACTTTACCAAAATAAATCAGATCATAGCTCTGCTCTCGCACTCCTGATAAGAAGGGAATAACCGCAAGTAGCGGGATAACGGCGATATCTTGAAAGAGTAAAATAGTAAAGGCTTCGCGCCCATGAGTGCTTGAGAGCTGCTCTTTTTCGTTGAGTATCTGCAATACAAAAGCGGTAGAGGAGAGCGCTAAACCAAAACCGACAATAAAGGCAGTATCTAGTTTTAAGGAGAAAAACTGATACATAATCGCCATCAGTATTATGCCCGTCAAACCTACTTGCAAACCGCCTAATACAAATATAGAGCGCCGCAGTGCCCACAAACGCGAGGGCTGAAGCTCAAGACCGATGATAAACAGCAGCATGACTACACCGAACTCTGAGAAGTGCAATAGACTCTCAGCGTCTCCTGCCACGTCCAGCACACTAGGCCCTAGGATCAAACCAGTAATCAGATACCCTAAAACGGTAGCGATACCAAGACGTTTGGCAAGGGGAACAAAAAGTAGGGCTGCACCCAAAAAGATTGTGGCTTGTAACATTAAATTCGGTGAGCCCGCGGCGGCTGCGAACATAGGTGTTCCTTTGTTTGGATATAAGTAATGATGTTAATAAGTGTAGATTATTATTTTTTGCGGTAAATTTTCCAAATACCATTGTCTGCAATAGGATCGTTATAAGCATCGTTGCGACGTTTGCGCGGGGTCTGTCTGCTATCAACGATCTTAAAATCTGGTAGTGCGTGCACAATGAGACCGGTGCGATAAAACCGTATGCGCTCAGGCTCTATCATCTCTCCCTTTTGATCGCGGCAAAACACATAAGCCCGCAAATCAATGAACTCACGGTG
The DNA here is from genome assembly GCA_947495055.1 of uncultured Psychrobacter sp. GTDB lineage: Bacteria > Pseudomonadota > Gammaproteobacteria > Pseudomonadales > Moraxellaceae > Psychrobacter. The sequence continues at coordinate 48,348 of CANLXO010000003.1, read as the reverse complement.
CGCTACTAACCGGGCTTCATCGTCACCGTCTAGAATTGCGCTCATACGTGTCAATTCATCAGCGCTGTACTCGCCGCACTTGTCAGTTAATGCACCTACTGAGCCAAAGCTTTTGGATTCCTTGGCGCGCGTTTTAGTCAAATGCAAGCGCTGGACATGATAGATAAATTGTGGAATCTCAAGACTTGCGGGCAATGGCAGGTGATCGGGTGGCAGGTAAGCGGCGGGATAAAACGCCATAGCACGCTCGATAAGGAGTTGCCAACGCTGCTGATAAGCTTGCACTTCAGCCAAATTGCCTTCATATATCGGCATGTCACGAACCTGACGCAAGATATCAGGCGGGAACTGCTCATCACGAAAGCTTGAGATGTCCTCTTGCAGTGTGGATAGCAGAGCCTTAGACTGTTTTTTGCCGTCCTTTGAGACAGGGTCGTCAATGTAGTCGGGAGCGACAAAGGGCGCTGAACGTCTAGACATGGTCTTAATGGTCCGTTTGGAATAAGATATAAATCTCTAAAAGTGGTCTGATAAATATGTATCTAATAAATAATGCTAGCACAGACGCCTAATGCTGCGTAGATTTTATCCAAATTAATCAAAGAATATAGCATCAGTGATTATGCCCGGCATGACTGACATCAACAGGGCGCTCTGAGATATCGCATACTAAGGCATCAGTATGAGTCTGTGTTTGCAGATGCGATGAGCTCTCCACTTGAATGGTCACGTGGTGAATGCCCAAATCTAATAGTCTTTGCTCAAGCGCAACAATAAGTAGATTAGACTCTGAGATGCTCATATCACCGTCGACAACCACGTGACAAGATAGCGCATTAAGACCACTGGTAATGCTCCAAACATGCAGATCATGTACCTTTTGTACTTGCGGATGCGCCACTAGCTGCTGCTCAACATTGACCAGTGATATGTTACTAGGTGTACCCTCCATCAAGATATGCACAGAGTCGCGCACTACGCGATAACCACTGACTAAAATCAGTACTGCGACGATGACGGAGGCGACCGCATCTGCCCATATCCAGCCAAAACCTATCATCAGTAGCGCAGCAATAATAGCAGCGACTGAGCCCAAAAGATCGCTTAAGACATGCAAATACGCACTCTGCATATTGAGATTGACGGGTTCTTTGGCGTTAGAGGGTTGACTATCGCTTGCGCCGTGGTTGTGATCGTCTGAGCCGCTACTACCCCTGTGCATCAACCACGCTACCAAAATATTGATTAGCATCCCGATTGTGGCAATAATCAGCATGCCTTGGCTGGCGATTTCAATTGGGGTGTTAAAGCGCTTAACCGCTTCATAAAAAATCATCACCGCAATAATGACCAGAGTAGCACCATTGACCATAGCGACTAAGATCTCAAAACGCTTATAGCCAAAGGTTTTTTGGTGAGTCGCGGTCTTCTCGCCAATCTTAAAAGCCAGCAAAGTTGCACCAAGAGCGATGGCATCACTTAGCATATGTCCTGCATCTGATAGAAGCGCTAAGCTGCCTGTCAACCAGCCGCCAATAGCTTCAATGAACATGTAGCCTGTGATAATCAAGAAGCTAATGAGCAAAGTACGTTGATAGCCTTTAGTATCGCGCGGCGGCGTAGTCTGCTCTAGATGCTCGTCATGATCGTGACTGTCTTGGGTATCGATGGTATAGATTTTTTGATGATTATGATCGCTATGCCCATCGTGCTCATCATGTGCACTGTGATTGGCGTGTTCAGTATTAGCGTTAGTATCAGTATTAGGATTGTTTTGATTCATAACCATACTCAAAGTTGATTATATTAATGTTAATAAGGATAACACTATTTTAAATTTAACATATTCATACCGCTTATAAATAAGGTAAACCCTCAAAACTACCAGCCCACAGGGTCGATATCTAAAGTTAGCTTGAGATACTTAGCGCTTGGCATAGCGAGTACAAGTTGCCACCATACTTGTAGTACGCGGTGCAACTGCTGGCGATCTTTGGCAAGTAACAACAATTGCGAGTGATAGCGGCTGTTTTTTTTACTCATAGGCGCATCGATAGGACCGAGCACGGCTAAATGATGCGGTTTTGGCAAGTTAGCAACGGCATCATTCAGGGCTTGCGTGGTCGCCGCCAAGGTTTTGCCTTCGCAGCGGACGAGCGCTGCATGGCTAAAGGGCGGTAAGCCCATCATTTTGCGCTCTTGTAATAGCGTACGCGCAAAAGATAAATAGCCGTCTTTGACCAATTTTAACAGCAGCGCATTGTCAGGCTGCAGGGTTTGAATGAGCACCCGTCCAGGTTTGTCCCCGCGACCTGCACGACCTGCAACCTGAATCATCAGCTGCGCGGTATGCTCAGGTGAGCGAAAGTCAGCCGACAAAAAACCGCGATCAGCATTAGGCAAGCAAACTAACGTGACGTTAGGAAAATGATGCCCTTTGGCGACCATTTGCGTACCGACCAAAATGGCAGGCTTGCCTTCATTAATGCGCTGATATATCTTCTCCCAGCTGTCCTTGCGACGCGTGGTATCACGATCAATTTGGATAATAGGGTAGATATCTTTGCTGGTTTGTGGATTGGCAAAAATCGCATGGAGATTGTCGCTTAGACGGGTAGTGCCCATACCTTTGGCGTCTAGATTGAGGCTGGCGCAATCAGGGCACGTCGTTGGAATATACGCTTGCCAGTCGCAGTGATGACACTTTAGATAAGAGCTGTGTCTATTATAATGAACGGTTAGGTGTGCGTCACAGCGCGGACAGTCCGCTTGCCAGCCGCAAGCCTCACACAAGAGCACAGGCGCATAACCGCGGCGATTCAAAAATATGAGCACCTGATCGCCCGCCTCAAGTGTTTGCTTGATCGCACTGATAAGTGCATCGGTAAGCCCCGTATCAAAACGCTCGCCGTCATCTTGCGTTTGCTGATGGGTAGGTTGCAAGCGCGCATCAATCAGCTGCATAGTGGCGGGCTTGGCAAGTCCTGGACGTGTGCGGAGTTGATACTCTATCAATTTGCCATCGTCGACTAATTTTAAATGCTCAAGGGTCGGGGTGGCAGTACCAAGCACCACAGGAATCTTATGCTGATAACCACGGTATAAGGCGACATCACTTGCATGATAACGCAGAGTATCTTGCTGTTTATAGGAGTTATCGTGTGCCTCATCTACGATGATAAGACCTAAATTGGCAAAAGGGTAGAGCACCGCTGAGCGCGTTCCGATGATAATTTGCGCATGCCCCGTACGGCAATCTTGCCAGCCTTGCATGCGATACGTATTGGTCATGCCAGAATGTAGCAGGACAATTTGTGCAGCAAAACGACTGGCAAAGCGTGCGCGCGTCTGCGGCGTAAGTCCAATCTCCGGCACCAAAATCAATACTTGCATGCCAGCCTCAAGGACGGCTTGCATAGCTTGCAAGTACACCTCAGTTTTGCCACTACCAGTGATACCGTTAAGCAAAAATCCTGTGTACTCCTGCGCCGTATACGCGCTGATAATCGCCTCAACCGCAATCTTTTGCTCGTCATTAAGATCAAGCGGCATCTTGGCTAAGCTGACTGGTTTGGGCAGCGCTTTGGGTTCGATATAGCGCTCAATGAGACCTTTATCCTCAAGCGTTTTTAAAAAAGGTCGCTGCATTCCTTCTAGCAATAAGACGTCTTCGCTTGCGCCGCGGCTGCCGTGAAGTTTGAGCATATTAAATTGCTGTTTTTGCTTGAGCGCATTTGCGCGAAAGTCATCATCCGTGACATGCGGCAAGATACGCCAATGGGTAATGAGCAAATCTAAAGGTTTACCCTGACGCACTAAGGTCGGTAGCATGACAGAGAGCACATCACCTAAAGGATAATGGTAATAGCGGGCAAGCCACTGCGCCAATGTAAGCATAGTAGTACCCAAAATAGGCGCATTATCAAGACACTTATTGATAGGTTTTAGCTTGCTAATAGGCACGTCACTCGCAGTTTGTGAGGTATAAGCGACGACAATACCGATAAGGGTTTGACGACCAAAGGAGACCTCAACACGGCTACCGATCAAAGGCTGCGGGGTGTCACTTGGTACACTGTAATCAAACACGCGATATAGCGGAACCGGTAGGGCAACTTGTACCAACATAGAGGACGCTCGCAACCTTTTAGCAGTGTAAATGTAGAGTTAGTAAGTTTAAAGCAAACAAGCCCAAATGGGATAATTTGGGCTTGTTTATTCAATCATTGGTTATTGACTATTTTACTCAAGATACATAATGGCTTCGATCTCAACCACGCCGCCTTTAGGGAGCGCCGCGACTTGTACCGCAGCACGTGCAGGATAAGGCTCTGATAAGTTGGCGATAAAGACTTCATTTAGAGCCGCAAAGTCATTCAAATCAGTCAAAGATACGTTGAATTTGATCACATCATTAATAGTGCCGCCAGCGGCTTCACATATGGCTTTTAAGTTTAAAAAAACTTGCTTAGCCTGCGCCTCAAAACCTTCTTTTAATTCCATCGTTTGCGGATCTAAGCCCAGCTGCCCTGAAACATAAACCATGTGACCAGCTTTGATAGCTTGCGAGTAAGTACCAACGGCTGCTGGGGCCTTATCTGTTTGAATAGTGTGACGACTCATTTTTATTCCTTTTGGTTGGTTTTTTAACACGCCCTATTATAACTGATACAAGCGCATGATGTTAGGAAAGCCCAACACTGAACGTAGTTCGCGGATACCTTTGGCTAGATGGTTACGGCTACGTACAATAATATGCACGATAGTATCTACGCTACGCACATCTATGGTTTCCACGCCGATATTCAACTGGCGCAGATGATAAATCACTTCACTAATTTGCTCATCAGTTAGAACGATAGAGACTTTTAGATAAGCGGGGAAGCGTATCTTGCTATCGTACTCGTTTGATTCGTTTTGTCTGACTGCCGTATCATCTCGCCACTGCAATTGAATCACCTGGTAAGGGTTATCCTTGCGGATGTCATCTAACGAAAAGCATTTGTGCCGATGTACAACCAAACCATGACGCGATAGATGACCGACGATAGGGTCACCATAGATAGGATGGCAGCAGTTGGCAAAGTCAAACTCGACGCCTGCGGCATTGGCAACCAATTGCTGCGGCTGCGCCATCTCGCGATTATTTTGTTGTGTTTGTAAGCTGACCTCATCGTTGAACAGGCGCGAGACGACCAGCTGCGGCAGTAGCGTCCCTGAGCTTATCTGTTCATACAGGGCCTCTTTACTACTTAGGCCGCGCCACTCAAGCAGATTGTCCCACTCGCAATCGTGAATGTCATCGAGACTTTTTTGGTACGTTTTAAGCGCGCGATCGAGTGCTTGTTTGCCGTGACGCTGCTTATCATCGACAGATAGATCCTTAAACCAACGTAGAATCTCCTCTCGAGCCTTGTTAGTGACCACAAATCCGAGCCATTCTGCCTTTGGCTCTGAAAGTTTTTCTGTTTCAATCTCAACCGATTGACCGTTTTTGACCACAGTACCGAGCTTGGCATGTTTGCCATCGATATTGGCGCCAACAGCGACGTTACCTACAAAGGGCCCAACTGCATAAGCAAAGTCAAGCGCTGTAGCCCCTTGTGGTAGCTCATACGCTCGTCCCTGCGGGCTATAGCAAAGAATCTTGCTTGAGTGCAGATAATCCATAAGCTCATTGATAGCTGATACCGCAGCGCTAAAGTCCGTACTGTTTTCATCTAAAGTATCTTCATCAACCAAATCTTTCATGTTACGCAGTGACGCTTGAATGACCGATTGGCTGACGTCTGAGGCATGCTCGGCACCAATAACGCCAAGTCTGGCAGCACTTTGCATCTTTTTAGTCAAAATAGTGGCTTTGATAATGTCGTTATCACGCTCATAAATCAAGGTCAAAGACTGATTGCCACCAGGCAAAGGTCTGCGAATGTTGTCTTGAATATTAGCGTCTTCGATCTGATATTTTTTGATTAGATAGTAGGCAAGCTTGTCGCAAGCTTCGATAGTATCTAGCACAATCTCAAAGGCATAGTGGCGTAGTAGCGAATTGATCTCGCCGCGGTTACGAAAAAACTGCCGATAGATAACGACACGATTATCCAGCACTTTAACATGGCCATTTAGATCTAAATTGTTGAGCACTATGCTCAAATAACGATGAATGGCTTCTCTTTGAAAATTACGCCCCAGACCATGTTGCAACAACTTATCAGATAACTTGTTGTACATCTCAAAATCAAGGTTGCGATAACAAAGTACCTCAATATAATCGGCAATATCGTTAAGCCCCATAAGACGGGCAAACGGCACATAAAAATCAAGGGTTTCTTGTGCGGTATCGCGCTGTTTTTTGGGACTGACCGCATCAAGCGTCGACATATTATGTAAGCGATCGGACAGTTTAATAATCAATACGCGGGGATCAGCGAGGGTCGCGGTCAAAATTTTGTGAAAAGTCGCCGCTTTATTTTGCTGTTTATTATGGTTTGAGGATTTGAGCTTGGTGACGCCATCAACCAGTCTTGCGACTGCTTTACCGTAACGCGCCTCAATCTGCTCGCCGCTAACCTCAGTATCCTCGACCGTATCATGCAAGATGGCGGCAATGATTGTATCTCGATCTAAGCGAAAGCCTGCTAGTATTTCAGCGACAGCAATAGGATGAGTGATATAAGGTTCGCCTGATTTGCGCTTGTCTTTGATATGAGCGATATCACCAAATGCGCAAGCATCAACGATATCGCGGCGCTCGTCGCTACTTAAATAGCCCACTGAGCGCAGCAAGTTATATTGGGCATCGTCAACCAAGTGATGACTAAGTTTAGGTAAGGTTTGACTCATAGAAGGATTATCCTAATAAATAATGACGACTCATCGATTTCACTATGGTCAAGATAAATGGAGGGTGACAACCACGACCAAACGCGGCAACCACCCTCTAATTAATCGTAAAATGCGCTTGATGTCAACTGTTAAGCGATTAGGATTCATAAAAACTGAACTATTCGTCTTGCTACGGAGTAAATAGCACTTATTAACGGCGCTTATATGGGTATTAATGGTACTTATATGGGTATTAATAGTACTTATATGGGTATCAACAGCTGTTATTCCTACACCAAATTAGCTACGTGACTAAATATATTTTGAATGCTGCAAATAGCAAAAGCCACCGTATAAACGGTGGCTTTGATTTATACTAAGCGGTATAAAGCTTAAAAACCATGATCACCTGATAGGGCTAAATCAAGAGAGCTAGTTGCAAAATTATGTTCAGGCTGATTGAGAATGTCGCGGGTGATTTTGCCCGCAGCAATTTCACGTAATGCCAAAACGGTTGGCTTGTCGTTATCGACCTCAACCAAAGGCTCGGCGATGCCTTTAGCCAATTGACGGGCGCGTTTGCTGGCAACCAAAACCAGCTCAAAGCGATTATCCACATTACCCAAACAATCTTCAATCGTCACTCGTGCCATAGCTCGCTACCTCAGTTGTCTTTTCAACGCATCTCTTGTGATAAAGAAGGTCGACAAAATAAATATATAAGAATTAATAACCCACTATCATAACATTTTTGTGCGCAGGCGTCATGAGTTTTTCTATCAATACCGTTTAGTTGCTAAGTGTTCGGTACAAGTATAAATGTAAGTATCAGTATCAGTATCAGTATCAGTATCAGTCGTCAGTGCCATTGGCAAGCAAAGTACTGATCGTTCTATGATAGCGCTGTTGTTGGCGTTTTAGCGTTTGTCTATCAGCGACGATAATGGCTTTGAGTTCTGTCAATGCCACCTCAAAATTATCATTAATAATGACAAAGTCAAAATTCACATATTGCGCCATTTCAGTCACGGCGCCAGCGAGCCGTTTTTCTATCACCTCCAAGCTATCTTGACCGCGAGTGGATAAGCGCTGACGCAAAGTGGCGATACTAGGCGGCAAGATAAATACCATCGTCGCCTCGGTAAATATCTTTTTAACTTGCAAAGCGCCTTGCCAGTCGATCTCCAAAATCACATCGACGCCTGCCTCGAGCTGCGCGCGTACGCTCGACTCTGAGGTACCATAATAGTTGCCAAATACTTCAGCATGCTCCAAAAACTGATTGTCATTAATAGCGCTGACAAAACTATCAACACTCGTAAAGTGATAGTGATGACCGTCAATCTCGCCCGGACGCGGCGCACGAGTGGTATGTGAGACGCTAACCGTCAAATCATTGGTGGTTGCCAGCAGCTGCTTGACAAGGGATGTCTTGCCCGTACCTGAGGCGGCTGTAATAATAAATAAGGAACCTGTCATACCATGTGTCCAAGTCAATGTTGTAATGAGTATTTAGCCAAAATCATAAAAATGTAGTTGAATTATCAAACATGCCCTAATAATAGCGCTTTATTATAAACCGCTTTTGACGACTAAAAATGATTTTATGAGTCTGTGTATTTACCTAAAAGTATTCAGCCTCTTTAAAGGTCATAAAAGTTAAAACGCAGCAAAAGCAAAATATGCTAAAGTAGGGCATTTGTTTTAAGCTATCTATTTAAGCTTTGACTGTAAATTATCTAATGATAGGTCACCTTATGCAAATTTATCTTGCCAATCCTCGTGGGTTCTGTGCTGGTGTGGATCGCGCGATTGCGATCGTTAACGAAGCCTTGATGCGTTTTGAGCCGCCTATTTATGTGCGTCACGAAGTCGTGCACAACAAGTTTGTGGTCTCAGACCTTGCCAATCGCGGTGCGGTATTCGTCGAAGAGCTGCACGAAGTACCAGATGGGGCAATCGTTATCTTTTCAGCGCATGGCGTCTCAAAAGCGGTCGAGGATGAAGCTGAGCGCCGCGACTTAACGGTGTTTGACGCCACTTGTCCACTGGTTACCAAAGTGCATATCGAAGTGGCAAAATTCGCTCAAGATGGTATGGACGCGATCTTAATCGGTCACGCTGGTCACCCTGAGGTTGAGGGTACGATGGGGCGCTTTAACCGTAAACACGGCGGCGAGATTCATCTGGTTGAAGACGAAAAAGACGTCGAAGCACTTACGGTACAAGATGCTGAGCGTCTCGCTTTTGTGACACAAACGACGCTATCTATGGATGACACCGCGCGCGTTATCGATGCCCTGCGCCATAAATTCCCAAGTATTCAAGGCCCGCGTAAAGATGATATCTGCTATGCCACTCAAAACCGTCAAGACGCGGTAAAAGATTTAGCAACGCGCTGTGAGGTAGTGTTAGTCGTCGGCTCGCCCAATTCCTCCAACTCCAACCGCCTACGTGAGCTGGCTGAGCGCATGAACTGCAAAGCTTATCTCATCGATAATGCGCAAGAGATGGATAAGCGCTGGTTCGATGGCGTCACCAGTGCAGGCGTCACTGCTGGCGCTTCTGCCCCTGAAGTGCTCATTCAAGAAGTATTGCAGCAATTGCAAGATTGGGGCGGGGAGCTACCCAATGAGCTGGCAGGTATCGAAGAAAACGTGACTTTTAGCTTGCCAAAAGCCTTGCGTATTCCAGTCACACAAGTAGGTAGATAACGCTTAGAGCAACAAGAGTAAGAGAAATAAGGGTAAGAGAAGACGTCATGAAAAAACATAGGACAAAGTTTGACTTAGCCACTGCTGATAGTGATCAGATTGCTAAACAGTTGAAGATAAACCTATTTGTAATTGTTATGGTTATCTTTGTACTAAGTATCAATATGATCCACTTTATCAGAGAAAAAAGTCTTTTTTACGCTGTATTAACGTTGCTTATGGTGGTTTTACTTTTCTTTATTATCAAAGCTCGCAGAATTTTAAAAATGAGACAACAAGATCTCACTCAATTAAATGAAGGTTAATTATGGCCGCGTATTATGAATTTATCGGCCGTCAGCAGCAAAAAGACGGTAGCACGGTGGCGCAGTATCGCCCCACCAAACATGCACAAGGCGCTTGGAATGAGCATGAGCAGCACATGGCACCAGCGACAGGCCTGCTGACCTCTGAGCTCATTGGCTTTAATCTGCAAGACAACATGCGTGTTGCGCGTATTAGCTTAGATATTTTAGGGCTAATACCGCTCGACGACTTTACGATTACTACGCGCTGTATTCGTCCAGGTAGAACCATTGAGCTTGTCGAAGCGGTCATGAGTAGCCGTGGTCGCGATTGTATCATTGCCCGCGCTTGGCGACTCATGACGCAAGACACTAGCGTCATTGCAGGGTTAGAGGACGCGCCAGCCAAACACCAGCCTGAAGATTTGCAGAGCTGGGATGGCATGAAAGGCTGGCCGGGCGGTTTTATCAAAACCGTAAGCTTGGTTTCTGATGCTAATCGCCGCGCAGGTCGGGGTATGGTCTGGATCACCAATGATTTAGAGATGGTAGAAGGGACACCGACAAGCGATGTGGTGCATCTATTGGGTATGGTAGATACGGCGAATGGCGTGGTGCCAAGGCTTGGTCTTGGGCTCTCAAAGCTTGAATGGATGTTCCCCAATACTGACCTGCAAATTCACATGCACCGAGAGCCAAAAGGGGCTTGGCTCGGAATCGAGGCGGTGCAGCAGTACGGCGAAGATGGTATTGGCGTGACCAGTGCGGTGCTTCATGATGTGCAGGGACCCTTCGGTCGCAGCGAGCAGATCTTGACGATACGTCCGATGCCGCATTAACTCAGTGCCTATTGACTCAGTACCTATGAAAAATTGCCATTGGTAAATTGCCACAATACATTACTTTATTAAATGATACCGCTTAAAAAACTTAGGCGGTGTTTTTGTTTCGACGCTATCTATTATTTACGCTTGAAAAATTTACCTGCGCCCCTATTAGTATAAGCAGCCTAGCGCTATTTAAAACCAAATCGCTCTTATGCTTATTTGAGCGATTTTGGTTTAATGACTGCTGTTTAATAATAAGTTTTGACATACATTAAAGGAGTTTTTTATGAGTGAATCAAAAAACGACAATCCAATAGTTAATGAGAATAATCCAGAATTAAAAAAACATACGTTTGAAGCGGAAGTGGCGCAATTGCTACATCTAGTGACGCACTCCTTGTACTCAAACGCTGATATTTTTGTCCGTGAGCTGGTATCAAACGCATCAGACGCCTGTGATAAATTGCGTTTTGAAGCCACCAATGACGACAGCCTGTACGAAGATGACGGTGAGCTCAAAATACGTATCGCCGTTGATGAGGAAGCTAAAACCATTACCTTTATCGATAACGGTATCGGTATGAACGAAGCTGATGCCATTGACAATTTGGGTACGATTGCCAAATCAGGTACCAAGGCATTTTTGGACAGATTATCTGAATCACAAAAGCAAGATGGTCAATTGATCGGTCAGTTCGGTGTTGGCTTTTACTCAGGTTTTATCGTCGCTGACACAATCAGTGTCGAATCGCGTAAAGCGGGCGAGCCTGCGGATAAAGGCGTACGCTGGGTATCAGACGGCACGGGTAGCTTCACCGTTGAGCCTATTACCAAGGATACGCGCGGCACGAGTATCACTTTACACCTAAAAGAAGAATACACCGATGGCGACGACAATTATTTAGATCGCGCAAAGATCAAGCGTCTGGTCAATAAATACTCAGACCATATCAGTTTGCCCATTCAGATGCGTAAAGAAGTCTGGCAAGAAGATGAGGTTGAGGAAGGCGACGACACGCCAGCTAGTGGACAAATGGTGCTGACCGATGAGTGGGAAACCATTAATAAAGCCAGTGCACTTTGGACGCGCTCAGCATCCGAGATTGAAGATGATGAGTACGTTGATTTTTATAAAAACATCAGCTATGACATGGATGACCCGCTCACATGGACGCATAACCGTGTCGAGGGCCGCGTACAGTACACTCAGCTGTTATATGTACCCAAAAAAGCACCGATGGATCTGTATACTCGCGAGCAGCAGCACGGGCTTAAGCTATATGTCAAACGCGTGTTCATCATGGATGACGCGGAACAGCTTTTGCCAATGTACTTGCGCTTTGTCAAAGGCGTTATCGATTCTGCCGACTTACCACTTAACGTCAGCCGCGAGTTATTGCAAGAGTCGCGCGATGTCAAATCTATCCGTGATGGTAATGCGCGCCGCATCTTGACCATGCTGGCAAGCCTTGCTAATAGTGAAGATAGTGACAAGCAAGATAAGTTTGCACAGTTCTATAGCGAGTTTGGCGATGTCATCAAAGAAGGTCTGGGCGAGGACATGGGCAATCAAGAACGTATTGCCAAGCTTTTGCGTTATGCCACTAGCACTGATGATAAAGTTGCGACCAGCTTTGAGGACTATAAAGCTCGCATGATTGAGGGTCAAAAAGCCATCTACTATCTAACGGCTGATAACTTAGCCGCTGCAAAGAACAGTCCGCAGCTTGAGTTATTTAAGAAAAAGGGCATCGAAGTTATCTTGATGACCAGCCGCGTTGATGAGTGGGCGATGAACTTTTTGACGACATTTGACGACACACCGCTACAAAACATTGCCAAGGGCGCAGTAGATTTAGGCGATTTGCAAGACGAAGAAGAAAAAGCGGAAGCTGAAAAGGCGCAAGAGTCTATGAAGCCTGTGGTTGAAAAGCTAAAGACCGCCCTAGATACACGCGCTAAAGACGTACGAGTCTCTAATCGCTTAGTTGATAGCCCTGCGATACTCGTTACTGCAGAGGGCGAGCTGTCACCACAGATGATTCAGATGCTGCAGCAAATGGGTCAAGAAGTGCCAGAGACGCAGCCTATCTTGGAGGTCAATCCTGATCATCCGCTGATTAAAAAGCTAGAGGCCAGCGAGCAGGCTGATGGTGATTTTGATAAGCTTGCGCAAGTCATTTTTGATCAAGCGCTACTTGCCGATGGTGGGCAGCTTGATGATCCTGCCGCGTATCTCAAACGCGTCAACGAGCTGTTGATGCGCTAGAATCTACTGTTTCAATCACTCGTTAAAAAGAGACCTTTACATAAGGTCTCTTTTTATATGTGTTTAACGCTGTTTTTATAAGTATTTACAAATCCTAGTATTGTCTTCACTGACAATCCGTTACAATCGCGTTAGACTCATTCATTAAAAGTCTGATTTTTCAAACCATTTAGACGCTTATAAAAAGTCATCGCTTTGATGATTGTTCAATTATCTACTCGATAGAGGTCACCATCTTTGTCACTCTCATCGCTAAAAACCACTTCGCTTCAACGCTTCTCTCTTAATTTTGCGGCCAATATCATTGCAGCCTTATGGATGCTCGTTGGTTCAACGCGGGCGTTCTCTTGGGTTAAGCCTACTTTTTTTCAGTTTGCTTTATTTGCAGCACTCGCTCTTAGTAGCAACGTACTATTCTCTTGGCTAGCAGCCGAGAGCGGTAGCGTATTCAATGAGCAAGGGCTTGTCAGCTATTTAATTTGGCCAGTGATTATCTTGCTGGGTGGTATTATCTTAGCGCGGCGCTTGGGTAATCAAGGACTATTATTTGTCCCTGTAGTGCTGTGGCTCGTCGCCGATACTTTATCAGCGCTACTACAAAGCTTAGTACAGTTCTTTGGTCATCAAGGCTGGCTGCCTGAATGGAGCTACTCATTACTACCGATACTGTTTCTATTATTATTTTTGTGGCAGACCATAGCCCTGCTTTGGATATTCTCTCGTCGTCTGCGCGCGCCATGGTGGGAGCGTATTATTGTACTAATCGGCGCTGTCGCACTATTGACGATTTGGCAAAACAATGTGGCAGATCAGCCTATTTTTAAGCAAACCCTTATGCAGCCAGTGTTGGATGAAGCGGCTTTATACGAGCAGCCGCGTCTATTACAGCAAGCCTTAGATAGCCTTGACCCTAGCGTCTTGGGTCAGACAGACTGGTACTTTATGGGGGTGGCAGGTTTTGCGGGGCAAGATGTGTTTCGCTCGGAGATTAATCATGCGCGCGAGCTATTTGATGTACGCTTTGGTACTAGCGGGCGCTCATTATCCTTGATCAACAATACCTATAGCTGGCTGGATGAGCCTGTCGCGACTAAAACTAGTATCTTACAAAGCCTTAAAACCATCGGTCAAAAAATGAACTCGGATGAAGATGTGCTACTCTTAACCTTGTCCTCTCATGGCAACGAAGATATTCTTCAGCTTGAGAACGCACCTGTTGAGATGGACAGCTTGGAGGCTGTATGGCTACGTGAGGCGCTAGATAGCGCAGGTATTCGCTGGCGAGTCATCATTATATCGGCCTGTTATTCAGGCTCTTTTATCGATGATTTAGCTTCGCCGACAACGGTAGTGATTACCGCATCAGCGACGGACAAGATGTCCTTTGGCTGTACTAATAGCGCTGAGATGACTTATTTTGGCCAAGCGTTCTTCGCCGAGAGTCTACGAGAAAACACCAGCTTTGCAACTGCATTTAAAGACGCCAGCCTGCGCATACAAGAGCGTGAGAGTTTTATGGGTTTTGAGCCCTCAGAGCCGCAAATGGCGATCGGTAGCTTGATGGAAACTGCCTTGCCAGCGTTTGAACAAGCCTTGTTCAACCAGCGTCCAGCGCTTAGCAATAATAACAATAGCGGTGCTGATGATATCGAAAATAGTATGTCTAAAACAGTGCCCATAGTTAAATAAAACCATATAAACAAGTCTTTTTCTAACTACAATAAAAGGATAATTATTATGAATAATTCTTATGCACAAAAATTGGCGAGTAACTCGCAGATGACGCAAGTCAGTGTGAACCGCTGTTTTGATGGCGAGCAGCACTATTATCGTCATGAGTCTGTGGTAACTAAGACGCCAATGACCTTTAGTATTTATTTGCCAGATGAGGCCTTGGCAGGACAACGCTGCCCTGCAATTTTGTATTTATCAGGACTCACTTGTAATGCTGATAACGTCACGCACAAAGCCCACTTTCAACAAAAATGTAGCGAGCTTGGCATGATATTTATCGCACCTGACACCTCACCTCGTAGCAGCGATGAGGTTGAGGTGCCAAACGATGAGCGTTATTTTGTGGGGCAGGGGGCGAGCTACTATGTCGATGCGACAACAGCGCCTTGGTCGGAGAACTTCAATATGCAAAGCTACATTGTCGATGAGCTATACGATCTACTGCGTAGCGAGTTTGCTATTAGCAGTATCGGTATTACAGGTCACTCTATGGGCGGGCATGGCGCGCTATTGCTTGGTTTTAAGTTTCCAAGTAAGTTTGTCAGTGTCTCAGCATTATCGCCAGTTTGCGCAGCTAGTGAGTCTGATTGGGGACAGGCAGCTTATACCGAATACTTTGGCGATGATAAAGCGCTTTGGAGGCAAGCGGACGCGGCGCATACGATTAGCGAAGTTGGCAAGCAGTATGCCAGCATTTTAGTTGATCAAGGCGCAGCTGACGATTTTTTAGCTCAAAATCAATTGCAAACAGAAAAATTACAGCAAGCTTGCAAAAAAGCTGAGCAGCCATTAACCCTGCGCTATCAAGCGGGTCATGATCACAGTTATTACTTTATTCAAACGGTGATCAATGATCATATTTGGCATCATTGGCGTATGGCGCAGCTTGCCTAAATTTTGCTAACTGCGACTCTAAGCATTTAAGCATTTAAGCATTTAAGCATTTAAGCATTTAAGCATTTAAATATTTAAGCATCTAAGCATCTAAGCATTTACCGATATCTTAGGCAAAATTGTCTTATAACTGTAGCGACGCTTGATTCTAACTGTGTGTTTTATTATAACTGGCTATCTAATTGATAAATCACCCTATTTTTAGATTTAAAGGGTGTTTTTATGACTGCGCTGTCGCTAGATAAGTCGGCAGATTTTTGTCATTCGCGTTATGATTGCTACTGAAAATCATACTTATTATGATGCTTAAAAAGGTAATCTTTATGGTAGAACATTCATCATTATCAGCAGATATTCAAATAGATGATGGCAACTCATCGCTAGCGATTATGCAAGCAGATATGGATAAGGCAATCGAGCAAAAACAAAATGAGGCGGTGCCAGAGAGTCAATCTGATTTGTTATTAAATGAGATAGATGGGTCGGGCAACCAAACGCTAGATGCAGTGCAAATGTCACGCTTGATTGAGATGGCATGGGAAGATAGAACGCCATTTTCAGCGATAGAGCATAGTTTTGGTCTTAGTGAAGCTGATGTGATTACTTTGATGCGAAAAGAGCTTAAACCGTCCTCGTTTCGCTTGTGGCGTCAGCGCGTCACTGGGCGTGATACCAAGCATCAGGCCAAGCGCGGCTTTGAAATCGGCCGTGCCTATTGCAAAACTCAGTACAAACCCCGATAGTCATTAATAACCAAAAATCTTATCAAATTATGCTCAAAAGGTAATCTATTATGATCTGTCCTGCTAAGCCGTACCTAATCGCTCCTTCAATCTTATCCGCTGATTTTGCGCGTTTGGGCGAAGAGGTCGAGAATGTAATGAATGCAGGTGCGGACGTCATTCACTTTGATGTGATGGACAATCATTATGTCCCCAACCTGACCTTTGGTAGCATGATATGTAAGGCGCTACGAGACTATGGTATTGATGCGCCCGTTGATGTACATCTAATGGTATCGCCTGTTGACGGTATGATTGAGCAGTTTTTGCAGGCGGATGCGAGCATTATTACCTTTCATCCAGAAGCCAGTGCTCATATCGATCGCTCATTGCAATTGATCAAAGATGGCGGCGCTAAATGTGGTCTGGTGTTTAATCCTGCAACGCCGCTACATTATCTAGATTATGTGATGGATAAAGTCGATCAGATACTGCTTATGAGTGTCAATCCAGGGTTTGGCGGTCAGTCATTTATTGACAGCACCTTAGATAAAGTCCGCGAAGTGCGCCAGCGTATTGACGCTAGTGGTCGAGATATCAGATTAGAGGTAGATGGCGGTATCAAGGCGAATAATATCCGTGCTATCGCTGAGGCGGGCGCTGATATGTTTGTCGCAGGCTCGGCGATTTTTAATCAAGCGGACTACGCTGCGGCTATTAGCGCTATGCGTGAAGAGCTGGCGTTAGTACAAAAATAGAGCAAAGCGATAGGTGGTACAATAAGTAAGATGCTATTTGTAGTAGCATAACTATTATGCAAGAGGTGATATATGGATACGCAAAATACTGTTAGTAGCTCTCAAACTAGTAGCTCCCAAACGCCAAGTGATGACTTAACCTTATCGCAAAGCGTGCATACTTATGAGCCTAATCAATCTGCTAAAAGTTTTGAATCTAGAAGCCTAGTTCCTAAGGGTATCACTATTGGTTTGGCAGTCTTTGCCCTGGTACTGAGCTTGGCAGGTTATGGTTTTCGCCTGATGATTGGTGATAATCCTAGCAGCGTACTACGTCATGCTGCTATTGTCGTACCTGCTTTTGTACTTGGCATTCCTTTATTATTTTGGCTCGGTTCGCGCGTGATGAACAAAGTCAAAGGCATGAATATTGAGACGAGAAACGCGCTGAGCCTTGGCTGGCTGACGGCTTGTGTCTCTATGCTATGGCTGATGGGTACTTACAGCTAATAAAACTTACCCTTAATAATGCAGTTTTATCTAGCTTTATACTTCCTATTTCTATTTTACTCAATAAGTTGTGAGTCTCATCATAACTGGACACTTGCATGCAAAAGCAAAGCACTAAAATCACCGATGTTATTTTTCCAAAAGACTTACCCAACGGCCTGTTCATCGCTTTGATCATTGCCTGTTTATTATTAGGGCTGTCAGCACTGAGTCATGGTGAGGGCTTGCAAAGCTGGCTTGGTGTGTTTGAGAGCTGGCTTTTGATGCTCATCATACTGCCTACCGCGACAGCAACTCTGGTTCTTCCTTTTAAACTTCGTGATCCGACTTTTGAGCTTAAACTTGCCTATTATCTAGGAATGTTTGTGGCATTCTTATTTACTTTAGCCAAATTACGTTACTGGCGCTAAAACCTTTCTCGTTTACAAGACTTGTGTCACACCTCTTGAAATTACGCGTCAAAGCGTCCATTGTATGACTATAATAGATTTTCCCTAGCGTTGTTAGCAGTTACATTGAGGCTACTTTACAGGGAATAATAAGGATACTAATTAATGCCATATGACAGTGATAATGAGATAGAAGTGGATCATGACAGTAGCGATCATTTCAACGGATTTGCTAAAGAGACGACCTTGGAGTTGGTGGAGGGCGATAATGGCAAACTATTATTGCGCGATACTGAAAAAGAGGGCGCGCCGCTGATGACTATAGACTTCTCAGAAAAGCTTAAAGAATTACTAGGTAGCGATACTCAAGCAATCGGTCAACACATGATACACGCCGCTATTCAAGTCATCATGCAAAAGCAGATGAGCCAGTGGCATGCGCATGTGTACGATAAAGAGCCAAAGCACTATAGCTAAATAACATTATTGAGTAAAAGTTAAGCAAAAAAAAGGGTTTATCTACTGATAAACCCTTTTTTTGTTTTAAAGAAACAAAACTTACTTAATTTTTGCTTCTTTAAAAATAACATGCTGGCGAACTTTGGGATCAAACTTTTTGATCTCCATTTTGCCAGGCATAGTACGCTTGTTCTTGGTAGTGGTGTAGTAATACCCAGTACCAGCAGTTGATACCAACTTGATTTTATCTCTCATGACAACGATCCTTTAAATGGTGGCAGAGCACTTAGCCCAAGTTTAAGTCAAACTTAAACTTTTTGGCCTTGTGCGCGCATATCTGCTAATACTTTATCAATACCTAGTTTGTCGATAGTACGCATACCCTTAGTTGAGATACGTAGACGAACAAAACGGTTTTCAGATTCTACCCAAAAACGATGGTTATGAAGGTTTGGTAAAAAGCGGCGACGGGTCTTGTTGTTTGCATGCGAAACATTATTACCCACCATAGGGCGCTTTCCGGTCACTTGGCAAACTCTAGCCATGGGGAACTCCTAATCTGTGAGGTATGAGGGCTACCCATACCAGTCTGGACATATTGACGTTTTTGCGGCATGGACACAGCAATCGTCGTTTTGCACCAAACGAATCTATATGAAGGTTGAGCTGACATCTCCATCATCTAAAGGCAAATGACAGAGCGATCAATTCAGAAATTTTAAAGCCGACATTTATACCACAAAATGAGCAGATACTCAAATTATTTTGTCGTATTTATTACGGTATACGGCGCATATTATACTCTAAAATCGCAGGCGTATGTGATTGATTATTTGACGATAAGGATTAATTAACAGTTGTAAGTTAATATAAAAGTCAGTAAAGTTACTGTCATAAATTTTATACAGTTTGTAATATATAACTTATTTCAATGAGTTGTTTACTTTTCATTTATGCTTATTTGAAAGGCTCAAAAAACAAATACTGCTAACGCGGAGCAAGACCATGTCATATCTTTTGCATACCACTACTTCCAAATTTTTTCAGCTCACAGCGCTAAGCTTAGCACTGGCTCTAACTGGCTGCGGTGGAGGTGGTACGGATACTGTTGCTCCAGAACCTGATACGGGTGTAACGCAGCCAGGTACAGGCGGCGATGGAAATAATGGCGATGGCAACGGTGAGCCAACAGTGCCTGTTCAATCGTTGAATATTAATAACAGTCAATTAGTTGATATCAACGGTAATCTTATCAGTACAGTTAGCTTGAACGGTGCGTATTACGAAGTACAGGTAACTGATGCAAATGGTCAGCCAGTTCCTAATGCTAGAGTGAGTTTTGATATAGACGCTGATGGGGTTGAATTGTCACAAACAACTTCAGGGTCTACTTTGACGGATACTGATGGTAGAGCTCGCATATTTTTGAAGCCTAATGCTCCCGATGTTTCAGGTGCTTATACTATTACCGCAAATGTTAGCAATGCTAGTAATACGGCAATAGATAACTTTACCTTCTCAGTGCAAACTACGGCAGTTAGAATAAGCCAATTAAGTTTTGATCAAACAAGCTTGGAGTCTGGAGGAGAAACTAAGGTTAGGTTTAACGTTAGTGATACAGCTGGTAATGCATTGAGCGGAGTCATGGTTAATTTAGTAGCGGACTGTGGACAGTTACCAGATCAAGTAACCTCAGATTCTAACGGCGCTGTTGAGTTCACTTATCGAGGTATCAATCAAGATAATACTTTATGTAGTGGTATGGTTCGTCTATCCGCCAGCACAGGTAATTCAACTCAGTCTAGTAATATTATGATTCAGGCTTCGCAAGCGAACTCTATTGTTTATACCTCTAATGAGCTAACTCTTGGTATTCAAAACAGTGGTTCTTCAAGAACAGGTAGAGTAGAGTTTACAGTTTACTCAAACAACATTCCTGTTCCTAATGCTGATGTCGTACTCTCACTAGAGAAGGCTCCTTTAGGATTATCGTTTGGTACATTGGATAATAGAGCTGATTTCCGTGCTAGAACGGATAGTGCGGGTAAGGTTTCTGTTGAAATATATCCAGGAAGCACACCTGGTCCTGTAGAAATTGAAGCGACATTGGCGAGTGATCCTCGTATCAATGCTTTATCAAGGAATATCTCTATCGCAGGCTCTAGAGTCACTCAAGACGGACTAAGTATCTCACTTGGTACTAATATTTTGGACTGGAGTTTTGATGGGAATGAGACTCCTATAGTAGCTCGTATGGTAGATCGTAATGGTAATGCTGTACCTGATGGTACAGTCATTAACTTTACGACTGAAGGGGGTAAGATATCACCTGCAAGTTGTGCTACTAATGATGGAGTTTGCGAGGTTACCTTTTCAACGCAAAATCCACGTCCGGGCGATGGTCGAGTTAGTATCTTGGCTGTTGCAGAAGGCGAAAAAGCATACATTGATAAAAATCAAAACAATGCTTGGGATCGAGGTATTGATACTTTAGTACATAATATTGGCGATACTTTCCGTGACGATAATGAAAGCGGTTTCTTTGAAATAGGGGAGTTTACTTATCCATTAGTTACTCGAGCCGAACAACCTTGTGAAGATAATGTTAGACAGTTTATTCAACTCAAGTTCCCTACAGTTAGTGAAATACAGAAACAATCATTCGAACAGAATTATGTCTCGAAGTACGTATCACCTAATAAAAGAGGTACTTGTAACTTAGGATTAGATACCGTTGTGCGTTATCAAGCTATCCAACTTCTAACTTTAGGAAAGCAAGAAGCAGAATTCTCGCTAGTAAATGCTAACGGTAGTTTAGTAATTCCACAAGTTATCAGATCGACAGACGCAACAGTACGAGTGCGTATCAATAGTAGCGGCTTCTTAGGCTTAAACCCTATGCCTTCTGGAACGAATGTTTCTGGGACTATACTTCCTAGAAACGCTCCCGTAGTAACCATAACTAAAGGGGATGGAATAGATTTTTACGTTATAAGAATAACTAATTTAAAACCGATTCAGGATTATACATTTACTATTGGAGATAATGAGTATTTCGATACTTCAAATAGCGACGGGGTTTTGACAAGAAGTTTAGAATTAGTAAGCAAACCTGAAGCTTCTGATATCGAAATTGAACAGTCACAAGGAGAGTGTAAGGTTACTTTAGAGAGTCCTGCACAGGTGCCTGATATTGTTAGTACTGGTGAGTTGAATCAAAATTTAGGAACTATTTCAAAATTCTCACTTGAGAACTGTGAGGCTGGTGATAAATTTAAAGTATCTACTACTTCACCTAGTAATAATACATACAGTGAGATTTATACTATTAGATAAAATCAGTAATTACCAATTATGCAAACCCCCAACCCCGCGTTGGGGGTTTTTACATTCATAATCTAAATAACCAAATACAAGTAACTCAATCAGCAAATTTTTGCAAAATCGATTAAAATAGCCGATTTGCTATGCCATTGGAATACTTTTAACTGATGGCAGGCTACGTTTTATTTTTAATTGGGCGCACTATGTCAGACAATACCATGACTGCTACAGCAAGCATAAAGTCGAGCAAAACTTCTCAAGATGTACTATCTACTGATGTTATTGACACCGCAACCCTCCTAATCAAATGCCGCGACCAAGCGGGTATCGTTCAAGCCGTATCAGAGTTTATTCATCGCTATAGCGGTAATATTATTGCGCTTGATCAATATTCAACCGCACATGAAGGCGGACAGTACTTTATGCGTTTGGAGTTTGCCTTAGCAGGTCTCAGCGAGATTATCGATAATTTTGAGGCAAGCTTTGCTCATACCGTTGCCAAGCGCTATGAGATGACGTGGCGGTTACATGACAATGCGATTAAGACGAAGGTGGGTATTTTGGTCTCCAAGTTTGATCATGCGCTGCTCGATTTATTGTGGCGGCATCAGCGCGGTTTGCTTGATTGTCAGATTACGTCTGTTGTCAGCAATCATCAGGATTTGCGCCAAGCGGTTGAGAACTTTGGTATCCCTTTTCATCATGTGCCTGTGACCAAAGACAATAAGAGCGATGCCGAAGCGCAGATTCATGAGTTGATGGCGGGTAATGATCTACTGGTACTAGCGCGCTATATGCAGATATTGTCGTCAGACTTTATTGAGCGCTGGCCGATGCAAGTGATCAATATTCATCATTCGTTCTTGCCAGCTTTCGTTGGCGCAGACCCTTACAGACAAGCCTTTGATAAAGGGGTCAAGCTCATCGGCGCAACGGCGCATTATGTCACAGCAGAATTGGATCAAGGGCCAATCATCGAGCAAGATGTACACCGCGTCACCCATAGACAAGGCGTAAAGGAATTGCGAGCGATTGGCCGTGATGTCGAGCGTAATGTACTGGCGCGCGCGGTCAACTGGCATGTACAAAACCGCGTTATCGTTACGGGCAACAAGACGGTGGTGTTTAACTGACAGCGGTTTGCATGATAAATAAGAAATAGCGCTCAGTATAGCGAGTGTGCTAAGCGCTAATCTTGATCTATAACACCAGCTCTAATACAAATTTGCTGCCTACAAACCCTATCGCTAGTAATACAAAGGCTGATATCGTGATATTAGCAGCGCGTTTGCCGCGCCAGCCTGCGCGCCAATGTCCAATCAGTAACCCGCCAAATAACAGCCAAGATAGTACGCTAAAAACGGTTTTGTGCGCGATATGCTGCGCCATCAGGTCCTCGACATAGATAAAGCCGATGCCTAGTGCGAAACTGAGCAGTACAAAGCCGACCAAGATCATATCGAACAATAAACCTTCCATCGTTTGTAATGACGGCAGTTTATTGACCCAAAAACGATGAATGGTCTGATGCTTAAGCTCGCGGTTTTGTAATCGCAAAAATAGCGCTTGTACCGCTGCCATGAACAGTACGCAGTAAGCGGCAAAGGAGAGTATAATATGCGCCTCTAGTCCAATACCGATATCTGTTAGCGGGCGATAAGGCGCACGTCCAAAATAGCCGACTGTGACACCGATAAAGGCAATAGGTGCGGCCAAAATTCCAAGGCTGATAATAGGTCGATACAGCGAAAATAGAGTATAAAAGAATAAAAATAACAGACCGATTAAGCTTATCGTATTAAATAGGTTAAAGTTTAATCCATATAAAGTGACGATATCAGGGTAGAGCAGCAGCATATGCGACAGCATACCAATGAGCAGCAAGCCTAGAGTAACGCTTTTATGAATAGGCTTATTGGTCGTCAGTGACCAGCTAATATAAATACTGACCACAAGATAAGATAGGCTAGCTATCAAAAACGCAAGTAACACAGATGGTGCCTCATAAATTATCAATAGCGGTGGTAGGACAGACACTTAATCGCTGTTTAAACCAAGCTAAACCTAGCGCCGTGACAGATGGCTATAGTGGTATAAAAGCTTTAAGAAACATAGCGTAAAATAGAATCACTGCCAAGTAAGCGCTAAAATGATATGATTAGAATAAGCGTTCAATTTATCATAAAATGAAAGCCAATTGAGAATCATATTCATTAAATGAATGACTTCCTAAATCTCATCATGACAATATCATTGAGTATTAAGTATTGAGCACTTAGTTAGATAAAAAATTGAATACCAAATAAAAATTAACTCCCAATCGAGAATTATATATGTTTGATACTTTAACCGAACGTCTCTCATCGAGCCTACGTAATGTCGTCGGCACCGGTCAATTGACTGAAGACAATATAAAAGACACGCTACGTGAAGTACGTATGGCACTGCTTGAAGCGGATGTTGCCTTGCCTGTTGCTCGTGATTTTGTTAAACGCGTCAAAGAACAGGCATTGGGCGCAGAAGTGCTCAAAGAGTTAGCCCCAGGGCAGGCTTTTGTCAAGATTGTCCATGATGAGTTGACCGAAATGATGGGCAGCGCTAACCAAGCGCTTGAGATGACGGGTAAGCCGCCTGTCGTTTATATACTAGCGGGCCTGCAAGGTGCGGGTAAAACGACGACTGCGGGTAAACTGGCTAAATACTTGCAGGAGCGTCAAAAGAAAAAAGTCATGCTGGTATCGGCTGACGTCTATCGCCCCGCTGCCATCAAACAGCTTGAGCAAGTCGCCGGACAAGTAAGTGCTAAGTTTGTCAATTCAACGACGGATGAGAACCCCATTGATATCGCTCGCCGCGCCATCGAAGAGGCAAAGATTCAGTATCAAGACATCTTAATCATTGATACGGCGGGTCGCTTAGCTATTGATGAGATGATGATGGATGAGATCAAAGCGCTTACTGCGGCGGTCAATCCTCAAGAGACGCTGTTCGTGGTCGATGCGATGACGGGTCAAGATGCCGCCAATACCGCCAAAGCCTTTAATGATGCGCTGCCTCTGACAGGTGTTATCCTAACCAAGACTGACGGCGATGCGCGTGGCGGTGCAGCGTTATCCGTACGCGCGATTACGGGTAAACCTATTAAGTTCTTGGGCCGCGGTGAGCAGCTCGATGCCCTTGAATTATTCCATCCAGAGCGTATTGCCCAGCGCATACTCGGTATGGGTGATGTCTTAAGTCTAGTTGAAGAAGTTGAGCAAAAGATTGATCGCGACAAAGCCGAAAAAATGGCTAAGAAAATGCAAAAAGGTGGCGATTTTGATTTAGAGGATTTACTGACTCAATTCCAGCAAATGAAAAGTATGGGCGGCATGGCAGGGTTTTTAGATAAAATGCCAGGTATGGGCGGCTCTGATATGCAAAAGGCGGTTGAAGACGCTAAGCCTGAAGAAAAGGTGCGCGAGATGGAAGCCTTGATCAATTCGATGACGCCATATGAGCGCAAAAACCCTGACAAAATCAACCCAAGCCGCAAACGCCGTATTGCCGCAGGTTCAGGAAGAGAGATTCAAGACATTAACCGTTTGCTCAAGCAGCACAAGCAGATGGCAAAAATGATGAAGATGATCTCAAAACCTGAGGGCATCAGTAAAATGATGAAATCTATGCAAGGCTTGATGGGCGGCGGCGCTGCAGGTGGCGGCGGTGGTGGCCCCTTATTCGGTGGTGGTCAAGCTAAAGGTCAAGGCGGCATGAAAGACGTGAATCAAGCGCAGCTGGCAAAGCAAATGGGACTTGATCCTAACAACATGCCAAGCGCGGAAGATATGCAAAAGCAGATGCAAGAGATGCAGAATAAAGCGTCAAAAGACTTTAAAAAGCGCTTTTAGTTGATAAGAAAATATCATTTTGATAAGCCCCAAACTCATGTCAGTTTTGGGGCTTTTTATGAGTATGGCTTCCTAAGATGCGCCAGAACAAATTTGCAAATAGTATGCACACTAAATGTTATCATAGGCGCTATTTTTAGGTGCTCCTAGCCAAAGCTGAGGTCTTATGTTTTTAGCGATAGATACGGTATTTGATCAGTGCTCAATTGCGATATTGGGCAGCAATGGTGAAGTTATCTTTAGCCAGACTGAAAAAGGTAAGCGTGAGCAAACTCGGCAGATACTACCGATGATAGACGCCGCTTTGCAAGCTAATCAGCTTAAACTTGCTGACATTCAAGCCTTAATGTTTAACCGCGGGCCAGGTGCTTTTAGCGGTATCCGTATTAATACCGCTGTGGTGCAAGCGCTGTCGGTGGCGCATGATTTGCCTTGCGTTGGGGTATCTAGCTTGCAAGCAATCGCGCAAGCTGCCTACCAAGAATATGGTATCGAGTCAGTCTATAGCGCTCTTGATGCGCGTATGCAGCAAGTTTATTTTGGACAATACTCATTAGTAGACGACATTATGCAGCCAGTCTCTACAGAAACTGAGCAACTTTTAGATTATGACACGCAGACTGAGCTAAATTTTGCTATCGCGGGTAACGGCGCTGGACTATTAACCCTGCGTGATGGTCAGCGAATCTATGAGTCCGTTGTACCAGACGCTACTGTCATCGGGCGGGTGGGGCTAGCGCAGTTTAGGGAAACAGGCGGTACGGATGCTGCGCATGCCTTACCTAAATATCTACGCAATCAAGCTTGGAAGACTCTCAAAGAGCAAGGCAAAGCCTAGAGTCGTTTATTTTTAAGGTTACAAGCTCGCTTAATCACTATTTAACAACCCATACCAGCTCAGTTTAGCTCAGCGCTGCTTTTAGGAAGATTGCCGTGGATATCATTTTATTAATTCAAGTCGTTGTCATGGGTATCGTCGAAGGTATCACTGAGTTTTTACCCATCTCTAGCACCGGCTACTTGATTTTGTCCGCAGATGTCATGAACTTTTGGACCAAAGATAAAGTCGATTTGTTCGTCGTTGTCGTACAGCTCGGTGCTATTTTGGCGGTCATTTATGACTACTGGGGCCGCTTGTGGGGCGCTCTTATGGGGCTGATAACGGGTCAATCAGATACGATGACTAACCCAAGGCAGCTGGGGCTTAGCCTTATTGTCGCCACTATTCCTGTGATGATCGTCGGCTTTACCTTTGCTGATGAGATAAAAGCCTATTTGTTCAATCCTATTACCGTAGCGATTATGCTTATCATCGGTGGTTTGTTGATATTCTACGTCGAAAATCGTCCGCAAACGATTATCGCCAGTGAAGCGGAAGACGTGCGTGTGGCTACGGCGCTCAAGATTGGACTGCTGCAATGCTTGGCGCTGATACCAGGCACGTCACGCTCTGGCGCTACCATTATCGGTGCCTTGTGGCTTGGCGTGTCGCGCAAAGCCTCAGCGGAGTTTTCTTTCTTTTTGGGTATTCCTGTGATCGTAGGCGCAGGCTTGCTCGATTTGCTCAAGCACCATGAGGTATTGACCAGTCAGGAGGATTGGCTCGTATTGGGAGTGGGCACTATCGTCTCCTTTATCGTCGCGCTGCTTTGTATCCGCTGGCTAGTGGCTTGGGTCAGTCGCCGCGACTTTAAAATCTTTGCCTGGCTGCGCATTATCACAGGAATAGTCGTATTAGTCGCCGCTTGGGTCTTTGGTTATCAGTTTGCGGGCTAGCCTTCTAACAGCATTTTGGCCTTTTAATTATACGAGAGTGAGTCATGTCAGCACAGCCTATATGTCACTTATACTACGCTACTGATAGGCAAAAACCGCAAATCGATGCACTGCAAAATCTGCTTGATAAGCATCAGTTATCATTGCAACTGAGCGTTGAGCAGACGATTGGTAAAGTCAATCAAAAGATTAAGCAGCAGTTGAGCGCTTTGCACGATGATCCTGTTTTATGGTTAGATGACAAGGATAAATTATCATTGATTGCTGATGGCTTGAGTGTGGCGCCAGAGTGGGACAAATTACAGCGGCGTGTGGTCAGCGCAGGACGCAAGTCAGAGCTGCTTTTGCAAGCGGCTAAAATCACAGCAGATAGTATAGTCATTGATGCCACCGCAGGTTTTGGTCATGACAGTCTGATACTTGCCAGTACAGGCGCACGAGTCATTATGCTTGAGCAGCAGCCGATGATGGCATTATTACTATTGGCAGAACAGCGCCGTATGAGCGCACAACCAAACTGGCAAAAGCTGATGACGCGTTTGCACATCATCAACATCGATGCACGGAGTTATTTTGCTGACAAACAAAGTGCATCGACACTTGATGATAGTATCGTCGATATGGTGTATTTAGACCCGATGTTCCCAGAGGACAGCCATCAAGATAGTAAAACAGGTAAGGGAGCAAAGGTTGGTAAGCACATGCAAGTGCTGCATCAATTAGCTTATCCGCCAACCTTGATTGAGGAAGTCCAGTTGTTGCAAAGCGCTGAGGATTTTATCGCTGGGCATAACGAGCAGGGTGGCCGCGTCATCGTTAAGCGTCCACAATACGCGCCAGTATTTGCCCAGCGACAAGCCGATGAAAGCTGGCAAAATACTGCGCTGCGCTTTGATGGCTACTTTGCCTAATATTTAAATGAGTAATGAATAGTCTAGGAGCATAGGATGCTAACGATAGTCATTTGGGCGGCAGGTGCAGCCTTATTATTGGTCAATATCATACTTCGCACGCGAATCTTGCAACTTGAGGCGCACCTAAGAGCGCTGAGCGATCCACAAGAGCAGTTGACCTATTTACGCAATCAAGCAGCAGCTGGAAATAAAAGAGCTGCCATTAAGGCGCTACGCACAAAATACCCTGGACTAACGCTAGCTGAAGCCATGAAGTTATGGAAGCAAATTGAACCATAAATCAAAGCTATCAATACATCAAAGGTTTTAAAATTAATAAGCACAAAAATAAAAAATACAGAAGGTCATAACCAAGCATAAAGGTTCTAAGACGAGTAATTAATGGCAAACTATCTTCATCTCACACTTAAAGATAAGCTCTATGCTTATATGCAACTGACGCGCTTTGACAAGCCTGTCGGTATAGAGCTACTCTTGTGGCCCACCCTCTGGGGCGTGATGCTCGCGGCTATGGGTCAAGCCCAGCAAGTGGATGGCGCAACAGCAGGTCTACCGAGTTTAAAGGTGTTTGTGCTCTTTGCATTAGGCGCGATTTTGATGCGAGCGGCAGGCTGCGCCATTAATGATTTTGCCGATCGCAAAGTAGATGGACACGTAACGCGTACTAAAGGTCGCCCACTAGCTGACGGTCGTCTAAGCGGACGCGAGGCGATAGCGGCGTTTTTGGTCTTAGTTGTACTGAGCGCCAGTTTGCTATTGTTTTTACCTATAACCGTATTTTATTGGTCATTGGGCGCAGTCGTTCTGGCCTTTATCTATCCGTTTATGAAGCGCTACACCCATTTGCCGCAAGTGTTTTTGGCTGCCGCCTTTGGCTGGGCGATACCCATGGCTTATGTCGCCGTGCAAGGCGCGCCTGATATCTGGTGCTGGCTACTATTCATCGCCTACATGTGCTGGACAATCGCTTATGATACTCAGTACGCTATGGCGGATCGAGAGGATGATCTAAAGATTGGTGTCAAATCGACAGCCATACTATTTGGTCGCTTTGATGTGCTTATCATTTCAATACTACAGACTTTGTTTTTATTGATTATGGGCGCAGTATTGTGGCACTATTTTGCGCCAACCAGTTTGAGTATCGTGCCTGTATTTGGTCTGGCCTTAGTGGCGATGATGTTTGCTAAGCAAAACAGCGTCTGCGCCACTCGCAAGCCTGCTGCTTGCTTTCAAGCATTCCTAGCTAATATTTGGGTCGGACGTTACGTCTTTGCCTTAGTCGCTTTATCTTGTATATGGACTACCTTTAATGGCTAAATTACCCAGCTCTCTTAAACGCTTTACTAGCAAAAAACCACCACTCAATGAGGTGCAGACTGAGTTTCAGTTAAGACTGGCTGAGCAAGGACTGACGCGCGAGCAAGTGATTGACACTGAGCGCAAATTAGCAAAATTTGCCAATACTATGGACTCGTTGGTGCGCGTACCCTTTACCAAACAAGGGTTAGGCGCGGATGCGGCGCTCTCGACGATTCCAATAGCAGGCGATTTGGCGGGGCTGGCACTCACCAGCTACGCGTTTATATTAGGGCGTCAACTGGGCGTCCCTGCAAGCAAAATGACACCTGCGGTACAGATGGCGCTGGCTGACATGGTCGTCGGTATTATTCCGGGTGTAGGCACTGTGATCGATGTGTTTTTGCGCCCAAGCCGTAAGACATTGGGGATTGTCCATCAGCATATCCAAGATGAGTATGGCATCACCGACACCATGCATATCGATAGACCGTTTTTGCATCAAAGCTTGGAGGATAAGCAGCAGCAAAGCCGCTTTTGGCGTAATCCTGTTATCGCTTGGCTATACTTGCATATTCCTGACATCTTGGGGGTGCTGGTCATTGCCTTTGTTGTGCTTGGTCTATGGACGGCTATTAGATGGCTAATAGGAATGTTTGGCGGCTAGGTCGTCGTCATTCAGTGACGACCTCTGCCTCAGCGCTAGTGGCGTTATAATTAGTCACTTTGCCATTTTGTATCACATCTATACTACTACCGCCGCCATGACTGATAAGCTCGACACTGCCGTCATTAGAGCGATAGGTGGGATTATTGCCTTGACCTTCAGGCGCACTCAAAGTCATTTTTGGTCGGTTAGGTAGGGTAACTATAGCATTGAGCACTCCGCTCGCTGAGGTCTCAAAGATGACAGAGAGCGTGTCACCGGTGTCACTACGGTATTTAACATCAGTGATTTGCGTGCCCTTTACAGCTTGTTCTGGATTTGGAGCAACATCTTGTAAGTCTGCTTCTTGATCTAGTTCATCAATATCATCAAGCGCGTCCAAATTTATCTCACGCTCGTCTACTTTTGGCTCCTCTACGTTCTGTGTTGGCTGCTTAGTATTCATATCGGCAGTAGCGGGCATGCTTTGCGTCTCAACCTCGATTGGAGTCTCAGGTTCAGGTTCTTTTTGACAAGCGCTTAGAGTGAGGCTAATCGCCAATACAAAAAGTAAGCCGTAGCGCACAGGTTTTAGGAGTTTTTTCATAGGACAATCAGCTTGGTTGATAGTAATGAGTAGTGTTTATATATTCGAGCAAAATTTATGGTTAAGTAAAGACAGCTATTAAACATTAAGTGCTTATTGTTATGATTATTTTACGCTTGCCACCATGATCTCTATGCTCGCACAGATAAATACCTTGCCACATGCCTAATCCTAGCGCGCCGTTGACCAAAGGTATCGTTAGGCTGACGCCAAGCATCATACTCTTAAAATGCGCGGGCAAATCATCAGATCCCTCTAAGGTATGTCTATATTCGGACTGATTGGCAGGAGCAATAGTATTGAGCCAGTCTTCGGTATCTAGTCGGACATCAGGGTCAGCATTCTCATTGATAGCAAGGCTCGCTGAGGTGTGCTGCAAGAATAGATGCACAAGGCCCGCGTTTGCTTTATCAGGTAGCAGCTTATTGATCGCGTGTTCGATATGGGCGGTAATAATATGGATACCGCGTGCGTAGGCTGGTAGCGTTATAGTGGTTTGCAGATAAGCCATGGTCTATCCTTATTCATCCAAAGGCGTTTGCAAGCGTATACGATTGGGTGCAAGCTTGGCAAGCAATGCACTTGATAAAGGCATAAAATCACCTAACATCATATCAGCCAAGGTCTCAGCACATATCGGTGCAAAAGCATACCCTTTTGCGCCCATCGCTGTGAGCGTCCATAAGCGCGTGCTATCAGGTAGTTGGCCTACAATCGGATGGTAATCGGGTGTTTGCGTGCGAACGCCTGCGCGCGCTTGCCACTTGCTAGTATCGGCCGGTATCACCTCATTCATCTCAGGAATGGCTTTGATCAGTTTATCACGGCTAATTTGGTGCTCGCCCGCCCGAATATCGGTTGCGATATCATTACGCACAAAACTTGCGCCAAGTAATAAATACGGTTGACCTTCTACAACGTTATTAATTTGCGCATCCCCTGCCTGAGCAGTAAAGAGCGTACAGTAGCCGCTATACTTGAGCGGTATCTTTGGCAGTTTAGCAAGCTGCTCGGTACTGGGTATGAACCATGACAGCTGACCACGAATCTTGCGACAATCAAAAATACGAGTATCTAAAGCATGGCTCTCAAAGGCGGCGCAGATGACCACATTGTCGGCTTGAAGGGTGATCTGCTCGCCATCCCTATAACCACTCACATAAACTTGCTCGTTATTTTCATTGATCTCATTAACGTCTAATTGCTGATAGCGAATCAACGGGTGAGACATAATGACGTCTTTTAGGGCTTGCGGATTAACTAAGCCTGATTGCGGCAAATATAGATTATCGGATAAGTCCTGCATGGTTAAATGACTAAGTTGACGCGCTTGCTCATCGGGTAGGGTGGTCGCCATCGTATCAGGATAATCAGCAATTTGCGCGACATCGATATTGGCTTTTAGAAGTAAATCAAGCGCGCCTGTCGGTTCAAGCACCGCTGCGCTATTATTTTTGGCAGCTAACTCATTAAGGGCGCGATACAGGCGGCTACTATAGAGATAACCGATAGTATGCAGATGCTCGTCGGCGTGATGAATGGGTGTCATCTTAGGCGCGAGTAGGGCGCGCGGATTGCCAGATGCGCCTGCAAGCGGTGCGGTTTTATCCACGAGTGTGACCCGCGTACCGCGATTGGCTAATGACCAAGCGACCATTAACCCAGAGACGCCAGCACCAATGATAAGGGTGTGGCTAGGTTTGGATTTTTCGTTGACTTGTTTTGTTTTAATGAAAGTATCGTTAGACAGCTCAGCGTCTTTTTTAACCTCAGCAGTGAGCATCTCTTTCTTTGGGCCAAAGCCTTTTATCTTTTTGAGTATAAAGCCGCTGCTCTGTAGGCCACGTTTTACTACGCCTGCGCAGCTATAAGTCGCTGCTGTCGTACCGATATCAGATAAGCGGGCAATCTGTGCAAATACCGACTCTGTCCACAAGGACTCATTGCAAGAGGGCGCAAAACCATCTAAAAACCAAGCATCAATGGGCATGCTCTTTTGAGTAGATTGACAATTAGAGTGATCAGTTGCAAGTTTAGCTAAGCTATCGGCGGCATCACCCAGCCAGATATCGAGCGTTAGATTATCAGCGCTAAAGTTAAGGCGATGACAGCCTGCAATAAGGATAGGATAGGCTGCCAACAACTCTACTACCATCGCTCGTAGTTCTGGCGCACGCTGGCACCAAATGCTCAGTATCTCGGTCAAATCCTCGATAGGTATAGGATGCTTTTCAGTAGTGATAATATGTAAGCGCGCATTACTTAAATGCGCATGCGTTGCTCGAAGCTTGCGCCATAAGTGCCAGAGTGCTAGGACATTGAGGCCAGTGCCAAAACCCAATTCAGCGACACTAAAGGTTTGATAAGCGGCTAGATTTGCCAAGCGCTCAGATAAATGATTGCCCTCCAAGAACACGTAGCGAGATTCTGCTAAGCCATTAGCCTGTGAGTAATAAACGTCACCAAATTCACCTGATACGGGCACTAAGTTACCTGTATCGTCCTTTTGCCAGTCAATCTGCGCAGGCTTGATGATATTGGCATAGCTCGTAGCTTTTGTAGGGTCAAGATGCCCAATTGGAGCAACAGGATTAGACATAAAAGATCACATCAAATAAGGCAATAAAAGCAGGTTACCAGCGCTCGCGGCGTACAAAAACCAGCCAAGAGATAAAAATACCGACCAGTAAGCTGATGAGTACTGTAAATGCACCGTATAAAAACAGCTGACCTTTACTCTCATAGACCAAGACGTTAACCTGCGTTTGTAAGTCATTAACTTGGCGTTGCAGCTTGGCATTGCGCCCTAATAGCTCTTGATTGGCATCCGATAATGCTTGATTGGAGGGTTGCATTTGCGCCGCTAGGGTATTATCAATAGATAAGGCTAAGTCTGGATCAGCTTGAGCGGTACTGGGCTCAGTCATTGTCAGTTGAGTCGTTGTTAAAGGCGTAGGCTCAGCACTAGGAGTTAGTGTTGAAGCCGCTTGCACTGGCATTGTCGCCAATAGCATGATGCTCATTAGACCGTACTTATAATGTTTCAATCGATTCACGATCGTGCTGCCTTGTTGGCAGGCAAGGTATGAATAAAAGGTCTGACGTCTACATGACTATACACACCATCACGCAGGTACGGCTCGGCATCTACCCAAGTTTGCGCGTCTTTGAGCGTATCAAAATCCGCGATAATCAGGCTGCCCGACATAGCGTCGCTACCATGCTCGATAGGCGTAGGACCTGCGATGATTAAGCGCTGCTCACGATCTAAGGCTTGCAGGCGCTCGACGTGTTCTGCGCGAGTGATTAGGCGTTGCGCGTGGCTACCTGCAACGTCATGACCGATGATAGCAAATAAGGCCATGGTGGCTCCTTAATTAAGAGTAAAATAGCGAGTGTATAATAAAAGAAAAGTAAAGTTTTAAATCTATTTGGCAGTTTTGTCCGTCAGTGCTGGATTGACATGGTTTTTTAGCACTACAAACTGAGCAATGACGAAAACGAGCATAATAGGAATCCAGCCGTAAGTCTTAAAGTTGATCCAAGCTTCGTTCGACATGGTAAAGGCCGTGATATAATGCAGCACGCCCATAAGCACAAAAAACAGCGCCCAAGCGATAGTGAGCTTTTTCCAGCCGCTCATAGTAAGCGTAAAAACCTCTTTCATTGCCAGGCGCATCAAAGGCTTGTTAATAGCTACGCTTACGAGCAAGGCAAAGGCAAACACCCCGTTTATAATCGGTGATTTCCAGCGTAAGTAGATGTCATCACGCAGCAATAAAGTGACACCGCAAAAGACAATGGTCAATAACAAAACTACCCATTGCTGCTTATCAAGTTTGCCTTTTTGACGGGCAAAGTGAATGACGTAAACGACGAGGGTCGCTATAAGCAGAGCACCTGCTGCGGCCAATATACCTTGATTGCGGGCAACGATAAAAAAGGCGATCAGGGGAATAAAATCTAATAGAGCTTTCATAGCTAGGATAGTGTCCATCAAAACGTAGGAGATAGTTTACACGTCTACTGGGCTAAAAAAAAGCAATCAACGCATGAATAAGGCGGTACCTATGAAAATCGATTTGCACTGCCACAGTACCTGCTCTGATGGCACCTTTGCACCTGCTGAAGTCGTTCGCCGCGCACATGTCGCTGGTGTCGATGTTTTGGCATTGACCGATCACGATACGCTAGCAGGTATCGATGAGGCGCGCGCTGCGGCCAATACTTATGACATGCAGCTTATTAATGGGGTTGAGATCAGCTGCGAGCACAGCTTGAGTGGTGGCTACGGCAAGAACAAATCTACTAATAAAATCATCCATGTGGTGGGCCTTGATTTTACCGATCGCGCGCAGATGCATGCCACTTTGCAGCAGCTGCAAGACAGCCGAGCGACTCGCGGTCTGCGTATTACCGAAAAGCTGAGCACCTTACTCGATATTGAGTTTGATGAATTATGGCAAGAAGTGTTGGCTAAAGCGGGCGATAACCCGCAAGCGGTTGGACGCGCTCATATCGGTCAAGTATTGTTTGAGCGCGGTGAGGTCAAAACTGTACAAAAGGCATTCGATAAGTATTTGGCTGATAATAAGCCCGCTTATGTGGCCCTTGATGCGCTGAGTATGGCGGATGGTATCGCGCTCATTCATGCTTGCGGCGGCAAAGCAGTACTTGCTCATCCTACCCGTTATCAGCTCTCAGCGACGCGGGTGCGCAAACTTATCGAGGAGTTTGCCGCACTTGGCGGTGATGCCTGCGAGCTACCTGCTGATAGTGAACCGCTGAGCACTCGGCGTATGGTTGATCGCAGTATTACAGAGCACAATCTAGGGGTGTCAACCGGTAGCGACTTTCATGGTAGCAATATGCCGTGGCGCAAGCTGGGTGATATTCCTACTCTAAATGCAGATCAGTGGGGCGTTTGGCAAAGCTTTCGCTAATAGCGAGAACCACGATTAAAAACTTATACTATTATAAATTTAGGTGTTAGCAAATACAGTTTAGTAGGTGTCTGTATTTTGGAGGCGAGAAGTTTTAGAGGCGAGAATAACCTTGTAACAAAGTAAAGCGCTATTAGTCTTAACACGTGTATATAATTGCGTAACATAAGCGTAAACCATTTGGCTACTTATTTATGCCGGTATCTATAGACCAGTTGGGCTATAAAAAACTTACTCAGATTATTTTTGAGTGGCAAGCTGCTGATAGGGCATCGCTGTTTGCGTTATTTATAGTCATCGAGGTCGCATTGCATTGGCTATGGTGCTTGTTTGTATGGTTCAAACGAGACACTTATGGTCTATATGTCAACATGGATCTGCTCTATCCAGTCTGGATATGGACGACTGTCATAGGACTGTTCTCGTACTGGATAGTCGGTCATGTTGCGCGCATCAAAACCTCAGATCAGCGCCTGCATCTGTGGCAAATTATTCTGGTCACTATATACACAGTCTACATTGCCATCGCTATCGTCATCATGGGCTATAGCAGTCTGCTTGCTGGAGTATCTCTGGTTGGCGGCGCTATGCTTGGTATGATGCTGATTGAACAGCGCTACATTTGGCGCGCTTTTTTGGCGCAAACCTTTTTGATATTGTTTGCCGTCTCTTTGCCATACTTTGGTATTGCTTTACCTAATTTGAGCCAGTTGGTTGTGACTTCACTGCCGCCTGAGGTATATCATCAACTGACTTATAATGAGGTGATGACGATCGAGAATGCTATCGCTGCCTCAAACTTCAAAAACAATGATCTAAGATGGGATAGCGTTAGAGAGATTCAGCGCTCTTCAGCGTTTTTTTGGCGCTCAACGCATATGTATTTGGCGCTGCCAAAAGCCATTTTTATCGTTGCGGTATTTAGAGTGTTGCTGCTTGTTTTATACGCCAGTAAAGATGAGAGCCTGAAACAGGCCAATCAAGACGATTTGACGCATTTAAAGAGTCGCCGTCATGGTCTTGAGATGATGCAACAAGCATTAAGCAAAATGTCTCGCGGACAAAGCTTTAGCATTATCTTACTCGATCTTGATAATTTTAAAGACATTAATGATGAGCAAGGTCATGATGCAGGCGATAGAGTACTGCAAAAAGTATCGGCTATACTGTCAAAGCCTAAATTAGAACTGTCAAAGCCCAAATTAGATGTAGCAGTCAAAGACGCTATCGTTAGCCGCCATGGCGGCGAAGAGTTTTTGGTCGTATTGCCTAACACAGCACATAATAAAGCCATGAGTATCGCCGAGCAATTAAGACAAGATATCGCTCAGCATCCTATCGCCCTTAGTGATAATTTAGAGGCTGTAGAGAGTGTGGATACAGTAGAGTATCTAAATGTTACAGCAAGCTTTGGGGTTTATAGCGTTGACTACGAGGAGCTAACGGCATACAAAATAACGTCTGTAGCCCATACAGATGCTGTCTCATTACCGAATGATATCTGCCAATACTTTATCAGTATAGCGGATAAAGCTTTGTATAAAGCCAAGCATCTAGGCCGTAATCAAGTGGTTAGCGCCAACGAGTTACTGGTGCAAGGCGCTATTACCAAAAAGCGTTACTGCAAATAGTATCAGGCAGTAAAAAAGCCTTATTCACGCCATTTGTAAGTTCTGAACGACACTTGCCAGCACGCTAGTGGCAAAACTACCTGTCGTCAAAGTAAAGCTGAGCACCAATGTCTGCTCGCTACTATCTTGCTGCTCTTGCCACTCCCAACGCATCGCTTCAATCGGTAATCGCAATGCTCGCCGCTGCGCTTTGATGCCTCGCAGCTCTAAACCTTTTGCAAGCTCTGTTAATAATAGATTATTCTCTATGATATCAGCTTCAAGCTGGGCGGCTAACCCGCTGACCTTATCGTTAGATGTGCCCCACAAGACGCCCGTTGGATGAATGTCGGCGCTGGCAAGGCGCTCGCGTAATGTATCTTCTAGGCTATCGCTAGCAAATATCGACCCTGAGCCATCGAGGTTAAATACCTCGCCATCTAGTCCCGTATTCCAACTGCCATCACGCACTCTTGCAGCCAATATCTCATTGAAAATTAAACTACGCGCCGCTGACAACTCCATCGAGTTTTGCTCGCGCGGTGCACGTTTACGTTTGCTCTTTTTAGGCGTAGCTTGATGCTCTGGTATGGAGCGCGCAAACAGCGCTAAGGCTTCTTTAATATTATTGCCTTGCCAGCCAAAACGCTGTGGACCAAAATAATTAGGCACACCGCTTTTGCTAATAGTCGTTAGATGCTGTTCTACAGACGACTTATCGTCATCCTTCAATTCAATATCTTGCAAAGTAATATCTCGCAAAGTAACGATAAATTGATTGGCCCTGTGCGTCCCGCGATTAAGCTTTTTGTTATGCCAATGCTGGGCGAGGATAGTGATTGATTCTTCATCGCGAATATCTACAGATGCAAACTTGGACCCTGGCATTTGCCGCACAGGTATACGCAAACTAAACCACTGCGTCGTCAGTGCATGACGGTCCTTGAGACCTGAATACCCGACATCGCGCAGTGGAATATCTGCCCATTCTGATAGCAGTTTTGCCAGATACGCGGTATTTACCCCTGACTTTTGTATATGCAGCCACAAGTGCTCACCCTCTCCTGTGAAGTCGACATCTAATATCTCATTGACGACAAAGTCTGTGTTGTAGGACTTATAGGTCGCTTGTCTTATAGGAGGTACGGTAGGCTGCGGCAGGCTGGCAGTATCCGTCGCTTTTGTAAAATCAATATCAAATAAATCATGAGTATTTGTGGTCATAAAAAGGATCTTTTAGAGAAGTGATTTAAGTATAAAAATGTAAAGGTTACTATTTCTAACTATATCTGAACGCTCATAGGCTGGCGCTTTTAGCTTTTATCTTCTAGCTTAGTGCTTTGGGAACGTTTGTGTGAATAGTCAAAAGTTACGTTTTGCAACGCAGTAAACGCACAAATAAACAGCGTGTGGACATTGGTCTTGCTACTATCGATAAATCAATACTATTTAATCACGTTTTGATGTGCCGTGTTTTAATTTGATATGACCTGAAAGCTGTAGACGCAAGCATTATTTTTTGAATAACAACCGTTAAGGATAACTTATGAGCAACGCTATGATTAACACCGTTACCATCGACAAAGCCGATATTCCAAATGGTGGCATGAAGTCCTACAAGCAAGACGATGATAGTATCATTTTAATCACTCGTGATGATAATGAGTTTAGCGCCTTTGATGGTAAATGTCCGCATGCGGGTGCAGATTTGGGCGAGGGTATGCGCTGCGGTGATCGCGTTATCTGTCCATGGCATCATGGTAGCTTTGATAGCCGTGATGGGACGCTGCTTGAGCCTGTGGCTATGCGCGGCTTGACTCAGTATGAACTGACCGATGAGGGCGATAGCCTCACTATCAATACCGCAGCAAAGATGGACAAACGCGTAGAGAATGACAAATTAACTGACACTCATACGATCATTGTTGGCGGCGGCGGAGCCGGCTTTATGACTGCCAATCAGCTGCGTCATACTGGCTACGGCGGCAAAATTACTATCATTAGTAAAGACGACAAAGCGCCCTATAATCGTCCTCTACTATCAAAAGCGTTTTTGGCAGGCAAGATGGATGAGAAATATTTGATGCTGGGCGGCGCAGAATGGGCCAGCAAAAACAATATCGATCTGCGTTTAAAGCAAACGGTGAGCGAAGTGCTCCCTAATGAATGCACTATCGTTGTGACAAACGAGAATGGCGATAGCGAGCAACAAAGCGCAGATTTCTTAGTCGTTGCAACAGGCGCTGAACCTAAAATACCACCCTTTAAAGGCGCTGATTTAGACGGCGTCTATACACTGCGCAGTATGGATGATGCCAAGGCAATCAAAGGTGCTACCGACAACAAAAACGTTGTCATCGTCGGTACAGGCTTTATCGGTATGGAGGCTGCTTCTGCATTGGCGCAGGCAGGCGAGACAAAGTCTATCACTGTCGTTGCTCGCGGCGCACGCGTCATGGCAAATATCGTCTCAGAAACGGTGAGTAATGCCCTTGTTAAACTTCATGAAGAAAAAGGTATCACATTTGCCTTTGGCGCAGGCGTCGATCAAATCAATGGCGACGGCAAAGTTAGTGGCGTTACATTGTCAGATGGTAGTAGTATCGATGCTGACGTTGTCATCTTAGGCACTGGCGTCGCGCCACGTACCGAATTGCTCAATGAGGTTAACGATCCAGACGGCGTACAGGTCGATGATCACTTGCAGTTGCGTGATGGCGTTTATGCGCTCGGTGATATTGCCAAAGCCACCAATCAGATGGGGCGGATGCGTATTGAGCATTGGCGCGTAGCACTGCAACACGGCATCGTAACTGCCGCTGCTATTTTAAATGAAGACAACGTTAACTCACTAGAGGAGCGTATTCCGTTCTTTTGGACGGCGCAGTATGGCAATAGTTTGCGCTATAGCGGACATGCGGCGACGCCCGATCATAATATCTTGTTCGGCTCGCCTGATACGCTAGACTACATCGAGTATTATTTCGATGACGAAGGGGAGAATACGCGTGCCAGCGCTGCAAGCTCCTTAGGACGTGACAAAGAGCTGATTGCCTTCTCTGAACTCTTGCGCCGTGGTCATGCGCCAACGCGCGCGCAGATCAATGCAGGGTTCGATATTATTGAGCAAGCAAAGGTTTTATCGCGCTAGCATTGGTAGAGTTTTGTTACTATAAAGGTTGATCTATTGATTTAGGTCAGCCTTTTTATATATTAAATAGCGTATTTTTGTTATACAAAGCGCTTTTTGAAACTTGAGAATACAATGATGACTACTATCAAAAACAAAGAAAAAGTGTTTCTTCGTCAAGCAACGGTCGACGATGTTAGTGCCATTGAGCAATTACTCAACCTGTGCTACCGAAGCACCCAAGGCTGGACGAATGAAGCATCTCTCGTCGGCGGCATACGCATTACCCAAAGCGAGCTTATCCACATCATCAACGATCCAAAACACTACTTTTTTGTATATCCCAAAACGACGATGGGCGAGCGCGATAGCGAAGAGACAGGCGAGCTACTAGGCTGCATTGCAGTTGATATAAAATCAGATAGTGATGTCGACAACAAAGCCTATATTGGCATGTTTGCCGTTCATCCAGAATTACAAGGGTGCGGCGTGGGTCATGTCATCTTAGAAGCCGCCGAGACTTTTGCGACGCGGCATTTACTATCTAGTCATGAGCAAAGGAGCGATCAGCCAAGCCGTCTGACCATGTCAATCTTGAGTCATCGTCCTGAGCTGTTGGCGTATTATCAGCGACGCGGCTATCAGTTGAATGGCAATAGTATGCCGTTCCCAGATGATGGTAATAATGGCGAGCCTAAACGGCAAGATTTAGAGCTATTAGAATTAGAAAAATTGGTGAGCAGATAGGACTATCTTTGCTGTCCCCAAAAGTGCCCAAAGGTCATAAACAGCCCAGCGCTTAGTAATACAAAAGCGACGATAAGTAAGCGCTTAAACCAGTGAAAGGCGGGCCGCCGCGTGGCATTGTCATCAGACATAAGGTAGGCAAACAAGCACAGTAAGCTTGCCGCCAATGTCATAATGCCAAGCCCAATAGGTAGGATGTACAGGTAGATCTGCCACACAATTATCTCGCAACTCTTATTATTTAAAGCATCATAACAGTATCAAGATTGTGCTGTCTGTCATAGATTTTAGTACAGGCATAGATTATTAAGTAAACTGGCTTTGGTCTAAAGACAACCGGGGTTAAATCAGCACGCTTGTATTACTCAGAATCATCATGCATCTGTGCTTGAATATAGTTCTCTACACCTACCGATTTAATCAAATCCTCTTGTGTATCAAGCCAGTCGTCATACTCCTCATTACCATCCTTAAGAGTAAGCAATAAATGACGTGATACATAGTCTTGATGCGTCTCACACAATGTAATCGCATCAGTAATAATGTCGAATTTTTGTCGCTCTAAACGCAAGTTGCAACTGATAATTTCAGGGACGTCTTCACCGATATAGACTTTGCCTAGTTGTTGTAGATTAGGAAGCCCACCGAGCAAAAAGATACGGGCAATCAGATCATCCGACCACTTCATCTCAGCGATAGATTGTTTGTACAAATGATCGTTTAGAACCTCTAGTCCCCAATGCCTTGCCATACGCGCATGCAAAAAATACTGATTAATCGCTATTAAAGACTGACCAAGCACTTTATTGAGCACTTGAATGACTTCTTTGTCGCCTCTCATGATTCTCTCCTTTAGTGTGATACTAAATCTGGCGATACTTCAGCCATTTGGCTCTGCAAGTAGTTAGGCAGACTTATCATATCAATAAGACGCAGCTGCTGCTCAAGCCAATGAGCATGATCTTCTTCAGTGTCTTTGAGCTGCTGGGTCAAGATATCGCGAGTGACGTAATCTTTCTCTTCTTCACATAGCGCAATGCCTGCTTTGAGATCTTTTTGTACTGCATATTCAAGATCCAGATCAAGCTGTAGCATCTCAGGAACTGCAGTGCCGACTTGAATCTCATTAACGCTCATTTTAGGGATGCCGCCTAGCATCAAAATACGGCGAATGATCGCCTGCGCATGCAAGGTCTCATCTTCCATTTCGTGATGAATACGGTCATACAATTTGCCGTAGTGCCACTCAGCATACATCTCAGAGTGAATAAAATACTGGTCACGAGCGGCCAGCTCACCGCCCAATAAAAAGTTTAAATAATCGATAACTTTTTGACTACCTTTCATAATATATACTCACTAAAAATTTGATTAGTAGGGCGTGTACAGCAGACCTAAGTCAAGGATAGCAGACAGGATCTTGATAGTAATTGTACTTGATAGTAATAGTAACAGACATTTGCAGTAGAATAAAAATAGAAAATAGCATGCATAAACTCTAGTGCAGGATAAGCATCATAAAGATAATAGACTAGGCTAAGCGTGCTCGATAGTGGAGAGGTAGGT
The DNA here is from genome assembly GCA_947495055.1 of uncultured Psychrobacter sp. Lineage (GTDB taxonomy): Bacteria > Pseudomonadota > Gammaproteobacteria > Pseudomonadales > Moraxellaceae > Psychrobacter. The sequence goes on along the minus strand of CANLXO010000003.1, from coordinate 5,532 downwards.
TTATAGGCTAACTATTCATGTACTAACTAAAAGCTAAACAGCATAAGCAAGAACGTCAAGCTTGGCGTGATGCTCATCAAGATAATCATTGACCATAGGCTCGCAGCAGCCGCAGCAAGTAGCGACATCTAGCGTCTCTTTGAGACCATCAAGTGTATCGATACCAGAGCTGATTGCCGCCTGAATTTGCTTTTCTTTAACGCTATTGCAGATACATACGTACATATAACTATTCCTAAATCTTCTGACAATTTACTTGTCATGAATAAGAATGACGATTTAATAGCACATATAGTAACGATAATTGTTATCATTTGCAATAGCTTTTACGGGAACAAAGTTTAGAGAGGTTAGCTTTAAATCTAAGAAATTATGTTTGGTTTTTACTCAGCGTTAGGTATACTTAATTATCGAAGATAAAAGAGCGAGACCATCATGAAAAATGTTAAAAATACAAATATCAGAAACATAGTTGCCATGCTTTTATTAACGCCACTACTTGCTGCTTGCTCAAGTGGACCCTCTGAGAGTGATGTAGAAAATCTTATTGAAGCACAGTATGAGCAGGCGGGCAGCATGATGGATAATGCGATGGCGGGTGCGGGCAATGATGAGATGGCAAGGGCAATGAGCGGGATGATGGCAGGCATGATGCCAACCCTTGAGAGCGTAGATAATGTCAATTGCGACACCATTGAGGGCGACAATACCTATATGTGTACCGCTGATATTACGCAAACGGTTGCGGGTAATAGTCGCACTGACAAAGGAAGCTTCAAGGTGTACCAAGTAAATGATGAGTGGGTTTTGGGGATGTAGACTTTTTACTACTCTATTCAACAAGCCTCAATCATTCTCGCTCAGTCTAGTCACGATTTTCCCTGAACGATAAGCCAGTAAAGAGAGCAAGGTTTCACTCATGCCATGACTATGCTCACTTGCCCCTTGAATAAATATCTTAGGTTTAAAGTTAGCGTTAATCGTTTTCACCCTATAATCGGTGTCTAGCACCAAGCGATCTTCGGTATCGTATACTAAATACTCCTCAAAGTTTTTGACAATATCGGTTGCTATAATCTCGTAACCTGTCGCCAAAAATAAACCGTCAAACTCTATGTTTACCGTTTTATTATCCGTCAGCTCTTTAAATATTGCCTGTTTTGAATCGCTATCTATACCTTTTAATTCATGAAATTGATGCAGCTGGATCTGCTCAGTCCCAATCAGTTTTTGATAATAAAGGCGTTCGTACAAGATGCTAATGAGTTTAGGATCGACGACTGAATAATTGGTATTTCTGTGGTTCTCAATAACGTCTTCTCGAAAGTCATCATCATAAGTCAAAAAGGTCTCAACCGTGTCACTATCAAAGATCTCGTTCACAAATTCAGTTTCATCAGCAGGCTTTAGGGCATAGGTTCTAAAATAAAGATCGACTTTGGCATTGGGGTACTCATCTGCCAAATGCATGGTAATCTCAGCAGCGCTTTGACCAGAACCCACCACTATAAATTTATACTCTGCATGTTTATCGGTAAAATCAGTCTCTAAGCTGTACAAAAAATCTTCAGAATGACTGATTTTGATATCAGGATTGGCACTCATATACTCAGGAATGACTTTGCTGATACCTGCTGCAAGCGAGATGTCTTTGGCGTATATAATCTCTGTGTCTTTGGTAGTGACATTTTGCAAATGTAGCGCTAAGTAGTCTACGACGTCTGAACCTTCGATAAGCACAGGCTCGATCTTTATAACCTTGGTAGCGTATTTGACGTAGTTTTCAAACTTCTTAGCCGCCCATTGTAGATAGTCATTATATTCCACTCGCCTTGGAAAAAAGTTTTTGAGATTGGCAAAAGTCTCTAACCGACCATTTTCTGCTAAGTAATTGATAAAGGTAAAAGGGCTGGTGGGATTTCTGAGCGTCACTAAGTCTTTAAAAAATGAAATCTGCATCTCAGCTTCGGGTATCAGCATACCGCCGTGCCAGACAAAGTCAGGCTTGCTCTCTATAAACATGATTTTTGAGTGGTCATTTAACATATCCTTCTCTAACAGGGCAACAGCCACTGAAAGATTTGCTGGACCAAAACCTATCCCTATAAAATCGTAAATGTGCATAAGTAACCTTGTTTGAGTTTTTATTTTTAGATGTCAACACAATCTATGGTTGGGTAAGTCAGCAACTAAGATGTGCAACCTTTATTATCTGAAAAGGCAGCGCTAAGCTGAACGACTTCAAGCCCTAAAAGACAAGTGAGACAATATCAGCTTTAGGCTTTTAAAAAGGTTACGTTTAGTATTATGTATTTAGTATCAAATACATAGCAAAAGTTTAAATAGTAGACCAAAGGCTTTAACCTAAAATCTAGCCACAAAAAAAGGCTATTCTATCTAAAATAGCCTTTTTACTTGCACACTCTATCAAACTAAAGCTGACTAGCGCCCACTAACGCCCACTAACGCCCACTACCTCATTGTCACAAACTCTTCTGCACCGGTTGGATGAATAGCAACGGTATTATCAAAGTCTGCTTTGGTCGCGCCCATCTTCACTGCTACGGCAAACCCTTGCAGCATCTCATCGACACCGTAACCGATGCCATGTAGGCCAATGATTTTCTCCTCCTCACCTAAGCACACCAGCTTCATCACGCACTTTTGGCGATGCTGCGTCACCGCGCTATACATCGAGGTAAAGGTCGAGGTGTAGCACTTAATATTGTCTTTGCCATGTAGCTCCACCGCGTCAATCTCTGACAAGCCAATCGTACCAATAGGGGGATGAGTAAAGATAACCGTTGGCACCAAATCATAAACCAAGTGCTCATTGGTTTTGTCATTAAACAAGCGCTCAGATAACCTACGACCTGCTGCAATAGCTACGGGCGTTAGATCAATGCTGCCTTCAATAATATCACCGACCGCATAAATGCCATCAACGTTGGTATTTTGGAACTTATCGACTTTGATTTTACCGCTATCAGTTGTCTCAACGCCAGTTACTTCCAAGTTAATATTGTCAGTGGAGGGCGCTCGACCAATCGCCCAAATCAAGCAATCGACCGTATCAAGGCTGCCGTCTTTGGTGAACAGCTCTAAACTACCATCGTCGTTTTTATTGACCTCAGTCAGCGTCGTTTCGGTATGCAACTGAATACCGTCTTGCTCCATCTCTATCAGCAAAGTCTCAACGATAGTGTGGTCAAACGAGCGTAGCGGTGAATGCTGGCGCACATACAGATGCACCTCTGATCCTAAACTGTTGAGTACGCCTGCAATCTCAACCGCAATATAGCCAGCCCCTGCGATAGCCACGCGTTTGGGCAGATGGTTTAATCTGAAGAACCCGTCAGAATCGATACCGTGCTCAGCGCCTGGGATGTTAGGGAAGATAGGATGACCACCGGTCGCAATCAAAATATGGTCAGCGGTAATGTGCTCGCCATTGACTTCGACCGTATTGGTGTCGACGAACTTAGCAAAGCCTTTTATGACCTCAACGCCGTTCTTTGCCAAATTATTATCATAAGAGCGATGAATGTTTTGAATATATTGCTGGCGACTATTGACCAGTTTTTGAAAGTCAAAGTTCTTTAATTCAACATCAAAGCCATAATCTGGCGCATACTTCTCAATGGCTTCGGCGACTTGCGCGCCGTACCACATGACCTTTTTGGGTACGCAGCCCCAGTTGACACAAGTGCCGCCTAATTGTTCTGCTTCGATAATGGCGCATTTTTTGCCATAGCTTGCCGCGCGATTGATCGAAGCAATACCGCCGCTACCGCCACCAATGGCGATATAGTCATAATGTTTTGTCATGGTTGAGATCTCTTTATTTCGTTTTGAGGCAATTTTAGTCTTATTGTTATGGGTACGATTCTGTATCTTACAAGTTGCCGACCATACACCAAGCGTGCTTGATGATACCATGAAGCGTGGATAACTTTAATGAGGAAAACCTATGCATATTGCTATCTTAACCCTGACTTTCTCCCTTCCCGGTTGCAGCTCACTAAAAGAAAAACGCCAACGTATGGGCGGCTTGCATGCGCGTTTCGGTAATAATCCAAGTGTCGCCGTCTGTGAAAGCGGCGAGCGCGATCGTCATGATGCCAGCGAATGGACGTTTGTCATCGTCGGGCTGTCCAAACGTGAGGTTGAGTCGCAGTGTAGTCAGATAGAGGAAAAGATAGAGCGGACGGTAGATGCAAGGATGATGAATGTTGAGCGGGAGTTTATTTAGGTGGGGTGGGTTTTATCTCCTACTATACAAAAACATTCAAAACCCTATCAAGCAAAATCAAGGCTGATTTCAACGCCTAAGTTAGCATTGATGTTCACCAATGCATCTAAGCTAAACTTGCTAATTTTGCCTTGTAATAAGTCATTAAGACGAGGTTGAGTGATTCCGCAAAGCTTAGCAATCTCGCTTTGCGTACCTGACATATCTTTAATAATGTTTGTAATATGATGCATAAGTTCAGCACGCAATTTTAGATTAGCGCTTTGAGTAGGCGTATCGCATAGGGCGTCAAAAACAGAGGTGTATTTAGTCATCTTTTTAAATCCTGTATGAGTGATTTAATTCTTCGTCCTCTAATGATGTGCCTAGAAACTCAATATCTTTCATATGTACCTTTATCATTATTAGGCAATGATATCAGTACCGATATAAAGCTAATAGGGTTTTTTTGATTTAATTTAACTCTAAGACAATATTTCAGTAGTTAATAACAATTGCATCTTCTATCAAGTAGATATTTTTATTTTATCTTACGCTATGATCTCAGGTTCGCAAGTTTCGTCCAACTTAACAATTAATTGTTAACTCCAAAATAATATAAGGTTAAATTATGACTGCAAAGCGGTTTCAAGAAAATAATGAAGATAGGATATCTATTAGTACGCCTACCGATAATGACCCTACGCTGGTTCATTGTCCAAAGTGTCAATCGAAAGCGTTTGTGATTTTATACCATGACGAAGTAAGATTGAGTTGTCCAAGTTGTGGTTATAATCAAGCGAAACTAGCTGAACAAAGAACGTTTTATTGGGGTGCGGAAAATCCAGCCGATAGTTATTTTGGGGTAGATTTATGGCTACAAACAGATTGTGCTGGTCAGAGTTTATGGGCGTTCAATAGACGTCATTTAGAATATTTAGAGGACTTTGTATCAGCCAAACATAGACAACGTAATCCAAATATTGAGACTTGGCAAAATAGTTCATTAGCCAGTCGTTTACCTAAATGGCTTAAAGCAGCTAAAAACCGTCCGCAAATTTTAAAAGCGATTGAGGTTTTAAAGAGTCGAGTATAGAAGCGAAAATTTCAAAATCTATTTGTCGGGTGTCAAAACCTCCACAATAACCTACGGACTATGGTTTTCAATCCACTCATTAATTAATGGTAATTGACTCTCTATATCTTGCTTCAGATGCGGAGCACTGAGCTATGCTGAAGAAACCGTACAAGTAAACTTGGTAAACTAAGCATATTAATCGGAGTTTATCATGGTCAAGAAA
>CANLXO010000002.1 GCA_947495055.1 uncultured Psychrobacter sp. | reverse complement strand
ATGTTTGGCATATCTATTAAGTAAGTAGCGTTCAATAATATACGTTGTGTCTTACAACTACTTTTGCAAGAGGTCTAGTAAGTAATTTTTATATTAAATTATTCGGTATACAAAGTGGGTAGCCTAATATCAGCGGCATTGAGATACGCGTTGAACGCTAAAGGTGTACCCGTGCTCTGCATCAAGGCGGCAAGCGCCTGCACATAATCGTTAGCGGTTTGCGCCTGCTCGGTGCGTGCTTTGAGCGCTTGCGTCTGCGCTTGCACAACCTCTATCGTCGTATTGACGCCTTCCTCTAGTCCTAAGCGCCGCAGACGCAATACTTCTATCGCCAAGTCAACATTGCTCTGAAGGGCTTGATATCGCGCTTGTGCATTATTGACATCGTTCCAGTTCTTCTCGACCAATAGCAGTAGGTTATCACTAACTTCAATCTCTGAGAGATCCGCTTGGCGTATCTTGGCGCTGCTTGAAGCAAGTGATGCCGCTTTATCCAACCCGCCCCATAGCTTCCAGCTTGCTGATACCCCTGCAATCCAGCTCGGATCTCGCTCGACTTGACTATAGCCATAAAGCATAACCGTAGGCTTGTAGCCTGTGTCAGATAGCGCATGCAGCTGCTCAGCTTGCGCGCGCTTGGCGGCGACTTTTTGGAGTCCAGGATGCTGAGCGAGTGCTAAGTCTTGAAAATAGGACACATCAGGCAGCGGACGACTCGATACAAACAAAGGCGTGGTCGGCTTGATACGATATTCTGTACGTAGCAGACGCTGCAAAGCGATCATGGCTAGGCGCGCGTCATTATTAGCTTTGATAGATTCGCTTTTGGCATCTGCAAGCGCTGACTGTGCCTCTAAACGATCAACGCGTGAAATAAAGCCTTCTTCAAACAAGCGCTTGGCCATATAGTCAGTCTGCTGCAAAGTATCATAAGCATCCTCACGCAGATATGCAGCAATGATAGCCAGCTGCGCCTTAAAATAGCGCTCAATCAAGGTATTATACCGCTCGTTTTTATCCAGTACACTATCTGCTATCGCTTCTTGCGTGCGGGCGTTTGATGCGCCAGTCAGACTATCGGTGCGCCCAGCAGTATAAATGGGCCAAGCAAAGCCAAGACCTGCGCCCGAGGTAGACCCTGAGCGCTCAAAATTATAAGACTCTGGAATACGCTCGCCGAGCATCTCACCAAAATTAGGCAATATAGGCGAGGGCACAATAGTAGGCGTCATACCATTAATATCAGCGCCAACAGTGTTGACGCCATTGACAATCTCATTGCGTAGGGAGGATAAATCCACATCTTCTTGTACTTTATAAGTACTCGCTGAGAGTTGCGCAAATACAAAGGGTCTGTCTATGGTGGACAGCGCCTGGGTTTGATATTCGCTTGAGGCAATCGCCGCCTGATTGGCGGCCAGCTTGGGCGAGACTTGCAATAAGATATCTTGTGCTTGCGCTAAACTCAAAAAACTAGAGACTTCCAGCGGGTAGCTGTTAGCAATTGTCTTACTAGTAATAGGGTCGATCAAGGTATTTAGCTTAGAAGCTGCGTTTTGAGTTAACGGTGAGGGCGCTTCTATACGTGTCTGAGTATTGCTATAGCGCGCCTCGCCCGTATCGATAATTTGTGTCGTGTCATCAGGTAGCGCTGTATAGTTAAGGGTAGGATCAGCATCAATACCTGTACCAGAACTGATATCTGCAAACGCGGGTGTTGAGAGTGCTATCAGTGAGGCTATAGTAATACAGTGAGATAAAGACAAAGGGGTAAGTTTCATAAACGATAAAGACCTTGCAACAAACCAATACATTTAGATTTTGAGCTATACAGCCCTAGATGCTTATGGGTATATTATAGACAGTAGTGACGTAAGTATCAGCATTATCGCAAATCTAGTCTTACAAACTACTAAAAATCGAATTTATAATAGGTGCAGGGGTAATCAATGGCAGGGTATATATTAGCGTTAGATCAAGGCACCACGTCGAGTCGAGCCATATTATATGATGACCGTGCACATCCTATTGAGATGGCGCAGCAGCCCACCACCTTACAAACCCCAAAGGCCGGTTATGTCGAGCAAGACGCCCGCCAAATTTGGCAGACACAGATTAGCTGTGCTCATGACGTCATCAATCAAGCAGGACTACTTGCAACGGATGTCAGCTGTATTGCTATCACCAATCAGCGTGAGTCGATTGTCATTTGGGACAAGCAGACAGGGCTGCCACTTGCGCCAGCCATTATTTGGCAAGATAGACGTACTGCGCCGTTTTGTGAACAGCTAGCTGCTGATAGCTCAGCCAATAACATAAGCCAGCAGGTACGAGATATCACAGGGTTGCGACTCGACCCTTATTTTAGTGCCAGCAAAATCTCTTGGCTACTTGAGAATCATCCGAATATAAAAGCGCCCGCAAGTAGTGGACAAATCGCGGTCGGGACGATAGATAGCTGGCTGATATATCAGCTGACAGGCGGCGAGCATGTCATCGATATCACCAATGCCTCACGCACGCTCCTTTTTGATATTCACAAACTTGAATGGTCGCAAACGCTGTGCGCGCGTTTTGATATCCCTATGGTGGTATTGCCCAAAGTTGTCGCCTCAGATGGCGATTTTGGTAAAACCAAAAAGGGGTTATTTGCTAAGCAGATTCCTATTCAGGCGGTACTAGGCGATCAGCATGCAGCACTGTTTGGACAAGGTTGTCTGGACGCGGGCATGGCCAAGAACACTTATGGCACCGGTTGCTTTATGCTGATGAACATCGGTCAAACACCAAAACTTAGCGCGCATAAGTTATTAACGACCATTGCATGGCAACGAAAATCAATGCCTACTCGTATCGATAACTTATCACTTAATCAAATCGTGCAGTCAGGCAAGCGCATTTTGCAGCCACCAAAGCGTGAGGTAACCTACGCGCTAGAGGGTAGCGTGTTTATGGCAGGCGCTATTGTACAGTGGCTACGAGATAATCTAGGCATGATCAAACAAAGCTGTGATGTCGAGGATTTAGCGCGGCAAGTGGACAGTAGCGATGATGTGGTTTTGCTGCCTGCGTTTACTGGTCTTGGCGCGCCTTACTGGCGCTCTGATGTCAGCGCAAGCATCACGGGTATGAGCCGTGGCACGACCAAAGCCCATATCGCACGCGCAGCATTAGAGGCAGTGGCTTATCAAACCTATGATGTACTTATTGCTATGCAAAAGGACAGCCCGCATCCATTAACAGAGCTGCGCGTTGATGGCGGCGCTGCCAATAATAATCTACTAATGCAGTTTCAGGCAGATCTACTGGGCGTACCTGTATTGCGCCCAAAAGATACCGAAATTACGGCTAAGGGCGCCGCGCTATTAGCAGGTCTAAAAACGGGACTTTATGATGAGTCTACTATGAGTGCGTCGTGGGAGGTTGAGCGTATATTTGAGCCAAGTATGTCTAATGAGATCAGAGAAAAGCATTTACACAAATGGCAAACGGCTATCGATAGGGCACTGCTGAGCCTATGATGCTGTTATGAGTACTTATAGCATGATACATGTTGTAACGTAAGAGCATCGTTATTCTGACGCTGTTTACATAGTTAGCCTATCGCATATTGTGCTTTAATTCATATACTAATGGCGAGCTTGCAAATTTATAGTTCAAAAAATAAATTTCTATATAAACAATAACTAATAATTTAAGGATGATTTTATGAGTAATAATGATGCCCGTATTATAGGTGATAACGAGATTGTAGCCGCTGATGGTCGTGAATTGACAGAAGCTGAGCGCATCAGAGCCGAAAATGAATTAAGAACGCCAGACGCTGGCGTCACAGAAAAAAAGGTCATTATGAATGATCCAGATAACATCGACCGTAGCGAAATCAAGCATATGTCAAAAGAGACCAAAAAAGATCTTAATGCTGACATGATTACAGGTGAGCCAGGCTCACACCCTGTCGGTACTGGTGTTGGCGGTGTTGGCGGCGCAGTAGCAGGCGCAGCTATTGGTTCTATGGCAGGACCGCTAGGAACGCTCATTGGCGGCGCTATTGGTGCTATCGCTGGTGGCGGTGCAGGTCATGCTTCAGCTGAAGCTATCAATCCAACTCACGAAGAAGCCTACTGGCGCGCTGAATTTGCCAATACTGACTATCATGCACAGGGTCACGATTTTGATCGCGATGCCCATCCAGCTTATGCTGTAGGGTATGCTAATCGTCATCGTTATCCAGCAGATGCTCGTTTTGAAGATCATGAAAGTGAGCTTGAGCAATCATGGAACGAAGTCAAAGGCGAGTCACGTATGCAGTGGAATGAAGCGCGCGTAGCCTCACGTGATGCATGGAACCGCGTTAGCAAATAAGTATTCATATTAATATAAATGAATATTTACCAGACTTTTATTAGGGCTTTCAAACCATGTTTTGAGAGCCCTTTTTAATACTGTTGAGAAAAAATAAAAGTATCGTATTGACGTTCAACAATAACAATAAGTGTCAAAAAGTTGTGCTAATCTTAGTCTGACAATAATAATGAACATAGAGCAAATGACTGATACCTTAGCAAATCAAAATCTCAAAACTGCTTCCGATGCTGCACGTTTTTATCAAGGTAAATCAAGCCAAGGCTTAGCGCCTGGGCTATGGACTTTGGTATTGTCACAAGTCACCACTTGGATATTTGCGCGCTCATTGATGAATGCAGCTATACTTGGGTTCTTTTATGGTATTGCAGGTGCTCTAGCTTACGCTATGTACTATTTTAGCTTTATCACTGGCGCTCATATTGTCGACAGCCTACGCTTCAAGCATGGCTTTGATAATATGCAAACCTTTATGCAGGCAAAGTTTGGCAGAGTGGGCGAGCATTTCTTTAATGCGGTTATTAGCTTTCGATTAGTCAGTGAAGTCTTTAGCAACTTGTTAGTATTTGGCTTTATCACTACCTTGTTTGTCGGCTTTAATGAGACTTATATTATCTTATTTATCGCGGTGGCCACTTTGATCTACTCGTCTATTGGCGGGTTGCATACTGCGCTTAAGACAGATGTTGTGCAGGCACTGTTGACGATTGGGGCGATAGCGGTACTGTCAGTAGCTATGTTCACCCATCCGCTGTTTTCATTGAGCGAGATTATCAACTCATCAAATAGTACTGATAATAAGGGCTGGATACTTCTTATAGTCGCTTTTATTCAAGTCTGGAGCTATCCAGCTCACGACCCTGTGATGACCGATCGCGGATTTTTGGCAGATCGCTCAACCACCAAAAAGTCGTTTTACTATGCGGCTCCCATCTCCATCATCTGTATTGTACTGTTTGGCCTGCTTGGCGTATTTGCGCAGTTAAATAATGCTGGTGGGGCGACAGAGGTCACTCAAACGCTCAGCACGCTATTTTCACCTTTGGTTATGATGTTATTTAGCTTTGCGCTCATAATCTCAGCGATATCGACGCTCGACTCTACTTATGCCAGCGCCGCCAAGCTGGTAGCTGTCGATATGAAACTCATCAAACCTACGGTCAATAATGGCAGGCTGGTGATGCTTGGGTTTTTATTGGTGGGTTTGGCATTTATTGCGACAGGTAGCAAAGACTTATTTGATGCAGTCGCGGTGAGTGGTACAGCCTCACTATTTTTGGCACCAGTAGTATTTTTTAGCATTTGGTCAAGCTGGGAGGTCAAACCTTGGGCGATTGTTATCAGCTTTGTCTCGGCGCTTAGCGCTGGCATTATTTATATGCTTGAGAACGGTGGATACCTCGCTGTGATGACGCCTATATTTGGCGTAGAGCACAAGTACGACAAGTTATTGATACTCTGTGTTATGGCATCCGTTATTGGTGCGATAGCTTTTGTGATAGCAAGAGTAAAACCTACCGCGAATCGCGCTCACATTGACTAAAGCTATTACACTGACACTGACACTAAAGCTATTACACTGACAATCATATAAAGGGTCTTATGACTGATTCCAATCGTAGTAACACTCGCCGCTCTTTTTACATAGCTACTGCTAATCTTTTAAACTTTGCCAATGCAGAGCGCATCTACTATGACAACGCGCCAGCTTATAATAAACAAGATTATGCACACAAACTAAAGGGTTTATCAGATCTATTGGCAAAAGCACACGCTGATATCATCGCCGTGCAAGAAGTATGGGATAGCGATGCGCTTGAGGACTTAGCAATGTCACTAGGGTTCAAGCCTGAACATGCCGTCATACCACTAGCCAGCAATGATACGGCTAGTGTGCATACTCGCGGACTCGGTGCTCAAGATACGCCAGCAGTTGGTATTATTACGCGTTTTGAGCAGTTAGAGAGCAGTTTACTTGAACAAATTGCACCAAAAGCGGTCATCGATATTCCTGATGTAGGGCCTTATGAGCGCTTCAACCGTCCACCACTATTATTACGAGTCGATGCCTTTGGGCAGCCAATCACTATAGTTACAGCGCATCTAAAGAGCAAACGTGCTTTTTTCTTACGTGATGACGATGGCAATCTATTAGAAGATATGGATGATCCAAACATACGCATCCGTGCCAAGCTACGTAGCCTATGTATGCGCGCGGCGGAAGCGGCCTCTATCCGTTTGTCTATTATCGAGCGCCTTCATCATACCCGTGAGCCGCTCATACTACTAGGTGATATGAATGATGTGACTGGTAGCGTGACTACTCAGTTGATGACCGAGACAGGGGAGGTAAATTATGATAAAAGTATGCGTGACGTATCATTATTTGATGCCGCCCGTGTGCAAGCTCGCTACGGATGGATGAAAGACGTTGCCTACACGCATATTTACCAAGGTATGCCTGAGGTTATCGATCAATTGTTCGTGTCTGAAGAGTTTTTACCTGAGAGTAAATTTGCGCTTGGGTATGTTGAGAGAGTTGATTATTTTAATGATCATCTCAAATGGGATTATGCCGATAGACCCACTGATCATGGTATAATCAGAGCCAAAATAAAGCTTAACGATTGACCTTTTTGGGGTTAATCGATACATTATTATTTAACCCATTCCTGTCTTTTGCTTGATAATGTACAAGTGCTTATGAATGCCTACTTATTAAACATACAGTCAAGTTTAATGCTACTTTCACTATAAACATAGTGGCACGAAAATTGCTGATATAAAGTGTTAAATTAATATCAGATTTAGCATCATTTAATAATGACGGTAGACAAAAACAAAAAGGCATAACGCTAAGAGGTTTGTAATGAGTGAGAGTAAAGACGACAAGATAGAAGACGTACTTGTAGATTCGGAACTGGCAAAGATGCTAGTGCCGAACAAATTTAAATTTACTAGTCAGCAAGGACGCGTACGTCGCCAAAAATTATTGGCGGGTGCCAAAAAGCTAAGTGAAACCCAAGCGATTAATGACATTACTCTAGCTGCTGTATGTGAAGAAGCGGGTATCCCAAGAGCGTCCGCTTATCACTTTTTTCCTAATATCGAAGCGATATTTTTAGCGCTGCGTTTTTTGAATGCTATTGAGTTATTAGAGATATTGCAGACTGTTGAGACAGGTGGCTATGACAGATGGCAGGGCTATTTGACCGCGCTTATTGATCGCTGCGTGCAGATTTTTCATGAAGATCAGACCAAAGCTAAGCTGATATACGATACCAACACCCCTGATTTTGAAGGCGATAGCTTCGGTGAAGACATCGATCATCAAATCGTTAATTTGGTATACAAGCGCTTATCTGAGCGTTATGAGATGCCAAGCTTTGACGATATTCAAGACACTATGTTGATAGCTTATAGCATCATTAATGCAATCTTTACTTTGTCGTATCGTCGTCATCAAGCGATTACAGATGAGTATATACAAGAAGCAAATACAGCATTCATCGCTTACCTGCGCTGTTATCTGCCAGAGAAACTACCAGCAAAAAAGGGTTCATAAATTGAGCTCGCCTATGGGTTTGAGTCAATATTAAACTCATAGGTAGTCTGTACTATATATTGGTAATCTATATATCCACGCAAAGAAGCCAACATTGATATGTTGGCTTCTTTGTATAAGGCGACAATCTATTTAGTTACTGGTCAGCGAGGGTATACGTCGCCGTTGGTTTAGGCATAGGAATAATAGCACTGCTTTGAACCTGACTGTCTACAGGCATGACTTGACCGTTACAAATATCATTTCTAGCATCTAGTGGTTCATACTGCTGGTAATAGTCGTTAATGTGTTCAATCAGGGCGGCGCTATCTATATCAGTATTGGCATTAATATAAGCTTCTCGAGCTTGTTCCAACCAGCGATCAGCCATCCTAAAATGAGGGCTTGATTCGCGCCAACCGCGAGCACAGTGATCTGCTGCCGCCCAAATAAGAGACACCTCACTAAAGGCCAGCTCACGCGGTGCACTATTGATACCGCCTGAATCTTTGAGCGCACTCAATGTTGCCCAAAGGTCAGGGCGCATCATATCAGAGGTTTGAGGAATGTCGCTGACAAGTGCAATGCTTTGCTCTTTATTATTTTTTAGCGCATAAAAAATAGTACTGCCCCTCTCATACGCATAGTCAGCGATAGCGGCGCGGCTATTCATACTATATTTGTTATTGGCATAAATAAGCCAAGCTTGCGCCTTGTACGCTAGGTACTGTTGACGCGCAGTGACATTTGACTGCTCATAGGGCTGCAACTGCGCAATCATACAGGCGATATCGCGCTGCTGTGAGGTCTGATAGTTAAATGTTTGATATCTGGATGTTTGTAAGTCGTCATCATCACAGGCGCTAATTTGATTGGTAACCATGCTACTGACGACAGGGCTATCTACTATAGGATTAGTTACTGGTTGGACATCAGTTTGGACAATAATGGGCTGTACTGCGATAGGTGGTATAGAGACTGGGGTAATACGAGTAGTACTGGCAAAGTCTAAATCTGCAGAGGCAGACGAGGTGATAAGTGCTAGCAGTGTCGCTGATAGAGCAGCTGGAAAATGCCGCTGATAAGTTAGTATTTTAGTTTTGAGGTCTGAGGCAGTCATCATAATACAAACCTTTTATTAAGGGGGTAGGCGTTAAGCGCTTTAGAGAGATCAGGTACACATCAAACGTTACTAGAAACCGTTATTTAAAACCAAGATAACTCTACTTATTATAAAGTAGAGTTATCATTTAGACGCTTATTCTTACTTGGGTCATCACGCTTAAACAGCTCTTCATCAAACTTAAAGCGCAGTCTAAAGTAAGCGCCTTGCTGCGTACTATCATCATAGGCGATATCGTCATCTTCAAAGCCCATGAAGTTGTAACCCAGTGACAACCATAGATTGGTCATAGGGCTATAGCCGACCTCAGCACCTAACATATAAGCTAAGTCATCCGCTTGATCATTCCAGTAAGTACCCGCTTGCAAGCCGACATCCCAGCGCTCGCTAAGATCATAAAGTCCGCGCCCATAGACGGCGTGAGCAGTGTTATCACTTGAGATACCATCGGCTTCGTATTCAGTAAACTTACCAGCGTAACGACCAGACAAAGTCAGTGGACGCGTCGGATGATAGTTGCCATTCCATGACCAAATAGTGGTGTCTTTACGATAAGTGTCATCACCAGTATTGTTGTCATCTAAACGATACTCAAGCTTAGCTAGCATATCAAGCTGATTGCTATTTAAATCACGATAAGCTGCGCCCAACTGAAAACGGTTAACCGTACGGTCGCCGTCATCGTAATCAATGCGTGAGTAAGTATCTTTTGCAAGCAAAGTGATATCGTCAGTATAGCGATAAGCAATACCTGCACTACCTAGCAACGTATCACTAGACTCGCCCCAGCGCTTCTCTAAACGTCCTGAGGCCTTGTAGTCCTCTTGTGCTAAGTACTCAACTCCAATACCGGCTGCGGTTGCGGTATTGTTCTCTTCGCCCTCTAAAGACTCAACACGCTCAAACAGTGTATTAAGAGTCAAGCCTTCTTGCACATACCATTTGTTTTTGAGACCAATAGCGGCTTCTGCTTCACGAGCACTGATGGCATCGCGCATACGATATTCGCTATAGACTTTACCGTCTTTCATGTAGTTGGCATCAAAACCGATAACCGTACGTTGACGCTCATCGGTATTATCGAGACCATAGCTGCCTGACAAGCTATTGATTAAGTCGTGACGCGCGTACAGACGACCGAGGTTGCTTAGCGGTGTCTCACCACCTATAGAGGTAGCATTGCGTGAACTGTTATCGATATCCTGCTCATATTCAGCAAACACTAAGCTGTTATTAAGCTTAGGCAAGCGTGCGGTAATACGAGCGCGAGCTGTCGTACCTTCGATATCTTTATCAGCAGTACTGACGCCATTGAGTGCAGATTGATTGATAATATCATCATCAAATAAAGTATCGTCTGTAGGATCGATGGTATCTGTAGCTGCTTGAGTATTACGTGAAGCTGCAGTTGCGTCTTGCTTGTAATAACGTACACCAAGCTCACCGACGACATTTTTGCTTAGGCGCTGCTCAATACTGGCCTGAATGCCTTCGCGGCTCGCCTCAGTAGTATGATCTTCTGTGCGTACGCCCTCAAGCTTAAGCGCGGTCTTCTTATCATTGATAAGATGAGTAATCTCGATACCAGACTCAGTACGTCCCGCCGTTAATGGAGACGCGCCAGTAACGAAGCCTTCGTCAGCGTCATTGTAATAAGCTTTTGCACGGGTATTTTTCTTATCATCATAGTCAAGCTCGATACGTAGTGCATCACCGTCAGCGTCTTGCACGTCTAGTTCATCAGCATTGATCTGATTGCTAGGCTGATAATTTGGATTTTCAGCTTTGTTCATCGCATATTCAGCGACTAGCTTTAACTTATCGTTAAACTTGATGACACTGTTAACACTAGCGAGCTCTTCTTTATTGAGTGGATCATCACTATTGACGTAACTACCACCGATAGAGACCTTATCATTTATCTGCTGCTTGGCTGCAATACCACCGACGAAATAGTCTTCGCCGCCTTCGTCTACTTCTACAGTGACGCGGATGTAGATTGGATTACCGTCCAAGTCTTGACTGGCAATCGGCGTTTTTAAAAATAAGCTACGGCTAATAGGGTCAATCTCATAATCAGCAAAGCGAGTAAGCGTCTCACGGCGTACGATTAGACCAGGGTTATTGGCATCACGAGTAATAACTTCAACAGTCTCAGAGTTCTCAAGTACCGCATCGAAGTTCTCAGCAAGCGGGTAGGGGCCTGATATGCCAAGGCCACGCGTCTCATTCACACGCTGCGATGAGCTAGTTTCGGCAAGAAAAGTAGTTACGCGCGTATTAGCATCTTCGTACTGCGCTTTTAGACCGGTAAGCGTACGATTATACTGACCAAGTTTGATACCATCATCATTGTCGATCTGAGTCTTTAGGTCACCATAAAAGGCAAATGAGCGACCTTTATCTAAGCGTACATAGAGCTTACTCGTTGACTGCGCATCAAAACCTTTAGCTGATGAGTCGCCATAGACAGGGTAGTACTCGCCAGGTTCGATATCACGGAACAAGCGCTCACCTTTTTTGTCACTATCATAAGCAAGCGTCAGTAGATAATCACCGCGCACTTTACCTTTGAGGAACATTGCTGCACGGCCCGTCGCTGAGTAATCATCATTACCCGAAAACTCATGAAGCTCTTCTTCAAACGCGCCTTGAGCATCAGTGATACTACTACCATCAAAGTCTTTTAGTGAAATGGCACCTTCAACGATACCTACAGCAATCAGTGGACGCAGCTTTGGAATAAACTGCAGATCGATAACTTGCTTGCTACTACCCGTATCGATGATAAGCTCACCTTTACCCGCGACGCTTGGCGCAATAACAGGGATCAGTATCTCACCGCCATTAACGGTAACCTGCGTGCCCGCTTTATCTTTACTACCATCAGGTAAATTGATACGACCGATATTGGTATCGATAGTGATCGGCGTTGACGCCACATAAGGACGGTTGTCACGATCTTTTAGGCTGACGACAATCTGGTACTCGCTGATACCATCAGCTTCAACCAAAGTCTCTTGAGTACGGTATTTAATCGCCTGCAAACTGTCAGGAGTCGTCACGTCAATAGACTGCTCAGAGATAACCTTACCATTAACATCAGTGGCTACGCCGCGCAAAGTGTTACGACCACGCTTTAGATCAACGGCGTAGTAGTCAAACGCGGTGACGTTTTGTTTTTCTTGCTCAGCCGTTTTACCGATTTGCTCAGCTGATACCACTTTGTCATTAGCATATAGCGTGAAGTTTGAGCCTAGCGGCGCTTGTACCTGTACCATCTGTTTATAAGAGGCAAGCTGTTGACCACTGCTCAAATTAATAAAAGCAACGTCGTTGTTAGCAACTTCTTTTAGGTACTCTTCGAGCACTTTTTCTTTGGGTTGAACGACTTTTGTGACGTCCATATTAACGCGCTCAGCACCAGGCTTGACAAGCTCTGTTACTATCGCTGAATCGCATTTGATACTTTGGTCTAAGACATCATTAGACTTACAACCACTAGCATCGACATTATCGGTATAATCGCGATCATAGATAGGTTCTAGATCAAGCTTGCTCTTAACCGCTTGTTCTAAAGTGTTATTTTTAGCACTGATACTTTTGCTACGAGCGACAAGCTCAGTATTTAAGCGCTCGGTACTATCGCCTATACCGCCAACGATAGCAAAATCAGCACGGTGCAACTCGCCATACTTAAGGTCAACAAAACGGCTACCACCATCTCCAGCGTTACGATTACTTTGGGTAATCAGCTCACTGGCAGCAGGTATTGTCGTGCGGTCAACTTTGAGCACGTGCGTCTTGGCACTAACGCCATAAAAGTTATATTTACCTTCAGGATCGGTGACGATGAAGTTACCGTTTTCCATATAGATACGTACGCCAGCCACGCCAAGCTCGCCATCTTCTTTTTGCTGAATACCATCGCGGTTGATGTCGTGATAGACCTTACCGATGATGATACCGTCGGTGTTCATAAGGCCACGGCTAACGTCGATTTCCCACTGCGATTCCATCGAAGCGAAGGTATTGCCGCGATCATCGCGAGCGACAGCAGTGGCACGGTTGATACCATCGCCGCCTAATGATGAGGCACCGATAAGCACACGATAAGTGACGTTTTTGGTCTCACCAGCAGCTAGAGTGCCTAAGTTTAAGACCTGATATTTGCCATCTGCCTTAAATTCAGTCGTCTGCGCTTGATTGATATCAATATCGGTATCAGCGTCCCCTGCACCTTGACTAACGCGAGCACTACCTTTGACATAGTCAAAACCACGCGGCAGGGCATCTTTTAGCTCGACATCAAATGCTGTGGCTGCGCCATTGTTGGTGATGTTAATGCTGTAGTTGACATAATCACCAAGATCGGCTGATTTGACATCACCTTCTTTTACCACTTGTAGTCTAGCTGATTGATCCATGACAGTGATGTTGCTGCTGATGTTGCTATCGATGTTTACGCGATCACCCTCTGGCGTAATACAAGCATCTAGCGTTACCGCTAGAGTATCGCCTTGTAGCGTCTGAATGATCTGATCATCGATGGCATTGGCATTGTTTTGCGTAGGCGCAGAGACTTGATACTTACCCGTGTTATCGCCTGTCTCTGTTGCTTTTAGAGAGTATTTGTCACCGGTAAGCTCTGAGGTAATCGTTACCCATACTTGATCTTTTGCGTTGGGCTGTACGTTACACTGCGCATAGTTGGCTTCAATGTAGACATTTGAGCCCACTTGAGTGTTGTTTTGAGTGGTATCAAAATTCTCGTCTGTAAAGCCGATGCTTGGCTTTACAATAATGAGGCGATCGGTCGCTGCAGCGGTCACTGATTCGTCTTGGACGACGACTGCGCCAACCTTGATCTCAGCAGTATCGCCACTAGTAGCGTTACGATCGGTTAGCGCTTGTACAATAAGCTGAATGCTCTCGGCTTGACCCAAGGCAATTTGAGCGCTTAATCCGTCTAGAACAAGCTGCTCATCAGCACCATCTATAATACCGTTATTATTGATGTCTTGATAAACGACAAAGTTAGACAAAGTATTCGGGTAGTCAAAGCTGACGACGACTTCTTCATCAAAGGTACCGTTATTCGATAGGACGTTGATCCACTGAACCGTATCGCCAGCGTTGACAGTCTGTAGTGCAGGTTGAGTGATGCTGACGTCATACTGCGGTAGGGTTAAAGATTTAAAGCTGACCTGATTTGAGGTGCCTGTTTGCGTACTGTTGCCAACTTTATAATTAGTCTGTGCAATATTATTAATCGTGGTCACGCCCTTGCCATCTTCGGCATGAGCGATATTTGCTTGCATAAGTAGCATCGACGCTGCCAACGTCGTCAGTGCAGTTAGTGCACCTGTACGGTTACGAGGGCTACGAGACGAAAATACAGCTTGACGCATATTCGCTAGTCCTACTTATGAAAGAAAATATAATGGATATATAACGATAAAGGGTAAAAGTGGAGTTTTCTTAATCTGGTTAAGAAAACTCCTTTGATCATGATTCAACAATTATGGAGCTGGGTTAGTACCTGTTTGTGAAATAGTAGCAGAGAAGTAGATATTACCAACTTCTTGACCCGTTAGAGTAGCGAAGGTGCCACCAACATTCTGACCTGAGATATCAGCTGTCGCCGGAGCTGAGTTGTTTGACGTATCAGAAACGTAGTCACCTGCGTAAGTCAGTGTACTGGCTAAAACATCTGACAACGTAACTGTGTTAACTTCAGTGTTGGTAAAGGTGTTTGTTGCCTCTAGACGATAGAACGCACACTGATCAGCAGTTGCAACGACATTAGCAGTGGTCCAGTTGCTTATTGATTGTGGATCAGTACCACAAGCTGCCGCTGCTTGGAATTTGAACAAGTCAATACCTTGCATAGTTGTCTTTGAACTTTGAGAGATATCATCAGTAGGGGCAGGCGTACCTTCTACTTCACCTTGTGGTAAAACAGTAATAGTGATCGTTTCATTTTTACCGATATCAGTGTCTTGACCATTATTACTACCTGAACCATTGGTATCGACTAAGACGCCAATATTAACGGACTCTCCAGGTGCTAGGCCATCTGTATCTGCGTCATTAAGATCGTACTCACCATTACCATTAGGAGTTAATACAGTCTCACCGTTATCTAGTATACCGTTACCGTTAGTATCTACAAAAACAGTAGTAATATCGATAGCATTTCTAGGATCATCACTCTCAGTCACTTCAACAGTAAACAACACTTCATCAGGAGCGTCTGCTTCTGTAACATCAGTACCATCATTGCTGATAGTATAGGTGTAACCATTGCCCGTACTCTGTAATGGAACTTCCTTATCAGGAGCGTCAGTGATGTTTAAATCGCGAGTTTGATTGCTCGGAGTAACGGTCGCGTCATCATTGTTGTCTTCACCGCGGTTATTAGGATCATTCGGATCCTCAAAAGTGTTATCAACATTATCGTCAGTACTATCTGTGATATCAGGGATGTTATCACCGTCTAGATCGTCTGTAACAACAGCATAGTTAGTAAAATCACTAGCATCAGTAGCGCCATCAGACTTTTTAGCACGGAAAGTAATCGTAACGGTCTGGCCCTGAGCGACATTTACACCACTAGCTGTGATTGTTCTGCCGTCTGACGATATAACTGGTACAGTAGTATTACCAGCGCCTGAAGTCGTAGGCGCTCTGTAGTTCGGCTCACCAGTTTGGATAGCAACTAAACCGTTAGGCAGCGCATCAGTAATAGTGATATCAGTACCATCAGCAGTACCTTCGTTCTCAACAGTAATTGTGTAGTCAACATAAGCATTATCATTGTTCAAATCGATAATGTTGTTATTGAGATTAGAGTTTGCAGACTTTGTAATAGCATAGATAGGGGCAGTAGTAATAGCATTGTCTATGTTAGTAGCTGTAGCAGGCTCACCTTTACCTGTTAGATACTGGCTGGTCGCTGTGACGGTCAATATGCCATTGCTATCAATAACACGATTATCATCAGATATCGCTGTTATAGTGATATCGGCCGATTCACCAGGCGCAAGCTCAATAGAATCGCCTCTATTAATAGTAACAACGCCACCAACAGGATCACCATCAGCACCAATCTTTTGGTAAGTGATAACAGTATCGTCTAGGTCATAATCAAAATTATCATTTGATTGATTGACTAGATCAATAGTATAAGTATCGGTAACGTTACCTTCGTTCTTTAAGGTATGAGTAAAATCGACCGTTGCACTAAGTGGTGCTTCGATATCGATATCTGCGTTATCGTCAGTGTTTTGATTGCCATCGGTCAAAGTTGCAACTAAGCTAAAAGCACCAGTCTCTGTAACGTTAATAGTCACTTCATTTGATTCAGCAGTTTGAGGGTTATTGACATCGCCTGCGACATTGTAGGTCGCAGTTGCAACGTTTTTAACTTCAAACGCATCTTCTTGATTATATGTTACAGTATCAGCATTAGCGGTACCAGCGATACCCATAGCAGCGATGACGCCGACGGTGAGCACTGAGTATTTAAAAGCGTTAGGTTTCATACGGTAAATCTCCTAAAGGGTGTAAATAAATAGTCCAAAAACGAACTATTCAACGATGGTGTTCAGTGCCACAGCGGCAGACTTCTTAGCGGGTAGTAATTTAATATTCCAACGTAACGTACGGTACTCAGAATAAGGAATCTTGACCATCTTGCCATCAACTTTGCGCATGAGCGGCATATCGGCATAGTTTTTGCCATCGATGCTCGCCTGTGCGCTAGCGGGCGTTGCCTCACCATTAAATGCCATATTGGTAGGAATAGGCAGAATAACGGCCAGATCATTGATGTCTTTATTGATAGTGTTGGTATAGTTGGCTTTGTACTGAATAACAGTACCAGCGGGCGCCGTACTAACAGGAGAGTAGCTGACTTTACCATCGGCAGCCTTGATGACTTTATTGGCCGTCAATTCCATCTTTAATGCATCATCAGCATAAGCTGTACTTAATAAAGTCGTAGATGCTAATGTTGCTAGTAGAGTATTACGAAGTAATTTAAAAGTTTTCATGTCATTATCCTTGTTCAATCTAGTGCACTTGTAACTTCCAATCATAATCATCAGTGCAACATCCATGCCATACCGAATGATAAAGGTAAATGAAGACAAGTGAGATAAGGGACAACTTCCATAGTTGTATTATCACAAATAGGTAACATACCGTCACTACATAAAGGATGAATGGTAGTTAGCAGTAGTTGAATGGTAGTAAGAATATGATTATTATGCATTTTTGGTAAAAAACCAGCAATAACAATCATTTATGTGAAACATGTAATCAAGTTATCGTATACAGGTTATCAGGGTAAATGCTCTGAAAATAAGAAATAACTTCAATTATACGTATCCGCTTAAATATCTAATATTTCCAACTTATTGGAAATTGAGAATATTTGGTAGCGTTAGAATGAGGATCTTTAATTTATAACTGGTCTTACTGAAACATCAACTTGCAAATATTATACACAAAAAAACACTCATAGGCACGTTTACGTTCCTACGAGTGT
The DNA here is from genome assembly GCA_947495055.1 of uncultured Psychrobacter sp. Lineage (GTDB taxonomy): Bacteria > Pseudomonadota > Gammaproteobacteria > Pseudomonadales > Moraxellaceae > Psychrobacter. The sequence continues at coordinate 298,054 of CANLXO010000002.1, read as the reverse complement.
TGGATACTGGTACTTACTACGATACTTTTCTAACGATTCGTTTTAATCTTCACTGAAAACTTCATTGTCGCTGTTCCCTGTGGTACTAGTGGGTTAATAGTAGTACTAACAGCTGTTGCTGCAGAGTTGAGCGCTGCAGGCGAGCTTACCACAGTACCATTACCTGTAGTAGTCGTTGTTGCAAAAGAGTTGCCTCTATAATCAGCAGTCGCTGAAAAATTAGACGTTGCATCCGATACTACTAGATTCTGTATATCGAACCCTCGCGCCGTAGTAGAAGTATTGGTAGCAACGATCTGGTAAATGATACATTGACCAGGCGTTGCTGCCAACGGATCAGCAGAACTACTAAAGGCAGTATCGGCAGTACCCTTACAAGTAGCATCTAGCGCTTGACTCTTAACCAGAGTCAAGCCTTTGATATCGGTTCTGTCGGTTACTGGAGCGACAGTAGGCGCGCCTGTACCGCTTGCAGTGAGTTTTACTACAGTATCTTCTGAAAAACCGATTTCAGCATTCTCTGATGAGACATTATAACTGATCGTAACCGTACCTGTAGGTGCGATACCGTTAGGCAGGGCAGTCTTGATATCATATACGCCGCTGCTATTAGGTGTGATACCGACAGCAGTTTGTGCTGGTGCAGAACCATTAGGACCATCTGGATCATAGGTAAGGGTCACAGAACCAGGTACAATATTTACCGCGTCTGCTGTACCGTTATCATTGTCAGTTATCGTAAACGTCAATCTACCTGCTACATCACCTTCAGTATTTTGACCCGTGTTAGTAATAATCGTTTGATGAGTGGCTTGACCTGCGGTACCTGAGGTCGGCGCGATTTCTTTAACAGTTGGATTAGTGAGCGTCAAATTACGTTTGATAGTACCTAATGGCTGAGTAGAGTCGTTACCGTCATTACCAGTAGCATTAGTTCCGTTGGTAGAGTCGGTATCATCGACAGGGTAGAATCGAGTAACGTTCTCAACAGTGCTGTCTGTGCTATCGATCAAAGTGTTGTCAGTAGCTGGATTGTTATCTAAATCATCAGTGACTTTGACATGGTTCAAAGCGTTATTAGCTAAGGCAGTATTAGGGTCTTTTTTGACCGTAAAGTTGATCGTGATGCTACCATTGACTGGGATATTTACTCCCGTCAACTCAAAGCCTTTATTCGTCTGATTGAGCGTGCCTTTGGTTGCACTACCACTAGTTGTAATGCTATTTGTCGTCAATGCTTGTGCAATAAGCAGGCCCGCTGGCAAGTTATCGGTAATGGTGATATCAGTTGCATTAGCAGAGTATGCGGTCGTTGGATTCTTAATAACGATCTGATAAGTAGCCGTGTCATTCGCATTGTTTAGATCTAATGCGTTAGTTACCGTCTTAACGATACTAAAAGTAGGCAATTTAGTCACTGATTTATCAACGTTAGTCAGTGTTTTGTTAGCATCAGGCAATAATGAGCTAGTAGCAGTCAGGTTCAGATCTTGTCTATTGCCGCCTTTATTACCTAAAGTTTTGGCATTGATCGTAAAATCTACGTACTGTCCTGCTGTCAAAGGAAACGTTGAGTTATTCCAAGTCGAAACTGGTACGTCTGTACCTGTGAACGCGGCACCAGTTACTGGAGTACCATCTGCATTGTAGACCTGATATGACACTGTAGAGTTAGGGACATCATACTGAGCATCGTCACCTGTTTCTACATTACTTAGATTGACCGTGTAATTATCTTCACGGTTACCTGTGTTCTGTAGTCTATGCTTGAAGGGGATAATACCGTTAGGCGCAACATCGCCACCATTATTGACGTTATCAGTCAGATTACCATCAGAGTTTTGTGCCAGTAACGAAAAAGATAGCTGCTCTGATACTCGAACAGTAACTTCGTTAGACTTAACTTCCGGCTGCTTAACCCCTGATACATCATAGTTTGCGGTTGCAATGTTCTTGATATCGACAGTTTTAGTTGTCGTCCCACTAGTTGTATTAGTTGCCATAGTGCTAGTTGAGATACCTAGAGCAGCGGTGACGCCGACTGCGATCAGACTATGTTTAAAGGTGTTTGGTTTCATAGAAGACTCCGAGACAAAAAATGGTAAAGATTCAGTTAATTAAGTAATAAAAATTTGGTAAAAGACTTAGTTAGCTAACGGTCGTATTGAGAGCTACAGCGGCAGACTTGTTAGCAGGCAGTAATTTGATGTTCCAGCGTAGAGTGCGATATTCAGATAACGGAATCTTGACCATTTTGCCATCGACTTTGCGCATGAGCGGCATATCAGCATAGTTCTTGCCATCGACACTAGCTTGAGCGCTGGCAGGAGAGGCATCGCCAGTGAAAGTCATATTGGCAGGGATAGGCAAGGTCACCATCAGATTATTGATGTCTTTATTTACAGTGTTGGTATAGTTAGCCTTGTACTGGATAGTGGTGCCAGCAGGTGCGGTGCTGACAGGGACGTAAGCGACTTTACCTTCAGCGTTTTTGATCACTTTACTAGCAGACAAATCCATCTTGAGTGCGTCATCAGCGTAAGCGGCGCCAAACAAAGCGGTAGAGGCGACTACTGCTAATACTGAATTACGTAAAAAGTTAAAATGCGACATATCAAAATCCTTTCTATAACGGTGATATTTGGATACTCGCAGCACAATGCTTTCGACATAAAGGATATGCTGAAAACGACAATAGACAACTGGTTTTGTATTAATTATTGAAGACAGTGCTTTGATAGTGCTGGGAATTTTTCATAACTGCATAATCACAGATTGATAATCACAAGTCATTGAAAAGGTGATAAATGGCATATTGGAGTAGCTGAATGGTATACCGAATTTTTAGACTAAGTGATAAAACCTTTACTACGGTCGGTTGAGATTTTCAATAAAAGCATATGCTCCAGTTTACGTAAAGCAAACCCAAAACTGCCTCACTAATATCACTATCAGTCAGGCAGTTTTGAGTTAGTTAGGTAGTAGTATGATCACATTACTGACTCGTACTATATTTAGTATTGAAGTAAAAATCACGTTTAGAGCGCGGCGGTAATACAAGCGACTTAGTAGTTACTATACCGTTTGCACCAATAGCAGGACTGCTAGAGATGTTGTAGTCAGCAGTATCAAGTGCAGGATTGGCGAGTACTGAAGTGACAGGAGCACCAGCTGTGCCTTTTTTCTGCAATACATCGTCCATAATAAAGTTATCAATCTTTATATTAGCGCGGTTGGTCGCTGTGATTTTGTATGCAATACACCTGCCAGGTGCTATACCTTCAATCATAGCCGTACTAAATCCTGTGAGAGGAGTAGGCGCATCATTGATGCTGGCGTAGTTTAGCGTAGCAGGGCAGTCGTTTATGTACTGAGATTTTTTGAGTACTAAAGCGACGTTTTCGGCAATAACGCGACCAAAGTCGTTGTTCGGGTAACTAAGAGTGTTGGCAACGATGTTTATCTTTTTGCTAGGAGGGGTGGTACGAATAGGGTAATCAGTACCTACGCGTTCTTCTACTAGACAGATATTATTAGAATTACCATTTATCGTAGTCGCAGGAGCACTTATTTGATAAGTACCAGTTGCTGATACTGCTTGAGTGGCATAGACCGTGCTAGGAGTAGCACAGTTAACGAGCTTGACCGTACTACCAGCAATGCCTGTCTCTGGTGGGGTATTAAAAACACCATTGAAATAATTGGTATTTGCGTAGATACCGCTAGAGATATTGGCATTATTGGCATCAGCTTGAGCATCTGTAATACCACCGTTGTCATTAAATACGGTACCTGAGAAAGTATAGACGGACGGCGTATTGGTAACGTTACAAGTGATTTCATCACCATAACCTACATTATTTATAGCAAAGGTGCGACGCGTACTAGCAGCATTCACTGGCATCTCACCACTACTAAAGACTACATTAGTGCCAGTGGTTGCGTTTGAACAGGTATAAGTGGTCTTGTAGTCGAGTAAGTTACCATTAATAATTTGCTCAGAGACCGTATAGTTAACTCCTTCGGTTAGTGTAGTGATCGTGGTCGTGTTGTCAGTTACTACTGCATCAGATCCAGTTGTCGTAAAAGCTTGTACAAAAGCATTATTATCCGTGCGACGCAATTCAATACGGAACTGATCATCACCGTCCACGCGGCTACCATCTAACAGTTTGTTCACGATAATCTGAGGCGGTGCAAGACAGAAGTAGAAATCTGAATAGCCGATGGCGTGTGGGCTATTTCTTTCAGTAAACGTATTAATATGTTTTAGGTTTAAAGGCGTATTTGCAGTGTTGTAACCCCAAGTTGCATCAATCGTACACTCGCCAACGCCACAGTTCCTTTCTCTGATAGCAGTCACAATATTTCTACCAGAGTTTATAGTGTGAAAAACATCATCAAAAGTAAGCTGACCGCCATTAGTAGAAACATTAACTTGTTCTGCATAAGGCACTTGACTTGATACAATCGTAGAGTCTAAGTCTTGTATCTTATAACCTGTCTTACTAATAGTACGATTAATACTAATGTTGAGCTCATGATTCGTTTCAGCGGTAGGCGAGTTGTGTCGCAAGTTAATAGCTGACGTTGTGACACCATTAACAGAACCAAAATAAGGAGGATTACCTGCGCTGTTATTTAAGTTTCTTAGATTGGCAAAGCTGATAAGAAAGGTTTTATTACCTGCAGATTCTGTAAAGGTAAAAGTCCTTGATGTATTTCCAGAAGTCCAGTTCAGCGGTTGAGAGTTTATGGGACTAAATGATGGTGGATTGGCACCTATATAATACATCTTATGACCGCTTGGGCAAGTAGCTGGCGTATTAGAGGAACCACCGTCAAATATAGAAGTGACTGTATTGCTATCACTATCACTTTTGGTAGCCAAGGTTGCATGACTAATCGTTGCCGTATTAGTGACTGTAGATCCAGAAGCTGCTGTGACTGTAGTTGGCACAACGATACTGTAACTTTTGCCTACGGGTATAGAGGGAATAGTGAAACCATTCCCCTCTAGTTGAGCAATTGTTGGTCTAGTACTACATATGTTGGTGCTATCATTAGTATCACAAGTAATGTTGGACTGTTTGCTCAATCCTGTAACTAAAGGGTCTTTTAGATTAATATTACTAAGCGTCGTACCACCTGTATTGACAACTTTGATCTTATAATTAGTTGTGTTATTAGTGCCTATACTGCTAACGCCATCATCCTTTGATATGTCATAAGACGATGCTGGTGGGACATAGCAGTAGTTATCGATAGTGACGTCTACTTCTTGACTCGTTGGCGTCGTTGGTGGCTGAATGAGAGTTCCTGTGTTGGTATAACGGATTTTGACTGATTTGACAGGTTCAGGGAACTGTATAGAGCCTTGGCACTCGGTGCCCAAATTTCTAGCTGGGCAGTTAAATGCACGTCCGTTACTACCGCCTGTGAACAACCCTTCTTGCTGATAGTTAGCAATAAAAGAACCGGATATATTCTGTTGTACGCTTAGTATTTCATTGCCAGCTGCGTTAACACCTGTGAATTTGACATAATCATAAAAACGATTACCGTTAGAATTTGCATAATCTATATCAAAAGCACTGATGGCAACGTTACTTAGAAATAATGGTTGTTGTGTACCGCTATTACGAAACTCAAAGTTAATATCAGTATAGTCTGACACTGTTGGAAAATTTCGTTTCATATTGATCGCAGTTCTACCAGCCGCAGAAAAAGACTCAAAACTGCTTAGTATAGTGTCCTCACTCGACTCAACCCTTGTCATTCTAATTTGCAGTGGAATAGCGCCAGAGCCATTGCCTGCGATGTTAACATACCTATTATTATTAGTTGAAGAGACTAGATTGGTATAGTCGCCAGTCGTTAGACTACCTTGCGCTGCACCTGTGATACCTTGGCAAGTAGCACCAGGGTTATCAGTTGCTGCATAAGACGACTGACTACTAAAAAGTAAAGTCACACACACAATAGAGATAAGTACTCTAAAGATAGACATACTCGTCAAATATGAATATAGAGAATGATGAGTGTTGTACATATTCTTGTGTCCTATGATCTAACTCTACCGAGTAATAAGCCATCTAGTCAAAACAGTAATGCTAATATAACAAGCTATACTAGTCATAGTCGTTACGAAAGACTAACACTATATTATGAAAGGTAGATATAGTAGGACGAAGTGCAAATGAAGTGAAATTTTATATATAAATGGGCACTTTTGGAGATAAAAGTGCCCATTTAGAGTAGAAGTAAAAATTGAGATAAACCGATAACTATCAATTAGTTCGACTGAGTCGTACCGTACTTAGTATTAAAATACAGTGTCGCTAAGGTAGGCGTATTTGAGGCGGCTACCAAACTAAATAAATTGGATAAGATGGTGCTATTGGTATCGTAAGTAACGCTTGGACTGGCAGTTGAAGTCGGAATAAACAACGGCGCTGGGCGCTTGAATACTGAGACCACAGGCGTACTTTGAATGGTATCACTAATCTGCACTTGCTGAAGTCCGATATGACCACGGTTATAAGCCTGAATGCGATAAGCAATACAATTACCTGGATCGACATCGCTAATAGGGTTGATACTAAAGCCTAGCGTTGGATTCTCACTGCTACCAACACTCTGATAGTTGAGGCTATCATTACATTCATGAACGTATTGAGACTTGATCAGTACTAGAGCAGCATTTTCAGCGCGTACTTCGCCAAAATCTAAATTGCGAGAACCATTACTCTCAGTTTTATAGTCAAACACACCATTGACTAAGGTAACTTCACGCTTATCTGGTGTGGTATCTACCGTATAATCCCAAGCGCTCGGCTCATTCTGCACCACGCAGACGCGAGTTCTATTAGTGAGCGCGCTGGCGGGTACAGTGAAGTTGTACCTGCCTCTAGTCGCTTGTATATTTGAGACAGGCTGCGGATTGGCTGAGGTAGTTGTAATATTTGTACCATTACAATCAGTCAAACGTATGCTCATGCTCGCATCATATATGCCAGATTCAGTCGCACTGTCGAAGGCTGCATTAAAGTAGCTTGGATTGCCTGTAAAAGTTGAGGATATGTCCTGTCTGGTAGTGCTACTTGCTGCAATGCCGCCATTATCGTTAAAAACGATGCCTGAGAATACGTAATTTGGGCTGTTAGTAATCGTACAGGTAATCTCATCACCGTAGGCAGTATTGTCGAGTATGAAAGAACGTGTTCCTTCTGCTGCATTATAAGTCATGGTACCGCTAGGTACATTCGTCGTACTACCAGTAGTAGCATTATTACAAGTATAGGTCGCATTATAATTTGCTATATTAGCAAGCGTCGTACCGTTTGCACCATTTATAACCTTTTCAGTGATAGTATAGCTTGTATTTTCGGCTATGCTTACGGCATTTCGATTGTTGTTGTTCGTGACGGCTGACCCTGACCCTGTCGTAGTGACCGCATTGACAACAGTTGTCCCTCTGTTGATACTAAGCTCAAACTGATCTCGATTAGTGTCACTGTCATTGACACGATTACCAGCTAGCACTTTTTTTACTAGAACTTTAGGTGGAGCAAGGCAGAAATAAAAGTCAGAATAACCAGTTGCATGACTGCCACTAGTTTCACGTTTTTCATTACTATGTGCCAAATTCAAAGTCTTATTTGCAATCTGATAGCCCCAAGTAGCATCTATAGTACACTGACCAGTACTACAGTTCTCGCCATCTTTAGCCGTTACAATATTGCTTCCTGCATTAATATTATGAAAAATATCATTAAAGGTTAAACGACCGTTATCGGCTGATACGTCCACTTGTTCGATGTAAGGTATTCTTGTTTCTGTACGAAAAGGAAAAAAAGAAACTATACGAGTAACAGAATTCGAATCTAAATCTTGTATCTTATAACCAACTTTACTGACGGGTCGATTAACACTAAGTTCTAAAGAGTGATCCGTCTGCACTCGTGTAGAATTGTGTACCAAGTTAATAGCATCAGAAGTAGCGTCATTGATGGAGCCGTAAAATGGGACTGTGCCATTACTATTATTTGCATCTATTAAAAGTGGGAAATTGATAGTAAATGCTTTATTACCTGAGCTTTCATTAAAGGTAAAGGTACGTGACCGTTCTCCATTTACCCAAGATGATAAACTTGGAGCTGTACTAGCAGTATTTGCGATAGTATATTTTTTATGACCTATAGGGCAGCTAGCAGCATCGAAGTTATCAGGCGTAGCAAAAGGGTTAGCAACTGCAAAATTGCTAACCAATAACAGTATCACAAAGCCCATCAGGCTCAGTAGTTGGTATAGATAGCTACCAGAGGTACGTGAACTGACTAAATCTAAAAAGTGTTGAGCTTTATGCATGGCACCATTTCCAATAATTAGAATGTGTGAAAAAGTATGAAAAAAAACGTTACCAAAAAATATTCTTCTACAATATTATTACAGATTGACTACATATTAGTATCCAATAGACTACAGTCGGTAGTTTTCACGGTTCCAATGGCAACACCTTAGTGATATTTAAATAGGTATTTCACAAAACACTTAAAATTTTTTCATTAGAAAGAGTAAGGCACGCCAGAATTATGTGCATCTGTGCCTAAGAGGTCTGCATTAGTAGTTAATCATTGATTAATGGTACGCAATTAAATTTTTATTTAAAAAGTAAGAGGTGTTATCGATAGCGTATATGTGTCCAGTGGCGTCGTATTAAGTTTACGGCAAGCCTATAATTATTCACCTAATTACTACTCATTATTTTTTTGCTAAATACTTGTCGATTTGTCATTTCTTTATAGCCATAAACAATCTAGCATTATGTGCCTATAATAGATAGATATAGTCTCCTAACTATTGAATAGTTTTCACAAGTTACTTAACAGTAACTGATACGACCATTTTATTCTAACGATAATCTGTCAGAAGACAGACAAGACCTAAAAAGGATTGACCAAGATGAATTATTACAAGGATGCCGATAGCACCGAAACACAGGAATGGCTAGATGCTTTTGAATCAGTGATTAAGCATGCGGACAAAGACCGCGCGCAGTTTTTACTCAAAGCGCTCTACAATATGGCAGTGCAAGAGGACTTGCCATTTAACCGCTTAGACACCGCCTATATTAATACTATCGCTGTCGAAGATGAGCCGATGTACCCAGGCGATCACACTATCGAGCGCAAAATTCGCGCTTTGATTCGCTACAATGCGCTCGCTATGGTGATGCGCGCTAACAAGAACGATGATGATTTGGGCGGTCACTTAGCGACTTTTGCCTCTAGTGCCACATTGTATGAGACCGGTTTTAACCATTTCTTTCGCGCCGCAAGCGACCATTTCGGCGGGGATATGATCTATTACCAAGGTCACTCAGCACCGGGTATTTATGCCCGCTCTTATTTAGAGGGTCGCCTCGATGAAGAACAGCTTGATAACTTTCGCCGTGAAGTCGGTGGTAAAGGTCTATCAAGCTATCCGCATCCGTATTTGATGCCAGATTATTGGCAGTTCCCAACCGTCTCTATGGGTCTTGGCCCCATTATGTCGATCTATCACGCGCACGTGCACCGTTATATGGAAAACCGCGGTCTACTAGAAGCTGAAGGTCGTAAGATTTGGGCGTTCTTAGGAGATGGCGAGACCGATGAGCCTGAGAGCTTGGGCGCGATATCCTTGGCAGGACGTGAAAAGCTCGATAACCTAATTTGGGTCATCAACTGTAATTTGCAGCGTCTTGATGGGCCGGTACGTGGTAATGGCAAAATCATTCAAGAGCTAGAGTCAGTGTTTCGCGGGGCAGGCTGGCGCGTTATCAAGGTCATTTGGGGTGGTCAGTGGGATACGCTGCTTGACAAAGATGAGACGGGCGTTCTTAAACACCGTATGGAAGAAGCCGTCGATGGCGAGTATCAACTTTACGAAGCACGCTCGCCTGAATTTGTCCGCAAAGAGTTCTTTGGTAAGTATCCAGAACTAGAAGAGATGGCAAATGAGCTCTCTGATAAAGATATCTCCCGTCTAAATCGCGGTGGTCATGATCCAATGAAGGTATATGCCGCCTTTAGTGAGGCGATGAAAACCAAAGGTCAGCCAACCGTTATCTTAGTCAAAACCGTCAAAGGCTATGGTCTATCAAATCAAGCACAAGCGGTAAACAAATCGCATCAGATCAAAAAGCTGGATCAAGAAGCGCTGATGTACTTCCGTGATCGCTTTGATCTGCCCTTTACTGATGAGCAGCTAGAGACGCTGCCGTTTTATCGCCCTGCCGAGGACTCTATAGAGATGAAGTATCTCAAGGGTCGCCGTGAGGCCTTGGGCGGTCATCTGCCTAATCGCCGTAGTGGTCATATTCCACTTAATATTCCAGAGCTCTCGATATTTGATCGCGTCCTACAAGGTAGTAAAGGCAAAGAGCAGTCGACCACTATGGTGTTCGTGCGCCTGCTATCAGCGATGCTCAAAAACAAAGACATTCAAGATCGCGTTGTGCCTATTGTGCCAGATGAGGCGCGTACCTTTGGCCTTGAGGGCATGTTCCGTCAATTAGGGATTTACTCTGCGGCAGGACAAAAATACACGCCAGAGGATAGTGAGGCGTTGATGGGTTATAAAGAAGCCATCGACGGGCATATGCTAGAAGAAGGTATCAATGAAGCGGGCGCAATGAGTACGTGGATAGCACTAGCGACCAGCTATTCAGTCAATGCTTTGCCGATGATACCACTATATATTTACTATTCTATGTTTGGCTTTCAGCGCGTAGGCGATCTTGCTTGGGCGGCAGGTGACTGTCAAGCGCAGGGCTTCTTGTTGGGTGCAACAGCAGGACGTACGACATTGAATGGTGAGGGTTTACAGCATCAAGATGGTCATTCGCAAATTTTGTTCAACACCGTACCCAACTGCGTCACCTACGATCCCTGCTTCGGTTATGAGCTTGCAGTCGTGATGCACGATGGCCTGCGCCGTATGTATGGCGAGGGTGAGCGCGTCTACTATTATCTGACGCTCATGAACGAAAACTACGATCAGCCAGCTATGCCAGAGGGCGCGGAAGAAGGTATTAAGCGCGGCATGTATCTATTAGAAGATAACGGCTCAAGCCAAGTGCAGCTGCTCGGTTCAGGCGTGATCTTGCGCGAAGTACAAAAAGCGGCGCGCATCTTAAAAGATGAGTTTAATATAACATCAAACGTCTGGAGCGTGACCAGCTTTAATGAGCTGACCCGCGATGGCATGGCCTGTGATGACTATAACCGTCTGCATCCCATGGACGATGAAGTCGTGCCTTGGGTCACAGAACTGCTCGCACCGCATGAAGGCATCGTGGTAGCCGCGACTGACTATATGCGTAACTACTCAGAGCAGATCCGCGCTTGGCTCCCTGATAACCGCCCCTTTACCACGCTTGGCACTGACGGCTATGGTCGCTCCGATACCCGCGAGCAACTGCGTAGCTTCTTTCATGTCGACGCGGCACACATTGTAGTAGCGACGTTGAAGCGCTTAGCAGATGAGAGCGAGGTGGAAATGCGTTTGGTCAAAGACGCCATTTCAAGCTTTGATATCGATGCCGATCAGCCACCTGCTTGGCAGACGCAGCCGCAGTACGATCATTTCCCAGATGCGCCAGCGCCAGCTTCTGACAATATCAACCCAAATCCTGTACCTGAGTTTGTCGGTGAAGACGACGATGAAATCACAAGTGAAGGCCGTGCTGAAGATCAAGCCGATGCCACTTTGCTTAACGATGATGACGTCGCAGAATAAACCTCATGACTAATAATCACACGACTAGGTAATTAAAAGACAAGGATGGACAAGATGGAAATTAAAGCCCCAGATTTAGGTGTTGATAGTGCTGAAGTCAGCGAGATCATGGTAGCAGTCGGTGACGTCATCGCCAAAGACGACAACATTATTTTGATTGAGTCTGACAAGGCCTCTGTTGAAGTACCAAGCTCAGCTGCTGGTAAAGTGACGAATATCAATGTGGCTGTCGGTGATCAAGTCAGCGAAGGTATGGTACTCATTGAGCTTGAAAGCGACGAGGGCAACAATGACAGTAGTGATGCTAAAAGCGACAATCAAAGTTCAGATGAAGACAAGGCTAAACAAGACAAGGCTAAACAAGACAATAAAGAACCCTCTGAATCTGACGATAACCAGGAGCAAAAGGCTGATATTAAAAATGCTGACACGGCAGGCGAAGATAAATCTACTACCAAGTCGGGCGCTAGCACCACCCATGCGCTACCAGATTTGGGCGTAGATGAAGCACAAGTTGCTGAGATTATGGTTAGTGTTGGCGATACGGTGAGCGCGGATCAATCCATACTATTGATTGAGTCGGATAAAGCCTCTGTTGAAGTGCCTGCGCCAGAGGCAGGTACGATTGAGAAAATATTGGTTGAAGCAGGTGACATAGTCGCTAACGGTCAAGACTTTATTATTATCAAAGGGAGTAGCTCACAAAGTAGTGATAGCAACAAAGCGGATACTGAATCCTCTCAAGACAAAGAGTCCAGGAGTAAAGCGTCTGAGAACAAAGAGCCTGCCAAATCAGAATCTAAAGATAGCTCGGACGTAAATACCTCTGCGCAAAACCAAACTACAGGTGAGCCTAAGCAAGTGGCTAAAGGAGCGGATAACAAGCTGACAGAGCGCGAGGTCAATCAAAAGTTGACTGAAGTGTATGCAGGCCCCGCCGTACGCAAGCTGGCGCGTCAATTGGGTATCGATATTACTCAAGTTAATGGTTCAGCGATCAATGATCGTATCCTTAAAGAAGATCTGTTCGCACATGTTAAAGAGCGTATTACCACGCAAAAGGCGGCGCCTACTAGTAGCGTGCAAGCTGGTTCAGGGTTGCCAAGTTTGCCTGATATGAGTAATACAGAGATTTGGGGAGAAAGCGAAACAGTAGATTTAAGCCGTTTGCAAAAAGTCTCAATCCCGCAGCTCAACTACAATACCTATTTGCCGCAAGTGACGCAGTTTGATTTGTCAGACATTACCGAAACTGAAAAGCTACGCGGCGAGCTCAAAGGCGGCATGAAAGCGGAAGGTATTGGCTTTACCATACTAGCCTTTATTGTCAAAGCGACCGCTTATGCGCTGACTCAGCATCCGCGCTTTAACAGTCATTTGAGTGATGATAATACGCAAGTCATCCTACGCAAAAGTGTCAATATGGGTATTGCCGTTGCTACTGACGACGGTCTGATTGTCCCTGTTATTAAAGATGCTCAGGACAAAGGTCTCAAGCAGATCGCCGTTGAGATCGGTGAGCTGGCAGCAAAAGCCCGTGATAAAAAGCTTGGTACCAAAGATTTGCAAGGCGCAAGCTTTACCATATCGAGTCAAGGTAACTTGGGCGGCACCGCCTTTACACCTTTGGTAAACTGGCCACAAGTAGGTATTTTAGGCGTGTCTGAAGCGAGTATGCAACCGCGCTGGAATGAGAGCACACAAACCTTTGAGCCGCGTTTGATGCTGCCATTATCTTTGTCTTATGATCACCGCGTTATTAATGGTGCTGATGCTGCTGTGTTTACTCGCTATATTACAACCTTACTCGCTGATCCGCGTCGTATTCTACTTTAGTACTTAGCTTATAAAGTAATAAAACAGCCAGTTTAAAGATAAAAAAGCCAGCTATTGAGCTGGCTTTTTTTAGTGTTTAGCATAAGTCGATTAAAACTGTTTGACAAAGGCAACGCCGTATACCCAAGGATCTATATCCACAGAGCCGATATCATTACCATTTAACTTGACGTCTGTTTCTATATCCATATAGCGTGCGTCAATACGGAATGATTCTGTTGGTGTAAAGGGAATATCTACGCCGACATGACCTGCAACGCCAACACTGTCATCAAGCTCTAAATCATCATCAGTACCGATTCTTTCTTTAAAAAAGGTAGTGTAGTTGATACCCACGCCCACAAAGGGCTTGATGTTCATTGGCATCATACTATTATCAAAATGATACTGCACAGACAAAGTAGGTGGAAGATGCTGAGTTTTTGCATCGATTTGATTACCGCCCGCGTCAGTTAGGGTAATATCATGATGAAAAGGAATAGCGGCTAGTAGCTCGATGCCCACATTGTTAGCGATAAAATACTCACCTGTAAGAGTCGGGCGAATATCATCATCGACATCAACCGACAGCGCACCATTTAATAAGGTGCCGTTATCGCTTTTGGGTACAACGCCATGCGCGCCTGCGCCTAGCGTCCAAGTACCCGCAGGAACAGCAAAAGCCGTTGTCATCATCATTGCAGTCGCAGTCGCTAAAACTAGGGATTGTAGTTTCATCATGTATTCCTTAATACTAAAAGTGAGTGATAGACCGCTGATGAGGGATGGCATCAGGGGTCAAAGGCCAATAGTAGCTTTAGGATCAGCTCTTATCGTCCTACCTACAGTATAATATAAAAACCTTACAGATGGTAAGGATTTAAAGCTAAATTGACGCCAAAGATATTAAAGGTATCTTAGACGTCACATATTTTGATCGTTTAAGATGGTGACTTTGATTAAAATAAGTGCACAATGATTGATGATGAAGTAGTGATAGTAAACGCTGTCTTTTATAAAAAGGGGTCGATAATACCTTATGATTGGATACTGTAGTAACTCACCGCTTCGCTGCGAGAATGCTCGAAATATGACTTTGGTTAATCAGTCTAATAGCGCGTGTCCTGATTGTGTTTTATCTTTAATACCGGCTAATGATGTCAGTCGCAATTTGAGTATTGATCATCGTGTCTTGCAATTTGGTCTGATAGTCACTGTTTTTGTCTTGCTTGTATTGGTCTACGTTTACTACGCTGCATCTGTATAAATAAAAGGTAAGCTCGATGTTATTTGCTTTAAAATATTCAAGCAAAACGTTTTATAACGATTTCAACAAAATATTAATTTATATGATATTTTATTGATAGCGCTTACTATCAAATCTAAACTCATTTATTCTACGAATATTGATTTTACTTATGCTAACAGAGGCGACGTAAAACAAATACTAGTAGCAAATACTCTCAAAGTGACTCAATTATAAACTAGATCGGTGTTATACCGCATAGGAACGGCATGCTACTCCAACCTGTACGGCGCTTGCGTCATTTTGTCTATAATATTTTACAAAATGATGAACACGATACTTGGCTAAGTCGTTACGTCGATTACTTCCTGATTGTTTTGATTATGACCAACGTCGCCGCGGTCATAGCTGAGTCTGTAGATCATTTGTACTATCCTTATCAAGAGTACTTTACGTTATTTGAAAACTTCTCCATCGTTATATTTTCTATTGAGTATTTGCTAAGACTATGGAGCGTGGCTGAAGCAAAGCCTGATAATACCACGTGGCGACAGCGCTGGGAGTGGCTCAAAAGCCCGTCTGCGCTTATCGACTTGGTCGCCATTGCGCCCGCCTTTTTAAACTTTTTTGTCACCATAGATCTGCGTTTCTTACGTATCTTGCGTCTATTTAGAATCCTAAAACTAACCCGCTATTTTGTCTCAATGCGCATTTTGCTGGTGGTCATTAGTAAAGAAAAGGGCTCGTTTCAAGCGGTCATCTTTATTTTAATTATTATGATTGTCACTGCATCAAGTGGTATTTATTTGGTCGAAAACCACGCGCAGCCAGAAGAGTTTGAGTCGATACCTAAGGCGATGTGGTGGGCGGTGGTTACTTTGACCACGGTCGGCTACGGCGATGTTACGCCCATCACCAACGCAGGCAAGATACTAGGCGCGATTATCACTATATTGGGTGTAGGCTTGGCCGCTTTGCCTGCAGGTATTTTGGCGACGGGCCTTGCCAACGAGCTGGCGCAGCGCCGAGATGAGTTGGAACAGGATTTTCGTGAGCAGCTGGTAGATAGTGATTTTGATTTGGTACAAAATCAGGTCATGATTGATAAGATTCGCCGCGAGCTTGGACTCGATCGTGAGCAGGCGCAAGATATTGTCTTGCAGGTGCTGCGTGAGCAAGAGCTTGAGCGCCGAGAAAAAGAGATGCGCAAAAAGAATTTTTGTCCGCACTGCGGTGAGCCGCTTGAGTAATCGAATCTGTCATACATAAAAAAGGTGAGACACTAAAATGTCTCACCTTTTTTATGCTCATTTTTGTACTTACTAAGAGCGATTGTTGACAGGCATTAGCCGCCTGATTCTGACGACACAGGTGCTAGCGGCATGGGTAGTACGCGGGCAAGCTCATGTGCTATTAGTTGCGCCGCTTTTGGGATATCGTGCTCATCTAGCGGTAGATTTTGCAAAGTTAAATGCCAGTCCTCTATACCTCGGCGTAAACTTGCAATCCATACGGCGCTACAATCGCGAGGAGATTGTCTTAAATTAACTTCAAAGGCGCGGTTGCCTTCATCATCACTTAAATGCACTTCACCAGCGTTGAGCTTACCTAACGGATGACCGTGATAGGAGCTGACAAGCATGGCAATATGTTCGATATGCTCTGGTATATCGGCGAGCGCTAGGCGAATTTGTTCTTGATCAAGCGGCGCGCGGTACAAGGATTGATCGCCGCGATCTTTACTGTTTAGGCTGTCTCCTTGATGCCTGACGGACTCCGCTTTGTCCCGTAATTGCTTAAACCAGACGATATCGTCGATAGTGCAGTTTTTGTCATACAGCACGCAAGCAATATCAAGATCTATAGCGTCTTGGTTTTTTTTAAAACGCTTGAGTAATCCTTTAGTCTCAACTTTGGTGAACTCATAATTTAAAGCAAAAAACAAAGTTTCAGCGTTTAATCCTAAAGCGCTCAGACTGTCTGATAGGGGCGGAGTAACTTGGGCATAAGGGGTAGACATGGTTAACCTTTTTTATTAAATAGTGTTGTTTATTAGCAGCAAGTAGAGCGCTTATCGCAGGCTATCTACTGATTCTTTGTTAAGTACCGCTTGATATAGCAAATCAGGTTTGGCACTAATGAGTCCTTTACCAAATCCGCGTAGCCACCAGACCAATTGCGAGGTTAGATTGACCGTGGCCTTAATCGTCAACGTATCGTCGTCATTATCGGTGACCGTCTGATCCACGCTCAGTTTGCTTTCAGTCAAGCTTTTACCCGCTCTTTTGGTAAATCTCAGCTCAACTTGAGTGTTTTTGCCGTGATCTGGTAGCTGGCTGAGCAAATGATGGGTAAAGCCCATACCGCCTGCATCAAGGTAGCTGTCAAGCTCAAAACCCTCAGGCGTGACAGATGGCGTGTCCAAAATCTCAACGCTCTCAAAGCGGTGCAGGGCAAAGGTGCGTATGATCATCTCAGGGTCATCCGTGCGGGTTGCGAGCATATAGATAATGACACCGCGCTGGATAATAGCGATAGGGTTGAGAATATATTCGCTCGCCTCAGACTTGTTGCTACGCGTATAGCAAGCTCTTATCTGCATCTGATAAAACAGCGCATGATAAATATTATCTTTACTTTCTAGGTCAACATGCGGCGCAATTAGAGGCTGGGTCGCAGGTTCAATACGCACGCGATCTATCCAAGAGTGAGTGACTTTACTGTTTTTGAGCTGGCGCCGCGCCAAATCAAACCAGGGGAATAGCTCATCTAAAATAGCGGGCGGCAGTAGTTGGGTAAGATTGGCCTCAACCATATTAAAGGCGACCGCTTGCGATAGGTTCATATGCGGTAAGCTTTGCAGCGGAGCATCATCACGCCAGCGCCAGCCTTGCGGATTGGCATTATTTTTTTCTATAGGAAAGCGTTTTGCCAAGGCATTTAAATCTCTTTGTACCGTACGCAAACTGATATCAAAACCTGCCAAAACCAGCTGCTCATATACGTGCGTAGTCCCTACCCAGCGATTGCGTTGCAACTGTGACAGCACTTGCCATTGCCGCGCAGTAGTTGCCGCGCCATGACGATTATCCGTATTGTCGTCTTTAACAATAGCTTGAGTATCGGCTTGTGGGCTCTCTGTCTGAGACACAGTCATTGGTAAATACCTTTATCAATTTGTTTTAATTGTTATGAGGCCAAAGTTACTAAGTTATTAAGTCGCTGGCAGTTTGCAAGTGTCATGCGCTTATAAAAAACAGTAGTGCTCGTTTATTTATCATCGCAGAAAAGAGTGAGAGCGTCTAGACATGATTGCATAGCTTTGCTTGCGTAGCTTTGCTGGTTTATCTTTATTGACTAGGTGGTACAGCGGTGCTTACTCTTGTTCCTTATCACTTAAATCTTTAACCCGCTTTTCGTTTTGAGCGTCTTCTTGTATGGCTTGCTGCTCTTTTTTTTGACGTTTTTGTTTTTTCTTCTTTTTACTCTTTTTAGCTTCTTTTTTTGATACGCTATCATCGGCGACGTCATCGTTTTGATTGTCATCCCAGAGCATTAAGCGGCGTAGGACTTTGCCAAATAAAGTGTCTTTGTGGTAGCGCTTCTTTTTATTAAGGGTGTCGATAGGCAGGCCAGTCATTAGTGTCAAGGCTTCGTTGATCGTATGAACACCGTAAATTGAGAACTGCTTATTTTCAACCGCTTCAATGATATCATCACGTAGCATGAGCTGCTGACCGTTTGCCATAGGGATGACGACGCCTTGCTGTCCGGTTAGAGCTTGCTCGCGGCAGGCATCGAAAAACCCTGCGATTTTGGCATTGATACCACCAACCGCTTGCACCTCGCCCAGCTGATTCATCGAACCTGTGATGGCAAGCGCTTGATCGATCGGCACGTCGGCTAGGGCAGATAGGAGCGCGCAAGCTTCGCTAACGGTCGCACTATCGCCATCGATATGCGCGTAGCTTTGCTCAAAGGCGAGGGAGGCACTAAAGTTTAGCGCATGGTGCTGGCTAAAGAGCGCGCGTAAATAGCTGGTCATAATCAGCATGCCTTTAGCATGCAAACTACCGCCCAAATCAACATCACGCTCGATATCTAAAATCTCACCAGTACCTATATTGGGCTGGATAACTGCGGTCAAGCGCGCAGGCATACCAAACTCACTATCGGCGTAGCTGACGACGGTGAGGGCATTGACTTGACCAACGGCTACTCCTTGAGTCTTGATAAGCTGCTGACCGTTTTTAAGCTCATCCCAGTATAGATCGCGCAGGTAGCCTGAGCGCTCGTCCATATCGGCTATCGCTTCGGTGACGTGCGTGGCATCGACTAAGGTTTCGTTATTAAGGCGCGCATGACGATTAGACTCATGAAGCAGTTTGATTAGCCGATCACTGTGCAGACTCAAACGGTCTTGCTCTTCAGCTTGCAGGCTCAAGTGCTCAAGTAAAGCCGCTTGCGCGCTACTGTCGAACGGATAAAGTCCTGCGTAATCTATAATATCTGCCATCTTGGCAACCAAAGCCAGTTCATGCTCATGAGTGCGTTTTACGTCATCATGAAAGTCGGCGCGTACTTTAAATACCGCATCAAATTCAGGTTCTAACTCTAATAGCTCGTAATATAGATCAGCCTCACCCAGCAAGATCACCTTGACACTCAAATCTACAGGCATGGGCGCTAAGGACAAGCTACCGGTCAAGGTCAGCATTTGCTCTAGGCTTGAGAGCTTGATTTTACGTGATTGCAACGCGCGTTTGAGTCCTTGCCACGCATAAGGATGCTCAAGGACGTGGCTGGCTTCAAGCAGCAAGTAGCCGCCGTTGGCGCGGTGTAGGGCGCCTGCGCGAATCATACTGACATCAGTGGTAACGGTTCCTAACTGAGTGATTTGCTCGACATGACCTAATAGATTAAGATGCGTCGGCAGATCCTCAAATACCACAGGCGCGCCGCTATTAGGCACGTGCGTCACCATAACGTTGACCGCGTAACGACTCGGCGTTGTCGCAAGGAGGGCGGTGACAAACTCCTCATCATCGGCGTTTACGATTCGCTCTACATGGTTGACCATATCGGCGAGCATTGCCGTCAGGTATGAGCCTACCGCTGGCAGGGCTTCAAACTGCTTTTGAATAGGCGCAAACAGGGGCTGTAGCGTGCGCGTTGCAATATCACGGTGCATGGCTTCTATGGCGTCATTGGCATCATCTTCTAAGCGCTCAAGAGCAATCGTTAATTGGCTTAAGCGCTTATGCATGTGATTTTTTTGGGCAAAATTGCGCCGTGTATTGTTGTAATCCTCAGCTGATGTATCAAGGGTTTTTGGTTTATCAGAGCTTGTAGACGCATACTCTTTAGTATCTAGCTCAATACTGGTATCTTGTTGAGGGTCTATAACATTTGTATCATTTAAGGATTGTGTTGCCAACTGACTTGGATGTACAAACATCGCTTTGTTGTCAGAGGGGCGAAAAGTCAATGCTAAATCATACTGTTTACCCTCAGCATTGAGCGCATCATAGGCTTGGCTCTCTTGCGCGTGCGCGTCATTTTTGATCGCCTCAATCTGGCTTTGATACTGATCACTGTAAAAGCGCTGACTCAAACGCTTTTTAGCCTGTTGCCAAAGGGTACTGATTTGCTCTTGCAATACAGGTGCCTGACCTGCGGGTAAGGTGAGAGCAATAGGAGTGCGTGGGTCTGAAAAATTATACACATAGACCCAGTCATCAGGGGTTGGCGCACGAGCAGCACTACGCGCGAGCAAACGGGTGATAATCGTACGTTTGCCTAAGCCATTCTCACCTGCGGCAAACACATGATAGCCGCTCGCTTGAATATCTAGCGCCGTACGCAAGGCTTTTAATGCACGCTGCTGCCCAAAGCCAATATCTAAAGGAGGCGCTGCGCGAGTATCTTTGGGGAGCACTCTATGATTGCTATAGCGTTTGAGCTGATCAGAGCTGAGCTGGCAGCGCTTTTTAACGTCGATAAAAATAGGGTGAGGCTTGATAGTCGCGTCGCCTGATTGCTCAGCGCTAGGCGCTAATGTGTCGTCTATTAAGGTTTGAGTCATAAAGTTTTAGGTTTCGTCTTAGGCTTATCTGTCAGGCATAGCCAATAGATAATAGTAGGTAATAGGCAAGCGTTACAAAGCATTAGGCTCTAACGTCAAATACGTTCTAGCATAGCAGATTCTTTAAGCGACTACTTATTAGCGTAACGACTTTTTAATATAAGCTATATCGGCAAAACAATATAAATTATTTTATAAAATAGAGTATGAGAGGTCAGTATATGTCATTTATGATAGGACTAAAAAACGAATAACGCATCAATAATCCCAAAGATAGTATAAGATGACGGACATCAGCGCAATGTCAAACTATTCAATGTGCAACCCTCGTGATAAAATGAGAGTTTCACACGACAAAATCGGACCCATCGTCTTATGCCAGCATCCTCAAACGCTACTGCCAAGCCCGCTATAAATGCGCATAACCCTACAGGTTTTTCTGGACTTGATAGTACAGGTTTCGTCAAGATAGGCGCGCAACTGCCTAAGCTTGCTGGCATTTTATCAGAATCAGTACAAGCGTTAGCATTAGACATATCCGCCTTAGATCAGCGCACCTTGCTACTATATTTAGATAAGCTATTATTATGGAACAAAGCCTATAATCTGACAGCTATTACCGATCCTGTAGAGGCGCTAACTAAGCACATTGTCGATTGCTTAGCGATTATACCGCATCTGCCAGCAGGCTCGCTGCTTGATATTGGTACTGGGGCGGGTATGCCAGCAGTGATTATCGCCATCTGTCAGCCTGAGCGCCGGTGCATAGCTTTAGATAGCAATCAAAAAAAGATACGCTTTATAAAGCAAATCAGCAGCGAGCTTGGACTTGGCAATGTGCAGCCTATCGCTTCTCGTATTGAGGCGCATGACGGCGAGTACGATGTGGTGACCTCACGTGCTTTTGCCAGCTTACATGACTTTGTCAGTGCAGCGCAGCCACAATTGAAGGCGACAGGCCGCTTGTGCGCGATGAAAGGCAAAGCGCCAACTCAAGAAGAGCTACAAGAATTAGAAAATGAATGGCACGTTAATACTATAAAACTAAATGTCCCAAGATTGCATGACAGTCGGCATTTAGTTGAGATGACACGTTTTTAAGATATAGACCTATATTAATAATACTGAGTGAGTTTATGGAAATCATAGCAATTGCCAATCAAAAAGGCGGCGTTGGCAAAACCACCACAGCGGTGAATTTGGCGGCAAGCCTTGCTGCTAAACGCAAACGGGTTCTTTTGATTGATTTAGACCCACAAGGCAATGCAACCTCTGGCACCGGACTTGACAAAAATGACTTGTCGCTGAGCATCACGGATGTTTTGCTCGATGGCGTTTTGCTACAGGACGCTTTGGTGACGAGTCCTGCTGGGTTCGATGTCATCGGTGCCAATCGCGAGCTTGCAGGTATGGATACCACGTTGATGGGACAGACCAATAGTCATGAGCTGCTAAAAACGGCAATGAGCGCTTTGAGTGATCATCAAGCCAATACTCAAAGCAAACCTTATGATTACGTCGTCATGGACTGCGCGCCAAGTCTGAACCTGTTGACCATTAACGCCTTAGTCGCAACAGATGGTGTCATCATCCCTATGCAGTGCGAGTACTATGCGTTAGAGGGTTTGGCTGACTTATCACAAACCATTGAGCGCTTGACTGAGCTTAATCCAAAGCTATATATCCGCGGCGTTGTCAGAACGCTGTTCGATGCGCGAAACACTTTGGCGCGCGATGTCTCAGCTGAGCTTGAGGCGCATTTTGGCGATGTCATGTACAAGACTCATATTCCAAGAAACGTACGCTTAGCAGAAGCGCCTGCTCACGGTATGCCAGTTATTGCCTACGAGAGATGGTCTAAGGGCTCGCGCGCTTATCAAAAGCTGGCAGCAGAAGTCATCAAACAAAGCAAATAAAAGCACGACTTTTATCTACTCGCAAACATCAATGGTTTTTGACAGCATTAAAACGATGTTTTGTGAGATTGATTCATCCAAAAGCTGGGTTAAGTGAATGCTTGGTAAATAATATTGCCATCGTTTTTCTGTCATTAAACGCCGCTTTCATTTATTATCGGTTATAATCGAGCTTTTATTTTAGTGTTAGAGGAATTGGGAATCATGGCGAAGAAACGTGGATTGGCTGCCAATAGAGGCCTTGATGCCCTGCTTGGGTCAATCAAAAAAGAAAAGCAAATCACCGCCAGCGCCTTACAAGATGATACGGTTGTACGTGATGACGTTTTGCCAGAGGCTACCTCAAGTACTCAAGCGCCGGCCCAGTCTAAGCTTAAAAGCAATAAAAAGTCTAAAGCGGATACCGACACCAATATAAAGTCAGAGAACATAGAGCTAGTAGATAGTTTGGAGCTAGTAAATAGTGTAGAGCTAGATAGTAAAAAACCAGAAGCTGCTGCCAATATAGGTAGCCGAGCGCCGCGTCCTAACAACAAGACTTATAAAGATAAAGGTGGTGCTGAAGACCAAATTAGCTTGGTGCAAATAGAGGTCAGCTTATTGCAAGCGGGTAAGTATCAGCCACGCCGTGATATGAGTGAGACGGCATTGACCGAGCTGGCGTCCTCAATTGAGCAGCACGGTATCATGCAACCTATTGTTATCCGTCCGCTACTTGCCACAGAAAACAAAAGCAACGATATCGTTACGCACGAAATCATCGCAGGTGAACGCCGCTGGCGTGCGGCTAAAATGGCAGGTAAAACAGTCATTCCAGCAATAGAGCGCGCGCTGTCTGATGAGCTCGCTATTGCCTTAGCCTTGATTGAAAATATTCAGCGCGAAGACCTATCTGTCATTGAGCAAGCTGCCGCTTTGCAACGCTTTCATAGTGAGTTTGGTATGAGTCATGCCATGATCGCCGAGGTCGTGGGTAAGGCAAGAACAACAGTCTCAAACTTACTGCGGCTCAATCAATTACATGATGCGGTCAAAGATCATCTGGCTAATAGCGCTCTTGATATGGGTCATGCGCGCACCTTGCTTGCGCTGTCATCAGAGCAGCAGCCTATCATCGCCCAAAAAATAATCGACGGTAATATGACCGTACGTGAAGCTGAAAAACTGGTCAAATCTATTCTCAAACCTACGCCTAAAGCTGATCGCAGCGAGTCAGCACCCGCTCATGATGCCGAGCGATTGACCCAGCGCTTAACCGACGCACTAGGTGCTGAGGTTAAACTCAAACACAAAAAAGACGGGCAAGGTAGCGTTGAGATTATCTTTCACAACCAAGATGAGCTTGCCGCTATCATTAAATATATAGAGGCGCAGCGCTAACGTGCGCTTTTTATACCTTAAATCAGGCTAAAATCACCGGTTTAATACTCGATTTTTGATGCCTATTATAGTTATTACTATCTAATTATCTGATACGAGATTTGTTATGTGGGAGCTGGTAACGGCGGGCGGTTGGCTAATGACGCCTATAGTGGCGTGTTCGATAGTGGCACTGATTATTATCATCGAGCGCAGTTATAATTTACAGGTCGGCAAAATTGCTCCCAGTTGGTTACGCGAACAGCTCATTACCCGTTTGCGCGATAATGGCGACATCAAGCGCGCGCAACTGATAAATGTCAAAGAAAAAACGCCCCTAGGTGATATCCTAGCAACGGGTTTGCTCTATCGTCAGTATGGGCTTGAATCTATGACCATGCATATGCAAAACCGTGCAAGCGTGCAAATACATCAATTAGAAAAAAACATCAATATGCTCGGTACTATAGGCGCTATTGCGCCGCTGCTTGGCTTGTTAGGTACAGTTTTAGGTATTATCTCCTCGTTCTTAGCGATTACAGATAACGCCATGCAAGATCCGACATTGCTCGCAGCTGGGGTGTCACAAGCATTAATCACTACAGCGGCTGGCATGATCGTCGCGATACCAGCACTAGTGGCGTATCGTTATTTTCAGCGCCGTATCATTGATATCAATGCGCAGTTTGAAACTCAAGCGGGCCTTATGGTGCAGGAATTATACGATTATCAGTTGTTAGATTCTTCATCAAACAAAGTCTTCACTAAAAGGGCTGTCAATATGAGTCAGGCTATTAATAAAGTGCTGCACGCTGATAATAGTACGATCAACGCAATTTAGTCCATGTAGAGACCACTATGCGCTTTAGAAAACCTACTGTCGAGCCGCTTGAGATTAACTTGACGCCTATGATAGATTGCTTGCTGTTCTTAATTGTATTTTTACTGCTTGCGACCTCATTTAATCATTATAGTCGTCTAAATTTGGTTCTACCAGAAGCGCAAGGGGTAGCGCAAGCAGAGCAAAAACAGAGCATTGAGGTGGCTGTACAAGAGGATGGCAGTTACTTAGTCAACGGTATTAGTCTAGCTAATAGCAGTGAAGCTGAATTGACAAGCATGCTGCAACAAGAGGCTGGCAGTAACCGTGACCTGTTGTTTGTGATAGCGGCTGACGGCAATGCAACCCACCAATCTGTAGTCAGAGTTATGGATATCGCAGGTAAGCTTGGGTTTTTAAACTTAAATATCAGTACGGTTGTGCCGCAAGGTCAGCCTATACCGCAATGATTTATTGACTGAGTATACTTTAGCTATTATCAATGATGAGCGTTTTATACCTTTATATCTTTATAATCACGTCAGCCTTGTCATACAAGGGCAATGCATTTTTATATCAAAACTGAGGCTTTTATGAGCCAAGCTTTTAAACCTAGTCGCAAAAAAACACTGAGCAAACAGCGCTTAGTGTTGACAAACAAGCCTGATAGTGTACCCAAACATAAGACGCTACTACGCTTACTTAGGTACCTAAAACCTTATTGGTGGGCACTTATGCTCACTGTTTTAGGCTTTGCTATCAATGCAGGGACAGAGATCTGGGTCGCTAAACTTTTGCAGTATATTACAGATGCTATCAATCAGAGCGATCGCTCCAAACAAAACTTGTTTCCATTACTGATTGTTTTATTGTTCTTAGTGCGCGGTATAGGCAGTTTTTTGGGTAATTATTTTACTGCTTTGGTATCGCGAAACTTGGTTTATAAGCTACGCGTAGAGGTATTTAATAAATTGCTGCGTCTGCCAAGCGCGTTTTATTTAGCCAATCCAGCGGGTACGATCTCCTCCAAACTCATCTTTGATGTCGAACAAGTGACCGCTGCCAGTACCGACTCGCTTAAGACTCTATTGCGTGATGGCTTGACTGTTATCGCCTTGATGGGCTTTTTGCTTTATAGTAATTGGCGTCTGACTTTAATCCTATTTTTGGTATTGCCACCTATTTTATTGCTGATTCGAATCGCCTCGAAGCGTTATCTAAAGTTATCAAAGAGCATTCAGCAGACCATGGGCGAGGTCAGTCATATCACAAACGAGGTCATCAGCGGCTACCATGTGGTCAAAAACTATGGCGGTCAAAGCTACGAGTCAAAGCGTTTTGATGCCACCTCACTAAAAAACCTACGCCAAGGTATGAAAATCGTTGTCACTAACAGCATCAATACGCCTGCAGTGCAGCTTTTGATGGCGATGGCGATGGCAGTAGTGGTGTGGCTGGCGCTACGTCCTGAAGTTATCAGTGGTTTTTCGGCGGGTCAGTTTATCTCATATATCGCCGCTGCAGGTTTGCTAAGCAAGCCTGTGCGCTCTTTGACAGACGTCAATCAAAAACTGCAAAAAGGTATCGCTGCAGGTGAGTCGATATTTGCGCTACTTGATGAGCCAGAAGAGGCGGATACAGGTACACTTAGCCCAAAATTGTCAGGGAATATCCATTTAGATCAGGTAGGTTTGGTCTATCCTGATTCAACGGTAGCGCTGAGTGATTTTAGTTTAGATATCAAATCAGGTGAGACGGTCGCTTTGGTTGGGCGTAGCGGCGCTGGCAAGTCCTCACTGGTCAACTTACTCACGCGCACTTTGACCACATCCTCAGGTCAAATCACTATGGATGGCATGGCAATCGAAGACATTACGCTTGAGAGTCTGCGCGCGCAAATTGCTATTGTCAATCAGCAAGTCGTGCTTTTTAATACCACAATATTTAATAACATTGCTTATGGTAGTCTGGCTGATAAGACGCAAGCTGAGGTCGAACAAGCCGCGAGAGATGCCTTTGCTCATGACTTTATCACCGCGATGCCAAGGGGTTATCAAAGCGAGATTGGCGCTGAAGGATTGCAGCTCTCTGGCGGTCAGCGTCAGCGCTTATCTATTGCACGCGCGCTACTAAAAAACGCGCCGATACTGATATTAGATGAAGCCACCAGTGCGCTCGACAATGAGTCCGAGTACTATATTCAACAGGCGCTCGATAATGTCATGAAAAACCGTACGACATTAGTGATTGCGCACAGGCTTACGACCATTGAATCTGCCGATCGTATCGCGGTGATGGATCAAGGTCAGATCGTCGAGTTAGGTACTCATAGTGAGCTTATGGATAAGCAAGGATACTACGCACAGATGTATGAGCGTGACTTTGAATAGCGTGACTGTGAATAATATTTTTGAATAAGGTTAATACTAAGAGTAGCGACTATAAATAAGTGATAGTAAATACCATGGCAATACTTACGATAACGACACCGAGCATAGTCTCAAATGAGCCTTGAGAAAACAATGACAGAGGCTTGGCAGCAACAAGCGGCTTGGCTTTGGTTACTATTGCCGCTAAGCTGGTTGTATGGCCTGCTCATGCTACTGCGCCGACAAGCATACAAACTAAGTATATTTAAGAGTTTTCGTGCGCCTATTCCTGTTATGGTCATCGGTAATATCACCGTAGGCGGTAGTGGTAAAACGCCTTTGATTATTGCTTTGGTTAAGTATTTACAGAATCAGGATATAAAAGTTGGGGTCATCAGCCGAGGTTATGGCGGTGATAGTAGCCAAATGCCAGCACTAGTTAAATCAGATAGCAACCCAAGCCTAGTCGGTGACGAGCCTTGTTTAATCGTTGGCGTCACGCAGGTTGCTATGACGGTATGCCCCAATCGCCAGCAAGCGATTGAGGCATTACTAGCGGCGCACCCCGATACACAGCTAATAATCGCTGATGACGGTTTGCAACATTATGCATTGCAGCGTGATATTGAGTGGATAGTGGTTGATGACAGTCGCGGCTTTGGTAATCAGCAATTGCTCCCAACAGGGTTTTTGCGTGAGCCGATGTCGCGCTTGCAGGGTGCGTGCGTGATCCACCATCAAAAGCCTAGTGAGGTAACATCTCTAGACAAGCCCTTATCACTGACAATGAGTTTGCAGCCTGCTAAGTTACAGCGTTTATGGCCGCCCAATAGTAGAAGATTGAGCGCTACTCCTCAAGCTGGCCAGCCCGTCCACGGCGTCAGCGGTATCGGTTATCCCAAACGCTTTTTTGAGACGTTAAAGACACTTGGGTTTGAGGTTGTTGAACACCCTTATCCTGATCACTATGATTTTAGTCTTGTTGAGCTACTTGAGTATCAAGATCATCCTATCATTGTCACTAGTAAAGATGCGGTAAAGATAAGATCGTTACTGATGCAAGAGCAAATCTTAAGCATCCAGCAGCAAGCGCTTGTCGATAGATTATGGGTATTGCCTGTAAGCGCTGTCTTATCTGATAGTTGTTATCAAATGCTGCATCGCCAGCTACAGGCTTTAAATATAACTGTCCCAAACACCCTGTCCAACCATTAAGCCATATCATAGGAGTCACTTATGACGACTAACTTGCCAGCCGCCAAAACGCATATTGTCATTCCAGCACGGTTTAAGAGTACGCGCTTGCCAGGTAAGCCGCTACTTATGATACACGGGATGCCTATGATACTGTGGGTCGCGCAAAAAGCAAAGGCTGCTCATTTTGCTGATGATATGTGTATTGCAACCGATGATGATCGTATTGCGGCAGTATGCACGGATGCTGGGTTTGAGGTAGTTATGACCAGCCCTGAGCACGTATCAGGTACAGATCGTTTAGCTGAGGTTGCTCAAATAAAAGGCTGGGCGGATCGTGATATCGTCATCAATATGCAAGGCGATGAGCCGCTAGTGCCGCCGCTACTCCTAGAGCAAGTCAAAGATTTGCTGGTAGCAGATAGCGATAGCGTTATGGCGACTTTGTATGAGCCTATCGAGGACTATGATACCTTTATGCGCTCCTCTGTAGTCAAGGTGGTTAATCATGCTCACGGCGATCAGCAGCGTGCGCTTTATTTTAGCCGCGCGCCCATTCCATATGATCGTGATATGGCGTTAGCACAGAGTAGTTTGACAGGTGAGAGTAGCTGTCCAAATGTATCAATACCCAAAGCGGCCAGTCGCCACCTAGGTCTGTATGCGTACCGCGTCAAATTACTACAGCAGTTTGTAAGCTGGCCGCAAACGCCACTTGAGCGACTTGAGAGTTTAGAGCAGCTACGCATTATGGAGAATGGTGGTCATATCGCTATTGCCGCCGCGAGGATTCAACTACCAGCAGGGGTAGATACTCAAGAGGATCTCGATCGATTAAATGCGATGAGTTTAGACGAATTTCAAAGCACTAGGCTATAACTGCTAAAATAGCCTAAGTAATATAAAAGTGGATGTATGGTTCAGACAGTACTTTAAGCTTTAGGACAAATGGGCACTGGGATAACATAGTAAATATGACGGACATAACAAAAGCGACAGAAGCCATTTACTTTGCGCCACTACTCTCTTGGCAACATGAGTTGTGGACGCAGCTGACCCAGCGAGTATCGGTGTCATCAGGTCAGCTACCGCATGCACTGTTAGCGGCCAGCATGTCAGGTATGGGCAAGCGCGCCTTTGTCTGGCGTCTGGTCGCTTGGCTGCTTTGCTACGAGAAACACAATCATCCGTTAGGGGCCTGTGGTCAGTGTGAGAGCTGTCAATGGCTTAGATCTGGCACCCATCCAAGCCTACAGGTGTTACCCTTAATAAGCCTGCCGGTGAGCGCCGAGCATAATCAGCAAGAGAGTAAACCTAAAAGCACAAAGTCTGCCAAAGCGGTGAGTGCTGCGGCGCTAAAAATAAAAGTTGATGATATTCGTGCGCTGCAACCTTTTATTTATCAAGGCGGGCAGGGTATGCGTATTTGTATCTTAGATCATGCCGAGCAGATGACCATTGCAGCGGCAAACGCGCTACTCAAAACATTAGAGGAGCCGCAATCTCAGGTACATCTTATTTTGATCAGCGACATGCCAGCAAAGCTCTTGCCAACGATAAAAAGCCGCGTACAGCAATTACCACTACAGACTATCGATCATAAACTTGCTTTTGACTATGTCAAAAAAGAGCTTGGCGGTACTATCAATCGCGAAGCGGTAACAGATGATGCTATTGAACAACTGCTACAGCTAGCAAACGGTGCGCCACTAGCAGCGATCACGCTTGCACAAGCGCCTTGGTATCATAAACGTGCGCTATGGATGACCACCTGGCAAGCACTGCGAGCAGGCAAGCGCAGCAGTACAGCGGCGAGTGATTATTGGCAGTCTCAGCTCAGTATTACCGAATTCATCAGACTATCAGAGCTGATGCTACTAGATATGCGTCGTATCAGTCTTGGGCTTGAGAGTATGCAGCAAGATATCGATCTGTCAGTCACGCTTACAAAATATCAGCCGATTGATAATGCGCTAAACCAGTTTGCACTTAGCCTACAAGAGAGCAAAGTCACCCTACAGCAAAACGTGCAAGAAAAATTTGCTTATGATAAGCTGATGCAAGAGCTTGCGCAGTTGTAACGCTAACCGCAACAGCATCTACTTTACTCTTAAATCTATTTAGGGCGTGTTTGATAATTCACAAATACGCACTGACAGAGACTATTTTTTAGTCGCTGCTCTTAAATTAGAAGCAAGATAAAAATAGTAAGTTTAGTCATTCTAAGCGTCTATTTTTGTCAAAGAAGCGGCAAAAAAGAGTCCTGTCCTTTTAGGCTGATGCTAAAATTGTTCCCCCAGCTCTATATAAGCAGTGTGTTGCAAGTCTAGCTAAGGTCTAGACATTATCTTTAACTTGCGCCGTGTCTGGAACCATTTTAGCGATCAGCAGTGCCATGGTTGAATGTTCAACACGCCCTAGTTTATAACCCTACCTTTGAGGAGCTGACAATGGCTATGCCTGGACGCGGCGGTATTTTAACCTGTCATATCGAAGACATTGCAACGCTATATGCCAGTTACTTATCCTTTGTCAGTAATGGCGCTTTGTTTGTACCCTCCAATCGGGTTCAGCAGTTGGGTGATGAGGTGTTCATTGCCGTAACTTTGCCTAATTCAAGCGAGCGTTTGCCGATGAATGGTAAAGTCGTTTGGATTAATACCAAAGCGCAGGCCAACCGTCCCGCAGGTTTTGCGGTACAAATTGGCACTGATGCTGCTGGACAAAGAATTAAGAATGAAGTTGAACGTTTACTAGCAGGCAAAATCGATAGTTTGCAATCGACTTATACGATGTAAAAGATAGGCGTCTAATAACGTGGCGGCACATACATATCATCAGGGATAGGCTCGCGGTAATACTCATCATCGCGTTTGCGCTCAGGCAGTTCAACCTCCGCGCGCGGCACTTCTTTATAAGGAATTTGCTCTAATAGATGAGCGATGCAATTAAGGCGTGCACGCTTTTTACTGTTGCCTTCAACCACCCACCACGGTGCCTCTGGTATATGGGTACGTTCAAACATCGTCTCTTTCGCTTTGGTATAATCTTCCCAGCGCCGGCGCGATTCCAAATCCATTGGTGAGAGCTTCCATTGCTTAAGCGGATCATGGATACGGCTCATAAAGCGCGAGTGCTGCTCATCGTCAGTAATCGAAAACCAGTATTTGACCAGACGTATCCCTGAGCGTACTAGCATACGCTCAAACTCAGGTACCGATTGAAAAAACTCCTCATACTGCGCGTCCGTACAAAACCCCATGACTCGCTCAACGCCGACGCGGTTATACCAGCTGCGATCAAATAATACAATTTCCCCAGCAGCGGGCAGGTGTGCTACATAGCGCTGAAAGTACCACTGCGTTTGCTCACGTTCAGTTGGCGCTGGCAGAGCAGCGACTCGGCAGACCCTCGGATTAAGACGCTGAGTAATACGTTTAATCGCGCCGCCTTTACCCGCCGAATCGCGCCCTTCAAATATCACCACGATGCGCTCACCGCGATCAACCGTCCAATCTTGTAGTTTAATCAGTTCGCGCTGCAGGCGTACTAATTCTTGAAAATACAGGCGACGATCGAGCCTGTCTTGATCGCTCATCTCAAAGCCATCAAAACGAAAATCACGCATATAGTCATCGATTTCGTTCTCAACCTCCTCATCATAGGTGTCGATTAAGTCTTCGTGCATTTTGCGCCGCAGCTCATCATTGAACACCTCTTTATCCATACGCTCGATAAAGTTGTCTTGCTCAGCGTGACTTAGCTCATCTTGCTCTTGCGCCGTTAGCGATTTTGGGTCGATTGCTGAGGGTATTTTCGCCATTATTATTTACTCCTTTATAGCGCTTTATTATCTTATGCTAAAAGATCATCGTCTTGATTTACTCTAGCATATCTATCAACAAAATTTTAAACAGGCTACGATTTGCTACTTGTTGCTTTGACGTTGTAGTCACCCTATTTTGTAATAAATATTTTAGACAAAAAAATACCCTCCAAAGTATTGAAGGGTAATTTAAAATCTAACAGTGCTTTATTAACTTAAAGGGTAACTTACTTCTCTAAGATACAAGTCACACCTTGACCACCAGCAGCGCAGATTGAGATTAGCGCGCGGCCTGAGCCTTTTTGATCAAGCAGTTTGGCAGCAGTGGCTAAGATACGACCACCAGTTGCAGCAAACGGGTGACCGGCGGCGAGTGATGAGCCGTTGACATTGAGCTTACTACGATCGATTGACCCTAGTGGTGCGTCTAGTCCTAAGCGCTCTTTACAGAAGCTCTCATCTTCCCAAGCCGCTAGCGTTGAGAGTACTTGCGAGGCAAAGGCTTCATGAATCTCATAAAAGTCAAAGTCTTGTAAGCTAAGATTTGCACGCTCAAGCATACGCGGTACGGCATACGCTGGCGCCATCAGTAAGCCCTCTGTCGTGCCTGACTTACCAATAAAATCAACGGCAGCAGTTTCTTGATGAACAATATAAGCTAAAGTCTTAAGACCGTGCTCTTTTGCCCACTCATCGTTAGCTAGCAGTACACATGAGGCGCCATCAGTCAGCGGAGTTGAGTTGGCAGCAGTCATTGTCGGGTTGGCGTTTCTTTTGCCAAATACAGGCTTGAGCTTGGCCAATTTTTCTTTAGTGGTGTCAGGACGCAAGTTATTATCGCGAGTCAGACCTTTATACGGGGTGATCAAATCATCAAAGAAACCGTCGTCATAAGCGCGGGCAAGGTTTTGATGGCTGTTAAAGGCCAGCTCGTCTTGGGCTTCGCGGCTGATGTTCCACTCAAGGGTAGTGATCGCTTGGTGCTCGCCCATAGATAAACCCGTACGCGGCTCACCATTTTGCGGCGCATCGATCAAGTCTTTTGGATTTAGACCCATCAAGGCCTTTAAACGCTGCTTGTTGTTTTTGGCTGCGCCTAATTTGATCATGACTTTACGTAAGCCATCACCGATAGCGATAGGTGCGTCTGATGTGGTATCCACACCGCCGATAATCGCAGAGTCAATAAGACCCAAAGCGATTTTATTCGCTGAAGCAAAGGTCGCTTGTAAGCCAGTACCACAAGCTTGCGAGATATCATATGATGGTGTGTGCGGATCAAGCGCTGTGTTAAGGACAGATTCGCGCGTCAAGTTGATATCGCGGCTAAGTTTCATGACTGCGCCTGCAACCACTTCACCGAGCACTTCGTCTTGCAAGTCAAAGCGCTCAATCAAACCATTTAAGGCTGCAGTTAGCATATCTGTATTGCTAGCATCGGCGTAGGTGCCATTTGAGCGCGCAAATGGGATACGATTGCCACCGATAACGGCAACGCGTTGCTGGTTTGTGCTGAGTTTAGCGCTAGATTTTTTCTTAGGCTTAGCGCTAGACTTTTTGCTGGCTTTAGTGTCAGCAGCTTTATCATCTTTACTGTCTTTTTTGTCAGTTGCTGCAGGCTTAGCTTCAGCTTTTGGTTTAGCTTCCGCTTTTGACTTAGTCGCAGGCTTTGCGTCTGCTTTGCTATCAGACTTAGTCTTAGCTTCATCTTTTGCAGCTGGCTTAGCTGGAGCTGCGTTTGATTCGATTTCTTCAGTTGCCGCTTTTTCGCTTGCAATATCCGCTTTAATTTTCGCTTTTTTGTCAGCGTCAGCGCTTTGGGCCTGAGTGTCTACAGGTTTGCCATCGCTATCGACGATATCTGTCGCTTGCTTCAGATCAGCGATAGAATTAAATTTTGAATCACTTGCTTTAGCTGTGTCTTTTGTATCAGTCGCTTTTTTGTCAGTTGCAGCATTGCCTTTTACGACAGTGCTTTCAACGATAGGGCTGTCTTTTTTGTCGCTCATAATGGTGTCCTTATACTAGTGAATTAAAAATAAAAGAGCACTTAAAAGTCAAGTGCAATGATTTTGTTGCTTATGATAATGATTTTTTGAGTATGGCGTGTAGGTCTTTAGCAAACTGGAGAGTTTATATCTCATAGGTCATCTTTATATACTCGTACCTTGTCCATATTATTTAAAATATGGACGTAAACAGCAGCTATAACCGCTATCGATAGGTAACTTTGATAACATATTGTTATATCTAAATCAGTTAGCTATAATTTGTTGTGTTCATTTTAACATAAGCTTACCGCTTTTAAAGCAGTAGAAAGTAACTGTAGTGTCTATATAACTAGGCAGGTTATCAGTCTATAATAGGCCATCTAAAATTATTTCATTCATTATTTTACATTTATTAATAGGAGCATACTATGTCGGACCGTTACGGTGATTTTGTTCAATCCTCATTAGGCAAAAAAGTTGCAAAAAATTTAGGCTTACCGCAGCCTGTCACTCTTGATCGTTTTGAGAGTGGTCAGCGCCTAGTACGAGGTAGCGTACTCGTAGGCCGTGCGGCAGGTGATGACAGCCGCGTCAGTGCGTCAATTGCGCGTATCTTATCTGAGCTGCATGCTGAAGTATTCGTCAATAGCAGCGACGATATCAAAGACGCTTTAGCTGATGCAGGCGTTGAGGCAAAAGGTAACACTGGCGGAGAAGATAAATTCAAAATCTTGTTATTTGATGCCAGTAATATCAGCGACGCTGAAGGTCTTAAAGCGGTTTATGAGTTCTTTCATACTGTTGCTCGCCGGGTTGAGAAGTCAGGTCGCGTGATTATCGTTGGTCGTCCGCCTGAGTCTATCGACGATATCGAAACGGCACTAGCACAGCGCGCGCTTGAAGGGTTTATCAAGTCAGTGGGCAAAGAGTTTAAGCGCGGTATCACAGCGCAGCTAATCTATGTCAATGAAGGCGCTGAGGACAACCTAGATTCAACAGTGCGCTTTTTTACCTCAGCGCGCTCAGCTTATGTCTCAGGACAAGTCGTACGTGTAAGCGAAGGCAATGCGGTTGATATCGATTGGACGCAGCCTTTGGGCGGCAAAACCATGCTAGTGACAGGGGCAAGCCGTGGTATCGGTGAGGCAATCGCTCGCGTTCTAGCCCGTGAAGGCGCCCATGTTATCTGCCTTGATGTTCCGCAGCAGCAAGCGGACTTGCAAAAAGTCGCCAGCGAAATCAGTGGTTCAGTCTTGACGGTCGATATCACAAGCGAAGACGCAGGCAAAGAGATTGCGACAGCGGCGCAAAAACGTGGCGGACTTGATGCTGTCATCCACAATGCTGGCGTCACTCGTGATAAGACACTTGCCAAGATGGATGAGCAAAAGTGGGATATGGTTATCAATATCAACTTAGGTAGTATTGCTCGAATCAATCGCTACTTGCTTGATAACGAGGTACTCAATGAGGATGCGCGTATCGTTTGTGTCTCGTCAATCTCAGGTATCGCAGGCAACATGGGTCAAACTAACTACGCGACCTCAAAAGCGGGCGTTATCGGCCTTGTCAATTCAACAGCTAAGCAGTTGGATAACAATGATAAAGGCATGACGATCAATGCTGTTGCGCCAGGATTTATTGAGACGCAAATGACAGAAGCGATTCCATTTGCTATTCGTGAAGCAGGTCGCCGCATGAACTCTATGAGCCAAGGCGGCTTGCCAGTTGATGTAGCCGAAACTATCGCTTGGTTCGCTTCTCCTGCCTCTGGTGGTCTTAATGGCAATACTGTACGGGTTTGTGGTCAAAGCCTGCTCGGTGCGTAAGCGTTTGCTTGTTGTATACTTTACGGGTTGTATAAAAAGTTATTTTGAGAAATAATAATATAAGTTGTTGATAAGCTTTATTATATTCTTACAAAATCACAAATTATTACTATTAAATATAAATTAAGCTGCCCTAGGGTGGCTTTTTTATGATAAAAACACAGCCTAATCTACCAAATTTGCTCTTGCTTTACTTTTTGTATGTAAACTTATTATATTTAAACCTTGCCTTATTAGGATTGACTTATGTCAGACAAATATTATGATGCGTTGCCAAAAGCGCATACTACTTACGCCAATATCATCAAAAGCTTGCTGCCTACTGGTGAAAAGACCAGCAAAGACTCATTGCCAAACGCCACTTATCATGTCGAGAACTTGCATATCGATCAAAGCAATCTAGACGATTATCGCAAGATTTGCGGTTTTGCGGACAATGGCAAGATTCCGATTACCTATTTTGCAGTGCTATCACAAGCGCTACAGATGAATATGATGGTCAAAGAGTCCTTTCCTTTTGCGATGCTAGGACTTGTCCATGTAGACAATAGTGTCACTCAGCACCGTCCTATTGGTGAGCGCGAAACGGTGACTATGTCTGTGGCGTTCGCCAATCTACGTGAACACAATCAAGGTCAGCAGTTTGACTTTGTGACGACTGTCAAATCAGGGGATGATGTCGCTTGGGAGGGCACGTCGACGTATCTATCTCGCGGCAAAACATCTAGCAGCAAAAGCAAAAAGAGTGCGCCGCGTCCTGTCACTGTCAAGCCGATGATCGATGAAGAGGGCGTGCACAGTGTTTTTGAGGTGCCAGAGGATATCGGTCGCCGTTACGCCTTTGTGTCAGGAGATTTTAATCTCATTCATTTGCATCCCTTGTCTGCGCGCGCGTTTGGCTTTCCAAAAGCGATCGCCCACGGTATGTGGTCAAAGGCTAAGAGCTTGGCGCTTATCGCTGACTTGCCTGATGCTTGTAAGGTTGAGGTGTCCTTTAAATTACCAATATTTTTGCCATCAGAAGTAGAGCTAATCTCAGAACCTGTGGCTAAGCTTAACGACGCAGCAGACAAGTGCATATTTGGTCTCTATAGTGCCAAAAACGACAAGCCGCACCTGACAGGTCATATTGAGCTTGTAG
Source organism: uncultured Psychrobacter sp. (assembly GCA_947495055.1). Classification (GTDB taxonomy): domain Bacteria; phylum Pseudomonadota; class Gammaproteobacteria; order Pseudomonadales; family Moraxellaceae; genus Psychrobacter. The sequence continues at coordinate 260,679 of CANLXO010000002.1, read as the reverse complement.
ACGCGGACGCCTAGTTATTCGTTATGCTAATGGCTTATTCTTAGCTAGGCGCTTATTACTAGCTGATAGGCGCTTAGCAAAAGCTATCACTATCGCTTTATGACAAGCGTATTTTTTATTGACTATGAATAGAACGATTATGACTGAATCTACTCAAAACTTGGATGTGACATCTAGCAACGACGCTAAGAATAATGACGCTAAAAGTAATGACGCCAATGTTCAATACATTGATACTGATAACGGTATTGCCCTCAATCAAGCTTTGCAGCCCTATTTTCGCCCGGACGCGCAGACTATTGTTTGCGGCGCGTTAGATGATGACAAGATAGCTGCACTGGTAAAAGCGGGTGTTGAACTGGTTATCAATCTGCAACCTGATGACGAGCTCGTCTTTGATGAAGCTAATGCAGTCCAGCAAGCAGGCATGAGCTATGAGCAGCTACCTATTAGTGGGGCCAATGATCTCAAGCAGCTTAACATCTTAGCGTTTGATAATATTTTGCGACAGCACCATGGCAAAAAAATTGCGATGCATTGCGGCTCTGGCAATCGTGTTGGTGCGGCGATAGCCCTGCGAGCAGGATGGCTACGCGGTCGCAAGATGGATACTGCTATGGCGCGTGGACAAAGTCATGGACTGACTGGTTTAGAAGAAGAAGTGCGTAATCGCTTGCTCGTTCCGCGATAATCAGTGTACAGTCCAAACACCCAACACAAAATAGGCGACCTTTGGGTGGCCTTTTTTTATAAGTAATAAAAATCAATTATTTAAGTCACTATAAACGGAAGTATTATGACCAAGCATACTGATACCGACTTTGAGCTGCGTATCGCGCAGATATTTAATGATTTGCAATTGGATGACGCGCCAGCGGGCGGGGCACTAGTTGTCTATCAAGCAGGCGAATGTATTACGCAGGCGAGTGTCGGTATGGCGCAAAAGGATATACCTTGGCAGGCTGATACCTTATCCTTGAATTTTTCGACAGGTAAAGGGGTACTCTCAACCCTTATTCATGTTTTGGTGTCACAGGGTTTACTCGACTATGATGCCGCGATTGCCAGCTATTGGTCAGATTTTGCCGCTAACGGTAAAGCAGATATCACTTTAAGGCAGGTTCTATCTCATCAGGCCAATCTATTTGCGATCTCCTCTATTGAGACCGATAGCGAGACATTGATAGACTGGCAAGCGATGCTGGCAAAAGTTGCGGCTATGCCAATAACTAAACCTGATGCCAACAGCAAAACTGGCGATGAGTATGAGAGCGCCTATAGTGCCCTAATCTTTGGCTGGGTGCTTGGTGGATTGATAGAAGCGGTCACTGACATGACTCTAGCACAAGCCCTGCGTCACTATTTAACAGAGCCGCTAGGGATAGCAGATCGCTGTTATTTTGGCGTGCCTGAGGCCAAGGTCAATACAGTGGCTAAGCTCGTTAAAGACTTTGAGCCATCAGAGCAAGATAGCCTGCAGCCGTCTTCGCAGTCCTCTTCACAAACAGGTGCTAAGCGTCACAAACCGGTATTGAGAGTAGACTCACCTAAAACCCTTGAGATGTATCAAAGCCTGCCAAGCTATCACTGTTGGCAACAGCGCGCCTTGGATAAGCAAGCTGAATCGTCAAGCGCGCAAACAGAACTAAACACCGCTCAAATCAACCGCTTGTACTTTGATCATAGCGCTATCAATGCCAATAACTACAGAGCTGCGCTCGTACCGTCCAATCGGCAGCCGATAAATTATCATACCGATGAGGTACTAAAGGCCGTCATACCCGCCGCCAATGGTGTGGCATCAGCGAAGGCACTAGCAACTATTTATGCCATGTTAGCAAACGGCGGCGTTTGGCAAGGCAAAACCATCATTGATAGGCAGACATTTACGCAGCTAGCGGCATCACAGTCAAATAGTATGGACGCGGTTATGCCGGCAGCAATGAATTGGCGTTTGGGGTATCACCGTCTATTTAGCGTCTGCAATGAGACAGATAGTGGGTTTGGTCATATGGGTTATAACGGTTCTATCGCTTGGTGTGATCCAGCGCAGCAATTATCGTTTGCTTTTGTCCATAATTTTGATACCACGATGCTTAATGATATTCGTCAGTTTGCGCTGACAGAAGCGGTTTTGTCTTTGATAAATAAAGACTAGCGCTTCGCAGATGACGCGCAAACCTATCACTCCACCTAGTCGATATCAGGCGTCATCTTTAATAATTTAGGTGCGCTTAAACCATGGATAAAGATAGAGATGAGTATCACGATACTACAGACCACCCATAGTTTGATGGCGTCCTCATCGGCAAAATAGCCTTGATTGAGCGCATAGGAGAGGTAATATAGCGTACCGATACCGCGGATGCCCAATGCCGATATAGCATATTTTTCGGTGCGATGCATATCGAGTCCAGACAAAGCGATAATGCCGCCAAGCGGTCGTATGATGAGCAAAAAGACAAAGCTTACGATATAGACTTGCCAAGTGAGCTCAAAATTAGACTGCAATCCTTGACCGATAAGCATACCAAAAGTCACCAGCACAAGTGACATGAGCAAACCCTCAGACTGCTCGGCAAAATCGTGTAGTTCTTCATGGTAGCTGTGCTCATATTCGGCACGTCGAAACGAAAATGCGGCGACAAATACTGCGATAAAACCATAGCTATGTACGTACTCTGCGATCCCATAGGACAATAATGTCAACGCGATAACAACGTAGCCTTGCGAGATAACGGTCTCACGAGAGTGCCTGGAGAATACCGCTTTTGCCATCAGTTTACCGACGATGACACCGACAAGCACACCGACGCCGATCTGCCATAACACATCTTGCAAAAACCATGAACCCAGCATCTCAAGGCTAAAGCGCTTACCTTCACTATAGGCCTCAGCTATCTTTATAGCCAAATAGACAAAAGGAAAGGCCAAACCATCATTGAGCCCCGCCTCTGAGGTCAAAGTAAAGCGCGGCGTATCTTCACCGCCTGTATTAGGCGGCCCAACTTGAATGCTAGAGGCCAGCACAGGATCAGTCGGAGCCAATACCGCACCCAGCAAAATAGCAGCGCCAAGGCTTAAACCAAAGGTATAATAGCCAAGAATCGCCATCGCAAAGATACAAATGGGCATAGTGATCAATAACAAACGTACGGTTGGTCGCCACATCTGCCAAGCCAATTCGGTATCGATCTTGATGCCTGCGCCAACCAAAGAGACGAGTACAACGACCTCAGTGAGCTTTTCGATAATGATGCCGTTCTCTAACGGATCCAAAAATGATAAGGTAAGCCAAAAGTAGCCAATAATGGCACCAAAGCTCACCTGTAGCATAGGTAAAGAGATTGGAACACGTTTGGATATGAGCGGAAATAAAGAGCCAAACAAAAAGGCTATACCACCGATTAATAACAGCAGATTGTAATTCTCAATCATAAGGTTTGTACGCACCGATATTGTAGTTTTAATTTTTAGTTTTAAGATGTAAAAAGCTTGTCAATAAAACCTCATTTATCATGACGATAAACCGTCAGTGTTTTCGCAAAAAAACGTTATCAAAGACGCAAATACGTTGTGTTTTGGTAGAGTGTCCTACCCACAAAAAAGCCAGCACGAATGCTGGCTATATCAGTACTTCTTGACGGTTAACTTTATAGAGTCTTAGCGCTCAACTTGACTCACATCACGTACCGCACCTGTATCGGCGCTAGTGGTCATCGCTGCGTATGCTCGAAGAGCAGGGGAGACGTGACGCTCGCGATCCACTGGCTTCCATGCATTGCGCTCGCGCGCTTCCATCTCAGCGCGGCGCGCGGCTAAATCTTCATCGCTGACATCCATATTGATAGTTCTATTAGGAATGTCAATATGTATAGTATCGCCCTCGATGACAAGACCTATCGCGCCGCCCTCTGCTGCCTCTGGGCTGGCATGACCGATTGACAAGCCTGAGGTGCCGCCAGAGAAGCGACCATCGGTGAGTAGAGCACACTGCTTGCCCAATCCTTTGGACTTAAGATACGTCGTTGGATAGAGCATCTCTTGCATACCAGGACCGCCCTTTGGACCTTCATAACGGATAATGACGACATCGCCTGCGACAATTTGATCCCCTAGTACTGCCTCAACAGCCGCATCCTGTGACTCAAATATACGCGCGCGCCCTGTAAACACCAAGTTGCTCTCATCAACGCCTGCGGTCTTGACCACGCAGCCGCGCTCAGCGATATTGCCGTACAGTACCGCAAGGCCGCCATCGGTTGAATAAGCATGCTTGGCGCTACGAATACAGCCTGACTCACGGTTGACATCGAGATTAGGCCACTCTTTGGCTTGTGAAAAGGCCTCAGTCGTACGTACGCCGCCTGGGGCTGCAATATAACGCGCACGTGCCTCAAGATTATCAGGATTCATAATATCCCACTTATCGATAGCCGCGCGCATAGAGGGGCTATGGATCGTTGGGATGTCTGTTTTGAGCAGCCCTGCGCGATCAAGTTCAGCGAGTAATGCCATAACGCCGCCCGCTCTATGCACATCTTCCATGTGGTATTTTTGCGTAGCAGGGGCAACTTTGGATAGACAAGGTACGCGTCGACTGAGACGATCGATATCTGCCATCTTAAAGTCAATTTCCGCCTCATTAGCCGCGGCTAATAGATGCAAAATCGTATTGGTTGAGCCGCCCATAGCGATATCGAGGCTCATAGCATTCTCAAACGCCGCTTTGCTCGCGATAGAGCGCGGTAATACTGAGTCATCATCCTGCTCGTAGCGGCGCTTGGCTAGATCGACAATAGTACGACCTGCTTCTAAGAATAGCTCACGGCGCAAGGCATGGGTGGCAAGTAGTGAACCATTACCAGGTAAAGATAAACCTAGCGCTTCGGTCAAGCAGTTCATCGAGTTGGCAGTAAACATGCCTGAACATGAGCCGCAAGTAGGACAGGCAGACACCTCGATCGCTAGGACATCCTCATCGCTGATCGTATCGTCAGCGGCGTCCATCATCGCATCGACTAGATCTAATTTGCGAATGGCATTACCTTTACTATCTGTCGCTTGTGCATCGCTTTGACCGTCATTGTTATGGCTATGAGCGACAGTACTGGCAATCACTTTACCTGCCTCCATAGGGCCACCTGAGACGAAGACGACTGGGATGTTCAAACGCATAGCTGCCATAAGCATACCAGGGGTAATTTTATCGCAGTTAGAGATACAAACGAGCGCATCAGCACAGTGAGCATTGACCATATATTCAACAGAATCTGCGATCAAATCGCGACTGGGCAAGGAGTAGAGCATACCGCTGTGACCCATAGCAATACCATCATCAACTGCAATAGTATTGAACTCTTTGGCCACGCCGCCTGCTTTTTCAATCTCACGGGCGACCAATTGTCCTAAATCTTTTAGGTGCACATGACCCGGTACAAACTGCGTAAAAGAGTTAGAGATTGCGATAATAGGTTTGCCAAAATCACCATCGGTCATGCCAGTTGCGCGCCATAACGCTCGTGCGCCTGCCATATTACGACCGCCAGTAGAGGTTTTTGAGCGATAATCCATGGGATATTCCTTACGTTTTAAAAGGGTGTTGATTTGACACAGGAGTGAGTGCTTTGAGGGTTAATAATCGCTAGTAATAGGTTTATAAGCGAATAGCTGTCTTAAATTATTCGATACGCTCCAAAATAGCCGCCTCAAACCAAGGCAGCTTGTCTTTGTCAGCTTCAAGTTTGGCAATAAGGGCTAAAGCATGCGTCGCTGGCAGTTGCTGATAGTCGCTACTGGCCTCAAAGATAAGTACGGACTCATCAGTTGTGCCGTTCTCATCAATACTGACCAGTTTTTGTTTGCCGTTTTTATAGAGTACATCGACACGGCCAAAAAACTGCCAGTCTTTAAAGGCCGCTTTGATAGCGTCTTCCTTATTTTGCATGTACAGCTGCTCGGTGGCTTTGCCTGTATTGGTCCATTGCAAGCGCACGGCTAATTGTAACGCTTCGCTAAATACGACGACAGAGCCAACCACTTTGATGTGCCAAGGCGTCGATATCAGTGCTTCATCGATACCGATAAGTGTGGCAGCATCCTGAGCGCTCATAGGCGTATTAAATTGAGCAAGCAAGTCAGGCGTTAAAGGATGGCTCTGCTTAACAGCGTCATCTAAGCTATCATAGTGATACAAAAACGGCAATGGTTCATCTTGCGTCGCTTGTCTTTTGGTGATTTTACAGTTGTGAATGTGCCATTTGATCAAATCATCAGTGATGGCGTCTGCAAGTATGTAAGCGTTTGGATCTATAGTCGGTTTGACACGGGTATCAAGTGGTATTTGCTCGTAGGTTTCATGAGTATAGGCTACTGCGGCGTCCCCAGCATCGTGGTCTGGCTGTACTGATATTTTATCGTATGATTGCGTCGAATCCATAGAGTTATCGTCGTCAAAATAGGCTCATAGTATAGCATTTTTGCGCTACTTCTCGCTAATCAATAGTAGCTATATAGGTCATTTAGGCGGCAATAGATGACGCGATAAATAATGGTTTTAAAACAGGTGCACCTTGTAGTTTGCCCCTATATCGTTCACTATAGTTACGCTGATATAAAGGCAAGCTTACCCAAATAAGGATAAAATAATGAGCCAAAACAATTACGACGATAATAATATTTTTGCCAAAATGCTAAACGGTGATATTCCGCATCACAAGGTCTATGAGGATGATAAAACTTTAGCCTTTATGGACATTATGCCGCAAGCAGAGGGTCATGTGCTGGTTATCCCTAAGCAAAAAGCGGTTGATTTAGCTGATCTTGAACCTGAATACGCGGCAGCGGTACTGATGAGTGCTAAAAAGGTAATGAGCGCGCAGCGAGAAGTGTTTGCACGCGAAGGTATTATCCAAATGCAATTAAACGGCGCGCAAGCGGGCCAAACGGTATTTCATTATCACATTCATCTGATACCAGGCAGTATTCATGAATTGGGCGTTCATGCAGCTGCGCAGGCGGACAATGACAAGTTAGCTGAGCTGGCACAAAAGCTTGCAGCAGCGATTGAAAGCTAGCAGTGCACTAACATCAAAGCCTACTAAGCATAAGATAAAGAGTAACTTACGGGTTGCTCTTTTTTTGATTAAAAATGTGTCAAAGCTCCAAAATCAAACTATTGAATCTACTGTTATTTTGGAATTTAGTTGAGGACTATGGTATAAACGTCACCTTTATAGCATGACTGCTCAATTTTTAAGCAGCCATACATTTGATGCTTTTATACAAACTATCGATAACAAGGTGGTTTTAACTACCGGCCCTATTTAGAGGTTTAACTATGCAGAATAAACGCGTGCGCTCTACTATTTTGATGCCCGTATTTATCCCGACAGCGATTGTCATGATATTGCTAGTCATTGGCACTTCGGTCAATCCGCAGCTGGCTAGCGGGGCATTTGAGCAGGTACTGAGTTTTACCACAGAGACTTTTGGCTGGTTTTATATGCTGGCAACGGCGCTGTTTTTGATGTTTATCGTGGTACTAGCGTTTTCTCCTTATGGCGGTATTAAATTAGGTCCTGATCATGGTGAGGCACAGTATAATTTTATAGAATGGTTTGCGATGCTGTTTTCAGCAGGGTACGGTATTGCGTTGCTATTTTATGGCGTCGCTGAACCCGTACTGCATTTTGCCACGCCGCCACTGTCCGAGCCTCAAACCATTGCTGCCGCCAAAGAAGCCATGCAGATTGCTTATTTTCACTGGGGCTTTCACATTTGGGCGATCAATGGAGTAGTGGCGCTAACCTTAGCTTATTTTGCTTATCGTCAAGGCTTGCCTTTATCTATGCGCTCAACGCTTTATCCGATTATTGGTGACAAGATATACGGCCCTATTGGTCATGCGGTCGATGTGTTTGCCATTTTGGGTACTTTGTTTGGACTTGCCACCAGTTTAGGTATTTCAGTCTCGCAGATTAATACGGGTCTAAACTATTTGGTTCCGAGTATTCCTGTGAATACGACTGTGCAAGTCATTGCTATCACGATCATTACCGGTTTGGCACTGATATCAGTATTGGCAGGGATGGACAAAGGCGTCAAACGCTTATCTATTTTAAATATGATATTGGCGACTTCCTTGATGTTGTTTGTATTTATTGTCGGGCCCTCGGTATTTATACTCAATGCCTTTATGGAAAATACGGGCAGTTATTTGGGTAATATCGTTGAGCGCACTTTTAGCTTGCAGGCTTATCAGCAAGGTGATTGGATTACCAGCTGGACGCTATTTATTTTTGCATGGACGATTTCATGGTCGCCGTTTGTCGGTATCTTTATCGCCAAAATATCTAGAGGTCGCACCATTCGTGAGTTTATCGCTGGGGTCATGCTGGTGCCGACGATCTTTACCTTCTTTTGGTTTGCGGTGTTTGGTGATACCGCGCTCAACATGATTATGGTACAAGGTTATGAGACGCTGATTAGCGACGTACAGAACAATCAAGCAATCGCTTTGTTTAAGCTACTTGAGAACTTGCCCTTTACGCAAGTGGTTTCCGCTCTAGCAGTGGTACTTATTGTCACCTTTTTTATTACCTCATCTGATTCGGGCTCTCTAGTTATTGACTCGTTAGCAGCAGGCGGTCGCAGTGATACGCCCGCGTGGCAGCGTACGTTTTGGGTGTTGATATTAGGGGTTGTGGCCTCTGTGCTTTTGCTGGCAGGGGGTTTGCAGGCTTTGCAAACAGCAGCTATCGTCAGTGCTTTGCCGTTTACTATTATTATCTTAATTGCTATGTATGGTATGTGGAAAGCGTTACGCATCGAGGGTCATCGTAACGAGAGTTTGGCGAATGAAAACCATCTACCGCCGCATCTGCTCAAACTTGACGCTTGGCGTGACCGCATTGACTACATCACTGAACAACCTAGCCGCGAGGATGTCTTAGACTATATTAAGGGTACGGTCATGTCATCAATGACTGAGGTGGCCGAAAAGTTTAGACAGACGGGCTGGAAACCTGAGGTAAATTACGATGAGGTCAATAATAGGGCAGTGCTGGAGCTACAACGCGGCGATAACGTCGAGTTCTGGTATGAGGTGCGTCTGACTCATCAAGATACACCTGCCTACTATCAAGAAGGCGTCACCAGCAAAGAGAGCGTTACTAGCGATATACCGCAAGAGCACTATCATCGCGCGCAAGTTTACTTACGACGCGGCGGGCAGACCTATGATTTGTATGGGTATCAAAGCGAGTCTGTGATTAATGATATTATCGATCAGTTTGAAAAATATCTGCACTTTTTGCATGAGTCGCCTGATAGTTTGCCTTGGCGAATGCAGGAACATGACGAGCATATTACTCTTGAACAAGGTAGTGTGTTTGATAAGTAAGCATAAATAGACACACCACTTGCAATATAGCTTTCAACCCTTAAAATAGCGGCTTGCTTTTATTAATATATTTGACTAAATGTAAGCCGTTTTTTATGTCTATAGATACCTTGGATACTCCTGATTTGCACCTGCACCCTGCGACGACTCATCCGTTGTTGCAGCCGCTTAATATCGGCGGCTTAACGATACAAAACCGCTTGATGGTTGCGCCTATGGCAGGAGTGACGGACAATCCGTTTCGCAGATTGTGCAAATCCTTTGGCGCAGGTCACGCGGTCAGTGAAATGATCATTGCTGATACTGCTCTGTATGCACGCAAAAAGTCTCTGTACCGTGCCAACTTTGATGGTGAGATTGCGCCAATATCCGCGCAAATTGCAGGGGCAGAACCAGACAAGCTTGCCGAGGCGGCACGTTATCAGGTCGATAATGGCGCGCAGATTATTGATATCAATATGGGCTGTCCTGCCAAAAAAGTCTGCCGTAAGCTTGCCGGTTCAGCACTATTGCAAGACGAGGAGTTGGTCGCAAGGTTGCTCGATACAGCGGTCAACGCGGTCAACGTTCCTGTGACCCTAAAAACGCGTTTGGGGTTTGAAAATGGTCGCGAGAATATATTACGGGTGGCCAAGCGCGCTGAGCAAGCAGGGATTGCTGCTATTGCCATTCATGGGCGTACGCGCGAGGATATGTATACCGGCAACGCCAGATATGAGCTGATACGCGAAGTCAAAGACAGCATTAGCATTCCTGTCATTGCTAATGGCGATATTAATAGCGCCGAAAAAGCCCAGCAGGTATACGAGATGACTGGTTGTGATGCCGTTATGATTGGACGCGCGGCGCAAGGGCAACCGTGGATATTTCGAGATATCGAGCACTATCTGCGTACAGGTGAGCGTCTTGATGCGCCAAGTGTGAGTGAGATTAAAGATATTGTACTCACGCATTTACAAGAGCTATATGCGTTTTATGGCGAGTACTCTGGTTGCCGTATTGCCCGCAAACATATCGCTTGGTACACTACAGGTATTCCAAACTCCAACGCCTTTCGTCAAGCGATGTATGGTGAGGAGAGTACCGCTGGGCAATTTAAAGTGGTCGAGCGCTTCTTGCAAGCACACGAATAGCGCTATACCTGTAGCACTGTGCCTGCTCTATTGTTTGTGCAGTATGTTTTTATCATAGCTTATGAGTCATGATTTTAAGTTGCTTATGACTTTAATTGGCTTATGACTTCAGGTTACTTATGGTTCTAGATTCTCATCATAGATTTTTTCGTGCACACGCTGCGTCCTCTGCGGCGCTTTTTCTTTTTGCCAAGGGAAACGGCCCTCTAGCTCCACTTGCAATGATAAGCTCAAAAACGTACGAATCAGCACAATAAGGCCTAAAACCAATACTCCGCGCAAGGTCGGTTCTGTAACCACCGTCGCCATAATATCAGCGGCAATCAAAACCTCAAGTCCTAGCAAGATAGACTTGCCAACCGTCTGCCTGATTTCGACATAAGTATCATGATTAAAGCCGCCTGTCACCTTAATGCCTCGGTACAGTGCGTAAAATAGCCCTAAAAACATAATCAGAACACCAATCACCTCAACGATTTTGGCAATTAAATCGATATAGTGCGCTAAGGTCTCAATCAAAACATTCTCCTACCTTTACAAAGATGTTTATTTTATCAAATGAGCACGGCAGTATTGTGACACCTTGTTTTAATTCGATACTTGTTTTTATGCAACAAATGAAGAATCACCAAAAGTTGTTTACGCTTTGAAATACCTCTTATAAAAGCAATAGCTCCTTTTGTCGCTGCGTTCTAACAATAAACTTGACAAATTTTAGCCATCAACTAACAATGGTTAAGCGACAAAATATACAGCAGATTTGATAAGTAATCTTTGCTATTGTAAATGTAGGCATTAATATGGAATGTTAATGTATCGATAACCACCCAAAAAAAGGACATCTTATGGCTAACCCCTCGAAAAAAACGATTTCTAAATCTGTTAAAGGCAAAAACATTATTATTACGGGGGCATCAAGTGGTATCGGAGAGCGTACCGCTTATTTGCTAAGCGAATGCGGCGCGCACGTTATAATGCTGGCACGTACTGAAGAAAAACTAAAGAAGGTCAAAGAAAATATCGAGGAGCTTGGCGGCAAAGCCAGCTACTATCCTTGTGATTTGACAGACATGGATGATATCGAAAAGGTGGGCGAACAAATCAAAGCTGATTTTGATCGTATCGATGTGCTAGTCAATAATGCTGGGCGCTCAATCCGCCGCTCGGTTCACGAATCTGTCAATCGTTTTCATGACTTTGAGCGTACGATGGACATTAACTACTTTGGCGCGGTCAAAATAATTTTGGGCTTTTTGCCCGGTATGATAGAGCAGCAAGCCGGTCAAATCGTTAATATCTCATCGATCGGGGTTTTGGCAAATAGTCCACGTTTTGCCGCTTATGTCGCCTCAAAGTCTGCTCTTGACGCCTTTAGTCGCTGCTTGGCCGCTGAGGTCAAAGGCGATAACGTGACAATTACTAATATCTTTATGCCGCTGGTGCGCACGCCTATGATTGCGCCAACTAAGCTGTATCGTTATATGCCAGCGCTGATGCCTAATGAGGCGGCACTAATGATCGCCAAAGCAATCGTAGATAAGCCTAATAGTATCGCTAGCAATATGGGCAAGTTTGCCTCAGCTACTTATTCACTAGCGCCTGCGATCAACGTTGGTATTCAGTCAATGGGTTATCGTATCTTCCCAAGCTCAGATGCAGCGCTCACGACCGACTCCAAACCCAACTTCGCTCAGCGCGCCTTTGCCAAAATCTTGCCAGGTGAGCATCACTAATTGCCTATATCAGTATAAAAACACCATGACAAAAAAAGGAATGCATTGGCATTCCTTTTTTTATGCACTATCTCATGAAGCGCTCTAGCCAAACACCCGCCATAGTATCCAAAATAGTCCTGCCATGATGATGACGATGATAAGCACACGCTTAACAAGATAGGGGATAACAGGTTTTCTGTAACCGATATCATCCAACTGACTCTCAACTCCGCGCTGCAAGCTTTTAAAGCCTTGCTCAGGTGGCGTGGATTTGACACGGTCTTTGACTAAAGGATCAAAGCCTTCTACCTGTTGCTCTTGATCAAAGCTAATGGCGCTATTGGGAATGCCTTGCTTACTAGCGATACTATTAAGTTTTTGCTGCTGCTTGTTTTTGAGCGTCATCTCATAGGCATCAATGCGCGCTTTGGCAGCATCCATACTGATGTTTTCATCTTGCGCTAGGTTTTTTATCGCCATGACAAGATTGCCTTTTTCGATCATCATTATCACTGATTTTGGCAGTTTTTTTTGCTTAGTGCTTTTATCGGTATTAGAGCCATCAGGGTTAAACATATTTATCCTTAAGCGTCAATTGCGCCGCTCAATGTGAGTAGTAGCACTTTTATTATAGCAACTTTATTGTGCTTAATTTTAGGGCGTATTGAACATTCACAAATACGCACTGACAGAGACTATTTTTTAGTCGATTCAAAGATAAAAATAGTAAGTTTAGTCATTCTAAGCGTCTACTTTTTATCAAAGGAGCGGCAAAAAAGAGTCCTGTCCTTTAAGGCTGATGCTAAAATTGCCTCCAGCTCTATATAAGCAGTGTGTTGCAAGTCTAGCTAAGGTCTAGACATTATCTTCAACTTGCGCCGTGTCTGGAACACAGCTTTGATAAACTGGCAGCGATCAGCAGTGCCATGGTTGAATTATCAAACACGCCCTAGCCAAAAAAATACCGCAATTAAATAATTACGGTAAATTTACTTTTGAGTCTAAAAGATGCTTATAACGCTTTCCAGCGCTGGATAGATTCTTTGATGACTTCTTTAGCTTCGTCCACATCGCCCCAAGATTCAACGACAGTCGTGCCCGCTTTTTTCAAGTCTTTGTAATGGCTAAAGTGGAACTGTAATTGATTAATGAGCTGCTTTGGTAGATCGTCCAAGCTATTGTAAGCGTTGCCTGTATCACGGTCATCAGCAGGGACGACAACGACTTTGTCATCGACTTCGCCGTCATCAACGAACTTCATCACACCGATGACTTTCGCTTTTAAGAAAATACCAGTAGGCAGAGGCTGCTCTGTGATGATGAGCGCATCTAGCTCGTCGCCATCTTCATCGAGGGTTTGCGGAATAAAACCATAGTTGCAAGGTTTGGCAAAAATCTGTGGATCAACACGGTCAAGCTCAAATACAGCAAGCTCGCGGTTCCACTCAATCTTGTGGCTGCTACCGGTTGGAATCTCAACCACGACGTTGATAATACCGCCGTCTACATCACCTGCGTCCAAAATTTTATTAAAATCTGCCATAAAGGGCTCCTAATGAATACGTTTTTAGCAAAAAAATGTGAGAAGTAAAAGGTAAGAGGTTACTACGGTTTGCGAGTATAGCAAGTTTGCGACATCTTTTCCTATTTTGCTTAAGTCTAAGCTGGCACGATATTATGCAAAATAGGACTCAAAAGCTTAAAACACAAAAGTTATGATTTAGACTCTTGTGCTAGAGCGTTTATCGTTTTAAGTTTTAGGTGCAAGAGGTCGCAGCTCGATGAAACCGGCGTGACGCTTAGCGATATTATCGATAAGTTTTTGCGTCGCTTGCTCATAAGATAATGAGTCGGTGTCCATAGTGACAAAGTCTGCCAAACGTAGCATTTGCATACCCGCGTACCCGCAAGGGTTAATAGCATTAAAAGCGGACAGATCGCAATTAAGGTTGAGCGCAATACCGTGATAGCTAAAGCCGCGCTTAATCTTAAACCCAAGAGAGGCGATTTTGCCGAGCATAATTGTCTCACGCTTAATAGTATGGTCAGAGTCAGGCATGTGACTATATAAGTAAACGCCTGGGGCATCGCGGCGTGCATGAGCGCTGATGTTATCTTGGCTATCCATAAACGCCAAGCAGTCATTGAGCACATCCTCTAATGCTTGCTCAGCATGGGAGACGAGGTTACGTACGCTCCAGCCTAAACTGTCCAAATCAAATAGCCAATAAAGCACCAATTGCCCAGACCCATGCCAAGTGACTTGCCCGCCGCGATCGGTTTGGATAATAGGGGTATTGGTATGTTGCAAAATGTGCTCTTTTTTGCTCGCTTGCCCCAAAGTATAGACATCATTGTGATCGACTATCCACAGCTCGTCAGGGGTGCGCTGCGTATGCTGTTTTTTTAATTCAATGCGCTCAAGGGTGCGTGCCAGCATCGCTTCGTGGGTTGCTACGTAGTCAGCTTTAGACAATGATCTAATAATCAGGGTATCACTGGTTGGGTGCGTATAATTTTGCATAGTCGTCACAGTATTAGAATATAGGGCTCATGCTTTAAATTGCGCTTCTTGCCCTAATAAAGAGGACTAAGCGCAATGATGGCAATATGAGAAAATAATAATGGTCATAGACAAGTGTAGCAGCTGTGCTTAATTTTACTATACAAACCTACCAGTACGCTAAATACACTTTTCATTGTGATAGGCTTGCGCTACATTAAGTGGCAACTGACAGTGGCTCACACTGGCTTACTCTAGACATGACAAGGAAGACAAATGACAGATAATGATGTAATCACTCAAGATAATACACAGATGCATACAGGTCGTACCATGAGCATTATTAATACCGTTGAGGAGATGCAAGCGCAGTTTACGCGTATGCAAGCGCTCAGTCGTAGCCAGCCGATTAATGACTGGTACGAGCGTGAGACGCAGCTCGACAACCTCGAGCTATTGCTTAGTGATAACCAAGAACAGATTGCCGAAGCTATTAGCGAAGATTTTGGCTATCGTAGCCAGTCTGAGACGCAGTTCGCTGAGCTGTTTCCAAGCTTTACGGGTATCACTCACGCCAAAAAGTACGGCAAAAAGTGGATGAAACCGCAGCGCATGCCGATATCCGCCTTATATCGTCCTGCGCACAATGAGATTCAGCCGCAGCCTTTAGGACTGGTCGGTATCATGGTGCCATGGAACTATCCGCTGTTTTTGGCGATAGGGCCGATGATTGATGCGCTCACCGCAGGCAATCGCATCATGATTAAGATGAGTGAAGCGGCGCCTAAGTTTGCTGAAACGTTTGCAAAACTCGTCGCGCATTATTTTTCGCCCGATATGGTCTCTGTAGTGTTAGGCGAAGTTGAGATTGCCGAAGAATTTAGTAAGCTGCCCTTTGATCATCTGCTTTATACCGGCTCTACTGCTGTCGGCAAAAAGGTAATGGCAGCCGCTGCGCCCAATCTGACTCCTGTAACGTTAGAGCTGGGCGGCAAATCCCCTGTTATCGTTTTAGAAGGTGCCAATTTAGAGGCGGCGGTCAACCGCGTTATGATGGGCAAAACGCTTAATGCGGGTCAAACTTGTATCGCGCCAGATTACGTACTGATTCAGCGCAAACATCATGATGAATTTATCAGACTTGCAAGAGAGTGGATGGATAAACACTATCCAGATATCGAGAACAATCCTGATTACTCGCGTATTATCAACGGCTCACAGTTCAAACGCGTACAAGGCTATATCGATAGCTTACAAGGCCAAGGCGTCTATCCATTGACCGAAGTGGGATCAGATATCGAGACGCGCTTGATGCCGCCTGTCGTCGTCGTTGAGCCAACCTCTGGTAGCGAGGTGATGAAGAATGAAATCTTTGCACCCGTATTACCGCTTATGCATTACGAGACACTCGATGATGCCATTAGCTTTGTAAACGCGCGTCCTCGTCCACTAGCGCTGTATGTATTTGGCGACAATCAATATGATATCGACAGAGTGCGCTCAAATACGGTATCAGGCGGCTTATGCATCAACGAAGTTATCTTGCATGTGGTGCAGCATGATCTACCGTTTGGCGGCGTTGGGCATTCAGGTACAGGCGCTTATCACGGCAAAGCAGGATTTGAGCGTTTAAGCCATATGAAGCCTGTGTTTGTGCAGACTAAGCTCAACGGTATGAATTTCTTATTACCTCCTTATGGCGGATTCTTTAAAAAAGCGATGGGTATGTTCTTAAAATAAAGAGAATCTAAAAGATTAGAAATATAAAAGCGCTTATGGATATAGGCGCTTTTTTTTACAAAAAATAAAGTAGTACTTGTAAAGTTGATAAATAAGCGTTTGTTATCTTTATTCTAAATCGCTACACTTTAAATCAATACGTTAAAAGTAATAAAGCTCATCGCTAAGTTGTTTAGTATAAACAGTCATAGTTAGAACTCTAGTTAGACCCACAAATAGGGATCGCTCATGCGCCAATGGATTGCACTCAGTGTATTATTGCTCAGCTCATTTTTTTGGTCGATTATTGGCATGTCGACCGCCTCTGCTGCAACGAGCTCAGCGGCGTGTAACACACCGATTAAGTTTGGCGCGTTGACATGGGAGAGCGGTCAGTTCACAGCAGGCGTGCTCAAATACATCACCGAAAGTGGCTATGGCTGCACGGTTGAAGAGGTGCCTGGCGCAGGTCCTGCGCTTGAGACCGCACTTTCGCAAAACGATATTCAAATCATAAGCGAGCAGTGGGTAGGGCGCTCACCGATTATGGAGCAAGCCATCAATGACAATAAAGTGGCGGTCATTGGCGATACGCTAAAAGGCGGCGCAACCCAAGGCTGGTATGTTCCACAGTATGTAATAGAGGACAATCCAGGTTTACGCAGCTATGAAGATCTGCCCAAGTATGCGGAGCTGTTTCGTGATCCACAGGATCCAAAACGTGCGCGATTTATGAATTGTCCTTCTGGCTGGGCATGTGAGATCTTTAATACGCGCCTGCTCAAAAACACAGGTTTAGATAGTGTCTTTAACAATGCACATCCAGGAACGGGTGCAGCGCTTGATGCTGAGATTGCCTCTGCTTTTGAGCAGCGCAAACCGCTGCTATTTTATTATTGGCAGCCAACAGGCTTGATCGCCAAATACGATTTTGCACCGATTGAGTTCCCTGAGCATGTTGATGAGTGCTGGCAAGACTTGTTAATCGCAAATGGCACCTCAGACTGCGTCTCAGGGTTTCCCGTATCACCGCTCAAAATCGCCGCCTCAACGCCTTTTATTAACGATAATCCTGATCTGGTTGAGGCTTATAAAAAAGTACAGTTCACCCCTGATCAGCTTAACGGCGCTATTTTAGCTATGAGTGAAAACAAGCGCAGTGGCGATGAGCAAGCCTTACTGTTTTTGCGTGAAAACCCTAGCGTCTGGCAAGAGTGGCTATCGGCTGACGCAGCAAGCAATTTGGCGACAGCTTTAGGTATAAACGCCTCGGGAGGCAGTGCAGGTGATACTGATGTAAACACGCCTCTTGATTCTGTTGAGCCGACAAATAGCTTACTGGCGTTATCATCAAGCTTCCCCTCGTGGTCACTTGAGGACTCGCTTAACAAGGCATTGGCAACTGTCGTCAGAGAATACGGCGATGTGTTTCGTAGCATTAGTAGTGTGACATTAACTTATTTATTATTGCCTATTGAGCGCGCTTTAACCTTTATACCGCCTTGGCTTATTATTGCAGCCGTTGCAGTTCTGGCATGGTTTGGGGTACGTAAGATATGGTTTGCGCTCGCTTGCGGCGCTGGGCTATTTTTGATCGGCGCTTTTGGACTATGGGGCGCTTTGGTCGATACTCTGGCGCTGCTGATCGTATCAGTACTGGTCACTATCGTTATAGGGATTCCCATTGGCATTGCGATGTCAGGGAGCCAGATACTACGCAAGATAATCACGCCGATACTCGATGTTATGCAGACGATGCCAAGCTTTGTTTACCTGATACCTGTGCTCATGCTGTTTGGCATTGGTAAAGTGCCCGCGCTGTTTGCAACAGTCATTTATGCTTTGCCGCCACTGATACGTTTAACAATGCTTGGTATCACTCAAGTCAATCACGAGATGATTGAGGCGGGGCGCTCATTTGGTAGTACTCATTGGCAATTGCTTATCTGGGTTAAGCTACCGCAAGCCTTGCCCAGCATCATGGCTGGGGTCAATCAGGCGGTCATGATGTCGCTTGCGATGGTGGTACTGGCATCCATGATTGGCGCGCCAGGTCTAGGCGAGGATGTATTGCAGTCTATTCAAACGCTCAATATCGGGCAAGGTCTACAAGCAGGTACCGCGATTGTCATTATGGCGATTATCATTGACCGCATTACCCAAGCGTTCGGTCAAGGTAAGCGTGCGCGTCAAAAAACCATTGAAGCGGGTCGCCAGCACATAGGGTAGAGCGTCTTGAGTATTCACAATAGAGAATAATAATGAATCATATTCAACTAGAAAACATCAGCAAAATCTATAACGCTAGCCCTAGTCAAGCCAGATCGGCGCTAGCTCTACTAGCCGAGGGTATGGACAGCGTCGAGGTTAAAAAGCAGACAGGATATTCAGTAGGGCTTTATGACATCAACCTTGCGATTAAAGCAGGCGAGCTACACTGCATCATGGGGCTATCAGGTTCTGGTAAATCAACCTTAATACGCCATCTCAATCGTTTAATCGATCCGACCTCAGGTAAGATATGGGTAGATACATCAATTGATGCCAATACCACTTTAAATGAGATATCAAACGATAGGTTTGCCAAAAGCCTATCAGGCTCTGTAAGCGCAAATTCGCCAGCTACCATATCCGATGCTGCTATCAATATACTTGAATTGGACGACAAGGCACTACAGCACTATCGTCAGCAAACGGTCAGTATGGTGTTTCAGCACTTTGGTCTGATGCCGCATATGACGGTTATACAAAATGTGGCTTATGGTCTACGAGTGCGCAAGATGAGCACGAGCGAGCGTCATGATATCGCGCGTCACTGGCTGAATGAAGTTGGGTTGCCCAATCTTGAGAACAGCTATCCTGATGAACTATCTGGTGGTATGCAGCAGCGCGTTGGGCTGGCGCGAGCGCTGGCGATGGATACGCCTGTACTACTAATGGATGAGGCATTCTCGGCGCTTGATCCTCTGATTCGGGCGCAATTGCAAGATCAGTTATTAGAGCTACAAGCACGTCTTAATAGAACGATCGTATTTATCACCCATGACATCGATGAGGCGGTTAAAGTGGGTCAACGCATTAGTATATTGAACGGCGGACGCTTGGTACAGACGGGCACGCCAAGTGAGCTACGCGCCAATCCCGCCGATGATTATGTCGCGCAGTTTATGAGTGCAAAGGCTTAATGCTTTACATAGCATTTTGAGAAAACAAAAAACGCTAGGCGGATGAGTACAGGCTTAGCGTTTTTTAGTTTAAGATATAAAGCCTTTAAAATCAGTTATACTTCTAAAATCATTAAAGGTTTGGCTCTAATAATTAACCTTACCATTAATTTATTTATCTCCTCTTTTATACTTATCAGGTTGTCCTATGAGTGCACCTTTTACGCCTATCATTACCTCCTTACTTGATAATGATTTGTACAAATTTACTATGCTCCAAGCCATGTTGCACCAGTTTCCGCAGACTCATGGCGTCTACCGCTTTCGCTGTCGTAACAATGCGGACACCGCCTATCCACTAGCAACTATTAAGGAGGCTTTGGAGCAGCAGTTAGATAGTTTGTGTGAGTTGCGATTTTTGCAAGATGAGCTTGAATATCTGCGCGGTCTGCGCTTTATCCGTTCAGATTTTGTCGATTATTTAGAGTTATTTCAGCTCAAGCGTCGATTTATCACCGTGAGCACTGACGAGAAAGGCCGCTTGCATATCGATATCGAAGGACCTATGATTCAGGCGATGTTCTTTGAGGTCTTTGTCTTAGCTATCGTCAATGAGCTGTATTTTGATGCATTATCAGATACCGCCGTCATAGAAGAAGGGCAGCGCAGGCTCGATGCTAAGGTAGCTCTACTTCATCAGTATGTTACGCAGCAAACGGCAGGAGAGCCGCCTTTTATCATCGCCGACTTTGGTACTCGTAGACGCTTTAGTAAAGGCTGGCAGGCGCATGTGGTTGAGACTTTGCATAAGGCTGAGCCTAAAATCGTGGGCGGCACCTCCAACGTCTATCTCGCCAAAACGTTGGGAATGACCCCGATAGGCACGATGGCGCATGAGTTTATGCAAGCCTTTCAAGCCTTGGATGTGCGCCTGCGCGATTCACAAAAGGCAGCGCTTGAGGCATGGGTGCATGAATATCGCGGCGATTTAGGAATTGCACTGACGGATGTCGTCGGTATGGATGCGTTCTTGCGCGATTTTGATCTGTACTTTGCTAAGTTGTTTGACGGATTGCGTCACGATAGCGGCGACCCTTATATTTGGGGCGACAAAGCCATTGCTCACTACCAAAAGCTTAAGATAGATCCCAAGACCAAGATTTTGACCTTTAGTGATGGTTTGGACATCCAAAAGGCTTGGGACTTACATCAGTATTTTAAAGATAGAATTAGGACCAGTTTTGGTATCGGTACCAACTTGACCAATGATATGGGTTTGACCCAAATCAATATTGTCCTAAAACTAGTCGAATGCAACGGACAGCCCGTAGCCAAGATATCAGACAGTCCTGGCAAAACTATGATCAATAATGATACTTATCTAGCATATTTGCGCCAAGTGTTTGAAGTTGATGAACTGGATTAACTTTCAGAGTCTACGCTGATAGAGTCCTCTTCAGCGAACGCGGCATCCAAGGCTTGTTGCACGGCATTGATACGCGTCTCGCACACACGGTAAGCGGCGATGGATTCTTCAACCGTCGTCATTAGATTGTCGATATCCGGCTCGTCTTGTTGCTGAAGCTGAGCGGCATTGGTTTTTAGGATATCATAAGCCGCCTTAAAGGTTTTTGGGGCGGCTTTTTTGCGTTTGCGAGCAGGGGTTGTCATAGCGTTTCCTAGCGTGTTGAGTTTAAAGAGTCTTGTTTAAAATGTTTAATTATCGGCTATTATAAATTTTTCATCATGAGTAGTATTGCCATCGCTAACGTTACTATCAATGATAATGTCTTTAATGCGCGCAGTTGCACTGCCATCTTTTAAGACAATAGTGAGCGTTTGGTCAGCATATAACTGAGTACTGCTGGTGAATATCTGTTTGCCAGCTTTATCTGTCAGCAAGGTATAGCCTTGATTGAGTACCCGTGCGGGTCGATGCAAGAGCACGATATCACGTAGATGCGCGCTTTCACGCTGTGCTTGTATGACTTGCTGCTGGGCACTTTGAGTGATCGTTTTTTGATAGCGCTTAACCTCTTTGCCAGCAGTGGACGCGTGCTGGTAGGCTCTATCTTTTATTAACTGATGGCGCTCATCGCTAAGGCGCTTAGCTTGTCTAATCTGTCTATGAGCGCTTTGTTGTACGCTTTGCCACGCGTGCTTACTGTCTCTTTGTAGGGCGGTGAGCTGTCCGACTGTTTGCGTTTGTACTTGGCTCAATTGACGAGCGCACTGCATGTCAGCTTGAGTCAACTGATGACGTGCTGCTTGTTTGATTTGAGCTTGGTATGCCAAGGTTTGCGTGACCAAAGTCGCTAGATGACTCATAATCGCTGCGATGACTTTGGAGGGCGTATCAAAGCTGGTGTGCGCCACCTCATCCAATATTACTTTGTCGCGTTCATGACCGATACCGACCCATACGGGGATGGGCTGTTCTGCGACCAGAGCTGCCAGCTCATAGTCGTTGAGATAAGCCAAATCACCGACCGCACCGCCGCCGCGTATAATAACGAGTAAATCAGGCAAGCAGTTATAGCGCTCTAAAAACTGCTGCTGAGCGCTGACAATCGCTTGCCGAATCTCACCTGGGGCATGATTGCCCTGAAAGGTCGCATGATGATAGTGAAAATGACAAGCGCCTGTCGAGGCCAGTCTGTTGGCGTCCGCTTGAAAATCGCCTAAGCCTGCTGCTTTTTCGGGAGCGATAACAAGAACATGCTCGATATCAAATGGACTTGGCAATTGCGCGTTCAAGGTCAATAGGCCTTCACCGCTTAGGCGGTCAACCATTTCGGCATACTGGCGCGCCAAGTCGCCCAAAGTATAGCTGGGGTCAATATCCTCAATAGTGAGCGAAAAACCGTATTGCGCATGAAAGTTGGCGGATATCTTTAGCAAAACCGTTAAATCACGGCTAAGCGCCATACCGGTTGCGCGTTCAAACTTAGCAAGCACGCGGGAGGCTTTAAAGCGCCATAGATTGCCGCGGCAGCTGGCCACAACTTTACCATCATCGTCCTTTTCGGCTAATTCAAAGTAGTAATGACCGCCTTTACTGGATAGATTGCGAATCTCAGCTTTGACCCAGACTCTATGATCAAAGGTTTGTTTGATGACCATATCGACAGCAGATAAGTAGTCGCTTAAACGCAGTACGGTATTCTCGAGAGTATCATCCGCCTCGGCAAGCTCAGCCTCTAGCGTTGCCAAATCTTTGGCAGGGGCGAGGACTTTGGCTGATTTGGGTATTGAGAGATTGGGTTTACGCATAATAAGGGAACCACGATGTTAACGCTGAGTGAGCAAAAAGTTTAAAGGAGTAGTTTACCCAAAACACATAGCAAAAAAAAGCAAAGCCAATAAGCTGCTGTTTGATCGCATACTTATTGGCTTATTTTATTATACAAAATTGCTGGCATTTTGGCTGAGCGATAAGTTACTGACAGCGAAAACTGATAGCGTACTCGTAATCGTCATCACGAGATAAGTTAGGTGTGCCAGTACCAAATATTGACCCCACTACAGCGCCCACTTGTCCAACCATTCGCCCTGAACGCTCATCCAAAATCCCATTGTATCTTGCCTCGTCTTTGACGATGATGACCTGCTTATTGCGGCAAGTTTTTTGAGCACTGTCGATAGCGCTTTGTTGCGCGCCTACTTTGGTGTCAGCAATACCTGTAGTCTCAAAAATTGAGCCTTCGCGCTGAATCACTGGCGATGAGGGCGTGCTTTGACAAGCGCTTAAAGCAAGTACAGCGGCAAGTGCAGCCGTCAACGTCGTAGTTTTAGTCAATGAAGTCATAGCAAATCCTGCTAAAAGGGGAAAAAAGATAAGATACGCTCGACATTACCTTATTTACGCTATCGGCGCTAGAGATATTATCAATACGTTATAAAGATCTTAAAATGACATAAACACAGACAGACACAGCAAATCACTTGAAATAATAATGATATCTAGGATAATTGAATCACAATTTTAACCAATGACGCTCATTATGCCTCTAATATGTGCCCCTGCTGGCGTGCTCGAAGTCGACGCGCTGTGGCAAAACGACAACCCAAATGATCTCAATACTGATACGGTCGCGCTATTGTGTCATCCTAATCCCTTGTTTGACGGTACAATGAACAATAAGGTGGTGACCACTATGTACCGCTTTGCCCGTGACAATGGTATGCACGCTGTGCGTTTCAACTTTCGCGGTGTGGGCGAGTCAACAGGCGAGCATGATTATGCTGAGGGTGAAGTCATTGATGCGATGACCGTGTTACAATGGATTGCAGGACAGACAGGCGCACGCAAATTGTGGCTTGGTGGTTTCTCCTTTGGGGGCTACGTGATTGCACGCGCCGCTGAGCAAGTGACAACGTTGCCGCATATCTGGGGGCTAAGCGATTTTGAAGTAGCTAATGTGGCACTTATCGCGCCCTCGGTTGAGGACAATGACGTTAGTGATTTGAGCCTGCCTATAGATAGAACGTTTGAGATCTATGGTAATGCTGACGGCGTCATTAACCCTGATGTTATGCAAGCTTTTGCCGAGCAGCAAGGTATTGCGGTCAGCGTGGTCGATGGCGCAGGACATTTTTTTCATGGCCGATTGTCTGAGCTCAAAGCGCTACTTGAACAGCATAGCTTTGGTAAGCCTATATAACCGTTTTGCCTTTTTGTTTATTTATACTTAAATTTATCCAATAACGAGTCCTATTATGAGTCTATCGCCCCTGCAACGCTATGAGCAGGCCATCGCTACTGATGAGTTTACCCGAGATGAGCAGCAGCTTGAGGCTATGAGTTACTTGGATAACTTGTATCATCAGCTCAATGCAGGCTCTGAGCAAAAAAAGAGCTTTTTTAGCTTTTTAAAGTCCAAACCCGAAGCGCCCAAAGGTCTGTATATGTGGGGCGGGGTGGGACGTGGCAAGACTTGGATGATGGATATGTTTTATGACTCGCTGACTATTGAGCGCAAGATGCGTCAGCATTTTCATCATTTTATGCAGCGCGTCCACCGTGAGCTAAACGCTTTGCAGGGACAATCTGACCCGCTTGAAAAAGTCGCCGACATCATTTATAACGAAGCCGTTGTTATCTGCTTTGATGAGTTTTTTGTCTCTAACGTCTCAGACGCCATGATATTAGGCGATCTGTTCACTATGCTGTTTAATCGCGGTGTAACGCTGGTGGCCACATCGAACATTGAACCCTCAGGGCTGTATAAAGATGGCCTGCACCGTGATCGCTTTATGCCTGCTATCGCTGAGGTTGAGCGCCATACGACGGTCATGAATATTGACGCAGGCGTTGATTATCGTCTGCGCGTATTACAGCAGGCTGAGCTGTATAAATCGCCGATGACTAAGAAAAACCACAACTGGCTCGCTAACCGCTTTGCTAGTCTCTCAAGCAACCAAAAAATTAGCAACGAGCCTATCATTATCAATGGTCGCGAGATTGCCATAAATGCGCGCACGGAAGACATTTTATTCTGCGACTTTCGCCAACTGTGTATGCAGCCGCGCTCTGCCAACGACTTTATCGAAATCGCTAAGCAATTTAACACCGTGCTCATCAATGCGGTACCTGCCTTAGATGATGATTTGCGTGACCCCACGCGCCGATTTATTTACTTAGTGGACGAGTTTTATGATCGCCGCGTCAAGCTTTTGGTACGCGCGCAGCAGTCTATCCTCGAGTTATATCAAGGCGAAAAACTTGCCTTTGAGATTGAGCGTACGCGTTCACGCCTACTTGAGATGCAATCAGAAGACTATTTAAAAATGGCGCACCGCGTTGAAACCGCCGCCTAATGCCCTAGGACAATAAAAACTAGGACAATAAAAAAGGACAACCCATGAGTGTTGACGACAAAAACGACAACAAGATAAGTGCTTTAGATATCTCGCAAGACTCTGAGATTCAAGCGAGTGATGAGCAACTAATAGCTTGGATTAACTCTAGGCGTAGTATCGGTAATCTAGAGATGCCAGCACCATCAACTGAGCAAATAAAAGCGGCTATTGAATGTGCAGCCACTGCTCCTGATCACAAAAAACTGCGTCCTTGGCGCTTTATTGTGACGCAAGGCGAGGCCCGCCGCGACTTAGGTCAAGCGCTCGTCACTGCCGCCAAAGCAAAAGCTCAGCGAGAAGGCGAGACATTGTCTGAAAAGACTATTCACAAAACTGCCAACCTACCTCTGCGTGCGCCCGTTATCATTACAGTAGTCACGCACATGCAAGCACACAAAAAAGTGCCGCCTTTTGAGCAGATGCTTAGTGCAGGCGCTGCCGTACAAAATCTGATATTGGCGTTAGAGGCACAAGGCTATAGCACCGTATGGCGCACAGGTCTGCTCTGCAATGAGCCTGCGGTAAAAGCGTACTTCGATGTTAGCTCAGATGATTATGTGACCGCTTTTGTTTATACTGGCAGCAGTCCCACTCAAAAGCCTGTGCGTAAACCTATAGATATCGAGCCTTTAACACGTTTTGAACACTGATATTCGCTATTGAACGTTTATAATAAACGGCACTAACGCGCGTTACCATCTTATTTGCGCAATACGGATTACTAATTATGACAAACGCTACTGACCCAAAAGACAATAAAAATAATGGTAGTAAAGACAATAAGAGCAGCGGCGATAAACAAAGTGGCCTGCTTGCTAGTATTATTGAGCGCGCGACCAAGTCAGGTTTGGGACGCAAAAAACTCAATCCAAGTGCGGTGGAGTCTGCTGTCGCCGAAAACATGGATAAGATCCACAAAAACCCAACCAAGCTGCGCTTAGCATTTTTGGGCGGCGGCAGTTTCGGTACGGCAATGGCTAATCTGGCGGCGCGTAACGGCTGCGATACGACGCTTTGGGTCCGTAATAAGCGCACGGTCAAATCTATGGCTAAATTGCAGATGAATAAACAATATCTGCCAGGCTATAAGCTCGATGATCGCCTTAAATATAGCCACGACTTAGAAGCCTCTGTAAAAGACAAAGACATTATATTTTTAGCGGTGCCCAGCTCAGCCTTTCGTGAGACGCTACAAAGCATCGCGCCCTTTATCACAGGGCAGTCGATAGTCTCATTGACCAAAGGTATGGAGAAAGATACTTTTGCCATGATGAGCGATATCATCAAAGATGTGCTACCTGAGGTAAATTTTGGTGTGATGTCTGGGCCAAATCTAGCCGTTGAGATTATGAAAAACATGCCCTCAGCGACCGTCATCGCCAGTAGCTCTGAGCCACTGCGTCATGCGGTGCAAGCGGCTCTGCACAGTGCGTTTTTTCGCGTCTTCGCTAGTGATGACGTGCACGGAGTTGAGCTTGGCGGCGCTCTCAAAAACATCTATGCCATCGCTATGGGTATGGCTGTTGCCTATGAGGTTGGCGAGAACACCAAAGCTATGCTGCTTACCCGAGCTTTAGCGGAGATGAGCCGTTTCGGTGTTGAGACAGGCGCTAATCCTTTGACGTTTTTAGGCTTATCTGGCGTGGGCGACTTATACGCCACTTGCGGCTCAGAGCTCAGTCGTAATTTTCGTATTGGTAACATGCTTGGGCGCGGCATGAGTATCGATGCTGCGGTCAAAAAGTTAGGGCAAACGGCTGAGGGCGTCAATACTATTCAGCAAGTACATGAAAAAGCGAGCAAAGAGGGTATTTATATGCCAATTACCCATGCGCTTTATGCCGTCATTTACGAAGATAAAGCAGCGCTTGGCGTTGCCCTGCATCTAATGGAAGCCGGCTTTCGCAGCGACGTTGAATTTGTAATGCCGCATGATCATAGCAATGCCTCACTAACCGCGCAGATGAAAAAATCAGCGGACGATCAAGCCGATACGTCTGCCCAAGACAAAGATTAGGGGCTGTTAGTTTTATTGGTAAGTACGGCTATTCATAAGTACGGCTAATGACTACCATTGCAACTCATAAGATACAAGGCTAAATACACAAGGACAGTGATGAAAATTATATTAATGCGTCATGGTCAAGCAGAAGATATCAGTCGTCCAGATAGCGCGCGGCAACTGACTGAATTTGGTCACAGCCAAGCGGTGCAAACGGCTGAGTATATTGTCAATAACTTTAACCCAGATCACTTTGTAGTCAGCCCTTACGATAGAGCGCAGCAAACACTCGCTGAACTACAAGCGCTTGCGCCTAATGTGCCTGTGACCGTGCAAGATAATATTACACCATCAGACAATGCTAACAATGCATTAACTACGCTTGCCACTATAGAGTCTGAGTGTATGGTGGTTGTCTGTCATATGTCTATTATCGCCAATATAGCAGGTCTATTGACTAACGACTATCCAGAGGGCTTTTCTTTAGCAGAGGCGCGAGTGTTTGAGATGGACTTTGTTATGTCTGGTATGGCAACTGAGAGCGATCGTTTTGTTCCTATACAGCCTTAGTCATAACCCTAGCCCTATACAGTCTCATTCGCTATTTAGATTTTAGATGTTGATACCCTTTATAAGTAAGGACACGTTTAGTGTTACATGTCTGGTTACGCGCACAATACAGTCCTTTGGCCGTCTGGCATGGGGACACAAAACAGTGGCACGCTGTCGATAGCTGGCAGCAGCTGTCCAATATCTATGGCAGCAAATCTAGCAATAAAACCTTATGTTTGTACTTTCCCTCAAGCTATATACTGCAAGTTAATACCGAACTTAGTAGCGCGCAGCTCAAGCAATTGGGCGTGGTAGGCAAGCAGTATTTGTTTGAAGAGACTTCTCTTACGCCTGTTGAGCAGTTGTCAGTGCGTCAAGTGAGCCAAGGTAGTCATCATCATCTGCACGCACTTGCCAAAAGCGATATCGAAGCGTGGCAACAAAGTGCAGCGTTAGTGGGCATGCGTATTAATGCCTTACTCCCTGATTATTTATTGTTACCAGTGCCGGAGGAGGGCGCCGGTCAGCAGGTCACTTTATATCAAGATCGCTATACTATGCTTATGCGTCAATCGCTACGCCTGGGCATGGCAGTAAGTTATCTACCGCTTATGCTTGAGCATCTGCCGCATCTGAGTGAAGTAAGTATCGTACCTACAATCGATTCTACTAACACAGAGGCTGACGATGATGCTGTTCTAAATAACACTGAGTTAAGTGATGCTGTATTGAATGAGGGTATCAGTCTACAAAAAGAGTCCATTGATCCCAATGAGCAAACCGCAGCTTATATTGCTGAGCAGCAGATACTCTTGACTACCGCCCACCCGCTGATACCTGCTGATCATCCTGAGCGTCATGAGCTTAATTTTGCTATTCGGCTAAACGATGCCAAGCTTGCGCCTTACCTGCGCGTTGCTATGATGGTCGCCCTATCAGCACTGGTATTACAAATGGCAACGGATGGAACGCAGTGGTATCGATACAATCAAGCGACAGCTGCTACCCAAACGGCAATAGCTGCGCAGTATCAGTCTTGGTTTGCAGATGAGCGCCTCAATTCGCGTACTCAGCTACGTACTCAGATGAGTCCAAAGCTACGTACTGATGCTCAAGGGCAAACGCCGCATATGGCAGCCTTATCTCGTATATCGCCGCTAATCAAACAGTCGTCACTACAAGCAAAAGCTTTGGTAATGGCACCATCGTCTTTGAGTTTCACTTTGATCGCGTCTGAGCGTAATAGCTTAGATCAGTTCACAAGCACCCTAATAGAGCAAGGACTGAGCGCATCTTTGGAGCGTGTCAATGCTAACGAACAAGGACAATTTAGCGGGCAGATGACTATTGACGTGATGGAGGCGGCGCCATGAAGCTGATGCAAAGGCGCTCAAAGGATAAGCCGTTAGATCAAAGTACTGTAGATCAAAGCACTTTAGACTCTAATAGGTTAATTGATCGGGTGAGTCGATATCAAAATGGTATAGGTACGCGCTGGCAAGCTTTATCATCGAGAGATCAGCTTGCTTTGATGATTTTATCACTGTTCTTGCTGCTATTTGTCGGCGGTTACGGCGGCTATACTTTGCATCAAATGGCCAAGGACAGCAAAGAGAACTATCAAGAACAAATCGCGGATTACTTTTGGCTGCGCGCACAAGCTGGTAATATAGACAGCAATGCTTTGATAAGTAATAGCGCACAAGGCGAAGCATTACCGCCTGCAAGCCGCGTTACTACGTTATTAAGCGGTGCAGGCATTAGAGACGCGCAAGTTGCTGCAGTAGGCGAGTCGGTACAGATAAGTTTTATGAGTGCCAGTCAAGCGGTAGTTAGCGCCGCTCTTAGTCAACTGACACAGCAAGGATGGCAGTTTACTCAGATGACTATGGAGCAAGACGAGACGAGCAAAGCGATCACGGTACAAGCGACTATGACTTTGTGAACGCTTTATAAGAGACAAGTGTCTTATTCTCTTAATTGAGGGCACTGCCTAAAGCTTTGTTTGTTCAATTGTCATCGATAGCCACTGCTTGAAAAGCATATGAGTTGACGCAATACAGTAAGCAATCATCAGTATCAGTGACAGCGCTTGTCAATTATAGCGCTATGCTATAGACCATTGGAGGTGCTTATTATGTCACGCAATGTAGATTCCAACTCAGAGGCGCAAACTCGTAGAACCAAGACCGCCGAGATTGAGGCGCTATCAGATCCAAGGCGTTTTGACGTACAAAAAGAGTACGGCGTGGCGCGTCAGAATGCGATGAGTAATAAAAAACAGCGCTCACTAATCGCTTACAATCATCTGACTTATTTGTTGTATGTCGTCAGCTACTTTACCGCAGGTCTGCTGTGGGTCGTGCCCATTGTCATGAACTACTCAAAACGACAAGAAGCAGACGGCTCGTGGCTTGCTACCCACTTTGATTGGCAGATTAAGACCTTTTGGTACAGTATCGTCTGGTTTGTGATTGGCATTGTCATTGTACTCTTTGCGCTCAGTGGTTTTGGGGTCAGTATGATGCTAGAGGCCGGCGATAACTTAGCTATTGGTTCGATATTACTGACAGGTTTTGGTTTGATTATTATCATCGTAACCTTTATATGGCATCTGTACCGTATCGTACGCGGCTGGATAGCTTTAACAGATAATCGTCCTGTACCTTAATATATTACTTGTGTATGGGCTAAATTAGTCGAGCTATTAATCAAATCTTAGTCTTATTTCTGTTAAGCTGATATAATCGCAGCGCCTGATTTTACCCTTTATTCATCATTACTCTAAGCAAGGTCTATCGCCACTATGTCTTATACCTTACTTCGCCCTTTTTTGTTCAAAATGGATCCTGAGCACGCTCATGACATGACATTGTCCTTGTTGCACAAGGCACACAAGGCACGGGCTTTGGGCCTAGTGTACGGGCAGCCGATGCACCCGACAGAATGCATGGGTTTACAATTTCCAAATCCAGTGGGCTTAGCCGCAGGGTTAGATAAGAACGGCGATTATATTGATGCCTTAGCAGAGCTGGGTTTTGGTTTTATTGAGGTGGGTACGGTTACCCCTAAGCCGCAGATAGGTAATGAGAAGCCGCGACTGTTTCGAATCAGACAGGCGGATGCTATTATTAACCGCATGGGGTTTAATAATCAAGGCGTTGATTATCTCATTGAGAACGTCAAAAACTGCAAATACAAAGGCAATATCGGTATTAATATTGGCAAAAATGCCAGTACCCCTGTCGAGCAAGCGGCTGATGATTATGTCTACTGCTTAGAGCGCGTCTATCCGCATGCCTCGTATATCACTGTTAATATTTCATCGCCTAATACTAAAAACTTACGTGATTTGCAAAGTGGTGAGGCGCTAACCGGGCTGCTAGCTACTATCAAAAACCGCCATCAGCAGTTGGCGACTGAATATGGATTCTATGTGCCGCTCGTGCTCAAAGTCGCGCCTGATTTAGAACCAGACCAAGTAGATTATATCTCCCAGCAGTTATTAGACTTTGAGATTGACGGTCTTATCGCGACCAATACTACTTTGAGCCGAATAGGCGTTGAGGATTTACTCGATGGCGATCAAGCAGGTGGTTTATCAGGTCGCCCTGTCAGCCATATCAGTACTCAAATATTGCAACAGTTTGCGGATCAATTAGGCGATAAAGTCGCTTTGATTGGAGTGGGCGGAATAGATAGTCCTGACAAAGCGGTCAAAAAGATAACAGCTGGTGCGGACTTAATACAGCTCTATACTGGCCTGATTTACCGAGGCCCTGGACTGGTACAATCAAGCATTCAGGCGATTGGCGGCTATTATGATGCGATGGAAAGTGACATCAACAGCTAAATGGTGCCGTCCTAAAAGTCGCCGTTTCAACATAGCTATCCTCAATAACAGGCGGTGATATGAGTGGCCTAGATATAATGATTGCCTTTGTCGTGCTTATTGGCTTATGGCGCGGCTTTCAAGTGGGTTTGATCAAGACAGCAGTTGGTCTCGTCGGCTGGTTTATCGCTTTGATTGCAGCGACGCGTTTGGCAAACTCTATAGCGCCGCAGTTATCTGGCATTGTTGAAAGTCCAGTGCTGCAAATGGCATTAGCATTTTTGCTTGTGGTCTTAGTAATATTAGCAGTTATGCATACGCTTGCTTTTGTCTTCTCAAGTGCTCTCAAAACGTTAAATTTAGGCGTCGTTGACAAGCTGGCAGGCGGCGTATTAGGCGCTGCCAAAAATATATTAGTGATCTTAGTGATACTGAGTATCAGTGCACCTTTATTGGTACAATTACCGCAGTGGGAGACCTCAGTTATTGCCCCTGAGCTTATGCCTTATGCTCCTATGGGTAAGGAGCTTGCGTCAGATATGCTGGGCGTTGCGTGGAGTCAGATCAATCAGTCATAGTTTGGACTGTTGTATTAAGTTTTAAACTGTTGAATTAATGGCTTTTATGCGCACTATATTTGCATTTAGACCGTGATAAAATTAATTTTGACAGTATTTAGTGCACATCATGTTTTTCACCCATTTATTTTATAAGTAAGATAAATAATCAGTAGCAAAAACGTTTTTGATAAGTTTACTCATGTATGATCTAAAATAGGACATAACTATGTGTGGAGTCGTTGGGGTTGCAGCTCATGAACCCGTTAACCAAATTCTTTATGATGGTCTAACGATGTTACAGCATCGCGGGCAAGACGCAGCGGGTATCGTCACTTTGCAAGATGGCAGGCTCTATTTACGTAAAGAAAATGGCATGGTACGTGACGTATTTATGAACCGCCATATGATTAAACTGGTTGGCAAATTCGGTATCGGTCACGTCCGTTACCCAACAGCGGGCACCTCGAGCAGTGCTGAAGCGCAGCCCTTTTATGTTAATTCTCCTTATGGTATTACGCTCGCTCACAACGGCAATCTGACCAATGCTGAGAGTCTGGCTAAGTCTTTGTACATAGAGGATCGTCGTCATCTCAATACCGATTCAGATTCTGAGGTTTTACTCAACGTGGTCGCGCATGAGATGCAAAATCTGGGTAAGACGCATCCGAGCGCTGATGATATATTTGAGGCGATAAAAGCGGTTTACGGCCGCGTTGAAGGCGCTTATGGCGTAGTCGCTTTGATCACAGGTCATGGCCTGATTGCATTTCGTGATCCCAACGGTATTCGTCCGCTCGTATTCGGTGAGCGCCTAGCAGCTAACGGCGGCACAGAATATATGGTTGCCTCAGAGTCAGTCGCCTTGACGGGTTCAGGGTTTAGCATTATTCGTGATGTAAAGCCTGGCGAGGCAATATTTATTGACTTAGATCATAACCTGCATACTCATCAGTGTGTCGAGCCAAAAGAGTACACGCCGTGTATTTTTGAATATGTATACTTTGCGCGTCCTGATTCAATTATGGATAATATCTCAGTGTACAAATCACGTCTGCGCATGGGCGAGAAGCTTGGGGACAAAATCCTCAAAGAGTGGGGCGAGGATCATGATATCGACGTGGTCATTCCTATTCCTGATACTTCGCGCACCTCAGCGATGGAGCTGGCGCTTAAGATGAATATCAAGTACCGTGAAGGCTTTATGAAAAACCGCTACATCGGTCGCACCTTTATTATGCCAGGTCAGCAGCAGCGCAAAAAATCAGTCCGCCAAAAGCTAAGTGCCGTACCGCTTGAGTTTAAAGGCAAAAACGTGTTGTTGGTTGATGATTCTATCGTACGCGGTACCACCTGTCATGAGATCATTCAGATGGCACGCGATGCTGGTGCGCGCAAAGTGTTTTTTGCTAGTGCCGCGCCGCCAGTTAAGTATCCTAATGTCTATGGCATCGATATGCCTGTACGTAGCGAGCTGATCGCCTCAGGCCATAGCGTAGAAGAAGTACGCAAAATCATCGGCGCTGATCGCTTAATTTTTCAAGATTTAGATGACTTAATTGATGCAGTAAAAGATACCAAACATAGCAAGGTTGAAGGCTTTGATTGCGCAGTATTTAACGGCTGTTATATCACAGGTCAAATCAATGAAGCGTATCTTGATCACCTGCAAGAGCTGCGTAATGACACTGCTAAGATCGGCAAAAAAGGCGTGCAAATTGTCGCTGATACGCCAGTCGATATGATGGGTGTTGAAGAGTTATAATTCTAAGTTTGTAGTGCTAAAGAAAAAAGGCTGATCTCGATTGGGAGTTCAGCCTTTTTTTTGGCTACAACTTAGCCTAACATACGCGCAAATAGCCAAAGTAAGCCATTAATAGTCGCAATGCCAACGAGCATACTGACGAGTAGCTGACGACTAATGTGATAAATAAATAGCACGGCAGTTAGCGCACCGATCTGTGCCAGTAGCAAGTGCATCTCAGCACTATTTAGGCGCGTACTCAAAGATAGCTCTTGATAGGAGAGGCTGGTTAAGATAAGCAGTACCATCACGGACAACGGCAGGCTCTCATTAAGGCGATGTAGCCAAGGAGTGTCGAGTACCTTTTTGGGTATGAGGACAGGTAAGGCGCGAGTCACAAAAGTCACCGCCGCCATAGCAAGGGTCGCTAAAATGAGATAACTACTCGTCATGCGTCACCCCTTTTGCACGGCGCTGTAACCAAAATCCGCGCAGTAAAATCAGCAGCATACAAATGCTTATAGCGACAAGTAGTAGCCAATCTTGAGTAAACAACGAGGCTAAAACCAGCGCTATGGCGGCAATACCAATTGGAAAGTAGCGCTTAATAGTTTGAAATTGCTCATAAGCTAAAATAGCAAACAAGCATACCAGTGCAAAGTCCAAATGCGGCACCAGATCATTGAGCGCACTGCCTATCATAACGCCAATAGCAGATGCCAGTACCCACCAGCTTTGATTAAATAAGCTAATAGGCAGTATCAGAGCACGCCGCGTCTCATTAGGCAGACTCGTCATTACCGAAAAAGTCTCATCGGTAAGTGCAAATAGACAGTAGGTTTTGGCAAGCTTATGCGAGGGCATATAGTTGAGTAGTGGCATCGCATAAAAGACATGACGCAGATTGATCGCCGCGATGTTGGTGGCGATATTACCTATTGGCAGAGTGCCGCTCAGCATAGGTAAACAGGCATATTGCGCTGCTCCTGCGTAGAGCAAGAGGCTGAGCATAATTGTCGCCCACACAGGAATGCCTGCTACTTGCGCGAGTACCCCAAAGGCAATGCCCGCTGGCAAATAACCCATCGCTACAGGAATGCTTTTTTTAAAGCCTGTCGCCCAGTCGTAATGAGTGTGGTGCGGCGGGTTTGCTTTATCTAAATCTAAATGTGTGCTCACAGAACATCCTAATTTGCTTTTTATGGTTTTTATCTAAAACTTGCGCTAACTCTCAGGTTGTCTTTTTTGATAACTACCTGTCATATATGTTTGATACAAAAACCCGCCTAGAATAATGACGCGCAGTAATAACAGCGCCCAGACGCTTAGCCAAATACCTGTCATATCCCACTGCTGATATAGCAGCCAACTGAGCGGAAAAAAAACAACGGCTAAAATAAGCGCTGCATTACGAATGACCTTACCCGCCGTCAAGCCAAAGAAAATACCATCAAGCCAGTACGCACCGACACCAACGAGCGGCAGGAGCACAGCATAGATGTGATAATCATAAGCAAGAGCGAACACTGCATCAATATTAGTCATAAACTCTAGATACGTGGGGATGATAAGCCACCATATTAGACTTAGCATTAAAGCTAGGCCATAACTGACCACACCTGTGCGCTTAACGATAGTGCGAAAGCGTCGCCAGTCGCGTCTGCCTGCTGCTTGACCGCTCAAGGTCTCAGCTGAGACCGCCACACCATCTAAGGCAAAAGCTGAGATGCTCAGTACTTGTAATAAAATAGCATTAGCAGCAAGTACCAAGTCACCACTTTGCGCCGATAAACGTGTCACCCAAGCAAAGCTTAGGGTCAAAATAAGGGTGCGAATAAAGATGTCTTTATTCAAAGAAAATAGCCTAAGCATTTTATATCTAGCGAAGTCTTGTGGATTTGCGCTAAATAATGCCGACCAAGGTAACTCTAAATGACGACGGCTTAACCACAGCGCTAGCACTACACCAAGCCAAAAGGCGATCGTCGTTCCCAGAGCCACACCGAACAAGCCCATATCTAAGGCAAAGACAAAAAACAGCGTCAATATAATATTAATTATGGCGATAAAGCCTTGCTGATAAAGCATATATCGCGTTTTACCTTGACCGGCAAACCAGCCAATAAAAGCAAAGTTCATAAGCTCAGCGATCACGCCCCAAAAGCGCACGTCAAGATAGGTTTTTGCAGCAATGCCACTATCAGGATTAGCCGATAGCGCTTGTAAACCGTAGTCAATAAGCCAAGGCTTTGCTACTAGTAACAGCGCGCCGATTCCAAAGGCCAGCAGCAAAGCTCGTTGCAAAATAGACAATAGCGGTGAGGGTTGATGAGTTCCTGATTGACCCTTTATTAACTGGTTACGAGCCAGCTGACCAACGGCTTGTGCGGACAGACCTGAGGAGGCGTATTGTAAAAAGTTAAAGCTTACCAGTAGCAAGGATAATAGCTGTATCGCCAAACCCATTCCCGCTAATTTGGCGGTATCATTCATGTTGCCAACGATAGCGGTATCAATCACGCTTTGTAGCGGCATCGCTAAATTAGCTAATAATACAGGCAAGGCTATCGCAATGATATGCGCATAGCGGGTATCAATAGGCGGGTTTGCCGGCGTGTGACTGGAAGAGGGCATCGACATAGGAGGTCACTTATACTTAGCGTATACGTAATGCTTATAATTGAGCTGAAACTGACAAGCTAGCACATTCATTCACCAAAGCACTTAAAAATAAAAGCACCCAACACTCATGATGATGAGTTAGGTGCTTTTATCTAACGTTTTGGCGAAGCCTTAATCTAAGTCTATTTTTGATTCTAATGACTTAAATTGAGGCTTAGTCTACCTTTAATCCTGTTCGAACATTTTAGGATCATTAAAGGTAACAATCTCTTCTTCAAACTCAGGTTTTACTTTGACCACAAAATCATCGCGCGATAGACCCATACGTAGCGGGATAGAGCTTGCGATATAAGTAGAGGAGTAGGTACCTGCCAGCAGACCGATAAACAATGCTACCGAGAACCAATAGAGGCCATCGCCGCCCAAGAACATCATGGCTAGCACGACCAAAAGCACCGTTGAGATGGTCATAATAGTACGGCGCAGCGTCTCTGTGAGCGATAAGTCAACCGTCTGGCTCGGCGTGATACCACGTACGCGGCGAAAGTTCTCACGGATACGGTCATAAACGACGATCGTATCGTTGAGTGAATAACCAATTAATGCCAAAATTGCCGCCAGCACAGTCAAATCAAAAGGCAGACCAAATAGCGCAAAGACACCGATAGTCACCACCGCATCATGAAATAGTGAGAGCACCGCACCAAGAGAGAGCTTAAACTGAAAACGCAAGGCAACGTAACCAAGCATACATAGTAGGGCTAACGCCAAAGCCATAACTGAGTTTAAATAAACCTCGTTACCGACCTGACTACCAATAATGTTGACGTTACTAATCTCAGCCGTGTTACTTGGCAAGGCTAGAGCTTGAGTAAGGCTAGTGCTCAGTCCATCGATATTATCAGACTGAGGGGGCAGGCGTACGAGTAGCTCCTCACGCGTGCCTAAATACTGCACTACCGCATCATCAAAGCCATTACTAGCTAGTGCCTGTACCACATCGATCTGTTCAACAGGCTGCTCATAGCGCACATCAGCGGATACGCCGCCGGTGAAATCAAGCCCTAAGTTTAGACCATTAACAGCGATGGCTATAATACTGGCAATTACCATAAATAAAGACAACAGCGCCATCGGCTTTTCTATCTTCATAAAGGGGATAATACGCTGATTACCAACGGCTTTGATACCGCCTTCAGCCTGTGCTGCAGCATCTTCAGCGGCGCTATCATGAGCACTTATCGGCTCGTCTTTGACAAGGTCAGGCGTTTGCGCGGCTAATGCAGAACCTACGCGGCGTGACTGTTTTTTGGAGTTGCCTTTATCGAGCTTATCAGTAGTGGCGCTGTCATTGATGCGACTGCTTTTTTGGGTATTGCTCCCTTTACCATCACGGCGCGGCTTATTGCGGTTGCGGCGGCGTTTATTCGGATCATTGCTAGAGCCACTGCCTGAACCACCAGAGGTTGGCGTGTTATTGTTCTCTGGGTTATTGTTATCATTAATCGCCATAGTATTCTCCTAACCGATGCTCAGACGTTTGATTGATTTGCGCTTGCCATAAGCAATTTGAACCAGCGCGCGCGTGACCAAAATCGCCGTAAATAATGAGCTGACGATACCGATAGCTAAAGTGATGGCAAAGCCTTTGATAGGGCCTGTACCGATGGCGAATAGAATAAAAGCAACCAGTAGGGTTGTGATATTAGCATCAAAGATACTACTAAAGGCGCGATCAAAACCTGCCACGATAGCAGATTTTGGCCGCACCCCATTTGCCAGCTCCTCGCGTATGCGCTCAAAGATCAGCACGTTGGCATCGACCGCCATACCTATAGTCAAGACGATACCGGCAATACCAGGCAGAGTCAGCGACGAGCCTAATATCGACATAATAGCGATAATAATAATAACGTTAATCGCCAGCGCCACATTAGCAATGACCCCAAATAGACGATAAAAGATAATCATAAAGGCGAAGACTAGCAGATAACCCACTTGCGTTGAAAACAGACCCTTTTCGATGTTTTCTTGTCCTAGTGACGGACCAATGGTGCGCTCTTCGACGAAATACATCGGTGCGGCAAGGGCACCTGAGCGTAGTAACAGGGCTAATTCAGCGGCTTCAGCACTGCTATCGAGTCCAGTAATACGAAAGGATGAACCCAAAACGGCCTGAATATTAGCGCGGTTGATGACTTTGGTCTCGGCATACGGCGTACGTATCTCTACCATCTCGCCAGTCGCTGCATCCTCTTCATAAGTGATTCTTTGCTTATTTTCAATAAACAAAACCGCCATCTGGTTGCCAACAGCGGTGCGCGTGGCGTTTTGCATGAGCCTACCACCAGCGCTGTCCAAAGTAATACTGACCTCAGGCATACCGCTCTCGTCCACACCTGTTTGCGCGTTGGTCACCTTGTCCCCTGTGACAATCGCTTGACGCTCTAATAATACAGGCGGACCATCTAAGCTCTCAAACGGGAAGGCTTCGGTACCCGCAGGCGGAATACCGCCCGTATAAGTCTCACTACCTTCAGCAACCAGGCGAAACTCAAGATTGGCCGTACGACCAAGGACACGCTTAGCTTCAGCGGTATCTTGTACCCCTGGCAACTCAACAACGATACGGCTAGCGCCTTGCGATTGAACCAAAGCCTCAGTCACGCCAAGCTCTGCAATACGATTACGCAGAGTCGTCAAGTTTTGATTGACCGCGTAACTATTGATCTCATCGATAGTGGCGTCGTTGTATGACATGACTAAGGCAGGGCCTTGCTCATCGATAGACGATTGCAGATTAAAAGTGTTACCCATCGAGCCTTGCAAGATGTTTTGCGCGCGATTACGGCTATCGGTATCAGCAAAGTGCAATACGATATTAAGACCATCTGTTTTAATACCTGTGACCGCCACGCGCTCAGCACGTAGCTCACGGCGCATATCACGGCTAGCACTAGTTAAGCGCTGCTCCAATGCCTTATCCATATCGACTTCGAGTACAAAGCGCACCCCGCCGCGCAAATCTAGCCCAAGCTTCATAGGCTTTGCCCCGATATCACGCAGCCACTGCGGCGTCGTTTGCGCTAAGTTTAGGGCTACGACATAATCCTCACTCAAGTTCTGCTTAAGCACCTCTTGCGCTTTAAGCTGCGTGGTTGGATTATCGAGACGTATAAGCGCACTGTTACCTTCAAACGTACCATTATGGTAGTCGATACCAGCTGACTCAAGCAGACTCTCAGACTCTGTCAAGATACCCTCAGACAGCTGAGTACCTGCAGCCGCACTAGTTATCTGTACGGCAGGTTCATCAGGATAAAGGTTTGGGGCTGCATATAGACCGGCTATGATAAGCACGACGGTAATGATCAGGTATTTCCAAGCGGGATATTGCATAATCACTTCTTAAAGTTGATAACATAATGGGTTAGACAACTTGTGTGCCTATTGTGAGCTCAAGCGCACAAAAGTGACCGTTGAAGCGGTCACTTCTATATAATAGTGCACATTTAATAACTAAAGGTTATACGCTCTCAATAGTGCCAGCAGGCAAGACTGAAATAACAGAAGCGCGCTGCACTTTGACATCAGTGTTGTTGTTTAAGCTTACAACAGCATAGTCACCTTCTAGGTGCTTGATACGGCCCATCAAACCACCAGCAAAGATAATCTCACTACCAACGGTCAAAGCACTAACCATCGCGCGATGCTCTTTGGTACGCTTTGACTGCGGGCGAATAACTAAGAAGTAAAAAATAGCAAAGAACGCAACGGGCAGTAGGATCTGACCAAATAGTGAAGCACCACCAGCGGCGCCAGCTTCAGCGGCATGAGCAGATTGGATAAAAAAGTTCATAATTTCTCTCAGTGATTAACTAACGATAAAGATTTGAGCACAATAATAAAATTAAACGCATAGTAACAAAAAATCTTTGACTTGGTAACTGTTTATCATAGGCTTAGCATTATTTCACCTAAGCAAGTGCGTATTTTAACTACTATCGATGTTATCGTTCATTGACTGTACAAGGTATAAATCTGCTTGGTGCAAAAAATACCTATTATATAAAGTCAAAATAACAGTGATATCCGCTTAAGATAAAGTATCAAAATACAGTGGTACACATAGCAGTATTAAAATCATTAGGCTTGTCGTTATAAGACTTTGGCAAGCCCAAAATCTTTTAAAAGTGCTAGCGCTAACTATTGAATTTATATGCGGCAGGTACCATCAAAAACAAGTGCCTGTTATTGTGAAAAGCCACTATCGGTGCTACTATCATTATCGTTTAGCATAACTCATTATGCTCCTTTTTCTCATTTGTTTAGGTTACCTAACTTGTCCACCATATCTATGTTTGTCTCTACGATCAGTCATCCGCAAGCGCGCGAGAATGACGTCCCCGAAGAACCTGAGCCGATAAACAGGCTCATCTTTTCTAGCAGCAAACGAGCAGTGATGCTGGCTGTAGCCTTGCTCGCGCTAGCTCCGCAGTCCGTGCTAGCGGCGGCGGCAACGACAGCATCTGCGGCTACAGCAGCGCCGACAGCGACGAGTATTGCTTTACTCATACTCTTTGTGGCTATTGCTATTGGTATCTCGTTTTTGTGCTCGCTTGCAGAGTCCGTTCTTTTGAGTATGACGCCGTCTTTTATTGCAGATGTGCAAGAGCGTAATCCCAAAAAA
Organism: uncultured Psychrobacter sp.; assembly: GCA_947495055.1. Lineage (GTDB taxonomy): Bacteria > Pseudomonadota > Gammaproteobacteria > Pseudomonadales > Moraxellaceae > Psychrobacter. The sequence continues at coordinate 219,181 of CANLXO010000002.1, read as the reverse complement.
GCAGCCATGCTCAAGCGTCTTAAAGTCGATAATATCGATCAGTCGCTTGCCGCTATTTTGACCTTGAACACGGTTGCGCATACTTTAGGCTCCATCGGTGCGGGTGCGCAGGCAACGATCGTATTTGGTAGCACTTGGTTCGGTCTGTTTTCAGGGGTGATGACTCTAGCGATTTTGTTCTTATCAGAGATTATCCCAAAGACTCTTGGTACTGTGTACTGGCGTCAACTGAGCGGCATAGTGGCTCTGTTTGTACGCGGTATTATTGTGCTTTTATATCCGCTGATATGGATATCAGAAAAATTGACCAAGTTGCTGGTTCGCGGCAAAGAAGCCAACGTCTTTAGCCGCCGAGAGTTTGCGGCACTAGCCAGTATCGGCGAAGAGTCAGGGCAGATTGATCCACTTGAATCACGAATCATTCGCAACTTATTAGCCTTTGGTGCGATTAAAGTCGAAGACATTATGACGCCGCGTTCAGTGATGCTCGCCTTTGAGCAAAAAAAGACCGTTGCTGAGCTTTTGGTCGATAGACCCAAATTGACCTTTTCACGTTTGCCTATTTATGATGAAGATTTGGATAATATTACAGGTTTTGTGCTAAAGACAGATATGCTACTTGCCAAAGTCAATCATGCGATGCACAAGCCACTAACCCAATTTAAACGTGATATCACTTTTGTCTTCTCAAAGATGAAACTGTTTGATCTACTAGAACTTATGCTCAAAAACCGTATTCATATTGCGGTCACTGTTGGTGAGTATGGCGAGGTCAAAGGCCTTGTCACCTTAGAGGATGTTTTTGAAACTCTGCTTGGACTTGAGATTGTCGATGAGATCGATCGCGTCGAAGATATGCAAGCCTTGGCAAGACAGATGATGGATCGCCGAGTTGAGCGTTTGGGTATGAAGATCAGTGATGATGAGCAAGATGATGACAGCAGTGGTATTGGTGAGACTAGAGCTTAATCGCTCACTGCCTAATCACTGACTTAGCTTTAAGTAACAGATAATACTGCGAAGAAGCACACAGCTTGTTACATGACTGTGAGAATTGAGTGCTAGGCTAAAGCTATTAATCAAAAGAATATAAAACACTAAGGATGACCATGAAAAGACTCTGGGATAAAAGCTTGCTTGCTTTATTAATTAAAAGCTCAAGCGTGGCAGCAGCAGCCGTGCTAGCAAGTACAGTAAGCATCAGTGCGCAGGCCGCTACTATGACCGAGGCCTTGGTACAGAACTATGCTTCATCAATGAAGGCTTCGGCAAATAATAAAAACATCAGCCAAGTATCGCGTTTGGTTGCTGATGATGCGCTTATCTCTTTATCTAGAAAAGGTAAAACTACCAGCTTAGATAAAGATGCCTATCTAAAGCTTTTGCAAAATAGCTGGAATCAGACCTCAAACTACCGTTATGACATTACTATCGATAATATCGTGACGACCGGTGAGCAGGCTCGCGCGAATGTGACGACGACTGAGAGCTGGGTTAAGGATGGCAAAGACGTTTCATTTGTGACCAATTCACGGGTGACTTTGACCTTGTCAACGGGTAATGCCTTGTTGTTACGTGCAGTATCGCAAGTGACTATTAATTAAAGCGATTATTCATTAAGGTGTAGTTAAATCCTAAATGAATGTTTATGTAGCACATGTTATCAAGTGCTCAAATACGCCATTGACTCAAGTCAGTGGTTTTTTTATAAAATATTAGCTATCAGTCAAATTTGCGCTATTCTCGTTGAACATGATATAAAGTTATGACTTCGTCAAACCTATTTTATATTTGGGTACTGGCTACAAGGCACTACTCAATATTTAAGTGGTATTGAAAATCTAAGCACTATCTTTACTCTGCTACTGGTTTTTAGTCTATATTGCATACTATACTGTCATTCTCCTTTATTTTTCTCATATCGTTAGGAAGCACCCCTCATCATGTCTACTGTGTCCTCAAAATCTCGCTCATTTATCGCTCTACCTTTGGCGCTTGCGGTATCGACTCTGCTTATTAGCGCCTGTAGTAACACATCAACGGTAAAAAATACGGGAGCAACTACGAAACCTGTTATCAATAAACAACCCGCTACGCAGCCTACGGTGAATACAGCGCCAAGTAGCACTGATTATTCGACTGCATATTTAGATGCTGAGAGTTTAGATGAACTAGCGGACTTGTTAGAAGCCACTGATATGACGATGGTTGAGGGCAATAAACTGGTGATTCAGCAATATGGTGATTTGTGGAATCGTCTGCGCGCAGGCTACCGCATGAATATGGGTCAGCCGATCTACAATCAGCGTATTGAGGCGCAAAAGGGCTGGTTCACCAGTCGCCAAGACTATCTTAATCGTTTGACTGCGCGCTCAAGCCGCTACCTTTATCATACTGTACGAGAAGCTGAGCGCCGCAATATTCCAACCGAGCTTGCCCTATTGCCTATCATTGAGAGCTCCTATGATCCAGGCGCGACCAGTAGCGCCGCCGCCGCTGGCATGTGGCAGTTTATTCCAAGTACAGGTCGTATCTACGGTCTTAATCAAAGCAGCACCTATGACGGGCGCCGCGATGTCATTGAATCGACGCGCGCCGCCTACGACTTTTTGACCGCACTATATAATCAGTTCGGCAGCTGGGAGCTAGCACTGGCCTCTTATAACGCAGGTCCAGGTCGTATTCAAAAAGCTATCGATGCCAATGCAGCTCAAGGCTTGCCAACGGACTACTGGTCACTCAGACTACCGACAGAGACCATGAACTATGTACCGCGTTTCTTAGCCGTCGCTGAGATCGTCTCAAAGCCTGAGCAGTATGGCGTATACTTGCCAGCTATCGCTAACCGTCAGCATTTTCGCAGTGTTCCTGTCAATTATGGGGTAAGCCTAGCAGAAGTCGCGCAAGTGACAGGCGTGAACTATGATGAGCTTGAGCGCCTCAATACTGCGCTTATCTCAGGTCGAGTTGATCAATCAGGCCCGCAACGCGTAGTCATTCCAAACGATGTCGATAGCAATATCGATGCTAAACTTAGTACCCTAAGAGGTAATGGTAGCAGCAATGTGATCGCTGCAACGACGCCTGCGACGCCAAGCTATAATAATCAGCCCTATACTAGCTCGTCTTTGCCATCTACTGGCAGCGGTTTGGCTGACTATGCTGCAAGTGCTACGGTGCCGCAGCAGACGACCAGTTATATCTCGCCATCGGTTACGCCTACTAGTAGCTCTGTATATAGCAATAACACCTCGCTACGTACTGAGCCTGCGATTACCAGCAATGAGACCAAAAAAATCAATGCTGAACTACAAAGCAGTAATAGCTTGCCGACTACATCAGCGTCAATTACCAGTAATAATACGATCGTCCAAGAGCCGCCACTGACTAAAGAAGAGCGCGACTTTATTGCCAGCCAAATTCAAAGACAGACTAATGAAGTCAGCCAAGCGATCAGTCCGGTCGATGGCAACATCAAGTTGTCCGCGATACAGACGCAGCAGTCTATATTAGAGGCGAGCGGTAAAGAGAAGACAATCACCTTTTCATCAGGCGCAAGTACTAAGCCTAGCAAAGCAAAACCGCAGGGTACGCGCAGCACCTATACTGTCAAACGCGGCGATACGCTCTCTAACATCGCCAGCCGCGCTGGGCTAAACTGGCGTGATATTGCACAATGGAACCAGATTGACCCAAGTGCTAATCTATTATCGGGTAGCACCTTGTACCTTTATAACGCCAAAACTATCGCGCCTATTAGCAGTAGCAGTGAGACTGCCAGCCAGCCTGAGAGTTACGTGGTACAAAGCGGCGATACGCTCATAGGTACCGCCAACCGTTTTGATATGTCAGTGACCCAGCTAGCCACTTACAATAATCTAAGCAGCCGCGCTGATCTACTCATAGGGCAAAAGCTCTGGCTTGTCCCAGGCAAAGTAAAAGCGCCTGCGAGTACACCTGCTGCGCCATCGACTAGATCTAGTGGCTCATCGAGCAGCTCATCGAAAATACCGACCAAGAGCTATACAGTCAAATCGGGCGATGGCCTTATTGCCTTAGCGCGTCAGTTTAATATTCCAACGTCAACACTGGCTAACCTAAACGGACTGAGCACTACAGACTCTCTATATGTCGGTCAAAGACTAGTCGTGCCAGCGAGCGCTAATGTGAGCACAAATCGCAGCAACGACACCACTAGTAATAGCTCAGTGTCTACAACGAACTATACGGTAAAATCAGGGGAGACCTTGATCGGTATTGCTAATAGCTTGGATGTGAGTGCTAGCGAAATTGCGGCTGTTAATAGTAGTTTTAATGCGCGTGCACGCTTGCAACGTGGTCAGACGATTAAAGTACCGGTGTCAAAGGACACAGTCGAGCGTCAGCTAAATGACAAACCTGTAAGCTACAAGGTTCAATCTGGCGACACGCTAACAGGCGTCGCTAATCGTTATAATATTGGCTTAAGTGAATTGGCTGCTGCTAATAACTTGACCACAAGATCCAATCTCATCAGAGGACGTACGATTACGATTCCCGCCAAAGATAGCGCTCCAAGCAGTGCTAGTAGCAGTAATAGCACTAGCAGCAGTGGCAGCACTGCAACGAGCAGTAGTGGTAAGAAGCTTAACAATACTGAGAATTACAAAGTACAATCAGGCGATGGCTTGATTGCATTGGCACGCCGCTTTGGCGTATCAGTTGAGGACTTAGCGGCGACTAATAATATCGCAAGTAATGCTCAGTTGCAGCGCGGACAGACAATTAAAGTACCCAAAGTGACTGTCAGCTATACTGTAGGTTCAGGCGATAGCTTGATTGGACTTGCACGCAAGTACGGCGTATCGACACAAGAGCTTGCAGATATGAATGATATCGCAGCAGACACCATGCTACAACGCGGACAGCGCTTAACAGTGCCTAATCGTTGATCTTGATCATTAAATACAAATATCGTTAAGCACAAAAAAGCGGCTCTTGTAGGAGCCGCTTTTTTAGGTCTGTTGAACTTAAGCGATATCAATCTAATCTACTCAAAGTACAGGCTAATCAAGACTATACAGTTTGCGTCTTTAGGGTTTGCAGGTAGTTTCTGATATTACTAACATAGTGCATCGCTTGACCATAACGGCTGTTTGAGGCTCTATTTTCTGAGAGATAATCATAGACGTTCGCCCAGCTCTTATCATCTATCCCTTGCGCGCGCAGCTCACGTTGAATACGTTTTACCGCGTTTGGTCCCATATTATAACCTGCTAAGGCAAACCAGATGCGATCAGTCTTTGGCACATCAGCAAAATCTGCTTTGACCTGCTCAAGGTAGCGCGCGCCGCCGCCGATACTTTGATATGGATCAACGCGATCTGAGACGCCCATCGCTTTAGCTGTGCTATTGGTAAGCATCATAATACCGCGTACACCCGTTGGCGACACTGCGCTGGCATCTAAGTGCGACTCTTGGTAGCCCATAGCGACAAGCAGCTCCCAATCGTGATTGTAGTTTTGTGCCTGCTGCTGAAACGACGACTGATAATCGGGCAAAGTCTCAGTCAAGGTTTTTTGAAAATGATCCTGACTATAGGCATCTTTTAATAAGTTTTGATTATAAAATGCGGCCAGCTTTTGCGTGTCATCGAGCTTAATGCTATCACACAAAAAAGTACTGGCTTTTTGTGATAGCGGATCATCTGAGCCATTAAAGCTCCAGCTCACCTTTGGATGCAGACCATTATCAGTTAAATTACTATCATAACCGCAGCTTAGATTGACTGAGGACACGCCAAGCTGACTTTTCAGTTGCGTACTGGCTGTCGTCAATGCCATATCCGCTGCGCCTGCTTGAACCGCCTTTAGCGCCGCTTGCTCATTGGCATAAGCCTTTAGATTGACGCTAACGCCAAGCTTATCTGCGTAATCACGCACTAAGTCATAGCCAAAACCATGCTGAAAACCATCGGTAGCAAAATAAGTACTATCACCAGGTACGGCTGCGATGGTCAGCGTCTGCTCAAGCATGACATTGTCATATGCTGCGACGTCATTATTCATAGTTGTCAAACTCTCAGCTGGCAAAGATAGCATAGCGATACCTGAGACTTGAACGAACTTTTTAGATTTTGCAAAACGGACTTTTGAGAGGGTGGGGCTTGATGGAAAGAGGTTACTTCTAGTGGTAAGCGCGCGCTTAGAGGGCTCTAATAAATGCGATATACGGCGTTTAACCCCTTGCGTTGACACTTTGACACGATAAGTAATACGTTGCATGGATGTCTCCTGATTTTAGCCATCCTACTTATCTTAAACGTACCTAACAGATCCAAAAGCAGTACGTTTTCAACCGTGCTTTAGCCTATCATTAATAGATTGGAGCATAGTCTTGTTCTATTAGCGCTCATCGTATACCAATCATTAATTAGCTGACGTAAGCAAGTAATCTATTTGTGCAAGCTGAGTTAAGATGTTCAATTAAGAAACTGACGCGCACAGCATTACGAAGGATAGTATGCAGATGATTCCTTCATCAAAACAGATTAAATGGCGCTATAGTACAGATAAGGTCATGAGAAAGTTATAAAACAACAGCAAGTGCATCAATACAATAAAAGAGTATTCAATGCAGGTTGTACGATGTCAAAGTATAGTAAGCATACCTTGATAGGCTGTTATCTAGCGGTATCAATAACACAAAGATAAATACTCTTAATCTATAACGAATATTGCGCTTTGTTATTGCCGCGATACTATAGGTATAAAGACTGTATTTTGAACAGTATATACGCTAATAGCACCATAACCGGAAGCTGTAATAAATGGAATGCCTCATGACAAAGCAGTCTTTTACATCTTATTACTATGAGGGTTTTATCGCTATTATTCAAGTGGGGTTAAGTAAACGGCGATAAAACTTAACAGTGAGGGTATAAGCGGTCATATTTAGGCCAATAGGGGTTTTTTTGCAAAATTTGGCATATGTCACTGACAAAATCTTTAAATTAAGCAGGGTTGTCTATATCGATAAAGGTGACAGGCAAGCCAAAATGCTTAGATACCAGCTCCCCTAAAGCATCAATGCCGCCGCGCTCTGTGGCATGATGACCACAAGCGAAATAATCGACACCAAGCTCACGCGCGCTATGAGTGGTACGCTCTGATATCTCCCCTGAGATATAAGCATCACAATTCATAATAGCGGCTTGCTCTATCATATCCTGCGCGCCGCCTGTACAAATACCAACGCGTTCGATAAGTCTAGGCTTATTGTCTGCATAACTAGGGATATGTAAAGGCGTACGTTGTAGCGCTTTTTGGATAGTGGCTTTTAGATCGTCGGCACTTTGCGGCGTACAGGTAGCGATATTGCCAACAGGATGCGTCTCATGAGGGTAGAGTGCCCCTGTTATACTCAAGCCTAATGTCTTTGCTAACATAGCGTTATTGCCAATAATGGGATGAGCATCAAGCGGTAAATGGTAGGCAATAAGTGAGATGCCATGTTGCATGAGTTTGCGGATACGTCGACCTTTCATGCCTGTGATCGTATCGTCTTCGCCTCTCCAAAAGTAACCATGATGTACCATGATGGCCTCAGCACCAGATTCAATCGCCGCATCAATCAGTGCTTCACACGCAGTCACGCCAGTAACGATGTGCGTGATAGGACGACCTCCGTCTACTTGCAACCCATTTGGCGAGTAGTCTTTGAACGCATTCGCTTGCAGGTAATCATCACAGAACTGTGTTAGCGCTTGCGCGCTGACAGTTACGTTTATAGGTATGTTTGATGTTGATACTTCTTTGGTATGCGTTGTCGTTTTAGTTGTCATAACTTCTCCTAACCGTAGCGCTGTAATAATCGTAAATAAAACTTATACAGTATTTGTTTAGTTGTAGTGTTGCAAATGGGTAGATAAGCACAATAACGCAATAAGAACACGATGAGTTACCTTTGTATGAATAGGGCCTTTATAATTTATGCATATCCGTAGGCTCAGCGTATATTATTACTAATTATTAGCTTTGCATAATACAAATTATAGAGGTTTTGTATGTCGTTATCTCCAAACACCAATAAAAAGTCATCACTGTGGAAGTGGGTGCCGTGGGTGTTATTGTTAATCGTAAGCGCTGGGTTTGTCTGGTTGTTTACCAGTATGCAGCAGGCGCCCTCACAAGCTTGGGAGCCGCCCAAACCGCCCGTCATTGAGCAGCCTAGTCCCAACCTAAATACCCCTGTCCCTGTGTCATCGTATCATGATGCGGTTGCGCGTGCGTCGCAGTCGGTGGTTAATATCTATACCACGCAGACGATGGCAGAGCATCCGTATATAGATGATCCTGTGCTGCGCCGCTTTTTTGAAAATCATGGCGATCAGCAGTCTCAAGGGGCTACTAACCTAGGCTCTGGCGTCATTGTATCAGAAGATGGTTATATCGTAACCAACGCCCATGTGGTCGAAAAAGCCGATGAGATTACGGTTGCCTTTAGTGACGGCCGCAAAAGTCGCGCCAAAGTCATCGGCACTGATCCTGATAGCGATCTAGCCGTAATTCGCGTCGATATGACGGGATTGACGCCATTAGGGTTTCGCGAAGAGCCTATTCGTGTGGGCGACCTAGCTTTAGCGATTGGTAACCCATTCGGTGTCGGGCAGACCGTTACTCAAGGTATTATCTCAGCCACAGGTCGTACTGGCCTTGGTGTCAATAAGTTTGAGGATTTTATTCAGACGGACGCGGCGATTAACCCGGGTAATTCAGGCGGCGCACTCGTCGATGCTCGCGGTGAGCTGGTCGGTATCAATACCGTGATATTCTCCCGCTCTGGCGGTTCGATGGGTATTGGCTTTGCCATCCCAACGGCGCTCGTTGAGCAAGTGATGAATGCGCTGATCAAAGACGGTCGCGTGAGCCGCGGCTGGCTCGGGATTGAGATTCAGTCGCAGCTGCGTGATCCTACTCAGCTTGAGACTACAACGGGTGTTGAGGTATTGAACGTCGTACCACAGGGCCCTGCTGCCAAGAGCGGCTTGCAAGTGGGTGATATCATCCTCACTATCGATGGCGTTGAGATGACTGATGCTAATACGCTCATTCAGTACGTGGCACGTAAGCCGCCAAATACTGCGCTCAATACACAGATTCTACGCCGTGGCCAAAACGCTGAGGTTGAAGTTGTATTAGAGGAGCGTCCAACGCAAGAAGCCGTACAGCGCCCTGTCGTGATGCAGCAAGAGGGTCTGGGCGGTCGCAGCAACCCGCACTTGCAAGATGATGGCGACACGCCCATGATGACAGAGGCTGAGCGCGATCGTATGCGTGAGGAGCTGATGAAACTCTTTGAGCAAGACGCTGCCGCTCAGTAAAGAGTAACCGTAGATCACAAAAAACGCGCTGTCCTTGTTAGGGCGGCGCGTTTTTTTAACGATTTCTTAACGATGACATTTGGCCTGTTATCTTTCAATAAACTCATGACTGATATGGATGACGCCCTGTACCGTGCAGCAGCAGGGTAGTATCTCATCTTCTTCTATCATAGCTAGCGGCACAAAAGGGTAGTCCACAGGATGGGAGCTCTCAATACGGCGCACGCGGCAGCTGCCACAATAACCCTCACGGCATTGAAAATTCACCTCATGACCGGTACGCAGCAGGCCATCAAGCAAGCTCTCACCGTCATGCAAGTAGAACTGTTTTTTGCTGGTCTTTACCCATGTCATAATTGAGCCTATATGTGCTGCTTGTCTATATCTGTTATTGTTTAACGATATCGTACTCAAAGCTTACAACTCAAAGTCATCAAAATCACTCTCTGATAAGTCTGAATCTATCTGACCGACCAGATACGAGCTAATCTCCGTCTCTTGCGGCGCGACTTGCACGTTGTCTGACGACAGCCACGTATTGATCCACGGAATCGGGTTAGACTTTGAGTTTGGGAACGCAGACGGCAAACCAACCGCTTCCATACGCAGATTGGTAATGTACTCAATATACTGGCACAAAATGTCTTTATTGAGACCGATCATCGAGCCGTCTTTGAATAGATAACCCGCCCATTCTTTTTCTTGTTCCGCCGCTTTACGGAAGATTTCAATTCCTTGGCTATGACACTCTTTGGCGATCTCCACCATCTCAGGGTCGTCTTTACCATGACGCATAAGATTGAGCATATGCTGCGTACCCGTTAGATGCAGCGCCTCATCACGCGCAATGAGTTTGATAATTTTGGCATTGCCTTCCATCAGTTTGCGCTCAGCAAAGGCAAACGAGCAGGCGAATGATACATAAAAGCGAATGGCCTCAAGGACGTTGACTGCCATAATGCACAAGTATAATTGCTTCTTTAAAGAGCGCAAATCAATCGTAATCTCTTTGCCATTGATATTATGCGTACCCGTACCGTACAGACTATAGAGCTGCGAGTTGCGATACAGCTCATCGTAATACTCAGCGATGTCGGAGGCGCGCTCTAAGATATGCTCGTTCTGCATAATGTCATCGAACACGATACCTGGGTCATTAACGATATTACGAATGATATGAGTATAGCTGCGCGAGTGAATGGTCTCGCTAAATGACCAGGTCTCAATCCACGTCTCAAGCTCAGGGATAGATACCAGTGGCAGCAGTACAATATTAGGGCTACGACCTTGAATAGAGTCGAGTAGGGTCTGGTATTTTAGATTACTAATAAAAATATGCTGCTCATGCGAGGACAGATTGCCATAATCGATACGATCACGTGAGACGTCAACCTCCTCAGGACGCCAAAAAAACGACAGCTGCTTTTCAATCAATTGCTCAAAAATTGGATGCTTTTGTTGGTCATAGCGGGCGATATTAACGGGCTGACCAAAAAACATCGGCTCTTTCATCGCGTCATTTGGGGTTTGATTAAAGATTGAATACGTCATGAGACTGCCTTTAGTGGTTATGCGGTGGTTAATAGTTAAGGGTTATAAATTCTCTAAAGATATCTGCGAGGATACTGGTTCATCATTCATATAGGCTTTTATAATCTCGCTCAACTCTCGATCATCGAGTCCTGCCAGCTCACCGATATGACCCTTACCAGTGTCACGCGCATCAGGGTTTTGCGCCTGTTTTGATGCTGCTCTTTTTGCAGGTCTTTTAGACGACTTCTTCACGGTTTTTACCGCTTTAAGTGCGTCATTGGTCTCAAGTTGCGCGCGTACCTCGTCCAAATCCAGCTCTACTTGTACGATAAGAGAGCCACCCTCGTCTAGGTCTGCAAACACATTTGGGATAAAGAGCCCACCATCTTTGATAATTGCGGTATAGCTCACGTCTGTGACCTCCGTCGTTTTTGTGCCATCTTTATTATAGTCATCAAGCTTGAGCTTAAAATGCTAAGATTTAATAGTACGTTTCATTAACGCTTACGCGTTGTCAGGCTATCATACACTTTGTTGTTTTCTCTTTTACCTACGGCTAGCACATAAACCACTACTACATCATCTTTTACGGTATACACCAGCCGGTAGCCTATGGTGCGTAACTTGATCTTATAAGTGTCTGTATGTCCCGAGAGCTTTGACGCTGGCACATGAGGGTTAGATAAGCGCTGTCGTAGTTTTTTCTTAAACTGCTGCTGAATGTTTGGCGCTATCTTTTTCCACTCTTTTAATGCCAAAGGATGAAACTCAAGATTATAAGTCATCCAATGTGACCTTTACAGGTATCTGCCCATCATTCATCCGTGTGTCAACGGTTTGGCTAAGTGCCATATCGTCCATCGCCTCCATCATACGCTCGTACATGTCTGTGGAAACTAAGTAAGCCACGGGTTTATTATGGTTTAAAATAGCCACAGATTCACCATCTGACTGTTTGATTAAAGCAGACGGGTTGTTTTTTAGCTCTGAGATACTGGCTGTCTGTGTCGCAAATATCGGTTGCATGATTCATTCTCCGCTAATATTGTGTCCTAAATATAGGGCTGATTTTAGCACGAAAATTAGGTCTTATTTGTTACTGTGTTAATTTTAAATATGTGCGGTAGCTAATCCCGCCTACCGCTTGTATCTGCCTAGCCATCAGCGTTGGCAGGATACCGTTTTAGAATTTACGAAAATGTAAATTCTCTTGCACTCGGACGAAGCAGTGCTTCGTTGTTTCCTCGCTCAGGGACTAAACGACATCTTTAGGGCAGAGTTGGTCTTTCTTAATAACTTTGCCTTTTGCGCTTGGTTTGTAGTTTCTTTTGTAGGGTGCTTTTTAAGCACCATTAAATTCAATTTTGGAACTATTGGTGGGTTACGCTTGAGCTAACCCACCCTACGCACATCTTCAAAGCTTATCTTCGTATCACGGTGCGTGGAACGCACCCTACAACACGAGCAAACATCAGCTATGGAATTGAGTAGTTTTTTGCGTAGGCTGGGTTTTTAACCCAGCATTTGGCTTTTGCAAAGTTACAGATCCAGTCTACAACAAATGCTACGATTCAAAAGTAGGTTGGTGTCGAGGAACGAGACCCAACAGATTATCTATTTAAAGTGTTGGGTGTCGCAAGCTTCACACAACCTACGCCTGCTGGGCTCACCCTACAACTAGCCTTACTTATCTAAAGTAGACATCGGATGTTCCCCAAACTCATCTAAGTAAATATCCAACTTTTCTTTTTTCCAAAATTTAAGATGAATTGTTCCTGTTGTCTCTCTACTAGACCAATATTCACCATCTAACATTGATTTGTTATTCACAACTGAAAGCTTGGCAGTTCCAAAATGTGGAGCACTTCTATATTTAATATCTGCTTTAGGGTCGCTTTTATATGAGTAAACAATATGTGTACTATCTGTTTCTAAATTCAGAATAAAACCACTAGTGAAGCTTTCACTACACATTTCACCAGTTCTCATTACGCAACTAACATTAGTAAATGTTTGATTAATAGTTAAGATTGTCGGTATTTCGTTCGATTTTTTTCCAGTATTCGGACATCTCCAGTTCGACTTTAGAACCCCTTTCCAAGTACCGTTCAGATCAGGAAATGGAACAAACCAAGGGTAGAGTAATTTCAATTTCCAGAGCCACTTGACAAATATGCTAACTATGAAGGCATCTACCATTACAACAATTGATAATGGTTTTAGAAAGTCTGAAAAATTTTCATACTTAGCATAAGATGAGGAAAAAACAAAGTATACTCCATAGATTATTGATGAAATAATTATCAAAGCCCAAATATAAAGTTTAGTATTTAGATATTTCATTATTTAAACTCTAAGAAACGCCACATCTGTATTAAGAATGAATTAGTCTTTGAAATATTCCATTTTCTTGTGCTATCAAATAAAGGTAGTATATTTGACACTTCTTTCCAATCTTTAGGTTTGCTCTCATTAAGCGTTGCGTCGTAAAGATATATTATAGCTTGTCTTAAACGTTCAGTAGGACAATCAATATTGATAATATTATTTGGTAAATTCCAGATTAGACACTCTATCAAGAATGAACTAATAGCATTATCAACTGGTTGATGTTCTTTAATCATTTGATGTCTAATTCGTTTGACAACTCTGACAAGCCTTTTAAATCTTCGTTGCGTAACTTCGTTTTTAATTTTTCCATTATTAACATGCTGTTTAGGATAGTTTATTATCTCTTGTTGACTGTTTGAAAAAAACTTAACACCCTCGACAAAAGAGTTAGGGTTATAACTATTATTCTGTTTATAGTTCCTATATTGAAATGTAGGTACAGCGTCAGCTTCAACTCTATGCGAATTACTAGATATCTTTAAAGACTTATTACCAACTTCGACATCTGAAAACTTACCTCTTAGGGCAATGAGCAATTCTCGTCTGAAATCCGTAAAGCTGTAATCACCTTTTGTAAATCCATAATCATTTCTATTGTAACTAGCAGGATATTCACTATAGAAAGGTTTTTTTAACATTACGCAAACGTCTATATCACTGTTCGCTCTTACGTTAGTATTATTTTCATAAGACCCTTGAATAAATACTTCAATATTATTTCGTCTTGTCTTTAAGACTTCAGACGAATTAATAGCCTCTTTAATCATTCTTATCGCATTTGAGATGCGTTGTTCTTCACTCTCACTTGCTGGTCGCTCCCAACTTCTTAAAGTTTGTTCTGAAAATTTACTCATAATATACCTTGACTGAGGGTTTGAAGAATTAACAAGAGAAATTCTATTTAAAGAATTTCTCTTGCGAACCTAAAATTGGCATGCAATTTTTTAACGGTTCTCAAATCTTACAAGCCCCACCAGCACAATCATCTTCCATATCCGCTTGCGCGTCATTGGCACCATCACGCGTGTTGTGATAATACAACGTCTTTACGCCAAGCTTATAGGCGTTGAGTAGATCCTTAAGCAATATCTTCATCGGCACACGACCACCTTCATAACGCACCGGGTCGTAGTTGGTGTTGGCTGAGATACTTTGATCGACGAACTTTTGCATAATAGCGACGAGCTTGATATAGCCATCGTTGTTTGGCATTTGCCACAGTAGCTCGTATTGACCGCGTAATTTTTCAATCTCTGGCACCACTTGCTTGAGGATGCCATCTTTGGACGCTTTGATAGACACTAGACCGCGTGGTGGCTCGATACCGTTAGTAGCATTAGCAATCTGACTAGAAGTTTCAGAGGGCATCAGTGCAGTGAGGGTCGAGTTGCGTAGACCATGTTCGGTAATCTCGCCGCGCAAGGTCTCCCAGTCCATATGCAATGGCTCTTGGCAAATCTTATCCAAGTCCTTTTTATAGGTGTCAATCGGCAAGATACCTTGCGAATAGGTCGTCTCGTTAAAGGCAGGGCACGCGCCTTGCTCTTTCGCCAGTTTATTTGAGGCTTTGAGTAGATAGTACTGCAAGGCTTCAAACGTTTGATGGGTGAGACCCAATGCTGAGTCGTCTGAATAGCGTACGCCATTCTTCGCAAGGTAATAGGCATAGTTAATGACGCCCACACCGAGGGTACGGCGACGCATGCTGCCGTTATGAGCGGCTTTGACGGGATAGTCTTGATAGTCGAGTAGGGCGTCGAGCGCACGCACGATCAGTTCGGCTGGCTCTTCGATATCGCTGACGTTATCGACTTTGCCTAGATTGACTGCCGATAGGGTACATAGGGCGATCTCACCCTCTTCATCATTGATGTTATCAAGCGGCTTGGTCGGTAGGGCAATCTCCATACACAAGTTGGACTGGCGAATCGGCGCAACTGTCGCATCAAACGGGCTATGGGTGTTGCAATGATCGACGTTTTGGATGTAGATACGACCCGTGCTGGCGCGCTCTTGCATCATCAGGCTAAATAGGTCTGCCGCTGGTATTTGGCGCTGACGGATAGACGCGTCACCTTCGTACTTAGTATATAACTCTTCGAACTTGTCTTGATCTTCAAAGAAGGCATCGTACAGACCTGGAGTATCATCAGGGGAGAATAGAGTGATGTCCTGACCTTTGATCAGACGTGTATACAGGGTTTTATTAATCTGTACGCCGTAATCCATATGACGTACGCGGTTGTCCTCGACGCCGCGGTTGTTTTTGAGGACAAGAAGTGATTCCACTTCTAAGTGCCATAGCGGGTAGAACAGCGTCGCTGCACCACCACGTACGCCGCCTTGTGAGCAGCATTTTACTGCCGTTTGAAACAGCTTATAGAATGGGATACAGCCGGTATGCTGCGCTTCACCGCCACGGATAGGGCTACCAAGGGCGCGAATACGGCCAGCGTTGATACCGATGCCGGCGCGCTGCGATACATAGCGCACGATAGCGCTGGTAGTGGCGTTAATGGAATCAAGGCTATCACCGCACTCAATGAGCACGCACGAGCTGAACTGGCGTGATGGCGTGCGTACGCCCGACATGATCGGCGTGGGCAGTGAGATTTTAAATTGTGAAGTTGCATCATAGAAGCGCTTGACGAAGTCTAAACGGTTAGATTTGTCGTAGCTGGCAAACAAACACATACCGACGAGCATATAGAGAAACTGCGGGCTCTCGTACACCGTCTTTGACACGCGGTCTTGCACGAGGTACTTACCTGCCATTTGCTCAACGGCGGCGTAAGCCAGATTCATATCGCGCCAGTGATCTAGGTAGGCCTCTAACTCATCAAACTCGCTACGGCTATAATCAGCTAGGATATGCTCATCGTACTTACCTGCATGGGTGAGGGCCGTGACATGATCAAACAGATGCGGCGGCTCAAACTGGTTGTAGGCGATCTTGCGCAGATGGAAGATTGCAAGGCGAGCGGCGAGGTACTGATAGTCGGGCGTATCCTCTGAGATGAGATCAGCGGCTGACTTGATGATAGTTTCGTGGATATCGCGGGTTTTGATGCCTTCATAGAACTGAATGTGTGATTTGAGCTCCACTTGCGACACTGACACATTATCGAGTCCATCCGCTGCCCACTCGATGACCTTGTGGATTTTATCCAAATCTATAGGCTCGAGGCGTCCGTCGCGTTTGGTTACTTGAATCTTATCGATATGTGTCATGTTGTCCCTCATCCAATGTTGTTATTTGTTAAAATCTTAGCGATTGCTTTTATAGCGCTAGGTAGAGCGGTAACCCCTAATGGTTTAGAATATTACGTCTATACCGCCCACTTTTTTTAGGCCAAACGATGCCACAGCCCTAGTGACGAGAAAATTCACTGAGCACTACATATAGCGTGTTTGTTGTTAAGTAGGCACAATATAGCCCGAATATTTTGAAAATACTATATTGATTTTAGATTTTATTTATGTTGTCACAAGAGCGAAGGGGTGTGATTTTGACGCAAAGGGCGATGTGGCAAGGGGTAGAAGAATTTAAAGAATTTTATAAAATTTTTTGTAAAAATGAAAATATGCGCTTATTTACTAAATGCATATAAACGCACTCAAATTCTGCGCGCTTAGAGCATAAAAAATCGCCACCCTAAAAAGAGTGACGACTATTTGATATTAAGATAGCTTACACGACTAAGCGTACTGTTTTGGCCTCATCAAGTGCTGCATATAGCGCGTTGACTTGCGCCGCTTCGGTCAAGTACAGATTGACGCGTGCTGAATGAAAGCGACCTGTTTTAGACGGCTTGACTTCAATAGAGGCCAAATCAAAATCTGGGAACTGGCTACCAAGAATGAGTTTAACTTCATTGAGCAAACTATCATGTTCGCCTTCGTGACCAATAATGCTCAGCGGGTAATCCATAGGAAACTGCCATAGCTCGATATTTTGGATATCCGTTTTTTTGCCTTTTAAGATACCGTCATTAGCGACAAGTTCAGTCACTTTAACATCTCTTTTGCTATCGGTCTGCGTTGTGGCTTGGTTAGCGTTGCTTTGATTGGTATTGTTTTGATCAACACTGTTGTTTGGATCATTACTCATAATAGAGTCCTTATTGTTGTTTGACAGCGCCCAACTAAGTTAAATCAGTAAGCTTGGCCAGATCGCTTTATGCACTCTATATAGTGATTGGTCAGTGGTTTTTCAAGAGTGAGCACTCAGCTATATAGCAGGCACAAAAAAGCTGAGACTCGCTCAGCTTTTTGGTTTGATTTGTACTCTATATAGCGGTGCTTAGAGTTTAGTCATTCTCTAAGAACGAACGTAGATGCTCAGAGCGTGACGGATGACGCAGCTTACGCAAGGCCTTAGCCTCTATCTGACGGATACGCTCACGCGTCACATCGAACTGCTTGCCGACTTCTTCTAGCGTATGATCGGTTGGCATATCGATACCAAAGCGCATTTTGAGTACGCGCGCTTCACGCTCTGTCAAGTTGCCTAAAACGTCACGCGTCGCCTCACGTAGGCCCGCTGAGGTAGCATCATCGACAGGGCTTGAGATCGTAGAGTCTTCGATGAAATCGCCTAAGTGCGAGTCTTCATCATCACCGATAGGCGTCTCCATAGAGATCGGCTCTTTGGCGATTTTGAGTACTTTACGTACCTTGACTTCGTCCATCTCTAGACGCTCGCCTAATTCCTCAGGCGTCGGCTCACGGCCCATCTCTTGCAATAACTGACGCGAGACGCGGTTGATCTTGTTAATAGTTTCAATCATGTGTACTGGAATACGAATCGTACGCGCCTGATCGGCGATAGAGCGGGTGATCGCCTGACGAATCCACCACGTCGCATAAGTTGAGAACTTATAACCACGGCGGTATTCAAACTTATCGACCGCTTTCATCAAGCCAATGTTACCTTCTTGGATTAAATCCAAGAACTGTAGACCACGGTTGGTGTATTTTTTGGCGATTGAGATGACCAGACGCAAGTTAGCTTCGACCATTTCTTTCTTGGCGCGGCGAGCCTTAGCTTCACCGACCGCCATACGCCGTGCTACATCTTTCATATCGACAATTTGCATATCGAGCTGCTGCTCGTAATCACGGATTTTGCGCTGCAATAAAATCACATCGTCAACGACTTTCTCTAGCGTCTCGCCAAATGCAGGCTTGCCTTTTAGGCGCTCAATGAGCCAATCAACATTGGTCTCATTACTGGGAAAGGTTTTGCGAAACTCTTCGCGCGGCATACGACCACGGCGAATGACCAGACGCATGATTTGACGCTCTTGTTTGCGCACATCATCATAGACATCATGCATAATCGCCATGACCTGATCTGACATGCGGTTGTTAAGTTTGAGCATCATAAAGCGGCTAGCAAGTTGCTCATAAGCTTCGACGGCTTGTGCGCTACCGCGTCCATAGTCTAATAGAGCCTGCTTAGCAGTAACGAATAACTCTCTAATTTCCTCAACACGTAAACGCACCTCTTCAGGGTCGATACCACTGGTTTCTTCTTCTTCGACCTCGTCATCGCCGCCGTCAACATCATCCTCGTCGTCTTCGTCATCATCGTCTTTTGGCTTGATGATAGGGGCGTTTTCTTTTTCTTCTTTGATACGCTCACGCTCTTCTTTGGCGCGCTCTTTTTCTTCTTTAGCCGCCTGCTTATCTTCTTCGGTTTCAGGATCCAAAAACCCTGTGATCACATCAGAGAGCTTTTTGTCGCCATCGAGTACGCGCTGATATTCATCAAGGACGAACTGCACGGTACCGGGCCAATAAGCCATTGCGTGTTGGACGTCACGAGTTCCTTCTTCAATGCGTTTGGCAATGGCAATCTCGCCTTCACGAGTAAGCAGATCTACCGTACCCATCTCGCGCATATACATACGTACAGGGTCTGTTGTGCGACCAGGCTCAGTCTCTACCGCTGCAAGTACCGCCGCCGCTTCATCCGCCGCCGCTTCGTCATCGCTTGAGTCATCATTCATCAAGATGTCATCAGCATCAGGCGCGGACTCAAAGATTTTGATACCGACGTCGGTTAGCATCTGAACGATATCTTCGATCTGATCACTTTCGGTAATAGAATCGGGAAGCTGATCGTTCACCTCAGCATAGGTAAGGTAGCCTTGCTCTTTACCCATCTGAATCAAGGTGGCCAGCTGAGAGGTGGACTTAGAAACTGACTTATCGTTCATAAATACTCGCTTTTTTTGTACAGACATTTTTATGAGATGACAACGAGACGTTTAAAGTAGGGTTGACCCTAATCACAGAGAGGTCAAAAACAGCGTCAGACTTATCAGTAGTAATAAAAATGAATGGATATCAATTGGTTCTTACCATCAAAAATACAGCACCTAAAAATGCTCAACACTCAAAACGGATAACAATAGTAACGGCGTAGTTTAGCACAGACTCTATGAGTGACGTTAAAGCGCGATAAAGGTTTTTAGCAATTATTGTCATTAAAGAAACTGCTTTGCAGCGCTCACTTGTTACTTTTAAATAATCATTATTCTTAGTAAGGTTTTAATGATTTGTATGTGTAATCAATGGGGATTATAGTGAGTATTTTAAAGGGCTTGAGTTGATAAGACTATAAATACTCTATTTGCGCAGGCTTAATAATACTAAATCTGACTGCTCGCCATTTGCGTAGATTGCTCAGCGCGCTTACCCCGTAGCCAGTTGCTCAGCTGCTGGGTTTGCATATTGACGATCGCTTGCTTGATATGATCAGGGTTTTTTACCAGCTCTTGCATCTTCTTTTTCATAGTACGCTCAAGCAATTGACTGACCAACTCTTCAACCAAGTCATCAAGGCTAAGCACGTGTCTGTCAGTCAAAGCTTTATAGAATCCGCCCCAATTGCGACTCAGCATAGGCTGATGGCTTGGACTTAGGTTCGATAAGACAAAATGCGCGGCAGCGTTTGCATCATTAGGCAAATATGGCAGGCAGCGCTGAATGGTACTAACCACATCAAATAGCGCGCCATCTTGCAGATCTTGCCAAGCGAGCGGACGCACGATGTCAGGCGCGGCTCGCTGCATAATGTGCGCCGGTATGTTGATACGATCAATGCCTGCTTGCTGCCAAATGGATGCAATCGGATCATCGATAAGCGTGCGCGGTTGAAACAAAAAACACAGTTGCAGCTGCTGACTAATGGTCATGTCGCCATCAAAATCTAGTAGTGCATCTTTGGCCTCAGTGTTTTGACTACGCTTGCCGCCAAGCTTTTGGTAAATATCGTTATTGAGTAAGTAACGAAAACTGCTGCCTTTGGGTAAAGAGGTCGTCAAGGTGCGCACTTGTGACATCAGCTTGGCTTTACCTTCGGCAAGGCTCAAGTCATAGCGCTCACTTAAATAAGCAAAGATATACTGCGATAAAGGCATAGCGCCAGCTATCTGCTCGCGCATGGCATCCACGCCATTGGCCTTGATAAAGGTGTCGGGATCATGGCCATTGGGTAGATTCAAAAAGCGCAGCTCTTTGTCATCACCAAGCACGGGCAGGGCAACTTCAAGCGTACGCCAAGCGGCTTTTTGTCCTGCGCTATCGCCGTCAAAGCTCAAGGTTAGCGTTGGATTCATGGTCAAAAGGCGCGCAATTTGACTCTCATTAATCGCCGTACCCATGGAGGCCACAGCGCCATAGATGCCCGCTTGATACAGAGCAATGACATCCATATAGCCCTCAACTACCAGCCAGTTATCCGCGCGCTGCTGCCGTGATTCATAATAGCCGTAGAGCACATGCTGCTTATGAAAGACAGGGGAGTCTGAGGAGTTGATGTATTTGGGCTTGACCTCGTCATCGAGCGCCCGCCCGCCAAAGCCAATAGTACGTCCTTGATTATCACGAATCGGGAAGATCACCCGATCACGTAGCAGATCGTAGTCACGCCCAGACTCAGACTGACGCACCAGTCCAAGTGCCTTAAGGCCTTCGATGTCCTGCGGGAACTGATGCTCTAGATGCTGCCAGCCAAAGGGCGCATAGCCCAGTCCAAAGGTCTCAATGATAGAGGCGGAAACTCCGCGCGCGGTAAAGTAATGCATAGCATGCGGATGCGTGCTCAGGCTGTGCTGATAAAAGGTTGCGATCTGCTCTAAAAGCTCGTATAAGTTACCATCTTGGTCCGCTTGATTGTCCTGAGAGCCTGGCAGGCTAGCGCTGGCATGCAAGTCCCAAGCAGGTGGTAGGTTGTGACTGTCATCAAAGCTACTATAATCGTAATTATTATCATAAGTACCGCCAATGTCAGTACTGCCAATGTCATTACTACCAAAACTGCCGACATCATAGTCTGCGCCGTAAGCAATATCCTCTGGCATACCTTGAGAACTATGGTCATTATTATCTATGCTAGTAGGCTGACGATGATGTTCAGGCGGCGCTGTTTTATCGGACGTATTACGGCTACTTGATGACGCTGATAGCGGCGTCGATACATCTTGTGATGTAACAGGTTGCGATGTAACGGGATGCGGCTTGCTTGGCTGCGGCTTGGGCGCGCGGCGCTGGTAGCTGACGTTTTTTTGCTCGTCTTTAGGGACTTCTATACCCGTCTGCTTGGAGAGCTCATTGACCGCCTCGATGAAGCTGAGACTCTCATAATCACGCAAAAAGCTAATGGCATTGCCGCCGACACTACAGCCAAAGCAGTGATAGATGTTTTTTTGTGGATTGACATAAAACGAGGGTGATTTTTCACCATGAAACGGGCAGCAGCCTTTATACTCACTACCTGCACGTTTGAGCGTCGTATGACGACCAATAATGCTAATCAAGTCAGCTTGGCTATTGAGTTGTTCGAGGATATGGTTTGGGATACTCATACAAAAAACAGTTTACCATAAAGCGATAAAAGGGGAGCGCAAAACCAAAAACAAGGCCAACGCTAGAGTTGACCTTGAATAGAATAATATGAGATTTGACTGACAAAAATTTGAGTATTGCTTTTACTTTGAGCAGTGAGCCAATTTAAGTACTAGCCTATTTAGCTACTAAGCTTACTTAAGGACTGCAGTTACTCAAAAGTTACTCGGTATCATCCATGTCATCAGTATCGTCAACATCAGGTACATCTAACTGAACGCGATCACTGACATTGTCATCAGGTAGCGTCGTACGGCGCGTAGGATTGATGTTTTGTGGATCAACATCGGCTTCTCTAGCCGCTGATGCAGAGCTACCTTGACTGGTGATTTGTTCAGATGATTCCTCAGGCAAGCCAAGACCAATATTAAGACCTGAGCGCGAGGATGAAAAATCAATAGCATTGCTTGCAGTAGAGGTATCACTCGTTGGGAGTCTGAGCTGCGCGGCATCACGTACCATCTGAGTTTTGGTCGCGCCAGTATACTGACCATTTAAAGCAGTAGTATTAGAGGTATCAGCACGGCCAAGTTTACCAAAGGTGATTTTGTTCAGCCAAGTGCGGTCGCGTTTGGTATCGAGTTTGACGCGGCCATCGTTAGTTAGCGTATCAGGATAGTTAATCTGTAGCAGGGTTTTGTACTCTTGAGCCAAGTCATCTAGTCCGAGTTGCTCGTGACTGTAAGCCAGAACTGCCAAGGCTTTTGGCGTAGATTCACTTTGCGGATAAAACTGAAAGACCCACTTGGCACGATTGGCGGCGGCAACATAAGCTTCGCGCTCAATGTACCAGTTAGCAGCGTCAAGCTCGCTCTCGGCAAATTGGTTGTACAAAAACGTCATACGCTGAGCGGCATCTGGCGCATAAGGGCTACTAGGGTATTTGTTAATTAATTCTTGAAAATTAGCAAAAGCAATACGCAAGTAGGAGGTATCGCGTTCAGCTTGATTGGTCTTAAAAATATTAATGCCGCCTGATGGCCCTTGCATATTGGCCACGCCGCGTACATAGTAGGCATAGCTCACTTGCGGGTTGGAGGGGTAGAGGCTGATAAAACGATCAGCACTACTAGCAGCTGACTCGTACTCGCCCGCCTCGTACTGCGCGTACATAGTATCAAGCAAAGCTTGCTCGGCATATTGCCCAGTTGGGTAAAAGGTGCGCAAGTTGCTTAAGTCTTCTACCGCTTGGGTGTAACGACCTTTGTTTATCTTTTCAATCGCATCGCTGTAGTAGCCTTGCTCAGATCTTTCAGCGGTGGCTACCGCATCGACATCATTACCCGTTAAGTTCTTAAAGGTCTGACAACCGACCAAATTGACACTGAGTGCCAGCACCGTTATTGAGGACAGTTTGATCATCGTATTGCGAGCAACGTGCATACTTCTTCTCCGACACAAAACGCATAATAGCCTTGATGCTATATGCATATAATAAAGTGATAATAAGGGCGCAGCTTATAAGCGCTGTGATTGCCTATAGGTATAGTTTATATCGTACAAGCTTAAGTGTGTGCATTATAGTGCCATAGCATACAGCAAAATATCGATAACTTTGTACAATAAAATGTAGGACGTCTGTTTTTTGACCCTCATATTTGCAGTTTAACACGCGTCACATTAGTGAGCGATAGCAAATGCTACTAGCTTCGATAAACACACAGTCCGTTACGACGACGTTAGATTCGTACGCTTAGTTCGTATGCCTATTTGGCATGCTCAGTGAGATAGTAGCGCATAGTCAGACAAGACACTATAGGGCATAAAGTGCTAGCATGGTACACTAGCTTTGAGAACAGCAAACCTGCATAAAGTCACTCGATAAGAGCCATTTAATAAAAACTTACTTAGTAAAGGCTATTTGATAAAATAGTTTCGCTAGTAAATGTGATAGATACGAATCTGCTATGAGTAATAATGACATGACAACCCAAGTGGCATCAACTAAGGCGGCGTCTGCTCAAGCCTCAGCGGCAAAGACGCCAGAGAACTTAGCGACACAGACGCCAGAGAATAAGTCACATGATGACAATAAACCTTTAGACGCGCAACAATTCGCTGGAGCAGACATTGATCTTGAAGCCAGCAATCTTGAAGATGATTTAAATGATGCTGATTTAAATGATGCTGATGTCGAAGACAGTGACGCAATAGATGATGACGACGATGAAGTGGATAACGACATAGGACAAGCGGTTCCTGTCATTATCGATATGAGCTATACGGTAGCAGACAACCAAGCAGGTCTGCGTATTGATAAGCTGGCGGCACTTGCCTTTACCGACTTTTCGCGTGCTCAATTACAAGGCTGGGTCAGCGATGGCAGTTTGCTATGTAATGGTAGTATCCAAAAGCCCAAATACCGCGTCAAAGCAGGGGACGTCATTCATCTATCGACGACGCTACAGCAGCATAGTAGCGATCAGCCAGAGAACATCCCTATCGAAGTCATATTTGAGGACGATGAGGTATTGGTCATCAACAAGCCTGTCGGTATGGTCGTGCATCCTGGTGCGGGCAATCAGACGGGTACCCTCGTTAATGCGCTGCTATATCATTATCCGCAGCAGCATCATCTACCGCGCGCAGGACTCGTGCACCGTATTGATAAGGACACCTCAGGCCTGCTACTTATTGGCAAGACCAAACCTGCGCAAATGGCACTCATGGCCCAGCTCAAGGACAAAGCAGTATATCGCCACTATCAGTGCGTGGTGGCAGGGGATCAAGCTAGCCTAAAACGTCATCAAACTATCGATGCGCCTATCGGTCGCCATCGCAATCAGCGCACTAAGATGACGGTGATGACCGCAGGGCGCGAGGCGGTGACGCACTTGCTCGATATTACTGCGCTCAACGACAATTATTGCCTATTGGACGTCGGACTTGAGACAGGGCGCACGCATCAGATTCGCGTTCATTTAAGTCACATAACTTATCCTATTGTCGGTGACCGCGTCTACGGTGGACGTCGTCAACTGCGTGCAGGTCTCACAGAAGCACAGCGTACAGCGATTAGCAGCTTTCCTCGTCAAGCCCTGCACGCGTATCGATTAGGATTTGTACATCCTACAACGGGCGAGGATGTTGAGGTAATGGCACCGATTCCAGAGGATATGCAGGCTTTGATTGCGCTATTGAGTGATGACTAAGCTGATCGTTTAAGAGACAATACTCAAAGCAAATAATACCTTAAGGACAAGAGATTTAGGGGAGACGCTATGACTGCTCAAAGCCAGCCTATTACGCTTGTAGCACACTTAAATGACATTGCAGTCTTTCAAACTCGCGCTTTTAATGACGAGCCAAACGTATTATTTGATGATACATCTACTCTAGGGCAGGCAAGCTACGGCGACTTTAATCTAGGCTTGCATGTCAGCGACGACCCCAAACCAGTATTACATAACCGTATGCAACTGCTCAGCGCTATCAATGAGCAATTGAAGGATTGTCACCTTGCGCCCATAGCGCGTTTGCAGTGGGTCAATCAAGTACATGGCAATCAGGTGCATAATATCGACAATACTACTCTCGGTATGCAGCCTATTGCTGCTGATGCTATGGTTAGTATGCAAGATGATATGGGACTGGCAATTATGACCGCAGATTGCGTGCCTATTGTGATGTATCAGCCAGATAGTAGGCAGATAGCGGCTATTCATGCAGGCTGGCAGGGGCTAGCTTGCGGGGTCATAAAACAAGCCGCCAAGTGCTTTGATAAATCATTACCAATTATGGCATGGATGGGCGCTTGTATCAGTCAAGCGCACTATGAGGTGAATCGACAAGTTCAAGATAAGCTGCTGGCAGGATGTTTCGATCACAAATTATTAGATGCCGCTCGTTTAAACGAGTTTGAGCATTTATATAGTATAGCGTCAGAGGTCGATGTCACTAATGATGCCACCGCTAATACTAACCTAGCTGACAATTCACAAAGCGCGGAGCAATACTTACACAAGAACCTTGAAAATCTGTCAAATTACGCTACAGTAAATGCAGACAAAATTAAGCTCAACTTACCGCAGCTGGCAGCGGATCAATTAACAGCTTTAGGTATAAAGTTAAAGACTGATCTGCCAATAGACTGTAGTTACGCTGATACTCGCTACTATTCTTATCGGCGCCAGACGCATTTGCATCAGCCTGCTACAGGACGTATGGCGCTAATCATTGTACGCAGCCGTCCTTTATAATATTTTAACCCCTTTATCAGACATTATTAGAGCTTGTATGAATACACCTGCTACCTCATCGCAAACCACTACCGACGCCAAAGCAGTACCTAGCGTCACTATGGCAGTTATTTTCCATAGTAATTATGGTCATACCAAACGCGTGGCGCACGCTATCGTCGAGGGCGCGCGCCAGCAGCTGCCCAAGTTGCAGGCACGGGCGGTAGATGTATATGAGATAGATTGGGACTATTTAGATCAAGCCGATCTATTGGTGTTTGGTAGCGCCGTCTATATGGGCAGCGTTACCGCTGAATTTAAGACCTTTATGGATGAGACCTCAAAGCGTTGGTACAACCGTATATGGGAAGGCAAGTGGGCAGCAGGATTTGCCAATTCAGGTGGCCTTAGTGGGGACAAGCTTGCCGTATTGCAGCAGATCAATCTGTACTGTATGCAGCACGGTATGAACTGGATCGGCCTGCCTTTAATGCCGACAGGTCATGAATCCACTGATCTTAATCGTTTATCGAGTTTTTTGGGACTGATGACGCAGTCGCTTGATGGACCACCTGAAAAGACTCCAGGCAAAGGGGATATCGATACTGCTATCTGGTTCGGCGATCACTTAGCAAAAACTATTATCAAGCATCAACCCTCAGATCAGTAAACCCACGATAAACGAATACAGACGTCCATAACGGGCGTTTTTTTTTGCTTTATTTTTTGTTTAAAGTATCTGACTGCAAGTTAACTGGATTAATAGTAGACAGTGATTTTGTAGTGGGCAATGGGTAGTTTGTCGACCCTTTAATCGTTTGAGCCGCGGTCACTGGAATAGGACTACCGCCAAATCCGAGAGACTGACAGCCTGTAAGGAGCATGCTTGCAAATAGGGTACAAAAAAAAGGCGAGTTGTGGGCAAAAGTATTTTTCATAGCGCTTATTATCACTAGTGTTTGAAAATTAATTCAGTGCATTATGAATTGAAACAGGAGAGTTTTGTTGTTTATTAGTGTTAATAAAGTCACTAAAAGCATCACAGTACTGAAATTTTTTACCTAATCAATATAATCAGACAATATTCGGTAAATATTGATTGTACTTAGATATTGGTATTTGCAGGTGTTCAAGATTAAATATAAGCCAACATAACAAGATGTGTTTTTACTCTTAGCTGATTAAGAGCTAGCTTTTTACTATTGTAGACATGTTTTGAGATAAATAATTTAAATGCTATGGTGTGAGGATATTATGAAGCCATTTTACAAGGTGCTATCGATGCTTGCTATCGGTATCTCCTCAAGCGCTGCTATGACAGAGGCTACAAACCTACCTAACGTCAGTCCTGCTAACAGTGATCTGGTCAATCGCGGCGCTTATATCGCGCGCGCGGCTGATTGTATGGCTTGTCACAGAGAAGACTATACAGGCGGCGTTGCTATCGATACACCGATGGGCAGTATCTATGCGACTAATATCACGCCCTCTAAGCGCTATGGTATCGGTAACTATACTGAACAAGATCTCAAAAAAGCGCTGCGCAAGGGTCGTGCGCCTGATCACATGATTTATCCTGCGATGCCTTATCCTTCATATCATGGTATGACCGATGAAGACATCAGTGCGCTATTTGCCTACTTGCAAACGGTGCCTGCAGTAGACGCGGCGCCTGAGTATGAAACAGATCTACCCTTTCCTTTTAATATTCGTAGCCTGATGTATTTTTGGAACTTTATAAATGTACCCGCTTACGAAAACAGGGAGGGTCTAACTGCCGTCCAGCAGCGCGGTGAATACCTTACCAACAATCTAGAACATTGCGGTACTTGTCATACCCCGCGTGATATGACGATGGGTGCTGATAATAGTATGTACCTATCGGGTGCGCAATTAGGCAATTGGTATGCTCCTAATATCACCCCTGACAACTCAAGCGGCATCGGTAGCTGGAGCGAGCAAGATATCGTCACTTATCTGCGCACAGGCGAGCTAGACAAGCGCGCTTATGCAGGTGGCCCTATGGGTGAAGCAGTCGCTCACAGTACCCGCTATCTAACGGACGATGATTTGGGCGCAATTGCCGCTTATCTAAAAGTAGTCCCCGCAATTGAGACAAAGGATACGATCACTGAGGTAGATACCAAAAGCTTACCTGATCCTATCAATGCCTCGATCACTCATGATTTGCTAGCTCAAGACGACTACCTAACACAGGCAAAACTTGGCGTTGATAGTAGCTCGCCTGAGGGTCTCTACCTAAATGCTTGCGCCAGCTGTCACGGCGTCAATGGCTACGCGCAGCCTGATGCAGGTTATGCCCCTATTGTTGGTTTGACAAGTTTGCGCCGTGACAATTCAGACACCTTGATCAACGTGATCCTGCACGGGGTAGAGGGTGCAACTAATATCCGACCGAATATGCCAGGTTTTAAAGATCAGCTGAGCCATCAGCAAATCGCTGATATCACTAATTATGTTCGGACTAGCTTTGGCGGTCTTGCCAGTAGTGATGTGAGCGCAGACTATGTCGATACTGTTGCAGCAGGACAAGATCAACGTCCGTTTTTGATAAAGTATGCAGGCGTGCTTGCCATACTCGGTATCATTGTCGCGCTCTTAATCCTTTTCTTTATTATTAGAGGCATCTTACGCTCGTGTCAACGCGCTTAGTAAAACAGATGAGTAAAAGCACTTAGTATAGATATCATTTATTAAAGCGTTTTGAGTATAGATAACAAACTAATTTACAAATATATAGGTCAATGATCAGGTAGTAAAAGATAAAGAAAGTCACAGTGATATCAATATATATCTTGATGACAATAGCTACCCAATACGGTCATACCACAAGGACACCAATATGAAAGATATGCTTCAATCACCAACGCGGCGTCAACTGCTCTCTATGATTGGTAAGACTGCGGGCGCAACCGCGATGTATCAGGCGATGACGACTTTGGGGTTTGCCTCAGAGTCTACCTTTAAGGAGGAGCTCAATTTAACAGGTGCACCTGCTGGCGCTAATATTATTATACTGGGAGCAGGGCTGGCAGGTTTGACAGCCGCCTATGAGCTGCGCAAGGCGGGTTATAAAGTTAAAGTATTAGAGTATCAAAACCGTGGCGGTGGTCGTAGCTGGACACTTAACAGCGGTGATAAATACACAGAGCTTGGCGGCGAAGAGGTCACTTGCGACTTTGAGGAAGGCAATTATTTTAATGGTGGTCCTTGGCGCTTGCCAAGTCATCACTATGGCGTGTTTCATTATTGCAAAAAATTTGGTGTTGAGCTGCAGCCCTTTGTTCAGACTAATAATAGGGCGTACTTGCATCGTACCAATCACTTTAATGGTGTGCCGCAGCGTTTGGGTGATGTCAGAAGCGATGTTAAAGGCTATGTCTCAGAGTTACTATCAAAATCAGTGAATGTGGGCGGACTGGATCGCTCGGTCAATACCGAAGATAAAGAAAAGCTGCTTGAAGGGCTAAAAGGCTGGGGCGTATTAGACAATAATTATCGTTATGTGACTAGCCATGCCACCAGCAAGGTTCGCGGGTATAGTGTCTACCCTGGCGGTGGCCTTATGCCAAAAGAGCAGCCATCAGATGTCCTACCGATGAGTGAGCTATTGCAATCTGGTGTGTGGTCAGATTTATACAATAACTTTGATGTTTACGTACATCATCCAACGATGTTTCAGCCAGTCGGTGGCATGGGTAAAATTGGCGATGCGTTCACACGTGAATGCCGTGACATGATTGAGTTCAACGCCAAAGTCACTAAGATTCATCAAGATGATAGCGGCGTGACTATTGATTATGTCGACAGCAATAACCCTAATGGCGGCACTAAGACTGAGCGCGCTGATTGGTGTATCTGTACCATTCCTTTGACCGTATTGACCCAGATGGATATCAACGTCTCAAAACCTATGAAAGAGGCCATGTCAGCGGTGCCTTATGATACCTCATTTAAAGTCGGTCTGGAGTTTAAGCGCCGCTTTTGGGAGGAAGATGAGTGGATCTATGGCGGAGTCACGTACACTGATATGCCAAACATACAGATTGCCTATCCTTCTGAGGACATGTTCAAGACAGGAACAGGCGTGCTGCTAGGAGGGTACGGCTATGGCCCAACGTCGTATAAGTTCAATGCCTTGACCCCGCAGCAGCGCATTGACGCCGCTTTAGCTTATGGCAAGCATATCCATCCGCAATACCCCGAAGAGTTTCGCTCGGGCACCTCTGTAGTGTGGCACCGTATCCCTTGGACATTGGGCTGCTACGGTATCTGGAGTGAGTCAAGCCGCGAGAAATACTACAATACGCTGTGTCAGATTGACAATCGGATTGTACTTGCAGGTGAGCATTGCTCACATATCCCAGCATGGCAAGAAGGCGCTATTTTATCAGGGCTAGATACCGCCACGCGCTTGCATCAAAGAGCAAAGGCTGTATAGCCAGCTGTCATAGATAAATAGAGTAAGAGGCAATTATGAAAGATTTAAGATATTCACTATTGACGGCTATGGTCGCTATGACGGCATTGTCTGGCTGCTCATCGAACGCGGATGCACCGACGCTAGCTGAACCTGAGGCACAAACTGCGACGGCAGAGAGTTATGACTTTGCCGCTGGTCGCAACAATGGTTCGTGGGGCGCGGTGTACATGAGTGAAGAGGAGTTAGCAAAACCTCAGGTCGATATCGTCAGTTACGCCAACATACCTGCTATGGCAGAGGATCTAGAGGTCCAAAAGTGGAATCAGGTGTTTGGTGAGGGTAACGCCTACCATAGCACTAATGGGCGCGAGCTTTATCATCGCTCATGTGCTGCCTGTCACATGCATGACGGTCAAGGAGCGTACGGCGCAGGTTACTATCCGCCGCTCGCTGACAACAGCAAGATGGCCTCAAAATACTACACGATAGGCATCCTAATCAACGGCCTGCGCGGTATGCCATCGTTTCATATGATGATGAACGATGAGCAAATGGCAGCCGTGACGCAGTATATTATGACCGATCTCAATGGACTTGAGGCGACCGTTACCGCTGCTGATGTGGCGCAAATAAGACATGATAATCCACCAGGATACGATCCAAGTGAATAAAAATAAAAAAGCGCTCGATTATACTATCGAGCGCTTTTTTTAGAGCTATTTAGGGTTGGGCGACCAGACCGGTGATTTGATAACCCCTTGTCCTGACTTACCAAAAGCCTCGCCACCATTCAATGATTTGATAGTAATGACGCCTTTGCCACCTTGCGTGGACGCGTAGACCACGCGCTTGCCATTAGGTGAAAAGCTAACCCCTTCATCCAGACCCGTGTTACCGATGTTGGTGACGACCTGACCGTTACTATTCATAATCGCCGCTGATGAACCACTCAAAAATCCAATTTGCGTGCCATCATTGTTGAACTTAGGCGTTGTGGCATAGCCGCTATTAGACACCTTTGAGATACGTCCTGAACCAAACTCATAGCGATAGATTTGTGGTCTATTAAATCCTGTTTTGTCAGAGACAAAAACAAAGGATTTGCCGTCAGGTGCATAAGTGGGCTGCACTTCGCTGCTCGGCCAATTGGTCAGTTTGCGCAAATTACCACCGCCAGCACTAATCTCATAAATATCAGCGCTCCCCTCAAAGCTACTTGAGAACAAAATCTTGCTGCCATCTGGTGAGAATGACGGGCTCATATTACTGCCTTTGTACGGCGTAACTGTCGTGGCACCGCCGCCGCTGATATTTTGTACATAGATGACAGGGTAGGATTTGTCTCGCTGCACCGTATAAGCGATACGATTGCCATCAGGTGACCAAGCAGGCGAGAAGATAGAGCCATTGACTTCTGTAATAGTGCTAGCATTTTCGCCATCGGCGTCCATGACCTTTAGACGCGAGGTTTTATTCTTACCGATGCCTGTCTCTTCAATATAGGCGATGCGCCCTGAGAAGTCGCCTGGTATTCCTGTGATTAGCTCATAGACTTTGTCTGCGATGACGTGACCTGCATAGCGCAAACTTTGGCTATTGTTATCAGCGCTCAAGGTTTGTTTGCCTTCAATCACGCGGCCTGCTTTTACGTCTATAACTTCATAATCAGTAACGATTTTACCGCGGTTGCTACGCGTGCTACCGACAACTAAATAGGGAATCCCTAAACTTTGCCAAACAGGCAGCGTACCTGATAGCTCATTGATACTGCGGGGCTGCTGCGGCAAGCCTTGACTGGTAACGCTAAGCTCGGTTCTGTTTAAGTCATTTAATATAACTGATGATAAAACAGAGTCGC
This sequence comes from uncultured Psychrobacter sp., assembly GCA_947495055.1. Lineage (GTDB taxonomy): Bacteria > Pseudomonadota > Gammaproteobacteria > Pseudomonadales > Moraxellaceae > Psychrobacter. The sequence continues at coordinate 186,499 of CANLXO010000002.1, read as the reverse complement.
CTGCAAATGGCACAAACGCCACTTGGTTTTGCTGAACAGGAATCTCATAGTCCAGCTCCAAAACAACGGGCGCTGCCAATAAGCTTGGGGCCATAAGTAAGCTTGACGCGCCAGTAAGTAGGGTGAGTAATAGTTTTTTGTGAGTACGCATAACCAGATCAGACTCCTAAATAAGAAGGATGTAGAATTATTTGAGTATCAAAATAGGCTAATTGAGCAGTCGGTGCAACATGATTAGGGTAATAGTCGTCAATTACTACCTTTAAACTGTATGTTAAAGGTCGGGTATTTAGGGTCATCAGTATCAATAGGCAGATTACCTGTATTTAGTACTGCTTGGCGCGCCGCTTCATTGACCGCGCTGTCAGGCCCAGAGGCAGTAACATTTGCCACATCTCCGTTTGAGCGCACCGTAATGGTCAAAGTAGTGCGCTGCGTTGACCCTCTAGCGGCTACTGGAGGCTGATAGTTGCGCTTAATAAGATTAATAATCTCGCTATTGCTTGCGCCGCGGCTACCGCTAGCTGAGCTACTATTCCCAGATTTACTACTAGTTGTCGCACTATCGCCTGATATTGTCGATTCACCATCAGATAAACTAAAGCTCTTACCAGCACTGCCTGAACTACCAGAGGTGATCTCTATATTGCGCTGCTTAGCCGTTGGTTTTTCGATCTTTGGCGGATTGAGCTGTTTATCCTGAAACGCCTTGAGTTTATTTTCAACAGCTTGATCATCTTGCTGTTTTCTTTGCTCAATGCGCTTTAGTCTCTCATCAGTAATAGCCTGCTGCTCGGCTGACCACTGGGCAAGCTGTCGCTGATATTCTTCTGATTGCTGAGTATAGCGCTCTTGTTGCTGCTCACTCATTAGTATCGGAGTGTCAGTGCCATTATCTGACTGCAAAAATACAGGTACGCTTTGTGAAGTTGGCGAGGCAGTCTCTGAAGTCTGCGAGCTATCAGAACTATAAATATTAGGATTGACAGGCTCGCTAGTTGCATCACTATTTGAGCTGCTACTCGGAGTACCGCTCGCTTGTTGCGCGCTTGCAGCTGCTCGATTGGCGAGAATCTGCCCTTGCATCTCGGCTAATTGTTCAGGAGATACCATTGTTGTCTCAATGCTGCTAGCGGTTTCGATAACAGGCGTCTGATAGTTATAGATCAAGAGTCCTAGGACGATGCCGTGCGCAAGCAGACTTAGCAGCGTAGGCCAAGTTAGTCCATTGCTCTCAGGCTCAGTCGGTACAAAGACGGCAGGCGCATTATTCATGGTATGAATACTCATAAATGAGAGTAAATAATTGATTATAAAACGTTTATGATAAATATAATGATATTTTAGCATTATATTTATCGTTATTTAATCTCTTATAATGTTGAGACAGATCAGATCTGCGGAGCAGGGAGGGGCGCACCTGTTAGTAGTCCAACCTTTTCGATACCAGCTTGCTGCAAGCTTGCCATAAGCGCGACAATAGAGCCATATTGATTGTTTTGATCGGCATTGATCATCACTTGTACCGGTGCCTCACCTGAGCTTAGATATTGCGCTTGTAAGTTAGAGAGCACCTCTATCAGCTCAGGCTCACTAATCGGCATATCAATATTGTTCTCATAACTAATAAAGATCTCGCCGCTATCCGTCAAGGAGACGATGACCGGTAGCTGATTTTGAGTCAACGTGCTCGCTTGCTCTTTAGGCAAATCAACATCGACGCCTGTAGTCAGCATAGGCGCTGTCACCATAAAGATGACCAGTAGCACCAGCATCACATCGATATAAGGCACAACATTCATATCGGCATTGAGGGCTTTTTTGGGGCGCTGGTAAGGACTAGATTTCATAGACCAGTTGCCTTGTTTTGCGCGATACTAGTCTCGCGTATCAGCATACTTTGCGCGCTGGTTTCGCGCTGTAGCATGCCCGTCATCTCATCACAAAATAACGCGCGCGACTCATAGAGTCTGCTAGATTTGGCAGTGAAGTGGTTATAGGCAAGTACCGCAGGAATAGCGGCGAACAATCCCATAGCCGTAGCAATAAGCGCCTCTGCGATACCAGGTGCGACAGAGGCAAGGGTAGCTTGCTCGGTTTGCGAGAGTCCCAAAAAGGCATTCATAATACCCCACACCGTACCGAATAGACCGATATAAGGGGCAACAGAGCCGATACTGGCAAGGGTGGCGATACCAGATTCTAGCATCTGCTGCTGACGTCCTAAGCCCACGCGCAGTTTGCGCTCAACGCCGTCGATAATGTCGTCTTTAGGTTGGCGTTTTTTGTGCATTCTAAGATACTCAGAGAACCCGACATAAAATATCTGCTCAAGTCCCTGACGATCAGGCGATCCTTGGATACCTTGATAGAGCTTAGCGAGGTCTTCACCCGACCAAAACCACGTCTCAAACTGTGTGTCAAAACGCTTAGCAGTGCCTAAGCGCGCACTTAGGCGAAAGATAATGACCCAGCTAAGTAGAGACGCTGATAATAGTAGCGCCATCACGATCTGCACCAATAAACTGGCATCGGTGATAAGGTCAATAATATTCAAAGATTCAGGCATTTAGGTCACTCATGAGTAAGTAGCAATAACTTGGGTACGGCACATTTTAAAAGGTAATGCGTCATAAAGATAGCAGCCTCTGACAATAAAAATACTTAGAGTAAACTATCGGTATGTTACTGCTTATATAAAGGCAAGATAACGTCTCTGAGAGTAATGACAGATCTTTTAAAAAGCTCATTATCTGATCTCAGCTTTTATACCCGCAAGGCACGAGTAACGATTGAAATAGTGTCATAATTTATCTAAAATGTTGCGCTTTGTTAACACAACCTTTAAGACAGGCATTCTCTAGTGACAAAGAGATTATGATTACCTGTTGATACTAGCATATAGACGCTAATATGTTAGCGGCAAATGAATCAGGTCATATTACTCTCAGTACGGCGAATACTGTCTTTTCCACAAGCAAGCTGGGCGCACGACTTATGAATGCAATAGAACGCTACTTTGGGATTAATGGTGACAATACCACCATCAAAACAGAAATCCTTGCGGGTATTACCACCTTTTTGACGATGGCTTATATCATCTTCGTCAACCCCAATGTCTTAGCAGAAGCAGGTATGGATAAAGGCGCGGTATTCGTCGCCACTTGTCTAGCCGCTGCCATAGGCTGTTTTATCATGGGTCTTTATGCCCGCCTGCCAGTCGCACTAGCGCCAGGTATGGGACTCAACGCTTTTTTTACTTATGGCGTGGTGCTAGGCATGGGTTATGCTTGGGAGACTGCCCTTGGTGCTGTATTCTTATCTGGGTGTTTGTTTATCCTGCTTAGCTTATTTAAGATACGTGAATGGATTATCAATGCCATTCCTAATGCACTCAAGCAAGGTATTGTGGCGGGTATCGGGGCGTTCTTAGCGTTTATCGCCCTGCAAAGCTCAGGCATCATCGTCGGACAAGATGCGACTTTGGTCACCCTTGGCGATATGAAATCATTTTCACCGATGATGGCCGCGCTAGGCTTCTTTCTTATTATTGGCCTTGTGTACAAAAAAATACCGGGCGCGGTAACCATAGGTATCTTAATCATAACGGTAATCAGCTTATTGGCAGGTCAAACGCAGTTCACAGGTATCATCTCAGCGCCGCCGTCTATCGCACCGACCTTTATGCAATTAGATATTGCAGGCGCGTTTGATATCACGATGATCAGCGTTATCTTTGCCTTTTTATTCGTCGATTTATTTGATACTGCTGGCAGCTTAGTCGGTATCACAAGTAAAGCGGGCCTTATTGATAAAAACGGTAATATCCCGAACATGGGTAAGGCGCTTCTTGCAGATTCGACTGCTACCGTAGCAGGCTCTATGCTCGGTACGTCATCGACGACTAGCTATATCGAAAGCGCGTCGGGAGTTGCCTCTGGTGGTCGTACAGGCTTGATGGCAGTAACCGTTGGCGTACTATTCTTGCTTAGTATCTTCTTTGCGCCACTAGCAGGTATGATTCCTGTTTATGCTACTGCTGGTGCGATATTCTATGTGTCAGTGTTGATGCTCTTTACTCTAAAGGATATCAACTGGGAAGACTTAACCGAAGCGGCTCCCGTCGCTGTCGTGCTCCTGCTAACGCCGCTAACTTATTCTATCGCTGACGGTATTGCGCTCGGGTTTATCACCTTTACGGCAGCTAAGTTTATGACGGGTCGATTCTCAGAGATTACCATTCCAGTCTGGATATTAACAATTGTCTTATTAGCTAAAATCGTATTTTTATAATCCTTAACTTCTCAAACCAAAACCCTTTTTATCTGAAATGATAAAAAGGGTTTTTTTATTATAAATAGAGCGCTTATTTCTTAGTCTTTACATTAAAATAGTTGGACTACTGTATCTCGTTTACAGGCGCTACTATCTGCTTGTTTTTACATCACATATCTACGCAAATAAATACTCAATAGCATTGGTCACAGCGTTTTTTCATGCTAGTATGAAGAGGTTAAGCGCATCACCTCAATCAACGCCGTAGAGGTTTTTCTTACAGTGAATTAGTCATGCAAGATTCGTATTTTAAGTGAACTTAAAATGCCAATCACTCCTTTCACTACAAACAAGAAGAAGGCACTAATGCCGCTTAATTTTTTATTGCCTTTATATTGTTAATGTAGTCCGTTTAGTACGCAAGCGACCTACTTAACCGTGTCTGACTCGCTCAGACCTGCCTGTTTTGTGATGGCGCGGTTTTGCTTTTTATATTTTACAAACGATAGTGATGCAAAAGAGAGGATGCATGGCTCGCGTATTGTATTATAAAAGCTTTGACGCCCCATTTATTATGGTTTTTAAACGATAGTTATGGAGCCCGTATGCATCCGATAGATAAATTTACCCCACAAGAGCCCATCTTGTTTAAGCCAACCGATTTGCTGGCGCCTGAGTACCTAGAGCATTCGAGTGATGAGCTGTATGCGCGTATCTCGCCGTTATATAGCGTTGATGAAGATCAGTTTTTGACGCAATTATTACCCCTTTCTAAGCCGACTGATCAAGAGCGCGCGGATGCCACCGAGCAGACACGCAAGCTGGTTGAGTATGTGCGTAATGATGGTAAAGCGATCAAGATGGTGGACTCGTTGCTGCTTGAGTATAGCCTCGATACCCAAGAGGGTATCTTGCTCATGAGCTTAGCTGAAGCCTTGATTCGGGTGCCAGATAATTACACCGCTGATGCACTTATCCGTGACAAAATGAGTGTTGCCGACTGGAAGAAGCATCTCAAAGATGACAATGGCTTTATGGTCAATGCCTCAACGTGGGGCATGATGATGACAGGCCGCGTGGTCAGTATCGATAGTCGTACGACGGCCTCAGGGTTTTTGGATCGCATGACCAAAAAGATGGGCGAGCCGATGATTCGCGGCGCTATGCAAAAAGCCATGCGTATCATGGGGCATCAGTTTGTGCTGGGCGAAACCATTGAAGAGGCCAACAAAAACAGTCAACCTTATCGCAATAAAGGCTATACCTATTCGTTCGATATGCTCGGTGAAGCGGCGGTTACTCACAAAGACGCGGAAAAATACTTCAATGATTATTTGCATGCGGTCAAATCAACCACCAATGTCAAAGTAGCCGAGGGCATGCCAAAGCCGTCTGTCTCTATCAAGTTATCGGCTCTACATCCCCGTTATGAGGCGACGCAAGAGGCGCAAGTGATGGGGCTACTACGCCTGCGCTGTATGCTCCTCATAGAAGCGGCGCGCGAGGTCAACGTTGATATCAGTATTGATGCTGAAGAAGCTGATAGATTAGAGATCTCTCTCAAACTGTTTGAGTCGCTGTACCGTGATCCTTTAACCAAAGGCTGGGATGGTTTAGGTCTGGTGGTACAAGGGTATTCAAAACGCGCTATCGCGGTATTTGCATGGATCGCGCGACTGGCGACGGAAGTTGGGGATCGTATTCCACTGCGCTTGGTCAAAGGCGCATATTGGGATACTGAGATTAAGCTCGCCCAGCAAAAAGGTCTATCGGGTTATCCTGTCTGGACTCGTAAAGAAGGCACGGATACCGCCTATCTAGCTTGTGCGCGTTTCTTATTATCAGAGCATCTGCGCGGACTTATCTGGCCGCAGTTCGCCACTCATAACGCGCATACGCTGGCATCTGTGATGACCATGAGTAGTCATCGCGACTTTGAGTTCCAGCGCCTACACGGCATGGGCGATGCGCTTTATGATCATATCTTGCAGACTTATCAAATCCCTGTACGTATCTATGCCCCGGTTGGTGCGCATCACGATTTGCTGCCGTATCTGGTGCGTCGTCTGCTTGAAAACGGTGCCAACAGCTCGTTTGTGCATCAGCTCTTAGATAAGTCTTATCCGATTGATAAGCTAACCGTACATCCATATGACAAACTGCTTGCCAATAAGCATTTGCATAACCCTGATATTCCATTGCCGCTTGATATCTATGGCGCGCGCCAAGCTAGCTTTGGCTCCAACATCTTTGTAGAGTCGCAGTGGACGCCACTAAAAGCCGCTATCAATGCGCAACTAGAAAAAACATGGTCAGCGACTTCTATTATTAATGGTAAGGCGATTAGTGAATACGATGACAATGGAGTTACGCAGGCGCTTGAGATTCATAGTGTCCGCGCCCCTTGGAATCATGAGGTTGTAGCAGGCAAAGTGCATTTCGCTAACGCTAAGATTGCAAGGCAAGCTATTGATGCCGCTGTCGCAGGACAAAAACGATGGCAAGCTGTAGCTGCTAGCAAACGTGCTGATATCTTGCGCCAGATTGCTGATCTTTATGAGGCAAGTTACGCTGAGCTAATGGCGCTGTGCCAAGTGGAGGCGGGCAAGACCACGCAAGACAGTATTGATGAGATCAAAGAGGCGGTTGACTTTTGCCGCTTTTATGCCGATGAAGCTGAGCGTTTAGATAGCGCTGCATATGAGTTTACCGATCTAAATGGCAAGTCGTCCAGACAAGTCTACAAGGCGCGCGGCACTATTGTCTGTATCAGTCCATGGAACTTCCCACTTGCTATTTACACAGGACAAATCGTCGCAGCGCTAGCGGCAGGTAATACTGTGGTCGCCAAGCCCGCCGAACAAACCAGCTTAATCGCACATTTTGGCGCTCAGCTTATGTACCAAGCAGGCGTACCAAATGAAGCCTTGCAACTGGTTATCGGTGGCGGCGAAGTAGGGGCGGCGCTAACTGGTGCTGATAGTTTGGATGGCGTCGTGTTCACGGGCTCAACGCAAACTGCTCAGCGTATCAACCAAAGCTTAAATACTCATGCGCAAGCAAGCGGTGAGCTACCGATTTTGATCGCTGAGACAGGCGGTCAAAACGCTATGATCGTTGATTCAACTGCGCTACCTGAGCAAGTGGTCAAGGATGCGGTACTATCCGCCTTTGGCTCGGCAGGACAACGCTGCTCGGCTTGTCGCATTTTATGTATTCAAGACGATATCGCTGATAATTTAATTGAACTGCTTCAAGGCAATATGGCAGAGCTCATCGTAGGCAATCCAACCTACGCGGCAACTGACGTAGGCCCTGTAATCGATAGTACTGCCAAACAAGGTCTTGAGGCGCATATTGAGCGTATGCGTGCAGAGCCGACGGCGACGATACTGGCGCAGACGCCAATGAGTGCAAGTTCTGTCATTGATGAAGATGATGCTACCTTTGTATTGCCAACGGCGATTGAGGTTCAGAGTATTGATGTGATTGGTGGTGAGCATTTTGGTCCGATATTGCACGTACTACGCTACAAAGCGCGCGATTTGGACAAACTTATCGATGCGATTAATGCTACAGGCTTTGGTCTTACCTTGGGTATTCATAGCCGCATTGAGAATATCGCTGAACATATCGAGCGCCGCACTGTGGTAGGTAATACTTATATTAATCGTAACCAAATCGGTGCGGTCGTTAACGTCCAACCCTTTGGTGGTTGCGGGTTATCGGGTACTGGTCCCAAAGCGGGCGGTCCACATTATGTAGCGCGTCTTATGAAGCTGGCTATCGAAACTGTAACGACTGCCTCGAAAAGCGAAGATCAAGCCGCCTTTAATCCTCAAACTCAAACCCAGCTTGCATAAGGAATTGCACTATGACAACTGAATTCAAAAAAAATCATGCGCAGGTTTGCGAGTCTTGGCGGTTGCTCGGCGCTGTCAACCGCGCTCCGTACCTTGAGGCGGCTATCCCTAAGCTTGCGCTATTAACGGGCAATGCGACCAAAGCCAAGCGCTTGTTTCATCATTTACTAAACGCCGCCCCTAAGCTTGACGAAGTCGAGCGTATGACTGGCGCGACAGGAGAGTCTAATGATCTGTATATGACTGCGCGCGGCAAGACAATGGTCATTGGAGGGGAGTCTGCTACTACGATGGCCGTGCTCGGTCAGCTTATCGCAGCACTGCTCACTGGCAACGAGGTAATATTGCATTGCCCCAGCCAATATGAGATGTGTGATGAGGCGGCAAAAATACTCTATGACACTGGTATCAGCGATGATGTACTAAGCGTCGCTAATGACGCACAAACGGTGACTTTACTGTATATTGACCGCCTAGCACAAGTCGCCGTCGCTGGAAATACTAGCGAGATACAAGAGATCAGTCAGACGCTTGCAGATACGGACGGCATCTTAACCCAAGTTATCCCTGTCAGCGATATGGACGGGTTATCTGAGATGCTTACGCCCGATTATCTTCATCGCTTCATGACAGAGCGCGTCATTACTATTAATACAACGGCTATTGGTGGTAATGCCAGCTTGCTTGAGCTGGGTACTTAATTTAGACTTATTCACCTATATTAAACATAAAAACCCGATAGTTGAGTGATACGCTATCGGGTTTTTTGTGTTTGTGTGGTATGAACCTAGATTATGATCGAGCTAAAGACTACTCATTATAATTAACCCATACCCAACCATTCTCAAGCCATTCGTTGACTTCATCAAGGTCGATATCTTTGACATCTTGATAGGTGAGATGCTCACCATTGGCCAAACGAGATAGCAAAGCTGCTGCGCTATTCTCAAGATCATCAAGCCGTTGACCATTGGCATATAGCGTCACGCCATCATTGGTTTGGCTGTAGAGCAAGCGATTGCTATAGTCAGCTTGCAGCGTTGCGCCGTCCATCAAGGCTTGTATAAGCTCATCTGTATCTAAAGTCTCCTCGGGTACCAGCGCATCATATTGACGTTTGCTAACGACTTCTAACACGGCTTGACGAATAATATCGTCGCCGCGCTTAGATTGCAGCATTTGTAATAGCTGCTCTTTAATCGCATCAATACTATCGACTTGCAGTGCGCCACAGGCTTGCAGCGTTTGTGGCAATAACATTGGGATAAATAAATCGCTATCACTGGTGGCGATATCAGCTAAGCTGTCGATAATTTGCATTAAGTTTGGACGACGACAGCCAAACGAAAAGGTTAAGCAGTCATCTTGTGCTACTCCAAAATGAGAGAGTTTCGGCGGCACATAAAGTACATCACCCGCTTCTAGTATCTCATCAAAGATAATCTCGCCCATATCATCAAACAGTCGAATCGGCTCATCTGCGACAAACTCGGTACCTTTATCACAGAATTTGCCGAGCTGCCAACGCCGTGATCCATATCCTTGCGCCAAAAACACATCGTAATCGTCATAGTGTTTGCCCACGGAGCCGCCTTTTGGGGCGAAAGATACCATGATATCATCGCGCTGCCACTGCGGAATAAAATCAAACGCTTGCCAGAGTTGCCCAAGCTCAGGTGACCACTGTTCCATATTTTGCACCAGTACAGTCCACTGTGCTAGCAAATTATCAAAATCTGCTTCTGACAATGGGCTCTTTTTGAGTTGCCATTGTGGCAATCCTTCTTGCTTGCTCGCGGCTTGGATTAGCAGGCGCGCTGAAGCGTCTTCTTCAACGGCAAGCCCAAGCATATCCTCTGGCTCAAACATGTCGATTAATTGGGGTAAACCTTGCTTAATAAGCAGTGGTTTTTTTTGCCAGTATTCGCTTAAAAACTGCTCAGGAGTGATAGAGTCGGGTAGACAAAGTGGAATTGAGGTCATGGGTGATCCGAGTCATTAGATAAGGGTAAGTAGGGTATTTATGTATAGAATGGCTTTAGAAAATAAGCACGATAGTTTATGATTAACGATTATTTAGTTTACTACTTTTGGAATCCTTATGAAAAAGCTATCATTGATGTTTATCATTATGAGTGCATTTTTATTACAAGCTTGCGTGCATAAAATCGTCACTGTACCCGCTAAAGTTGCCTATAAAACTACTAAAGGCGTGGTCAAAGGTACAGTTGCTGTGGGCAAAGCGATCATACCGGGCGATAGTGATGATAAAAAAGACGACTGATTGAGTAGTCAGCTCATCTGATCTCTTTTTAAAGGGACAGTTACTGACTAACCTCTATTAATTGACGGCTATAATTTTGATAAAAAATAATAACTGCGCTAACGATGCCACCAAGTAGCGCTAAAGCCATATCCTTGTGAGCATCCCAAATATCACCTTGCTGACCGTTGTAAGCCTCGCTTGCCTCAGGTGACATTATCATCGTCAAGCTCCACTCAAACAGCTCATAGAGCAGGCTTGTTGACATATTGATCATAAGGGCAATAGCAATTAAAAGTGTAATTGATTGAATCTTAAAAATAGACTTTGCGCTTTCAATCATCGCAGTAAATAGCAAAAGCCCATAGCTAAAATGTACCAGCCTGTCATACATATTTCGCTGCCAGCCAAACCACTCATTTAAGCCAATACCAAATAGCTGCTCTGTCCAATTATCGTAGGGCACATAAGAATACAGATAGCGCGCGCCTATAATATGAACGACTAAAAATATCATCGATTGCACGTAAGCATTTTTGCTGATTTGCCAATAACGATAAGCAATTATCATAACTGCTAAAAATAGTAGCGTGCCTAATTGATGGAGTAGGTAGCTTGACCAGTCGAGCGGCTCAATACTTGCCAGCACTATGACGATAACTACCGCCGCAGTACTGACAATGACAGAGTTAACATTGCGCTGCATATTTACGCTTCTTTAATCATCAGTAGCTAATGATTACAGCTTAGCGATCCACTCTTTAATCATGCGAGCTTGCTCCGCGGCATTACCCGTATAAGTGGCAGGCGTCAGCTCGCGCAGGCGCTGCTTGTCGCTATCTGAAACGTCACTAAGCTCATCACTTTCAACGAATGTTAGCATCGCTTCGCGAGTCATGGCATTGCCACGAGTGAGCGCTTTGAGTTTCTCATAGGGGTTCTCAACGCGGTAGCGGCGCATGACTGTCTGAATCGGCTCGGCTAAGACTTCTTGTGCTTGCTCCAAATCCTCATTTAGGCGCTGAGCGTTTAGCTCTAATTTACCGACGCCCTTTAGACAAGCATCAAACGCAATCATGCTCTGGGCTAGGCCGACACCAATATTACGCAGGACCGTTGAGTCTGATAAATCGCGCTGCATACGTGAAATTGGTAGCTTCTCACCCAAATGTGCCAGCATCGCATTAGCAACGCCCAAGTTACCTTCAGAGTTTTCAAAATCAATTGGATTGACTTTGTGCGGCATCGTTGAGGAGCCCACTTCACCATCTTTTAGGCGCTGCTTGAAATAGCCTAAGCTAATGTATTGCCAAATATCACGGTTAAAATCGATCAAGATGGTATTGAAGCGTCTAACCACATCAAACAATTCAGCGATGTAATCGTGGGGTTCGATTTGCGTGGTATAAGGGTTAAAGGTCAGATGTAGGCGCTCATTAATAAACTGCTCAGCGTGCGTTTGCCAATCAACATCAGGATAAGCTGAAAAGTGGGCGTTGTAGTTACCGACTGCGCCATTAATTTTGCCCAACAGTTCAACTTGCCCCATTTGTTTGATCTGACGCGCTAAGCGATAAGCCACGTTTGCCATCTCTTTGCCAAGCGTGGTTGGACTGGCCGTTTGACCATGGGTACGTGACAACATGGGTTGATCAGCATGAGTAATCGCCAAGTCAACGATACTATCGGTGACTTGCTGCATTTTAGCCACTACGAGCTCGCGGCTGTCTTTGAGCATCAATGCATAAGACAAATTATTGATATCTTCACTGGTACAAGCAAAATGAATGAACTCTAGGCTATCTTCTAACTGCTGATTGCCGCGAAACTTATCTTTGATGAAGTACTCAACGGCTTTTACATCATGGTTGGTGGTCGCTTCGATGTCTTTAATCGCCCCAGCATCCGCTTCACTAAAATCATCAACAATGCTGTTTAAAAAAGCATTGGTATCGGTATCGAACGCTGCTAATTCAGCAATCGCACTATTATCTGCTAATGACTGTAACCAGCGAATCTCAACAGTGACGCGAGCTTTAATAAGACCAAACTCAGAAAGGTACGGGCGCAAGCTGTCAGCTTTTGATGCGTAACGACCATCGATTGGAGAGAGTGCGGTAAGTGGGGTCATAGGATTGCCTTTAAAAATAATTGATGAATAAACAGGTAGCTAATAGATGATTAGCAATAAAAAATGAATGCGCAATTATAACCTGATTGGCGTTAAAGTTTGGACAAAAATTATCAGTAACAAAAGCGAAAATATGTTTACTTAATTTTATAGTAGTGATATATTCTGAAAAAATTAGCTTATCCTTAAAATAGGCTTTCAATTCAATCGCTTCAGTACCTTATCAGAGGTTAGAATGAACAAAATAGTAAACGTATTATTGATGGGAAGTGTGTTGACATTAGCTGCTTGCGGTGGTGATTCTGATAGTAGTGGTAGTTATGGTTCTTCTGACTCCGATCGGTTTGATGGATTGTCTAACTGTAATATCATTGGCAACAGTATTTCTGTTAATACCCTCAGTGAATGTTTAATAAAAAAGCCTAATATTAATAATGGTAAGAAGTTCGCTTTAAGGTGCCAGATATTTGGGTCGCCTAGTCTACCTGGTGGTCAAACGGCGAGATTTAGTATAGTAAGTGCTAGCGGCGGCGATGCTGATGAAGTTAAGCGCGACATTGAGCGTAATCCAAACGGAAAATATACTTACGACTGTGTAAGCGCCTCTAACTTAAACCCAAATCTACCCTCACGACCTACAAGACCTAATGTTCCCAATGTAAGCCCTGATCTTAATGTTTCTAAATCGTGTAACGTAGTAGGAAATAACGTACGAGGTTTTGGCAACGAAGATTGCAGATTGACAGGATCAAACACTAATGCGGTTATTAGCTGTTATGGCAATTTACTAATTGTTAACGGTAACATTAACGGCATTTCTATCACTAATACAACTTTTATTTCAGGCAGTACAAATTTAGATAAATATTCTATACAGTGTCCTTAATTTAGAAGATTATCACCTACTAGCTTATTATTAATAAGCTTACTAAACAAAAAGGTATTGTCTATCAAGTAGTCGATACCTTTTTTTATGCGTTATAGGTAAATACTTTATATTATGAAAGACAAAACTTTATTTTTATCATCCGTTGTTGTGGCATTCGTCTTTGGGGTTTTCAGCACTTATTTGTTTATGACTAAGCAGCAGATGGATTATGTGATGCAAGCCAAGCAGCAATCAGCAGTATCTTCTGATACAAATAATAATCAAGACGCTTTTAACTCAGCAAATGGTCTGGCATCAGACGATTCCTTGAACGGGCGTGATAGTGCGGCTCAGCAAGCCATTTCAAATGTGACAGGGTCAGATTCAACTTCTATCAACGACTACTCACAAGAGCAAGCACAAGCGATGGTTGATACTATGCCTGACTATGTGCTTGGGCAGTACGTCGATAAGTTTATGGCAAAAGGTGACAGCGAAGTGATCACAGATAAAAGACGATTTGCAGAACGTGCGATTGAAGAGTTATATGATAAAGGTGATACACGGCCTTTAGTTGGCGAGGTTAAGCTCTCTTATGATAGCAGTATGCCGCAGGCGTCTATAGATACCTCAATGCTCAATAAAAACGCCAAGCTATTCGCGCATTTGGATACTGCTGGCAAAGTACCTGCTAGTCCTTTTGCCTTTGTAAAATGGGTGAATAATGAGACAGGCCAAGTCCTGTTGTTCGAGAAGAAAAACATCATCGCAGATAGTAATCAGAATTGGGTAAGTTTTAAACCTTATGATGGATGGGAGCCTGGCAGTTATGACGTCAAATTTTATCAGTTTACCTCAGAGCTTGAACCCATTGCTCGCCTGACCTATCAGATATACACCGTCAATGATGAGACAAAAGGGGAAAGAGGCGTTGTAACAAGTAGTACAGTGAGCATCGCTAATGCTACAGTCAGAAAGTAAATTTAATAACTTCTAGATATATCAAGACCCCGACTGAGTCGAACCATACTGAGTATTAAAATAAAAAGTACGATTGGCTCTAGGATCTAAAGGCAGTGGGATGGTTACGACGGTACCATTTTCACCAATAGGCACACTATTACTCGCATATTGATTGACGTTCAATCTTGGGTTCGCAAGCTTTGAGGTCACAGTCGTACTATTATTACCTAGTTGCAAGATATCTTGCATGACAAAGTTACTAATAGCCTAGTTGGCTCGGTTTGTTGCCGTGATTTTGTAGGCGATACACATGCCAGGGCGCACATTAGCACCTGCGCCAGTCTCAGAGGTTGATAAAGCACCTTTGCTATAGGCAAGAGACGAATCAGTCAGAGAAGTAATACGACAATCATTAGCTGCTTGCTCTTTTTCGAGTACCAAAGCTGCATTTTGTGCAACGACTCTACCAAAGTTATTGTTTGGATATCTGTAAGTATCTGTCGTCAACGACACCGCTCTTTTGTCAGTAGTCGTACGAATAGGATAGTCATTCGTGTTAGCGCGAGTTTCGATCAGGCAAACTAAAGAGTTACTACCGATGACACTAGGCAGCACCGTAAACTGATAAGTACCTGTGTTGGTCGTGGTACTAGTTGCATAGACGGTTGGATTGTTGCTATTACAGTCGCTGACTAACCTAACGGTACTACCAGCGATGCCGAGCTCAGGCGAGGAGGTCGGAGTAGGGTTAAAGATGCCATTAAAATAACGGCTATTATCATAGATACCGCCTATCGTCTCAAGATTGGCGTTATTATCATTGATGCCGCCATTGTCGTTGAATACTGTACCTGAAAATACATAGACAGGCGCGCTCTCGATCCCAAAGCTGATCCATTCATTAAATGTCTCACCAATGATATTCCCTGGAAAAGCATTGCTACCATTCATAATTGCATCGTAAGTTAACGTGATAGAGGTGACATTACGAACCGCGACAACGTAATTACTACTACTATTTTCTATACCATAAGTCACATAGCTGTTGCCATTGATAGTTTGGTTATTAGTAAGTGCAGTAAAGGTGTTTTGATTATTTGGATTGGTCGACGTGCTCTTTAAAATGTTAGCAAAAGTTGGGGTAGGCGGTAATACTCCTCTAGAGCCTGCGCCTGCAAAACGAACTTCATTGTTAACTAAACTTGGCTCATACCTTCTAGTGCCAGTTACATTGCTTCCTGCAAGCTCGTTTATCTTATAGAAATATAAATTATTCGTGCTATTAGAACGAACTTGCGCCTCAGAGGTATCAACATTGTATCTAAAAATATTAGTACCACTTTCTCTGCTACCCATAAAGTAATCGCCCATAGCCTCGTAATAAAAAGGGACAGATGGATTGTCATTTACATAGATACGGCTGGGTATATCGATAGCACTATTTTGGGTGACATTACTAAGAGTATGACGAGCAACCTCCGAGTTGCCTCCTGTCGTATAGCTGGCCTGACCGATTTTTATGGAATGGATGGCATTATTGTTGTCTGGTGTAATAGCAAACGTATAAGTAAAGCTATCGTTATTGTTGGCCGCATCAGCGTTATTTCTAATTTCAATACCATTATTGCCAGGAGTAATGACTACAGCGTTAGCATAGCCTCTGGTGTTGTTACGGGTAAGCATAAAGCTACCAGTAGCGCCTGAACCTGCTGCTACATAAGTGCCAGAAGCAGAACCAGTCAGAGCGTTAGAACTGGTGACCGTAATGCTGCCCATATCAGATGGTGCTGCTTGAGCTGCGAGTGGCGCGATAACTACAAATGCAAGAACAGGGTATAAAATAACTTCAATAGCTCTTAGCGAATAATATTTAGCAGCAAATCGAACTGGCATGAGGCATCCTTAATCAAAACTAATAGCTAAAGTTAGTAATAGTAAAACAATCAATATTATCAACGAGCTAGCTAATAAGAGTGACAAAGGTATACAACAGTGAGTAGAGATAAAGTAGCTAAATAATAAAACATGGTTTACATATTTAATGATGAATATAGCGACTAAAAAACTGTCTTACTAACAATCACAAAGATACTGGAATCATAAAGATACTGGCGCATCAATAGACTCAATCACGCCGCCACCCAAACAAACATCGTCACTATAAAATACTGCCGATTGACCTGGGGTTACTGCACGTTGCGGCGCATCAAATACTACTTTGACTTCGCTACTATCATCATTAATAGCAAACACACGACAGGCTTGATCAGGCTGACGGTAACGCGACTTTGCCATACAGCGCAGTCCTTGCTCACTAAAGACGTCCGTAGGCGCTAAGCCCTCAACCCAATCGAGCTTATAAGCGCGTAGCTCACGGCTCATCAGCATAGGGTGCTCATGACCTTGACCGACGATTAATTGGTTGTTGTCCAAATCCTTTGCTAATACAAACCAAGGTGCATCAACACGGTCTTTGACCCCGCCAATACCAATTCCGCCGCGTTGACCTAAGGTGTAATACATCAGCCCATCATGAGTGCCAATCACTTTGTTGTCGTCAGTGATAATGTCGCCTTTTTGCGCAGGCAAGTACTGCTGTAAAAAGTCCTTGAATCGGCGCTCACCAATGAAGCAAATCCCCGTAGAGTCTTTTTTCTTAGCAGTCGCTAAGTCATGCGCTTCAGCGATTTGGCGTACGACAGGTTTTTCAAGCTCACCAATAGGGAACAAGGTTTTGGCAAGTTTGTCACCGCCGACTGCATGCAAAAAATAGCTTTGATCTTTATTGTCATCGAGACCACGTAGTAGCTGCGCAACTTCTACGCCATTATCATTAGTATCATTAACGCTGCGGCGCGTATAATGACCGGTAGCGATAAAGTCTGCTCCTAATGTAAGCGCATAGTCCAAAAATGCTTTGAACTTAATCTCTTTGTTGCACAAAATATCAGGATTGGGCGTGCGTCCTGCTTTATATTCTGCCAAAAAGTGCTCAAAAACTCTGTCCCAGTACTCCATTGCAAAGTTTGCGGTATGAAGTTTGATACCTATCTTATCGCACACCGCTTGCGCGTCCGCTAAATCATCCATAGCCGTACAGTATTCGGTGCCGTCATCTTCTTCCCAGTTTTTCATGAATAGACCTTCAACCTTAAAGCCTGCCTGCTTGAGCAAAACGGCGGATACAGACGAGTCAACGCCGCCTGACATACCGACGATGACATGCTTATCGCTTGGGTTATCTATATCGGCCAAGGTAAGCGGACGATGAGCGTGAAAAGAGGATGCAACTGAAGTATCTTTTGCTAAGGTGTTTTTTGATAAGGTATCTGGTTTAACGGACATAAAAGTCACTCAACAACTTGTGATAAAATAAAGCTGTATTATATCAGGTAAACAAAATCGGTGGCGAGCAGCGCGCGACTATTGCGCTAAATGTAGCGCTAAAAATTAGATAGTAGTTTTTAATAATTTTAATGTGAAAAATTATGATAAAAATCGGTCAAGGTATAGACGTTCATGCGTTTCATAATAATGGTCAGCAGCAGCAATACGTGATACTAGCGGGCGTGCCTATCGAGCATACGCATAGCTTGCTTGCGCACTCGGACGGTGACGTGGTGCTTCACGCACTTGCAGATGCCCTGCTTGGAGCGTTAGCGCTCGGTGATATCGGTCAGCATTTTCCTGATACTGACAGCGCGCACGCAGGTCTGGACTCGCGAGTGCTACTGCGTTATGTCTATACTAAGGTGATAGAGGCCGGGTATATGCTTGGTAATGCGGACATTACCATTATGTGCGAGCGACCCAAAATCGCGCCTTACAATGAAGCCATGCGTGCTAATATCGCCAGCGACTTACAAACTGACATCAGTAATATCAGTGTCAAAGCGACTACGAGCGAAAAGCTTGGATTTACGGGTCGTCAAGAGGGCATAATGGCAAGCGCCGTGGTATTATTGGTGCCCAGTGAAAGTACTTAATATAATAGGGTACGTCATCTTTAGATGAGATCATCAGGCTCTCAATTACTGAGTATTGCTTGCAATAAACCCTTGATTACCCCATGTAGCACAGATATCCAATCAAATTTTAACCTTTTACCATTAGGAGCTTTTATGAGCGAGCAAACCCCAAACGCAGCAAACGATGTCGAACAATTAATCCGCGATCAAATCCGTGATAATAAAGTCATTATCTATATGAAAGGTACGCCGCAGTTCCCGCAGTGCGGATTTTCAGCGCGCTCGATCGAAGTATTGACGCAGATTGGCCGTCCTTTTGCTTTTGTCAATATTTTAGAGAATCCAGAGATTCGTGCAACGTTGCCAAAAGTTGCGAACTGGCCAACGTTTCCGCAATTATGGATCGATGGTGAATTGATGGGCGGCTCAGATATTATCTTGCAAATGTACCAATCAGGTGAGCTCAAGCCTTTGGTAGAGGCAAACAGTCCAGCGGCTTAAAATCTAACTGTTTTAATCGGTACTGTATATCGTTTGATACTTAGTCCCAAGTCATCTTATAGCTAGATGGCTTGGGATTTTTATTGTCTACATAACCCCTTGTTTTTATAGACGTTAGTCCCATATAGCTGACATGATAAAAAGCGTAAAAGATAAAAAAGCGCGCAATACTTTTATATAAATAATAAGAGACACTTATGACAACTCAAGAATTAAATAATCAAAAAAACACTGAGCAAGCTGCCATTGAAAAGCGCCGTGAGCATCTCAAAACTGAATCAACGCGCATCATTGATATGGCTGGGAATGAACCAAATTCAGCGCTCAAATGTATCCATCAGTTAAGCGTCGCAGGCGGGGCAACTGAAGCGACCTATATCGCAATCGAACAGCGCGTTGTTGCCGATCAAGATCCGACTGGTGCTTATCATTTAGCACTGCTAGCGCAGAACACGCCAGATCTACCGATTGACGCGCGTCAGCTCATCGAATTAGTCGTTAATAAAGGCGATAACGATCTGCTACTTGCACTACTCAAAAATCTACCGCTGCCACCCGTTGAGATAATTCAAGCTAGAATACTAGCGAGCGACGATGGCGAGGCGATTGGCAAGATGAATGCGTACTTACAGATTAATCCAGAAGGCTATGGCAGCCAGCATATGCTTGCCAGCGGTCAGGCGGATCGTATCGTACCCTTGAGTCCTGCGCGCCGCGTTGATGATGACTAGCAGTGCCTATCTATGACTGTACAATACGGTCTGCTATTAACCGTCGAATATTGTTATAATTAGCGACTATTTTTACATTGACGTTATTTTTATTGACGTTATCTGTCAAGCGAGGCACGCATGCAATACCCAAAAACTTACGATGTGGTCGTGATCGGTGGCGGTCACGCTGGTACCGAAGCGGCACTAGCGGCGGCTCGCATGGGCGCGCAGACCTTGCTGCTCACGCATAATATCGAGACGCTTGGGCAGATGAGCTGTAATCCTGCTATTGGCGGTATCGGTAAATCACATCTAGTGCGTGAGATTGATGCGTTAGGCGGTGCTATGGCGCTTGCAACGGACAAAGCTGGCATACAGTTTCGGGTGTTAAACAGTCGTAAAGGTGCTGCCGTACGTGCCACGCGCGCACAAGCGGATCGTATCTTGTACAAAGCTGCCATTCGTCATACGCTTGAGAACCAGCCTAATCTGGATCTATTCCAACAAGGTGCTGATGATATTTTGGTCGAGAACGGTCGCGCGACGGCGGTTGTCACCTCCACTGGTATTATCTTTAAGACTGAGACGGTTATTCTGACCTCGGGCACCTTCTTGGGCGGTGTTATTCATATTGGGCTTGAGAATTCAAAAGGCGGCCGCGCAGGGGATCAACCTTCTATTAAATTGGCAGACCGTTTGCGTGAGCTAAAGTTGCCAGTGGGTCGCCTAAAGACAGGCACGCCCGCACGTATTGATGCGCGCACGGTGGACTTTAGTGTGATGACGGTACAGCCGGGTGATACACCGCTTCCGGTGATGAGCTATATGGGCGATGTATCCATGCACCCTGAGCAAGTCAACTGTTATATCACCCATACCAACGCGCGTACTCATGACATCATCCGCGAGAATCTCGATCGCTCACCAATGTTCTCAGGTAAAATCGAAGGCGTCGGTCCACGTTATTGCCCATCGATTGAAGATAAAATTCACCGCTTTGCGGATAAAGACAGTCATCAAATCTTTATTGAACCAGAAGGTTTGACTACGCACGAATTGTATCCAAATGGCATCTCAACCAGCTTGCCCTTTGATGTGCAGCTTGAGTTTATTCATAGTATGAAAGGCTTAGAAAACGCGCACATTACCCGTCCAGGCTATGCGATTGAGTACGATTATTTTGATCCACAAAATCTAAAGCCAACGCTTGAGACCAAATCTATTGATCGCTTGTATTTTGCCGGTCAAATCAACGGTACAACGGGCTATGAAGAAGCAGGCGTGCAGGGTTTGCTCGCAGGAACGAATGCGGCGTTAGTGACCACTAACAATAGTGAGTATGACACTTGGACCCCGCGCCGCGATGAAGCGTATCTTGGCGTACTCGTCGATGATTTAATCACTCATGGCACCACCGAGCCGTATCGCATGTTTACTAGCCGTGCCGAGTATCGCTTATTACTACGTGAAGATAATGCGGATCAACGCTTGACTGAGACGGGTCGTAAGCTTGGTTTGGTGGATGACGAACGCTGGCAAGCCTACGAGCAAAAAATGGAAGCCATTGCTACTGAGTCTGCGCGCCTAAAAGACATGTGGGCAACCCCTACCAATGCTCTAGGACAAAAGGTCGCTGAGCAAACAGGCGATGTGTTATCCAAAGAAGCGACGGCTTTTGATCTGCTAAAACGTCCACAAATAAATTTTGCTGATATTGCAGCGATTACGGATTCGCACGTCGATACCTTAGTTGGTGAACAGATTGAAATATCAGTCAAGTACGCAGGCTACATCGATCGCCAGCAAGACGACATTGATCAGATGAAGCGCCTAGAGAATACCGCGCTGCCCATTGACTTTGATTACAGCGTAGTCTCAGGTCTCTCCAATGAGATCGTGCAAAAGCTTAGCAAAGTACGTCCTGCGACACTAGCGCAAGCAGGGCGCGTCAGCGGGGTGACGCCAGCGGCGATTCAGCTACTTGCTATGACTGTCAAAAAGCAGAAAAAAGCCAAAGCAGCGCTGGGCTCATAAAAGTCACCTACAAGGTGCTTGAGCTTTGAGCACCTGCCATCTTTGCTATTTTAAGTCCCGCTGACTTGAGCCTGTCTATGATTGACGCTATTGTCTTTGCCATTACTATCGTACTGCCCAACCTGTTTTTGATGGGGTTGGGTTTTTTTATGCAAAAACGCGGCGAGATCAGTCAGACCTTTATCGATCAAGGCTCTTATTTTGTCTTCAACTACTGCTTGCCTGCGCTACTGTTTTTTAGTGTGGTTGATAGTGAAGTGGATTATTCTAAGCAAATTGTTCTTATTATCGCAGGTATCATCGTCACCTTTATCTTATTTATTGGAAGCGAGATTTACGCCAAACGCTTTATTCGTGCGCCGACCGATCAAGGGGTCTTTGTCCAAGGGGTCTTTCGTAGCAACATGGCGATTATTGGTCTTGCAACTGTCGCCAACGCTTACGGCAATTTTGGTTTGAGTATCGGCGCCGTTTATATGGGTATCGTCACGATATTATTTAACATCTTAGCTGTCATTACCTTGAGCCGCGTGTCCAAAAGCGTCGATGATACTTGGACAACACGCACCATTATGATTGTCAAAAAACTCTTTACCAACCCGCTAATCTTAGCGCTACTTGCGGCATTTATTTATAAAGCTCTGCCACTACCGCCAATCGCAGGCGTTATCCATACGACAGGAGATTTGCTTGCAGCAGTCGCACTGCCTTTAGCGCTTATATGCGCAGGCGCGAGCATCGACCTAAAATCCATGCTGCATCCCTCAGGCTTGTCTATGCAGGCAAGTATCGGACGTATTATTATTGCACCGATTATCGCTATTTTAGTTGGTTTAGCTTTTGGACTATCAGGTGTACATATGGGTGTGCTATTTCTTATGGTAGCATCTCCTACCGCTGCTGCTAGTTATGTGATGGCAAAAGCAATGGGTGGCAACGATATTTTGGCGGCGAATATCTTGGCATTTACGACGGTAGTCGGTATGTTTGGTATGGCTATTGGAGCGGCAGTACTGCGGCTGCTTGGACTGATGTAGCGTTTTTAACTTAAAGGGAAGCCAAAAAAAACCTTCTACTTATTCAAATAGAAGGTTTTTTTAATTTAAGAGGACAGCTACTTGCGTCTATTACGTCTCTCTTCACGGCGGGCTTTGCCTTTAGGACTGACACGATAAGTGAGATAACCAAAAAAAGCTAAAACGATGATCAAAGCAACAATATACAAAAATATTGACGAGCCAATCATTAAAGACGCACCCATGACGGTAGTAACTTCCATTCTATTCTTCCTATAATAATTATAAAATAATTATGCAGGGCTAGCGATAGATTGTAAAGTAAACAAGTTTAGCTCAGGTGTAAGTTCAAGTGAACGCAGGCGCGCCGCTTGATCATAGATATTGGCGGTAACGATCAGCTCGTCTGGCTGATGCTGAGCGATGAATGCTGCGAGTTTAGGCTGCACCGTCTCCACGCTACCGATGAACGATACTGACAGAGCGCTATCGACCATGACCTTTTCAGCAGGGCTCCAGATGGCATCCATACTATGAGTGGGTTTTGGCATCTGTCCGCGCTCACCGCGGCGCAAACGTACAAAGCTCTGCTGCGCTGAGGTAAAGTGATAGTGCGCGGTAGCCTCATCATCAGCGAGCAGCAAATTAGCCGCCAACATCACATAGGGCTTATCCAAGTATTTCGATGGTTTAAACTGCGCGCGGTAAGTCGCTATTGCTTGCGTGAGCGCTTGCGGGGCAAAATGTGATGCAAATACATAAGGCAGTCCCAGATGCGCGGCTAGCGTTGCGCCAAACAAGGATGAGCCTAGTATCCAGATCGGTACATTGGAGCGCGCCCCAGGAAAGGCTTGTACGGGGCTATTATCACTATCATTACCTAGTAGATAGAGCAGCTCTTGTACCTCTTGCGGGAAGCGCTCGGCATCATTCATTGTACGCCCTAATGCTTTAAAGGTGGCGCCATCGGTACCGGGCGCACGACCAAGTCCCAAATCAATACGATCACCGTACAAGGCTTGTAGCGTGCCGAACTGCTCAGCGACGACTAAAGGCGCATGGTTGGGTAGCATAATGCCGCCAGCACCAATACGAATACGCTTGGTTTGGCTGCCGATGTGGGACAAGAGTACTGAGGTCGCTGCACTGGCAATACCTGGCATATTGTGGTGTTCCGCCATCCAGTAGCGATTAAAACCGATGTCTTCAGCAGTTTGCGCAATCTCTACTGTTTGGGCGATGCCGTCAGCGGTAGAAGCGCCAGTCGGTACAGGTGCTAGATCTAAGAAGGATATAGGAATAGTATTGGTCATAAATCACCTTATCATTATGAGTGTAAAAACCGTTTTTAGCTTTTAAGCAGTGTTATTTTTATTGTCTTTTTAAAACTGCATAAAAAAGCCTCAAACGCTTGATAGCTACTATAATGGGGCGTGAGAGTCAAATATAAAGGTGAGAGTGAGCTGTGATAACAAATCTTAATAATGCGGCTATTATCTATAATTGCTAATCAATAACAAGCCTGCGATAGAAGTATTCAGATTAAGCTGAGTCTATCGCGGGTCTATATTTTTATCTACGAAACTTTAGCAAAAAAGTGATATTTAAACGACCCCTTTGTGATCGAACTGCTGCTGACAAAGCTCTATAAAAGCGCGGCCATATTGGCGAATTTCAGCATCGTCACGTACTGCCATCCAGCTGGTAAAGCGCCCGAAATGGTCGACTGGAATGGCGACTAGGTTTTGATAATGGCTGGGCTCAAACGCCATTTCAGCGATAATTCCAATACCTAATCCCAATCCGACATAAGTGCTAATCACATCTGCGTCAAGCGCAGCAAGGACAATATCAGGCTCAAGTCCTGCCGCCTCAAAAGTTTTATCGATAGCGCCGCGTCCTGTAAAGCCGCCATGATAAGTCACAATAGGGTAGCTTGCCAGCGTTGGCAGATCGATGGACTCAAGACCCGCCAGCTCATGGTCTTTTGGTAGGATAATACGATGGGTCCAGTCGTAATAGCGATGACAGCGCAAATAGTTATTATGCAGTAGCGACTCAGTTGCGATACCGATATCGGCCTGCCCGCGAATGACCATTTGCGCGATAGTCTCAGGGTCCGCTTGTTGAAGGATGAGATTTACCTTGGGAAAGCGCTCTTTGAACTCTTTGACCACCTGCGGTAATACATAACGCGCTTGGGTGTGGGTTGTGGCGATGGTCAGTGTCCCTATATTAGGATTGGTATGATCGAGGCTGAGGTTTTCAATGGTGCGAATTTCAGCAAATATCGCTTCGATATGCGGCAGCAAAGCAGTACCCATAGGCGTAAGCCCTGTGAGGCGTTTGCCTTGACGCACAAATACTTCAGCTTTGAGCTGGTTCTCAAGCGCGGCAATGTGTTTGGATAGACTTGATTGGCTAGTATGTAGTACGGTTGCCGCTTGGCTCAGATTGTAGCCGTTTATCACGGTATGCCATACAGTCTCTAATTGCTTGAGCTGAATTTGTAAGTGGCGCTGATTAACCACCATATCGATTGCCATACCCTAATCCTCAAATAATAGTCATGTATCATATGACAGTAGCTGGCAAGTTAAGTGTAAATCCAGTAGCCATAGATATATCAAGAGGCTAGTGTAGAGCAAAGCTATTATTCTTGTATATAATAAATGGTCATGAATTTATGATATTTTGGAATATTAAAAATAGAGTATAAAAAAGCCACCTGTATAAGATGGCTTTTACTAAAACGGATGTCAAATTAAGACTAAGCTTACTGAGCTAAATCAAAACGATCGGCAGTCATAACCTTGCTCCATGCTTTGACAAAGTCATGGACGAACTTCTCAAGATTATCGTCTTGAGCGTATAGCTCAGCATAAGCGCGAAGTATGGAGTTTGATCCAAATACCAAATCGACACGGCTTGCCTGCCATTTAACTTGACCACTTGCACGTTCGCGGACTTCGTATACTGCTGGCGCGTCATTATCATCAGTTTTGACAGGATGCCAAGTATAGTCCATGTCTGTCAAATTAACGAAGAAATCATTGCTCAGTACTCCAGCGCGCTCGGTAAAAACGCCGTGCTGGCTGTGCTCGTAGTTGGTGTCGAGGACACGCATACCGCCGATAAGTACGACCATCTCAGGTGCGCTCAAGCCCATAAGCTGGGTGCGATCTAATAGCATCTCTTCAGGCGATACTCGATGACTACCTTTGATCCAGTTACGATAGCCATCATTGAGTGGCTCTAAATCAGAGAAGCTCT
Organism: uncultured Psychrobacter sp.; assembly: GCA_947495055.1. Classification (GTDB taxonomy): domain Bacteria; phylum Pseudomonadota; class Gammaproteobacteria; order Pseudomonadales; family Moraxellaceae; genus Psychrobacter. The sequence continues at coordinate 160,631 of CANLXO010000002.1, read as the reverse complement.
CGGCTTCAGTCATCTCATCAGTTGCGTCGCCGCGACCTGGATTAAAGGGTACATTTATCTCAACGCCTGCATCTGCCGCTGCTTTTTCAATCGCAGCGCTACCGCCGAGCACGATCAGATCTGCAATGCTAACCTCTTTATCAAAGCCCGACTGAATTTGCGTTAACGCCTCAAGGACACGTGCTAACTGCTCAGGCTCATTACCCATCCAGTCTTTTTGCGGAGCTAGGCGAATACGCGCTCCATTTGCGCCGCCGCGATAGTCTGAGCCTCTAAAGGTGCGTGCGCTATCCCATGCCGTAATGATCAGCTCACGATGCTCGATACCACTATCTAAGATTTTATGCTTTAGCGCTGTAATATCATTATCGCTTAAATCTGCATTACCTTTAGGAATAGGGTCTTGCCACGTAAAGTCCTCTGCGGGTACATCAGCACCTAAGTAGCGAGATTTGGGACCTAAATCACGATGCGTCAATTTAAACCAAGCTTTGGCAAATACTTCGTCAAAGTATTCAGGGTTGTTATGAAAATTCTCTGAGATTTTGCGATATTCAGGGTCTTTAATCATCGCCATATCAGCGTCCGTCATCATCGGATTGCGTCGTACATTGGGATCATGTGCATCGACGGGCTTGTCTTCTTCTTTAATATCGATAGGCTCCCACTGCCACGCGCCAGCAGGGCTTTTGGTCAGCGCCCACTCATGGTTAAAGAGCAGCTCAAAGTACTCATGATCCCAGCGCGTCGGATGCGTCGTCCACGCGCCCTCAATACCACTTGAGACCGTATCGATACCATGACCGCTACCTTTTGGATTGCGCCAGCCCATACCTTGCTCCTGTATGCCAGCGCCTTCGGGCTCATCTTCTAACAAGGTTGCATCACCATTGCCGTGACATTTACCGACAGTATGACCGCCTGCGGTTAACGCCACCGTTTCCTCATCGTTCATCGACATACGACCAAAAGTGGTACGAATGTCTTGCGCGGTTTTTAGCGGGTCAGGATTGCCATCGACGCCTTCTGGATTGACGTAGATAAGACCCATCTGTACCGCGCCTAGTGGATTTTCAAGCGAGTGACGGTCTTCAACTTCCTCATAACGATTTTTGGTCGCCGCCAGCCACTCACGCTCAGAGCCCCAGTAGATGTCTTTTTCTGGATGCCAGATATCAGCGCGTCCGCCTGCAAATCCCAAGGTTTTAAAGCCCATAGACTCATAAGCCATGTTACCTGCTAATATCATTAAATCCGCCCAAGAGAGCTTATTACCATATTTTTTCTTGATCGGCCAAAGCAGACGACGTGCCTTATCTAGGTTGACGTTATCAGGCCAGCTATTGAGTGGAGCAAAGCGCTGATTGCCCGTGTTGGAGCCGCCGCGACCATCAGAGCGACGATAAGTTCCTGCCGAGTGCCACGCCATACGTATCATGAGGCCGCCATAATGTCCCCAGTCGGCCGGCCACCATTCTTGTGAGTCCGTCATAAGATCCTTTAGGTCTTGTTTAACGGCTTCTAGATCAAGCTGTTTAAAAGCCTCGCTATAATCAAAATCTGCACCCATGGGATCAGTCTTATGATCTTGCTGATGCAAAATATCGAGATTTAACGCATTAGGCCACCAATCGGTTGCTGCAGACGCTTGCGTGGTGTGTGCTTGATGCATAACAGGGCAGCCACCCATGCTTGGCCGCTGCGGCTCATGGGACTCATCAATGTTCTGATTGTGAATAGTTGGGCCTAAGCCGTCGCCTTTGTCGTACGTGGTGTTGCTTGGCGGGTTTGGTTGTTTGGCGTCTGACATAGTGGTGCTCCTTAGTTTGGTTTGTCTTATCAGCTATGGATAAAGCATATATTAGAGCTAATCATTAATAAAACATATATAAAATAACCTCATGTTTTAAATAATAAATCATGGTGTCTGTTTTCCTAAATTTTCATGCTATTTTAAGTACTTATTTTAAAGTGCTTATTCGCCCTAACTTTTGATTTAAGCTCAATAGTATGTAGGCTATTACACAGCTGCCAATTTGATACTTCTATAGTTTCGATAAGTCTATAGTTTGATAAGTCTATAGTTAAGCAAGTTTTGGATACACAGAATTACGGCTGAGATAGACTATATACAGTTTAAAAAGCTATAGGCGTCTATACCATTAGTTTATTAAAAAATATCTGTACAAAGTCTAGTCAATGCCTAGGTTCTCAAGTACCATAATTCAATTTTGCCATAAGTCTGGCAACTTGGTACAACGGTTAACAATTTTTATCGATCTTAAGAACGCCGATTGATAAAAATTGTGCGCAGTTGTTATTATCGTCTTAAGTTTAGTGAGTCACTATGTCCACTGTCCACGCTACGCCGCCCAATAATTCAGTCGCCAAAAAATCATGGGGTGACGCTACCAAAGCCTATCTTGACCCTCGCGCTATTATCATATTATTTTTGGGGTTTTCGGCAGGTATTCCTATCTTGCTGATCTTCTCAAGTCTCTCATTATGGCTACGCGAGGCAGGTATCGAGCGCGGCGTGGTAACTATGTTTAGTTGGGCGGCGCTGGGTTATTCGTTCAAGTTCATTTGGGCGCCGCTGATTGATGCGCTGCCCATACCACTATTGACCAAATGGCTGGGTAGGCGTAGGGCTTGGATTGTGGTCTCACAGCTCTTAATTGTCATAGCAATACTCTTGATGGCAAGCTTTAACCCTATTAGTGATGAAGCACTTTGGTTTATGGCAGCGGCAGCGGTATTATTAGGGTTTTCATCAGCTACGCAAGATATTGTCATTGATGCCTACCGTATCGAGCTTGCGCCGCCAGAATTGCAACCTACGCTTGCGGCGATGTATGTGGCAGGCTATCGCATCGGTATGATCGTAGCAGGGGCAGGCGCGCTCTATTTAGCAGACTACTTTGGCTCAACAGAGGCGTTTTATAGTTATGAGGCTTGGCGTAATACCTACTATGTGATGGCAGCGGTCATGTCTATTGGTATTTTGACGACCTTTGCAGGCTATGAGCCCATCGCTGAAATTTTGCAGACCAATAAACAAAAACTAAACCTTAAGCTCTTTTTTATCTATGCCGCTTTGTTGATCATACCAGGGTCGATATACGGTCTGCTTAGTTTAATCAAAATTATCTATAATAATTTTTTGAACGCTGATATCACTTTAATACCCTCAGCGATCTTGCCTGCGGTCAATCTTTACTTCTTAGCTTTGGTCGCCTGCGCGCCGCTACTGCTTATTTTCTTTGTGTTTAATCAACCCAAGATTGCGAACAAGGTCTCATTGCTTGTTGAAAATGGCAGTGACTATTTGCGTATCGTTCTACTTTTTGTCATTACCGTTGTAGGTTTTGTCGGGGCATTTGTGGTTATCGGCAACCTATTTGCAGAGACTGAGAGCGTGCTACTAAGCTTCGTTATCGAAACCGTAACCTTACTTGGCAGCTTAGCGGTAGCAGCGGTAGTTGGCTATGCTTTGATTAAAGTAGGCCTTGCCAAAAAAGAGATCGCAACAAAAATGTGGGTCAATCCTATTGCCGATTTCTTTAAGCGCTATGGCAAACAGGCCATATTACTACTTGCCCTTATCGGTCTTTACCGTATCTCTGATATCGTGGCAGGGGTCATCTCCAACGTCTTTTATCAAGACATGGGCTTTACCAAAGTTGAGATTGCCAACGCAGTCAAACTCGTTGGAGTGCTTATGGCGCTTGCTGGTGGGTTTTTGGGCGGAATACTAGCGCAAAAAATGCGCATGATGCATGTGATGATGTTAGGGGCGATACTGGCCAGTATTACCAATTTACTGTTTGTGCTGCTCACTTATCATCCAGGAAGCCTCGAGTACATGTATTTTGCGGTAATATTAGACAATCTAGCCGCAGGGTTTGCTAGTGCGGTATTTATCGCCTTTTTATCAGCGCTCACGTCTATTAAGTTCACTGCTGTACAGTATGCTATATTTTCATCACTCATGACTTTATTGCCCAAAGTGTTAGGTGGTTACTCTGGCGGTATCGTCGATTCTATGGGCTATCCTTTCTTCTTTATGTTTACCTTTGCTATTGGTATTCCTATTCTGCTACTTATTTACTTGGTTGATAAGCATATTGTCATTGGTGACAACGATGATATCTATGGCGATGACTCTGAAGGCGGCAAACCGTCATTAGCAAAGGCTAACCCTACGCTAACGGATACCAATGAGCCGCGTGCAACAGAATAAACTAGTGATGAAGTTTTATAAAGGATAAGGATCTATAGTGTCCAAAGTACAAAAAATGACGGTAGGGCAAATCAAGCAGCGAAGTCAGCAGCTAGCATATGGCACGCTAAAGAGTGATTTAGATATCAAAATTACTCCAAGCGATGACACTGTCGATAGATCGATGCCCCCCTTTTGGATAACCGATTGGCTTTTGCATGTGCTTAATCAGCCAAGATCATTTTTGTTCACCGATGATAACTACGAGCTGACAGATAGTGAGCGCGCGCAGTTTGATGCTGGCGTGACTCAGATGCGCCAAGGTATACCGCTTGCGTATTTGACAGGTCATCAAGAGTTTTGGTCACTGGACTTTAAAGTCAATAAACATACCCTCATACCAAGGCCTGATACTGAGGTTTTGGTTGAGCAGGTGCTAGAGTGGATACAAGCGCAGACCGCTAGTACAACGTCAGGTAAATCTTTGCCCAAATGCCTGTCACACCCCAAGCGTCTGCTAGATTTAGGTACAGGCTCTGGCTGTATTGCGATTAGTCTGGCGCACGAGTTACAGCCAAAAAACAACAGTGAAGGGTGGCAAGTGGTCGCCCTTGATGTGTCTAAACAGGCATTAGCAGTAGCTGAGCAGAACGCTATTCATAATCAAGTCCCTGAGGTTAGGTTTATACAAAGTAGCTGGTATGAGGCGCTATCTGATAATGACGCGCTGTCGTTTGATGTTATTGTCTCAAACCCGCCGTATATCGATGAACAAGACGAGCACTTAACCTCTTTAATCGCTGAACCTATCACTGCGCTGACTGCGCCCGATTCTGGACTGGCTGATATCACGCAGATTGTAAAGGGTGCACCTAAGTATCTAAAAGCAGGTGGGCTGTTGGCTGTTGAACATGGTTATGATCAAGGGTCTGTGGTACGAGATATATTCTTGCAAAAGGGTTTTGAAGCCGTACAAACCATTCAAGATTACGGCGGCAATGAGCGCGTCACTCTAGGTCAAATGTCGCTAGCGCCTAATTAGTGACGTAAGTGCTATTAACTAAAAACTTACTGACGGCCTAGCCTTAATATGAGAAAGTCGCTTCCTCTGTAGCTTTGGGTACCTGTAGCTCAGAACACCTGTAGCTTCAAGTGTTTTCTGTCCAAGATACGCTTTACCTCAATGCTCACTATATATCCTAAATTTGGCAGTATCTATTTAACCATATCATCACTTACTGATTTTTTATTGCAGGCTAGTAAGCTTTGCTCATTAATAATAGTTGTCTTTTATGAAAATACATCGTCCGCATTTATTAAAACATACTCTCAATGTCGCTAACCGTGTACGTCAGACAGCAAGTGTCGCAGGTCTATCTGCTTTTCGCGTTGCTAAAGGGGAGAAGCCTGACGCGCAGATGCTCAAAGAAACCTTTGAGCAATTAGGTACCACTTATATCAAGATCGGGCAGTTCGTTGCTAGTACGCCGTCGCTATTCCCGCGTGAATACGTTGAGGCTTTTCAAGATTGCCTAGATCAAACGACGCCGCTCTCATACCAGTATATCGAGCAAGTATTGAGCGATGAGCTGGCGATTAACGGTCAAAGCTTGAGCGATCTATTTGCTCATATCGAAACAGAGCCGTTAGCGTCAGCCTCTATTGCGCAAGTACATGCTGCGCGATTGTATAATGGTGATGAAGTGGTGCTAAAGGTGCAAAAGCCTGATGTCGAAACTATTATGCAGACTGATCTTGGGGTCTTGCATGGGGTAACCAAAATCATTGAACTACTGATGCCCTCGATGAGGTTTGCCAGTATCGCACCTATTATCGACGAGATTCGCTTGCGTATGCTCGCTGAGACCGACTTTATCGCTGAGGCGCAAAATATCCGTGATTTTCAGCAGTTCCTAGCGGTATCGGGCAATACAAAAGTCATCGCGCCGACCGTCTATGATGAGCTGACTACCAAGCGCGTGTTGACCATGAGCCGACTCAATGGCGTCTCTATGATCAACGAATCTGTTATGCGTCAGTACTGTGATGATCCTGCGCAGGTAATGGCAGATACATTGAATACTTGGTTTGCAAGCCTTATGCTATGCAATAGCTTTCACGCTGACTTACATGCGGGCAATCTAATGCTACTCACTGACGGGCGTATCGGATTTTTAGACTTTGGTATCGTCGGCAAGCTCAAGGCTGAAAGTTGGCGCGCCTGTATGGGCATGATGCAAGCCTTGCAAGACAATGACTATCAGGCTATGGCGCACAATATGATCGATATGGAGATGACGCATGGTCGCTCACAGGTCGATGTGGCAGCGCTCGGTCAGGATTTAGAGAAGATGATGCGCACGATTATGGCTGAGGACAAAGCCTTTACCAGTGGCGTGCCGTCTAATAGCAAAGAGCAGGCCGATGAGCTCAATAAGATGATGTTAGAGATCGTCGCCGTCGGCAAGCGTCATGGCATTCATTTCCCGCGTGATTTTGCTTTACTTACCAAGCAGCTGTTATATTTTGATCGTTTTATGCGCACCTTAGCGCCAGATATGGATATGTTTAGCGATCAGCGCGTGGCGATGATTGCGCAGCCTGTTTAATCGTTACCTCTTACAAAGGATTGTGAGCTTATTACCACAAGTGGGCACTGTCATGAAGACGACCTCTCAAAGCCGTATGCGTATGGTGCCTACTATCACCAACGAGACCATCATAGCGCTCATAGGTCTATATTGTCTCGCGGTCGTTATGGGATATGGGCGGTTTTTATTTACTGCTACCTTGCCTGATATTATGACCCAATTGACACTCTCGACGACGGTTGCAGGTTGGCTGGCATCGGTTAATTATATTGGCTACTTTATTGGTGCTTTGATTGCGATGTTCGTCCCGCAGCGCACAACGTGGCAGACGCTTATGCTATGGACAGCAATGAGCGTAATCACTACCATGATGCTGGCAATACCCTCGCTGCCTATCATGCTCTGGTACCTAGTGCGCTTATTGGCAGGTATCGCAAGCGGTATTGCGATGATTCTGAGCTCAACCCTCGTTATTCAAAGCTTTAGCCTTGAGCGCCGAGCACTACTCTCAACCCTGCATTACGCAGGTATCGGCGTCGGTATTAGCGCATCTGCGATTTTGACATGGTGGTTGTTATCTTTGGATTATCATTTCGATGTGATTTGGTTGATCGCAGGGCTGAGCAGTTTGCCGCTTTTATGGTTGTTACTGGGTATTCGACCTGATAACGCTGCTGATGCAAACCCACAGCCACGCTCTATTCATCAAACCTACATTAACTTCAAACGCTCCTTGTATGAAGCGATCAGTGGTAATGGTAAAGCCATATCTTTGTTATCAGCCAGTTATGTGCTTGCAGGCTTTGGCTATATTACCTCTACGACCTTTTTGCCTGTTATGGCGACCAATCAACTAGCAGACACCTACGCTGGCTTGCAGATTTGGCTGGTGGTCGGCGTAAGCATCATCATATTCAATCCTGTTTGGGGTATCCTTGCCAAACGTATTGGCGAGATTAATACTTTGATTGGCTTAACTTTGCTGCAGGCACTAGGCATGTTCAGCCCCCTATGGTTTGCAGGTGCACTTGGACTCTATGCCAACGCCATCATCGTCGGGATGACCTTTGCAGGTATGGTGTCGATGACCTTAAATATTATCAAAAATATGAACCCTGTTTATTCAAACCTGCTCATTGGACTGGCTACTTTAGCCTATGCGCTAGGACAGTTTATAGGGCCGCTCGTAACCGTGGCACTCGCAGGCGATAATGATAACTTCGATGCTGGACTGCTCGCAGCGGGTATCGGGTTATTAATGGGCTTAGGACTGTTACTATGGTTTCGTCAGTTGCCGCAAAAATTAGTCTAAAATCGTTATAAGATGACTACTACACCATGTTACGATTGAATACTTCTCGTAGCTCAAAGCTCGTGTGCACTTGCGCTACGCCCTCGATACGGTTAAGACGATGCAGCAAAAACTCCTCATAATGCGCCATATCGCGTACGCGAACCTTGATTAGATAATCTTCAGTGCGGCCGGTAACGATACTACAGCTCACCACCTCATCGAAACTCTGCACCTTGCGCTCAAACTGCTCGAAGCGCTCAGCAGTATGACGATCCATACTAATAGCAATAAATACTGCTAGCGGGTAGCCAAGTTTTTGCGCGTCAGTTTGCGTATGATAGCCTGTGATAATGCCTGACTCCTCCAGACGCTTGATACGCCGCGCACAAGGAGTTGCAGATAGATTGACCTGTTCGGCAAGCTCAGTGATACTCATGCGAGCATCGGTCTGTAATAGACGTAGTAGCTGCTTATCTATTTTATCGATAGTAATAGTAGAATTGATATTGTTATCCATTATAATTTGCCCTTTTATTTAGAGATTTTCGCTATTTAAAGCCTTAATACTATCAATAATCACTATTATGGCAGGTAATATCTTTTGATAAAGCCGTTTTTTGATCGTGCTAATTTGCTATTATAGAGTCATCCCATCAGCATTCAGTAGATATTCTTAAATTCACAACATTTCCAATTCATAAGGAACACTCATGTCTGAACCTGTCATCACTCCAAAAAATCCTGCTTTTGACTATCGCAAATATCGCGCTTTTGAGTTTGCACCAAATCTGCCAGATCGCACGTGGCCGAGCAAAACGATCGAAAAAGCACCGATGTGGGCAAGCGTTGATCTGCGTGATGGCAATCAGGCGCTAATCGATCCGATGACTATTGAACAAAAAATGCGCTTTTTTAAGACGTTGGTCGATGTTGGTTTTAAAGATATTGAAATTGGCTTTCCGTCAGCGGCGCAAGTGGAGTTTGACTTTGCGCGCAAGCTCATTGAAGAAAACCATGTCCCCGATGATGTGACCTTGCAAGTATTGGTACAGGCACGCGAGCATTTGATCGCCCGTACCTTTGAGTCGTTAAAAGGCGCAAAGCGCGCTATTGTCCACGTCTATAACTCTACCAGTCGTATTCAGCGCGAAAAAGTATATGGTAAAGATAAAGCACAGATTAAAGAGATCGCTATCGAGGGCGCTAAGTTATTGGTCGATTATGCCGCTAAGTATCCTGAAACTGAGTGGGTCTTTCAGTATTCACCAGAGAGCTTTAGCCAGACTGAAACCGAGTACGCAGTAGAAGTCTGTGACGCAGTGTGTGAGGTCTGGCAGCCTGAGAACGGGCAAGAGGTCATCTTCAATCTACCTGCAACGGTTGAGGCCTCTATGCCCAATATCTTTGCCGACCAAGTTGAGTACTTCTGTCGTAACCTTGCCAAACGCGAGCATGTCATTATTAGCCTGCACACCCATAATGACCGTGGCTGCGCGGTAGCCGCCGCGGAACTTGGCATACTCGCAGGCGCTGATCGTATTGAGGGCACATTACTCGGTAATGGTGAGCGTACGGGCAATATGGACATCATGGTCACAGCGATGAATATGTTTAGTCAAGGCATAGATCCCAAGCTTGATTTTAGCAACATGAGCGAGATCGTACAGGTGGTGAGCGAGTGCAATAACTTGCCTGTGCATCCGCGCCATCCCTATGTCGGTGAGCTGGTATTTACCGCCTTTAGCGGCTCGCATCAGGACGCAATCAAAAAATCGCTTGATTACAACGAGCAGCATGTCGATGAAACCGAAAACGTCTGGGACGTGGCGTATTTGCCTATTGATCCTGCGCACATTGGTCGTAGCTACCAAGATGTCGTGCGTATCAATAGTCAATCAGGTAAAGGCGGCGTCGCTTACATCTTGCAGCGCAATTATGGCTTTAACTTGCCGCGCTGGATGCAGATTGACTTTAGCGGCATAGTACAAAAACAGGCTGAAAAAGTAGCGCGCGAATTACAGAACGATGAGATCTTACAGACCTTTGAGAGCACGTATTTACAGCAAGGTGATTTTGAACTGCTTGATTATAGTGTCAATAATAAAGGCGGCGAGGTCTTCTTTAGCGGTCAAGTCAATATGAATGGCGACACTATCACCATAGATGGCACAGGTAATGGTCCGCTGTCCTCCTTTATCGATGGATTAGCGCAGCATACTGGCAAATCGCTCCATATCATCAATTATGCTGAGCACGCGATCAATCCGCAGCACAGTAACGTCGACGGTATCGATGATGATACCAGCACAGGTAACAAGACTAATGCCAATGCCGCCGCCTACATTCAGCTCAATGTCGATGGTACGGTATACTCAGGTATCGGAACCTGTAGCAGTACCGTCTCTGCGATGCTCAAAGGCGCGTTATCTGCTCTAGCACAAGCGCCTAATACTACTGCGGCGTAGTGTAGTAGCGTCATTATTAAATGAGCCTTCTATTTTAAGTGTGCATAGCGCTTAGGGTAGAGGGCTTTTTTGCGGTAAAATTTTGTTGAATTTTGGTCAGCTTAATACGTTTGAAAAGTGAGCCTGTACAACGCATTTTTATGTCGCAAGTTGTGTTTCATGGTTTATATTACTTTATCATGTCGGGTGTCGCACCCTCCATCCAAGCTACGGGCTGAGAAATTTGTTATTCAATTTGATGGAACCGAAAAAGACTTTATCAGTTTACTAAAACATTTGAATAGGTAATAACTAATGACATTATTTGAAGAATGCAAGGAAGCACTTAGGGATGATTTTTCTATTCTAGATGACGACCATAAAGCTATAAAGATTCTAAATAGTTTTCCTATACATAGCAATTATATAATATGGTCTGAAATTAAATATAAAGACTATGATCATATGGAAGATATAATTAGTGAGCTATCAGTTTTGCATAGCAAGTCTTTATATGTCATAGCTGATAACTATGATGTACCAGTCTTTAAATCTAATTTGAAACTCATAATTGAAAACGTTGATGATGTGTCTGCTTTATCTCCTAAAGTGTTTATCTTCAATGAAGAAGTCATAATAGAGCCACTATTTCCGAGTTATACCTTAAGGGTTGGTCTAAAGCCCCGTAGCACGTAGATACTATGAAAAAGTAGGCTCAAAGGATTAATTTTTTACAAATTTTGATTTTTTAAGCTCATTTAATATCTTTAACTTTGCCAGTTTACGCATCTATTAAACCGCTAGGAATAACCTATCCCTAGAGTTACAATTTATTTTTTGGTTTTAAGCAGGAGTGTTCTTATGCTCAGATATCGCTTGCCCATCAGCTGATGAGCGTTAAACACAGTAACCCATAGCATATTGTTACTTGTATTTTAGTCGGCTAAGACTTACGCTAATGAGTAGTTAAATTTGAATAATAATTAAGGTTAATTATGGAACCTATCTTCTCATTTGCGTCTATTTCTTTGGCTTCTATTTTGGCGTCTTTGCCCGCAGGTAACGAGAGTGCAAGCGCCTCTAACATTACGACTCATATCAGTCCTGCTATCGCTGGGCAGTGGGAGATTGAGCTAAACAATAGCGGTACTATGAGCAATCAATCTATGCTCGATAGTCTGATGCTAGCTGAGAGTGCCTCAGAGACTACTGATGGCGTATTAGATCAAAGCGAGCGCCGCACCATCACTATGACGCCGAGCAATACTCAAATACCCGCTACTACAGGTTTGAATAGTAGCCCTCAAGCGTCCTCAAATAATCAGTGCCGTGAAATATACAACTTCGGTGCCGATAACGAGATGTGGGCGGTAAGTGGCAAAGAGTGGACGTACAGCCGCTACCTAGTGAGTCATCTCGATGAAGGTTTGCCTATTATCGCAATCAAGACCATTTATGATAATAATGAAGTGGACTGCTCAGGCAATCAGATTGATCAAAGTGATGAGACGCTGATTGCGTTTTTGGATCATAAGGATAATCAGATGCAGTGGTGCGCGGATCCTGAAGGGCTTGAGTGCTTTATGACCTTTCGTAGAGTTATGCCGTAGTTTTTAACTATGACCTTGCACAATTAAAAAGCCGCCCTTTATATAAAGAGCGGCTTTTTAGTTATGCTAAGAGTTCCTAAATTAAGCACTATAATCGACTTCTGGTTTCTCTTTTTTAGGTTGCAGTAGTACCTTTTCGAGATAATGAATGTTTTGTGCCTGTTCACTAAACTCCTCATCCGCCAAGATGACATCGCGATGCAGCGGAATATTAGTCTTGATACCTTCAATGACCAGCTCATCAAGCGCGTGCAACGTCTTTGATATGGCTTGCTGGCGCGTTTGACCGTGACAGATCAGTTTGCCAATCAGTGAATCATAGTAGCTGGGTATCTCGTAGCTAGGATATAGGTGTGAGTCAAAGCGCACGCCTGCGCCGCTTGGGGCAAATAACTGGGTGACTGTGCCCGGTGAGGGCATAAAGGTCGCAGGATCCTCGGCGTTGATACGGCACTCAATAGCATGACCTTGTATCTCAATCTCACTTTGACGATATGAGAGACCATAACCTGCGGCGATTTTGAGCTGCTCGACCACCACATCGATACCGGTAATCATCTCAGTGACCGGATGCTCAACTTGCACGCGAGTATTCATCTCAATAAAGAAGAATTCATTGTTTTCAAATAAAAACTCAAAGGTTCCCGCGCCGCGATATTTGACCAGCTCGCAGGCTTTGACACAAGCACGTAGGATAGGTTCACGGACATCATCTGGAATATCAGGGGCAGGGGCTTCTTCTAACACTTTTTGGTGGCGGCGCTGTAGCGAGCAATCACGATCATATAAGTGAATGGCATTACCGTTACCATCGCCCAAGACTTGCACCTCGACGTGGCGCGGGTTTTGTAGATAGCGCTCCATATAAACCGTATCATCACCGAACCACAGCTCAGCTTCTTGCTTGGCCGCTTGTACTTGTCCGACCAGCTCATCAAAACGCTCAACGACGCGCATACCACGGCCACCGCCACCAGAGGCTGCCTTTATAATCAGAGGAAAGCCGATATTGCCCGCTTGCTCTTCAGCGTTGTGCATAGTGACTGCGCCAACAGAACCAGGAACCGTCGGCACGCCTGCTTTTTTCATGGCATTAATGGCAGAGACTTTGTTACCCATCAGGCGAATATGATCCGCGTTTGGTCCTACAAAGGTCAGACCGGCCTCTTCGATACGTTCAGCAAATTCAGCATTCTCAGCCAAAAATCCATAGCCTGGGTGAATAGCGTCAGCGCCCGATATCTCAGCTGCCGTCAATATGGTGCTAATATTGAGATAGCTCTCACTGGCATTGGGCTTACCAATACAGATAGCTTCATCGACGAAACGCAGGTGCATTAGGTTTTTGTCAGCAGTAGAGTAGACGCCTACGGTCTCTATCCCCAACGCTTTGCACGCCCTTACAATACGCAGGGCAATCTCACCTCGGTTGGCAATCAGTAACTTTTTTATCATAGAATCATCCTTGTTTTAGCCGTGCTAGCTGAGTGATGTGCTAGAGTGCTCTAGCTATTTGTATCACCGCAGGCAACTGAGTAAAGTAGGGCAAGAACCGTTAAGCCTTGTAGCGAATAACCGGCTGACCAAACTGTACCACATCAGAGTTTGCGACCAAGATCTCATCTATGACGCCGCTTTGAGTGGCCTCAAGTGGATTCATGATTTTCATGGCTTCTATGATACCAAGCGTATCACCCGCCTGTACCTTTTGACCGACTTTAGCATATGGCGGATCATTTGGACTTGGTGACGAATAAAAGACGCCGACCATAGGAGAGGTCTCAACACTACCAGCTTTGACGTCAGATTTGGGCGCAGCGGCAATAGGCGCGCCAGCAGCAGGTGCTGACATCATTTGTTGAACGGGCGCATCGTAGTGACGGGTTAGGCTGATATGCTCATCGTCAGAGCTGATTTCTAGATTGACCAGCTCGTTTTCTTCCATGAGGGCGATTAGAGTACGTATCTTTTCAATATCCATAATTTTATTGATACCTTTTATTAGAATGCAAGAAACAATTAGTGTAACAAAATATAGTTTGTCTTGATGACAATCATACCTATATTCAGCTCAATGAGCAATCAATGTACAACTGTTAACTCAATTTTTTTATATTATTATCGTTAAAATTTTTATTACATCTCAATTATCATACTAGATAAAGTACTGTCAGAGTGTATAGCTTACTTATCATCAAATCTTGGCTAGCCCCATGCTTGAGTTAAGCGTTTTTGTTGATACATAAGTCTTAAAGTTAACAAAATCGCTGCCAAAAACAGTCCTGTAATCAGCGCCATCCAAAACCCCTGCGCGCCTACATCGGTATAGCGCACAAGATAGATACCCATCGGTAGCGCAACGACCCAATAACAAAACATCGTGACCCACATCGGTACTTTGGTATCTTGTAGACCGCGCAAAATACCCGCGACATTGACCTGCCAGCCGTCAAACAGCTGATAAGCGAGTGCAAATATCAATAGATGCATAGCCTGCGCTTGCACCTCAGGGTTGTCAGTAAAGGCCATCGCCAGTTGCGGGCGAAATAGCCAAACACCAAGCATGCAGATGATCGCAATGAGTACTGTCCAGATAAGCCCTGTGGCTTGCACTTGCCGCAGCGCCAGTAAGTTTTGCTCGCCAAAGCGGTTGGATATCATAATGGTCAGCGCCATCGCGACCGATATGGGAATCATAAATAACTGCGAGGTGACTGCCAGTGCTACTTGGTGTGACGCCGTTGCCAGCTCTCCTAGCGGACTGATAACCAAAGCACCTAAGCTAAACAGACTGGCTTCAAAGAAAATAGAGACGCCAATAGGGATGCCTAGTGCAAGCAATTTGGCGATTTGGACGCGATCAGGCCGCGCAAAATGTCGATAAAATCTGGTATTTGCAAATTGCTGACGCTTAGTAAAAGCGGTGTAAGCGGCGAGTAGTAAGACATTGATCCAAAGCACAATAGCGGTTGCCACCCCGCAGCCTGCGCCGCCAAGCTCTGGCATACCAAATAGGCCATGAATAAAGATATAATTGAGCGGTATATCCGCTAAGAGTCCAATGATGCTAATGACAGTGACAGGTTCGGGGCGACCAAGCGCTTCGCAATAACTGCGTAGCACCGCGTAGACTGCTAGAGCTGGAAACCCAAAGGAGACACCGTACAGATATTGCGCCGCTATCGGCTGAATATTTTCAGGTACGCCCATAAGGCTGAGCACATTGGGCGCCAAGTTGACAATAACAAAACCGATAATGCCGATCACCGCTGCCGCCCACAAGGACTGCTGAGTAATATGCGGTATGCGCTCGTGGTTTTTTTGCCCTATGGCCTCACCGACCAAAGGCGTGGTCGCAATCAAAATGCCCGTCGCGAGCAAAAATAGCGGTAACCAAATCCCAGAGCCAACAGCAACCGCCGCCAGATCAAGCGCTGAGACGCGTCCTGCCATAATAGCATCCACGACCCCAAGCGCTGCCTGACAAAACTGCGTGATCAAAATAGGCAAGGCTAAAATGCCTAAGCGCAGACTATAGCTCTTAAAATCGGTAAAGGATAAGGGCAACACCATAACGAACAACTTATTAAGTAATTATATTTTGATTGGTATTTTGATCGAATGAAGCTTTGATTCAACTAAACAGTAAATAATGAATAAAGCCAAATGAACACCTATTGTGAAAAGCGTTTGTCATCCATAAATTAGATCTGCTAAAACAAAAATAACCTGTCAATCCAAAGGTTGAATCAACAGGTCAAAAGTTGTGGTGATGGTAATCAAGCAAGGCCTAGATGTCAATGCGTTAACCGTCGCTTTGTCGGTATGATGAGCACTCAAGACTAAGGCACAAGATCTAAACTCTCAGCCATATCGATAATCGCTTGCCAGTGTTTTGGCTCAAGCGGGATGACCGTAAGCTGCTGACAGCCTTTTTTGAGCAATAGGGAGTCCTCAAGCGCAGGTATAAACTTGAGTGCGGACAGCGGCACGACATCGGTAAATGCCAGCTCAAAGCTCACATCAACCATATACCAGCGCGGCATATCCTCAGTTGCTAGTGGATCATAGTGGCGATGCTCAGGATGAAACTGCGTAGGATCAGGGTAGCCTGCTTGAGTAATAGTCATAATACCTGCCGCTCCCGATGGGTTGGCGCTTGAATGATAAAAAATGACCTTGTCACCCACCTGCATATCATCACGCATGAAGTTACGCGCACGATAATTGCGTACGCCATCCCAGCTATCGACTCCTAAGCGCTTGATATCATCAATACCAAAAAACTTTGGATTAGATTTCATTAGCCAATACGCCATTGTTTATCCTTTATAATACATTTTTTAGCCCACTTTAAATCAGTACTGCTCGTATTCCTCTCTCTGGCGTGCCTGCACAGATAGAGACTGCGCAAAATGAATACCAGCAGTACATCGTGTAAAATACATCAGCTTTATTGTGAGTTTACTATATACAGTAACGCTATCAGGGTTTATACGTCTCTTATTACCAGTGTGCTTTTAATTAAAACCTTTAACCGTTATCCTAGCAGGATTTTGTATGATAATCGCTACGCCAATAGTAAGTAAACCTTATGCCCAAACTTAAAACCATCAATGATACCAACATAGTTGATTATGATGACAGTAACGACAGAGTAGCCTCTATGGACTTACAGGTTACACAGATCCCGTTAGCGCTATATATACATATTCCATGGTGTGTCAAAAAATGTCCGTATTGCGACTTCAACTCGCATGAGCTACCTATAGATCATCAGCTGTCTATGTATGACAACTACGTCGATGCCCTGTTAACAGATGCGCGCACGCAAATGATGTTGACGCAAGGGCGGCAGATTAGCTCGATATTTATTGGCGGCGGAACGCCTTCACTACTGCCAATAGACCAGTATCAACGCTTATTTGATGGACTGCGCGACTGCTTTGAATTTATGCCTGATATTGAGATTACTATGGAGGCCAATCCTGGTACGCTTGAGCATGCGCCCTTTGCTGAGTATCTAAAAGTCGGTATCAATCGCTTGTCTATCGGCGTGCAAAGCTTCGCTGATGATAAGCTTCAAGCGCTCGGTCGTATTCATGATCCTGCGCAGGCCCTATCTGCGATAAAAGCGGCGCGCGCGGCTGGCTTTAATCGCGTCAATGTGGACTTGATGCATGGTCTACCGCAGCAAACGCTCACCGAGGCGCTATATGATATTCAAACTGCGCACAACGCTGGCGCGACGCATATCTCATGGTATCAGTTGACCATAGAGCCCAACACCGTGTTTTATCGCAGCCAGCCTATATTGCCTGATGAGGATAATTTAGCAGATATTGAGCAGGCGGGTCAGACATTATTAGAGCAGCTGGGTTATCACAATTATGAAGTATCCGCTTGGGCAGGCGCAGCAGATTCGCTTTGTCGTCATAACGTGAACTACTGGCAGTTTGGCGATTACTTGGCGATAGGTGCAGGCGCTCATGGCAAAGTGACCATTAGCAAAAAACAGGGTCATAAAATTGACGTCATAGAATCCAAAGTCTCAGGTTTGGCGGATGCGTCGTCGCATAATGAGCAGGTTACAAAGATAGGTATCTACCGTTTTAGCAAGACCCGAGCGCCAAAAGACTATACAAGGTACCAAGTTGCCCCAAAAACGATATGGCAGGCCATTGATCAAGATGAGCTGGTCAGCGAGTTTATGCTCAATGCGCTACGCTTGCATAGCGGCGTGAGCACTTATTTGTTTGAGGCTCGAACCGGATTGAGTATCGATGCTATCGCTGGTGAAATAAAAGGTTTAGTGAGTAGCGGTTTGCTAGAGGATACTGACGATAAGATACAGCCAACTCCATTAGGACAGCGTTATCTTAACCAGATATTGCGCGCTTTTCTTTAACTACTTTTAGTCTTAAATCAGTAAAAACAGAGCCAAAAAAAAGGACTTACCCAAGGGTAAATCCTTTTAAGAAATCTAAATATAAAACTTAGATTTTTTGTTTTACGTCAGTTGCTGTGTTGCTAACTGCTTCACCAGCGCCAGATACGTCTTGACCAAAACCTTGTAGAGTATTGCAACCTGTTAATACAAACATAGCAGTCAAAGATGCGATGATTACTTTTTTCATAGTAAATTCCTCAAATTAGAAAGTGTAGTGATACTGCATTTAATTCAAAAAATTAGTCAGGAGCCCTAAAATTGTGAACAAGCAATATCAACCGATAAAAAGATAAAACCACAGTATAATAGTCTCAGTGAGCACAACGATATTGTCGTCATATCCATTGTCGCTATGATAGTGAAAGTTAAAATCAGTGCACAGTACCAAAATGTAATTATTGATAATAAACTGTAACTTGTTATTACGTAGAACAGCCAAATCGTCATAAATAAAAAATTATGGAAAATCTTAATGACCATTCATATCGTGTTGATCGCGCCCAAAATGCCCAGTAACACAGGCAATATTATACGTCTTTGTGCCAACAGCGGCGCGCAGCTTCATCTGGTACGACCTTTAGGGTTTGAGCTAGACGATAAAAAACTGCGCCGAGCAGGTCTTGACTATCACGAGTACGCGCACCTAAAGGTGCATGATAACTGGCTTATTGCCAAGCAATCTTTATTGACTGCGCAGTGTGAGCATATCGTTGCTCTGACCACTAAGCTTAGTCATCCATTCTATGATTATGACTTTACTAAAAAAAGCTCAAGTCACGTTAGCCAAAACAATATTGCCCTAATCTTTGGCTCTGAGACCGCAGGATTGAGTGATGATATTCGTACTGACATCGGTGCTGAGCATTGGCTCAGATTGCCTATGCTGCCAGATTCACGAAGTTTAAACCTATCGAACAGCGTAGCTATTTGTCTGTATGAGGTTTGGCGTCAACAAGGGTTTGTGGGAGATGAAGGACGTAGTACAGGATACGAGACTTTAAGTGTTTATGATACTAAAGAATAGTGTTTTACATGTCTGCAGGTGTCTAACGCACAAAGCGCGCTACAAGCAATTAGGCGGCTTGGGCAGTCCTGCTAGTCTATTGACATGACGGGCGACCAGTCCAGTATTGAACAGCGCTTGCAGCCTTTGATTGCTAATAGTGTGCTCAGGCAAGGTCTTTTGTAGCCACTTGATAAGTGGACGCGTGCTAGGCGCATGATTAAAGGTCTCAAAAAACATTCGTACTTGGCCCAGAATATCTAAGTGCTCCTGTGTCAGGTGCACATCCAACGTATCAGCAAGCTGCTGCGCGATAATAGGCGTCCAAAGGGTATGGTCGTTCAAGTGACCGTCTTGGTCTAAAGATAAGGGCTCACTCATAAGTTAATCGTCACTACGTTTTCAAATTTATCATCTTGAGTCATCGTAACCCACTCACTATCACTTAAAATACTTGTGAGATTTTTATCTAGTTTTAGATTCTTTTGTGTGTCATCGCTAAGGGTCGCTATATCGTCTGCAAGCGCATAGATCGCCTGAATATTGTCGATATCGCTATCATTTAGATAAGCTTGCAGCCAGTCAATAAAAGTGACGGTAGTGCCAAGCAAAAGAATACTATCACCAGCGCGCCAAGTCAGCGCCATCTGCTCAGTGCTGCGCCTAAGTGTATCCACCGTGCTATGTAATTGATATAAAGTTGCCATTAGGGTTATCCCTTTTTATTTAGAACATGATTGAAGCTTAATAATAACCCTAGCTAAAACGTTAAAATCTGATCAAAGTCTTGCACGTCTATAACCTCTGGTATCAGCGTGAGTTGCGCCGCTAAATCATTGGACACTATACCTGTAAGCCAGCCGCTAAAGACGTCTTCGGGCAGCCAAGCTGGTGGCATATCGTATAATTCCAGTGATTGAATCATGCCATGTAGGCGCGATTTGGACTGCATAAGCAATCCAAAAACAGGCGCATCCAAATACAGTTGCACTTCATGCTCAAAGGTCGCCAGCGTCAACGCTAAAGCGCAGCCCTCGTAACTTGCTATCTCAGTTGCTGTACGTAGCTCAATTAAAAATTTCATGATATAGGCTCGTAAAAAGTATGGTCTTAAAATTGAAGCAGGCGACAATCGCCTTGTATCATCATGGCAAGCTCGCCTAGACCAACGAGCGTAAATCCATCGGCCATATTATCACCCTCTAAGTGATGACGGGCGCTATTATCTATATCACTGATGCCGCGACTGAGCGCTGTACTCACGCAAACGGGTAGCGATAACGGATATTGCTCAGCCAAAGCTTGCCACTCCCTAGTTACATTTATCTGATCAGTAGACTGCCAGCGTAGACGATTGGCGATATGAGCGGCGTCTGCATAAAAGAACACTTTTAACGGTTTGCTGTCATCGTTATTATCAGATATGTTTTGTAAGTAAGCACGCGCGTAACGCAGCGCTAAAGATGCTAGCGGATGACTAGGATCTTTTGTTAGTAGTAATACAGTGTCTTTGGTAGTCATAAAGAAATATCGCACAGTATGGTGAATCGTTTAGTAACAAAATTTTCATGCTACCATGAGGATATAAAAGTGAATAATAAGCTTGAGAGTTCATATTCAATAATGATCACGATATTGTAGCAAATAATGCGCCGCTGCCCGAGAAATACCGTTTTTGTATCGGTTTGCAATTAATAATGACCGCCATGTAATAAAAAACAATAAACTTTTTTATCAGGTTCACGTAGTCTTAACCTTTAACGTCAGGAGTTTTTGTCCCTATGCTACCGGAGCCATCATCGTCATCAGATATGCCATCTACTAACCCCAATACGCTTAGCTACCAACCAACGCCTGAGCAGATTCAAGTTTTGCAAACGGCGAGCGAATTTGCCTACCAAGTGTGGGAGAGTCGCACGATATCATGCCAGACGTTTTTGCGCAGTTATCCGCTAGATAGTACCTTGACCCGCCAGCAGATTGACGATTTGATTCAAGATTATACGCTAGATGACAATTACCAGCTGGGGGACGAGACGCAAGTCATGAGTGGTCTGCGTCATCTGCGTACTTCACTGATGATGCGCTGGATATGGCAGGATGCACTCAACCTGATTACGCTTGAACAATTAACAGATGAGCTGTCTGAATTCGCTGATGGTTGTATCTTATTTGCTAAAGAGTACACCTATACGCATCTGGTCGCTCAATACGGTCAGCCAACCTTTATCAATGCACAAGGTAATGTACAGACCGACGATATGGCGATTATGGCAATGGGTAAACTTGGCGCGCAAGAGCTGAATCTATCAAGCGATATAGATCTTATATTTGTCCATTGGGCACGCGGTGAGACGGATGGCGTCAAGGCAAAAGGCACGCGTAGCATTGATAATAAACGTTTTATGAATCGTCTTGGTCAGGGCATCATAAAGCTGCTTGATAATAATACCGCCGACGGGTTTGTGTTTCGAGTCGATATGCGCCTGCGTCCTTGGGGTGATGGGAGTGATTTGGCTATTCATCTCTCCGCCTTGCAGAAGTACTTTGCTAATCACGGCCGGGCATGGGAGCGTTTTGCTTGGTTAAAGGCGCGAGTCGTTGGACAAATCGATCAGCCCTTTTATGAGCAATTGCAAGAGCTGATTAAGCCATTCGTCTTTCGCTATTACGTTGATTATAGCGCGTTCTCAGCACTTAGAGAGATGAAGTCCCTCATTCAAAACCAAGTGGCTCAGCGCGAGGATTTGGATAATATCAAGCTTGGGGCGGGTGGTATTCGCGATATCGAGTTCATTGTACAAGCGTTCCAGCTCATCTACGGCGGGCGTCATCCCGAGCTACAGGTTAAATCGTGCCTTGAGGCCATGAGGGAGCTGTACAGGTTTGAATATTTAGAGCCAGAGACTTACGAGCAATTGCAAGCGGCTTATCGGTTTTTACGTCGCCTAGAGCACGGTATCCAAGCGATCAATGATCAGCAAACTCAGCGCTTGCCGCAAGACCCCATATGGCGTCAGAACCTAGCGACAACTTTAGGGTTCGATAATTGGGAGGGGTTAATAGAGACGCTCAACAGGCACAGACATACGATAAATGTCCCCTTTGAGCGTATGGTGACTGAGCGCCAGATGCCAACACAAGACGATGAGGATCTAGAGCCTATCGAGCTTGAGGCGCAAATAGCCAAACTCGATACGGTATTGAGCGAAGAGAGCCGCGCGCAACTGGATCAGTTTTGGCAGTCCAAAATGGTGGCTAACTTAAGCGATGAGGCTAGAGATCGTTTGGATGACGCTTACCCTGTCATTGTACATGCCTTGCTCGCTCACCAAGAACAGCAGCAACTGGCAAATACAGCTCTACCGCGTTTGATTACGTTACTTGAGGCCATTTGTCGCCGCTCTATTTACTTGGTCATGATCGCAGAGAACCCCAATGCGACGGTTGAGCTGATTCCTATGCTCTCAGCGAGCCCGTGGATCGCTAATGAGCTGGCACGTTATCCTGTACTGCTGGATACTTTTCTTCAGCAGCGCTACCGTCATTTGCCTGACAAGATTGAGCTACGTGATATCCTGCGTCAACACCTGCTGCGCGTAGAGCCAGGGGAAGAAGAAGAGCTACTCAGCGCACTGCGTCTATTTAAGAAGAATCAAATACTGGCAGTAGCGGCGAGCGATGTACTCGCTGAGCGCCCGATTATGAAAGTCTCAGACTCACTGACTTATATCGCAGAGGTCGTATTAGAAGCCGCTCTTGAGCGCGCCTTTGCTGAGATCGTCAAGCGCTACGGCTATCCTATTGCCACTAATGGCGACCCGGTTACCGAAGCGGATTGCGGCTTTGCTATTATCGGTTATGGTAAGCTTGGCGGGCTTGAGCTATCGTATTCGTCTGACTTAGATCTAGTGTTTTTGCACAAGATAAAAGAGGCTGGCATGACTACAGGTGAGAAGTCTGTGAGCGGAATGAAGTTTGCCGCAAGACTGGCGCAAAAGCTGATGACTTATCTCAATACCCAAACCCGTGATGGCCGCGCCTACGAGATTGATATGCGTCTTAGGCCCTCTGGCAATGCCGGCATGATGGTGGTGTCTTGTCATGCTTTTGAGACCTACCAGTTGGATAAGGCATGGGCTTGGGAGCATCAAGCCTTAGTGCGCGCCCGTGCTATTTGCGGTGATAAGCTTGTGACGGCGCGTTTTTGTGATATACGCCGCTCGGTATTGTCCCTGCCGCGTACCCTTGATGAGGTGAGAGTAGAGGTCACCAGCATGCGTTTGAAGATGCAAAAGCATCTCGGTACTAGCTCAAATGAGCAGCGTAAAGGCAAGTTTCATCTCAAACAGGATGCTGGCGGCATAGTTGATATTGAGTTCTTGGCGCAGTTCGCAGTGCTAGCCTATTCGCATGATTACCCAAGTCTGACCAAATGGAGTGATAACGTACGTATCTTTGAAGAAGTCGCTGCTCTTGGGATATGGGAGGAGCAGGTTTGCCTTGATTTAACTGATGCTTATTTGCGTATAAGAGCTGCGACGCATCAATTGGCATTGGCTGAGCAGTCATCACTAGTTGATGAGTCGTTATGGGTGGAGACGCGGCGCTTGGTACAGACGCAGTGGCAGCACTTGATGGGTGTGCCGCCAAGAGATATTGAATAAGGTCACCTTAAAAAATTGTTTAATGCCAGACTAAAAAATTGTAACGATGTAGGTTTGCGGTGATATAATCAGTCGCAGATTAAATTTCAACACTCAACAAAAAAGTTAGTCGTCGGTACTAGCATAAGGACTATTAAATGAACATGGCAACACAAGAGGGTAAGCTTTGGATGAATGGTGACATGATTGACCAACCTGATGCCAAGGTTCATGTCCTTACGCATAGCTTACATTATGGTATGGCGGTCTTTGAAGGCGTGCGCGCTTATCAAACAGCGGATAAACGCACGGCAATTTTTCGTTTAAAAGAGCACACCGAACGTCTATTAGGTTCTGCCAAGATATTCCAGATGGATGTGCCGTTTGACCAAGCAACGCTTGAGCAGGCACACAAAGATGTGGTCAAACAAAACAACCTAGAAGAAGCCTACATTCGCCCTCTGATTTGGGTCGGCGCTGAAAAGCTTGGTCTATCTTCACGCGATAACAGTATCAATGCGATGGTTGCCGCTTGGCATTGGGGTGCCTACCTTGGCGAAGACGGCATCAAAAACGGTATCCGCGTCAAAACTTCATCCTTTACCCATCACATGACCAACGTCACTATGTGTAAAGCTAAAGCCTCTAGCAACTATCCTGTCTCTATCATGGCCAACCAAGAAGTGACCCGTAACGGCTATGATGAAGCCATCTTGATGGATCCACAAGGCTACGTTTGCCAAGGCGCAGGCGAAAATTTATTCTTGGTAAAAGACGGTGAGCTACATACGCCAGATCTAGCAGGTGGGGCTCTTGACGGCATTACTCGCCGTACCATCATGCAGTTTTGTAAAGACTTAGATATCAAAGTCACAGAGCGCCGTATTACGCGTGATGAGTTCTACCTAGCGGATGAGATCTTTATGACAGGTACCGCAGCTGAGGTTACGCCGATTCGTGAATACGACGACCGTACTATCGGCAATGGCGGGCGCGGGGAGATCACTGAAAAATTGCAAAACTTGTACTTTGATGTGGTTCATGGTCGCAATGAGCAGTATATGGATTGGTTAAGCTTTATTGATTAGTATTACAATGATTTAAAACATCTAAAAGCTGAACATAAGTGTTCAGCCTTTTTTTTATGATAAGATGCGGTTTATAATGTACCACTATGTTTCTGCAAATTCGTGTCATCTACTCCAAATTTAAAGCGAGCCTTTTTTATGTTCAAAAAAGCGAAAGATAAAACTCAAGATAATGATGTTAAGCAAATTATCTGCATTAAATGGGGTACCAAATACGGTGCTGATTATGCGAATAAACTATACGGCATGGTATCACGCAACATCACCCCGCCATTTCGCTTTGTGTGCTTTACCGATGATACGACTGATGTCCGTCCAGAGATTGAGTGTCAAGAATTGCCGCCACTTGATGTGACCATGCCGACCAATACTTTAGGTAAATGGCCAAAATCACGTTTGTGGGGTGAGAAGTTAGGTGATTTGACAGGGACAGTATTATTTGTAGATTTGGATGTGATTATAGTAGATAGCCTCGATCCTTTCTTTGAATACGGCGAGCCGGACGATGTTATTTTGTCTTATAACCCAAGTAACCCGCTAGAGCGCCTCGGCCAGACTTCTTGCTTCCGCTTTCAGGTAGGGTCGCTTGTCTCACTACAAGAAAAGTTCAAAGCCGATCCTCAAGGTATCGCGGACAAATACCGTTTCGAGCAGCGTTTTGTGACCCGTAATGCCCCAGGCGGAGTGAAGCTATTTCCCAAAAAGTGGGTGGCGCATTTTAGACGTAAAAGCCGCCATCCTTTTCCACTTAACTACTTTAAAACGCCAAAGATACCAAAGGGTGCGCGTCTTATTATATTTCCTGGTGACTTGTATCCAACGCATGCTATTGAAGGTCGCTACAATAAGAATGCCGCTAATAACGCAATTGACCACTTGAAGCGACTCAAAGAGCCTAAAAATCTCAAAAAACCACTACGTCATCTGCGTCATTTTATCTTGCCAGTGGATTGGATAGAAGAGTACTGGAAGGAATGATGACGACATATGTTCAAGCATGACTAATCGCAAACTAATATTATTAAGCAGCTAGCAGGTAAAACTATGAAGCAGGATGACACTATCAAGGTCTTCGTTGGATGTGATCCAAATAACTGTGATTTAGAACAGATGATGGTTCTCGATTATAGTATTCGCAAGCACACTACAAATTCTGTCGACATTGTATGGATGCAATTATCACGTGATCCCAATAGTCCTTGGTACTCAAACCCTGAGACAGGCGAGGGCTGGAACACGGTTAAATGGTCAACGCCTTTTTCTGGATTTCGCTGGGCGATACCTGAGTATTGCGATTTTTCGGGACGAGCCATTTATATGGATGCCGATGTGGTCATTTTAGACGACTTAGCTAAGTTATGGCAGCATCCGATTACTGGCAAGTCAATAGTTGCGGCCAAAACTAAAGCTGATATGACGAGGTTATGTACCTGTGTGTGGGACTGCGCCAAAGCTCAATCTACCATACCGTCTATAAAAGAGCTTAAACAAGATCCTGACAGTCATAAAAAAATGATGAAGCTTCTCAAAAAGAACAAGCGTCTGATTGAGCCGTATCAAGACAGCTATAACTCAGTCGATGGTGAGGATTTAGCAATTGACGATATCAGAATTTTGCATTACTCAGATATGGGTACGCAGTTTAGTCATAAGTACGCTATACCGAGAGTTGAAGCAGAAGGCTTTGAACACTGGTTTGATGGTAAGATCTCGCCGCATCCTAGAAAAGATTTAGCTGAATTATTTGATAGCTATTACAACGAGGCACTCGAAAATGGTTATCAGCTCGATGACTACCGCATAGAGCCGTTTGGCCGCTTTCCAAAAAAGACTCAGCAAAACTATAGTGGCAATAATGTAACGCGTCCAAAAGCATCGAAGTCTTTGCTTTCAAGAATATTCAAACGCTGATGAGCTAATGTAGTAGAGCTGTAAGAGCAGTTATTTTAGTGCAGTTAAAGGTTATTATTTATGAAGCCACAATCAAAAATTGCGGTACTAGTAATCAAATGCTTACAAGGCGGCGGTGCTGAGCGCGTAGTATTGACCTTAGGCCAAGGGTTTTATGAGCTTGGGTTTGAGGTGCATATTGTTAGGATTAGACCTCGCATAGAGTATGAGCTCAATCCGAATCTAAATTATCATTTACTTAGAAACAGGTTCAAACCTTTCAGGCTTATACCAGGAGAGGAGCGGCGTGATAAAGTATATGCACAGGTGCTAGATCATTACATCAGCAACAAGATAGGCCATCCTGACATCATCTTATCTAACCTTGATCGCGCTGATAGTATTCTTAGCTACAGCAAACTGCCTAATATCATCTACGTCATTCACAATACCTTGTCGCTGTTGCATAAGTTTGGACAGACAGCGCTTGCTAAACAGACCCAAGAACGTTTTGTTGAGATCTACTCAAAACACCCTTGTGCTTGTGTCAGCCAAGGTGTCGAAAAAGACTTTTTGCACAATTTTGGCGACATCACACCGACGACTGCTATATATAATCCTATTGATAGAGACAACATACAGAAACAAGCAAACGCTTTTGTCCCCGATCACCAAAATTACATTATCCATGTGGGTAGTTTTAAAGAAGCTAAGCGTCATGACGTCTTGTTAAAAGCTTATGCAAAAACCGATCAATCCATACCGCTACTGTTATTGGGTCAGGGCAAGCTACAAAGTGAGATTAAAGCGCTAGTGACAGAGCTTGGACTTGAAGACAAGGTGGTCTTTTTAGGCTTTCAAGAAAACCCATTTCCATATATTAAGCACGCTCAATTTATGGTGTTAACTTCGGAGTGGGAAGGGTTTGCCTTAGTGATAGCAGAAGCTCTAGCTTTAGATACTGCTGTAATTAGTACAGATTGTCCATCGGGTCCAAGCGAGCTATTGCCTGAAGGGAATCTGATGCCAGTCAATGATGTTGATGTCATTGCTAAAACGCTTATGCAAGCGATGAGCCATCCCGATCAGTTTCATGCTACGTTCGATGAATCTTTGCTACCAGACAGTATCGCACAGCAATACTTAGACTTTGTAGACTCTACAAATGCTGTAGGGTCATCATCTTGCTAGTGCCAAGGTAAAGCATATTATCTTAAATAGTTTATAGGGTCTTTAATGGTAAATAATATCATTGCAGCGCAAAAAGCCGATAGCACTAAACTCAAAAAAAAAGTACTTCTGGTCATCAACTGTCTACAAGGCGGCGGTGCTGAGCGCGTAGTATTGACTCTAGGTCAAGGGTTTTATGAGCTAGGATGTGAGGTACATATTCTACGGTTTAAACCGCTCATGCAATACAAGACAAACCCGAATCTAAATTATCATGTACTCAAATTTAAACCTTATAAGCTCATTCCTGGTAAAGAGCGTCGTGATAAGATTTTTGCCAGCGCGGTCGATAAGTACGTGACGAGTCATATTGGCCAGCCTGATATGATTTTATCTAATTTGGACCGTGCCGATAGCATTTTGAGCTATAGTAAATTGCCAAATATCTTTTATGTGATTCATAATACAGTGTCGCTACTTTATAAGTTCCACAAGACTAGTAGCGCTGTGCAGCTAAAGGCTCGAATGGCTGAGATATATGCTAAGCACCCTTGTATTTGCGTTAGCGCAGGCGCAAAACAGGACTTTATTAAAAGCTTTGGCGCTATTACACCGGCTACTGCTATTTATAACCCTATCGATAGAGATGCTATAAAAAAGCAAGCCGATGCTTTTGTGCCTAAGTATGATAACTACATCATTCATGTGGGTAGTTTTAAAGATGCTAAACGTCATGACCTCTTGATAGACGCCTATGCGCGTACTGATCAAACCATGCAACTGCTGCTCTTAGGTCAGGGCAAACATAAAGAAAGTATACAGCAGCACGTTCAAGCGCTCGGACTCGAAGACAAAGTCATATTTTTAGGTTTTCATGATAATCCTTATCCCTTTATTAAACATGCTCAATTTAAGGTCTTGACCTCAGATTGGGAAGGGTTTGCTTTGGTCATTGCTGAGGCGCTAGCACTTGGAACACCTGTCATCAGTACGGACTGCCCATCAGGGCCAAGTGAGTTATTACCTAAGAACAACTTGATGGCTATGGGTGATGTAGAGGCTATAGCAGATAAAATGGGTCAGGCAATGAAAGATCCTCAGCAGTTTAGAGCGCCATTTAACGAAGAACTGCTACCTGTTAATATCGCACAGCAGTACTTAGACTTTATGAATTGTACAAATTCGGTAGTGTCATCTTACTAGCGCTACAGTCAAGAAAATTATTTTACTCTTAATCGTTTATAGGATTTTTGATGCTCAATAACGTCATTACAGTGCAAGAAGTCGATAATAGCAAATCCAAAAAAATAGTACTTCTAGTTATTAACTGTCTACAAGGCGGCGGTGCTGAGCGTTCGGTACTAACTCTAGGTCAGGGGTTTCATGAGCTGGGGTATGAGGTGCATATTTTACGTTTTAAGCCAAAAGTATCCTATGAGCTTGATGATAATTTATTCTACCATCAATTAAATCTTAAACTGCGTACCCCTATGGACAACGAAAAAATTGGATATTGGTGGTTAGCGAAACAAGTTGATCATTACGTCAAAAGAAAAATCGGAACTCCAGTCCTAACGTTATCAAATCTAGACAAAGCTGATATGGTAATGCACTACAGTAGACTACCAAACGTAGCCCATGTCATTAGAAATACGATTTCTAAAAAAATAGAAATGTTTAGAGACCAAGGCAAAATAGTAGAGGAATCAAAAATTAGTCACTACTATTCTAAGCATCCTTGTATTTGTATTAGTAAAGGTGTCGAAAAAGATTTTCAATCTACACTGTCTATAGCTAATACAACAACGATTTACAATCCTATTGATCAAATTCAAATAAACAAAATGGCTTCAGACTTTAAGCCAAGCTATTCTTCTTATATTATTCACGTGGGAAGTTTTAAAACACAAAAAGCGCATGAGATGCTTATTAGAAGCTATGCTAAAACTCAAAAAAAATTACCCCTTTTACTACTTGGAGAAGGGGCACTATTTGATTCGATGAAAGAGCTAGTAGTTTCTTTAAATTTGGAAGATAAGGTACACTTTTTAGGGTTTCAAAAAAATCCATACCCTTATATAAAGCATGCACATTTTATGGTGTTGTCTTCAGTGTTTGAAGGGTTTGGGCGTGTAATCGCTGAGTCTTTAGCACTAGATACACCTGTTATCAGTACCGATTGTCCGTCAGGTCCAAGTGAGTTGCTACCACCGAACAATCTTGTACCTGTTGGAGATACTGATGCTTTAGCTCAAAAAATGAATGAAGCTATGGACGATATAAATGTTTTTCGGACTACTTTTGATAAACAGCTGTCGCCTACAAATATTGCTCGTCAATACAAAGAGTTTATGAACATTAGTGATTAGTTATTCTTCTACCCACCATTCTGACCAATCTGTCTTATGTAGGGTGCGTAGTACAGAAAATGCGCTCTCGTTAAACTGCAGTTTGTTGAATATTGACAATAAAATAGTCGTTGCAAGCTCGTCCGTTTTGTAAAACGTTTTATAACGTTTGCGCATATTTCTTAAGCTATCATCGGTACCAACGCGAAAGTAGGTCAAACCTGCGTACAAAGGTAAATCACCAGCGTAGAGCATATTAATCTTGTCATCGAGCAGGGGTGTGGGAGCGGCGTTTAGAGGCGTCTGTAAAAATGCTTTGGTCTCATAAGCGCGTAGAGTATTGATCAAAGTAATGACATTCATCAAGATAGTCGCTCTATTGATATCCTCTGAGTGGTCAATAAAGGTATCACAAGCGGAGACAATCCAGCGAATAGATAAATGCTCAAGTAAGTACTCACTTTCAGTATTCCATAAGCGCTCAAATTCGGCGAATGTTTCTTTTATTTTGTATCTACGACGTAGCAATATAATCAAAGTCACCTGATAAAAACATAGCTCTGATTGACCAATCATTTTATATTTTACATTGTTAAGATGACCCTCTAAGTCTTTAATTTTAGGTCTATCACTTAAAATATCGAGATTGCACATTGACTCAGTGATAGTTGTGGCTTTCATCTCCTCGTAACTTTTATTATTAAAGGTTTTGACAACTCTGCCTGCATTTAGACGCTTTTCACTTTTAAAAACTAAAATAAATTTTCGTTGCCACTTAGCTAATGTGCTCATTTTAAAAATTCCGATACTAGTTATATTTTTCGACACCAAGAAGACAAATAATGCTGTTTGTTACTGATCCTCTTAGTAGCTGTTTTTTGCTAAATTTAATAATATTCTTTATACCACGCTACAAACTGATTAATACCGTCCTCAATGCTCGTTTTAGGCACAAAGCCTATGTCTTTTTGCAAGTTGTCGATATCTGCATAAGTGATAGGAACATCCCCTGGCTGCATAGGTAATAAATTCTCTATCGCTTTTTTACCGCATGCTGTTTCAATTGCGGTAATAAAACGGCGTAAGGTGATAGGTCGATTATTGCCGATATTATATATCTTATAAGGTGCAATTGCGGTAGTTATAGATGATTCTTGCGGCGCAGGTGCTTTATGCATTATGCGAATGATACCTTCAACGATATCATCGATATAGGTAAAGTCACGCTGCATCTCGCCATTATTGAATACGTCAATAGGCTGGCCAGCTAGTATTTTTTGGGTGAAAGAAAAATAGGCCATATCAGGTCGACCGTAAGGCCCATAAACGGTAAAAAAGCGCAAGCCAGTTGTAGGAATATTATATAAATGACTGTAAGAGTGTGCCATCAACTCATTGGATTTTTTTGTCGCTGCATATAGGCTGACCGGATAATCAACACGATCCTTTGTACTAAAGGGTTGTTTGACATTCATACCATATACCGAGCTGGAGCTAGCATACAGTAAGTGCTTAACTTGAGTTTGCCTACAGCCTTCAAGTACATTCAAAAACCCGACTAGGTTTGAATCCATATAGGCATGTGGGTTCTCAATCGAGTAGCGAACGCCAGCTTGTGCACCAAGATTGATCACAATATCAAACCCGTATTTAGTGAACAAGTTGGCCATCAGCTCACGATCTGCTAGATCTAATTTAATAAATTCAAAACTATTACTAATACCACTTAGAATATTTAAACGATCATTTTTTAGCTTTACATCGTAGTAGTCATTGAGATTATCGATACCTATAATAGAGTAGTTATCATGTAGTGAAGACGTTTGTAATAGAGCTTTGATGAGGTGAAAACCAATAAAACCAGCTGCGCCCGTAACCAAAATTTTCATCAATCACTCCCAAACAAATCACGCGTAAACACTTTGTGCGCGACATCTTCAATATCAGCAGATAGGCGATTGGCAACGATCACATCACTCATCGCTTTAAACTCGCTCAAGTCTTTAATCACTTTTGAATTAAAAAACTCATTGTCTTCGAGTACTGGCTCATATACGACGACTTCAATACCTTTTGCCTTGATCCGTTTCATGATACCTTGAATTGCTGAGGCTCTAAAGTTATCGGAGCCACTTTTCATCACGAGACGATGCACGCCAACGATCTTTGGATTTTTTGCTAAAATAGCATCAGCAATAAAGTCTTTGCGCGTTCTATTGGAGTCTACAATCGCCTTGATTAAGTTACTTGGCACTTCGTCATAATTGGCGAGTAGCTGTTTGGTGTCTTTGGGCAAGCAATAGCCGCCATAGCCGAACGAGGGGTTGTTATAGTGATTGCCAATTCGCGGATCTAAGCCTACGCCTTCGATGATCTGTTTGGTGTCTAGTCCAAACGTCTGAGCATAAGTGTCAAGCTCATTAAAGTAGGCTACGCGCATGGCAAGGTAGGTGTTAGAAAATAGTTTGATCGCTTCCGCTTCGGTAGAATTAGTAAATAGCTGCGGAACATCCTTTTTTATAGCGCCTTGTAACAGCAGATTTGCAAACAGCTGAGCGCGTTCAGACTGACCCCCAACGATGATTCTAGAGGGGTAGAGATTGTCATAGAGCGCTTGGCCTTCTCGCAAAAACTCAGGAGAGAATATCAAATGGTCGGTTGCATAACGCTCTCTTGCCTCACTTGTATATCCAACTGGTACTGTTGATTTAATAACAATTAAAGCCGTTTGATTGACAGCGAGCACCGCGTTTATGACAGTATCAACGCTTTGAGTGTTAAAGTAATTGGTTTTGGAATCGTAATCGGTAGGAGTGGCGATAATAACGAAGTCCGCGTCTTTATAAGCGCTATTGGCATCAAGGGTTGCGGTGAAATTAATATCTTCGTTGACTAAAAAATCTTCAATCTCTTTATCTTCAATAGGTGACTTTTTGGCATTAAGTAAGTCGATTTTCTCAGACACCACGTCAACAGCAACGACAGTATTGTGCTGAGCGAGGAGCATCGCGTTTGATAAACCGACATAGCCGGTACCGACTACTGCTATTTTCATAAAGTCTCCTAGAGCGGGTTTTGTATATAGTTTAAGCGCATAGTTGTCGATAGATAGTGTTGGTTGGTTCTAAACGATCTAAAACAAAGATGACGGCAGATACTCTGAGAGTTTGTTTACCATCGCGTGACTAATAGTATTATAAGAGTCGCTATCGAGCATATCCAAACTTTGTATACATCCGTATTTGATTGATTTGTTATCTAGGCTCAGAATAAAATCTTCAACGCTATTTTTATTTTTAAGATAATTGACGGCTGCTTGAGGTTTAAGTACTGCCTCACAAGCTTGAATCTTTAGATGATTCATTAGCGTAATAGGGTTCACTTGCGCGACGTCTCGAAACTTGTATTTGGTTTGCTCATCTAACAGTTTTGGGTTGTTTAATAGATAGTTTTTCAGGATGTTTTTATCGACAATATGAGGATAATGATGCACTTCAAAAAACTCGGTCATACCCACTATTTGAGCACTTAGCATCTGCGCCGTAGTATGTTTAGGCTGCATAGGTTTTTTGGTCAATTTAGCTAAAGCAGTACGGTAGTTGTGTTTGACAAGTAAGGGCGCATTTTTGCGCCAATGACCGTGGATAATAATATTATTGTTATCTAAAAAGTCATCTATAGCCACTGGCTGATTAAAGAAAAAATCGTCATTCATATAGATAAAGTAATCAGATAAATCCTTGATATTCCATAACATTGTTTCAATGGAGCGGGTATTAAAAGTCGGCAGACACTGCTCAAACCCGGCAAAAATTTCTTTATGATCTATGACACGTATTTTATCTTTTTCACAAATACCTTGTTCCGCAAATTCATCGACAAATTCAGGTTGCTGATTATCTGAGACGATATAGATATGACGACAAAACGGCACATACTTGATAACAGAGGCAATGTTGTAATATATCTCATTATTACTGGCAAAACGTGTCGAGCTGGCAGCATCTGAAGCAATAGATATCCCTGCTTTATACTGCTCCCTTTTTTGTCTAAGTACAGGATCGTCGCCATCTACCCAGGCAATAACGATATCTATAGGCGTCTGATTGTACGGTGTCATGTTCTCTCCTATAGCATTACTGCCAGTACTCTTGTAACCAAGGACTAGGTTTGACATGACGATACCATTTGCCGCTACCGCCTTCGATAGCATCGGGCGGATTGATTTCCCCATGAAATATAACGATCTTGGCGTTATCAGGGAGTTTAGGCGCACGTACGAAGTTCAAAGGAATAGGGGCAATGCATTGATATTTAAAACTGACGCACCACTCTTTAGGCCAATACTCTAAATGATGATGCTCGCGCAGATAGTTGGATAGATAGGCTTGCTCATGACGAACTTGGGTACGGATAGTATCAAAATTATGCTCAAAGTTACTGAGCAGATTAGGGTAGGTGTTCTGTCCAATTTTAAAGCGGTAAACAGAACTATTACCAATCATCCGCCATGGCTTTTTCCAATCGCGGATAATAACGACGCTATCATCATATTTGGATTCATAAGTAAAAAAGCTATCGATATTATCAACGATAACAATATCAATATCCAAAAACAGCGCAACCCCTTTTAGGTCATACAGCTCAGGTTTGAAAGTGGTGAGTTTTTTCCAACCACGCTCAGGGCCAGCAGGTAGATCCAGCTCAGGTATTGGGTAGCACTTTACAGCGGGATCAATACCTGTACTGTCATCGGTAAGACAGATCATCTGAAAGTCTAAGGTCAAATGACGGCTCACCATATTATAGAGGCGATTGACGTACTGAGCACCATACTTATCGCCCCATTTCATACATATGATATAGCGTGGCTCGGCATTCATATGATGCTTAGACGAGTTAGTAGACAGCGAATTAAAGGTATCAGGTGCCATAGTGTACTCGTATTATCTGGTATAAAATCATTGACTATTTGGGAGTATCGAATGTGGGATCGTCAAGCATTGCTCGGTTGGCGTTGATAAAATTGGCCAGTTTTGTCTTGGTTTTACGATAAGGATTGCCCAAACCTGGTATACGCTTAAAGCGCCGATATCCCCACATATAATGACTAAAGTTATCGACTATCATATGCTCCATCGCTTGGTTAAGTGCTTGAGTGGCTACCTTAACATCGCGATTATATAGGTCTGGATTATCAAGCTTGTAGCAGTAGATATCAAAGCCACGTCTGTCATTACGGCGGATACAAGCTAGTCCTACCAAAGCGCATTTGGTTTTGCTGGTAAGCTTGGGTGCAAGGGTGCTCGTTAGGGTGTCAATACCAAAGAACGGCACAATAACGCCGCCTGAAGGGTCTGGGACATGGTCGGGCAGTATAATACTAAAGCCGCCCTGTTTTAACGTCTTAAAGACAGCTTTGACGCCGCTAGCATCAGTAGGCACTAGGCTGGCATTAAGCCGCGCACGTCCTTGTAATATAAAGTCGTTTAATCGCTTGTTTTCGACAGGCTTGTACATGATGGTCGGTGCGCCAAACTGATTGAGCCAGGCGTTCATCATCTCCCACGTACCTAAATGCGGTACGATAGCGAGCATACCATTAGGGTTAGCGAGTCCTTGTAGAAAGATATCTTTATTATGAACCTCTACGATTTGAGCAATGCTCCACTCTGGAGGCATCGCCCAAGACTTGATAGATTCGACACTCCCTAAAAACTGATTACGAACTATCTTTTTAACAGATACTTTTTTGTCCAAATTATCTGGCACAGGCGCTATCAATGCCATATTGATTTCGATAGTACGGACGATACTTGTCTTAGGTGATCGCACAACCACTGATGTAGCAGCGCGCGCCACTACTTGTAGTACAGGTAGCGGAACGAACTTAAAAAGATTATATGGATTCATAGGCGTTCACATAACCTGATATCATTATAGTGGTTTTGACTCAAATCCCTATTGAGCAGGTCTATCCGTATCTGCCTGAACTTTTTCACGCAGGCGTATACCAAGCTCACGTAACTGCTTAGGATCTACAGGCGCTGGTGCTTCGGTCAATGGACAGTCAGCTGTCTTAGTTTTTGGGAAGGCAATGACGTCACGGATAGAGCTTGCGCCTACCATAAGCATAATTAAGCGATCTAGACCAAACGCGAGACCACCATGCGGCGGCGCACCGAACTTAAGCGCGTCGAGTAAGAAGCTAAATTTATCTTCAGCCTCTTGCTCATCAATTCCTAGCGCTTCAAATACCGCTTGTTGCATCTCAAGCGTATTGATACGTAGGCTGCCACCGCCGATTTCAGTACCGTTTAGCACCATATCGTAGGCGATTGAGAGCGCTGACTCTGGGTTGGTTTTCAATTCTTCAACAGAGCCTTTAGGTTTAGTGAACGGATGATGCATTGACGTCCAGCGACCATCGTCTGTCTGCTCAAACATAGGGAAGTCTGTGACCCAGAGCGGCGCCCACTCACAAGTTTGCATTTCAAGATCAAGACCGATCTTTTGACGTAGTGCGCCCATCGCATCATTGACCGTACTGGCTTTGTCCGCACCAAAGAAGATAATGTCGCCACTCTCAGCGCCAGTACGCGCAACCAGACTAGCAAGAACGTCATCGGTCATGTTCTTGATAATAGGGGATTGCAAACCTGACTCTTTATCGACGCCATTGTTTATGTTGTTTGCGTCATTGACTTTGATATAAGCCAGACCACGCGCGCCGTAAATACCCACGAACTTGGTATACGCATCGATTTGCTTGCGGCTGATTGACGCGCCATTTGGGATACGTAGGGCGGCTACGCGACCTTTTGGATCATTGGCTGGACCTGAGAATACTTTGAAGTCAACGCTTTGCATCAAGTCTGCAACGTCGATCAGTTTGAGGGGTATACGCAGATCAGGCTTGTCTGACGCATAGTCACGCATGGCCTCTTCATAAGTCATACGCGGAAAATCAGCAAGCTCGATATCCATCATCGTCTTAAAAACGTGTTTGATAAGACCTTCATTGATGGTCATGATCTCTTCTTCGTTTAAAAAAGAAGTCTCGATATCCACTTGAGTAAATTCAGGTTGACGATCAGCACGCAGATCTTCATCACGGAAACACTTAGCGATTTGATAGTAGCGATCAAAGCCTGACACCATCAATAGTTGTTTAAACAATTGCGGCGACTGCGGCAAAGCAAAGAAGTTGCCCGGACGCGTACGTGACGGTACTAAGTAATCGCGCGCCCCCTCTGGGGTGGCACGAGTCAAAATAGGCGTCTCAACATCCAAAAAGCCATGATCGTCTAAATAACGACGAATCGCTGAGGTGGCTTTAGCGCGAAATACCATGCGCTCTTGCATTTGCGGGCGACGCATATCAAGGTAGCGATACTTAAGACGCAGATCCTCAGATACGGTCATGTTTTCATCATTTAGCGGAAATGGCGGTGTTTCAGACTTGGCTAGTACTTCAATCTCTTTACCAAGTAGCTCGACTTGACCGCTAGTCATATTGGCGTTTTCAGTACCTTCGTAACGACGACGCACGCGTCCTGTAATCTTGAGGACATACTCTGGTCGGGCTGCGTCTGCGGTAGCAAAGGCCTCTGGCGTATCAGGATCGACGACGACTTGCAATATGCCTGCGCGGTCGCGCATATCTAAAAAAATCACGCCACCGTGATCACGACGACGATGTACCCAGCCTACGATAGTGATGGTTTGCTCAAGTAAGCTCTCTGTTACGGCGCCGCAGTATTCGTCTCGGTAGCCGCTGTGCGTCATAGTGCTCTGTGTCATAATATTTAGTTATCCAGTTATCAAGTCAATTCAAAGGCAATAGTGCTAAAAATGGGATTATTAGCTAATAAGGGAGTCAGCACAACTAAAACGGCTCATAAATAAGTAGCCGTAGCGCTAGTAGTAGAAAGTTTTGTGCAAACGCATATTATGCCTAATGTGTTTTTGTTATACAACTCTGATGCGATAATCTACTTGTGACGATAAAGGCTAACGGTTCAAACTTGCGTCATTTACCGTGGAGGTAGTCAGATAAATATATTTACTTGGCTTGAAAACCAGCACTCATGCGCTCATATCAAAATGACTTCATAGCTATCAATCAAACGCAGCTATCAATCAAAATATCATAAGATTATTTATACTATAAAAAGGAATACTGTTCATGCTATTTAATCCTCCCAAGAACCCTGTTGAGCTCAAAGTTCGCCACCTTAATAAAGCGCAAGAACAACGCCGCGAAGATCTCATGGAAGCCACGCAAGGCAAAGCGGCACTCAAGCTACTTAAAAAAAACATGGCAAAAAAAGCTAAGCAAGCGCTAAAAGCAAAATCAAAAGCCAAGAAGAAAAACAAAGATGCTGATAAAAGCACGCAAGTCTTTGTATTAGATTTTGATGGTGATATTAAAGCCAGCGCCGTCAAGCATCTACGAGAGGAGATTAGCACTCTTATCAGCACGGCGAATAAAGGCGATGAGGTCGTTATACGTTTAGAGTCGCCAGGCGGGGTGGTACATGGTTACGGTCTTGCAGCAGCGCAATTGGCTCGCCTAAAAGACGCCGGTTTGACATTGACCGTCTGTGTGGACAAAGTGGCGGCAAGTGGCGGCTATATGATGGCCTGCGTTGCAGACAAAATTATCGCTGCGCCCTTTGCCATTATCGGTTCTATCGGTGTGGTATCGCAATTACCAAACTTTCATAAATGGCTCAAAAACCATGACGTCGATTACGAGATGTTTACTGCTGGTGACTACAAACGTACAGTGACGGTATTTGGTGAAAATGACGACGAAGACCGCGCCAAATATCAACAAGAGCTTGAGCAAACTCATGAGTTATTTAAGCATTTTGTGACCACTTATCGTCCAAAATTGGATCTACAAAAAGTAGCGACAGGTGAGCACTGGTATGGTGAAGATGCAATCGAGCTTAACCTCATTGATAGTCTACAAACCTCAGACAGCTACTTGCTTGAGCTGATGAAGGACAATGAAGTCTACGCGCTACACTCTCGTCAAAAGCCTACATTGGCAGAGAAGCTAGGTTTAGCGCAGGCGGCTGAAGCAACCCTTACAATGGCAATCGATAAATTGCCTGACGCGCTCATGCGTTTTGATCTCAATCAGCGCTTAAATATTTTAAAGTAGCTCTAGTAGCATCATTAACTGTGTATGTTTTGTAAAGGCGTGTCCTAGTCGGTCGCGCCTTTTTTGCTGTTTATTGGTAGCGCCTATGTTATAAATGTAGCATATCAAAAAGAGTAAACGTACGTACACCAAACTATAAACCTGCATAAATAATGCGTCACAAGGAAAAAGGAAATAATTATGTCTACAGAAAAGCCAACAACGTCTACAGAAAAACCAACAACGACAGCCAAGGCTATGTTTGCCGTCAGTGATCACGGTCAAGAGATGCATAACCGAGTTAAAGACTTTATTGCCACTCATATCGAGCCGATAGAGGCAGAGTTTTGGCACGACTGCCATGAGCAAAACCCAGATGGCAACTGGAAAAACTGGCAATGGCCCGAAAAATACGAGAGCCTACGCAAACAAGCGCGCGAGGCAGGTCTTTGGAATTTGTTTTTGCCTGATGATACCTTAGGTGCAGGCTTGTCTGTAACAGACTATGCGCCAATTGCGGAGCTGACAGGTCGCAGTTTACTTGCGCCGTATGTCTT
The DNA here is from genome assembly GCA_947495055.1 of uncultured Psychrobacter sp. Taxonomy (GTDB): domain Bacteria; phylum Pseudomonadota; class Gammaproteobacteria; order Pseudomonadales; family Moraxellaceae; genus Psychrobacter. The sequence goes on along the minus strand of CANLXO010000002.1, from coordinate 120,664 downwards.
TAACTGCAATGCTCCTGATAGTGGCAACATGGAATTATTATGGCGTTATGGCAGTACCGATCAGCAAGATAAGTGGCTTACGCCATTATTAGAGGGCAAAACTCGCTCTGTATTTTGTATGACTGAGCCTGAGGTGGCCTCAAGTGACGCGACTAATATGCAGGCGACTGCCGTAGTTGAGGGTGATGAGATCGTCATTAACGGTAGCAAATGGTGGTCATCAGGTCTAGGCGATCCTGCGGTTGATGTGCTCATCGTCATGGCACATACACCAAACGAGGAGCAAGATCGTCATCATCAGCACTCTATGGTACTCGTCCCTGCCAAAACCGCAGGCGTCAACATTGAGCGCATGCTAAAAGTATTCGGTGATTATGATGCGCCGCATGGTCATGGCGAAGTTAGCTTTGATAATGTACGTGTACCGATTGATAACTTTATCGGCGGACCAGGTATGGGTTTTGAGATTGCCCAAGGTCGCCTAGGCCCAGGTCGTATTCATCATTGCATGCGCTGTATAGGCGCCGCTGAAAAATCACTGGAGCTAGCGATTAAACGCGGCACTGAACGCACTGCTTTTGGTAAGCCTCTATTGCAGTTAGGTGGCAACCTTGAGCGTATCGCGGAGGCACGTATCAAGATTGATCAAGCGCGTCTGTTAACCTTGTATGCTGCGCAAAAAATGGATAGCCAAGGCACCAAAGCCGCTTTGACTGAAATCTCAGCGATCAAAGTCGTTGCGCCAACAGTACTTCAAGAAGTAGTCGATATGTCGATTCAGATTCATGGTGGGATGGGCGTCTGCCAAGATACCATGTTGCCAAGCTTCTTCGCTCAAGCGCGTGCACTGCGCTTAGCGGATGGTCCAGATGAAGTCCATAAAACGATGATTGCAAAATTGGAATTAAAACGTCACGGCGTGCGTCTAAAACGTTAAAATAGCCTAAGCGTAAATCAAACAAGGATAAAAACATGGCAGCAGATAAAAAAGACAATCCGCCAAGTGGCGACAAGGCTTTAGACAACGATGTATTAGATAAAAAGGTATTAGATCAAGGCGGCAAGATTCGTGATGGTGAAGAATTAGATGCAGCAGCCGTGAGCCTATGGCTACGCGACCAAGGCGTCGATATTAAGGGCTCACCTGTCGTGACTCAGTTCTCAGGCGGCGCGTCTAATTGGACGTATCGCTTGGAGTATGATAATCAAGATCTTATACTGCGCCGTCCCCCGAAGGGCACCAAGGCCAAATCTGCTCATGACATGGTGCGCGAATATACCGTACAAAAAGCGCTCAAAGATGCTTATCCTTATGTACCAAAGATGATAGCTCTATGTACGGATGAGGATATTATCGGTGCTGACTTTTATGTGATGGAGCGTATGGAAGGCATCATTCCACGGGCTAATCTACCAAAGGGAGTTGATCTTGATGAGACGCAAACGCGCGCGCTGTGTACCAATGTTATAGATGCGCTCGTTGAGCTACATCAAGTGGACTACACAGAGCATCCTGATCTGGTTGAATTGGGCCGCGGTGAAGGGTACTGCGAGCGTCAAGTGAGCGGCTGGAACAAGCGCTATATCAAAGCGAAAACGCCGAATGTACCAAGCTTTGCCTTAGTGCGTCAATGGTTGACCACTCATACGCCAAGTGATAGCAAGACATGCGTGATTCACAATGACTGGCGCTTTGATAATGTTATTTTAAATGCGGACAATCCTACTGAAGTCATTGGCGTGCTCGATTGGGAGATGGCAACCCTTGGCGATCCGCTAATGGATCTAGGGAGTGCGCTAGCGTACTGGATTGAGGCCGATGACAACATGATCATGCAGCAGTCGCGCCGTCAGCCGACCCATCTAAAAGGCATGATGACTCGTGATGAGGTGGTCGATTACTATCTTAAGCAAACGGGTCTTGAGGTCGATAACTGGACATTTTATGAAGTGTTTGGATTATTTCGCCTAGCGGGTATCGTTCAGCAGATTTATTATCGCTACTATCATAAACAAACCAAAAATCCTGCCTTTAAGAATTTTTGGATTATCGTTCATGTATTGCATGCTAAATGCCTTAAGCTCATTGCTAAGTATGAGGGTGAGGCGCTATTTACCCGCCGCGTACAACCGCATTTGCAAGAGATCGGCGTCGATGCAGCAATGGTAGAGCAACTACCAGCGCCCATACAAAAAGTCGTCAAAAGCGTGTTGCCCAAAGGCTATTTTGAGTCGGCATCTGATAAATCCATTGATAGCTAATGGCTCAAATTTAAGGTAACAAACCAGTGAGCTAGGCCTAGTTCACTGGTTTTTATTTATCAAACTTAATTGAATAAACTATATTTAATAAACTATAAAGGCACTACCACAATGACAACTATTTTGCTCGCCCGCCACGGACAGGCATCATTTGGACAAGAAAATTACGATAAGCTCTCAGAGCTTGGCATCAGGCAAGCTCAGCTATTAGGCGCGCATTATGGAGCGACTCAGCGCCGTATTGATGCGATTTTTAGTGGCAGCTTGGTGCGGCAAAAAGAGTCCGCCGAGCACTTTTGGTCGTATTATAAGGACTCATTTGCTCAAAGTGATACAAGGCTATCAAACCATATCTTTGATATGCAAACGCCCGATAGCTCAGTATTGCCGGTATTTAATGAATTCAATCATAGAGACGTGTTTATAAAATCCAATAGCGCATTTAGTAATCCAGGGACGATAGCGACAGAGATTGCTAAGGCACAAGTGCCCAATGTACGCCTAGTAGAGCTATTTGACGAGGCTATGCAGCGCTGGCATGCTGGCGACAATGATAGTGACTATATCGAAAGCTGGACTCAGTTCAACAAGCGTGCACAAAGTGGACTTGACACTATTCGGACTCAAATAACGCAGCGAGCTGATTTGGGTCATGATAGTACCGTGCTGGTTTTCACCTCAGGCGGCGTCATTGCAGCGATAAGCGCGCAATTGCTAGAGCAGGGCAGTCAGCTTGCTTATACCCTAAACAGAAAGCTTATCAACACAGGTGTTACCGCTATTACTATGAACAAAGGTGGCATACGTCTATTGTCTTTGAATGAGCACAGTCACCTGTTTGCAGGTGGTGAGCGTTTTGTGACATGGCGCTAGGGATTGGCTTTAAGGGTTTGTTCATTTAAATACACTAGGGTCTGTTGAACATTCAAATGTGGAACTGGCGGGCGCTATTTTTTAGGCAATACGCAGTGAAATTCTTGCGGCCTAGTCATTCTAGGTTAGATAACTTCGCCATGTATTGGCAAAAAATAGCCTCGCCCTGAAAGGCTGATGCTAAAATCACCCCAAACGGTGTTGTAAATCTAGCTAATGTCTAGACATTATCTTCGGTTTACGCCTAGTTTGGTGCAATTTTAGCTATCAGCAGTCCTAATATTTGAATGTTCAACAGACCCTAAGCCTCTAGTCTGCTATACACAATTGCCGTTCAATTATCTACGCAGGCATACTATACTATTGTGTTTTAGCCGTATACTTTGACGCATAAAGACTGCGATTAAGTGTTACATTGCTACTGATATACAAGGAGCTATCTATGCAAAGTAAATTAGTAAATTTAATGACGCAAACGGCCAAGAACCGTAAAGCGCAATTAGTTAGTGCGATCAAACCTGGGCGTTATCTTGCCCGATTAAACCAGCAGCAAGTAGGACAGGGCAAGACAGTTCTGGTTACAGGTGCCAGCTCAGGACTTGGTGAGGGTATGGCATGGTTATTTGCCAGACTAGGTTATAACTTAGCCATTTGCGCGCGCCGCACTAGTCGTTTGGAGCAGCTAAAAACAGATATTTTATCCAAATATCCTGATATTCGTGTCGAGTATCGGGGATTAGATGTGACCGACTATAGCGCTATATTTACAGTGTTTGATGAGTTCGTCGCCGATTTTGGCACTATAGATCGGGTAGTGGTGAACGCAGGGATTGGTGAGAGTCGCCGCATCGGAAAAGGTCGCTTTAGTATCAACAGGCGCACCGCTGAGATCAACTTTATATCAGCACTAGCGCAGTGTGAAGCAGGCATGAAGATTTTTCGCAAACAAAACCATGGTCATCTGGTAGTTATATCGAGCATGTCCGCCATGCGCGGTTTACCAAAACACATGACGACTTATGGTGCAAGTAAAGCTGGCATTGCGCATTTGGCCGAAGGTATTCGCGCTGATATGCTTCTTGAAAAACTCCCTATCAAAGTCTCCACTATCTTTCCAGGTTATATACGTACTGAGATTAATGAAAATGCTAAGCCATTACCTTTTGAGGTCAGTGCTAACAAGGGCACCAAAGCTATCGTCGCTGCTATAGAATCTGGTGTTGCGCAAGCCTGCGTGCCAAGCTTGCCTTGGTCTATTGTAAGCCCTGCAATGAAATACCTACCTTTGAGTTTAATTACCAAAGCAAGCTAATTTATATTGCTCATAAAAAAAGCACCTTACAAGATGTAAGGTGCTTTTTTGTGATATAACGCGTAAGCCACTAGAGGTTCAAAGTATCGACAGCTCAAAGCTGGGGATGATCTGCCATATGCTTTTCACGTAACTTTTGGCGCAGTACCTTACCGACGTTACTCTTAGGTAGCTCATCAACGAATTCGATATAACGAGGACATTTATACCCTGTTAAATTATCTAGCGCAAAGTCTTTAACAACGTCTTTGGTCACATTTGCATCTGCTCTTATCACGTAGATTTTGACCGCTTCACCCTGACGCTCATCAGGGATACCTATTACTGCGCAGTCTACGACACCATCACAATCTAGCATGACAGATTCAACTTCGTTAGGGAAGACATTGAATCCTGAAACCAAGATCATATCTTTTTTGCGATCAAGTAGGTTGAAGTACCCTCTATCATCCATACTCACAATATCGCCTGTACGGAAGTAACCGTCTTTAGTAAAGGCTTCACTGGAGTCTTTATTTAAATATCCTGCTGTGACGTTAGGGCCTTTGATGCACATCTCACCTGGCTCATTAACGCCTACGCGATTGCCCTCTTCATCGATGACGATGACATCCATACTCGGAACAGGTAGACCAATGGTGCCGTTGAATTTGCGATCAGTGACGATATTAGCCGTACCTGCGGCAACGCCTTCAGTCATGCCCCAGCCCTCAATCATCGCACACCCTGTCACCTCAAGCCAGCGCGCTGCTGTCTGCTGAGTGGCTGCCATACCCCCTGCTTGTGAGATACGAAGTGAGCTAAAATCTAGTTGACTAAAATTAGGGTTATCCAGTAATCCTTTGAACAAAGTATTGACCGCAGGGAATACATGGAAGGGTTGTTTGGATAAGGTTTTGACAAACCCTGGAATATCACGCGGATTAGGCACCAATATAAAGGTGTAGCCTGAGCGCATAGCAAGCAGACTTAGCATAAAGGCAAAGATATGATAGAGCGGCAGTGCCATCACCATATTGATATATACCTCATCAATCTCTGAGGTAATAGGTCGTGTCCATGCCTCAGACTGCAAAGCGGCAGCAACCACATTGCGCTGTGACAAAATCGCGCCTTTAGACAATCCAGTCGTACCACCGGTATATTGCAAAAATGCTTTTTGCTCAAGCGTCATCTTTGGCTTTTGTAGCGGTAGGTTTTTGCCGCGTCGTAGCACATCAGGGAACTTAGTCACTTCGCGTTTTGGATCATTAAGCTTGTACTTAGGTACCAAGCGCTTGACACGGCGAATGATGGTATTTACTAGCATACCTTTTAAGCCCATCATATCGCCCATCTTAGATAAGACGATGTGCTTGATAGGGGTCTCTTCAACGACTTGTTCTAGTGCTTGAGCGAAATTTTCGACGATAAATATCGTTTTGGCACCAGAATCATTAAGCTGATGACGCAGCTCACGACCTGTGTACAGAGGATTAATCGGTGTACAGACATAGCCTGCGCGCAGTATCCCGATCATAATAGGCAGATATTGTGGTACGTTTGGCATCATCAAAGCGACTACAGATCCTTGTGGTAAGCCCTGCGCCTGCAACCATCCAGCGACCGCTTGCGAGGTATCATCGATATCGCCATAAGTATGCGTCACGCCCATGCAAACACTGATAGGATGCAAGCGAAAGCGTGCAAAGCACTCCTCATAAAGCTCAATAAGACTGCTATATTGGTCAGGATCTATGGTTTTGGGTACATTGCTAGGATATTGTGCCAGCCAAGGTTTGTTCACTGTCATAATCAGTGTCCTTTAAATGTGATTGGTATTGAATGTTTTAGGGATGAGTCGTCTTGATTGGCATACAAGTGTTTAAAAAACTAAGCAATACAAAGACATACTTGAGCAACAAATTAACATAACAGCAATTGCACAAGTAAAAATATATTAGCACTGTTTGGTTTAAATTTTAATTTGATAATAAAATTTTTTTATGAAGCAATAATATTCGGATAAACGGTTGTTATTTAAGGATAAACTGCATCAGATATATATTTTACAACTTAAATATATCTTAAAAGCTTTATTAAATAAAAGTATAAACCTAAATTTTATAAACATAAATCTATTATTTTTAGCTTTAAAAATATCCTAAGTTGACTACGAGATAAACCATTAAGCAGATTGCTTATAAGAAGGATGTTGAGCTGAGAGACAAACATAATAAAAGGACTATTTATGTCAAGTAGTCCTATTTAAAAAAGTAGTCATGCAGTGTCTATTCAAACGCGATACGCACGATAGATAAGCTAGCTATTAGCTTTATGAGCGTCTATTGCTTTATCTATTACCAGGCAAAGACTTTTTGGCACGCGTACTGGTCGTATAGAGGTAACATTGGCAACTGGAGTCACTGCGTTAGTATCAGCTTTTGTAGACGTCGCAGCGCTAGCACTCAACTGGTTTTGCACGCAAGCAATGACAATTTTGGCACTACTCAACAGCGTATTGCTCTTCGCGCGATAGATACTTTGATAAAAAATAATGCTGGCAGGTTTTAGCTCGACTCTATCAATGCGCACATTGATGATTTCGTCTAAATATATCGCTTGGCGGTAATTAAGCGCCGCTTGACTGACCACGAAGTGCTGCACTTGTCCGCTATCATTTTGCAAAAAATAGCCATTGATACCTATTTTGGTAAACCAATCACGGCGACAGTTCTCAAAGAACACCAAATGATTGGCATGATAAACGATGCCGCCGGCGTCAGTATGATTGATATAGATATGATAGTCGGTGGCAAATAAAGGCTTAAGTGACGTTTTATCATTATTAGAGGCTGCTATATTTTCAGTTTTGCTCATAAAGTTCTCTATGTATAGTTTGATTAATGTAGCTACTTTAGCCTACCTAATAGAGGCGTGCAACAGATAGCGGCGCGCAATTCTGTTATGATACGGACAGTATTTGAGTTGGCCGGATAGGTGAGTAAGTTATCTGGCTGATATATCGCCTCACTATTTATATAGGATAAAGTATGACCCGTTTTGTTAGCTTTAATATCAATGGTATTCGCGCCCGTCAGCATCAGTTAGAGGCATTACAAGCCGTCATCGATCCTGATGTCATAGGATTACAAGAGACCAAAGTCCACGATGAGCAGTTTCCACTAAAAAACGTAGAAGGTTTGGGCTACCACGTAGAATACTTTGGTCAAAAAGCGCATTACGGTGTTGCTCTGCTCTCAAAAGTTGCGCCGATATTTGTACAAAAGGGATTTGCGCACGAAAGTGAAGAGGATCAAAAACGCTTTATTCATGCGCGCTACGTAATACAAGGTCGTGAGATTGATGTATTAAATGGCTATTTTCCGCAAGGAGAGAGCCGAGATCATCCTACTAAGTTTCCGATGAAACGCGCTTATTACGCCGACCTAATCGATTACATCGTTACCTTAAAAAGTGAAGGGCGTACGATGATCGTTATGGGGGATATGAATATTGCACCAGAGGATATCGATATTGGCATCGGTGAGGCTAGTATGAAACGCTGGCTAAAACAAGGCAAAACCTCATTTTTGCCAGAGGAGCGCGAATGGTACGAGAGGTTGATGGCGTGCGAGCTGATCGACACTTATCGTTTGCATTACCCAGAGAGCACAGATTTTTATAGCTGGTTTGATTATCGTAGTCGCGGCTTTAATGATGAGCCCAAACGCGGTATGCGTATCGATCATATTTTATGCACGCCCGATTTGGTCGAGCATTCTGTAGATGCTGGCATCAGCTATGAGCTGCGCGCTATGGAAAAACCCTCTGACCACGCGCCTATTTGGTCGGTTTTTGATTTAAGTAAAGACAATTAAATTATTCATATAAAAAGGAGACTGCCATGGCTGTTGGCGATATAACTATACCTAACACTATTTATGCTATTGATGGCATTACCTTGAGTGCAACGGCAGCTGGCGTGCGCTACAAAGACCGCGATGATTTAGTCATCATAAAAATCAATGAAGCGGCAACTACAGCAGTAGTGACAACCAAAAACACCTTTTGCGCCGCGCCTGTACGCGTTCTACGTGAGCACTTTGCTCATAGCAGTCCGCGGTACCTAATCACCAACACTGGCAATGCTAACGCGGGTACTGGTGCTGATGGTATCCGCCGCGCCAAAGATATTTGTAGAGTTTTGGCAAACAAAACCAGTGTCGATACTCAGGCGGTGTTGCCGTTCTCAACAGGGGTCATTGGTGAGCCGCTCAATAGCGATGCCATCATTACTGGACTTGACGCTGCAATAGAGGCGCTTGGATCTGATAACTGGCTCGCGGCGGCTAATGGCATACGTACCACAGATACCATTCCTAAGCTTGCCAGTCAAAAAATCGAGGTCGACGGCGCGCGCTATCATGTCACAGGTATCTCAAAAGGCTCAGGTATGATACGTCCTAATATGGCGACCATGCTTGGATTTGTAGCAACTGATGCCAATATTGCTGCTGATTTATTGCAAGAGATATTAGTCACTATTAATGAGCAATCCTTTAACCGCATTACTGTTGATGGCGACATGTCGACCAATGATTGCTGCGTGCTGATTGCAACGGGCACGGCCAGCTCAGAGATTATAGATAGCCCTGATCACGCGCATTATCAGCCTTTGGTCGATACGCTTACCGAAGTGTTTTTGCGTTTAGCGCAGCTGATCGTCCGAGATGGTGAGGGCGCGACTAAATTCATGACGGTCAAGGTCACTGGCGGCAAAACTACGCAAGAGTGCTGCGACGTTGCGTACGCCGTTGCTCACTCGCCACTCGTGAAAACGGCATTCTTTGCAAGCGATGCCAATTGGGGTCGTATCCTAGCGGCGGTCGGCTACGCGGGTATCGATGATTTGGATACTGAGCAAGTGGATGTCTATTTGGACGAAGTTATGATCTGTCAAAATGGTGGCGTGGCTCCAGACTATACAGAAGACGCGGGTAAGGAGGTTATGAAGCGCGCTGAGATTACCATTCATATCGATTTGGCGCGAGGGTCGGCGACAGATACAGTCTATACTTGTGATTTATCTTATGATTACGTCAAGATAAATGCAGACTATCGTAGTTAGTGCGTCTTAGATTATCTGACATGAGTGATATCAGTTGCAAATACTGACGTTTAATTACAAAGCAGTCATAGAAGATAAGGTTTTAAAGCCTCTATACTGAGCGAAGTATTTATAAAGGCACTCACTAAATACATGTTGATCTATTGTCGTTCAAAAAACTATAGTTCAAATGATATAACCGAGTGTCCTTACTACTATAAAAAATTATCGATATCGTTAGACCAACTTCGCTCTAACGATATCGATAATCAATACTAAAAATTTGATAATAATTGTATGAGGATACACCAATGAAAAAATTAGCTATAGCAGCATTGATGACCACTTTTGCACTTGCAGGTTGTTCGAGCATGGGCTTAGATGACCAGCGTACTATGGTCGTAGAAGGTCAAGCTATGGATGTTAAAGTCGTTAACATCAAAAGCTTCCAAGTAGAAGTTGCGCCGCGTAAAGCCGTTTGTGAATTGACTGCTACTGATGGCACAAAAGTACAATCAACTTGTTTGCAGTATCGTCATACTTACCAAAAGAACTTTACTAACTTAAGCGGTGATATCCAAGGGTTCACTTATGAGCCAAACTACCGCTACGTGTTAGATGTCCGTCAAGAAGCTGTTGCTGATGAAGCTTCAGGCCTAGTTAAGCCAGTATGGTTATTGAACGATGTAATCTCTAAAACACCAGAATAAGTCTAGTATTTAGTTCAAACTAAGACAAAAAAACCGCTACTGAGTTAGCGGTTTTTTTATGTTTTGATCCGTGCAAGATGATGTGACTTACTTAGCACTAATTACATTAACACTGACTGTAGTTAACACTGACACCGCGAGTCGCTGTCGGTATACGGTTATCTGCATATACCGCCAGACCGCCGCGGGCAGTCTCTTTGTATTTATCAGACATATCTGCGCCCGTTTGTTTCATGGTTTCAATCGCTTTATCTAGCGATACCATATGCTGACCGTCACCGCGGCAGGCAAGGCGAGCGGCGTTGATAGCTTTGATGGCACCCATCGCATTGCGCTCAATACAAGGCACTTGCACCAAACCGCCAATAGGGTCGCAAGTCAGTCCTAGATTGTGCTCAATGCCGATCTCAGCGGCATTTAAGCATTTGGCGGGGGAGCCACCCATAATCTCAGCTAAGGCGGACGCTGCCATAGCACAAGCGGAACCAACCTCACCTTGACAACCAACCTCAGCGCCAGAGATGGAGGCGTTTTGTTTAATAAGGCTACCAATAGCGGTTGCATTGAGTAAAAACTTGCGCACGCCGTCATGATTGTAGCTCTGCAAAAAATCACGGTAATAGTGCATAACCGCAGGGATGATACCCGCAGCACCATTGGTTGGCGCGGTGACCACATTGCCACCATTAGCGTTTTCTTCATTGACAGCCAAAGCGTACAAATCAACCCAGTCCATTGCCGCAAGCTTGTCGCTCTTGGCAATGGGCTGATCTTTTTCTGCGCATAATTGCAAATACAAAGCCTGCGCTCGGCGTTTGACTTGCAGTCCGCCTGGCAAGATACCGCTATTTTGACAACCTTGCTCAACGCAGCGCTGCATCACGTTCCAAATATCATCTAAATAAGCGTATATCTCGTCCAAGCTGCGATAGTGACACTCGTTTGCCAGTACCAATTCGCTGACACTCAATTGGTGTTGATTACATTGCTCAAGTAATTCTGCGGCATTGTTAAAGGGATAAGGAATATCATCGATAGTGGGGCTGGCATGATCCTCATCGGGGTTGGTGGCATCTTCATCATTGATGACAAACCCGCCACCGATAGAGTAGTACGTCTGCTGATAGTGCGTGCCGTCCATCAAATGAGCGCGCAGGGTAAGGGCGTTTGGATGATAGGGCAAGACAGTATCGTCATACCAGTGAATGTCGCGCTGGACATCAAAATTGACAAGGTATACCCCTGATAACGTAAGCTGCTGCTCATTTAAAATAGGGGATAAATAGAGGTCGGTCAGGCGCGTATCTATTGTGCTTGGCGTATGACCTAACAAGCCTAGCAAAATCGCAGTATCTGTCGCATGACCTTTGCCCGTTGCTGCAAGCGATCCGTATAGCTCGATCTCTACTGATAATATATTGTCGATGCTTGCCATTTTTGATACTGAAGCCAAAAACAAGTTAGCCGCAATCATAGGGCCGACGGTATGTGAGCTTGAGGGGCCAATACCGATTTTAAATAAATCAAATACGCTAATCATAAAGTTACCATGACTAAAAAGGGTGGAGTGAGTTCATACTTTTATGCAGCAAAATCTTTTATTTACAGACTATTTCCGCTATGATGCTGAGAATCTTGCACTATGTAACATTCTGTAAACTTAACAGCTGTAAAATTTGGACAGTACTGCTTATTGTGAGCATCAAAACTGATGTCAGTTAAACACAACTCGTAGTACACGACCAGTGAAATTGGACTTTATTAACAAATAGTTTTGACTGTCTAAACTGTTTGTTGTTAGCGATTATTATAAGGGAGTTATTCGTCCTATTGCTACAGTAGATGCCTCAAAGTTTAGAGGTCTGAGAACTAATCGTAAATACCGAGCGACTCACCATTTAACTATTATTAGGACTAGCGCATGACCTTGCCATCAGAGCCTTCTTCTGCCTCTAACAAACCGAATGCTTTAACGGCTGCTGGTATCGATCCTAAAGCCATGCAATTAATAGACAATCCAGACTTTGATAATAGTCGCTGGTTTCCTACGTGGCGCGCGTATAAAGGTAACTTAGATGTTGATGCGGTGGGTATCAACGAGTACTTGCCGCCGTCCAAAAGCGTGCTACTTGGTATTCAACATACCTTTGCTATGTTTGGTGCGACTGTACTTGCGCCACTGCTTATGGGTTTTGATGCCAACCTTGCTATCTTGATGTCCGGTATCTGTACAGTGATGTTCTTTATCATTACAGGCGGGCGTATGCCCAGCTATTTGGGTTCAAGCTTTGCCTTTATTGGCCCTGTCATTGCAGTGACTGCATATGCAGGTATGGGCTTTAATAGTGGTCTGGATGTGGCCTTAGGCGGCATCATGGTGTGCGGTATTATCTACTCCTTGGTAGGTTTGCTCGTCATGAAGACAGGTACAGGCTGGATTGAGCAATTAATGCCACCTATCGTGACGGGTGCTATCGTTATGATTATCGGTCTCAACCTTGCGCCTGTGACCATTCAAGGCGTCTCAAGCAATCAATTTGATGCTTGGATGGCAACGCTTACCGTCCTACTTATTAGCGCAGTAGCCGTATTTACCAGCGGTATGCTTAGACGCTTGCTGCTCTTAGTCGGTTTGATATTGTCTTATATTGCCTACTTTGTGATGACTAATATCTTAGGCTTTGGTACGCCCATCGACTTTAGTAGTATTCAAAGTGCCGCTTGGTTCGGATTGCCTACGATCTACACACCGCGCTTTGAGCTTAGCGCTATTATCTTGATTGCCCCTGTTGCTTTTATCTTAATCGCCGAAAACTTAGGACATTTTAAAGCAGTCGAGGGCATGACCAAAGCGCGCGTAACGCCTTATATGGGCCGCGCTTTTCTCGCTGATGGCTTAGCGACTACCTTCTCAGCAGGCTTTGGCGGTACAGGAGTGACCACTTATGCTGAGAACATCGGCGTGATGGCAGTGACCAAGGTCTATAGCACGACTATCTTTGTCATCGCAGGCTTGGTCGCTATCCTGCTTGGACTCTCGCCCAAATTTGGCGCAGTGATTCAGACGATTCCGTCAGCACTACTGGGCGGTGCGTCTATTGTTGTCTTCGGTTTGATTACCATCGCTGGCGCGAAAATTTGGATCGACAACCATATTGATTTTAGCAAAAACAGCAACTTAATCATTGCCGCAGTCACCGTTATTATGGGCGCAGGTAACTTTGGTTTAAAGTTAGGTGAGTTTGATTTGGGCGGTATCGGTACGGCAACGCTAGCTGCTATCGTGCTTAATGCTTTATTCAATCTGAAAAAAAGCTAGTTGCCATAATAGATATCTTATTTATGGTTTGTGCTTATAAAATCTTGCAAAAAATCGATAACGACGCAGGGCGCGCGGCTTAGGTTTGAGCGATCCTAAATATATCGCTAGCATTGTCAGTAACGCGCCGCTCCATTGCAGCGTGTTAATGGATTTGCCAAGCCAGCTGTAGTCTATTATCAAAGCTGCGATAGGTTCAGTCAACAACAGCAAGCCTGTAACCGCAAGCGACAACTTAGGGATAGAGTAGGCTATAAGTCCCCAAGCCAAGCATTGCATCACCGCGCCATACACTAGTATCCAGCCAATATCAGACCACGAGTTTGGCATAATGTGACCGGCGTCAAATATCAGCATAGGTATGATCATCGCCAGCACGCCGCCAATACTAATCAGTTGCATCAAGACAAATATCGGTGTGGGCTCGGTATCATGAGTCTTACGGATAAAGGTCATAGACGCCGCCAGCATCGCGCCTGATACAATGCCAGTAACAAACCCCCAAGTCGCGGCTGTATTATTGGCAAACTCTGGGCTCCCTATCATCGCCACGCCAAGCACCGCCAAAAATAAACTTATCAGCTGTAAGCTTGTCTGGCGTTCACTAAAATACAAAAACCCAATCGCTGCCAAAAAGAAAATCTGTAAGCTATTTAGTAGTGTTGAGATACCAGGCCCAACAGCATAGATACTCTCATGCCACAGTGCTAGATCCAAGCCCAAAAATACCCCTGATAACAACCCAAAAACGATAGCAGAACGGGCGCGCGGTAGCCGTTGGCCTGTCATTTTAGCCAGCAGGGTAAAGATAATACCTGATATCGCAAGCCGCCAAAACGACATTGCCCAGCCGCCAATATCGACGTGAGCGACAATCAGACTACCCAAGCCAAAAATAATGCAGCCAATAATAAGACCGGTGGATGCTGAGCTTGTAGTAGACATCGCTGTATATCATCCTTTATATAAACGTTCTAAAGTAAAAGCTTGCTAAGATTAAAAATAAGTATTCTTTATATTGAATATAATGCGATATCTAGTATTCTAATAAGTATAGATTAAAAGGTGCTAAGCTTTAGCACAATAGTGACACGATCTAAGGGCTTGCGTTACACGCTTACTCAACACAGGTTGGTGCATGAGCAGCTATTTGTTAGGCTGCCTGTCTTACCATACAAGAGAGCGTTGTGAAATAATGGATTTTACTATGACTAAAAGTACTCAGTTAAATACACTACAATCTACTAAATTTGTACCTGTGCTTTTGTCTGCCATACTTAAATCTTTCATACTTAGGTCTACTGCTCTTAGATCTACCGTTCTGACATCCTCTACACTTACCAAAGTATACTTTAGCGTCGCTATGATTCTAAGTTCAGTTTTTATCATTCCAAGCGCGCAAGCGACCAGTTGCAAGATACCAAAGAGCTACTACAAGCATGTTTCTTGCACTGCTGATAGTCGCTATTTCTTGGCGGTAAAGGATTTTGGTGCGCCAGTCGCTTTACTCGATAAAAAAGGTAAAAAAGTAGCTGATCTTATGGGTTATCAGCGCGTAGATGCCACCAAGATAGCAGGAGGTCTCATGCCTGTACAGCGTAATAGTAAAGTCGGCTACGTCGATATGCGCGGGCGCGAGGCGATACCGACAAGGTACGATATCATCGGCTCTAACCAAGAGTGGGCAAGAGCGGTATCAGACGGACGCATTGTCGTCAAAAGAAACGGCGATTATGGCGTGATTACCACCGCCAATCAAGTGGTTGTACCGTTTGAATCCTCTATCAGTCATATCGATAATTACAAAAACGGTATTGCGCGCGTAAGTAAAGGCAAGTCCATAAGTTGGCTGGATAAAGACGGTAACATCGCTCAAGACCCCAATGCAAAGCGTGAGATGCAAGCTTCAAATAACCGATCTGAGAATACGACAGCGCTAGTGCCTGCGGCATTTACCACGTTAAAGGCCAAGCAACAAAACGGTAAATGGGGTTTTGTTGATGATAACGATGTGGTGATGATTACCTATTCGTTTGATGACGTACGACCTTTCTCTGAAGGTTTGGCTGCGGTCAGTATCGATGACAAATGGGGCTTTTTAAATTTAGGCGGCGAGCTTGTCATACCTTTTAACTTTGATAATAGTGTCATAAGTAACGAGGACACCTATCAAGGCGTCTCACCTTTTGTATTTAAAGAAGGTACGGCTTGGGTGGGTACGTTGGCAGATGGTCAAAAAACCTGTATCAATACAACGGGTGAAATTGTCAGTTGTGGTTAATCATTCAATACTATTTGTTGTTTGAACTCAAAAGACAAATTTAAAAAGAGTCGTTGCTACTATTGTTATGAATAGCAGCAACGACTCTTTTTTGGCTTAACACTTATTAGTGAGCAATCGTTAATTAGTAATTAAAAGTTAGCCGAGTAAATGATTGCGAATCAGATCAACCATATAAGGCTGATAATAGGCAGGTATATCATGCCCCATGCCTTCAATGAGATGAAAGGTGGCATTCGGAATAGTCTTGGCAACGACGCGACCTTGAGAGGCCGGAATGAGACCATCAGCACTGCCGTGCATGACAATGGTCGGCGCTTTGATTTGCTTACTAAAACGAGCAATAGAGCCTGAGGCTAATATAGCGTTAAGCTGCTGCACCGTGCCTAGCGGATGAAAGCTGCGCTGATAACGCAACTGAGCAATCTCACGCACGAGACGCACATTGATATGTCCTGGCGTACCGACGGTTTTCATAAACCAGACGCTATGACGCACAATATCACGCTCAGAATGACTCTCAGGACGATTAATCAAGGTATATAACTGCTTAGGCTTAGGCGGGCGCAGAAATGCGCGATTGGTCGTGGTAAACATGAGCGCCACTTTGTCCACTAGGCTTGGATAACGCGCGGCAACAATTTGCGAGATCATTCCGCCCATAGACGCGCCAATCAAATGCGTACTCCCTAGATGCAAAGCCTTGATCAAGCGGGCAGTGTCCTCTGCCATATCGGTCAAGTTATATGCCACTTGCGCGCTTTTGTTAGAGAGTCCCGTTTGCAAGCGCATCATCATCTTAAGCTGACTGATACGCGGCAGACCATCGATTTGGACTTTGGAAGATAGACCGATATCACGATTATCAAAACGAATAACGAATAATCCTGCATCAATAAGGCGCTTAATAAAAGCATCGGGCCAAAATATCATCTGTGAGCCAAGACCCATAACCATCAGTAGTGGTGGGTTGGCAGGGTTACCGCCAGCCTCAACGCACAGCTCGATGCCGTCACCGATATCTATCATGGCTTGATACAGATGCTCGCTCAGATCTGAGGGGTGCCACTTGTGCCCACCGAACTTTTTCCACTCATCACTAGGATAGTGTTCGATTTTGTTAGAGGGGCTATGAGTACCTAGATCATTTGAAGTCATAATATTTCCTATTGCGCAAGTGGCCTAAAATTCTGCCATCTCAAAGTCAAGCTTGCCGACGCCGCACTCAGGACATATCCAGTCCTCTGGAATATCTTCCCATTTGGTACCTGGTGCGATACCTTCTTCAGGACAGCCTAGCTCTTCATCATATATCCAGCCACAGACTATACATTCATAACGTTTCATACTTTATCCTATCAACTAATACTGAGATATTACGTACCTTTAGGTACGATAAAAACGTCCGTAGTGTAGCATATAACCAGACTTTGCACGTTTAAGTTTACACTTGTATATTGAGATTGCTCTAGCATAATCAAGTAAAAATATAGCACTTTTTATATCTATAATTGTCTAATGTTGAACATCACCCCTCAAAATAGTATCCATTATGCTATGATTGCCCCCATTATTTTTAACCGTATTTTTAGCCATTATTGAATGCCATCCCTTTATTTACCAGTCATCTAAGATTGAGGTCACCATGAGCGCCACTGCAATATCTAACACCAAAAACATTGATCATCCCTTTTGGCAAGTGATCAGAACGGTACCTAATTTTCCAAAAGCAGGTATCGATTTTTATGATATTACGCCGTTACTGCGCAGTCACATAAATGATGTCATCGATGCGCTGCTTGCAGCTTTGCCCGAGGGGCTTATGGATGAGGTGGATTGTTTAGGTGCGGTTGAGGCACGCGGCTTTGTATTTGCAAGCTTGCTGGCAGGCCGTCTTGGCAAAGGCATGATACTACTGCGTAAACCTGGCAAATTGCCGCCACCTGTTGCCAACAAGGCCTATGCATTAGAGTACGGTAAAGATACGCTTGAGATGCAAAATAACTTACCACCTGAGCGCGTATTATTGGTCGATGATATTTTGGCGACAGGAGGCACGCTCACGACCGCCTATGAGCTATGCCGATCCGCTGAGCATACTGTCGTTGGCGCTTTGGTACTTCTCGACTTGGTAGAGTTGCATGGCGAGTTTCCTGTACCTGTTTATACGGTCCTAAAGGCATAAAGATTTAGTCATATCAGTGAATAGTAATCTTAAAGGTATAAAAAAGCAGCATTCTAAGTACCTAGAATGCTGCTTTTACTTGATAACTTTTACTTAATAGTGAGTCTAAACGACTAACGAGTTAACTCGCCGAAGCCTAACGCATCCCCGCCAACGCCTTTGCCAGCTCGTCACGCGCGGCGATAAACCCGTCTATGCCTTTAGGCAATAAGTCTTGAGTGATCTTATCCTGTTGATACTCATGATTAAAGGCTTCGTGAGTCAGACTGATTTTTTGCATATCCGCTAAATTTGTAGCCATACTCGGTGAGAGCTTGCGAGTGACGTCGACGTCCATAGCCTCAAGCTCATCGATAAGATCAGGCGCAATAGTGAGCAGATCACAACCTGCTAGCGCAAGTATCTGCTCGACCGAGCGAAAGCTAGCTCCCATGACTTGGGTGCCATAACCATGCTGCTTGTAATACTGATAAATAAGCTTGACAGATTGTACGCCCATATCATCAGTAGGCGGAATGTTCTGGCGGCTTTGTTGGCGTTTTTGCCAGTCCAATATACGACCGACAAAAGGTGAGATGAGGGTGACCCCTGCGTCGGCGCAAGCGATCGCTTGATGCTGACCAAAAAGCAAAGTTAAGTTGCAGTGAATATTTTGGGTTTCAAGATAGCGCGCCGCCTCAATGCCCTGCCACGTTGCCGCCATCTTGATGAGTACGCGCTCAGAATCCACGCCAGCGTCCTGGTAGGCATCCATAAAGGCAAGCGCTTTGTCAATAGTCGCCTGAGTATCATAGGACAGGCGTGCATCGACCTCAGTGGAGACTCGGCCCTCAATGAGTTCCAATATATTACAGCCGATCTTGATAGTAAGCGCATCAATGACAGCATCGACATCACCATGATAGCGGCTCATCGTCTCACTCAGCATAGATTGATTGTCAGGATGAATGAGGGCTTTGGTGATTAGGCTTGGGTTGGTCGTCGCATCCCGAGGTCGCAGGCGTGCAATAGCAGCCAAATCCCCTGTATCAGCGACAATAGTGGTCATCGTGCGAAGCTGTTGTAATGCGCTCATTGAATATCCTTGCGTGTTGAATGATTAGCAAACAAACTTTAACATAGTTTGGTTTGGATTTATCTAATATAAAAACGAATGATACCAAGACGAGACGCAGGCAATGAGCATAAGTACTGATATAAATCTAATGTATGAAGATTTTTCAGTCTGTTTGTGATTTAGTGTCTTATCCTGCTTTTAAAGGATTAGACAAGTCCTGTCTACTATTAAAAATAAACCGTTTTTGTTTTATAAACACGATAAATCGATAAGATGGCTTTAAATATACTGATGATGTGCTACATTATAGCGGTCTAAATAACAGTTAAAAAGGATAGGCGGTATGAGCGAGCAGTCACCAGAGCAAAAGCCAGATAACCCAGAGCAAACAGATACGCCAGCAACGGAGCAAGCGTTTTTAAATCAGCTGCGTCAAAACATCGATACCGTAGACTCCCAAATTCATACGCTCATTAACAACCGTGCTAGATT
Organism: uncultured Psychrobacter sp.; assembly: GCA_947495055.1. GTDB lineage: Bacteria > Pseudomonadota > Gammaproteobacteria > Pseudomonadales > Moraxellaceae > Psychrobacter. The sequence goes on along the minus strand of CANLXO010000002.1, from coordinate 101,084 downwards.
GGCTCAGCAAGTAGCGACAGTCAAAAAAGAACACGTCGCTAATAGCAAAGATGCCTCTATACGTAATCCTATCTTTTATCGTCCTGAGCGTGAAGCGCAAGTCCTAAAAGCGGTCATGGCGCGTAACGAAGGCCCTATCTCTGATGAGAAGATGGCGCGCCTGTTTCGTGAGATTATGTCGGTTTGTCTGGATCTAGAAGCACCGCAGCGTATTGCCTTCTTGGGACCTGTCGGTACCTTTACGCATGCCGCCGCGCTCAAACATTTTGGCAAAGCAGCTGATACAGTACCGATGACTACGATTACCGATGTGTTTCGCGAAGTGGAGGCGGGTACGGCTATGTATGGGGTGGTACCTGTTGAGAACTCATCAGAGGGCGTCGTTAATCATACGCTTGATGGGTTTTTGTCCTCGTCTCTCAAAATTATTGGTGAAGTTGAGCTGCCTATCCATCAGAACTTTTTGGTCGCTCAGCACACCAAGGTTGATAGCTTAAGCCGTATCTATTCACATCAGCAGTCCCTTGCACAGTGTCGTCATTGGCTTGATGTTAATTTCCCTAATATTGAGCGGGTAGCGGTCTCAAGTAATGGGGAGGCGGCGCGTCGTCTCAAGAACGAATGGCATTCGGCTGCTATTGCAGGAGACGTAGCGGCTGCAGAGTACGATTTGCATAAGCTATATTCAAATATCGAAGATAATCCGAGCAATACTACGCGATTCTTGATTATCGGTCATGAAGCGATTGCGCCCTCAGGTCAAGACAAAACCTCTATCGTCGTCTCAGCGCATGATAAAGCTGGCGCACTGATCGAGATCCTCAAGCCCTTGTCGTATCACGGCGTATCTATGACTAGCATCGAGACTCGTCCTGAGCGTCCTAATAAATGGGCTTACGTATTCTTTATCGATATGGATGGTCATATTCAAGACCCTAACGTGAGCGCTGCTGTTGCTGATATCAAGCCTCTGGTAAAAGACTTGCGCGTACTAGGCTCATACCCTAAAGCGGTATTGTAGCCTTTTAATTATTGAGGAGATATCATGTCAGTTGCCAGTGGTGATCAATCTGTTTTGCGTCCTGCTTACGACAGTATCCTAACGCTTGCGCCTTATCAAACGGGCAAGCCTGCCGACGAGATCACGCGCGAGTATGGCGTCTTTGATGTGGTCAAACTCGCCAGCAACGAGAATCCGCTGGGCTGCTCGCCTCATGTGACCCTAGCGATCACTGATGAGCTAGGAGAGCTGGCGCGCTATCCTGATGACAATGGCTATTATCTCAAGCAAGCCCTGTCTGATTTTAATGATATTAGCATCGATTGTATCACCTTGGGTAATGGCTCTAACGATCTACTCGATATCTTGGCACGTAGTTTTGTCAGTAGTGATGATGCTATCGTTTATAGCCAATATGGTTTTGTAGTGTATTCGATGCTGGCTAAAATGCAAGGCGCGGCGGGTATTGAAGTACCGGCGCAGCGATTTGGTCATGATTTGAGTGCTATGGCTCAGGCTGTCAAAGATAATTCCAATACCAAGATAGTGTTTATCGCTAATCCTAACAATCCAACGGGCACTCAACTTGGGCGTGATGAGCTACAGGAATTTGTAGCCAGTATGCCGCCGTCAGTGCTGGTGGTATTAGATGAAGCTTATATAGAGTACAGCCCTGAGAGCAATAATCGCGCGCTGCTAGATGCGTTCGACAACGTCGTCATTGTGCGCACCTTTTCGAAAGCTTATGGTCTGGCGGGGTTACGCGTTGGTTATGCCCTCAGCTCAGCGCCAGTGGCTGATTTATTGAACCGTGTACGCCAACCTTTTAACGTCAGTCGTCTCGGTCTTGCTGCCGCTACAGCCGCGCTTGCAGATCAGTCGTTCATCGAGACGGTAAGATACACCAACCAAGAGCAGATGCGCTGGCTTGAGAAGCAGTTTGACGCGTTAGGATTGGGTTTTATCAAATCTTTCGCCAATTTTATTATGCTAGAGGTGGCTGTAGATATGGAGGAGACAACAGCGTTAACAGTAAATCAAGCGCTATTAGAGCAAGGCGTTATTGTACGACCATTAGCAGCCTACGGCCTTGATGATTGGCTACGCATTACGGTTGGCACTGCCGAAGAAAACCTACGCTTAGTTGATACGCTAAGCTCTATTTTGAACGATGATTGAGGCAATAGTGAGTTCACAAAATAATAACCTATACCTTAATCCTTCACAGACGAGCGCTCAGCCTTTATTTGAGCAGGTGTGCGTGGTCGGTCTGGGTTTGATTGGCGCAAGTCTAGCGCAAGCGATCAAGGATAAAGAGTTGAGCGCTCGTATCGTCGCGGTAGATCGCCATATACCAAGTATTGACGAGGCCATCGAACAAGGTCTGCTTGATAAAGGTAGTGATACGCTTTTGGATGCCGTTGCTGGTAGCGATTTGATCGTTGTTGCCATTCCCGTGCAAGCGGTACCCGCCATTTTTGCTGATATAAAGGCGGCTATGGATATAGGTCTGATCGCTACTGATTGTATGATTACCGATGTCTGTAGTACCAAAGTCAATATCATTGAAGCTGCCACCCAAGTATTTGCCACTTCATCAAATGGTATGCCTACTGGGTTTGTACCCGCGCATCCGATTGCTGGGGCAGAGAATTCAGGGTATCATGCCAGACGTAGTGACTTGTTCAGTCATCATAGCGTTATCATCTGTGAGCTTATGACGACGGATGCTATAGCGATTGCGCGGCTCAAGCAGTTGTGGGAAGCAGTAGGCGCGTCGGTTATGAGTATGGACGCTGAGCGTCATGACAAGATACTCGCGCACACCAGTCACTTGCCGCATCTGCTTGCCTTTAATCTGGTTGAACAACTCGCCAGCCACGATGACAATCTAGACATGTTTCGCTACGCGGCAGGTGGGTTTCGCGACTTTACCCGCATAGCAGCCAGTGATCCTAAAATGTGGCACGATATATTTATCGCCAACAAAGGTGCCGTCGTGAGCGCCCTTGATGAATACAGCGACTATCTACAACAGCTGCGTCATCTCATTATAAATAACGACTCAACCGCCCTGATGGGGCTTTTAGGCCGCGCGCAAGCTGCCCGGCGACACTTTGATCACATGTTAGCTTCTACCCCTTATACGGATACCTCTGCTATGTCAGCCTCTTATATTATCTCGCCAAGCCAAACTCTCACAGGCACTATTGCTATTCCAGGTGACAAATCTATCTCGCATCGTAGCATTATGCTCGGTAGTCTTGCGACTGGTGTGACAAGAGTCACTGGATTCTTAGAAGGCGAGGACGCTTTGGCGACACTACAGGCGTTTCGTGATATGGGCGTGACGATTGAGGGCCCTGATAAGGGCGAGCTGACCATTCACGGTGTTGGTATGCATGGTCTCAAACCCAGCAAGACGCCGCTTTATATGGGTAATTCTGGCACTAGTATGCGCCTGCTGTCGGGCATTTTGGCCGCACAAAAATTTGATAGTGTACTCATTGGTGATACTAGCCTAAACAAGCGTCCCATGGAGCGAATCGCCTCGCCGCTGCGTCAGATGGGCGCCGTTATCCAGAGTACGGGCACTAGTGGTACGGCGCCGCTCAGCATTACAGGCCGCGACAAAGCGGGCACACCACTACAAGGTATCCATTACGATATGCCTGTAGCCTCAGCGCAAGTCAAATCCTGCTTATTGTTAGCAGGATTATGGGCTGATGGCACAACGACGGTGACCCAGCCTGAGATTAGCCGTGATCATACTGAGCGTATGCTATCTGCTTTTGGTTATCCGATTGTTGTTGAGGGCAATCGCATTAGTGTTGAGGGCGGTGGACAGCTGACAGGCGGTGACATCGCTGTCCCTGCTGATATTTCCTCAGCGGCGTTCTTTATGGTGGCCGCTGCCATTAGCAAAGATAGTGAGCTGACCTTGTCGCAAGTGGGTATCAATCCGACGCGTACGGGCATTATTGATATTCTAAAGCTCATGCAAGCGGACATCACTTTGAGTAATGAGACTCATATCGGTGGTGAGCCCGTCGCCGATATCACCATTCGTAGCTCAAATCTGCAAGGTATTAATATACCTGAGCATCTGGTGCCGCTAGCTATCGATGAGTTCCCTGTACTGTTCGTCGCGGCGAGTTGCGCGCAAGGTCGTACGGTGTTAACGGGCGCTAAAGAGTTACGTGTCAAAGAGTCTGATCGCATTGCGGTTATGGCTGAGGGTTTACGAGCTCTAGGCGTCAATTGTACAGTAACGGACGATGGGATGATTATTGAAGGTCAAAACGTCAATGGTCATAATAACGATAAAGCGGTATTTGGCGGCGGGCATATCGTCTCTCATCACGACCACCGTATCGCCATGAGCTTTGCAGTAGCGAGCCTCAGAGCGTCTGAGCAGATTACGATCGAAGGGGTAGAGACGGTCAATACCAGCTTCCCAGGGTTCGCCGAACTCGCCACTCAAATCGGCATGAACATTGAAGTTCAAAGCGGTGCTGTGCAAAGTGGCGACGATAATGCCTGATAATATCTAGGCAGATTTTTTAGATTAAAACCTTTAGATAGACTCATTAAAATAATACGTATCTTTAACTTCTAGCAATGGGCTGATGTCTCATCGATATCGGCGCATTGCTTTTCTTTTTTTTCTGCTTTTCTCTCAAGCTTGACGCTTTTATATGCTCACTTTATAAACACAATAAAAGCATAGATGCGTTTTAGCGATAATAAGTTGTGCTGTACTATGACTACTCAAAATGTCCTAAAAAAACCAGTCGCTCCTATCCCAACAACCAGACGCGGCATTATCACCGCGCTAATTGCATTTTGTATTTGGGGTGCGTTTCCTTTATATTTTAAACAACTAGCCGCTTATGATGCGACCGAGATTATAGGGCATCGTATCATTTGGACGTTTTTGTGCTTACTTGTCGTACTGATTGTAACCAAACGCTGGCAGTGGATTGGCACGCTCAAGCAGCACCCAAAATGGCTTGCTTTTACGTTTATATCAGGCCTGATTATTGCGACCAATTGGCTCACTTATGTATGGGCGGTCAATAATGATCGTATCCTCGAAGCCAGTTTGGGCTATTTTATCGGGCCGCTGGTCGGCGTTGCCCTGTCGATGATCCTATTCAAAGAGCGCCTGCGTCTATTGCAATGGATAGCGATTGGCTTTGCTTTATTATCTGTACTTATCCAAGTGATTATGCTGGGCAGTTTGCCTTGGCTATCACTAATTTTGGCCTTTAGTTTTAGCACTTATGGCACCATTCAGCGCCAAACGCCATTTACGGCCATCGATGCGATGTTTATTGAGACCGCTATGCTAGTGCCGATTTGTCTGTGGTGGTTTTGGCAGGCTGATGTGGTTAGTAGTCAGCTCAGCTTTTGGTTTACGCCTGATATTTGGCTACTTATGCTGGCAGGCCCTGTGACCTTGATACCGCTGCTACTGTTTAATAAATCGACTAAATTGGTGGCCTATAGTATCTTGAGTTTTATGAATTATCTCACGCCAACCTTTATCTTTTTACTGGCTGTATTTTATTATAATGAGCCTTTTGATACCAACCGTCTAATCGTGTTCGGCCTGATTTGGTTTGGCTTGCTATTATTCAGCATAGATTTGTGGCGTCATCGTCCTAGTAAAATGCTAAAATCGGCAGGGCGCGCGCTTTAATTTATCTCGAAAATTACAAAGCCTTTTAAAATAAATAGTTAAGGATGCTCCATGTTTGATACCCAAGCGGATGTCGTATTCGTAAAAGCGCTAAAAGTCGATGCGGTGATTGGCGTATACGGTTGGGAGCGCGCCATCACTCAGCCGCTGCTTATCGATATCGTGCTCGAAACCGATATCAGTAAAGCGGCATTATCAGATGATGTTAAAGACGCGCTCAATTATAAAGCGGTGTGCGATGATGTCAGCCAGTGGTGCAAAGAGATCAAAGCTGAGCTGCTTGAGCACTTGTCAGCGCAGTTGGCCGATAGACTACTTAGCCATTATTCGTGTCAAAAAGTCACCCTCAGCGCCGCAAAACCGACTGCGATTAAAGATGCGGCAGCGGTCGGCGTACAAATTACTCGTGTTGCTACACCTACTAATAAGTCTAATGATGACCACTAAAGACTTAGATCGTTTGGCTGGTTTAAATCTTGATAGCTTGCCAAGAGCTGCTCCCAAAACGCTTTTTGATAAACCGGTGGGCGCAGTCTTGATTGCGCTTGGGAGCAATTATCAAGCAAAGAGACATCTGATAGAGGTGAGAGAAAAACTAGCCTTGCTGGGTACAATGAGGTTATCAAAGCCATTTCAAAATCCAGATTTTACTGCTACTGCTGCGCAGCCAAAGCCAGATTATGTCAATCAGTGCGTCTATCTGTGTCTAAATCAAGCTATGACGTTAGGTTATATACAACAAATTTTCAAAAGCTTTGAGAGTAGCTGCGGGCGCAATCGCCTAAAGGAGCCGCAGCAAGTTATCAAAAAAGTCACAATGGATATCGATATCTTGCTAGTACATCTTCAACTAAGCAGTAAAGAAGATTTAAATTCGCCATCGGGATGGACAGTGTCAAAGTGGACGGTCATGGCAGATCGCTATCCCTTCAAGGCTCATGAAATACTAGGCGTAGAAGAGTTGGCGTCAAAATAGATGTAGTAGCACGTTTATCTAAATCAACTCGCTCTATGCGTATGAATCGACATCAGCAGTCCAAAGCCGCCCATCAAAGTCACAATAGCAGTACCACCATAGCTGACAAAAGGCAGAGGTACGCCTACGACAGGCAATATACCGCCGACCATCCCAACATTGACAAAAACATAGACAAAAAACGACATGGCGATAGCGCCTGCTAGCAGCCGACTGTAAGTATCGGTATGAGTAAAAGCAATGTACAAAGCGCGGGTAAGCAGGCACGCATAAATAAACATCAATAAAATCACTCCTAAGAGTCCAAACTCCTCAGAAAAAGCAGCAATAATAAAGTCTGTATGACCTTCAGGCAAAAAATGCAAATGCGACTGCGTGCCATCTAAGTAGCCTTTACCCGTCAGACCGCCTGACCCAATAGCGGTTTTGGACTGAATGATATTCCAGCCTGCGCCTTGTACATCAGCTTCGGGGTTAAACAAGGTTAAAACCCGCGTGCGCTGATAGTCATGCATCAAAAAATTCCACGCAAAAGCGACAAAGGGAATCGCTAAAGCAACCGCTATAGATATAATGCGCCACGATAGACCTGCCAAAAACAGCACAAAAATACCACTTGCTGCAACCAGCAGTGAGGTACCAAGATCAGGCTGACCTGCGATGAGTAGAACGGGGACAATAATAAGCGCAAGAGTTATGGCAATACTTGAGAGCGAGGGCGGCAACTCGCGCTTGGATAAAAACCACGCACACATCATCGGCATACCCAGCTTCAAAAATTCAGACGGCTGCACGCTACCAAATCCTGGCAAGCGAATCCAGCGCTGCGCGCCCATGCGTACCTCACCGATGATCTCAACGAGCACGAGTAGCGCAAGACCAAGTACATAAAACACAGGCGTGAGCGTACGATAAACGCTTGGCGGTATTTGCGCCATAGTGAACATCACCACAAAGGCCACCCCATAACTGACCGCTTGACGCAGTACCATACTGGTGTTTTGAGTTGAGGCGCTATAGAGAATCGTTAAGCCAATACAGCAAATCATCAGTAACAGCAGGGTCAACCAAGGATCAACATGAATGCGCTGCCAAAGCGTCAGTTCAGAGCGCTGCCCTAAGTGGTGGCTTTGACGCGAAAATCGGTACTGCGGACTCATAGACATAGGCAATGTAGGCTAAAATTATGAATAATAAAAGGGATGGAGATAAACCAAGTTACTTATTTTAAGTTGTTAAATTTTCAGTTGCTAAATTTTGAATAAAACACCGCTTATAAAAGCGTCTTAGGTAAAGTCACTTGATTCTAAAAGTGTTAAGGATAAATGTTAATAGTCAATCAGTTACCCGTAAATGGTGGCGATAGTTTAGCCTGCTTAGCAAAAATTTGATAGTATCTATACACCTGATACTGTCGATAGAGGTAGGATTATCTTTTTATTTAAGTGACGATTACCGCTAACCTATTAAGATAACACTCGCGACTGTTTTTGTAGTCTTTTGTGATGATAAATATGAAAAAAAACAACGATGTATGTGTAAGGTCAAACCGAAAAAAAGCCAGTACTTTGCACGCTTACGAGTCCTGTATCACTTTGCAGCGTAGGGCGATCAAACCTATTATTGGCTCGCTAATATGCTTAAGTGCTATCAGTGCACAAGCGGCTATCTTGACCGATGATAGCGAGCGCCGTATTCAAGTGCGCTATGGCAGTAGCAATGCTTATATAAAACAAGATCCAAATACTAGTAGGGTGTATGCCACTCCTAATAATCGCCTAGCTGATAGTATGCAGAATCTGATTGCACAAAAAGAGCGAAGTTATCCGTTTGATGCCAAATTATCAATAGATGAGAATAAACGCATCAGTATTAGAAATGCTACGTCTTATCAGAACCAAAACCAAAACCAGTATCGAACCATTTATAGTAATGATGGGTACAACAACAGATATAATGCTTTTGACAATAACTTTAGCTTAGTGGACTTTGACAGTTGGCTCAAAAGTAACAGCTACCGCGCAGGTCAAGTTGCCAATTATCAGCGTTATCTCAGCGCGCAGGTTGGCGGACAAAATGTACCGCCGCTCTCTGAATTACTGACTACTGCTAGGAGCTGGGATAAATGCGGTTATGAGCCTTATCAGTTGCCGCCAGAGGAGCTGTGGTCAAATGTCATTCCGACGCTGCGGTTATATAGTGAGCTCAAAAGACAAGGGATATTACCTGCAAGTACACAAATACGTTCTGCCTATCGTAGTCCTGGACTCAACGACTGCGCAGGAGGCGCTGATGCTAGCAAACATATGACGGCAGGCGCGATAGACATTTGGGTGCCAGAGTACGATGATAACCCTTGGCTTATCAGTAAATTACAAGACAGTTTGTGCGAGTTTTGGCAATATCAAGGCCAGTCCTATCAGTTTGGTCTAGGGATTTACTCGACGGGCGCGATCCATTTAGATACGGCAAGTTATCGTAAATGGGGCTTTAATAATACCAGCAGTAGTTCAGCTTGCCGTTTTTAGCTGGCCTAACACAATTTATTGTACACCTTTGAATTAGGTTTTTTATCTGCTAAATCTTTACAAAATATAAGAAAAGAATAGTAGGATGAGCGGTAGTATATCAAGTTGAACGGTAAGTTAAGTAACTAAAGCCTATTTCATACTAGTAAACAATGTTTTATAATATCGGTTTTTAACTCAAAGTGCTTTCAGTAAAATTTAGGTGATGAGCGCTATTTATAATAACCTTTTAAGGCAGTTATGACTGTTATTACGCTTAAAAAACTAATGCCTGCCAGACGCTATTTATTTCCTTTATCATGTCGCATAAGTACGCTCAGTATTGCTACTGTTTCTCTATTAGTCTTGAGCGCTTGTGGTCATGATGCTCATCCAAATGAGGCGCAAGATTCTGCTACTACGACTGAGCAAAGCGTAGCTGAGCAAAATATCAAAGAGATTGAAGAAAATATTAGAAACTCCTATGCACGTTTAGCAGCGAAGCATTCTGATATTTGCCCCAAACTATTACAAAAAAACGTCGATGATGAAACTATTGTCCGCACCGCTGAGATTATGGTATATGACTACTGTGAGTATTATTTATATCCAGATGTTGGACAAAGCATTGATGTGGATATCAATACCGATAAGATTGAAACTATGCTAGTGGTGCCATCAGTGTATAATTTCGCTAATGGTCCTTATGAGGTGACTTCTTATGACAAACACATCATCCGTTTAAACTACATCGGTGTTAAGTATAAGCCTAAGCGCTTAGAGTACGATTTGACGATGGTTATCAAAGACTGATCGTTGTTAACATCAATGTATTGTACCCCTTAACCGTCTATCAATTTTAATAGACTATCAGCTCTAGCAATAAGCACTGTCTGTAATTTATCAAGCGCCGTTTATAGACAGCGCTAAGACAGTTATTTGTCATTCCAAGGATCGACTTCCCCAACAGTCACAATCAAAAAGTTCTCAGGCTCCAGCGTATCACGCAGGGTCTGGTTAACCGCAGGCAAACTCACTTGCTCGATACGGCTGACGTAATCACTCAAATAACTGTTTGGCAGCTGATAAAAATTCATCATACCAAGCAGCCCATTGATTGCTGAATTACTAGCAAAACTCATCGGAAAGCTATTCTTCATATTATCTGTCGTTAGACGCATCTCAGCACCTGTTATACCTTGCTCTAGCGTCTCATCAATCACGCTAATACTGGCATCAATTGCCGCACGCGCTTTATCATTGCGGGTTGAAAAACCGATTTGATAAGGGCCGCGAGTCAACATCGGATTCATCGATCCTGAGATGCCATAAGTATAGCCCAAGTTTTGGCGAATCTCGGTCATCAAGCGCGCATTAAAGTCGCCGCCTGCTAAGACCTCATTACCAATAGCGAAGTTGGTTTGCTGCTGCTGAGCCACAGGATCGGTTGCGCGCTTATTACCCAATTGACCCATCAACACCGTCGTTTGTGAACTGGGAAAGGGGATATGAATATGCTGCGCTTTAGTCAGTGGTTTTGGCTCAGGCAAGGTCGCTGCGATCTGACCTTTTGGCAGTTTGGCAGTGATACTGTCCGCAAGCGCTTTTGCCTCTGTTAAAGTTAGATTACCCGTCATTGCAAGTGAGGCGTTAGCAGCAACCAAGTAGCGGTTTTTGAAACTTAATAAATCAGCCCGACCTATGCTAGGGACGCTCTCTATAGTACCAGAGGAGGGATGCGCGTAGGGATGCGTGCCGTATAGCGCCTTGTTAAATGCTAAGCTGGCAAGACTACTCGGATCTTGCTTTTGCTGCTGTAACCCGACCAACAGCCGCGCTTTATTACGTGCCAAAACTTGCTCATCAAAGCTGGCGTCGTTGAGCATTTGTGTCATCAAATCAATCGCTGGTAGTAAGTGCTCATCATCAGACAAGCTACGTAGCGAGATGATAAACATATCTTTGTAAGCGCTGCTGCCTAGATTGATACCCAAGGTTTCTGATGCGCGATTAAAGGCATCTTCATCTAAGCTATCAGTGCCTTGAGTCAGCATCGTCGCTGCCATATTAGCAATACCATAGCCCTCTGTACGTATCGAGCCATCGCGCGCGCTACCAGCGTTAAAACGCAAGTCAATATCGACAATAGGTAGGGCAGTAGTACGTACGAACGACACGCGCACCCCTGAGGTAGTGGTGAATTGTTCGATATCAGGTACGGTAATTTGTAGCGGTTTGACGTTATCGAGACTGGTTAATGTCGATAGCGCCGCAATTGGGGCGTTAGGATCAACGATCGTAGTCGCGCGGTAGTCCTCTGCATGACTAGACACGCTCATAGCTAGTAGTAGGCTCATGCTTAGATAACGGACGGACTTTGATAAGAGGTTTTGAGTCATGTTTTTCTTCTTAGTCTGATTGTTTTTGATACTCGTACGTAGTCAGCGATAGAGTGTTCGTTGCTCTATATCGATAAATCAAACTTAATTTATCGCTGTTAGTTTGTTAGTTTGTTAGTTTTGTCATCGGCCGCGTCACTCTCAGGCGGTACCACGTACATCACTGTAAGGTTGTTTTTAACCAAGTATTTTTTGCTAGCGGCTTGAATATCGGCGACACTTATCTCATCGAGTTTACTTGGCAGGCTAGCAAGCAGTCTATCATCAAGACCAATAGACTGTAGCGAGCCTATCATCTGCGCCTGACCTTGCATACTGTCTTGCGCGTAGACTAAAGAGGTCACCGTATTGGTCTTAGCGCGGCTAATCTCATCAGCGGCAATCGGGTCGGTAGATAATTTGTCAATCTCAGCCATGATAGCTTGCTGCGCCTGCTCTAAGCTTACCCCTTCACGCGGCGTCGCTTGAATCAAAAACAGTCCATCACCGCGATCAAGCAAGTTGTAAGAAGTGCCGACCGTGGTGAGCAGTCCTTGCTCGCGTATCAGTCGACTCTCAAGTCTTGAGGATAGGCCACCGTCTAATACATACTGCGCCAGCGACAAGCTATAAGCCTGCTTTTCATCAGGCTGCGCCGTCAGTAAACTTGGTACGTTATATCCCATAAGGAGTACCGGCACTTGCACCGCTTGCACAGAGTCGACTTTTTGATAGCCGCGAAACCCTGTTTGCGTCACAAAAGGGCGGCTTGGTAGCTTGTTTGGTTTTAAATCTCCAAAGTAGCGCTCAACCTGACGCATGACCTCATCAGGATCAACGTCGCCGACGATGACTAAAGTAGCATTATTGGGCGTATACCAGGTGCGGTACCAGTCCTTGAGCTCTGATAGTTTGATCGATTCAAGCTCACTCATAGGGCCGATGACCGACTCGCCTTTAGGGCTATCAGGCATCGCCAGAAGGCGGTAGGACTCGTAGGCTTTTGCCAAAGGATTGTCGTCCGTGCGCTGGCGGCGCTCCTCCATGACGACCTGATGCTCCTTCTCAAACGCCGCTTCATCAAAGATCAAGTTGACCATACGATCCGCCTCTAACTCAAGCGCTAGTGGCATACGATTGGCAGGGAACAGCTCGTAGTAGCCTGTATAGTCATAGCTGGTAAAGGCATTGTTGACGCCACCGAATTTAGCGATCAAGCGCTCATAATCGTCACTTGAAACGGTTGATGTCCCTTTGAACATCATATGCTCAAGCAGATGTGAGATGCCACCTTTGTCAATAGGCTCATCAGCTGACCCTACGCGATACCAGATTTGAGTCATCACTACAGGCGCGCGGTGATCTTCTTTTATAATGACTTTGAGACCATTGTCTAATTGATACTCATGACGACCCGACATATCCATAGCTAGGTCAGTGCCTGTATTCGCGTTTTGCGTGGTATTGTCAGTCATGACTTTAGATGACGTGTTGGATGTCGGCGTTAGGGTTTGGCAGGCAGCAAGGGTAGTGCTAAGCGCTAGCGCACAGGCTACGCGCAATGTTAATGAGGACATGGGACTCTCTTATGATAATGACTGACAAGCATTTAAAGGGTGGAGTAATTCATTTTATATAGAGTTTTTGATATCGGAGATCAAGACAGCGGTAGGTTCAAGGGCATTGAGCGCGCTACAGCCTACTGTCAAAGACGATAAAGCTGCAATCATCAGCACAAAGATAGGTTTGCGTATCTGATTTCTTCGACTGTCTGTCTGATAAATAAGCTTAGTTGCGATATTAAAATTTGATTTTGGCATTAGTTTTGACATAAAGACATCCATTATATCGACTTATGAGCGCCAACCATTACGCTAGCAGTCGGTTTAAATTCATGAGTGGTACTACAACCTGTAAAGACAAGGCTTAGAGTCGCGATTACAAATGCTAAAGTCAAGCTGATAGATCTTTTGGATAGTATAGTTCTCATATAATTTTCTCAATTTTAGGCGATAAATAAGAGTAGGCGATATGGCGTTAAATATAGGTGGCAATTATGTGTTTAAACCTTAAGCTAAGCTTTCTTACCACTGAGTACACCTCAAATCGCTGCTGACTGTCAGTCCAGAATTTGTCTTGAATTATGCTAAACTATGAGCGAGCATCTGATGGTACGACTCACATCAAATGACAACTATTTTATAATAAAATACAAATATATATTGATACTCTTAGGGCCCATTTATGAATAATCCAAACAATAGCAATCGCGTCGTTATCAATCTTGATGGCGCACTTGATGATTTAGATGACGATGATATTACCTTACCCAGTCTCCCTGCGCAATCGGTTGAGATTATTGATAAGCCAAGGGATCAGGCATCAAGTACTACTGCGCCTGATACGAGTGATTTGGCCGCCAGCACTTTAGATGCAAAGCTACCTTATAGCGCTGATGAGCGCATCGAATTGGGAGCGCCGCTAATAACACCTGAGGCCCAGAGCCCTGATAGTGCATCTGATAACCGTACGCCTACTGGCGTAGATAATAAAACTGCGCCAAGCGTCGCTGCAACCCCTATGCCGACGATGCCTTTGCAAGAGCAGCTTGGCAGCGCTGATAAGTCCTCTCAAGCACAGCCTGCACAAGTGAGTCAATCCTCGTCAGCGCCTGTGCCAGAGCAAGAGCAGGAGCAAGAAGAGCCGCAAGGTCGCCAAAAGGGTAGCTGGTTTAATCGGATGAAATCGGGTCTTAGTAAGTCGCGAAAGAATCTTGCTGAAGGTATGGTAAGTATCTTGATCGGTGGTAAAGAGATTGATGATGAGCTGTTAGAGGAGGTTGAAGATCAGCTATTGGTCGCTGATATTGGCGTCAATGCCACTACGCGTATCATCAAAAGCTTGACTGAGCAGACCGCTCGTGGTGATTTGATTTACTCGCACTCACTCTATAAGGCTTTGCAGGCAGAATTGGTAGAAATCCTTGCGCCGAAAGTTGCGCCGCTGATTATCGATACTAGCAAAAAGCCCTTTGTTATCTTAGTCGTTGGTGTTAATGGTGTGGGTAAAACGACGACTATTGGCAAGCTGGCTAAGCGCTTACAAGGTGAAGGCAAATCAGTCATGCTCGCAGCAGGCGATACGTTTCGCGCCGCTGCCACCGAGCAGTTACAGATTTGGGGCGAGCGTAATAACATTCCTGTCGTTGCGCAAGGTCACGGCTCTGATAGTGCCTCAGTGATTTTTGATGCCATGCAATCTGCCAAAGCCAAAAACATAGATGTATTAATAGCCGATACCGCTGGACGCCTGCAAAACAAAACTCATCTGATGAGCGAGCTTGAAAAAGTGGTGCGCGTTATGCGTAAAGCCGATGAGACTGCGCCGCATGAAGGTATGATCGTCCTCGATGCGGGCACAGGACAAAACGCTATTAACCAAGTTGAGCTGTTCAATAAGGTTGTGCCATTGACAGGCATTACCATTACCAAACTAGATGGTACCGCAAAGGGCGGGGTCGTGTTCAATATCGCTGAGACCTCAAATGTGCCGATTCGCTATATCGGCGTTGGCGAGTCTATCGATGATTTGCGTGCCTTTAGCCCCAAACAGTTCGTGGCTGCTCTATTTGAGACCGATGATAAAGAGTAGTCGCTAATAGCTAGAGTTTGGCTGCGATATTTTATGTTAAGGAATGACGATGATAGTAACCACGACAAATTTGCAGACTTATATCTTAGTGCTTATGGTCAATGAGAATGATGAGCACTCAGCCAAGCAAAATGAGCCAAAGCTTGCCGAAATGAGTTGGCTGTCCAAAGACGAGTGGTGGACAGACTCAAAATCATTTGCCAAACTCAAAAAGCATTATCAGCTCACTGATAATGACTTCAAGTTCATAGAAAAAAATAGTTTAAACCCAGAGGATCCCGCCCAAGCGCTATTGTTAGAGGCGATTATTCAAGTTGATGAATATGCACAAGAGCAGAGAAAACAGTTTGATTTGCCGTTAGATTTGTCTTTAGGAACGCCCTTTCAACAGCAAGTATGGCGAGCCCTTCAAGATATCGGATTTGGCGAGACGATAAGCTATGCTACATTGGCAGAGCGCATTGGCAACCCCAAAGCCTGCCGCGCGGTCGCCAACGCTAATAGCAAAAACCCCTTTAGCCTTATTATTCCCTGTCACAGAGTCATTGGCAGTGATGGCAAACTAGCAGGTTATACGGGCGGTGTGGATAAAAAAGAGTATCTACTCGCGCTTGAGGGCGTTAAATGTAGAAACTAATCGTACAGCTGGCTTGTGATATTTTATTATCAGGCAGGCAAATAAAAAGCCAAATCTATAATAGATTTGGCTTTTTGAGTTTTTATTAGGTGTAGACTACTCTTCAAGCTGCGCCATGACCTCAGCTGAAAAATTGACATTGCTATAGACGTCTTGCACATCATCGATATCCTCTAACATATCGATCATTTTCATAACCTTTTGCGCGTCATCAACATTGGTGATATCGGCGCTGGTTGCAGGTGACATAGTGACCTCCGCATTATCAGAGGTTAGACCTGCTGCATTAAGCGCGTCTTTGACTTGACCGAAGTTCTCCCACTCGGTGATGACCAGTAAGCTCTCGCCATCGTTTTCGATATCGAGCGCGCCGGCGTCTAAGGCTACAAGCATCACTTCATCTTCTAAGCTCACATCATCAAAAGTGATTTCACCGCGTTTGGTAAATAGATAAGCCACTGACCCTGACGTGCCCAAGTTACCATCGAATTTGGTAAAAGCATGACGCACTTCGCTGACTGTACGGTTGAGGTTATCAGTCATCGTCTCAACCAGTACTGCGACGCCACCGACGCCATAGCCTTCATAGCTGACTTCTTCCATATTCTCATTATCACCACCGCCAGTACCACGATCTACCGCGCGATTGATAGTGTCTCGGGTCATATTGACCGATAGACCTTTTTCGATAGCGGCGCGCAGGCGTGGATTTTTGTCAGGATCAGGGTCGCCTTGCTTGGCGGCTGAGACGATCTCGCGAATGACTTTGGTGAATATTTTACCTCTTACCGCATCTTGACGCGCTTTTCGGTGTTTGATGTTTGCCCACTTTGAATGACCTGCCATACTCTATCCTCAAGTTTTGCTCTGTCTTATTTACGCTTATCCTACTTATCGTCAAGGCGTTTTGGGTCTTAGCCTGTCGTGAGTAGCCTTGCAATTTATATATTGTTAACCGCCGTTTTTTGCTACACTGTGGCTCAATCAGTATCGTAATACATGCCAGTATGATAACTGATAGGTATTATAAACTACTAAAGCTTGCTTGTACTACTAGGAGCTGTCCTAGACTTTTACCGCCATTTGCTAACTTCAAACCCTCCATTCAATGAACTTACCGATTCTATGAAGCAAAAAAGCGCTGAAGCCCTGACTCACTTACGTAACCGCATTCATATCATTATTGAAGGCACAGACACGCGTCTGGGTAAGTTTTTTGATATCGTACTACTGATTGCGATTTTGACTAGTGTGGGCGTGGTCATGCTTGACAGCGTCTTGTATATGCGTTTGCAATACGGCAAAATCTTCTTTTATGCTGAATGGTTTTTTACCATTTTATTTACGCTTGAATATCTCTTACGACTATTTTCAGCGCCCAATCGCCTGCGCTATGTCTTTAGTTTTTTTGGAATAGTGGATTTATTATCGATATTGCCGAGTTATCTAAGCTTAGTTTTTGGCGGCGTGCAGTACCTAATTGTCATTCGTATTTTGCGTATTCTACGAGTATTTCGAGTCCTCAAACTCAAAGCCTATATGCAGCAAGCTGGGTTTTTGGCGTCAGCGCTTAAGACAAGCCAGCAAAAAATCACCGTGTTTTTCTTATCGCTAGTTTTACTAGTGACTATCTTTGGCTCCATTGTTTATGTAGTGGAGGGGCCTGAGAATGGCTTTACCAGCATTCCGCTTTCAATCTATTGGGCCGTTGTGACTGTCACGACCACAGGTTATGGCGACATGTCACCCAAAACACCCATTGGGCAGGCGATCGCATCGATGGTGATGATCACAGGTTATGCGATTATTGCTGTACCTACAGGGATATTTACCGCAGAGCTGGCTCGTAATATGCGCCCGCAGCTCAATCCTATCTCTTGCCCTAACTGCGGCAAATTTGGTCACGCGGTTGGGGCAACCTTTTGTGATCGCTGCGGACATGCATTGCACATATAGTGAGTTCAATATAACAGCGAGACTGGGATGCTTTTTTTAAAACATAGGTTGCGCAGCATCGAGCAGCGTAGGCACATCATGCAAGAAAAAATTTATACCAGTTCCGCGTTTAAATATAATGCATCTGGTCTATTTAAAAGCGACTACATAACAGCGATTTATTAAGACGCACTGATAAGCAAAGTTTAAGGTTTTAAAATAAAAGGGCTATATAATTCCCTTATTTGCCAGTCAATTCTAAATATTCCTCCACCAATGGCGATAAGTCTATCTCAACGCCCAAATTGACCAGATTCCAATACTGCCCTGATACGGTTCGATCAAGCATCATCGTCGTTGCAGAAGGCTGAAACTGACCGAAGTATTTGAGTGATGAGCGCATCTGCGTAATAGCTTCATGATGCACTTGGCTGTCGGCGAAATCAAACTTACCGATATGGTAAGGCGCTACAGATAGAGGTTTAAGACCGATCTCAAGCCAATTTTGATAAAACTCGCCTGGCACAATTTTGTCATCAACTTTGCGAATATCAAGAGCGATTAAATCTTGCTCAAGGGCAGTGACATCACCGCGAATGGCATGACGAGCGAAGCGTTTAAACAGCTGCACCTCACTATCACTATAGCTGCGAATACCGCCAAAATCGTAAGCGACGACGCTGCCATCAGCGCGAAAAGCAAAGTTACCAGGATGCGGATCGCAATGCATACGGTACAAGGAAAACAGCTGCCCTGCACTAAAGTGAAACAAGCGCGTAGCAATTTTTTGCTTAATGTCGTTGTCCCAAGTCGCAGCGACGCTTAGTGTCTCGCCCATCTCTTCGGTCAAAGTCAAAATACGCTTCGTTGAGTGGCTAGCGATGACCTTTGGAATAATCAATCCCTCATCATCTGAGTGAAACGCGCCGAATACACGTAAGTTGTTCGCCTCTTTGATGTAATCAAGCTCATCGTGTAAGCTTTTACGAATCTCATCAAACAATTGCTCTTGCAATTCGCGGCTCATATTGAGCACGCCTGCGATTTTGAGTGCCATACGCACCTGCTTAAGATCGCTATCGCAGTTCTCATCGACACCTGGATATTGAACCTTTACCACAACCCTTTGATTTGACGGCAAGACCGCTTTGTGTACTTGCCCGATGGAGGCTGCGGCAAATGGCGTTTCTTCAAATTCAGCAAATAGCTCACTAATAGGGGCTTTGAGTTCACGCTCAACCTGAGATTTGATCTGCGCAAAAGGCATAGCGGGCGCGTCTTTTTGTAATTTTTCTAACGCGGTTGCCACCTCAGGCGGGAACACATCTTTATATTGTGAGGCGATCTGTCCCACTTTCATAACCGCACCTTTCATCTCACCGAGCGTTTCAGCGATCTGAATGCCGACATCTTGCATCAGCTCAGAGCGCGCTTGCAAGCGCTTCTCTTCGTCACTTGAGAGATGTTTAAATGAGTTTTTGGCCGCTTTGCCCGCAATGCTAGCGGTCATGCCAGCGAGTTTCATAAAGCGCTTTGAGGACGTTTGTGCCATTCATATCACCTTGATCATGCTAGTGGTTGATTTGTAGTGTTTAATCCTTGATCGTTTCGTCGATCCTACTCACTAGATAGTGTCAGTGCGCGATATTTAAAGAGTAGGTATGTGTTAACCAGTAATTAAGCGCCATGTCATAGCCAGACGCGCCAAGACCACAAATCACGCCGACAGCGACGTCACTAAAGTAGGAGTGCTGACGAAATGCCTCGCGCTGATGCACGTTAGACAAATGCACTTCAATAAAGGGTTTTTGTGTGGCAAGTAGCGCATCTCGCAGGGCAACTGAGGTGTGAGTAAAAGCGGCAGGATTGATGATGATAGCATCAACTTGTGCAGAGGTTTGGGCCAGCAAGCCGTAATGCTGAATACTATCGACAAGTTCACCCTCAATATTGGACTGAATGCAGATAAGCTCAATATCATATTTAGTAGCAAACGCAGTAAGTCGCGCTTCAATGTCAGCAAGAGTGGTATGCCCGTAGATTTCAGGCTCACGCTTACCTAATAAATTAAGATTAACGCCATTGACGAGTAATATCTTGCGGGTAAGTGAGCTATCGTTATGATTATTTGAGATAAAAGGGCTTGAAGAACTAGTTGAGCTGCTCATAAGGGTCTCTATGTATATGCAAAAGTTGGAATACAGAGTCGAATATATTCTAAGCGTTTTATGATAGCAATTTATTTTCAATAAAAAGCTATTAGCACAGTAAAACTGCGATGAAAAGTCTTTATGTTACCAAAAACCCGTGCTATGATATTTTTTGAATGGTTTGTATTGCAAGTTTGTTACATTTTGCCGAATTGGTCATTTTGAACTTCGTATAATAGCTATTCAAAACTCTAAGTCAGTAAGTGAATACCGTTTAATTTTTATTCTTAGACCCGTTTATATGCAATGGTGCAAAGGAATTTGGGGCTAAGCGCATTTTAGGATGTCAGGTTATGTCAGATCGTGAGCAAGGGACTGTTAAGTGGTTTAATGATGCAAAAGGCTTTGGTTTTATTCAGCGTGATGGCGGCGAAGATATTTTTGTCCATTTTCGCGCGATTCAAGGCGATGGTTATCGCTCGCTAAAAGACGGTGAAAAAGTTGAATTTAGCGTAGTTGAAGGCGATAAAGGCTTGCAAGCTGAAGACGTCAGAAAAGTAGAAGAGTAATTAAGCTGCTTTTATACCTAGGTAGTACTGATATACTAAGTCAAGCTCGCTCCACTTGTAGCGCTATGATACGACAGCGTTTATAAGTTGCAGGTACGAGGCTTGGCTTTTTTTGTTTTTGATAAAGTGTCACAGCATAATAACAAGATTTAGGTCTACTAAAAGGATACTTTTTTGAGTCATTTTACCGCATTTACAGATCTGCCTTTATCAGAGCCAACCTTGCGCGCTGTGTCTGATTTGGGCTTTACCACCCTGACTGATATTCAAGCGCAGATTCTACCGCACACATTAGCCCATCAAGACGCTATCGGACAGGCGCAAACCGGCACTGGCAAGACGGCTACTTTTTTAATTACCATTATGGAGGCGCTGCTTAAACGTCCCTTTGCCACAGATGAAGAACAGTTCTTAGGTGAGCCGCGCGCCGTCGTCATGGCACCAACGCGTGAGCTTGCGCAGCAGATATTCGATGACTGCGTTGCATTGACCAAATACACGGACTTGCATAGCGTTTGTATCATGGGCGGCACCAACTACGACACGCAGCAGCACGAGCTTGAACGCCAGTATGTCGATGTGCTGATTGCAACGCCTGGTCGATTGATAGATCTTATGAACAAGGGCATGGTGTACTTAGATCGGGTTGAGGTGTTGGTGCTCGATGAAGCCGATCGCATGCTCGATATGGGCTTTATTCCTGATATCAAACGCCTAGTGGGTCGTATGCCGCCTAACACGGACCGTCAAAGTTTATTGTTTTCAGCGACATTTAATCAAGACGTGATGAATCTAGCTTATCGCTGGCTGCATGAGCCGCAGTTCGTTGAGATCGAGCCTGAGCACAAGACTAGTGAGCTGGTCGATCAGCACTTTTATTTATTGACCGAAGATCAAAAATTTCGAGCCTTGCAAGGTATCTTGAATGACAATGCAGTGGATAAAGTCATTATCTTTGCCAACCGTAAAGATCAGGTCAAACGCCTATATGACAAATTGCGTAAAGCTCATAAAGTCGTCATGCTATCAGGCGATGTCATCCAGCAAAAGCGCGAAAAGTACTTGCAGCGTTTTAAAGATGGGAACGCGTCGGTATTGGTCGCCACAGATGTGGCAGGGCGCGGCATTCATGTCAATGATATCAGCCATGTCATAAATTATACACTGCCTGATCAGCCCGATGACTACGTACACCGCATCGGCCGTACAGGACGCGCAGGACAGACTGGTATTAGCATTAGTTTTGTGAGCGAAGACGATGCGTTTAACTTGCCTGCATTGGAGAAGCATTTAGATACCAAGTTTAGCCTTGAGCAGTGGCAAGCGTCATAAGGAATAATGACAAGCCTTTAGCTGTAACCATCAAAAAAGCCCCCAGATTTATTGGTCTGAGGGCTTTTTATTTTCAAAGAGACTTATTGGGCAGTGTGATCCAAGGTATCACTCATACTGTCTGTTTGATCCCTATCAGGCATCTCACGACTCCCCATCTCTGTATGAGTAGTGTCTAACATCTCGTGCATTTCATGGTTTTCGCTATTCATATGTTGCATATTGCCATCTGTCATCATAGCAGAGGGGCTACCGTGATTCATCTGAGCACCGCTATGCATACTCTTCATAATCATTGGAACAAAGACGACTGCTAGACCTGAGAGTATCATAATAAAGCCGTTAATTTGCCGCAGGCGCAAACGACCGATTTTATCTCGTAGCCAGCCTACGGTCTCATGCGTGGCAACGAGCATGGGCACAGTACCCAGACCAAAGACGAACATAAGCGCCGCCCCGCCTAAAGGATTGTGTGCAACCACAGCGATCAGTAGCGCGCCATAAACTAAGCCGCAAGGTAGATAGCCCCATAATAATCCTGCTGCCATAGCGCGCGGATAAGTATTGAGTGGAAACACCTTTTGACGGATAGGGCTTAGATACTGCCAAAAGCGCATACCGACGCGCTCAAGCTTACTCAAAAATGGCGCGCCAAGCATGGTAACGCCCACAAATACGAGTACCAAGCCGAGCAAGATACGCGGCGTGCTATTACCTCTCATTAAGGGCTCTAAAACGGTTGTACCAATAAGACCTGCAATCAGACCTAAAATGGAGTAACTGATCAGGCGTCCAAAATGGTAAGTGGCAATGAGGCGTCTACGCTTAGCGGGGCTGACATCTTTCATCGATAAGCTAAAAGCGGCGACCAATCCACCACACATACCCAAGCAGTGCGGCGACCCCAAAAACCCCATCAAAAACGCGGCAACCAACAAGGCGGTAGTCATACTCAAACTCTCTTAATAAATTTCAACGCTCGTTTTAGTAGGTATCAAACCAAAATTTATAATGGTTATTTTTATGATTTAGGTGGGCTGCCAGCATCAGCATCGCTTTGACTTTGCATACCGTTTGCCTCATCGCTGCTAGCAGTATGTTTACTGGTCGTATTGTGGATATCATGACTTTGCGCAGGACGGTTATCCTTTACAGCATCATCTTCTCGAGCATAGTCATTGTGCACAAGGTCATGAGACTGTATGACTTGCCGGCGCTCTTGGCGATCCTCTAAAATAATGCGCTGCGAGGCGTTATCCAAATCCTCAAACTGATTGGATCGAACCGCGTAACGTACGGCCCAAATAGCCACGACGAACAGCATTAAGCTAAGTGGAATAAGTAAAAATATACTGAGCATGGCAAGTTTCTCTTAGTAGCGACTTCTTTTATTATACACTTATTGCAAGTATAAGAGCTGAAGTCAAGCAACGTGAATATAGTTAATTCACTATAAAAACGATATAGCGAGATGAAAATTTGTTTTTCGCAGCCTCTGTCGGCGTAGGCACAGCACGCAAGAAAAAAAATTTTCATTGAGCGACTTGATAGTTATGTATCTAATTTATTTGAATTCAACTATATAAGGTGTTGCTATGAGCTTAGTTTTATCGAGCTTAATGTTATCGAGCTTGATGTTATCGAGCTTAGTGTCATCGGGCCTAGTATCATTCAGAAGATTTTTTGGCATCGCCGCGCGGCGTGAGTAGCTGCTGAGTACTAATATCTTCAGCACGCCTACAGTCATCCATTTGCGGGCGTAGTAAATCTCGCAGATAAGCGGCGGTCTCGTACACCGCGCGCCTTGAATGACTTAAGTTCTGCGCAGGTTTCATCCAATCACGCCTGACGGGCAGTGGAGCATTAATAGGGGTGCTGTAGATACCATTTAGAGCGAACTGACGCCGAGATCGAGTCATATGATAGCTGTCTGTAATCAGGTACACGTGCCGCAGTGGCGTGCGTTTTGCGGTAAAGCGGGCATTTTCACAAGTATTCATACTCGCGTTTTCGCTTAACTGCTCAGAGATACCATGCTCAACCAGCCACTGATTCATCCAAGGCGCTTCAGCACCGCTCAAAATAATAGGCAAAGGCTTATCGTGATAAGCACCTGCAGCTGTGCGAATACGGTTGAGGCTATAATCGTTTAGGATAATATGATTGTTGATATCGTTCGTAAGGCCGCCTCCTAGTACCACATAAGCGCTTGGCGACATACTTTTATAATCGCTAGGAGTATTGGGCAAGGGTAGAGCATTTAAGATAAAAAGCATACCGCGTGAAAACAGTGGAGTAAATAAGCTGATAATGGTGAGAACAACTAATGTAGATCCAACCAAAAAAGTGATATTAATAATGCGAAACAGTTTGATCATACGCTCAGCTGAGCGCAAATAATGTCGCCACAAACGCTTAGACCATAGAGGTTTGGGGTGTTTGTTAGAGCTTGGCTTTTTGGGCTTGAGCATGTTAGACATGACTATCTTGTCCGATAGATCCATCACTATTGACCCACACCGGCTCACGAGCAAGGGTAATCGCAAACTTCTCTTGCACAGTGCTAATTATGTGCTGCTGGGCGCAGGCAACATCCTCTTGCGTCGCTGTAAAAGCGGCGTGATTGGTCAATACCAAAGCTTGGTGTTTATGGGTCATAATAGGCCCAACGCCGCCACCTTTAAGTCCTGCTTGCTCAATGAGCCAGCCTGCGGCGACTTTAACCTCATCATTAGGCAGGGTATAACCGACAATACTTGGATAAGTGGCTTGTAGCGATACAAATTGCTGCTGAGAAATAATAGGGTTTTGAAAAAAACTACCACAGTTTGGTAGCTGCTTGGGATCAGGAAGTTTTTGCGAGCGAATATCGATAATGGCGTGCATAACATCACTAGGGGTGAGGTCTGTACGTCCTTGCTGCTTGGCATAGTCTTGCGCGACGATTTGTACGTCGCCATAGCTGGCTTGCACGTAACTTTTATCTAAATGCAGTCGAAAGATAACCCGAGTGATAAGCCAAGTATTGGGCGCACGCTTAAAGATACTATCTCGATAACCAAACTCACAGTCGCTTGCCGACAGCTGATGCCACGTTTTAGTGGGGATATGGTAGGCTTTGAGCGAATGTAGCGTATCCTCTAGCTGAACGCCGTAAGCACCAATATTTTGAACCGGAGCTGCACCAGTTAAACCAGGAATCAGGGCTAAGTTCTCAAGTCCATACCAGCCCCGCGCGACCGTATAAACGACCAACTCATGCCAGTTCTCGCCCGCCATAACCTCAATATCAATATGATCATCTGTTTGCTCAATCACCCTAATGCCGTGCATCAGCGGACGCAGTACAGTAACGTTGAGACTGGCAGGCACAAGTACATTGCTACCCCCCGATAATACAAATACAGAGGCGCTATCTACTGTACTCATAAAGCTATCAAGCTGCGCCTCGTCAGTAACAGTTACGACGCTTTTAGCCACACAAGACAATGCCATAGTATTGGCGTGCGACAAATCATAATCTGATTGCAAAGAGATATTTTGAAAATTATCTGTACGTAGCGTTGAGGTCATAGCATGGCCTATAGATGAAGTAAATCAGCATAAAAAAAATAAAATCAGCCGTTATACTGCTTTCCAGCTCTCAATCCAAGCCTTTGAGCTCGACTCAATACGCTCAATGACCTCTTCAAAGGCGTCGCCATCTCCTTTATAAGGATCAGGTACGCTATCACCGCCGTAGGTAGGATCTTCTTCGCTAAATAGTGCTAATTTTGCCAGTGCCTCTTCATTATTATTAGTGCCTAATAACTCATCTTTGATAGCTTGTAAGTCCGCTAAGTTCTGCGTATCCATCGCTAATATGAGATCAAAGTTATAAAAGTCCTCGGCGCTGACTTGACGGGCAACAAGTTTGCTAATGTTATAGCCATGGGACTTAGCGTGACGCTGCGCGCGAATATCTGGCGCGTGACCGATGTGCCAATCCCCGGTACCTGCTGAATCAACTTTCATATTAAGACCAGCTATAGCCGCTTGCTGACGAAAGATCTCCTCAGCCGTTGGTGATCTACATATATTGCCAAGACAGACGAGCAGAACAGAGGTGGGCGTAGACGCTTTCATCAACATAACAAAACCTTTTTGACAAAAAACAAGCCAAACAAATCATCTTTATCAAGGCAATTTATAGGCGTTTAAAAGAAGAGAGAAACAGCCGTCAGCCTAACGCTAAACCTTGTGAATGGCAAGTATAGTCGCTGACAAAGGGGTCATCTATAAAAGTTATCGTAATAACTATTTATGTTAAAAACTTTTGATAGGTAAAGTACTAATCTTGATTTTTTCTAAAGCGCTGTAAGTCGCGGCGCTCTTTTTTATTTGGTTTATTATCAGGGCGGGCAAGATTGGCCAGTTTGCGCTGCTCAGTGTAATAGGCGCGTCGAGATATACTCTCATCGGTCTCTGAATAGAGCACTTCGGCGGCGGTGGCGTTGCCGCGCTGCGCCGTTAATGCTTCAACGATGACTGTTTTTTCGGTCATTGCGGTCGCAGAACCTTGACGAATCTGTAGCTCGTCACCAACTGCAATCTCTTTACTAGTCTTAACTCGGCTGCCAGCGTAGTGCACTCGGCCACTCTCGATAGCCTCTTTGGCAAGGGTGCGCGTCCGATAAAACCGCGCCGCCCATAACCATTTGTCAATACGCATCCGTACTGCGTCTGGTTGACTATGGCTGGGCTGATTGTGGTTTTTATTATGTTTACTCATCAAAACCTCATAGATATCAATAGACTATGATTATAAATGGTGGTTTATTTTATAATTAAAAGTGCACTGTCTTGTTTATAGTTTAGCATCTGTACCTGTGATCTATTACAAGCTAATTGCACCACTGCTGCTCGCAAGGTACGCCATCATGATTACCATCCATTTTAGTATGTAATCTTACTTTAAAAATAACTGATAACCGATATTGTCGTTGAGCATCGTACAGTCATAACCGATATCGAGTAAGGCGTCTTGCAGTTGACGCGAGTTACCCATCGAAGCTTGCAAGCCGACTAGCACGCGACCCTCTGCAGCGCCGTGATTGCGATAATGAAATAAGGTGATATTGAAGTCATCGCCTAACTTTTCTAGAAATGTCAATAGCGCGCCCGGACGCTCAGGGAACGTCACCTTTAATAATTGCTCGTCCTCGACATGCGCGTGACCACCGATAAGATGACGAATATGCGATTTGGCGATATCGTCATCAGTTAAGTCATAAGCCGTATAGCCATCAGAGGCGAGCTGATCGCTAATAGTTTGCCGCTCTTTATCGCCTTCTTTTAAGGCGATACCGACGAATATCGAGGCAGGATCCATCGAGTCAGGGGATAGCTTGTTGTCAGCGCGGTAGTTAAATTCTGTAATATTGCGACCATGCAAGCTGCGACAGAAATTTAAAAACGCGCCAGTCTGCTCAGGGATAGTGACCGCATAGATGGCTTCTTTTTTCTCGCCAATCTCAGTACGCTCAGCGATATACCGTAAGCGATCAAAGTTCATATTAGCGCCGCAGATAATGCCAACGCAGTTTTTGCCCTGCAAATTATGCGCGTTGATATATTTCTTCATGCCTGCAACTGATAGTGCGCCTGCAGGCTCCACGATACTGCGGTTTTCTTCAAACACATCTTTGATCGCCGCGCAGACCTCATCGTTAGTGCACGTAATGACTTCTGGTTCAACGATTGGCCCTAGGCCATTGCTTTTTTGCGTGCGTACCACCTCAAAAGGAAGCTCACCGATTTGCGCCACAGCCACACCATCGACGAACAGCCCGACTTGCTCAAGCTTGACGCGCTCGCCCGCTTCTAATGCCGCTTTTAGACACGCAGACTGCGCCGATTCTACAGCGATAACCTTGACATGAGGAGCCACTTCTCCCAAAAATGCAGCAACACCTGATATCAGGCCACCGCCGCCGACAGCGACAAAAACGTAGTCCATGTTACGCCACTGCTGGGTCAGCTCAAGTCCGATCGTGCCTTGGCCTGCGATGACCAGCTCATCATCATAAGGCGGTATAAAGGTCAAACCTTCGCTCTTAGCGCGATTGATCGCATAGCGATTGGCCTCATCAAAGCTATCACCATACAAGTCGACGTTACCGCCTAAAGCTTTTACTGCAGCAACTTTGATATCTGGAGTGGTGGTCGGCATGACAATGATATTATTAAGATTTAGCGTGCGCGCAGAGTAAGCGACGCCTTGGGCATGGTTACCTGCTGAGGCACAAATGACGCCGCGTGCTTTTTGCTCATCGCTTAGCTGACTAATACGGTTATACGCGCCGCGCAGTTTAAAAGAGAATACGGGTTGCAAGTCTTCGCGTTTAAAGCGAATGTCATTATCAAAACGCTGGGTCAGTTTAGGGGCTGATTCGAGAGGGGTTTGAATGGCGACGTCATAGACAGTGGCTTGCAAAATGGCGCGTACCCAGCGTGATAACATAATGGCTTCCTAAATAAGGGCAAAAAATAAATAGATTAGCCTATGCTGATTTTGAGTAGGTTGCAAGGTGCAATTGCAGTTTTTACAGCGATTTATGTCTGATGTCGGGTAAGGCTGGATGTTTTGAAGTTGTTGTTTGCAGCTATTGATAGAGAAGCGTACTTTTCGATACTGGCTAAGTCCGTTTATGAGGACTTGATGTAGATAAAAATTATTGAATTATTTCCATATGTCTGTATTATTGGACATATGGAAATAACAAATGCTATCGCAAGCTTCGCGGCGCTCTCTCAAGATACTCGTCTCAAAGCCTTTAGGTTACTTGTCAGTCAAGAGCCCGAGGGTTTACCTGCGGGTGAGATAGCCCGTCAGCTGTCTGTACCACATAACACTATGTCGGCGCATTTATCGGTGCTGGCACGAGCAGGGTGGGTAGTGTCAAAACGCCAAAGTCGGCAGATAATCTATCGCGCCTCGCTTACGCATATGGAGGCGGTCGTGCAGTTTTTGTTGCAAGATTGCTGCGCAGGACATCCAGAGCTGTGTGCGTCGATTATGGACAGTTTAAGCGGCTGTGAGACTGCCAAATCTAATAAACAAGACAGTTTTTAGGGCAAGCGCTAAGCAGCTAGCTACTATTAATAAACATCTTCTTAATAACTATAGTCGATTCTAAATAAAACAGATACATTATATGTCAACGTGGAACTGGTATAAATTTTTCTGGCGTGCTGTGCCTGCGCTGCTCGATACTGCGTAAAATTCATTCCAGTTCCACTGTATCGTTTTTATGCTGAATTCTCTATAGATTCAAAAAATAGGTGAGATTGCTATGAAACCATTAATTTTTCATAATCCAAACTGCGGTACCTCTCGCAATACGCTTGCCATCATGAAGGCGTCAGGCGAGCAGCCAGAAGTAGTGGAATATCTGAAAAACCCGCCGAGCCGTGATTACTTGGTTGCGCTATTGGCAAAAATGAATATCTCGCCAAGAGAGTTACTACGTAGTAAAGAAGCCATCAATGATGAGCTGGGCTTAGACAATCCTGAGTTATCTGATGACCATATTATCGATGCGATGATGGCGCATCCTATCTTAATCAATCGTCCTATCGTGGTCACGGATAAGGGCGCAGCGTTATGCCGACCATCAGAGCGGGTGTTTGAATTGTTAGAAAATCCAGTAAGCAGCTTTACTAAAGAAGACGGCGAGACGATTTATCATGACAAAAGCGAATAAAAATCAGCCTCACGCAGAGGAGGATTCATTGAAGCTAGATGACTTGCCCAACATTGATGCCAGTCAATTACAACCGATCGATATTGAATCGCTGATTGCCCCAAATGATCCACGTCATCCGCCAAAGATACTCGTGCTATACGGCTCATTACGTGAGCGCTCGTTTTCTAGGTTGGCAAGCGAGGAGGCAAGTCGGCTATTGCGTTGGTATGGCTGCGAGGTAAGGATGTTTAATCCATCAGGTCTACCGCTACCTGACGATGCTGATAGCGATCATCCAAAGGTACAAGAGCTGCGCGAGTTGGCGCAGTGGTCAGAGGGTATGCTGTGGGTGAGTCCAGAGCGTCACGGTAGTATCACCAGTATTATGAAAGCACAAATCGATTGGATACCACTCGCACTGGGCGGCGTACGTCCAACCCAAGGCAAAACCTTAGCGGTGATGCAAGTCAGCGGTGGCAGTCAAAGCTTTAATACCGTCAATCAGCTGCGTATTCTTGGGCGCTGGATGCGTATGATTACTATCCCCAATCAATCGTCTATCCCTAAGGCCTTTTTAGAGTTTAACGACGATAATCGCATGGACAAGTCGCCCTTATATCTGCGCCTCGTTGATGTCTGTGAGGAGCTAGTAAAGTTCACTTGGCTCACTCGTGGACGCTCAGCCTATCTGACTAATCGCTATTCAGAACGTGTTGAAAACGCTGAAGCAGTATCGCAACGTGTCAATCAAAAATCGCTCTAATCTTTTATATATTAAGTCGGCTAAACCAAACCAGCTAAACCAATTCGGTTAAAACAAGCCGGTTAAAAAAGTCAGCTCAAATAAGGTTGCTCCATGCTCGCATTAATTATCTTTATCGTGACTTTAGTTTTGGTGATATGGCAGCCTAAAGGATTGGGCATTGGTTGGAGCGCGATGGGTGGGGCTTTAATCGCCTTAGCTTTTGGCGTGGTGCAATTATCCGATGTTGGTATTGTATGGGACATCGTCTGGGATGCAACCTTTACTTTTGTGGCGCTTATCATCATCTCACTTATCTTAGATAGAGCGGGATTTTTTGGTTGGGCCGCCCTGCATGTAGCCAGACTTGGCAATGGACAAGGACGGTTGTTGTTTCCCATGATTGTGATACTGGGCGCATTTATCTCCGCGTTTTTTGCCAATGATGGGGCTGCATTACTCCTAACACCGATTGTCATCGCTATCTTGCTACGGCTTAAGTTTTCACCGCCATCGGCATTGGCTTTTATCATCGCCACAGGCTTTATCGCTGATACCGCAAGTTTGCCGTTAGTGACTTCTAATCTGGTTAATATCGTCAGCGCCAATTATTTTGATATCGGCTTTGGACGTTATGCGGCGGTCATGGTGCCAGTCAATATTGTCTCTGTCATCGCGACATTAGCAGTGCTGTGGGTAGTCTATGCGCGCCAAATTCCAACACAATATTCCATTGCCAATCTTAGCGCACCTGCATCCGCTATCGAAGATCCACTGGTGTTTAAAGCCGCCTTTCCGCTACTTGCTTTGTTATTGGTTGCTTATTTTGCGACTGAGTCATTAGGTATTCCTATCTCCTTCGTGACTGGCGTTGCTGCGCTGGTGCTGATAGCAATTGCAGGCCGCTGGTGGCAAGGCGGGCGAGATGCGGTTGTTTCGGTGTCTGACGTCGTACGTAAAGCGCCTTGGCAAATCGTCTTGTTTTCAATCGGTATGTATTTGGTGGTGTATGGCTTGGGTAACGCAGGACTGACGGCTTATGGTGCTCAAATACTCAACTGGTTAGGGCAGCAAGGCAATATCATCGCCACAGTAGGCACAGGATTTCTTTCAGCGATTGTGGCTTCTATTATGAATAACATGCCATCTACCTTGGTAGGTGCACTAGCTATCGATAGCGCGCAAGTACCCTCAGCGACTCGCGAGCTGATGATTTATGCCAATGTCATTGGCAATGATCTGGGGCCGAAGTTTACGCCCATTGGCAGTCTTGCGACCTTGTTATGGCTGCATGTATTGGCAGAAAAGGACTATAAAATCAGCTGGGGGCAGTATATGAAAATCGGCCTGCTTATTACGCCGCCAGTATTATTAGCGACGCTACTAGCTTTGGTGTTTTGGTTACCTCATGTCTCTGGGGTTTAAAAGGCATTTATATGGGTTATCAATTCCGGGTGGAAGACCTCATTATTAGAATTGGTTTTACGCTGACATATCTAACAAGCATCAGTTATAATATGCGCGCCTTTTAACTTTTTAACTTTTAAGACGATACGTTTATTCTGTCAAGGATTTATGATGAGTGATCAGCAAGCACAAAAGCAAGCCGCAGCCCGCGCGGCGCTAAGTTATATCGAAGATAATATGATACTTGGCGTAGGGACAGGCAGTACAGTCAACTGTTTAATTGAGCTATTGCCGCAGGTCAAGCTTGCTGGCGCGGTGGCCAGCTCGCAGGCCACTGAAGACAAGCTCAGAGCATTGGGCATCGAGATTGTCGATCTAAACTTTGCAGGCACACTTGATGTCTATATCGATGGTGCTGATGAAGTTAATGCCCATTTACAATTGATTAAAGGCGGTGGTGGTGCACTGACTCGTGAAAAAATCGTCGCTGCAGCGTCCAATAAGTTTATCTGTATGGTTGATGAGAGTAAGAGTGTCGATATTCTAGGTCGCGCATTCCCAGTCCCAATCGAAGTATTACCACAGGCACGCTCCTACGTTGCTCGGCAGTTGGCTCGTCTAGGCGGTGAACCTGTTTATCGTGAGGACTTTGTTACCGATTATGGTAATGTGATTTTAGATACCTATGATTTGGATGTCAGCAATCCGGTAGCGCTTGAGAAAGAGCTTAATAATATTGTGGGTGTGGTTTGTA
The DNA here is from genome assembly GCA_947495055.1 of uncultured Psychrobacter sp. Lineage (GTDB taxonomy): Bacteria > Pseudomonadota > Gammaproteobacteria > Pseudomonadales > Moraxellaceae > Psychrobacter. Next base: position 68,614 of record CANLXO010000002.1, on the reverse strand, counting down.
ATGGTATCTTTGCCGCTAACCAAGCTGATATTCTCTTAAAAGCGAGTAGTAATGGCGTTGAGACTTTAAAACGTTAGAATTTTAAGAAGCAGTATACATTTTTCGCTTTACTAAAAAAGGCAGACTACCATAAGTAATCTGCCTTTTTGCTGTCCGCTGTAACGCATAAAACTAAGAAAGTAGTTTAATCTTATCTTTAAGTAAAAACTCCATCAATGCCTTTTGTGCATGTAGACGGTTTTCAGCCTCATCCCATACTACTGAGCGTGGATCATCTAGCATATCGTACGATATCTCCTCACCGCGATGGGCCGGCAAGCAGTGCATAAAGATGACATCAGGGTCAGCTTTGTCAAGCAGTGACGGCGTGACTTGATAAGGCGCAAAACGGCGCGCGCGGGTGTTTTGCTCAGACTCTTGACCCATGCTTGCCCAGACATCAGTGACAATAAGGTTGGAGTCTTTGGCAGCGTCTTGCACGTTTTCGACTAAGCTTACGCAGTGCGAAAAACGTTTCATCAGATCGGTATCAGGCTCAAAGCCATAAGGCGCGGCAACGCGTAGCTCAAAGCCAAACTGATTCGCCGCTTGCATAAAGGAGGCGCACATATTATTGCCGTCGCCAACCCAAGTGACGATTTTGTTCTCGATACTACCGCGGTGCTCATAAAAGGTTTGCATGTCGGCGAGCAATTGGCAGGGATGAAAGTCGTCGGTCAATGCGTTAATGATAGGAACGCTTGAATACTCAGCAAAGGTCTCAACCTTTTGGTGACCAAAGGTACGTATCATAATGATATCGACCATACTTGAGATGACGCGCGCTGAGTCCTCTAACGGTTCGCCGCGACCCAGCTGAGTGTCATTGGGTGACAAAAATATCGCACTACCACCAAACTGTCCCATACCCGTCTCAAAAGAGATACGGGTGCGGGTCGATGACTTTTCAAATATCATGCCAAGCGTACGACCCACAAAAGGCTGATAAATCTCACCCGCATGCTGCATTTTACGCAGCTCGCTGGCACGTTTGATAAGGTCTTGGAGTTCGGTACGGGTTAAATCAGACAAGGTCAAAAAATGGCGCAAACTCATAGCAATCCTAGCAAGTCAAAAAAACGTTATCCGCCCTCAATCCTGTCGCATAAACGAGTATACGCGGGTGATAACAAACTTTTAGTATAGCTGAATTCCCTTTAATGTAAACGGCAAATTTCGGTCAGAATCTGACGCCAAAGGGTTTAACGGGTATAAATCCTTGCACAGAGATAGGCGTTAACATTTTAAGAGTAATTTAGGTAATCACTCGCAAAGGACGATTACTAAGACGGCACAATAGCTCATAGCTAATCGTACCTGCGTGCTGCGCGACGTCATCGACTGGTAACGTTGCGCCCCAAAGTATCACTTTACTATCTAGCGCAAGATCTATCGGCGTACGACTAACGTCTATGACCAGCATATCCATCGCCACGCGTCCTATGACAGAGCAGGTATAACGCTTTTGCGTTGCTGAATCGATAACTTGTACATAAGCCTCATCATTGACGACTCGCGGATAACCATCGCCATAGCCAACACTCACAAGCGCGGTTCTAGTGTCCTTGTCAGCGACCCAGCGACTACCATAGCCGATAGCCTCGCCTTGCTTGACAGTTTGAAACGCCATAATCTGCGCGCTAAAGTCCATGACCGCTTGCAAGTTTAACTCGCTTGCAGACTGATCGGTGACAGGCGAGCTACCATACAACATAATTCCAGGTCGCACCCAATCACAGTGGCTATCGGGGTAATTAATAATGCCCGCTGAATTACAGAGCGATGCTTTAATATTTTTATCGACGTCTCGATGCAAGATAGTGAGCACCTCATTGAAACGCTGTATTTGCATAGAGGTTAAAGAATGATCGCAGTCATCAGCATTAGCAAAGTGCGTTGTTAAGATAAGCTGGTATCCTGCGTCATATAAAAGCTTGGCTGCGCTGATAACCCCTTGCTCATCAAAACCCAAGCGGTTCATGCCCGTATTATATTTAAGCCAAACCGTTCGCGTTGGGCTATCTGGTATAGGTACACAATTAAGCGCCCACTGCAATTGCGGGGCATGATGAACGACGCAGCTACACCCGTTATCTATGGCTTGTTGCCACTCGCTTGCGCTAAACACACCTTCGACCAATCCGACTGCCTTATCCCAACCTAAACGGCGTGCCTCAAAAGCTTCGGTGAAACTTGCGACTCCAATACCATCTGCCTGCTCTAAAGCAGGTAAAACCGCTGCTATGCCATGACCATAGGCATTGGCTTTTACCATCGCTAGTACTTTAGCGCTGGGCGCGCGCTTTTTGACTTGCATCAGGTTATGAGTCATAGCTTGCGGGTTAATTGTGACGGTAGCAGTGCGCATAATTTGCCTTGTTAAGTAGCCATTATATGAGTAAGGGTGCTCTAGATATTTATCGTGTTATTCATCATCAAAAGTGGCACCTTGATAATACTCAGGCGTTAGGTTAGTAAAGCGGGTAAATTGTCCTTCAAATGCCAAGCGTATCGTACCGATAGGTCCGTTACGCTGCTTACCGATGATGACCTCAGCCACGCCTTTATGATCAGTATTTTCGTTATAGACCTCATCTCGGTAGATAAACATGATCAAATCGGCATCCTGCTCGATGGCACCTGACTCACGCAAATCGGACATAATAGGGCGCTTGTTAGGACGGTTCTCAAGGCTACGGTTGAGCTGTGAGAGTGCAATGACTGGGCATTCAAGTTCACGCGCCAAAGCCTTGAGACTACGCGAGATCTCAGAGATTTCACCAACACGGTTACCATCGAGACTAGGCACCTTCATCAATTGTAGATAATCGACGATAATCGCACCAAGCTTACCATCATGGTTTTTAGCAATACGGCGACAGCGTGAGCGCATCTCTGATGGCGGCAGCGCGGTACTGTCGTCGATGTATAAGTGCTTGGACTGCAAGTGCTGAATAGCGTTCATCATCTTTGCCCATTCATCTTCATTCATCTGTCCTGAGCGCAGGTGAGTCTGATTGATCGCGCCCCACGAGGAGAGCAGACGCATGACGATGGATTCGGCGGGCATCTCCATCGAAAATACCACTACAGGCAAGTCTTCGTTAAATAACACGCCTTCTGCTAAGTTCATGGCAAAAGTGGTCTTACCCATAGAGGGACGCGCGGCGACGATGACCAAGTCTCCTGCTTGTAAGCCTTGGGTTTTATTATTAAGTTCAGCAAAAGGCGTTTGCAGTCCAATCATGCCATCAGGGTTGGATTTGAGTTCTTGAATCTTGTCAATCACGTTGGTCAATACTGAGGTGATACCAACAGGGCCGCGCTGCTCAGCACGTTTATTATGCTGCTCATTAATGCTAAAAATTTTGGCCTCAACATTGTCCAAGATATCGCTGACCGTTTGATCCTTTGGATTGTAGGCGAGGGTCAGCATATCGTTGCCAGTGGTAATGAGTTGGCGCAGCGTTGAGAGCTCACGTACGCGCTGCGCATAAGCGGTCAGGTTAAACAGTGTCGCTGGACTTTGACTTAAAATATCTGCCAAATAGCTATCGCCGCCTGCGCTTTTGAGTAGCTTTTGCGCCTCAAGCCAGTCATGCACCATCACGGTGTCATACGGCTCATTGACTGCTGCTAAATGCGCAATACCTGCAAAGATATGTTGATGCCTCCCTGCATAAAAGTCATCTTTGGTGACGATATCAGCGATTTTTTCGTACGCCTCTTCAATGCTCATTAAAGAGGCAAGCAGCGCCTTTTCGATATCGATATTATGCGGCGGCGTTTGATTGAGTAAGTCGTCGGTTTTTTCGGTGTCTGCCATGAGTGCCTAGTTTTATTTTTAAAATAGATGTCTTTTTATCGGAATAAACTCTGTGATTAAGGTGCGATATCCTGTCTTAATAAGTGAGTAATTAATGCTACAATCAAATGCGAAAGTCTAGCACATTATCACCCCTCTTTAGAGTTAAGATAAAAAATTATCTTTACAAAGCAGTTATTCACTATAAAAAGACAACTCAAATAATGATATTAAAATACAAATAAAATCAGATACTTATAATAATGGGAATAGATGACTATGACAAAAAAACCGCTACTTATAACGACAGGCGAGCCTGCAGGTATAGGGATGGACGTTGTACTACTACTAGCTGCCCAAGGTCAATTGCAAGACTTTGCAAGGCCGATTTGGGTCACAGCTGATAAAGCAGCAATGCAAGCGCGCGCTGCTGATCTAGTGTCATCTGGTGTAATCAAAAACGCTCCAAAATGGCAAACTATTGAGTCATCTGCATCTCTTAATAATGAGGTAAGTCATATAGACTTGGCAGATGACGCATTTTTATTATTGAACACGCCTTGCGCTAAGCCTGTCGTCGCCGGTTACATCGAGACTAAGAACGCAGCTATGGTCGCTCAGCAGTTACAGCTTGCGCACACCCTTGCAACAGATAAGAGCATCGCTGCTATCGTCACAGGACCGCTGCAAAAGTCTGCTTTGATTGATGCAGATATCAAGCTATTGGATGGCACGATGTTTAGCGGTCATACTGAATTTTTTATGCAACAAAGTGGCTATGACAAAGTCGTCATGATGCTCGCCAATCCTGCCATGAAAGTCGCTCTTGTGACGACTCATTTAGCACTAAGAGATGTCCCTGCCGCTATTACTCAAGACAATGTCAGACAAACGGTACAGATCGTCATTGATGATATGCGTACTAAGTTTGGACTGGATGCGCCGCGTATCTTAGTTTGCGGTCTCAATCCACACGCTGGCGAGGGCGGTCATTTGGGGCTTGAGGAGCGTGATATTATCAATCCTGTCTTGCAAGAGTTTATCTTTAAAGGCGTTAATATCAGCGAGGCGATGCCAGCAGACACGCTATTTACCCCAAGGCATCTAGCCAACTGCGACGCGGTCATTGCCATGTATCACGATCAGGGCTTGCCAGTGCTAAAATCACACGGCTTTGGTGATACCGTGAATCTAACGCTAGGTCTGCCTTATATTCGCACCTCTGTCGATCATGGTACGGCGCTTGATCTAGCAGGTCGCGGCGGCGCTAGTGCAACTAGCCTGTATCAGGCGCTAATGATGGCAAATGAGATGGCGAACAAATCACTTATAGAGTAGTTTTAAACGCTCTAGTCTTAGCAATACAATGCATGCTGTAAAATTACTGCCTGTGAGCTATGCTATAATCCAAAATGCTTTTTACCGCAATACGGCGGTATTCATAGTTGCATAATTTGTTTGTTACTCTGCTTATTAAGAAGTTTATATGTCTAAAAATACCTTTGATGTTCAGTCACTCAACGCCAACTTGCGAGGCGCTAAGCATCAGCCGCGTAAGCGTTTTGGTCAAAACTTCTTGCACGATGGTAGCATTATTCGTCAAATCGTCGATAGCATTCGTTTAGAGCGCGATGATAATTTGGTTGAAATTGGTCCTGGTATGGGTGCACTGACTGAGCCGCTACTTGCGGAGGTTAACGCCATGACGGTAGTTGAGTTAGACCGTGATCTAGCAGACAGCTTACGTATTCGAATTGGGGCCAACAGTCATCCCAACTTTACCATTATCAAAGCCAATGCCATGCATGTTGACTACCGCGAATTGTATAATCAAGAGCGCGGTCAGCTGCGGGTAGTAGGTAATTTGCCTTATAATATATCTACGCCCATATTGTTTCATTTATTAGATTTTGCTGATGTGATTCAAGATATGCATTTTATGCTGCAAAAAGAAGTGGTTGAGCGTATCACTGCTGATGTCGGGAGTAAGACTTATGGACGATTATCGGTCATTATGCAATATCACTGCGAGACGGACTATCTACTGACAGTACCGCGCGGCGCTTTTAATCCGCCGCCTAAAGTCACCAGCGCCGTGTTTCGCTTGACGCCTCATGTGGTCAAGCCTGTGGTCGCAGAGGATGAGGGTTATTTCGCCATTGTGGTGCGCGAGACTTTTAATCATCGCCGCAAGACTTTGCGTGCTATTTTTAAAAAGTCAACGCTGCTACCGACGTTGAGCGAAGACGATTTTGCACAGTGTGGTATCGATCCACAAGCGCGCCCTGAAACGCTCAGTGTCAGCGACTTTGTTAATTTGAGCAATCAAGCTCAGCGCTCTGAAGTTTAAAAATTAAAATATCAGATAGGACTAGTAAAGCGTTATGAGTTTTCGCCATCAGTATGTCATCGGTGACTTGCAGGGTTGCCACGCCGCGTTTTTACAATTAATTGATAAGTTAGATTTTGATCCTAAGCAAGACAAATTATGGTTTGCAGGGGATTTGGTCGCACGCGGTGAAGACTCGCTAAATACGCTACGATATGTTAAATCACTATGTGAACAGGGCGCTGCGGCAACAGTACTTGGTAATCACGATATCAATCTGATTGCCGTTTGGCGCGGCGCCGCGCGGCTTAAGAAAAAGGACAAAACTGCGCCTATTTTTAAAGCGGACGACTGTGATGAATTGCTAGAATGGTTACGTCATCAGCCGATTTTACTGTATCCAGACGAGCAAACGGTCCTTGTACACGCGGGCATACCGCCGCACTGGAGTATTGAGACAGCAGCTGGCTATGCCAAACAGTTAGAGGCTCAGCTGCAAAGTAGTCTTAATCAATTAGATCGACTACTACCGCATTTATATAGCAAAAGTGCCGATGACTGGCATACAGATATCCACGGCTTTACCAAGATGCGCGCGATTGCCAATTACTTTACGCGCATGCGATTGTGTAAGGAGGATGGCACGCTGGAGTTTAGCTTTACCGCTAGCCTAGGTGAGTCAATGCCAGAGGGTTTTGCTCCGTGGTTTGATTGGCAAGCTCCTCGTACGCGCAAAATATTGTTTGGGCATTGGGCGGCGCTAAGGGGTGAGGTCGATTTGCCGCACGCGCGGGCATTGGATGGCGGCTGCGTTTGGGGTAATGCCTTGCTCGCCTATCGTCTAAGTGACGCTCAGGTAATACGTTCAAGCGCTAATTGTCCAGCACCATAACAACTCATAAATCTTCAGAAAAAAGGTCTGGTAGCTAAGTACTTAATCGCTTAGCATCAGACCTTTTTGTATGGCTATGCATCACTAGCTTATACAGCTACTGATACGAAGCTACTGATACAAAGCTACTGATACAAAGCTACTGATACAAAGCTACTGATACAAAGCTACTGATACAGAGCTACTGTGGCAATTTAGGTGGTTTTTTAGGTTTAGGTAATGGGACTTTGGGATCAGCTAGCGCCTCGTTGTCATCATTTTGCGCCCCTTTTAACGTTTTAGTTTGTTTGTCATATTGAATGTCATCAGTATAAGGAACGCTACCTAATTCCTCATCGACTAGGCCATCATCGAGATCGACGATTTTTTTGGAAGACGTATTTATATTGGTTGTATGCGCAGTCCATACTTCACTAGTATTAGCGTCTGTCCCTTCTTGTGCTTGAGCGTCATACTTGATATCAGTCATCGCCGCCTTGTCTTTACTAGCGACTTTTATAGACTTGGGGAGTATTTTGACATCTGATAAGCGCCTGATCACATAATTGCTCGGTAAGGGCTTGCCGCCATTTTGTCCTGACATATCCTCAAATATCATATGACCTTGACTATCGATACGCGCATATTTCATAGGCTTTTGCCGTGGCCAAAAAAAGTCTGAGGGGTGACTGATAACATGACCAAAGATAAGTTTGGTGAGGCGACCCCATTCAAAAAAGCGCACCTCTTTTGAGCGTAGCGCGACAAATAGCGCGAGTGAAAAGCTCACCATCAAGTTAACAATGCCGATAAGCGCCACGCCGAGTATAGATAATAATATAACGCTCCAGCTGATGTCGTCGGCTGAAACGTTAAATATACCATGGGCAAAGTTCGCTGAGGCAAAGGCAATATGACGAATATCTAAAGGCAAACCAAATAGATAACCGATAGTGGCGGTACTACCTAAGAATACGCCAAAGATAAAGTTGCCCATAATAGCGCCCAAGTTGGCCTCTACAAAACCGCCTAAACGGTTTAGCCAAGTCTTTGGCATTATATATTGTAGACCGCGATGACGCTTGATACGCGCGCCAATATTATTGTAGACCGCCAAATTATCGTAGTAGCCTGCAATAAGCCCTGATAAGAACAGATAAACCCCAGCAATGGCTGCGTGAGGTAGAGCAAGGGAGCGAAAGGGGTCAAGGTCATGAAGCAAGTGCTCAGCTTTAATCGCATCTATCATAGGTGCGCCTGTATATTGCAACCAGGCAAATGAGATGATAAGCGCCACCGGTATCGCAAGCATAACGTTACCCATAATCGCTACAAATTGAGTGCGCAAAATATCAACGACTAGCTCTGATAATTTGGTCAACTGATGTGACTTTTTACCAGAGCCGTCCGAGATAGTTGAAGCAATTGCCGCCGCCGTCATCGCGGGTTGTTTGGTCGCAACCGTCCCATGAACGATGTGAATAAAGACAAAACCCAATCCATAAATCATACTATTGATAAAGGCGCGTCCCATGGGCGCAAGAGCCAAGTGATATGCCAAAATCTTCAGTGTCGCCATAAAAGCGATGATAAAGCCGCCGATAGAGGCCTTTTTAAACATCTTACGGTAGCCCGCTTTATCAGTGCTGATATAATGCTCACCGACGCGGCTGGCATTTTCGGTGACTTTTCGCGAGAGTAGCTTGGTATTATTGTCGATTAAATAGCCGATACTATAGCGGCGGTTTGCCGTAGTAATAATAGTCTGAATCAGGTTAATAATAGCGCGGTCACGTTTTTCAAGATCATTGGTGACAAGCTCAGTTAATATACGTATACGCTCCAAGCTTTGATCTAAGCGCAGCATCATATTGGTCAAACGAATGGAGATACCCGTCTTGTAAATGCGTTTGCGTATGGTCGCAACTATATCCTCGCATTGCTCTAGCATGACGAGCAGCGGCGCAGGATCGACCGCTTGTTCAGGAATGATATCAGTTAAAGTATCTAGCTCATGAGCTTGACGGTACTGATTGACAAATAATACCGCTTCTTGGTTTTGCGCGACAAAGGACGCCGAATAATTCAAAATCTGCGGATACGCCTCCATCAGGTCAGGATGAAGACCAATGCCACTGACGCGGTAGGATAAGATGATAATAGCATTGAGAATACTATTCTTTACTGTTGCGACAAGGTTGAGATGATTGTCTTTAACTTTGAGCAGCTCGACTAGTTTGTCCCACTTGTCGCGATCGATATTGGCAAGCCAGCGCTCATCAGTACGCTTATCAAATAGATAGCCCACTAATTCAACAACAGAATCATCTTGTGGCAATATAGGCAAAAACCTATGACCTACCAAACGTCTAAAACTACTAAAAAAGCCCTGATCTGACATGATGCCTGTGTCAGTATACAGCGCAATTTGACGATACTCAATAATCAGCTTGAGTACAAAACTGGCCAGACCGTCGCCGTATTCTGGATGTAGCGTTAAGATGTCAATGAGCGCTTGTATATTTTGATTAGCAAGCGCAGGCTCTTTATCCGTCACGCGCAGCTCATCGATTAAGCGCTTGAGTACGGATGGCTCAGGTACATCACTTAAAGCGGTAATCTGTTGCAAAATGCGTTTGATCTCAGGCACATCGAACCCTTTATTAAAAATTATAGTAGTTTGGATTTATAGTAATTTAAATTTATAGTGCGCAAGCTCCGGTTTGTAGTAGAGCTATTTTAGTGCGAAGTTAGCAGTTAAATTGCATTATTTTGTTAGCAAATAATTTTTTAAAAAAAGTTAGAGGCAAAAAAGGACAGTTATAAAAACTGTCCTTTTGTGTAGTATAGTTTTCTGCCTATGACTGTGACTGTGACTAAGACTCGGACTAGCTCGTTGCTACATTGAAGTAGTCTAAATCAAAATTCATCATCGGATCACTACCTGCTTCGACCATTTGTGCATGAGCATCAATACGCGGCAAAATGCGACCAACGAAATAATCAGCCAGCTTAGCTTTATTGGTATAAAACTCACCTTCACGCCCATCAGCAGCTTCAACCATCATAGCGAACATGTACGAGTAACACAGGTAACCAAAGGCGTGCATATAATCGACCGCACAGCCATTGATCTCACTTTTGCGTACGCCAATGTTGGCTAGTACGGTTTGCGTTAGACCTTCAATTTTATCAGCGGCGTCTAATGTCGCTTGCTTAACCGCGTGCTCCGCTTGCATGTTACCGACAAAGTCACGAATCTCACCCAAGAAATGGGTAATATATTTACCGTTATTGCGCGCAACTTTACGGCCTAATAGATCAAGCGCTTGAATACCATTAGTACCTTCGTAAATCTGAGCGATACGAGTATCACGAACGATCTGCTCCATACCCCATTCGCGCACATAACCATGACCACCAAAGACTTGCTGACAATCAATAGTTGCCTCAAGCGCTTTATCCGTCAAAAAGGCCTTGGCGACAGGGGTCAATAGCGCAACACGTGAAGCTGCCGCTTTTGCAACCTCAGGGTCAGTACTGAACTTTTCAGCATCTAAGTTTTTGGCGACATACATCGCAAAACAGCGTGAGGCTTCAGAGTTAGCTTTTGCATTCAATAGCATACGGCGCACGTCGGCATGATGAATGATGGCATCAGCAGGCTTTTCAGGGCTTTGCAGTTGCGTATCACTACGACCTTGACCACGGTCATTGGCATAAATAGCTGCGTTTTGATAAGCAAGCTCAGAGCCGCCCAAACCTTGCAGACCCATGGTTACACGCTCATAGTTCATCATAATGAACATTGAGGATAGGCCTGTATTTTCAGCACCAACCATCCAGCCTTTAGCGCTATCAAAATTCATAACACAAGTCGCTGAGGCCTTGATACCCATTTTGTGCTCGATAGAGCCAACTGCTAATGTATTGCGCGCGCCTAAGCTACCATCTTCGTTGACCAAAAACTTAGGCACAACGAACAACGAGATACCTTTAGAACCTTCAGGGGCGTTTGGCGTTTTGGCGAGTACTAGATGGATAATATTGTCTGTTAAGTCGTGCTCACCACCAGTGATAAAGATTTTGGTACCTGAAATACTATAGCTACCGTCATCATTAGGTACCGCTTTGGTCTTAATAATACCCAAGTCAGTACCCGCGTGTGGTTCAGTTAGACACATCGTGCCTGACCACTCACCGGCATACATCTTCTCAAGATAAGTCTCTTTAAGCTCATCAGACGCCGCCGCATTTAAGCAAAGGGTTGCGCCAACAGTAAGGTTGGGGTAGAGGGCAAAAGATTGATTTGCAGTAAAGATCATCTCTTCGGTCAGCATAGTGACCATCTTTGGAAAGCCTTGACCGCCGTACTCAGGATTACCGCTCAACCCAACCCAACCTGATTCAGCATATTGGCTATAAGCATCCTTAAAGCCTGAAGGAGTCGTGACCACGCCATCGCCTTCAAAAGTCGCGCCTTCTTCATCGCCACTACGGTTGATCGGTAGTAGGACGTTTTTGGACAATTTTGCCATCTCTTCTAAAATCATATCGACCGTTTCCATGTCAACATGAGCTAAACTGTCGTTACTTTGCCAAAATTCATGGGCTTTGAATACATCCGTTAGGATGAAGCGCATATCGTTAAGCGGGGCATTATAAACAGACATAAACATTCCTTTGAGTGGTATGGGTAAATGATAATGAGGATAAAGCGCGCCAGTATGTTGTTGACTTCACTTTAACAATCAATAGATAAAGTTTAGCAAATTAACCTATTAAATTGTGTATCTCTTCGTGAATCGTGTGTGCACCAAAAGTTATCGATAGCTCTTGTATTGCTTAGAATAACGAGATGTCTAAATCTTGATAAATGAGTGCAGTTATCATAAGTATAAACGAGCTGAGATAAAGCGGCTATGTTAGAACGTATCTGAGAGCCGCTTATTTAAAGTAACTTTTATTTGTGTGGTTTAAGAAAAACCGCATCATCTCTTTTGAGGCATCAGGACCATTGGGGTCAGTATAGGAGCCGGCATGACTACCACCCGCCCAGCTATGAGACGCGCCATGTATTTTCCAATACTCAAGTAAGCTTAGTCCTTTATCATCACATATTTGTATTTGCGTACTACGAGTGCCTTGCTCTGAGCTTTTTTGCTGCTGCTGGGTTTGTAGATTACTCTTTTGTGCTTGCAAGCGCTGTTTTGCTTGCTCAAAGACCTGCCCGCCGTTGCGCACGCTTACCGTATGATCTTGATCACCATGAAATACGATCATAGGCACATAATTTGTGCTGGTATTGGATTCTGTTATCGCTGCATCTGCGCCTTTACGCATTGCCATCATAGCTGAGGGCATATTACTTGCGCTCTGATAAGCTAGGCCCGAGTGTACGCCAACTGCAGCGTATAGCTCAGGATAAGTCTGTGCCATAATCACTGCCATAGCAGCGCCGGCGGATAGTCCTGCCACATATACTCGGCCAGCGTCAACAGCGTACTCTTTAGTAATGGATTCAGTGAGCGCAGACAGCCATGCAGGCTCACCTTGATCACGCTGTTGATCGCTTTTATTGAACCAATTCCAGCAGCGATTTAAGTTGGCGCTCGCTGGCTGAGACGGATACAAAACTAGGCTTTGATGCGTCTCTGCCAACTCGTTCATACGTGTACCTGTGGCAAAGTCCTCTGGTGACTGCGTACAGCCATGCAGCATTACGACCAGCGGTAATTTTGAGCCTTGCGTCAACGCTTCATCATAGTTTGAGGGAATATAGAGACGGTAGTTATGATTACCCTGTGATGAGGTAAACACGCCTTTGATAAACTTAGCATTTTCTGCAATAGGCGGCTCACTATGCGTAGTCGCGCCTGCGCCCATACCAGGTAGGTTTAAAGCTGACGGCAAATCTATCTTAAAGTCTTTCATTTTATCGGTTAGGCTTTGCAGTTTTTCAGACAAGGTATCTTTTGCTTTAGTCGTATCGTTTGTCTCAGGTGTAGCATTTTGAGTTGAATGAGTGTTAGAGGCTAAGTCTTTAGGCACTGATGGATTTGAAGCAGTAATTTTAGGTGTTGACTCATTTGGTGTAACGTCCCTCATAGCTGTACTGTTGTCATCAGTGTGAGTATTGACAGAGTTGCTAGGGCGATTACTATTTAAATTATTTTGAATAGCAACAGTCGCTTCTTTTAGTCGGCCTGACTTTATCAGGGCCATAGCCTCTTTGAGGTGCGGCGGCGCTGTATTAAATTTTGGTATCTTCATCAGTTATGTCCTGTTATTGATTATTGGTTTATATAAGTATTTAGCACAAGCGTTCACAGTCTAGAGATTTGAAGAGCAAGTACTTAAAGACAAGTGTTTGAAGCTTAGGTGTTTAAAGAGCAAGTATCTAAAGACAAGGGTTTAGACCATTTTGCCTGCAAGTATTGCTTTGATCTCAGGGCTGGCTTGTAGTACGCCAAGTACGGTAATACTCTCGATAGTCGCCTCCGCCAGCTCAGGCGTGACATCAGCGGCGATGGTTGCAAGGCCAAGTACTTGAATATCGAGTTTCTCATTACGCTTTTGCACAGCTTCAAGATCTGCGCGAGTGTAATGACGTAGGCCTAGCTCCAAAGTTTTGCGCGCGACTGTCTGGCGTACTACGTCTGCATGGGTACTGAGCTGATTACGTATCGCGGTACGAATAAAGTCCGTACGATTAGAATAAAAGCCTTCTTGTACCATTAAGTCAACTTGTCCCAGATCGACATAACCTAAATTGATAGTGACTTTTTCTGTCTCGCCTGCTTTGGCGCGGATAGGGGGTGTGGTCTTGCTTGCCATCAGATTCTCCTAAGCTCAATGCTACTGAATATCAGTATTATACTCCGAATACCATCCATATGGAGTATATATCAGAGTTTTATGTAATAAATAACAGACATAAAAAATCGGCAACCTACCCCTGTAGATTGCCGATCATAAGACTATTATTCAAGATTTTGAGTTAATCCCTTTGTATTAATTAAAACGAGAACTGCTCAACATCCATACTCATGTATGGCTCGCTACCGGTAGCGATACGCTGAGCGTAAGTTGCAGTACGCGGTAATAATTTGGTGAAGTAGAACTGAGCAGTTTTGACTTTGGCATCATAGAACGCTTTTTCACTATTGCCATTTGCGATCTCATTGAGACCGATAAGCGCCATACGTGCCCATAGATAGGCCTGAGTCACATAACCGCTAAAGTACATGTAATCTACAGCTGCTGCGCCAACGGCTTCAGGGTTCTGTTCTGCTTGTTTGCCAATCTCAGTCGTCAGCTCGCTCCACTGTGCGATGTGTTGCTCAAGTGGCTTAATGAACTGCGTCATATCAGCATTGTCTTTGTGGGCGTCACAAAAATCTTGAATCACTTTGATAAAGTTCGCCAGCAGCTTACCCTTTGAAGCAAGTACTTTACGGCCAATCAAATCAAGCGACTGAATCTGCGTCGTCCCTTCATAGATCGTAGAGATCGTAGAGTCACGTACGTTTTGCTCAAGACCATATTCAGTACAAAATCCACTACCGCCCATGACTTGTACGCCATGACCTGCCGCCTCTAGACCTGTCTCGGTCAAGAAGGCTTTGCCGATAGGAGTCAGTAATGACAGCATTTGGTTAGCGTAGTCTTGTTCTTCGCCTTCGCCTTTGGCTACGATGTCCGCGAACTGAGACATATAACCGATGAGCGCACGACCACCTTCTGCAAAGGCTTTGGTCGTCAGAATCATGTCACGAACCGCTGGATGGACAATGATAGGGTCAGCAGGTTTTTCAGGCGCTTTGGCACCGCTTAATGAGCGAAACGCCAAGCGATCAGTTGCAAAGGCTAAGCCGCCTTGGAAAGCAAACTGCGCGGCGGTGACGCCTTGGATCGCCGTACCGATACGGGCAACGTTCATAAAGGTAAACATCGCGTTTAGACCACGGTTTTCTTCACCAATCAACCAACCAGTAGCGCCATCATAGTTCATCACGCAAGTCGCTGAAGCTTTGATACCCATTTTGTGTTCAATCGAACCACAAGAGACCGCGTTGCGCTCGCCCAAGCTTTGATCATCATTGACCATAAATTTGGACACCACAAACAATGATAAACCTTTGGTACCCTCTGGAGCATTTGGCAGGCGGGCTAGAACGATATGGACGATATTCTCAGACATATCATGCTCACCGGCTGAGATCCAAATCTTGCTACCTTTGATATTGTAGCTACCATCATCGTTAGGCTCAGCTTTGGTGCGTACTAAGTTGAGATCTGAGCCGCACTGAGGCTCAGTCAAACACATAACGCCTGTCCATTCGCCCGATACTAATTTTGGCAAATATTTACTCTTTTGCGCGTCGGTACCATGATGCTCAAGCGTTGCTACGCAGCCCTCAGATAACCCAGGATACATACCAAATGACCAGTTAGCCGTACCCATAAACTCAGAAATCGCTGAATTTAATGACATAGGCATGTTTTGACCGCCAAACTCTTCTTCTGCAGTCAAAGAGGTGAAGCCAAGCTCACAATACTGCTTGTAAGCTTCTTTAAAACCTTTTGGCGTGGTGACTTGACCATCTTCAAAATGACAGCCTTCAGCATCACCGCTTTGGTTAAGAGGTGACAACTCGTTTTCAGCAAAGCTTGCAGCCGTTTCTAGATAGCTATCTACTATATCTGCTTCGATATGGGCGTACTCACCAAGCTTTTGATAATGAGCGGTACTGTCTAAAAGCTCATGCATGACAAATTTCATATCACGTAGGGGCGCTTTGTATTGCATATATTGTGTCCTTTGTTTAGATGTGACGGGCAGTAAAAGAGCATACTTAGGTAGCTATGTATATATAGACAATGAATACTTGTCTGCCAGAACCATAAGTGGACATTCTAAATCCAAGATATCGACTAGGCTTAGATATAACTACAGTATTGATAGGCTTGATCTAAAAGATAGGCGCTCAGAGAGAATTATACAAGTTTGGTCATAAGACTCATAAGTCATCAACCTATCTTGCATCAACAATTTAAGCCAAACTAAAGAGTGACTGGCGGCTATAAAAAGAAAAAAGGAGTCCAGACTGTGACTACAAGCGTCATAGTACTGCAGCTGTGACGTTATCTTCCAAGGCGTTGATGGGTGAGTATTTTGGTTGCCATACTCGCTGATACCGCCTTGCCAAACCAGTAGCCTTGAGCGTATTTGCAGCCCATTTTTGCTAATAAATCGCGCTGGCTTTGGGTCTCAACCCCTTCTGCGATAACTTGCATATCTAGTGCCAAGCTCAAGTCCAAGATCGCTTTGACGATTGCGCGCTGCGTGGTATCCGTATCTATCTTGCCAACGAAGCACTTGTCTATTTTAAGAAAATCAAAAGGATATTCTTGTAAGTAACTCAAAGAAGCGTAACCGGTACCAAAGTCATCAAGCGCCAAGCAGACACCTATGTTTTTGAGGGCTTTAAGCTGGCTTTGTACGTTAGCGTGACGCTGTATCAAGGACGATTCAGTCATCTCGATATGGAGCTGATTAGGCTCGATATCGTTATCAGTAATAAGCCGACTTATCGTCGAAAAAAAATAAGGATGAGCGAACTCGGCTACGTCTGCGTTGACACTAACGTGATGGGAGAAACCCAGTTTTCGCCATTTGGAGAGCTGTTTTGTAATTTGGGTCATCATCTGACAAAACAGCTCAAACGATAGCTTGTAGGTGACAATAGCGTCCATAAATTCAAAAGGTTTGAGTAACCCGCGTACTGGATGTTGCCAGCGTACTAGTGCCTCAAAACCGATAATAAACCCTGTGTTTAGATCAACTTTGGGCTGATAAAAAGGCACAAGCTCGCTATTCTCGATAGCTAAGCGCAGCTCAGACTCAAGCTGTAAGCTATCGGCAGTGGCATTATTGATCGTGCAGTCGTACCAGCTAATATCATCGCCGCCGTTTTGTTTGGTATACTGTAGCGCCTTTTCAGCCTTAATAAGCAGATCATTAAGCTGATGACCATGCTCTGGAAAATAACTAACTCCAACTGAGATATGACAATAGATAGAAACTTTTTTGTCGTTATCATCAGCGATGACAAAAGGGCGCTCACACATTTGCATCAAGATATCAAGCTCATTACGTACCATTTGAGCATCAGCATACTCAAATAAAAGCGCAAAATCATCCCCGCCAAAATGTGAAAAAATATAGAGGTTTTTCAGCTCAAGCGCCTCAACTCGAGTCACAAAATCTTTGATTAGCGTGTCTATACCGCTAGGGCCTAATGTGTTAGCCAGCATTCGGTAGCGGTCAATATTGATACGTACGACAACAACCTCTTGATAGCTATCTATGAGCAGTTCACTAGTTTCACTCAAAAACACTTTGCGATTGGGAAGATTGGTCAATTGATTGTAATTAAGCAGGTGAGTAACGTGATTTTTTTGGGTGACTATAGGCAGTATATTTCGAATAATTCCTATGTAGTAGACCGTCTCTCCAACACAGACTCTGCGGTAGGTGATATGACACTCAATTATGTCATCAAAACGGTTGGGCATAGAAAATTCATTTTCATAAAACCCTTTTCTCTTTAGGCGTTTACGTATGCTACTGAGTAATTCTCGTTCTTCGTCACTCAAAAAATTTGACGTATAAATACCTAAAGGACGACCAATCAGGAGCTTTTCAGCGTAGCCCATCATCTTCTCATAAGCCGAATTGACGGATAAATAGCGAAGATCTGCATCTAAAATAGATACTGCTTCGTCAAATTGCTCATAAGACTGCAAGAGCAATTGTTGTTTGTCTGAAGAGGATAGTGGTACGAAAGGATCCATGAGGTGCCCAAATAAATAAAGACGACAAATGCATAAAACTGTAGTTAGTATAACTAATAATAATAGTAATGATAAGTTTAATAAATCAATTATATATCAAAAAATGAATATAAGGTTATTGTATTATTACTTTTATATATCAAATGAATGGCAAGTTAGGTTATAGATCAATCAGGCTCTGTCTCATTGCTTGTAGCGTTGCCAAAGCGACGACAGGCGCTGTTTCAGTACGTAGTATACGACACCCTATTTGCCAAGAATAGAAACCTGCATCGCTCGCTTGTGATATCTCATTTGGACTTAGGCCGCCTTCAGGCCCTATTAATAATTCTATATAGGCTCGCTCTTGCACAAGAACGTTTGAAAGCGTCGTGGGCGTGGTAGGCTGACCTGCAGCTGGCACGCTTAATTGCAAGCTGATATCAGCTGGACGATTTAGGATATGATAATATGGATCTTGACTAAGCGCAGAGACAGTAGGGCTTACCATTGTGCGAACACTAGTCTCAAGGGATGAGTGGGTACCAAGCGATTGGGTGAGCCAATCATTAATAGTCATAGGTGCAAGTATCAAAGGAGGGCGATTAAGACCGCATTGTTCGCAAGCTGCGATAGCGATTTGTTGCCAATGCGCCAACTTTTTGTCCACTTGTGCAGGTTTGAGCGTGACCTCGCCATGATGACTACTTAGCAATTGAACCGCAGTGACGCCAAGTTCAGTCGCTTTTTGAATCGCATAGTCCATACGATCGCCGCGACTCATGACCAGTGCAACTTTGCTAATTATATCAGCAGTGCGATCTGTTGGCCTATGAGATAACAAAGTTGCTGTAGCTTGCTTTTTGCTAATAGCTGACAGCTCTACTTCATACTCACCGCCGAAACCATCGAAAACAACGCCTTTTTCGCCGACACTAGCGCGCAAAACTTTGCACCAATGATGAGTGATGCTCTCGGTAAGTACCAAGCTTTGGCCCATAGATAAATCGCTAAGCTTGTTATGATCATCATCTTCATAATTTACGGCATAAAAAAAACGTCGCACTATGGGCTATCCTTATTACATAAATGACTATTGTGATAGTAGCAGAATATAGCTCAAATGAGTAAAGCCAGCAGACAACCCATCAGTCGAATTTTGTTACAGCTACTATTTGTTGCAGCTACTAGGTGGAACGTCTTTTATTTAAATGTTGATAAATAATAAACGTGTCTAAGAACAAAAAACTGGCACTCATGAGAGTACCAGTTCAATAATAAAATAAGAGTAATACTTAATTAGGCAGTGGCAGATGTCACAAGGCCCAATGACTCAACCAAGCGCTTGTTTGGCTCAACCTTGTTCATGCTATAAAAATGCATGGCAGGTACGCCCTCTAAGATCAAACGCTCACAAAGACGATGAACCACATCATAGCCAAACTCACGAATCGCTTTGCGATCATCACCAAAGTCCGCAAGCTGCTTACGGACATAGCGCGGAATATCAGCGCCGCAGCTATCAGCAAAGCGAATCAAATTGCTAGAGTTGGTAATCGGCATAATACCGGCGACCAAGGGTTGAGCATTAGTATCAATACCGCGCTTCTCTAACGTATCACGCAAATACAAATAGCTATCGGCGTTATAAAAGAATTGCGTAATCGAAGCATCGGCACCTGCTTGGTACTTTTTGACCAAGTTGTCAACATCAAAGTCAAAGCTGCGCGCCTGTGGGTGCATCTCAGGATAAGCGGCCACCTCAATACGGAAGTGATCACCTGAGTACTCACGGATGAACTTGACTAAGTCCAGTGCAAAAGGCAGCTCGCCCATACCGACCTGACCTGAGGGCAGATCGCCACGAAGCGCAACTAGGCGATTAATCCCCAAGCTTTTGTAGTGATCGAGCAACTCTGCAATCTCAATTTTGTCATCGCCAATACAAGACATGTGCGGAGCAATATCAGTATCGCCGCGCGCGCATAGCGCTTGTACGATGTCTAAAGTGCGACTACGGGTAGAGCCGCCCGCGCCATATGTCACCGAAAAATAGCTCGGTGACAATTTGTTTAGCTCATCATAGGTACTAAGTAGCTTTTCATGTCCCAGCTCAGTTTTGGCAGGGAAGAACTCAAAGGAAAAAGCAGGCTTACTCACTATTAGCTCCTCTTAGTATTTGTAAGCGTCAGGCTTAAACGGACCTTCTACTGGCACGCCTAAGTACTCAGCTTGCTTATCTGTCAGCTTAGTCAACGTACCATTGAAGCCTGCGACCATAGCAGCGGCGACTTCTTCGTCCAGCTTCTTTGGCAGTACTTTGACATATAAGTTATCAAAGCGCTCATCAACTGGTAGCTCAGCGAACTTTTCATCGAACAGATACATTTGCGCGAGTACTTGGTTAGCAAATGAGCCATCCATTACCCGCGATGGGTGACCGGTGGCATTACCTAGATTGACTAGGCGACCCTCAGCAAGCAAAATCAAATAGTCGTTAGGATCATCAGAGCGGAAGATTTGATGAACTTGTGGCTTGACTTCACTCCAGCGCCAGTTGTCACGCATAAACTGCGTATCAATCTCGGTATCGAAATGACCAATATTACAGACCACAGCGCCAGATTTGAGCGCTGCTAACATATGCTTATCACAGACGTGGTAGTTGCCCGTCGTAGTGACAATCATATCCGTATCTTGTAATAGCTGGGTATTGATGCTATCAGCGCCGCCTGTATTGTCGCCATCGATATATGGAGAGAGTACTTCATAACCATCCATGCATGCCTGCATAGCACAGATAGGGTCGACTTCTGAGACGCGTACAATCATCCCTTCTTGACGCAGACTTTGCGCTGAACCCTTACCGACATCACCATAACCGATAACGAGGGCACGGCGACCCGCTAGGAACATATCAGTACCGCGCTTAATGGCGTCATTTAAGCTATGACGGCAGCCGTATTTGTTATCATTTTTAGACTTAGTCACCGCGTCATTAACATTGATTGCAGGGACTTTGAGCGTGCCCGCGTTTAACATCTCAATCAAGCGATGCACACCTGTGGTAGTCTCCTCAGAGATACCATGCATAGCGTCAAGCATTTGCGGGTAATCATTATGAATCAATGCGGTTAAATCGCCGCCATCATCTAAGATTAAGTTGGCATCCCACAGCTGACCTGTCTCTTCGCCGCCGACATGGACTTGCTGACGCAAACACCACTCGTACTCTTCGTCGGTCTCGCCTTTCCAAGCGAATACAGGAATACCAGCAGCAGCAATAGCCGCAGCAGCATGATCTTGAGTTGAGAAGATGTTACACGACGTCCAACGTACCTCAGCGCCGAGCGCGGTTAGCGTCTCGATAAGTACGGCAGTCTGAATGGTCATGTGAATACAGCCGGCGATTTTGGCACCTTTAAGCGGTTGATCATCTTGGTAGCGACGACGTAAACCCATTAGGGCTGGCATCTCAGCTTCAGCTAGAGTGATCTCGCGGCGGCCATAATCAGCAAGGCTGATATCAGCGACTTTGTAGTCAGTAAAAGAGGGGTCGATCGTATGGGCAGATGGGGTGTTAGACACTGCGTCCATAATATGCTCCTATCAGTGAATAGATAAAAAGAATAAAAACGCAGGTGCCGTTATTTGCACATAGCACAGACGTTATAAAGTCTGTACTACGTTGCCGAGCCTAACACAGCTTGTTTGAGCTGCGGTGCAACACCTCTCGGAGGTCGTTATTGTAATAGATGAGCGCGCTGTTGTCACCCATTGTCCTATATAACTTAAGAAAAACCTTTGACTTGTAAGTTGCGTTGGTTTGAGCGAAAACTTCAAATAGGTAAGTTGAAATTTTTATTTAGAACCAGTTATAGGTTAAGGAGGTAAAGAAATTAGTGCCGTCAGTATTAAACCCAGGTAGTGTCACATACTTTTTGTTGGTGACATTGTTTAAGCGTGCGGTCATAGTGAGTCTATCGTTCAGCTTATAGTTGCCACTAATATTAAGTAAGCCAAAACCGTCTACGCGCTGCGCATCTGAGTTTTCAACATTACTGTAGTAGTCATCGGTATACTCATACTCTGCACGCACATCAAGGCTTGGCAAGCTATAGCCTACATATACAAGCGCTTTGTGCTCAGGACGAATGGCTAAAAAGTTACCATTGAAGTTGATAGCGTTTCCTCCAAAATCAACCTTACCAGCGTAGTCACTATCGTCTTTAGCTTGCTGATAATCATAGCTACCGCCGAACAGGTAATTATTAATAGTCCAATCTGTAGTTAACGTCACCCCTTCAATATCAGCTTCATTTATGTTGTTTGAAGTATAATCAGGTGCAAAAGAGACAATTAAATCATCAACCTTGTTGCGATACCCTGTTAACCGTGTCGATTGCAATAATGTATCGTATTCAACAAAAGCCTCATAGTTATCACTGGTTTCAGCTTTTAGATCAGGGTTACCACCAAACGGTGAGTAGAGGTCATTAAAGTCAGGCGCCCGAAAACCTTTGGCATAACTGGCGCCAACGCGTAAATTTGGGTTTATATGATAAGCTCCGCCCAAGTTGTAGGTCGTCTCATCACCATATTGGGAGTTATCATCAAAACGCAAATTAGCTTGGACGTCATATTTACTATTCGCTAATACATAACCTAAAAATGCACTCGTTACATCACGACCATCGATATCATATCCAGAAGCTGTGGTGTCTAAGCTTTGATCTAAATACTCTAGACCGTAAGTCGCTTGTCCAACAGATAGCTTATGCTGACCAATTAGATTTATTTGATCTTGCTTGGTATCAAAAACATCACCGAACTTGTTATCAAGATTATCAATAGAATGGCCATATTGTAGTTTTAACGATGAGCCCGGCAAGTATCGCCAATCAACAAAAGCCTGAGCGGCTCCATTTTCTTGATCTGTATAATCATCTCTAGTAGCACCGTTATCAAATTCAGTGGTGGAATTGCTATATAAAGCACTAGCCCCTGCAAGCCATTGATCGTTAATACGTTGGTTTAGTGAAATACTAAAATTATCACTTTCAAAACCGTCATTATCACTATTAAAGCCAAAAGCACCAGGCAACTTTGCATTGAAGCCATTGGTTTCGTTATGACTGGCCGAGACACTTAACGAGGTACCCGCATTGCTTGCAAACTGCGCTGTAGCACCATAAGTATAGTGATCGTTTGAGCCGACACCTGCGGTAACTGACAAGCTGCTTTTATCTACATTATTGCCTTTAGAGAATATTTGAATCACCCCGCCCATAGCATCAGCGCCATATATACTAGAGCCTGAGGCACCGTATAAGATTTCAATACGATCGATTTGATCGGCAGGTAATAGGCTGAGCGTTGCACTACCAGCACTCAAAGAGCTGTAGCGAATGCCGTCAATCAGTACCAAAATCTGTTTGCCCTCATAACCGCGCATATAAATTTTTGAGGTCGTACCCATACCGCCATTACTGTAATAACTAATACCTGGCTGACGCTGAAGTACTTCAAGCGCCGTTTGACCTTGATAACGCTGTAGCTCTTCGCTATCGACAACGCGAGTCTGAGCGATGACATTGCTAATCCTAGTCGGGGTGCGCGTAGCGGTCACTACAATCTCATCAAGCTCCACTTGCGGTAATTCGATCTCATCGATAGGTGCAACGGTAGAGGGAGCTGCTATAGTCGTATTCATGGCAAAAACGCCAAATATACTTAAAATACTCAGTCGAAGGTAACTTACAGATGCTACAGTCATAATCAATCCCAAAAAATCAAAAGGTGCAAGGCGGTCAAAATAACCAATAAGTAAAGACAGAATCATTATCAACAATAACGATCAAGATATAAACCACTACGACCTAATATCTTCTCAGTATCAGATGAGTAACTTTCATCTTAAAGGGTTTTGTTCTTTAGACAGAGCCAATTTATAATTTTGCACGTTTATACCTAACAGAATAAAGTAAGGTATAAAAACATGATTCTCCAAAAACTACTCAATCAAAAGCACTGGCGTCATAAATAATTGTTATCATATCGACTCTTTATCACTTACTAGTCTCCATCTTTATCCGTTTTACGATCATTTACTGTATCAAGAGGTTTGTTTTGTCTACTGAGCATCATTCTCAATCTGCGACGCACCCATTATCATCTATGTACAAAGTCTTTGCTGCAATAGCATTAGCGCTAACGATGTTATTCACTTTGGCGTTGCCTACTGCGGCGGGGGCTGCAGACAGTGGCATGCTCAGCGTTGATACGCCTCAAGAGGAGGCGCGTGCCCCGATACCAGATGCTTTTGGCCGTGATACGCCGCGGCTGACGGTACAAGGGTTTATTGGCGCACTGAGTCAAAACGATTTTTTGCTGGCAAGCAATTACCTCAATCTGTCCAAATCTGATAATCCAACGACTATGGTACGCCAGTTTAAACAAGCGTTAGACAGCGGCGGCCGGTTTTTACCAGACTTGCAGATCAGCAATGTCCCCGAGGGCAATCTGACAGACCAGCTGCCACCAAGCCAAGAAAAAGTCGGTACAATCAATATTAATGATAAAAGCGTACCGCTGATGCTTGAGCGAGTAGTATCAGACAAAGGCAAGCAATACTGGCAGTTCTCCGCAGATACGCTAAGCTCGATACCTGAGGTGTTAGAGGATACTGAGCCGACACTTATATCACAATATAGTTTTGAGTCTTTAGAAGATGAGCAATTATTTGGCTATCAGCTTGCAGATTTGGCCGCTGCAATCATACTGATTATAGGTAGTTTTTTGCTGACTTATATCGTGGTATGGGTGCTTTATCATTTGTTGAGACTAGCCTATCCACGCGTGCGCGGTATACCGCTACCAATGCCTGACAAAGTAATACTGCCATTATCTATCGTCATTATGTCGATGATATTGTCAGAGGTCATGATTTACGCAGGGGTCTCAGTGACCCTTCGTGAGCCGATTAACCGTTTCACTGAGGTCGCCTCTTGGCTTGCGGTTACGTGGCTGCTATTACGTATTATCGATGCCATCTTTACCCGTGCGGTCAATCTAAGCTATAGAAAGAATCACACAGAGCGCGTCTCCATCTTAGGACTGCTACGCAAAGTGGTCAAAGCGCTGCTGCTGATATTTGCAGTCATCGTCATCTTTGGCAATTTAGGTTTTGATCTAACTACAGGTATCGCCGCTTTAGGTGTGGGTGGTTTGGCGCTAGCCCTTGGCGCACAAAAGACGATAGAGAACCTCGTTGGTAGTGTGGTAGTGGTGGCGGATTCGCCAGTACGTATCGGCGATTATTGCAAATTTGGCGATCAAGAAGGCACCGTCATCGATATCGGCATTCGCTCATCGCGAGTGCGTACGTTGAACCGCACAGTAGTCACTGTGCCTAATGGCGATTTTTCATCGATGCAAATTGAGAACTTTACCTCACGCGATATGTTCCACTTTTTGCATAATTTATATATTAAGCGCAACGCCGATATCGATGTCGTATTCAAAATGGTTAAAGACTTAGACAGCTTTTTGAATGAGCATGAATTGACCAACAAAGAATGGAACCAAGCTAATATTTTAGAGCTACGTCAAGACTGCTACATTATTCAATTGCGTAGTTATGTCAACTCTGTCGACGTTATCGAGTTTTATGGTAAGCAAGATATCTTGCTCGTTGATATCCTAAATCTGGTCAAAAAGTACAAGGTCGAGCACGCGCTACCAACTCAGCAGTTAATCGTGCATCAAGAAGAGCTAGAACAACAGTTTGAAAGCAACAACGATGACGAGACTGTTGAAGCTATAGATACTGATAAGAATAGTAAAGAACCAAACCAGTTGCCTGATGAAAAAACAGTAGATACTGATTTAAGTGTAAGCAGCTCAGCAGATACGGATAAAAGCTTGAATACCGTATCTAACAGTAAACCCAGTCATCATAGAAACAAGCAACTGACGGCATTTAAACTAGCCAAACGCAAATTTAAGCGTGCGCACAAAATACCGACACTGTCCATGTGGAATCAGCCTTGGCATAAGCCTTAGTTGTTTTCGTACAAAGGTAATGCGCAAACCTAATTATCAGCTAGGAGCGACTTAAACAGGCACCGCAGTTTTATCACGCAACCAGCCATAATGTGCCCACAGCAGCAAGCTGGCAGCGCTGCGATAGGGTGACCATTCTTGAGTCAGTGTTTGCAGCTGTTTGGGCGTTGGTCGCTCTACTAATTCTAGAGGCGTCATCGCCGACACTCGTATCGCCAAGTCATCAACAGCGAGCACATCAGCGCGCCCTAGAGAGAATAGTAAATACATCTGGGCCGTCCAGCGACCAATGCCTACCACAGTGGTCAAGGTTTTAATGACATCTTCATCGGGCAAGGTTTTTAAAGTCTTAAAATCTATATCATGCTCAGCTAAAGAGCGTACATAACGGATTTTTTGTCGAGACAGTCCTTGGGCACGCAGTAATTCATCGTCTGCTGCTAGTATAGCTTGCGGTGTGGTCAATTGAGTATCTACTAGTCGCTGCCAGATACTACTAGCCGCTGCTACCGATAGCTGCTGACCGACTATCGCGCGCATCAATTGCTCAAAGCCTCCATCATTACGTCTTAAGCTTGGTACACCAACGGCGCTATACATAGGCGCAAATCTAGGTTCAATATTAATCAAAGCCTCGATATGAGCTTGTAGTGTTGCTAAATTTTCAATCGTCTCTATACTCATAAGCTTATCTTTAACCTCGCTAAATCCTTACCTCATAATATAAAAAAGGACCGCTTAGAGCAGTCCTTTTTTTACAACCTATCAATTTACTCGCCGTCAGTTTTAGACTTTTTGAGTAGTACCAGCACTGCGCCATTGCCACCATCTTTTGACGGTGCTGAGCAAAATGCTAACACTTCTGGCAGTTGACGTAACCAGCCATTGACGCAGGTTTTTAAAATAGCTTCTTGTCCTTTGCCGTGGACGATTTTGACTGACGTCTCATTGTTATTTTTCGCTTGAACGAGCAGCTGGGTCATCGCCGCGCGCGCTTCCTCGATCGTGCAGCCATGGATGTCTACCGCATCATACCAGCGCAGCTTACCCTGTTTGAGTTGGGTAAATACTTTGTTCTGTAGGGTAGGCTGCTTGTACGATAGATAGGCTTCGCTCGCCACAGGATTGAGCAGCGCTTGCATATCGGACAGACCCGTACTCAAGTCGCCATCCTCGTTGCCTTGAGCGGCGGCGCGCTTGGATAGAGTGGCTGCATCAGGTTTGCCTCCTTTATTGCTTTTGACAGGGGAGCGCACGTTTTTGTCTTCTAGTTGCTCAACGCCATGCATCGCTTGCATAAACAATACTTTGTCATCATCGACATGCTCACTATCTAACTGCTTGACGGTTTTTTTGACCTGTTTTTGCGTGGGTAGTGACACAGGCTCAGTAGGCTTTTGATTTTCGCCCTCTGGTGCGTTAGTATCACGGCCTTTACTTAATTGACCTTTGAGCTCTTGAAGCTGGTTTTGCATCTCTTTTGAAAATAGGGAATTTGCCATAATGATTGCTGTATCGTTGATGAGTGAATAAAAGGATTTAGTTTGCTTACTTTACGCGCCAGCAGGGATGCTAGCAAGTAGCGATTGCAGGGCTTGTCCGGGATGATCGGTCTTCATAAAATGCTCACCGATCAAAAAGTGCTCAATATCATTGTCAAGCATTAAGCGAATGTCATCCACGCTATGAATACCGCTTTCGGTCACGATGAGGGGTTTTTGTGTGTGATTGTCGCCAGCCGATGTATCTACTGATAAGGCGTCTAGCAAGAGGTTTTTTAGTTTGAGCGTGTTTTGCAGATCAACTTCAAAGGTGTTCAAATCACGATTGTTGATACCATAGATATTATGGTTCGAGCGCGGTAGCGTTAGTGCTCTCTCAAGCTCGTTTTGCGTATGTATTTCAATCAAAACATCCATACCCAGCTTTATACTTAAAGCGTGTAGCTCTGACACTTGTGCGTCATTAAGACAAGCCATAATCAGCAAAATACAATCAGCGCCGAGCAAGTAGGACTGATAAATTTGATAAACATCTATCATAAAGTCTTTGCGCAATATAGGTAGGCTAGACTCATTACTTGCCTGCAAAAGAAAAGTGTCATCGCCTTGAAAGTAATCACGATCGGTAAGTACCGATAGACAACTGGCGCCCGCTTGCTCGTATTGCTTGGCAAATAGAGCAGGGGAGAAGTTATGATTAATGATGCCTTTGGACGGTGAGGCTTTTTTTATCTCAGCGATGACCCCTACACCCTTGTCTTTCATGGCAGCTTCTCGCAAGGCGTTGGCAAAACCGCGACGCGGATGGTTGTCATTAGCGGCTTGCTCTTGTAATACGGCTAAGGGCTGCTCTTTTTTTGCAGCAGCAACTTCATCGTATTTGGTTTTGATGATACGTTGTAGCACTGAGGGTATATGAGTTTGCGTGTCGGTACTTGTCGTCATGGTATTTCCAAGTATTTTGGTTTAAGCGTTATTTAATATAGAGTTTACTACTCTATATCCCTAAGCACCAGCTGCAAGCTTTTGTGTATAGGCCGCTAGAGATTCAAGCTTACGAAGAGCATCACCGTTTTGGATAACGGCCTGAGCACGGTTGACGCCATTAGGGTAGTTGCTCGCCAGACCCGCAGTATAAATAGCAGCACCTGCATTGAGCGCAATCATATCACGGGCTTTGAGCACCGCGCGGTCATGAGTCTCCTCTCCTGAGAGCGCAGCACGTATTAGCTCAAGACTGTCTTTAGGCGACTCTACATCGAGACCAATGAGCGTCTGTGACTCAACCCCCGCATCCTCTGGCATTAGCTCATAGACAGTGATTTCGCCGTCTTTGAGTTCTGCGATGGTAGTAGAAGTCGCAAGGCTAATTTCATCAAGGCCATCTTTGGCACCGACCACCATCACATGATTGGCCCCTAGATTTTTCATGACTTTAGCGATAGGTTCACACAGCTGCGCGGTAAACACGCCAATCACCAAATTAGGCACGCCAGCTGGATTGGTCAAAGGACCCAAAATGTTAAAGATAGTGCGGGCTTTGAGCTCACGGCGTATCGGGTTGGCATAACGCATAGCACTGTGGTGATTGGGCGCAAACAAAAACCCAATACCCTCATTTTGAATACACTCTAGCGCCTGATCGGGAGTAAGGGCTAAACTGATACCCGCTTGTTCCAATAAGTCTGAGCTACCGGACTTAGTTGAGACGCCGCGATTACCGTGCTTGGCGACTTGCGCGCCAGCCGCGGCGGCAACTAATGCTGAGGCAGTAGAGACATTGAATAGATTAGCGCCATCACCGCCCGTACCGACGATATCGACTAAATAGTCGCAACCTTTAGGCTCGATATTAGCAGCGAGTGCGCGCATGGCACTGGCCGCTGCGGTAATCTCGTCAATAGACTCGCCCTTCATACGTAGGCCCGTCAATATAGCGCCCATCATAGCGTCGCTACATTTGCCTTGCATAATGATCAGCATAACCTCACGCATCTCATCAAAGGTCAAATCGATACGTTGCAAGATGCGATCTAAAGCGTTGACGAGCAAGCTATGTACTTGCTCGTCTGAGAGATTTGCAATGTCTTTATGCGCAGAGGCACTAACTTTTGAGGTACTAACGTTTGACGTGTTTTGAGTGGTATCTATGGTCATAAAAAATCACTTATTTATTATATTTTTAGGTAAAGGTATGATTAATAAAGTTATTTAATAATAATGGTCAGCTCACTTCAGGCAATTCATCTACGCTGAGCACCTCTAAATTATGGGTGATCAAGAAGTTATTAAGAAGCTGATAGCCTGCAAGGCTCAAGATAGACTCGGGGTGAAATTGCACGCCTTCAATAGCAAAAGTTTTGTGACGTACACCCATGATCTCCTCAATGCTACCGTCAGTATTCTGTGTCCAAGCGGTTACCTCAAGACAATCAGGTAGGCTTGCCTTATCTACGACCAATGAGTGGTAGCGAGTGAATTCAGACGGATTAGGCAAACCTGCAAACACGCCTTTATCATTGTGATAAACCGCAGACAAACGCCCGTGCATCACCTCACCCGCTTTGACTACCTTACCACCAAACGCCTGCCCAATCGCCTGATGACCCAAGCAGATACCTAATATAGGTATGACCCCTTTGAATGTCTCAATAACTTCTAAGGAGATACCGGCACGATCAGGGTCACAAGGGCCCGGTCCAATGACGATGACATCTGGCGTCAGCGTCTTGATTTGCTCAATACTCGTCTGATCATTACGCCATACCGTGATGTCCTGTTTAAGCTCACCGAAGTATTGTACGATGTTGTACGTAAAGCTGTCGTAATTGTCGATCATCAAAATCATGGTATTCTCTTTTTTGTCTATGTATCAAAAGCATTTATTACTAAAATATAAGTCACGAATGCTTGAATCATATGAGCTTGCATTAAGGACGCTAAAATCTATTTTAAGCTAAACATACCAGCACATTGTCACTTTACTTTTATGAGGTAAAGAATATGCAATGCAAGATATCTTACCACTATTTTATCAGGTATCAAGCCATCAGGACGAGCAGCAATTTATTATCGCTAATCGATACATCCTAATGTCATTGAGGTTTGAGTTAGAATCAAGTGTCAGCATATAATGCACCAAAGCTATCTGTTCTATCAAAATTGGTGCGAGTTACGCATTTATTTGGTGCATAAGATCCTATTAGTTCTCACGTGATTCTCAGAGTACTAAAGCGACAATCGTAAAACTATGCTAAGTCTCTACGTACTTAATAAAGCCAGAGCAGCTTATCTATATTGACTTTGTCGATTAAATCTATCTCTACTTTTAAGTTAAATAATATAA
Source organism: uncultured Psychrobacter sp. (assembly GCA_947495055.1). Lineage (GTDB taxonomy): Bacteria > Pseudomonadota > Gammaproteobacteria > Pseudomonadales > Moraxellaceae > Psychrobacter. Next base: position 37,819 of record CANLXO010000002.1, on the reverse strand, counting down.
AGTGGCACAGCCGTTGCATCCTGTTTAAATGAGACACCGTCATGAGTACGGTAACTGTCACAAGTACGTTAACAATCATGACTTGATCGTTAACATAGCCAATTTGGGCAATCATTTTAAAGTTTGTGCGCAGAAGGTAAATATCAGTTCAGCAATGTTGTGCAGATATTGCTAAAATAGCGCCGATAACGAGACAAAGTTTTTTAAGATAGCCTTATTAGTAAGTTATTAAGATACGGCTTGTACTTAGCAATAAGTACTTAGTAACGAGCAAATAAAACTTAAATTGTAATACTACGATAACCTCAACGGAGACTGTTTATGTCGAACAAATTATTAGACCTTATCAAATCAACTGATGCTAAATGGGTTGATTTTCGCTTTACTGATACTCGTGGTAAAGAGCAGCATATTAGCTTTCCTGCGTCGACTGTAGACGAAGAAGTCATGGAAGATGGCAAAATGTTCGATGGCTCATCTATTGCTGGCTGGAAGGGTATTGAAGCCTCTGATATGATATTGCGTCCTGATCCAGAAACCGCTTTTCTTGACCCGTTCTTTGATGCGGTAACCGTTGTTGTCACTTGTGACATCATCGAACCATCGACGCTACAAGGCTATGATCGTGATCCGCGCTCTATTGCTCGCCGTGCTGAGGAGTACTTAAAGTCAACGGGTATAGGTGATACGGCTTATTTTGGTCCTGAGCCCGAATTCTTTGTATTTGACGATGTTAAATGGTCAGTCGATATGTCAGGTGTAAGCCATAAGATTAAAGCTGAAGAAGCGGCTTGGTCAACTAACGAAGATTACGAATGGGGAAATATGGCGCATCGTCCACGCGTCAAAGGCGGCTACTTTCCAGTACCACCAATCGACAGCTCACATGATATGCGTGCGCTAATGTGTGAACGCATTGAGCAGATCGTTGGTGAAGGATCAGTTGAAGTTCATCATCATGAAGTCGCCTCTTGTCAGTCTGAAATCGGTGTAGCGTTCAACACCATGGTACGTAAGGCTGATGAAGTTCAGCAATTGAAATATGTTGTGCATAATGTGGCACACCAGTTTGGTAAAACCGCGACCTTTATGCCAAAGCCTATCGTTGGTGATAATGGTTCAGGTATGCATGTACACATGTCAATCTCAAAAGATGGCGTCAACACCTTCTCAGGTGATGAGTATGCTGGTCTGTCTGAGACGGCTTTGTTCTTTGTTGGTGGTATCATCAAGCATGCACGCGCATTGAATGCGATTACTAATCCATCGACCAACAGCTATAAGCGTCTAGTACCGCATTACGAAGCACCGATCAAGTTGGCTTATTCTGCCTCGAACCGCTCAGCGTCTATTCGTATTCCGCATGTGAGCAGTCCAAAAGCCGTTCGCGTCGAAGCACGTTTTCCTGATCCAACAGCGAATCCATACCTTGCCTTTGCCGCACTACTGATGGCGGGTCTTGATGGTATTCAGAACAAGATGCATCCAGGTGAAGCGGCTGACAAAAACTTGTATGACTTGCCACCAGAAGAAGAAGCACAAATCCCAACGGTAGCTGAGAGCTTAGAAGTTGCCCTACAAGCCCTGCGTGATGACCATGAGTTCTTGTTAAAGGGTGATGTCTTCACCAAGGATATGTTAGATGCCTTTATCGCACTAAAAGAAGAAGAAGTTCAGCGCGTTAACGTCACGGTACATCCTGTCGAGTTTGACTTGTACTATAGCTGCTAGTGAACACTTAGAGCTTTTAGTGGTTTAATTTCAAAATAACCAGTTAAGTTAATCTTAGCTGGTTTTTTTATGGTTTATGGTTTGGTAGTTAAACTGTTGCTATAAATTTGATATTGTCTCTGCTAAAAATTACATTATCAAAGCCACTACTGAATCAAATTTAAAAATAAAGCATAATAGTCGTCATTAGATATTATTAAAATAGGTCAACTTACTATGATGCCAACTTTTAAAATGAAACCTCTAATGAATAATCGAGCAGTAGCTCTGCTGGCAGGTTTGATGATAGGGTCAGCCAGTCTTTATGCGCCTTTGGCCAATGCCGCCTCAATTTATAAAGTCATTGACGAGCAGACCGGTCAAGTCACTTTTACCGATCGCCCGCAAAACTATGAGCAGCAAGCTGGCAAACAGGTCATAGACACTAACGTCAGTACTGGTAACGAATCAAATCGTTCAACTACAAACCAATCAACTGCTAATCAATCAACTAATAATAGTAGTAGCCAATCTAATACTAGTCAGACTAGTAGCCGTTCTAATCCTGTTAACTCAGCAATGACAGCACGTGCGCCGATAAATTATCAACTGGCTATGATCGAACCTAGTGAAGAGCGTGCTTACCAGCGCCCAGGACAAATCATCACTGTCAATTTGCAACTGAGTCCAGCGCTACAGACTGGGGACAGCATCAGTATCTATGTAGACGATCAACTAATATCGCAAGGAATTACCGCATCGATTGCGACAGTCAACCTCAATCCAGGTGAGCATACCATTCAAGCGATTATACAAAATAGTACAGGACAAGTCGTTAATCGGATTAGTCGCACCGTCTACGTCATCCAAAATACCGCTATCTTGCAAAATAAAAAGCGAGTTGCGCAGCAGCTTCAGGCTTATCAAAACTTGCCATGGCATCAAAAACTACGACTAAAAATGCGCCGTGATAGTACCGCCTCTAAATAAGAATAGTTACAAACAAAAGTGCTAAAAATTTATTTAGAACAAAAAAGGTCAGCACTAGTAATGCTGACCTTTTAGCATTATAAATCAAGATTATTTGTTTAGCTCAATTGTACCGTTGGCGGTGACTGAGATAGTGCTATTGCCAGATTCAAAATTCTGACTGGGAATAGAGGACTCCGCATCAGCCGCGCGCATTGAGCTATACATAGGACGCGGGAAGTTATTATTACCCGTATTAAGATTAACTGTGATGACGCGATAACCGCGAGCATCCCAAGCACGAGTCAAGTTTTTAGCCTGCTGCTGAAAGGCGCGCGAGGCGTCAGTCATTAGCTTTTGCTCAAGTGCATCCTTTTTAATCTCAGAGACACCAAAGTTTAGATTATTCATCACCAAAGTCTCTTGCAAGTCTGCTATGAGTTGGCTAGTCGCGGTGAAGTCAGTACTTTTTAGATCGATATTTGCTTGTCCTGTCCAACCAATGATTTTGTCATTTTTATCATAACGGGGATAAGTACTTTGCTGACCGGTACTCACCGTTACAGTAGGGTAGCGTTTAGCGATCGCTAAGGCTCTGTTAATAGAGGTATTAAGCGTCGTTGCTAAGGTTTTGGCATCAGTTGCTTGTGCTTTTTTATACATACTAGCGCGCACTTCGTCATTAGCAATCTCCTCTTTGACCTCTGTCTGAAAGCTAATTTGATCATAACCGGTCGGCTCAGCATGAGCAGGGCTCATCATCGCTGTAAGCAGTGCTGCGCTACTGGTAGCCATAATAGTTTTACTAATTAGTGTTGTTTTCATCGTATTTTCCTTGTTTTAAACTGATAATTATTATTAATGAGACTTATTTATTAAAGGTATTTATTAGGCTTAGTTAACATAACAAATTCTACGCTTAATATCATAAGTATTTTGTCAGGTAATTTGCTACTTTCTAAAGCTCATAATAAAGGGCGTTTTACGATAGGGGTTGTAAAAAGCCAAAAAGTGAGTATAATTTGCAACTGGTGGCTCCATTGGTAGCCTCGCAACAGTGTTCTATGAACCCCGCCAGGACCGGAAGGTAGCAACGGTAATAGATTCATTGTGTGCCGAGGATGTGCTGATGGAGTCGCTTTTTTTTGCCTAAAATTTGATAAATGCCCTCGCACTTACTTATACTAGTATAATATCGTTATACTCATCTCAATTGCCTTTAAACTTTTTTAATACCTTAATGATAAGTAGGATAGTCGTCACCCATGAGTGATATCCAAGACACGCAGCATCAAACGCCAACTCCTATACCGCAATCATCAGTTACCCAAAGACTGATGCAACAGCGGCAGATTTTGGCGATGATGGGTATCGGACAATGGGTACAGCCTGATTCTTTGACGTTAAACATCGATGATATAGGGATAGCTGAGGAACAAATACTGGTATCAGCGCCAGTTGTCATAGATAGTGCTTCAGATACAAGCCTTGAGTCAAGTCGTCACTCACAAGCGCCGGCGCAAGATACGCCAGGTGCTGATATTAGCGAAAACCAAAGCGCTGCTGGTGATGATATAAAACCGAACTCTATTGCCGAAGCGGATTACCATTTTGATAGTATCGATCCTGTAGAATCCTCTGTAGCCCCAGCCATAGCACCACTTTTAGATCAAGTCACAACTTTGACTCCCCACTCTTATAGTGATGACAAAGAGGATTTTGCAACGCAAGATAAAGTAGCCCCCTTTGATTTGCAAGGCGCACGTTTTGGCAATTGGGTGCTAATTGTCGATATTCAAGCGTTAGATAGCGACGCTCAAAAACTGTGGCAAAATATCGTTCAGGCTTTATCATTGAACTGCGAAACCACCTCTTTTCCTATCTGTGCTGGCATGGATACCGCTGAGCTTGCCAATGCCAGTTTGGCAGGTTATATCTTTAGGATTGGTAGGAGCGAGGAGATACAAGTTGCTGCATTGACCGAACTACCTGAGGGTTTGACGCATCCTAAGCTAGCTCAGGTACCAACGCTAAGTGCAATGCTTACAGATAGTATGCTTAAGCGCGAGCTCTGGCAGCAGATATCTAGCTGATAATTCTGCAATATCATTTACAATTATCCTTTTTTATAAAAACTCAGATAAAATACTCCCTTTTATATCTTCCTATTTAGGATAGTGGCTATGTCTTTAAATAATATGTCTTCAAACAATGCGTCTACCAATACAACTTCAGCATCTGATACCTCAGCGCCGCATCGTCTGCCTAATTTTTGTGCAGGTCCTGCGGCTATACCGACCGAAGTCTTAGCACGTGCGCAAAGCGAAATGCTTGATTGGCAAGGTCGCGGCGTCTCAGTCATGGAGATGAGCCACCGTAGCAAAGACTATATGGCCATTGCCCAAAAAGCTGAGACTAAATTACGCTCCTTGATGGCTATTCCTGATAATTATAAAGTGCTGTTTTTGCAAGGCGGCGCCAGCTTACAGTTTTCAGCGATTCCACTGAATCTGTTAAATGGCGGTCCAGCAGATTATCTAACGACAGGCGCGTGGTCAGGCAAAGCGATAAAAGAGGCCAAGCGTTACGAGGCGCTCGGTCTGGGTGGTATCAATCAAGTTGCCACAGGCAAAGAAGGTAATTTTACTACTGTGCCTGCTATGAGCGAGTGGCAGCTGAGTGATAATGCTGCTTATTTTCACTACTGCGCCAATGAGACCATTCACGGGTTGCAAATCTTTGAGCCGCCGCAAGTTGAGGCGCCACTCGTCGTTGATATGTCTTCATGCATCTTGTCGCAGCCGATTGATGTGTCCGAATACGGGATGATTTATGCAGGCGCGCAAAAGAACATCGGTCCTGCAGGTTTGCTCATCGTCGTTATTCGTGATGATCTATTAGATCAAGCCAGCGAGTGGTGCCCTATGCTGCTCAATTATGGTCATCAAGCCGACAAAGAATCGATGTCGAACACGCCAGCGACCTACTCGTGGTACTTAGCGGGTCTTGTCTTTGACTGGTTAGAAGAGCAGGGCGGGGTCGAAGCCATCGGTAAGATCAATCAGCAAAAAGCCGATTTGCTATATCAGACTATCGATGACAGCGACTTTTATCATAATCCCGTTGAGCCTGAGTATCGCTCTATCATGAACGTGCCGTTTACCCTAGCAGATAGTAGTTTGGATAAAGTATTTTTAGAAGAGTCAGAGCAGGCAGGGTTGCTAAGTCTAAAAGGTCATCGTGACGTCGGCGGTATGCGCGCGAGTATCTACAATGCGGTGCCACTTGAGTGGGTACAGCTATTGGTGGACTTTATGAAAGACTTCGAAAAAAAGTATGCTTGATAAGCTGGTACAGTTATTGGATAAAAAGTAACTAACAAAAACGTAGCTCAATATGGGCTGCGTTTTTTTGTGACTGTTTATAAAATGTTTGTCTGTGCGCAAGCACTCTTGCAAATCATTAGGTTAAAAAAGCTAAGTTTGTTATGATTAAATTTTACAGCTTGCCTAAACTGATGATGGTTTTTGATGAGCTGATGATAAGCTGCCGAATGGATTGAGTTGTTCTAGTCTCTATTATGATAAAAAAAGCTACCCTACAAAATGCCTTGCTAAGTTCCGCCATAGGCGCTGTGATCTGCTGGATACCAAGCAGCGTTGCAGCGCCCATTACGACTCAAGCGCTCGGTCACAACAGCACTGCTGAGTATATTGACGCGCCTTTTATGCCCTATGCCAATCCTGATGCACCAACAGGCGGTACGCTATCCCTAGATGCGCGTGGCACCTTTAATAGTGCCAACAAATGGATGACCACTGGAGTGGCGATGGTCGGTACAGATTATCTGTATGATACCCTGATGACCGGCTCACTTAATGAAGCTTTCACTATGTATCCGCAGCTGGCGACAAAGGTCACCTATGATCCCGATGATGCCAGCTGGATTATCTATCATCTTAACCCAAAGGCGCACTTTTGGGAGGGATCACCTGTAACCAGTATAGACGTCAAAGCCACATATGATGCGATATTGACTAAAGGGCCGATGTATATTCGCAGTTATTTGAGCGATATCAAAGAGGTGCAAATCATTGATGAGCATCAAGTTAAATTTGTCTTTAATAATGCAGATAACAAAGAGATACTGCTCACTGTTGGTCAATTTCCAGTCTTTAAAAAATCCTCCGTAGATGCGGACTTTGAGAGTATTAGTCTGACGCCACTTATCGGTAGTGGCCCCTACAAGCTTGGGCGCGTCGACGCTGGGCGCTCGGTCAGTTATGTGCGTGACCCCAATTATTGGGGACGCGATATTATGGTCAATCGCGGTCGTTATAATTTTGATATGATTAAGTTTGTCTATTATCAAAGCGATGAGATTGCTTTTGAGGGGTTTAAATCGGGTCAATATCGTTTTCGACCCGAGAATAAAGCCTCAAACTGGGCGACGGGCTATAATTTCCCTGCCGTAAAAGCAGGCATGATAAAAAAAGAATCGATCACCAGTCAAAACCCCGTACCGATGCAGGGGCTGATTATGAACCTGCGTCGTCCCTTGTTTCAAGACATTCGGGTACGTCAAGCACTAAGCTTGGCATACGATTTTGAATGGATGAATAAGACTCTGTTCCATAATCAGTATGAACGCCTCCAAAGCTTTTATCATGGCTCAGAGCTGGCAGCGACTGGCGCGCCTTCAGATCTAGAGAGGCAAGTATTAGCGCCATTATTGGATAAGCTTGAACCCATTCACAGACGAGGCGCGCTAGAGGATTGGCAAGTAGAGACGAGCGATGGCAAAGGCTTTAATCGCCAGGGGTTATTAAAAGCTCGGCGGTTATTGCTCGATGCCGGATTTTATTACAATGATATGAGACTTTATCAGCCTGATGGCACACTTGCGCAAATTGAGATCTTGATGACAGGTGAGACCATGGGGCGAGTGCTATTGCCTTATATCCGTAACCTTGAGCGTTTGGGTTTTGAGGCTACCTTGCGTCAAGTTGACGGCCCGCAGTATTTTGAACGCACACGTAGCTATGATTACGATATGACCGTCGACGTCTTCGCCCAGAGCCTATCGCCTGGTGCTGAACAAGCCGCCTTTTGGGGCAGCGCTGCGGCGGACGAGCCTGGCAACCACAATACTATCGGTATCAAAAATGCTGCTATCGATAGTGTGGTCGAGTCCCTCATCGCTGCCAAAAGCCGCGATGAGATTATCTTGTACACACAAGTACTTGATCGCTTGTTGCGCGCTGGCCATTATCTAGTACCCTTGTATGGTAAGTCTGAGACGAATGTGGCTTATTGGGATCAGTATCGTCATGCTACTTTGCCAACCAATGCGGTAGGTATCGACTACTGGTGGGTAGACAAAGAAGGCGAGCGCCGCGTCAATGAATATCTGGGTCGATAGTTTTGCACAACGTACAAATTTTATCGCTTAGCATCAAGACAATAAATGAAAATAACCTCTAGTAAGGATTTACCATGAGTATTCAAATCCATCCGATCAAAGCTTTTACTGATAACTATATCTGGACGCTGATCAATAAGAATAATAAACAGGCGATAGTTATCGACCCGGGTCAGTCAGCACCCGTTGCCGACTACATGAAAGCGCATGATTTAGAGATGACCTCAATCTGGACGACCCATCATCATTATGATCATGTCGGCGGGGTTATGGAGTTACAAGAGCATTTTCCGATGACTCATATCGTCGCCCATAGTGAGCATGGCGTTGAAGAAGATCAAACGGTCAAAGACGGCAGCTCGGTCAGCGCTTGGGGTCATTCGGCGCAGATATGGGATATACCCGGACACACCGAAACGCATATCGCCTACATCTTAGATATCGATGGGCAGAAACACGCGTTTTGCGGAGATACCCTGTTTAGTGGTGGCTGTGGTCGCGTATTCACAGGTACTATAGAGGAGCTGTATGACAGCCTTAGACGTCTCAATGAGCTGCCTGCGGATACTTTGCTGTATCCGGCGCACGAGTACACGGTCAACAATTTGCGCTTTGGTCTTAGCATAGAGCCTGACAATGAAGCGATGATAAAAGCCTTGGCGCGAGCTGAGGAGCTGAGCGAACAAGGCATACCGACGCTGCCTGTCACTTTAGAGCATGAGCGCGCTATCAATGTGTTTATGCGAGCGAATGAGCCAAGTGTCATCGCAGGGGTCAGTGCTAAAAGACATCTAGAGGATGATAAACCCTTAACGGTATTTGCAGCATTGCGCGAGCTTAAAAACGATTTTTAAACCTTTAAATCAGTTTACTCTTTTTATTCTTTGATTATTTTGTGTGCTTAGGAAATCGTCACTATGGGCCGTTATATCTTAAAAAGGCTACTGCTGATAGTGCCGACCCTATTCTTAATTTTGCTGGCTAATTTTGTTATCGTGCAAGCCGCCCCTGGTGGTCCTGTCGAGCAGCAATTAGCACTTATCGAACAAGGCGCAAAAGATAGCGCCATAAACGGTGGCGTGGGCGCTGGCAGTTCAGGAAGCAATAGCACCTATCAAGGCACACGCGGACTCTCTGATGACATGGTCGCTGCGATTAATGCTCAATACGGCTTTGACAAGTCCGCGCCAGAACGCTTTTGGCTCATGCTTAAAAGTTACGCGCAGCTCGATTTTGGGGAATCGTTCTTTAAAGGTCAAACCGTAACTGATTTAATTATCGAAAAGCTGCCTGTTTCCATCTCACTTGGGCTTTGGAGTACGCTACTCATTTATATGATTGCTATTCCACTTGGTGTTTATAAGGCGATGCATCATGGCTCAGCGGTAGACAAGGCAACGGCGATGCTACTTGCAATTGGACATGCTATACCGGTATTTGTATTTGCCGTAATTTTGCTCGTATTCTTTGCAGGGGGCAGTTATTGGAATATTTTTCCACTACAAGGACTGACCTCTGAGAACTTCGATCAATTAACGACACTCGGCAAAATTAAAGATTACTTTTGGCATTTAGCGCTCCCGCTGCTCGCTAGCACAGTAGGCGGCTTCGCTGGATTGACTTATTTGACCAAATTTAGCTTTTTAGAAGAGCTGGGTAAGCAGTACGTATTAACCGCGCGCGCCAAAGGTTTGGGCGAGCGCCAAGTGCTCTACGGTCACGTCTTTCGTAACGCTATGCTGATCATCATTGCGGGTATTCCAGCGGCCATCGTCGGTATTTTCTTTGCGGGCAACTTTTTGATTGAGATTATCTTTAAGCTCGATGGCTTAGGTTTGCTCGGCTTTGAGGCGATTCAGCAACGTGATTATCCTGTCATTTTTGGAACGTTATTTATCTTTACCTTAGTTGGTCTGCTATTACAGCTTATCAGTGATATCAGTTATCATCTGATTGACCCTCGCATTGATTTTGAGGGTCGCTAATGTCAAGCCAGCATTCTATTGTGACCCCTTTATCCCAAACAAAAAAACGCCGATTAAACCCTGTTTGGCAAGCGCGGCTGGATCGTTTTCGTCATAACCGTCTTGGCGTTATCTCTCTCATTATTTTCACGATTGTTTTTGTCATCTGTATGGCGGTCAATGTGATTGCTAATGATAAGCCTTTACTTGTCAATTACGATGGTGACTATTATGTCCCTGTGCTAAAAGCCTATCCCGAGACGGCCTTTGGCGGGATATTTGAGACCGAAGCTAACTATAAAGATCCTGCGGTACAAGAGTTGATAGAGTCTAAAGGCTATCTTCTCATGCCGCCCATTGCCTTTGCCGATCAAACGCCAAACGTCAAGCTGGGGCTGCCATATCCTGCGCCGCCCAATAGCCAAAACTGGCTGGGCACCGATGATCAAGGCCGCGATGTATTGGCTCGTATCCTTTACGGCATGCGCGTGTCACTCCTATTTGGCTTAGCGTTAACGCTAGCAGGTGCGCTCATTGGTATCATCGTTGGCGCTATTCAAGGCTATTATGGCGGCTGGGTGGATCTGGCAGGTCAGCGATTTATGGAAGTCTGGGGCGGGATGCCGCAGCTATTCATGATTATTATTTTAGTCAGCTTGTTTAGCCCTAGCATTACTATATTGTTCGCGCTCATGCTGTTATTTGGTTGGATGGGACTGGTGGGTCTGGTGCGCGCTGAGTTTTTGCGCGCTCGTAATTTTGATTATGTACGCGCCGCGTGTAACCTTGGTGTATCTGATGCGCAGATTATGCTCAAACACATCTTACCTAATGCTTTGGCGTCCAGTCTATCGCAGCTGCCTTTTATATTAACGGCTAATATCATTGCGCTCACCGCCTTAGACTTTTTAGGTTATGGTCTGCCACCAGGGTCGCCGTCCTTAGGTGAGCTGATGGTACAGGGTAAAAACAATCTTGATGCGCCGTGGCTTGCCTTATCAGGATTCTTTAGCTTAACCTTTATCTTATCGCTACTGATATTCATAGGTGAGGCGCTACGAGATGCGTTCGATCCGAGGCGCTCATAATATGATGACACCTATTCAAAAAGAGCCGTCCGCAGTGCTCGATCAGACCAACAAGCGTGCAAAAGTTATGCTGACGGTCAATAATCTATCTATCGTGACGGATACTGGTATAGCGCTCGTAGATAAGCTCAGCTATCAGCTGCGTCAAGGCGAAACGCTGGCGATCGTCGGAGAGTCAGGCTCAGGCAAATCTATTGCCAGTCTTGCGCTACTCGGATTATTACCTAATAGCTTGGTTGTGAGCGGTGAGGCGCAATTGGCTCACGCTTCAGATAGGGCTTCCCAACCAAAAGCCAATAGCTTGCCGATAGCCAATAGCAAGTCGCGCAATCAGTCCCTCAGGCACATTCGTGGTCAGCGTATCGGTATGATATTTCAAGAGCCGATGACGGCGCTCAATCCGCTTCATACGGTTGCTAAGCAAATCACTGAATCGCTACGTTTGGTTGGTGTACCCAAGAAAGAGTGGCGCGCGCGTAGCATTGCACTATTAAACGACGTCAATATCACAGACCCTGCCGATAAACTAAGTCGCTATCCGCATGAGCTCTCAGGCGGTCAGCGCCAACGCGTGATGATAGCGATGGCACTGGCGCAGCAGCCAGATATTTTGATCGCCGATGAGCCAACCACAGCACTTGATGTCACTTTGCAACATGAGATATTAGCACTCTTAAATGATTTAAAGCTTGAGCATAATATGGCGATGATACTGATCAGCCATGATCTCAATCTAGTTAAGCGCTATAGCGATGAGATTATCGTTATGCGCCGGGGTCAGACGATAGAGCAGGGCAAAACCTCAGATATCTTTGCTCAGCCAAAAGCGGACTATACGCGCACCCTTATGGCACAAGACTTTGGTCAAGCGCTTAGTCTATCTAAGAGCCGTGACAGTGATGTCAATGTACTAGAGGTTAAGCAATTAGGTGTGCAATTTCCTGTAGAAAAAAGCCTATTCGGTGGCACCAAACGCTGGTTTGCTGCGGTCAGTGATCTAGATATGACCTTGAAGGCGGGCGAGGCCTTGGGGGTGGTTGGTGAGTCAGGCTCCGGTAAGACGACGACGGCGCTTGCCCTGAGTAGACTATTGAGTAATCAAGCACAGGTTGACGGGCAAATTAACATCGATGGTCAAGACATCACCAAGCTGTCCAAAAGCGAGCTACGGGAGTTTCGCGCACAGATTCAAATGGTGTTTCAAGACCCCTTTGCTAGTATTAACCCGCGTATGACCGTTATGCAAATTATCGAAGAGGGGCTACTAGTACAAGGGGTAGCAAAAGTGGCGCGCCAGCAAGCGGTCATAGACAGTCTGGCGACGGTGCATCTACCCAATGAATTTGTCCATCGTTATCCGCATGAGCTATCTGGTGGTCAACGTCAACGAGTAGCGCTGGCACGGGCGCTCGTTATGCAGCCGCAACTGCTGATATTAGATGAGCCAACCTCAGCACTAGATAGTACGACGCAGGTGACGGTAGTCAAACTGCTGCGCGAGATTCAAGCCAAGCTTAACATCAGCTATGTATTTATCAGTCATGATCTAAAGGTTGTACGGGCTTTGTGTCAGCATATTATGGTACTCAAAGACGGCAAATGTATCGAGTCAGGAGCAACTGAAGAGATGTTTAATCAGCCGCAGCACCCTTATGCCAAACAGTTATTACAAGCGAGCATGGCATAAACCATAGCACTCCTAAAACAGTTAGAACACATCAGTTCATAGTATTCATCACACACGCAAAATCCTAGTGGTACAATTGATTTTACGCTATAAATCTTTTCAAGTGCCTACCAATACTAGCGTGACGTACTTATTTTTGAATCAGTAGTGCCCAGTTATGAATTATTCAATCTCTTTTGTATCACCAAAAATACGTTAAATCCCTACATTTTCACTGAAAAGGACTTCTTTATGAGCAAAAGTAAACTTCCTGTTATCTCCACTTTGATGAACAATGACAGCTTGCAACACGTAAGTTACCTAGCGGTTGCTAAAACGCGCGCTAAAGTTTTAAAAGTTGTCTCGCACTTAATTCCTGTTCCAAGACCGCTATTGTATGTCGGTGAAGAGGCTTGCTTTGAGCTGTGCGACATGATTATCAACGAAGGCAGCACTAACGTATTGATCGTCACTGATGAGGTACTAAACAAACTTGGCGTACCGTCAAAAGTCACCGATTATCTGGACAAGCATAATATCAACTACCATGTTTATGATGGTATCACCCCAGACCCTACTTTTGCTGTGGTCGAAGAGGGCTTGAGTGAGTCTATAAATAACAATTGTGACTCTATTTTGGCCATTGGTGGCGGCTCAGTCATTGACGCGGCAAAGATGATCGCTATGTCACAAGGCAATAACTGCAAGCCGCAAAAGCTTATCGGTATCTTAAAAGCGCGCAAGTCCTGTATGCCGCTGTACTGTATTCCAACGACTGCTGGTACTGGTTCAGAAGCCACTCTTGGCGCGGTTGTGTCAGACAATGAAACGCATCAAAAAGCGCTATCAATCGACCCTAGAATGATACCTCGAGCCGCTGCTATCGATCCTGTGATTATGAAAGGCATGCCCAAGCATATCACTGCTGATACTGGTATCGATGTCTTAACTCATGCATTAGAGGCGTGGATGAGTGTCAATGCTAGCGTTGAGACCGACTACTACGCCGCTTCTGCGACCAAAGCGGTCATGCACTATTTGCCTATCGCCTATAATGATGGCGGCGATCTAAAGGCAAGAGAGGAGATGGGAATTGCCGCGCATTACGGCGGTATCGCCTTTAATAAGGCTGGCCTTGGCTACGTCCACGCTATCGCTCACCAGCTAGGCGCGCATTATAGTATTCCTCACGGTCGCGCTAATGCGATCGTACTGCCATACGTGCTGGATCTAAATCGTAAATCAAGCGAAAAAAGACTGGCAAAACTGGCTAGAAAAATCGGCATTATCGAGAGCACGCAAGCGGGTAAAACGGATAAAGAGCTGGCGAGCTACTTTATCGAGCAAGTGCGCGCTTTGATTGAGTCAGTCGGTATCGATCCTACCGTTAAAGGTATGAAGGAGAGTGACTTTGATGCTATTGCCAAAGCGGCTGCCAAAGAAGTCAGTGACACTTATGCTGTGCCCACTTATATGCCAGCGTCAGGCATCAAAGATATCCTGTCTAAAATTAAGGCAACTAGTGATGAGCGCGCTGCTAAAAGTGACAAAGTGGCTTAATTAGGTTTATTTATCAAGTCAGCTACAAATAAGCACATTACTCAAAGGGTAGTGTGCTTTTTTAATACAAATTTATTCGATATTACAAATAGCCTAAGCATTTGGTACCTATCATAAGCTACTATTGTTCAGTTAAATTGCAGAGTGAGTTTAACTCGTTAAATATTTATAACAAAATAGGTATGTTACGGTGATATGTAAGGCGTATTATAAAATGACAAACACCTTATTTAATACCTAATATTTAGGATATGCTAATGAATAATAAATCGAAAATAGGTTTTATTGCGACTATCGCTATAGCCGGTAGTGCTTTTATTACAGGCTGTGCGTCTACAGAGAGCAATACAACCGTCAAAAACCCTAATGCCGAAAACCCCTATGCGCCGACCGATACAAATTTGGCAGTCGCAACTGTAGCTGGGGGATGTTTTTGGTGCGTGGAGGCGGGGTATGAAAAGATACCTGGCGTGGTAGAAGTGGTATCAGGTTATAGCGGCGGTCAGACGGTCAACCCAACTTACAGCCAAGTATCAGCTGGCGGTACGGGTCACACTGAGGCGGCTCAGGTATATTATGATCCAACTAAAATTACCTATAACGGTATCGTACAAGCGTTATGGCGTATTGCTGATCCTACTGATGATAAAGGTCAATTTGTTGATCGCGGTACCCAGTATCGTCCTGCTATTTTTTATAATAACGAGCAAGAAAAACAAATTGCTGAAGCGGCTAAGCAGCAACTGCAAGCCTCTGGTATCTACCAAAAGCCAGTCGTGATCGAGATCGTCCCTGCCAGCACTTTTTATCCTGCTGAGGACTATCATCAAGACTATTATAAGAAAAACCCGCTACGCTATAAAGCTTATACCTTTAACTCTGGTCGTTATCAGTTTATAGAAAGTGTTTATGGCAAGGATTATGAGTTGGATTTTACTCAATTCAAGCCTACTAGTAATAGTATTCAGAATGCTAGTGCCGCACAGACTGACGATCCGGAGACCTCTAAGATGACATCACAAAGCATAAATACTGTTGGTTTTAATCCGCAAGCCTTTACTAAGCCTAGTCAAGATGAGCTCAAAAAGTCACTGAGTCCTATGCAATACAAAGTCACTCAGCAAGACGGTACTGAGCGCGCCTTTAGCAATGAGTATTGGGATAATAAAGAACCTGGTCTGTATGTCGATGTGATATCGGGCGAGCCTCTGTATTCTTCACGCGATCAATATAAGTCTGGCACAGGCTGGCCAAGTTTTACGCGTCCACTCAACCCTAACTTAGTCGTTGAAAAAGAAGACAAGGGTTTTTTCTCAACGCGTACCGAGATACGTAGCCGCTATGCTGACTCGCATTTAGGTCATGTGTTTAATGATGGCCCAGCACCGACGGGCATGCGCTACTGCATGAATTCTGCCGCAATGCGCTTTGTACCGCTTGCGAAGATGGAAGAGGAAGGCTATGGCGCGTGGATTGACGATGTCAAGCCTGTTGCATAAGGTTTATATTACTTACATCTAAATATTAACCACCATCTAAACATTAACCACCATCTAAACATTAACCACAAAAAAGCCCACTATTTGCTCAAATAGTGGGCTTTTTGCATTGCTATATTAATGAGAGCTAGAAAAAATAAGAGCTAGAAGGCTGGTCGGCGCTTAGGTACGGCGTCCAAAAACTCGTTACGTGCCTGATTATCGTGCTTATACTCGCCAAGCATCGCCGTGCTTCGCGTAGTCGAGTGCTGCTTGCTAACTCCGCGCATCATCATGCACATGTGTGAGGCGTCCATGACAACTGCTACGCCGCGGCAACCCGTCACATCCATAATGGTCTGCGCGATCTGCTCGCTTAGGTTCTCTTGAATTTGCAGGCGGCGCGCGAACATATCGACGATACGCGCAAATTTCGATAACCCTAAGACTTGACCATTTGGCAGGTAGCCGATGTGAGCCACGCCATGAAAGGGCAACATATGATGCTCACATAGTGAATAAAACTCGATATTTTGTACCAGTACCAGCTCGCGATTGGTCGATGGAAACACCGCGCCGTTAACCACTTCGTCAAGGCTTTGATGATAGCCTTGCGTCAGATGCGCAAAAGCCTTTGCCGCACGAATAGGCGTATCTTGTAGACCAGGACGACTCAAGTCTTCACCAGTTGAGTCGATCAATTGACGATAGGACTCAGTGCTTTCTTTATAATCTACTAATATCGCATTGTTGCTCATAAGTTTGACCGCTATCAAAAATGTGGGTATCGCTTTGTGCTAAATCTGGCTCTATAAAATGTATCAGCCAAAACCTAATAACTTTGTGCAGGGTTTAAAGGGCTGTGATTATACTTGAAATAATGACAACTTCATACCGCTATGACCGATACACCGATATGTATGACTACAGTCTTAATAAGCGCACATTGGTAATCGAGTGCAGTTAGTTTACGACTGTTTACTTAACTAAATTAATGTATAATAAGTAGCATATGACTACCATTCTCTATTAGCTCAAACCTCTAATCACGTTTATCAATTAATAAGGATATTTTATGCTACTTCAAGGACAGCGTTTTGTCGTCACAGGAATCGCCAGCAAACTCTCTATCGCATGGGCTATTGCTGAGGCACTTCACCGTGAAGGCGCTTCTCTTATTTTGACCTATCCCAATGATAAAATAAAAAAACGTGTGGATATGGCGGCCGAGAAGTTTGAAGCGGATTTGGTACTAGAATGTGATGTGGCGTCTGATGACTCTATTGCTGCCTGTTTTGAGCAAGTGACCCAGCATTGGGGTGATGGTATTGATGGCGTAGTACACGCGATTGGTTTTGCACCGATGGATCAGCTCGATGGCGACTTTGTGAGTGCCACAACTCGCGAGGGCAGTCACATTGCTCATGACATCTCAAGCTATAGCTTTGTGGCATTAGCCAAAGCGGCGCGTGAACTTTTAGCCATGCGTCACGGTTCGATGCTGACGTTGACCTATGAAGGTAGCATCTCGGTATTGCCAAACTACAATGTAATGGGCATGGCAAAAGCCAGCCTTGAGGCTAGCGTGCGCTATTTGGCAACCTCTATGGGCGGTGAGGGTATTCGCGTTAATGCTATATCAGCAGGTCCTATCCGCACGCTTGCGGCAAGCGGTATCAAATCTTTTCGCAAAATGCTCGATATCAGCGAAAAAATCGCTCCCTTGCAGCGCAATGTCAATCAGACGGAAGTTGGTAATGCCGCGTTATTCTTATTATCACCTTGGGCATCCGGTATCACAGGTGAGATTATGTTTGTCGATGCAGGCTTCAATACCGTTGCTATCAGTGAGCAGCTCATGATGCTCGATGACGCTGATAAGTAACTTTGTAAACTACGTCAATATGTTCTACATTCAAAAGGCAGCCAATCGGCTGTCTTTTTTGGTTATAATAATCCACTTTTGCTTACCTGCTACTGAGCGCTCATGATTACCAAATTACCAAGATGGATACTCTGGGGCGGAGCAGTACTAGCCTTTAGCGCAGGCTCGGTCAATACCATAGCGCTGATGGGCTTTACTAATCTATCCGTCTCGCATGTCACTGGCAATGTCAGTCTATTCTCAGCCGCCATTGCTTACTTTGATGGTCGCAGCATTTTGTATATTGGCGCATCCTTGCTGTCATTTTTAGCAGGCGCTATTTTGAGTGGCTTTGTCATTGGGCAGACCTCTCTTAAATTAGGCCGACGTTACGGACGAGCATTGTATATCGAGGCGACATTGTTATTGCTGAGCTACTGGTTGTACCAACAGCAGGATTACTTAGGACAGCTGGCTGCTGCTATGGCTTGCGGATTACAGAATGCTATGGTCGCAACCTACAGTGGCGCCGTCATTCGTACCACCCATATAACAGGCCTGACCTCAGACATGGGTGCGGCGATTGGTAATTGGCTGGCAGGGCGCTCTATCAGTAAGCCGACGCTTGGTTTTCAAGCGATTATTTGGTATTGCTTTTGCGGCGGCGGGGTAGTCGGGGCGTTTCTTTATGCCAAAATCTCCTACGGCGCTTTGTTTGTCCCCATAATAATCGTGCTTATCGCCGCCTTTGTCTATAACCACGCTTCAGATCGCTTGCCTGAAAAGCGTCAACTTGCAGACCCCAATTTGCACAAAAAAAAGCGCTCATCATCATGATAAGCGCTTCGTCATTACTCTTGCTAAATAACTATTACAAAGATATCAGTTACTTCTCTTCTTCTTCATGATCTTCATGATCATGCATGCCTTGCATCATATCGAGTGCTGAATCATCCGTACGTTGCTGATCTTTTTTGGCTAGATCATCTTGATTAATGTCAGTAGGGGCAACTTTAGTCGTTGGGTCAGGCTTATTACGATCCGTCATACGGTACTCCTGTTGGTTTATCATATGCCTAGGTTTTTGTAGATTATAGACATTTACTCATTTTGAGTGAACCTATCAATTATGTAATACGAAGTTTGACTTGTACAGACGCTAATGAGGTCTGTTTGGTATCGATGTGTAACGATAATTAGTCATCGGTATCGGTGCATCGTGTGCCTTTATGCTGCCAGTTGCCACGCCGCCCAATGCCATCGTCTTTGGCACAGGACTTATCAAGCAGTCTGAGATGGTGCGTACAGGGGTGGTACTTAACCTGATCTCAACGGTCGCTATTGGTCTCTGGGCTTATTTCTTTTTACTATAGAATTATGCGCTAACCCTAAAAGCGTACTCATCCCGATGTTTAAGCGAGTCTTAGACATCGGGGTTTTTTATTACTGACCTTTATCATCAAAACCAAAAAACCAAAAAACTAAAAGAATTGGCCTCAGCATAATACGACGACAAGCATACAAATATGCAGATTGGAGCTTAGCATTCCTTAAGATGTTTACTCGGCGCTCGTCCCTCGCGCAAAAGCACACGCTGTGCATAAATATAGTCGATTCACTATAAAAGAAATACAGTGCTACTGGGATGCTTTTTTTAAATCTTAGTTGCGCAGCCTCTAGGGAGAGCAGCACGCAAGGAAAATTTATACCAGTAGCACGTTATAATGCCTGTACTCTTTTTATTAAGGATTCACTATAGTAGGGTATAGAGGATAGTTTAGGTAATCGCCCTCAAAAGTGATACAGTGCTATAGATAGAGTAAGTCTTAGATTAGCTCGCTAAAAGCACTTGGATAAAGGATACGCCCTAATATGGCTCTCAATATGTACTTTAAAAACGGCATCATTCGCAAAACGCGCGGTCATATCTCAGATGATCTGATTCCCACCCTTTATCAGGTTCACGATAATGGCAGTTATCCGCAATTAACCTGGCTCATTGATAGCCTTTATGACAACCCAGAGATTCAGCCTGATATTGCTAAAGCACTCGCTGAAGAGTTAGAAGCGTTTGAGACCTTAATACTCTCTATGCAGCTGCCGTTTCCTAGAATACCACTACATAAATTGCATACTTTTTTTATGCAAGCGGCTAGCAATCAGCAGGTTATTTATACGCGTAGTGATTGATTTTGTTACACAATTCACTAAATAAGAGTCAGAATCGATTATAAAAAGGAATCATTTTTTCAAACGTTTGCGTACGGTTTTCTGCTACCACTTTGTTAGACTTAGCATCAATGATTTGAATCTGACAACTTGTGTCTTCCGCTTCAACTTTTTCGTTCAAAAAATTAACTTTACTTCTAAAGTTTTCAGCTGTGGTGCCAGCTTTTAAAATATAGTTGCCATTTGGGACTAAAACAGTTTCTACAATAACAACGCATAATAACGGCCACTCGCCTAAACCTTTGACCATTTTATGCTGATATGAAAACCTTAGTTTCTTATTGGCTTCAAAGACATTTATTTCGTTAAAAGCACCGCGTTCAGCCAAATTCATATAGACAGTGTCAGGTCTGTTGTTCACTGCAAGCGCAATCGATAATGAGCTTGGTACCAATTGAATATCAATTCTTTCTGCATATTTCTTGTCTATAAATCTAGCAGGACTATAAAAAGATTCGGGGTCGATATCATATACCAGTGTGGCTGTAGAGGCGTTTTTTGGCGGCTGATATGGTTTTGTGCTCAAACACCCTGTCAATGTCATCGCTAATATTGGTAGAACACTAAGGGTTTTATACGACCAAACTGACATAGAATTTCCTTAAGCTAAATGTATAGAAGTTTAATAATGATAAATGCGCAAGTTAGTTTAACTCAATTGCTAGAGTTAAACATACTTTTTGTACGTTTATTAAAACCGATGGTCATTGCGCTTAGTACTTATACACACAAACCTATCTTGAATCACGCCCAAAATATCCCCATAATCTAAGCACTTTTAAATAATAAATAGCCTAAGCAAATATGTCTAATACCGTAGAACAGACTAAATATTCTAAAGAATCAAAAAACCTAAACATTCCTGATACCTTACCAGTCCTTGCCAAAGACAGCTATTACCTCAGCCGTCTTGAGCGTGAGCTGGCACGGGCCGCTGTCGCCAAAAACAAACACACTGATGCTGATAACCACGCTAGTAGTGATAAACGCGACAAAGCCCAGCAAGAGCTTAGCAAAAAACGCGCGCAATATGACAAGATCAAATCCCGCTCACAGCAAGCAGTGCAGGCGCGTATAGAGAGTATTCCTGAGGATTTACCTGCCAAACTCAACCTTGATTTGCCTGTTAGTCAGCGTGCTGATGATTTGGTGCAAGCGATTATTGATAACCAAGTCATCATCGTCGCAGGGGAGACCGGTTCAGGTAAGACCACCCAATTGCCAAAATTGGCGATGCTAGCTGGTCGCGGTATTACGGGACAAATAGGGCACACCCAACCCAGACGACTAGCGGCGAGAAGTGTTTCTAACCGTATTGCTGAAGAATTGGACGAAAAGCTTGGCGATACCGTCAGCTTTAAGATTCGCTTTAATGAGAAAGGCACGGCGCAGTCTGTCGTCAAGCTGATGACCGACGGTATTTTGCTCGCTGAATTGGGTCACGATCGGTTTTTGAGTAAGTACGACACCATCATTATTGATGAGGCGCACGAGCGTAGTCTTAATATTGACTTTATTATGGGTTATCTCAAAAAGCTCTTACCCAAGCGTCCCGATTTAAAGGTCATTATCACCTCGGCGACCCTTGATACTCAGCGTTTTAGCGAATACTTTAGTCGTTATGATAATAAACTCAAACGGCAAGTTGATGCGCCTATCTTTAATGTTGAAGGGCGCAGCTTCCCCGTTGAAGTGCGCTATCGTCCTTTGACTGATGAGCCAGTAACCAGCTCAGATGATGACAGCTATGATGATTTTGAAGAGAACTTGCCGCGCGCAGTGGTTGCCGCAGTCGAGGAGTGCTTTCATGACGCTCATAGTAAAGGGCACGCCGATCAAGCTGATATCTTAATATTTGCGGCCACCGAAGCCGAGATTCGCGAGCTCCAAGATGTGTTAGAGCGTCATGGCCCTAAGCATACTGAGGTATTACCGTTGTTCGCCCGTCAGACGTATGAGGAGCAACAGCGGATTTTTCAGCCATCAGGTCGTGGTCGCCGTATTGTTATCGCGACCAACGTGGCTGAGACTGCATTAACCGTGCCTGGTATCCGCTATGTGATTGATTTAGGTTTTGCGCGCATATCACGCTACTCGTATCGCTCGCGCGTGCAGCGTTTGCCTATTGAGGCGATCTCACAAGCTGCTGCCAATCAGCGTAAAGGTCGCTGTGGTCGTGTCGCGCCAGGCGTTTGTATTCGCTTGTATTCTGAGGAGGATTTTAGCGGTCGTCCAGAATTTACCGAGCCTGAGATTCTACGGACTAACTTGGCATCTGTTATTTTGCAGATGGCAAATCTGCGTCTAGGTAGTGTTGATGATTTTGAATTTATTGAGCCGCCTGATAGTCGCTTAGTCACGGATGGGCATAAACTGCTCGATGAATTAGGCGCAATTGCTTCCAAAAATGAGCAGACTACCACTCAAAATAGCAAGCATAAGCGCAAACCAACTCTCGATCATTTGCGTTTGACACCAACTGGGCAAAAGATGGCGCGAATGCCAATTGATCCAAGGCTGGCACGCATGCTCGTTGCAGGTTCAGATTTTGATTGTATTCGTGAGATGCTTATTGTGGTGGCCGCCCTTGCGGTACAAGACCCGCGTGAACGTCCCGCCAATAAGCGCCAGCAGGCCGATCAAAAACATGCCGAATTTCGTCAAGATGACTCGGACTTTCTATTTTACCTAAGTCTATGGAAGGCCCTGTTCGAAAAAGACGAAGACGGTAACAAGCTCTCTGGCAATCAGCGCAAACAATTCACCAAAAAGAACTATTTAAGCTTCCCGCGCGTACGCGAATGGAGTCAAACCCATCGCCAACTGGTGCAAATGGTTACGGATCTTAAGCTCACTGACAAAGAAAATAGTGAAGCCGTTAATAGTGATCCTACCAGTATAGACGATGAAGAAATCAAAGCGGTGAAGTATGCCAACTTGCACCGTGCTCTACTTACTGGTCTGCTCTCAACCATCGCGCACAAGACCGAGAGCCGCGGTGAGTATCTCGCTGCTCGCCAGCAAAAAGCCAAAATCTTCCCAGCCAGTACGGTGTTTAAGCAAGTACCGCCATGGGTAATGGCCTTTGAAGTCGTTGAGACCTCGCAAGTCTTTATGCGTACGGTTGCCAAGATTGAGCCTGAGTGGATTATCTCCGCAGCGGGCAATCTGCTCAAATACCACTACTTTGAGCCGCATTGGTCAAAGAAGACCGGACGCGTCAAAGCTTACGCGCAGATTAGTCTCTTTGGTTTGATTATTATCGGTAAACAGCTGACCAACTATGAGCAAGTCAATTTAAGCGAGTCGCGGGAAATCTTTATTCGTGACGGTTTAGTGACCGGTAATTTGGGCCGGCAAGCACCGTTCTTGCAACATAATATGGACAAGATCGCTCATGTTGAGCGTATCGAAGACAAACTGCGCCGCCGCGATTTATTGGTCGATGAAGAGTCGCTGTACCAGTTCTATGATAAAAAAATTCCTGAGCACGTTGCTAGTCGCAAAGCCTTTGAAGATTGGCGCGCTGAGGTGGAGAAGAGCGATAACAAGTATCTATTCTTCACTGATGATGATGTGCTCAATAGCCAAGCACCAACGACAGGAGACTTCCCAGAAGTATGGCAATTGGGCGATTTAAAATTGCCACTGCGTTACGTCTTTGATCCTGCCAGCGATGACGATGGGGTGACCATTCGTGTACCACTTGCTGCATTGCCGCAGCTGGATGCTATTGAGCTGTTATGGGGCGTGCCAGGTTGGCGTTATGAGCTGGTATTGCAACTACTCAAATCTCTACCCAAAGACATTCGTCGCCAGATCGTACCTATTCCAGATACTGCCGATAGTTTGTTCGATGAATTGCAGCCTGATAGCGGGCAGGGTCTGCTCAAGCAGCTTTGCCAAGCCCTAAACCGCCGCGGCATCATGTCGGTCACCCCTGATAAATTTGATCCCTCTAGTATTGATCGATATCTGCAACCGCAAATCTGCGTTGTCGATGACAAAAACCGTATCATAGAAAAAGGTCGCGATCTTGAGACCTTACAGATTCGTCATGCCAGCGAGACCAGTCAAGCAGTGAACGAGCAACAAGGGGTGCATACCGAGCTCCCTGAGCACTATAACTTTAGCAAGAATCGCCATAGCGCAGGCGTGGTGATGAAACAATTCGCTGCCTTGGTCGCTGATAGTTCAGGCACCGCGGTGTCTATTCATCAATATACTGATGTCAACGCCGCTCTAAAAGCGCACCGTATCGGTGTACTAGCACTGATTAAGTCCAAGCTTGGTGCCAAACAAAAACAGCTGACGAGTCAAATCGATAAGATATTCAAGCTGGCTTTTGCCCCGCTTGGCGATATGGACAAGCTCAAAACCATTGTGATTGATGCCACTTTGGATGCGACATTAGAGGAGCATTACGTCCTATTTGATCACAGTAATGACTTGCCTGAGAGTGCAGATAGCATTGCTGTTGGCTTGAGTGAGGAGCTGCCCTTTACTAGCGATGAGTATAGCCAAACACTAGAGGTAGTACAAAGCAACTTTTTGTTGACCGGTCAAAGCGTCATCAAAACCCTCAAAAACGTTTATACGCGCTGGCAACGCATCCGCCAAAGCCTACTGATGCTCGATCGCGAGATATTTGGCGAGTCTATCGACGATATCGAAGATCAGCTTGAGGACTTGCACTTATCGGACTTTATTTACCGTATGGACTACAGCCATTGGCAGCAATACCCACGTTATCTTGAGGCACTAGAAGTGCGTATCGAGCGCCTTGAGCATAACTTGGAGGCCGATCTCGATGGTGTCTACGCCTTAGATGTGCATATGGAGCGCCTGAGCAATCGGGCTAGCGATGCAGCCATCAGTGACTACCGCTGGATGGTAGAGGAGTACCGCATTCAACTGTTTGCACAACCGATGAAAACCCGCATAGCGGTATCGTCGAAGCGGCTTAATAAAGCATGGGATGAGACCCGTTAAAAAATTATATACTGCCAGAAAATCATAGATTTTCTCTTGCGCTAGGATAAAGGTCTCCCAGACCTTTATTCTCTCCTAGCTCATAGCGTCGCAAGGTACTTTTCACTAATAGCAGTCCTTAAGGAGATTTTTTAGGACGCGTTAAAAAATCGCGCTGCCAGAAAATTATAGATTTTAAGAGAACGACGATGATCATCAATCATAAATTACTACTATTAGCAGTTATACCTGTCATATTTGTAAATACAGGCTGTGCCAAAACTTCGGCGAATACGGACCATGACGACAAGTCCACAATAGAAAAACAAGTAAAATTACAGGGTAAGTTTAAGAGAAGCTTTGAGATTCATGAGCTTAGCTCTAATGGGATAACCTACTACGTGTCAGACCCAAAACAGGTATTAACTCAACATCCCAAAGGCGTAAAGCAGATAGGGTACTATAGATATTTTGATACTTGCGTCATCGGAAACGTTAGCTCTACGGGTACATATGGACCCCTAGGTAAATATCAAAGTCAGGTTACAGTCCATAGGTTATGTTAGTAATCCATAGGCCACGTTACGAAATACGGATACAAAAAACAACTCCATGATTAAAATCATGGGGTTGTTTTGCTTTAATTTACAAATTTATTTTGTCGAAATTCAACAGCAAAGCTGCGCTAAAGTATGCTTACTTGCGCTTATTTTACTTATTTTACTTATTTTACTTAGTTACTGCTATTTTCCTTGAGCACTCCCATGCTATAAAACAAAAAGGCAACAGCTGATATGACGATAAGAAATGGCGTGAGTAACCAGATAGTAATATTGATCAGTAGTGATGACAGCGCTCCGTTAAACATAACATAGTTAGGTGCAACAGCATCTCTGACAATATCGATAGCGCATTTTACGATAGGAAAGAGCAAAGTACTGATGCCAAGAGTGAGGGTATACTGATCAAAGCTAGGATCGACGAGTAAAACGGCAAAGTAAAATACCGCAAAAAAAGTAATACTTAGTGCTAAGCATTTAAAGATATAGCTTAAATGAATCACAGGAAGCTCCTTATTCTCACTCATAGCATATTTAAACCAAGCCATTCAATAATTTCTAATTAATGAATATATTATATTTTATTAATTGAATATACAAGTAAACTGAGCAGACAAGTGTATTTTTAAAACGGGATTGGATGATTACTTACTCAAGGCTGCAATTAATATGTGGAACGAGCGTTATAACGAAGCAGAATATGTCTTTGGTACTGAGCCTAATGACTTTTTAAAAGCGCAGTTTGCACGGATACCTGTTGGCGGGCGCGTGCTCTGTCTAGCAGAAGGCGAGGGCAGGAATGCAGTGTTTTTGGCTGAGCAAGGCTATCAGGCGACCGCTATGGATTTATCCGAAGTGGGTTTAAATAAGGCAAAAAAGTTAGCTCTTGAGCGAGGCGTTGACATCACCACCCAAGTCGCTGATTTGACCGACTACCAATTTGGTATAGAGCAGTGGGATGGTATTGTCTCTATTTGGGCGCATCTACCGCCTAAGATAAGGCAGTATGTGCACGCCCAAGTTGTGCCAGCACTAAACCCTGGTGGAGTATTTATTGTCGAAGCTTATACTAAAGAGCAACTGAAGATGGACGCTGTCGGTGGTCCCCCTGCCTCGCAAAAAGAGCGCTTTAACTCAATTGAAAACGTGCAAGCAGAACTGACCCAATTGACACCTATTATCGGTATTGAAAAACAGCGCACAATATCTGAGGGCAAGCGTCATCAAGGATTAAGCGCTGTGGTTCAATTTATTGGGCGTAAAGCACCATAATCATCAGAGTCGTTTGCTGTGCAGCAGATTCCACAAAAAAGCCCATAACGAATATGGGCTTTTGTATTTATGCGTTTTTATAGTTATAACTTACTCTCTTTATTACAGAGCGTCATCAATGACCAAGTTATTTATATTTATTATAGCTGGCAGTTGACTTGGTATTGTTGACCGTTGTCTGTTGAGATAGTCATGATGCCATAATCTGCTTTAGTATGCCAATCGTAAGTCGTTTGTGGGTTGACGTTGTTGATATAGCGAGCGCCAGAGCCTGATACAGCTTGCTCTGTTCTGACTACAGCATTACTCAAGCCAACTTTTGGTAAAGTCACGTTTAGATCAGCGACTTGACCGTCCGCTGAATAAGTGGCAACGATAGCGCCGCTATCTTCACAAGTGAACGACTGAACCACAGGCTGGGCAGTCGGGGTAGGTTCTGGCATGGTTGGTACTGGCGCGCTAGTGGCACAGGCGGCTAAGAATAAACAGGCAGGCGTTACGGCTAATAATTTTTTCATGATGTCCTCAATTTTGTTGGTAGATGCAAAAGACATTATGATATCGCTAATCTTAAATCGAAACGTTGTCATTTGGCATCGCAGCGGTATACCGCATGCTTCAATATATTACGCAGATGTTTTAGCAGTATCTTTAGCAAGTACAAATATCAATACAGCGCCAAGTATGACAAGGCTTGAGAGTATAAAAGACAAGGTCAATTGCTCAGATAAAAATACCACGCCTGCCAGCGCGGCAAGGACAGGCACACAAAACTGCACGACGGCAGCTTGCGTGCTTTTAAGTAGCGGCATGGCCACGTACCACAGGCAATAGCCAATTCCGGAGGTCACGGCACCTGACACCCCAGCCAATAGCACACCCTCAATACTCACTTCTGCTAGGTAAGGTAGCGCCACGAGTAGTAATATAGGCAGAGCAACTAGGCTACGCACAAAGTTAAACCCTGTTGCTCGTAGCGGCGAGATGCAGGCTTTGCCTCTGATGCTATAGACGCCCCATGCGATACCACTTAGCATCATAACAATTGCCCCATAGAGTGACGGCATGGCAGCTGATGGCAGCATCAGATATACAAAACCCATAAAGGCTACTGCCAAAGCAATCCATTGAACAATACTTAAGCGCTCCTTTTGATAAATACCCCAACCGATCATCGTAAATTGGACAGCTGCGAACAAAATCATCGCACCAGTACCAGTATCTAGCTCGACATAGGCCAGCGAAAAACACAGCGCATAGATAATTAAGCTTAAACTACTAAGCCAGCTGCCCTTATCGCTAAGTATACGGTCACTAAGTATATGGTCACCTAGTATACGGTCGCTGAGTACGACAGCGGCCTCTGACGACTTTAAGCGCCTAGCATGGATTATCATGATGATTATCAAACAAACTGCGCCGCCAAGCAGCCGAATAATGGTAAAACTCCAAGGATCGATATAGCTCTCAGATAATGCCATGCGGCAAAGTAAGGAGTTTGCGGCAAACGCCAGCAAAGCTGCTATCGTGTATAGGGATGCTCTCAAATGAATCCTTACTGCCTAATAAAAAGTTAGCTGATATAAAAGCGTATGAGTGCCATAAAATGTAGTATAGTTTTGCCCCTATTCATCACTGTCATATATAGAGTAACCAATAAGGATTGGGCAAAGATATTTATTCATGACACCACGTGGCTGTTTGGCATAGAGATTATATTGCGCGCGGCGATTATGTTTGTCATGATTATTGTGTTTCTACGCTTTACCGGTAAGCGCGGTGTTCGTCAGTTGTCTATCTTTGAGCTGACCATTATCCTGTCGCTAGGCTCTATCGCCGGCGATCCGATGTTCACAGAAGACTTGCCGATTATACAAGCACTTATCATTATGAGTGTGGTCATTTTGCTATATCGATTATGTACCTGGGCGATGATGAAGTATCAACCTTTAGAGAATCTGCTAGAGGGCGAAGCGATATACATTGTAGAAAATGGCATGCTGGTCCTTAATAAGATCAAAAAAGGCAAAATGTCGCACGATGAGTTCTTTGCCGAGATGCGTCAGCAAGGCGTTGAGCATTTAGGTCAAGTGCGTACTGGTCTGCTGGAGACTGACGGCACTTTTAGTGTGTTGTTATACGCGCCAGATAATACAGACTTTGGTTTGCCCTTATTTCCCAAGCAATATCAGGCAGCTACAGAGGTTGAGAATAATACCTACTACGCATGCATGCACTGCGGACATGTCGACTATATTAGCCAAAATGATGAGCTATGTTCGCGCTGTGAGAACAACTGCCGCGACTGGGCAAAAGCGCTCAATACTAAGATTGTCAGATAATAAAGGGGCGCTATTGATTAGCATTCACCATACGCAGATCTGCAATCATCTGCTCTAAGTGGGCTTTGTCTTGTGCGCTCCAGACATTGTACATGCAGTTATTAGGGGTTACGACATAAGCAAGCCAAGACGCGGTAGGATCGCCACCCTCATGACCATAACCCACTTTGCTACCATCAGTATAATAGATATTGTAGGGCCAGTCATAAGCGGCCTCATTAGGATCTATGATACCGGTGTTGGCAACGCCGTACATGCTACGGGTATTAGGCAAATCATAAGCGACGCCCCAGCCTCCTGAAAAACGAGCACGGCGCACACTGTGTCGAGCGATATGCGCCTCTGCTTGCTTGGGTAGTGCCAAAATTGGACACACAGATCTGTTTTCTGATTTTAGCCACTCTTGATTATAAATAGCATCGGTATCACTGATAGTGATCGCAGGACTCGTCCAAGGGGCTTTGGGTTCGGCGTTGTTATTTAAAGCATCATCTGCATTGGTATTGTCAGTAACGCTAGTGCTACTCACATCAATTGATGTTGCAGAAGTCTTTGTACTATTAGTAGATTGGATTGCCGCTTTGTTAGTAGTAGTAGATTGGATTGCCGCTTTGTTAGTAGGCAGATTATTAGTAGGCAGGTTAGACTGACAAGCTGTCATAGCCATACTTAGGACAGGAACAGCGATTAGCAAAGAAGGTTTGTATAAACGTATCATAATTAGTTCTCAATTTTTAAAATTTGAATTTTAGCTTTGTTTTTGTACTAGTGATAATGAACACTATCAGTGTTTTTTGGTGTCACCTACGATCTTGTCCATAAAAGCGAATAGCAGACCTGACACTACAAATGCCATGTGAATGATGACCTTCCACATTAGTTTATCTGTATCAATATTTGTCATGTTGCCTGATATATCCATAAAAGATTTGAGCAGATCAATTGCAGAAATCGCAACGATGGCTCCTATAACTTTGAGTTTAAGACCAGAGAAGTCGACTTTACCCATCCAACTGGGGCGATCAACATGCGTACCTGTATCTATTTTAGATACAAATATCTCGTAACCACTAAAGATGATAATGAGCAGCAGGCTAGCTACCAAAGAGATATCGACCAGTATGAGTATATTGACAATCACCTCTGATACGGATGCGTCAAAGACTTGAGAAAGGGTAAGCCATAACTTTTGAATAAATTTTATAAACAGTACGATAATACCTATGATTAAACCCACATAAAATGGGGCTAATATCCAGCGACTGTGAAATATCATTTTCTCTAAAGTGTATTCAATCTTCTTTAGCATCTTATTAGTCTCTTAAGCGATATGAATAAAAAAGTATCTAAGCATAGCTTAATAGTGAATATTAAAGGCGCAAATAAATGGCTAACCAGTATGGTTAAGTGAGTTTAACCACTTACTTATTTGCTGCACCCGCTCGTCTCTTGCGCCGCCGATACGCTTGAAATTTTTACTATATCTATTTAAATGTGTTTCAAAATAAGCGCTTATGTCGTCGCGTTCATGCGGCGCATCTCGCAAGTCATCAGCGACCCAAGGCACATCAACCGCCGTCAAAAGGATCAAATCATAGTGATGCGCTAGAGCGGCGCGTTTGAGTGCTGGTGGGCAATCACCATAGTACCAGTTAGCGTAGACCATCAGCTCAAATAGGCTAGTATCACAGAATAGATAAGCTTGAGAATGACCGTTGTTCATTGCCATTTGCGCGGCCTGCTGCGAAAGCTTATTCTCTAAAGCGATTTGACCTTGGGCGATAGGCAATAGATCCTCCCAAGTGCAAGTGAGTTTTTTGTCATCCCACTTATCTTGCAAAAAATCCCGCATGTATTCAGGCACCCATAGGCTTTGAAAATGCGCGGCCAAATCTCGACATAACGTCGTCTTACCTGTGCTCTCAGCGCCCAATATAGCGACTTTAAGGACCGACTTAGGCGACTGCTGGATCAAATTGTCGCTGTATACGGTAGCGTCGTTGCCATTCATAGTACGCCCAAATTGCAATCAGAGTAAACACTACGTACTGTAGCGAGGTAAAGGTGAGACCTTTATAAAAATAAAGAGGTACAGAGATGGCATCAGCGACTATCCATAGTAACCAGTGCTCAATCTTGCGACTGGCCATGAGCCACATCGCCATCAAAAACAATGCCGTGGTTAGCATATCGGTATAATCGACCCAAGTAAATAAATGAGCGCCCAATACCACGCCATCGAAGCTAAAGTCGTTACTAATGACAGGACGCAAGTAGTAAATTAGTGCTACAAAAGCGACGGTTGCAGAGCCGAGTAAGGCAAGCGTAGGTAAATCGCTAGCACTAATATGCTCAATACTGATCTCATCGTTAGGCGTAAGCTCTTGAGTGTCTTGCTTATTTTTAGTCCAATTATACCAGCCGTATAGCCCCATGACGGTGTAATAGGCGTTGATAAACATGTCACCGAATAGCTGCCATTGCCAGAGCAGGTAGACAAAAATCCCTGTGCTAACAAGACCCACAGGGAATACTAAAACGCTTAGTTTGCGCGCGAGTAGTACGCTTGTGATGCCGAACATAACGGCGATGAGCTCAAGTCCGATAAATAGAGTAGAGTAGTCAGCGTATTGACCAAACAGCCAATTAAAAGTTTCAGTCATGAGCGTCTCGTGAGGGTTGGTATTGTTTCTTAGGTTCAAGTAGTAGATTCAGGTACTACTTACGAGTTACAGGTACTACTTACGAGCTAATAGTCATATCATGTGCGGTAAGCTGTTTGATTATAGCTTAGACTCGCGAGTAATAATAAGCGCGTATCACTATTAAACGTGAACCAATTTTTATCGAGAATTGATTATTTGTAACAAAGTATTAGAAAAATAAGATTATTCAGGCATAATAAGACCATAGGTTTAAGTTTACAGTCATACACTCAATACGATAAGTTCTACTTGATAAACGCATCGCTATAAAAAGAGATATGACAACTTTTTAATTTTCGCTTAACACTAAGCAGGACAAGGAAGCTTATTATGACGACTTGTATTACAGGCACAGGCCTTTATATTCCGCCTTATAGCATCAGTAACGAAGAGCTCGTAGATTCATTTAATCAGTATGTCGAAAACTATAATAACGAGCACGCTGACGAGATCGCAGCAGATACCATGACGGCGCTAGAGCCCTCATCAGCCGCCTTTATCGAAAAGGTTTCTGGCATCAAGTCCCGCTACGTCATGGAAAAAGACGGTATCTTAAACCCTGAAATAATGGCACCTGTCATCGCCTATCGCAACCTTGGTGAAGAGCTGTCTGTTATGGCTGAGATGGGCGTTGAAGCGCTCAATAATGCTCTAAAAGATGCAGGGCTTGAAGCCAATGATTTGGACGGCATTATCCTCGCCTGCTCAAACTTTCAGCGTACCTATCCTGCTGTCGCCATCGAGATCCAAAACGAGATCGGTATGATCGGCGGCTTTGCTTATGATATGAATGTGGCGTGTAGTGCGGCAACTTTTGGTCTCTCACAAGCTTATGGCTCTATCGTTTCAGGCCTTGCTCGCCGCGTCGCGGTCGTCAACGTTGAGATTACCTCAGCGCATCTCAACTGGCGTAACCGTGATAGTCACTTTATATTTGGGGACGTCGCAACCGCGTCTATCGTCGAAGAGCTAGATACACCTAAAGGTTATGAGATACTAAGCTCTAAGCTATTCACACAGTTTTCAACCAATATCAAAAACGAATACGGCTTTATGGATCGCTCAGAGTTTTTGGCAGCCGAAACTCAGATGTACCCTGACATTAAAGAGCCTGTCACTGACAAATTATTCTTACAAAATGGCCGCAAAGTGTTCCGCGAAGTCTGCCCCAAAGTCTCTGAAGTCATCACTGAGCATCTGCACGAGAACGATATGCAGGCAAGCGATGTCAAGATGATGTGGCTACATCAAGCCAACGCCAATATGTTAGATCTTATCTTGCGTACGGTCATCGGTAAAGAGGCAGACAAAGCGATCGTACCGAGCGTCATTGCAGAGTTTGCTAACACCAGTTCAGCCAGTCCCATGATTGTCTTTCACAGACACAAGGACGATCTACAATCTGGTGATTTGGGCGTGATTTGCTCCTTTGGCGCAGGCTATTCAATAGGTTCGGTGTTGGTGCGCAAGGTGTAGAATTTAAGTTGTCTAAGTAAAATAGCTAAGAGTAATCTTAGCTATTTTTTTGCTTAAAATTTGGACTTAATGAATGACAACAGATCTATAGCACTTTGATTTTTAGCGCAGCAAGTGTAGACATTTGGCTAATAAGCTTTTACGTCTTATAGTGAATTACCATGTTATAAAGTGTGCTGTCATGAATTATTACGTACAGGTTTTATTGTGATGGCAAAAATTTGCTATAATCGCTCTCTTATTTTACTTTTTTAGATGACTATCCTGTTATGAAAGAATCCCTGCGCCTGCGTTTAGACCAAATGGTAGACCGTTATGAAGAGGTCACCGCGCTGTTATCAGATCCAGATATCATCAGCGATAATAATAAATTTCGTGAACTCTCCGTTGAACATAGTGATTTGATGGAGATTACGACGCTGTGGCAAAACTACGGCCGTGCGGAACAAGATCAAGCCGATGCTGAAATCATGCTAGAGGACGCAAGCGATCCTGACATGAAAGAGATGATGCAGGATGAGATCGATACAGCACGCGCGGCGATCGTAAAGATGGAAGAAGATCTCAACGTCATGATGCTACCCAAAGACCCGAACGATAAAGTGCCGGCCTTTCTTGAGATACGTGCTGGTACAGGCGGCGATGAAGCGGCGATCTTCTCAGGCGATTTGTTTCGCATGTACCAAAAGTACGCACAAGCTCAAGGCTGGACGCTGGATGTATTATCCGCCAATGAAGGCGAGCATGGCGGCTATAAAGAAATTATTACCCGCGTCTCAGGTAATAGTGTCTATGGTCGTCTAAAGTTTGAGTCGGGCGTTCACCGTGTCCAGCGCGTGCCAGAGACTGAAAGTCAAGGCCGCGTCCATACCTCAGCCTGTACTGTCGCTGTCATGCCCGAGGTTGAGATTGATGATACTGTGGATCTCAATCCTGCCGATATCAAGATGGATACCTTTCGCTCCAGCGGCGCAGGTGGTCAGCACGTAAACACTACGGATTCTGCAGTGCGCCTAACGCATATACCGACAGGGACAGTGGTTGAGTGTCAGCAAGAGCGTAGCCAACACAAAAACCGCGCCCATGCGATGAAAATGCTGATCTCTAAAATTCAGCAAGTCAAAGTACAAGCGCAAGTCGATGTCGCCGATGAGATTCGTCGTGATTTGGTCGGTAGTGGCGATCGTAGCGAGCGTATTCGCACTTACAACTTCCCGCAAGGGCGCATGACTGATCACCGCATTAACTTAACCCTTTATAAGCTGGATGCGATTATGGAAGGCGATTTGGATGAGCTGCTTGACGCGCTATTGCGTGAGCATCAGGCGGATCTGATGGCGAGTATTGGTGGTGAATAATACTGCTTAACCTAATAATCTATATTAAAACAAACCTATTGAATTTGAGATTTCTATGTCAAAGCCCAACAATCAAAACGTCGATGAACAAGCCCCAACTATCGAGGAAGCAAATGAGCTTATTGCACAACTACAAGCTAAACTCGATGATATCGTAGCGTCTGGTAAGCCCCCTTATCCTAATCAGTTTAAACGCACTGATTACGCGCAAGATCTACAAACGGCTTTTGAGGGCGTTAGCAAACAAGAAATCGAAGAAAAAGCGGCCAATGGTGATAAAACCCAAGTCAATGTCGCAGGTCGCGTCATGCTTAACCGCGGCTCGTTTATCGTCATTCAAGACATGAGTGGTCGTATTCAGCTCTATGTGGCACGCAAAGAGCTCGATGAAGAGACATTGGCTAGTATAAAATCGCTTGATTTGGGCGATATCGTTGGTGTGTCAGGATATATCGGACGCTCAGGTAAAGGCGATCTGTATGTGCATATCGACGCGTTTACTTTGCTCACCAAGTCGCTGCGTCCGATGCCTAATAAATTTCATGGCCTAGCTGATACCGAGGCGCGCTATCGCAATCGCCATCTTGATCTTATGACCAATGAGACCACGCGTAACACCTTTATGATTCGTAGCCAAGTGATTAGTGGTATCCGCAAATTTATGCTGAATGAGCGTTTTATGGAAGTGGAGACGCCGATGATGCATCCCATTCCAGGGGGTGCGGTGGCGCGTCCGTTTGAGACCCATCATAATGCGCTAGATATGCCACTATATCTGCGTATTGCACCAGAGCTTTATCTCAAGCGCCTAGTCGTTGGCGGCTTTGAAAAAGTATTTGAGATTAATCGTAGTTTTCGTAATGAAGGCGTTTCAACTCGTCATAATCCTGAATTTACCATGATTGAGTTTTATCAAGCGTACGCGGACTATCACGATTTGATGGATTTAACTGAGCGCCTATTCAATCAGTTGGCGATGGATATTTTAGGCACGACCGAGATCACCTATCAAGACGAAGCTATTAGCTTAAAAGCGCCATTTGCACGTCTATCAATGTCAGATGCTATCGCGCAATATGCCGAAAACTTTGACATGGCGCGTATTAATGATCGTGATTATCTAGCGGACTATGTAAGCAATACTTTGCATCAGCCAGTAAACGACGTGTTTGGTGTGGGTAAGCTAAAAACCATCGTCTTTGAAGAGACTGCTGAGCATAAGCTTCGTCAACCGACCTTTATTACGGAGTATCCTGCGGAAACTTCACCGCTTGCTCGCCGCAGTGATGACAATCCTGAGATTACCGATCGATTTGAGCTGTTTATTGGTGGTCGCGAATTGGCAAATGGCTTTAGCGAGTTAAATGACCCTGCCGATCAAGCAGAGCGTTTTCGCGGACAAGTTGCTGAAAAAGACGCGGGCGATGATGAAGCCATGCATTTTGATGAGGAGTACATCGAAGCCTTATCTTACGGTTTGCCGCCAACGGCAGGCGAGGGCATTGGCATCGATCGCTTAGTCATGCTATTTACCGACTCAGCGAGCATCCGTGATGTGATCTTGTTCCCGCATATGCGTCCAAAAGCGGACTAGTCTGTACTTGCTAGTAGCCGTTGAACAAAAGATAAAATCTATAGAGATTGAATAAGAAGCCAGACGAGAGTACTGGCTTTTTGCTATAATAAGCCTTCTAACCACTTAGCATAATGGATAGCTATGTCGCAGCAATATCAAGTCCTCGCGCGTAAGTACCGTCCCAAGAATTTTCACGAATTGATTGGGCAAACGCACGTCTCCCAAGCATTAATCAACGCCATTGACTATAATCGCTTGCACCACGCTTATCTGTTTACCGGTACTCGCGGCGTTGGTAAGACGACGATTGCGCGCATTTTATCCAAATGTCTAAACTGTGACACGGGCATTACCAGTACGCCCTGCGGCGTCTGTGATAACTGCGTGGCAATCGATCAAGGGCGCTTTATTGACTTAATCGAGATTGATGCGGCCTCACGGACAAAGGTTGAAGACACACGCGAATTGCTAGATAACGTGCCTTATGCACCCAGTCAAGGTCGCTACAAAGTATATCTTATCGATGAAGTGCATATGCTATCGACGCACAGCTTTAACGCACTACTCAAAACCTTAGAAGAGCCGCCTGAACATGTAAAGTTCTTACTCGCGACCACTGATCCACAGAAACTACCGATTACTATCATCTCACGCTGTTTGCAATTTGTACTACGTCCATTGCCGCAGACGCTACTTAGCGAGCATTTAGCTAATGTGCTTACGCAAGAGCAAGTCAGCTATACGCAGCCTGCGCTATGGCAGCTGGCGAGTGCGGCAAAAGGCTCGGTGCGTGATGCCTTATCCTTAACCGATCAGGCGATAGCCTTTGGTCAAGGCGGCCTTGATGATGCCACTGTTAATGCGATGCTGGGACTCATAGATGCCGCTGACTTGGTGCGCTTAATTACCGATATTTACAACCATAATAAGTCCGCAGTTGCCGCGCACATTGAGCAGATGCGCGCGCAAATGGTTGATGCAACGAGCATGTTTGATGGACTTACTGAGCTTTTGCATCAATTAGCACTGACCCAGTTATTACCTGAGGTGGCGCTCAATGTAAATGAAGCGCAAGCACAAGATATTAATGCTCTGGCTGGGCATATTAGCCCTGATGTCTTGCAACTATACTACGAGATTGTCGTGCAAGCGCGCGAGGGTATCAAGCTTGCTAGTACACCGATGCAAGCGCTTGAGATGTGCATTCTACGTCTGCTCGCGTTCCGCCCTTTGCCTGTTGATCACATACTAGCACCAGTTATAGAGCAGGATAATAGTCTATCTAGCGGACACGTCTCCTCATCGCATCAATCTGAGCCTTATGATATCAGTCAAGACAATAGCGATATCTCTAGGGAGTCGCTACAGGGTTTTCAGCACTCTAGTCTAGACCCTGCCACAGATAATGAGCCGGCCGTATCTGAACACAACTTAGTGCAGATGAATAGTGATGATAAAAAAGACAGTATTGAAGAAAATAATACGAATGAATTACTTGTCACTGAAATAGCAGATAGTATAAACCCACCAGAACCAGAACCAGAACCAGAACCAGAACCAGAACCAGAACCAGAACCAGAACCAGAACCAGAACCAGAACCAGAACCAG
>CANLXO010000001.1 GCA_947495055.1 uncultured Psychrobacter sp. | reverse complement strand
ACTGGTGCAAACACACTTTAATTCCAAGTCTCAAGACTAAATGCGTGATTGTCATGGATAACGCTCGGTTTCATAAAAGCAAACGTATTCAAAAGCTACTCAACAGACATGGCCATCGTATTCTTTGGCTACCACCGTACAGCCCTGATCTGAATCCTATCGAGAAGAAGTGGGCACAGGCTAAGTTTCTACGCCAAGGGTGGATGGAGAATAATTTACCTAAGCTGTTTCATGATATGGGTTGTACTAATTTTATTCTGGATTGACTATATAGAAAATATGAGCTTTCAAAAAAAATGACATACCTTTGGAAACTACTTTTAATTATTTATTCATCTTCCATAAGAAATATAGGTCATTGTTTTTAGCTTCGTTGTCTGGCTTTAAAGATTTATTGTAGTTTTCTAAAGCTGAATATCCACCCACAGCAACAATAATTTCGGTAATATTTTCTGGAAGAATACCAGAGACCAAACCAACTGCGACAGCCCCAAAGCCTAATAAAAGTTTTTCGTTAGAACTTGTTCTTAAATCAGACTTCCAGTTCTTAAGTTTATGGTTAATCTGATTTATTTCTGGCATAAGTTCATCTTCGAACATTTCACGTATTTGAGTATGAGACCAACCGTAAGAATTTCTGATCAGACTATCTAATTTATCCCTGTATACAAGAAATGAATCAGTTTCCTTGATTCTAAAATCAATTATTTCGTTTAAAGGTCTGTTTACTATAGTAGGCATAAAATGTTGAAAATTGCTATAAAGGCTTGCTGAATGAGCATGTTTTTCAGAATTAATAGATGTTGTAGCTATATCTATTTGAGTATTATTGTCTGTCAATAATTTGGTGTTGTGAAAGGTAGCATGCCATTTCTGATAAAATAGGTCATCTACGACTGGTTTCATCCACCTTTCAATAATATTAGAGAAATATATTTCAGTATCTTTCATTATATAGGGCAATGACTCAGATTTTAAAATATGCTGAATGTTACTAGTGCAATTTCCATTAAAATGAAGGTAGCTAATTCCATGTTCTACTAAGCTCTCAGGACCAGTTACTTTTATAAAAGGTTGTTTATCTTCTTTAGTAATATTGATTTCAAACTGACATTGAGCTATAAAAGCATCTTTTAATCCTTTGTAGATTTTATCTTCAACCAGTAGTTGCTTTTGATGTAAGTCTTTAGCAGTAGTGTCAAAGTGGTGATTGCATAAACTCACAGTAGACTGTGCAAACTCAACTATACCTTTTTCAATTAATGGATAAAGCTTCTGATAGGTAAATATTCCAAACATAATATTTTTACGGTCGTTTTCTGTTAGACCTGAAGGTTCTCTCAACAATATTTTCTCAAAAGGGTCTTGGATAAAAACTTTGTCACTATATAAAGTAGCAAAGCTTGCAAGCTCGTTTAACTTCTGTTCACGACAGTCCACAGAGTCACAAGGGAAACCACCACCAGATAAAGAGGAGTTGGCTACAAAAGAATGTTTTGTTTCATTATTCTGACTAATATCTGGTCTTATAGCCAAAGATAAATCAATAATCATATCTAGTAAATTATCATCAGAGGTTGAAAACACGTGTTCAACAATATCGACATTTTCCGATTTGAATGCTTTTAATACTTCTAAAAATTCACTTTCCATCTTAAGACTCCTAGAATATACGAAGATCTAAATCACGATACATATTAAAATTTGCAACTAGTAGCCTAACTGCTTAAGAGAGTAGCATTTAATAACTAACCATGAAAGTTGTCTATCTTCGGTTTAAAGAAATAAAATATATGATTAATGTGGTAATCCTTCAAATATCATCTGAGCTACCATTTTTTACAATCTATCCTTAACAAAAAAAGGCCACCCCAAAAGGGCAGCCTTCAAGTCAAAACCAAACAATCAACTGACTAACCCGCCTCTTCCATAGCCTGCTTAAGCATAGGCTTTAAAAACTCACCCGTATGCGAGCCTGCAACTTCCGCCACTTCCTCCGGCGTACCTTCCGCGATAATCATACCGCCACCTTTACCGCCTTCAGGACCAAGATCAATGACCCAATCAGCGGTTTTGATAACATCTAAATTATGCTCAATCACCACGATGGTATTACCTTTATCACGTAGCGCATGCAGGATATTAAGCAATTTATCAATATCATGGAAATGCAAACCAGTTGTCGGCTCATCTAAGATATACAGCGTTTGTCCGGTATCACGCTTGGCAAGCTCACGCGCGAGTTTAACCCGTTGCGCTTCACCGCCCGATAGTGTGGGCGCGGACTGACCGAGGCGAATATAGCTCAGACCAACATCCATCAATGCTTGCAGGCGACGATAAATCGCAGGAATGGCAGAGAAGAACTCAACCGCATCTTCTACCGTCATATCGAGCACATCAGCGATGGTTTTACCTTTGTAGTGAATCTCTAAGGTTTCGCGGTTATAACGCTTTCCTTCGCAAGTATCGCAAGGCACGTACATATCGGGCAAGAAATGCATCTCAACCTTGATAAGACCGTCGCCTTGGCACATCTCACAGCGTCCACCTTTGACGTTGAAGCTAAAGCGACCCGCTTTATAACCCCGAGCACGCGCCTCTTGTGTTTGTGAGAACATCTCACGTACGGGCGTAAACACGCCTGTATATGTGGCAGGGTTTGAGCGCGGCGTACGACCAATGGGGCTTTGGTCAATATCGACCATTTTATCCAAATGCTCAAGGCCGCTAATGCTGTCATGCTTATCCGCGATTAAGGTTGACGCATTATTGAGCTGGGTAGCCGCAATAGGCATTAAAGTACGATTAATCAGGGTTGATTTACCAGAACCCGAGACCCCAGTAATACAAGTCATAATACCGATAGGTAGGGTCAAATCTACGTCGTGTAAGTTATTGCCTGACGCGCCCTTCAGCTCGATAGTCATAGGGACTTTTTTCGGTTTAGCTTTACCTTTAGCTTCCATTTCTATGGTTTTGGCTTTGTGGCGTATAGTTGGAATCTCAATGCGCTTTTCCCCAGACATATATTGTCCAGTCAGCGATTCTTTGTTCGCCATGATGTCATCGACTGTGCCTTGAGCGATGATATGACCGCCATGTACGCCCGCGCCGACACCAATGTCGATAACGTGATCGGCTTGGCGAATCGCATCTTCATCATGCTCAACGACAAGTACGGTATTACCCAAATCGCGCAGACGCGTTAGCGTTTTAAGCAGACGATCATTATCGCGCTGATGCAAACCAATAGACGGCTCATCAAGGACATACATCACGCCCATCAGACCTGCGCCAATTTGGCTGGCAAGTCGAATACGCTGCGCTTCGCCGCCCGATAGGGTTTCGGCAGAGCGGGCAAGGGTGAGATAATCAAGGCCAACGCTGACCAAAAAGTTCAAACGCTCATTGATCTCTTTAAAGATTTTCTCCGCAACTTCGCCTTTATGACCACCAATCTTTAACGTTTTATAATAGTCAGCGGCATCGCCAATAGAGAGCTTAACGATTTCGGCGATGGTTTGCTCATCAACGCGCACGTTACGTGAAATCTCGTTCAGGCGCGCACCATCACAGACGTTACAGGTAGTATCGGCAAGATATTTGGCTAGCTCATCACGCACCAAGTTGCTTTGCGTTTTGGCATAACGACGTTCCAAATACGGCAGCACCCCTTCAAAAGGAATGGTCTTATTGGTTTTGCGTCCGCGCTCATCGGTAAAGTTAAAGGTGAGTTTCTCTTTACCAGAGCCATGCATGATAAGGTCTTGTTGCTGTTTGGATAAATCCTGCCACGGCGTATCCATATCGATTTTAAAATGTTTGCACACTGTGCTAAGCAAGCCAAAATAGTACGAGTGACGCTTATCCCAACCATTGATTGCACCTTGATTGAGTGTTTTATCAATGTGAGTAATGAGTTTTTCGGCTGCGAAATACTGACGTTTACCCAGACCATCACAGCTTGGGCACGCACCGT
The DNA here is from genome assembly GCA_947495055.1 of uncultured Psychrobacter sp. Taxonomy (GTDB): domain Bacteria; phylum Pseudomonadota; class Gammaproteobacteria; order Pseudomonadales; family Moraxellaceae; genus Psychrobacter. Next base: position 366,971 of record CANLXO010000001.1, on the reverse strand, counting down.
ATGGATTGTTAAAACTAAACATGCGTGGCTCAAGCTCAGAGACGGCGCGGTCACAGACTGGGCAAGAGTGCTTGGCGGACATGACTTGGTTCTGATCACCGCCTTCTTTTGGATTGCTATCCATAAAGTGTAGGGTGACTAGACCTTGACCTAAACGCAGTGCGGTCTCTAAACTTTCAGCGACGCGGTTACCCAAGTCATCACGGACTTTGAAGCGATCAACGACCACCTCTATGGTATGTTTTTTCTTTTTATCGAGCGTTGGTAGCTCGTCGGTGTCGTAGACATGACCGTCAACGCGTACGCGCACAAAGCCTTGACCGATGAGCTGCTCAAGCAGCACGGTATGCTCGCCTTTACGCTCACGAATCACAGGGGCGAGGATCATAAGCTTGGTATCAGCAGGCAAGGCCATGACTTGATCGACCATCTCAGTGACCGACTGCGCGACCATCGGCTCATTGTGCTCAGGGCAAAACGGCGTACCGATACGGGCGTACAATAAACGCAAGTAGTCATAAATCTCAGTAATCGTACCCACCGTTGAGCGCGGGTTATGGTTGGTTGATTTTTGCTCAATCGCAATCGCAGGAGACAAGCCTTCGATACTATCAACTTCAGGCTTCTCCATCTGTGATAAGAACTGGCGCGCGTACGCTGATAAGCTCTCGACGTATCGGCGTTGCCCTTCAGCATACAAGGTGTCAAAGGCGAGTGATGATTTACCAGAACCTGATAAACCTGTGATCACGACGAACTTATCGCGTGGAATATCAAGATCAATATTTTTGAGATTATGAGTACGAGCGCCGCGTATTGCGATATGGTCATGTGCCATTATAGATAGGTTTCCTATGAGCTAAGAGCGTTATAAAGAGATAAGCTAAAAATAAAACAAAGATTAAAATATAAGTAAGTTTTGAGAATAAGGGTTTTTAGATAAAGCGTTAAAAGTTATAAACAGTCAATTATCATAACGGGATGGCTTTGAGGTGTTGTTATTCATTGGTATGTATTTATTAAAGATCACTGTTAAACGTAACTATTAAACCTAAATAATGCCAAAAACGCACCCGTTGATGACGTCAGTTGTGCTGTTCTATATTGTCATGACACAGGCATTATTCAAGGTTTCACTGTACTCCGATCGCTTTGAATCATAAAACTGCGGCGTCATCAAAAGTAGCCGAGTAAAAAGCCAGTGCTTTGGGTCAAAGTGGCAAAAGTTTCGGCAAGCTGACGGCGAATGTCTTATACTAGGGGGCTTGATTTGTCGCGAATATTGACTCGTACAAGGTCACTTCTCTTGTGCAATGAGGCTTGATAGTCAGTCGCTATTGGATATCCCTGTGAGGCAAGTATGAACAGCGTAGAAAAACGGGCAATCTTTGGGGTTGGTGGTATCTTTGCCCTGCGCATGATTGGTCTGTTTATGATCGTGCCAGTGTTTTCGGTCTACGGCGATAATTACGCGCATGCCACGCCATTTTTGATCGGTTTGGCGGTCGGTATCTATGGGCTAGGTCAGGCGATATTTCAGATACCCATGAGCCTTGCCGCTGATAAATTCCCGCGTAAGCCGATTATTATGCTCGGCCTAGTCTTGTTCGCACTAGGCGGTATCATCGCCGCCAATGCGACCGATATCTACGAGGTTATCATCGGGCGCGCGCTGGCAGGTAGTGGCGCGGTGTCGGCGGTACTCATGGCGCTACTGGCTGATGTCACGCGTGAGGAGATGCGCACCAAAGCGATGGCGACGATGGGGCTGACCATTGCGACTTCTATTATGCTCGCTTTTACTTTTGGACCGCTACTGGTCGGCTCGCTAGGTATCTCTGGTCTATTTTGGCTGACCTCAGGGTTTGCGATTTTAGCGATGTTGCTATTGTTCGTCGTACCTACGCCCATGCGCGTCCTCAAGCACAATCTAGATAATAAATCGATCGGTGAGCAGCTTGCTACCGTCCTCAAAGTTGGTGATCTAAACCGTTTGCACATCGGTATTTTTGCCTTGCATTTAACCATGACAGCGATATTTGTGATTTTGCCGCATCAACTCTCTGAGGTCATGGGACTCTCTGTCCGTCAGCAAGGTTTGGTCTACTTGCCGCTGTTATTTATCGGTTTTGCCGTTGCCATTCCCTTTATTATCATCGCTGAAAAAAAGCGCAAAATGCGTCAGGTGTTTTTGGGGGCAATGGCGCTCATGACGGTATCATTAGTATTGTTGGCTATAGGTAGCCAAGTTGGTGTTGGTATTATTTTGGGGCTTTTGCTGTACTTTATGGGCTTTAATTTACTAGAGGCGACCATTCCGTCATGGATATCTAAACGCGCACCTGTCGCTAATAAAGCCACGGCGATGGGGCTAAACTCCTCCAGCCAGTTCTTTGGGGCTTTTGTTGGTGGGGCGATGGGTGGTCTGCTGTTGACCCAATCCAATCTACTAGCATGGGGTATCTTGGCTGTCATTATGGGCGCAGCACTATTGCTTATCATACCGATATCTGACCCGCCTTATCTATCGAGTACCACTGTTACTATCCCCAAAAATATCGATATTCAGCACTGGTCACAACAAGTGATGGCAGTTGAAGGCGTTGATGAATTAGTGGTCATGGCAAAGGAGCAAGTCGCTTATCTAAAGCTCGATAAGAGGCAGCTGACCGACTCCTCAAAAGCGCAATTGGCAGATTTGGCGCAAAGTCCGTTAAATATTTAGAAGCTGATTTAATCTCAACTATCTAAATTTTTTGGCGTAGGCTGGGTTAAAAACTCAGCCTACAACAGTAGTTCACGCTAAGTCGAGAGTAAGGTATGATATAAAATATGTCGTAAATACTAAGATCAGATTAAGATTAACGTATCTTTAATAGTGGCAGTGCTGTTTTTAAACGATTGTCATACAAAAGGAATAAATATGAATAATCTCTTTGTTAAATCTATATGCAAGATTGCAATACCTTTTGGACTATCAACAGCGCTATTACTCTCAGGCTGCGCCACGCAAAACATTCAAACCTACCAAAACGTCAAACCGACGCTCGATATGCATGAGTTTTTCTTAGGTCAAATCGATGGTTATGGCATGTTTCAAGGGCGTAGCGGTGAGGTCAAAAAACGCTTTTATGTCGATATTGATGCCACCCATGAAAGCGATGATGTCATCGTCTTAAACGAAAAATTCGATTGGGCAGACGGCACTAAATCGCAGCGGATTTGGCGACTGACCGAGCAAGCTGATGGTCGATGGACGGGCACGGCAGGCGATGTGATAGGGCAGGCCAAAGGCGAGGTCGCAGGCAATGCTTTTCATTGGCAGTATGTGCTTGATTTACCGGTCGATGACAAAACCTACAAGGTAAATTTTGATGATTGGATGTATTTAATCAGCGATGATGTGATGCTTAACCGCGCGGTCATGAGCAAGTTTGGCGTAGAATTAGGCAGCGTGACGTTGAGTATGCAGCGTAGAGATAATTAAAGATATTTAGAGTCTTAATAACAAAATCAGATAGTTGTAAATAAACGACGTGTACTGTCGTATAGGATAAAAGTTTTCTAGATATTTAGACAAAAATTGGTTAAAGTAAACTTGTATTATCAGTTATGATTATTTGCTAATTGATTAAATTATTCATAAATAAAAGGACGGTACTATGCGCGGAGTTAACAAAGTTATCATCATCGGTAATCTTGGAGCAGATCCTGAAGCACGTCAATTTAATAATGGCGGCAGCGTGACCAATATTTCGGTGGCAACCTCTGAGCAGTGGACAGATAAGCAAAGCGGCGAAAAAAGAGAAGCGACAGAATGGCATCGCGTGTCTTTATTTAATCGTTTAGGTGAGATTGCTGCGCAGTATCTACGTAAAGGTAGTAAGGTTTATATTGAAGGCAGTTTGCGTACGCGTAAATATCAAGATCCAAACGGTCAAGATCGTTATATCACTGAGATTCGCGCAGAGCAAATGCAAATGCTCGATGGTGCAACAGGCGGTCAGGGCAGCAATGATGGCTATGGCAATCAGGGTAATCAAAACAACTTTGCTCAGCAGCCACAAGGCAGCTACAACCAAGGCGGTGGCCAAGCTATCGCACAAGGTAGCAATCAGAACACCTTTAACAACAATCAGCAGGCCAGCCCGCAACAGAACAGTTTTTCATCTAATGCAAGCTCAGCGCCCAAATCTAATGCCATGCCTGATGGCCCAGTAGATGATGATATTCCGTTCTAACTTATAAGAGATAGCTTGTTAACTCAGCTAAAAAGCATATCAATACTTAAGTACCTTATTATAAAAAGTCCACAAGCGTGGACTTTTTTATTGATCTATAAAAAGCTCAGCTCTGTATGTTTGAGCTTCGATTAATAATTTTTATAAGTATAAATATAAACTTCTGTTTATTTTGAATAGAAATACTTTGAATATCATTTTAAATATAAAATAGTATTATTAATATTTTATTACCTATGTTTAATAAAAATTATGTTAATGTGCTTAATTAATAACACGGCTGTTTATAAATGCAGGTTTTAAATCATTATATTTAATGTATTATTAGCCTTTTATTTTTGATTTGATATTGATAATCAAATCTATCACTGTTCAGAACGAGGTCGTTATGAGTAAGAATAATGCTATTGATTTAGACAGTTTAGACGTTGATGAGCTACGCGCTATCACTGAGAATGCGCAGCAACTCATCGCTCAAAAGCAGCATCAGCGTTTGTATGACGCCTACACGCAATTTGAAAAAATCGCTGAAGAGAGCAATAGTACGATTGAAGAGATATTAGAAGCGGGCGAGAAGCTGGCTAAAAAACGCAATATTAAATATCGTAATACCGAAAACAGCGATGAGACTTGGACAGGTCGTGGTCGTAAGCCCACTTGGCTTGTTGACGCTTTAGCTGACGGTCAAAGTCTTGAGAGTTTTGCTGTTTAATTGATGGATGTGATTCATCATGAGCCGATTACTTTATAGATAAGAATTCTTTTATCTTTTAAGCGAGAATTAAAAGCCAGTATCTTTGCCGCTATTATTAGCGCAAAAGATACTGGCTTTTTTTCTGTCATCTATAGGGCATTGTTTGTTATGATAATGACGTTTTTGTCTATTATAAGAGTCAGTTATCAGTGTCACCATCCTCTACCTCGTCTCATAAGCGTCCCCGTAAGCTTTGGTGGCTTGTCGGGCTGGTTTTGTTTGTGTTTTTTGCGCTGCTACAGATGCCAGCGGCGTGGGTGATTCAAAAATATGCGCCAAATAACAACCATGTCCAACACGTTTCGGGTAACTTGTGGCAAGGCTCAGCCATTTGGCAAATGCCAGCACCTAGTGCGCCACTGACAGGTACGGCCAGTTGGTCATGGCAACCGTGGCAGCTATTCTTGGGTAAAATCGGCGCTGACGTCGAGATTGCTACGGGTCAGACGCGCCTGCAAGGACAAGTCAAAGTGAGTCGCAGCGCTTGGCAAGTGGATGACATGAGTGGCAAGATAGCGCCTGAGACGCTAACTAGTGTGGTCGATTGGCAACTGCCTAATACGCCTATACAAGTCAATAATGTGTCTTTGCAGCGCCGATCAGGCTCAGATGAGCAGGTTGCAGGATTTACGCAAGCGGACGGTCAATTGACTTGGGTAGGCGGTGAGGTCGGATATCCAAGTGGCGGAAAAGTGTTTTATATCACGATGCCAGCTATGCGTGCCCAGCTTAGCCAAGAGCAAAAAAGCGATAAAAATATGCTGCATATCAATCTGCTTAACAACCAAGACAAGCGCTTGGGCGACTTGTACATTGATAGCGACAATATGGTGGATGTGAGCCTAACTCAGCGGCTTTTGGAGAATATGCCAGAATACCAAGGTCAAGCGCCGCAAGATACCTCAGTCGTTAGCGTACGCCAGCCTTTATTCTCTGGAGTGTCAAACTCAGCAAGTGCAGGAGCGCCTTGATGATAAGTGCCCGCGATCGCCTTAAACCTGCTATAGATATTCTGAACCGCTTCTCAGGATGGCTTTTATTATTAGCGATTATATGGCTGAGCTGGACAGTGGCGCGGTTATTATGGTTATTACTAGCCGCGCCAACAGTACCTGCCTTGCCATTAGCGACTTTGCAGAATAATACCTCAATGGACGCAGGCGATAACAGCTTATTTGCTATCTTTGCAGACCCAGCGCCTGTTGCTGCTGCTACGTTGCCGCCGCCTAATATTATTCTTAAAGGCGTGCTATTGGCCGTGCCTAATAGCGCCTCGTCAGCACTGCTCGATGTCAATGGCGAGGTCAAAAACTACCGTATCGGTGACGAGCTACAAGAGAGCGGTTACATGCTAATCGCTGTTGATTGGGACTCGGTTATTATCTCAGATCGCAGCGATCAGCAAACTGTCATCAATATGCCTGATCGCTTAGCACTTGACCAGAGCGAGATGATCGCTGATGGTATGAGCAATCAGCGTTTGCCTACGAATGATGCATTAGCGCTACCACAAGCAGTCGCGCCCATTGATACAGGTCTTGATCCATCTGCTAGCACTAATAACGCTGACGAGAGCCCGCAGTCTGCTATTAGTGAGGCGGTGACCGCCCTGCAAGAGAATCCTGCCAGCTATTTGAGCCGTATGGGCGTTATGGCATCAGGAGAGGGTTACCAAGTGACTGCTGCTATGCCATCGAGCCTGCGCAATCGTTTGGGGCTTGAGCCTGGCGATAAAGTATTAAGCGTTAATGGTCAAAACGTCGGTAATAATCCTGCACAGGACTCTAGCCTATTGCAACAAGTGCAGCAATCGGGCGAGGCGCAAATAGAGGTTCAGCGCGGCGATCAGGTCATCACGATTCGTCAGCAGTTTTAATGTTATATATCAAAGGTAGTCACAACGCTGAGTCATTGTTATTCTCAGTATTACAGGCGCATTTTAGCTTATACTTGGCACCATCACAGTAGGTATTGATCATCATGGTAAGTTTGCATAAATTTTCAGTCACGCCCCTGCGCCTCTCATTACAGCGCTTAATGGGCCTTTGTCGTCCGCTATGCTTAGCACTGCCGCTGTGGATGGCGAGTATGGGGGTCGCTCATAGCGAAAGCTGGAAAGTTAATTTGCAAGACGCTGATATCAAAGCCTTTATCAACGAAGTGGCAACGATTACCAATCAAAACTTCGTCTTAGATCCACGTATCAATGGTAACGTAACGGTCATATCGAACCGTGCACTCTCGCGCGATGAGATTTATCAGTTGTTTTTAAGCGTCATGCAGGTTAATGGCATTGCGGCTATTGATTCAGGGACGACCACCAAATTGGTGCCAGATAATGTCGCCAAACAGTCTGGCGTTGCAGTGGATCTACGCGGCGATAGCGTGGGCGAAGCCTTGGCGACGCGAGTGATTTATTTAACCAATACCCAAGCCGCTGAAGTGCTTGGTGTCATCCGTCCCCTCATGCCGCAGTCCGCTCACGCCGCAGCTGTCCCCGGCGTCAACGCACTAGTATTATCCGATCGCGCCGATAGTTTAAACCAGCTTACCGCTCTTATCCGTGATTTAGATAGCAATGTTAATGATAGCTTACAGGTGATACCACTGCGTCACGTGGATGCTGAGCGTATGATGGAATTAATTAGCGCTTTGGTCGCAAGTGCTGGTAGCGGACAAGCACAAGGTGGTAACCAGCTCAAAGTGATCGCCGATTCGGCAAGTGATCGGCTGCTTGTGAAGGGTAGTCCTGAGATGATCGCCAAAGTACAAGTGATGGTCAACCAGTTGGATACCACCCCGACGCGTAGGCTAAGCGGTTTGCGTGTGTTCCGCCTCAAGTATGCCAGCGCAACTCACATCGCTGACATGCTGCGCGGCTTGCTTGCCAATCAGTCTATCAATAGTGCAGGCGCCGTATCGACCTTAGAGCCTGCATCACTCACCGATGCCAGCGGCGCTAGTACCGCTATTAATAGTGGAGCCAGTCAGGCGCTCGAAAATAGTAATAGCTCGATTGTACCAGCGGCTAGTGGCTCTACGGCACAATCTGGTAGGAAATTTAGTATTATTGCAGATGAAACCCAAAACGCGGTCATTGTAAATGCCGATCCTGAGCTCATGTTTGAGATCGAAGAGGCGGTGGACCAGCTCGATAATCGCCGTGCGCAAGTGCTGATTCAAGCGGCTATCGTTGAGATATCAGGAGATGATGCGACCCAGCTTGGTGTTCAATGGGCGCTAGGTAATGCCAACAGCGGCTATGGCGTCGTCAACTTCAATAACGTAGGCGCTAGTGCTACCTCGATTGCGGCGGCGGCTTTGGCAGGTGGCGGCGCAGCTGGCGCGGCAGGTATTAGCGCTGCTGCTAGCTCAATTGTTGGTGCTTTGGTTGGTATTGGTGATAGTCGCAAGGACAGTAATGGTAATACTGAATTTTATGGGGCTATCTTGCAAGCTTTGGACAGATCGACCAGTGCCAATCTGTTGTCCATGCCTTCTATCTTAACCCTAGATAACGAAAAGGCCAGTATTTTGGTGGGTCAAAACGTGCCTTTTGTCACAGGCTCCTTTACCACTAGTGGCAATGCATCAAATAACCCGTTTCAGACTATTGACCGTCAAGATATCGGTATCAACCTAAACGTCATTCCCCATATCGGTGAAAACGGCACAGTGCGTTTGGAAGTCTCGCAAGAGGTCTCGTCAGTTGTGCCCGGTAGCGTTGGAAATGCCAACGGCATTATTACCAATAAGAGCCTCATCAATACCACTATCTTGGCTGATGATCAACAGACCATTGCTTTGGGTGGCCTGATGCGAGATAACAGCACCACCAGTCAACAAAAAGTTCCTGGACTTGGCAACGTGCCTATCATTGGACGTCTGTTTCGCTCTGATAATGACAGCACGCAAAAGAGCAATTTGATTATCTTTTTGCAACCCACTATCTTGCGTGATGGCGGCGCGGTGGCGAGCGTGACTGAGCGCAAATACAATCAGATGCGCGTGCTGCAATTGGTCATCGACAAAAACGGCACGATCAAGCAGTTGCCCCTGAGTGGCACCCAAGGTTGGAGTGGTGAGGTGAGTGCAGATTACGAGCTGATGAATCTCAACCCTTTGATTCCTAAACGTGACCAAACGCCGCAGCCTGCGCCCTCAGGCTTTACGCGAGTCGATAGTCCAAGTGCCAGTAGCGGCGTGACGACTTATCCTTTAAACCGTTGATACCTTATTAAGTGACTGGTTAAGCGAAATAGTTCATCAAACTAAGGAGCGTAAAATGACTGCAAAAAAATGGATGGCTTTAACAGCGGTAGGTACCGCTTTACTATTACTACCAAGACGCAGTAGCCGTCAGCTACCAGCGCACAGAGCGCATAGCACGAATGACGAGCCAGAAAATCTGACTGCCCACAAAAAAAGCGAGGATCATCCAAGTTCTTCTAAGATATAAAATGGAAGTTCAAGCAGATATGCTTTTCTTTAAAGGCAATTTTTAAGAGGGAGTTTTTAGACAATCAGAAACTATTCAACATTATTTGATACATAAAGCTAATATTCAATCTACCTCTATTTAATTTGCTATGCTAATATTTTAACTCCTCAATTCTAGCGGTCGCTCCTATGAATGCCCAGCACTTTGCCCGCGCCCATCCTATACTGATGTCGATAGCTTTTGCACTGCTGTGCATGACTCTGCTTGGGTGTAAGCCAAAGCCGCAGTCTATGTTTGAGCGGCAGGCAGAGGGGGAGTCCGCGCAAGAGATTGGCGCTACTATTAATGATGCGTCAGATACCAAAGTAGCTATAGTCGATGACGCCCGTCCCACTACCAGTAAGAACTTGGCGACTTCAAACATTGAGATTATCAAGCAGCAGGCCCTCGCGCGCCAGCCCAATTGCGACATCAAACCCTGTCAGTACTTTGAGCTTAACATTGTAGATTTTTCGCCCAAGCAGCCGTGGCTCACTAGTATTATGTGGCAAACCATCGCTCATGTTCTCGCGCCTGAGATGCCGCTGGCAAGCCAAGATGAGGCAGCCAAAAAAATTATTTTGATGCTGCTTAACCAAATTGAGTATGGTGAGGGCACGGTGAGCACGCTACCTATGTATCAACGTATCGATACCGAAGTGGTATTCAATCCTGTCTCTGACCTAGCTAATATAGATAGTACGCCCACAGGTTATCTGGCTATTCGCTCAAGTGTGTCCAAGGACGATAGCCATGAGCAATTTAATTACGTTATGCTCGATATGCAAAAAAAATTACAGCTAAATATCGAAGATATCTTATTGCCTGAGGCGACGCCTGATGAATTACTCGCGACTTTTCAAACCGCTAAAAAAGACTGGTTAACCTTGCAAGGGGTTGAGGCGCAGTACCTTGATGACTGGCCATTACAGCTCTCAGAGCAATGGTATCTAGATAAAGAGGGCTTGCACATGGTGTATCAATCAGGCGAGCTTTTAGAGGATAATGCTGGTGCTGTCGATTTACTGGTGCCTTATGCACTATTGCAAAAACTGCTCAAACCCAGTTATAGAGTCTATAGCAAATAGACCTCTTAATTATTGATTATGGAGGCATCTATGCCCCGCACCAGCTCAATACTCGAAGATATGCCTAGTTATCCTATGATAGACACGCATACTCATTTTGATGCGCCAACCTTTGATCATGATAGACTCATGCAAGCGAAGATAGCCTATCAGCGCGGGGTGCACCATTTGGTGCTAGTCGGTTATTTGCATACTCATTTTGAGCGCTTATACGCCTGTCAACAAGCGCTATCAGCGACCTTCGTACATGATAAAGCGGATATGCTGGATAATAAAGAGCAAGTACCCAAAGCGCATATTGCCCTCGGTCTGCATCCTTTTTATATTGATCAGCACACTGAGGCGCACCTGAGTGATATGGCGCACCGTTTAAACGCTAAGCGCCCATTGGCTATCGGCGAGATAGGACTCGATACTTACACCGATGCAATGAAAGCACCTGATATGTTTGCCAAACAAAAGCAATTTTTTAAGGCGCAGTTAGATATGGCAGTTACTCATCAGCTGCCCGTGATGCTACACATTCGTAAAGCGCACGCTGACACTTTGGCTATTTTAAAAGCGCATAAATATGACGCGCATACCCTTGGCGGTGTGGCTCATAGCTTTAGTGGCGGTGAGCAAGAGGCCAAAGCCTTTGTCAAATTAGGCTTTAAGCTTGGGGTAACAGGTCAAGTGAGTAACCCTAATGCCAAAAAACTGCGCCGCGCTATTGTGGCGGCGGTTGCAACTTATGGCACTAGCTGCCTAGTGATAGAGACCGACTGCCCAGATATGATGCCTATTATGTGTCAACAGGCGCAAGTGGACCTACCTGCATCAGGTCAAAGTCCAGATGATGAATGGCAAGGGGTGACTACCCACAACAGAAACGTACCTGCCAATTTGCCTTGGGTACTACTAAGTTTAAGTGAGCTATTGGATGTTACTCCTGAGGTACTAGCGCAGCAGCTATGGCAAAACAGCTGCATGGCGCTAAAAACCTCATGGACTTATCCAACCAACGAGAGTCTTTGATCCTTATGAGTCAAGTAGCAAATAGCCAGTATGAACGCCGATTTAAAGGTACCAAAACGCTCTATGGTAGAGCAGCCGATGTATTTTCGGCAGCTCACGTCTATGTCATCGGCGTCGGCGGCGTCGGGTCATGGGCCGCTGAAGCATTAGCGCGCACGGCTGTAGGTAGCATTACGCTGATCGATTTGGACGTCCTGGTCGCATCGAACGTCAACCGTCAACTGCCCGCTTTAGACAGCACCTTTGGTGTGAGCAAAATCGAGGCGATGGGTCAGCGCATACGCGAGATCAATCCAGAGGTCAATGTACATCTGGTCGATGATTTTTTGACTAGTGATAATGTAGAGGCTCTATTGCCAAGTCGCGCGCAGGCAAATCTTGCCGCCAAGCAAGGCCGTCCTATAGTCATCTTAGACTGCGTTGATGATATGAGTGCCAAGCTCGCTATTGTACTGCACTGCCGATTTAATAAGCTTAAGCTCATTTGTGCAGGCGGCGCAGGCGGCAAGATAGATCCGCTACAGATCACGGTTAGTGATTTGCGCGATACTTATCAAGATCCGTTACTGGCCCGTCTACGCAACAAATTACGGCACGAAAAGTGCATTAATAAGGAGCTAAAAGAAAAATTCGGTGTTAGATGTGTGTATTCTACAGAGCCGCCAAAAGTGGACAAAAGCGCTCAAGTGGGCGGCTTACAGTGTGGCGGTTATGGTTCAGCGGTTGTTGTGACTTCAGTGGTGGCAATGATAATGGTAAGTGAGGCGCTGTCAATAATCACTAAGCTGGCACCAAGTACAGAGTAAGATGCGCCCCTAGTATCTAATGCTTTTGATATCAGTAATAGCAACCTTAGTTATAGTAAGGTTAGTAATAGTGGTAAAACTAAAAAGAGCTATGAGTATCAACAGTGGGCGTCATATCAATATGCATATCGGTACTATTATTCAGTCGTGGAGAGCGTCTTGTCTATATTAAATTATCCCATAGCGATAGATGAAGCAGATCGTATTGACAAGCTGCATAAATATCAGCTACTAAACAATGATTATGATCCCGCTTTTGCGCGTTTGACAGAACTGGTCAAACTGTTCTTTGATGTGCCGATTGTCACGATCACTTTTATGGATGAGCGCACGCAATATCTAAGATCGCCTCACGGTATGGAGGGGGCTTGTAGCACTACGCGTGAGGTGGCGATTTGCAACTATACGGTATTATCCAACGACGTCTTTGTGGTGGCAGATTTATCCAAAGATAGCCGCTTTGTAGACAACCCCTTGATCACAGAGCGTCCTCATTTGCGTTTTTATGCTGGCGCGCCTATTTTGTTGTATGAGGATAATAAGGTATACCGCCTAGGCTCTTTGTGTCTTATGGACACTCAGCCCAATCACTTATTTGATGATGAACAAGCTGAGCTGCTGATCAAGTTTGCTGCGATGGCCTCAGATGCGCTGGCGCTACAAGAGAGTCAACGCATTGCCAAACATGCCAACAAAATGAAATCAGATTTTTTGGCCAATATGAGTCATGAAATACGCACGCCGATGAATGGCATCATAGGTATGATCGATATGCTTGGCGAGACTGAGCTGAGTTTTGAGCAAAAAGAGTATTTGAACAATATAAAAGTATCGACTGAGCATCTACTTGCCATTATCAATGGTATTTTAGATTTATCCAAAGTTGAATCTGGCAAGATGGTCATCGACAGCGTACCGATGAATTTATCGACGCTGTGTAACGAGGTAGTCAGCCTATTTGCAGCAAAAGCTCGTTTGCGCGGACTCACTTTAGAGTATCACTATAGCGAATCGCTATCTGCTTATGTACAAGGCGATCCTGTTAGAATCAAGCAGATAGTCGCCAACCTTGTCAACAATGCCATTAAGTTTACGCGCGAAGGCGGGCAGGTCATTATTAATGTTGAACATGCCTCGACTCTCGGTAACGACGACAGTGCAGATGACCGAGCAACAGAGCAAAAGCCTATGACGGTAGGTATCGAAGTTATCGATTCAGGCGTCGGGATCAAACCTGAGTCCTTAGACGCTATATTTGATGCCTACAATCAAGCCGATAGTTCAACCCACCGGTTATACGGTGGTACAGGTTTGGGTCTGTCCGTATGCAAATCTTTGGTTACTTTGATGGGCGGCTATATCGAGGTTGAGAGCGAGGTTGGTGCTGGATCTACTTTTATGGTTATGCTGCCTTTGACGACCATTGACAAAGAGCAGTATGATGATTGGCAATTAACGCATGATAATAGCGCTCATGCTACCAGCACCCAGCGCACAGGCCATATACTTTTGGTCGAAGATGATAACGTCAACGCTGTCATTGCCAAAAAGGCCTTACGAGATGGCGGGCATATTGTGACCCATGTCACTGATGGTCAACAAGCGATTGAGCATTTTGCGTTATATCCTAAGCGCTATGACATTATTTTGATGGATCATCACATGCCAATTATGGATGGGGTGCAGGCGACCATCAAATTACACGAGCTCTACGAGCCGCAATCGCTACCCCCGATCATAGCGCTGACTGCAAATGCTATGGATGGTGAGCGCAAAAAATACCTGATGGTTGGGATGCAAGACTATTGCACCAAACCCTTTAAAAAAGATCAGTTGAATGCACTGGTGCAGTATTGGCTGATGCACAAGTCCTCAATGGTGGATGAGTACTAATACTAATAAAAAAGCTTAGCCGTCAATTTGAGGGCTAAGCTTTTTACGTGTCAGTTTTTGGTTTGATATGTTGTCATCAGATTCAGCTTACGCGAGTTTGATAGTCGCCGGTACGGGTGTCTACTCGTACTACTTCACCTTGTTGCACAAATAAAGGCACGCGTACCACAGCGCCAGTCTCAAGCGTGGCTGGTTTGCCGCCGCCGCCCGAGGTGTCACCGCGAACGCCAGGATCGGTCTCTGTAATTTGTAGCTCTACAAAGTTTGGCGGCGTGACACTCAAGGGTACACCATTAAATAAGGTAATCACGCACGAGGCGTTGCTATTATCTTTAAGCCACTTTTGGGCATCACCAATCGCCGTTTTGTCCGCTTGAATTTGCTCAAAGGTCTCTGAATCCATAAAATGCCAAAACTCCCCATCGTTGTATAGATAGTCCATTTCGGTATCGATGACATCAGCCGCCTCTAGGCTGTCACCTGACTTAAAGGTTTGCTCTAATACCTTGCCGCTACGTAGATTACGTAGTTTGACACGGTTAAAAGCCTGACCTTTGCCAGGTTTTACAAACTCGTTTTCCATAATAGAACACGGGTTGCCATCGAGCATGACTTTTAGACCGGCTTTAAACTCATTGGTAGAAAAACTTGCCACAAGAGACTCCTAAGGGTTGTCAGTATTAAAAATTGCCAAATAAAGGGATAGATACTCATTTAGTCTATATTACATCAGGTTAAGTTTGTATCAGGGTCAGTCTATATTTTGGTAGGGTGCCTATTAACCGCGTATAATATTGGCTTTTAAATATAGATGTTAGGTGCTAGGTGCTGTCATGATAAACCATTTAATCACACAAAAAAACTGGCAAACACAATTATCCGAAGCCATCACCTCAATCGATGAGTTACTAGTGCTGCTAGGTCTTGAATCACTGCGTGAACAAGTCTATACCCCAGAGCATTTCAAAATGCGAGTACCGCGTGCCTTTGTCACAAAAATGAGAGTAGGAGACGCTGATGACCCACTACTCAAACAAGTATTGCCAGATAATCAAGAACAAATAGCTGTGACAGGGTACGTCGCTGATCCGCTCGCTGAAAATGAGCAAAATCCTATCAAAGGTATGCTGCATAAGTATGAATCTAGGGTGCTTTTGACCATTACAGGGGCCTGCGCTATTCATTGCCGCTACTGTTTCCGTCAGCATTTTGATTATAACGCCAATATGCCAACGAGTGCAGTGCAAGAAGATATTATCGCTTATATCAACGAGCATCCTGATATCAGTGAAGTGATACTAAGTGGCGGCGACCCCTTAAGTGTTAGTAATCGCCGTCTCTTTGCGTGGCTTGATACCCTAGAATCTATCGAACAATTGACGACTATTCGTCTGCATACTCGTTTACCGCTCGTCATTCCTGAACGACTTGACAATGAGCTACTAGAAAGACTCGCGCAAAGTCGCTGCCATATCGTTATGGTCATCCATTGCAATCATGCTAATGAGATTGATGAACATACCTCAACGTACTTAAAACGCGCGCGCGCAGCTAATATTATACTGTTAAATCAAACAGTTCTACTGGCTGGAATTAATGATGATGTGGATACTCAGGTAGATTTAAGTTTACGATTATTTGCCGCAGGGGTACTGCCTTATTACTTACATATGCTAGATAAAGTAAAAGGGGCTGCCCACTTTGATACCGACGAGCGGTCGAATATTGAACTTTACTGGTTAATGCTAGCAAAACTACCTGGATACTTAATGCCCAAGCTGGTTCGCGAGTTGCCGAACAGACCTTTTAAGGTGCCCGTTGACATTTACAAGGTTAACTAAAGTTGGCACCATAGTATGTTTAAATTGTAAAACAGTACTCGCCGCTCTGCGCAGGGATTACTTCGTTATGAAGGCTACATTTTTAGTAATCAAGAACGCCTTATACAATTTATCAATAGAGAAATACTTTTGATATATCAATTCGTATTCGTGTATAGTTCCATTATATTCTTTTAATTAATTATACAATTTTACATATTGACCACGTATAACGTTATTCTAGTATTTCTACTAAGGAGTTTTTGTGGCCACTTTGTCAGCTTTTCAGAAATACTTATCGACTAAGAACTTACTACCCCAATCATCACGTCAGTATGTGCATGGTCAAGAACAGCAACTGCGTGAATGGACCTTCCATTTATCCTCACAATCTCAAAATGAGCAAGCGCATCAATTAGAAGAGGTACTCGCTGATCTAGCGGCTTCTGATTTAGAAGACGATGAGCGTCTTAAATTGGTCGCTATCGTAATGAGCGCTACTAATAAGCTAATTGTTGATCTGCGCAAATATTATATCTATGAAACAGGGGCTCTCAAAGCGCACCAAATGAGATATGTCTCTCAAGTTGAGTCGCTGTATTATGCAGCCATACTAGTATATGACGGTATCATACAGCGCTACCTAGAGCGTGATAGTCAGGCGATTATCAGACCTAAGAATGGCTGGATACGCTATTTCACACATACTAAAGCCCCTACAATCTCGCCTCTATCTATAGCGATCTATGAATCACTGAGCCTCTATCAAAAACTATTGGCACAAAAGGCGATTTGCTATCAGTACCTGCCTTCTAACATTTGGCTGGGTATCAATCAGCTGTATTATATTGCTGATCAGTACAATCTAGCTCATGTTGATCTAAGCAGCGAGGTTGTTATCCGTCATGCTGATACCATTCATAAACTATATGTACAGATATGTTTGCACAGCTTATTAAATGTACGCTCTTTGGCGCGCGCTGATATTTTATTGCTACAACGCTTATTACCTGAGTGGGCCAGTCACATCGATGCGACGACTAATCCTGAGACCAACACTCGAGTATTTGTCGATTTGCACAGCGATTATCCGCCAACTTATTTTACGGGACACTCTAGGATTAATCCTTATAAAAAAGAGTACGATTGCGTGTTTATTGAGCTTGCGCCGCTGGCAAGTTATCTACAGGCGCGCCGTCCTGCTTTAGCCGCTGACGGAAGTGAGATGGCTATTCAGTTTTTGATGGGCAAAATATGGTCGATGCTCTCATATCGCTCGTATCGCTATATTCAGCAGCAGCAGAGCTCTATTAGTAAACCCAATACCAAGCAGCGCGCTACTATTATTACAGGTTTTAATAACATTCATTACCAAGCGGCTGGCGAAAAAAGCTTGATGAGCTTGATTGCGCTACAAAAGATTCCACTTGAGTGGCGACCTCGTTATGATACGCAGCCGGTAGAAGCGAGCTATAAGCGCAGCATAGCTGCTGACGTTTTTTCTACTACCGATTCGGCCTCACCCTTTAGAACCTTGCACTTACTACCAGATCTAGCTGATTTTTCCAGTCAGCCCTCAGATGAGTCTTGGCTCAACATAGAAGACGCCATCAAACCTGAGGCTACGAGTTTTTCTAATGCGATTTATGGTGGCGTTAATAGTACAGCGCCGCCATCTCTCAAGCTTATGAATCTCTTTTTGGTCTGCTCATCCGACAAAAAAGGCGATCATACCGATTCCGCTATAGGCGTGGTACGCTGGGTGAACATCGAGCAGCAAAACCAACAAGGTGGTAGTCTATCTGGCACGAACGAAGAGATAGAGTGGCAGATACTCGGCCACAAGTTTAGTGCTTGTGCGTTACGCTTAATCGATAGGGGCGCGCGTAACCAGCACCTTATTCCTGCAATAATTATAGGTAGTGATGCAGGATTACAGACAAGCTTTAGCTTGCTGCTGCCCACGCACAACTGGAAAGTCAATGACAGAGTGATGGTCTGTATCAATGATAAACAGCAGTCGCTACGCCTAGAACGTAAATTGCTCACCACAGAAGAGTTTAGCCAGTTTGAGGCGGTATACATCTAATTTTTCTTGGTCACGTATCTAGCAGCTCAAATTTGCACGCTTAAGTTAAAATACTTTATTATGATTGCAAGTTAAGTGATAACTGACTACATTATTGCTTAAAGCCCTTGATGCTTGTACTCTAGTTTTATGCTTGATAGAGCGTTTAAGACATAAAATAATAAAAGGCTGCTTATGCGTACTCCCTCTATTTTAAACCTACTATTCGTTGATGATGACCAGCTCTACGCTGAGCGCATCGTGCAGCGTTTGAGCGCTTATTATGACGAGGTCAATCTCGGATTCTTGGATGATAAAGAGGAGCTGTTAAAGTCTTTGCGTCAAGAGTGGGATGTTTTGGTGTTTGGCAGTGCCTATGATATGAGCTTTACCGATGTTGTCGGCATCATACAAGAGCGTAGTATTGATTTGCCTACCATATCTTTGCTTGGCAAAAGTGATGTCGCGCTTGACCCAAAAACTAGCCCTGACCGTAACAGTCAGCATCTGCCAGCAGTTATCAATAGCACAATGGTAAAGTCGCTACACACGGATAAAGATACACCCGTCATTATGGCAATCTGCTTGCAGCATGACAGTCTGCGCAGTCGCCGTCAACTCAAAACCCTGCGCCATGTCCTATCAGAGGCCGAGCAGCGCGCCAATATCTTGATCAAAAATTCCAAAAGCGCTGTCGCTTATTTAGATCAAGGCATACATATTTTTGCCAATGAGCCTTATCTAAAGTTGTTTGGCTTTAATGCTATGGACGATATCATTGGTGTTCCGGTCATCGATCTTATTGCAGGTAACGATAACGTCAAAGGCTTTAAGCAGTTTTTAAAACAGTTTGATAAAGGTAATCGCTCGCAAGTTGAGTTTAACTTTGACAGCTTACGTGTCGATGGCACAACCTTTAAAGCGAAGCTGCAACTGGCAACTGCAACGCTAGACGGCGAACCTGTCACTCAAATTATCATTCAACAAAACAGTCACAATAGCGCTGAGATCGCCAAACGTTTGGCTATGGCAGAACGTAAAGATAGCTTGACGGGGCTGAATAATCGCCGCGGTTTTGAAGAGCAGCTCGACTCGGTACGTAAGCTGGCCATACAGAACAAGTCAACAGCAGGACTGCTGTATATTCAACTCGATAATATAGGTAAAATCAGAAGCAGTTTGGGGCTACAAGGCGTCGATGTAACCGTCCAGCAGGTGGCAGGTGCTTTGAGTAAACTTGCGCCGCAAGACTATATTAGCCGCTTTAGTGACACCTCATTTGCCCTATTAACAATTGATACCTCCACTCAAAAGCTAAGTGCCCTTGCTGAGCGTATTGGGGCACATATTAGTGAGATGCTAATCGAGGTGGACAACCATACGACGCATACTACCGTGAGCATAGGGGCTGTCAAGATTGAGCAAGGGGCTGCCCAGCCGCAAGTACTGCTAGAGCGCGCGATAGATGCGATCACGCACATTATGATAAAAACCACCAATCAAGGTAATACCTATCATCTGTACGATCCAAGTGAGCATGCCAACAGCGATGATAGTGCGCTAGCTGAAGCACTCGTTGACGCTATCGCTAACAACCGCTTTGAGCTCCTGTTTCAGCCAATCTATGATATCAATTATGATCGCAGTGACTTTTTTGAGGTGTATCTGCGCCTGCCGTTACTCGATGCTGACAATACGATATTGAGCCCCGATCAGTTTATGAGTGTTGCCAAAACTCATGGACTACGTGAAAAAATAGATCGCTGGGTACTGATCAATGCCTGCAAAAAAATCAGTACCGTGCGCAAAACGCATCCAGGAGCACGTCTGCTTGTGCAGCTCACTAGCGCCTCACTGATTGACAAAAAGCTGCCTAATGTCGCAAGTCAATTGATCAATGCAGTCGGTGGCAAAGCTGGCGTATTAACTCTGCAATTTAATGAAAAAGACGTTGTTGACCACCTTATTATTGCCAAGTCACAATTTGCAGCGCTGAGTCAGGCCAGCTGTGATGTCGGTATGCACAACTTTGGCTCTTCTGCTAAGTCTCTGGAGGTGCTCAAGATGGTTGAGCCTGACATGATACGTCTGGCACATAACTATGTACAAGATATCGATAAGACGGAAAATTTTGAGACTCTCAAAGCTTTGGTAAACAATACCAATCAGCTCAATGTAGAGGTGTTAATGCCTTATATTGAAGACGCAGCGACAATGTCAGTGGCTTGGAGCGTGGGCGCGCGCTATCTACAAGGCTATTATCTACAAGAACCCAAAGAAACTATCGAGATGACGAGTCCGTCATAATAATATGTTTTGCTCGCTCTTTTGTGACCATATTCTAAAAGCGTTTACCATTTGCATCGGTGGACGCTTATTGTTTTAAGTATAACTCGTAGTTTTAGGTATAATATATCAGACCCGTAAATCTGCTGGGTCAATCCCCTTTATTTTGTTTGCCAATCAAAGACGATAAAAATGCCTTTTGTTATACGCGCAATGAGCGCGGCTACGCTTGCTCTATTATTCCTCATCGGTTGTCAGCCTGCGCCGCCTGCAGATTCGCGCGCGCCTGTGACTTTGCCACTGTATACTCAAGGGGACGCGGTTGCAGGCGCACTGATATATAAAGAGGCTTGTGCCCAGTGTCATCAGCTCACGCCAGGTCTTAACAAAAAAGGCCCACAGCTTATGAATGTTTATGGCGCAAAAGCGGCAATGCTAGCGGATTATGACTATAGCGAAGCTTTGAGAAAATCAGATTGGGTATGGGATGCGGACACTTTAGATCCTTATATCGCTGATGCCGAAAAAGCAATGCCTGGCTCCAAAATGCTAGCTGATCCAATGCCAGATAGTAAAGAGCGCGCGGATGTGATCGCTTATGTGTCGACGCTGCGTGCCAGTGCGACTAGTAGCAATGCGACTGATGCCGATGCAACTGAAGCGGTAGATACTGATGACGGAGTCGACGTGCTAGAGGGCGCGCAGCATAAACCTGCCGCAGATTTTGGATAGCTTGTATACATGGCCCAGTTATTGCTACAAAATTAAATAAGTGTATGATAAAAATATAGGACACTTGTTTTATTATAATAGCTAAAGTGCTATAAAAATATCCTTATAACAAAGCTGATTACCTCTTATGTCTCAAAGCCATGCTCGTCACCTGTCTGCTACTGCTCACTTGACTACTTTTGATACAGCTACTGATAGCACCAGTAAAGTTACGCCTGACTATGCTGGTAATCAGCAGCGTATCGCACGCCTGCTCGCGCACCTTAATCAAGTAGTACTGGACAAGCCGCAAGTGGTTAAGCTTGCGCTTAGCTGCGTGCTGGCAGGTGGTCATTTGCTGCTGCAAGATCTGCCCGGTATGGGCAAGACGACCCTCGCTCAGGGACTCGCGCAACTGCTCGGTTTGAGCTTTAGCCGCGTGCAGTTTACCAATGATATGCTGCCTGCCGATATTTTGGGTATGAGTATTTATGATCAAAGTAAACTCAGCTTTGAGTTTCGCGCGGGTCCTATCTTTACCCAGTTGCTACTCGCTGATGAAATCAACCGCTCTAGTCCCAAGACGCAAAGCGCGCTACTTGAGGCAATGGAGGAGCGCCAAGTCACCCAAGATGGTCAAACTTATACTTTGCCCAAGCCATTTTTTGTGATTGCTACGCAAAACCCATTACAACAAGCGGGCGTCTATCCGCTGCCAGAGTCACAGCTGGATCGGTTTTTGATGTGCTTATCTTTGGGCTATCCGTCGCCTGCGGCAGAGCGTGCATTACTACAAGGGCAAGATCGCCGCGCGCTGCTTAATAGCTTAGCCGCCGTATTGGATACCGAAGCGGTGCTACTGGCCATCGAGGGCGTAGAGCAAGTGTTTGTCGCAGATGTGGTGCTCGATTACTTACAGCGACTGGTCGCCAAAACCCGTAGCAGTCAGGACTATCATGGTCTGTCGCCGCGCGGCGTGTTGTCCCTTAAACGAGCCGCCCAAGCGTATGCTTATGTGTCTGGTCATAGCGAGACCACGCCTGAGGATATTCAAGCGGTATTTGCCGCAGTCACCGATCATAGGCTCGGCCAGCGCTTTATCCCAGCGCATATCATCAGTGGACAAGCGCCGCAAACTATGGCTGAGCGTATCATGGCGGCAGTGCCAGTCATCGTTTAACACGCTTACTTTTAGATAAAGGTGGTTATGAGTCTTTTGCCGCGCGCCTTAACTTCACCAATCAAAACCGCATCCACCCGCTGGTTTGCTAAGCGCGCGCCAAGAAGTGATAACGCCACTCTTAATCTGCGTAATGTCTACATCTTTTTTAGTCGTGAAGGGATGCTGTTTGCGGTGCTACTGCTCATCACCTTTATCGCCGGTATCAACTACGGCAACAATTTGGTGCTGGGGTTGTGTTTTTACTTGATTAGCGTCTGGCTCATCAGCTTTCATGTGACCTTTGCTCATATATCAGGATTGCAGATACGCTTGCTTGACGTTACGACGGCCGAGGTAGGCGCGCCTATATGGGTCACTTTGCAACTGCGTAGCGAGAGCCGCCAGCCTAGACGCCAACTGGCCTTTGAGTTTGAGCAAAAGCGTGCCACAACAAAAGCGTCGCAACCAGCAGAGCCATTGCTTATCGCTAGAGTAGACGGTGAGCAAACCATACGCCTACCTATTTATACCGATACTCGTGGTCAGCTTGAGCTACCAAGGCTTATCATCAAGACCACTTATCCATTGGGTATTATGCGCGCATGGTCCTACGTCTATTTTGCGCGTCGTGCTTGGGTGTATCCCAAACCGCAAGCCTTTGACTGGCAAGCAAAGTATCTAGCAGTTAGCCAAGAGGATGTGCAAGCAGGCGGGCAATACGTGCAAGGACAAGACGACTTTGATCGCCTAGATACTTATATCGCAGGTGAGTCGCTAGCACGGGTCTCTTGGGGTCATGTGGCGCGTGGGCAGGGCATGTTTACCAAGCATTTTGCTGATCCTATCGGCGCTGAGCAAACGCTAGATTACGCCGATATGCCAGCGGCCAACCATGAGCAAAAACTGGCGCAACTGGCCTATGGTGCGCTGACTTTAGGCCAGCTTGGCGTACCGTTTGAGATGCAACTGCCTAATGAGAGGTCTAATGATACTAATCAGCAAACGGGCACTGGAGCAGGCAACGCTTTTGCACAAGCGTGCTTGCTTCGGTTGGCAAAAGCGCCATGACTAATATCATTATCAATAAGTCATTGGCTCAGCAAAATGGCTCAAGTAAAAGCGCGAGCTTTGAGCAATTGGCATTGGGTCAAAGGCATAATCAAGCTGTTAAAAGTGACAAGCCAGATATAAACAATAAATGGCATCATAAAATCCTCGCGCAACCGTCCTACTATTGGGTGCTTATTACCCAAATATTTGTCATTTTGCCGCATGCTGCACATCTACCGCTGTGGCTTGTCGGTTTTGCTGCCGTAAGTATCATCGCTCAATTACCGCGCGTCAAAGCCAAATTTAGTAGCACTCGTTATTTTAAGCGCCTCTATCAAGGGGTGCAAATGCTTGGCTTCTTATTAGGGCTGGTAGGATTGTGGCTGACTTATAACACCGCCTTTGGTCTTGACATGGGCGTGGCATTTTTGGTGCTATGTTTGGTCAGTAAATTGTGGGAGCTGTACAAGCGCCGTGATGCTTATGTAGTGCTCAATTTATCGCTGTTTGTGTTAGCTGCGCTGTTTTTGATGGATCAAGGACTGCTGACAACCCTACAAGTTGTCCTAGGCACTCTCGCTGTCCTGCTAGCGTTTATTGCGCTAAACGACGATGGCAATCTGCGCGGTGATGGTCGTATGCGTACGCTTGGCGTACTAGGTGTTGGCGCGCTGCCGCTGCTGGTGGTGCTATTTTTATTCTTTCCCCGTCTGCCGCCGCTGTGGTCGGTACAGCTCTCAGGACAACAAGCGACGACGGGTGTCTCTGACAGTATGTCGCCAGGCGACTTTGCCAATCTAAGTCAGTCAACGGCGCTGGCATTTCGCGTCGAGTTTGCGCAGGGACGTCCGCCGCAAGAAGAGCTGTACTGGCGCGGCCTTGTGTTTAGTGATTTTGATGGGATTACTTGGCGACCCAGTCCAAGCCGTCAGCAGTGGCAATGGGAGTCTGCTCGGCAGATGCCGCCGTGGCTAGTGAATGCGTTCGCTACCGCTGCCGATGCCACCAAATTAGCGCCTGTAAATTATGAGATCATCCTAGAACCCACCCAGCAGCGTTGGTTATTTGGTCTCGATTATCCTTTTACCCAGCAGCAAGATACGGCTGTTACCTCTGATTTCACTTTACTCAAAGATGAGCCTGTGACTCAGCAGCTACGCTATGATGTGCTGCGTTATGCGCCGATGCGTATCGACCCTGTATTGAGTGATAATGATCGGCGTATCAATCTTGCACTACCAAATGACGGCAATCCCAAATCACGCGCGCTTGCCCAGCAGCTCTTTGCGCAGGCAGGCTCAGACCCAGTGCGCTATATGGGCGCTATTGAGCGCTGGATCAATCAAACTGAGTTTCGCTATACGCTCGCGCCGCCACGCCTGAATCAAAACCGTATTGATGAGTTCTTATTCGATACCAAAGCTGGATTTTGTGAGCATTATTCCTCAAGCTTTACCTTTATGCTGCGCGCCGCGGGTATCCCCGCTAGAGTAGTGGCAGGCTATCAAGGTGGCGAGCCGAGTCGCGGCGGTAATGTGTGGGAGGTGCGGCAAATGGATGCTCACGCTTGGACGGAGGTGTGGCTGGCAGGACAAGGTTGGGTGCGCGTGGATCCGACGGCTTTTGTTGCTCCTGAGCGCGTTGAGCAAGGTATGGATGCGCTGACACAGTCCCGAGGCGCGGCGATGTTCGGAGACGGCGCGGGCGCTCAGCTGAGCTATCAGCAGTATCAAATGCTTCAATCGCTACGGCGCTTATCCGATCAAGCAAGCTACTACTGGCAAAAAGACATCGTCGGCTACGATCAGGACAGCCAAGCCAGCTCGCTACTCAAATGGCTCAATATTACTTCTATCATGCAACAAGTTGCTTGGATGGCCGCTATCGCCATTGCTATTATGAGTGCGCTTATATTTATGCTTTGGCAGCGTAGGCGTAAACGCTGGCATCCTGCCGATCAGCCGCTTATTAAGTTATCTAAGCGCCTATCTAAAAGCGATAAAGCGCTTGCTCGCGATGACAATGAAGGGCAACTGGTGTGGCTTGAGCGCCTTTTAAACCAAAAAGATAGCTCTGAGAATAATAAAGAGCTGCCTGATAATTTAACTGAGATTATGCAAAACTATCGACAACTGCGCTACGGACGTTTAAGTGCGCTGGCAGTTAAAGATAACACGTATAAACGAGCGTTAAAGACGTTTAAAAAAGAGATCAATAGAATTTTATGATTAGGGCGTGTTTGATAATTCACAAATACGCACTGACAGAGACTATTTTTTAGTCGATTCAAAGATAAAAATAGTAAGTTTAGTCATTCTAAGCGTCTACTTTTATCAAAGAAGCGGCAAAAAAGAGTCCTGTCCTTTTAGGCTGATGCTAAAATTGCCCCCCAGCTCTATATAAGCAGTGTGTTGCAAGTCTAGCCAAGGTCTAGACATTATCTTCGACTTGCGCCGTGTCTGGAACCATTCTAGCGGTCAGCAGTGCCATGGTTGAATGTTCAACACGCCCTAATGCAAGTAATGACTCTAAGCCTTTTATATACAGATATAGTATCGATATCAAGGACAACACCAGTGACCCCGTTAAAATACATTGCTCATTATCCTGAGCACATCCAAACGCAAGCTAGCGAGCTGATCAGCAGTGGTCGACTAGGCACGTATATTGAGCAGCGCTATCCAGACACGCATCAGATTCAAAATGACAAAGCGCTCTATCAGTACGTGAACGACATAAAAACCGAATACATGCGTAAAAGTGGCACTTTATCGCAAGTGCGCTACGATAGTAAGCTGAGTACCCTCAAAAACGCGCTGGGCATTCACACCTATCAGTCGCGTGTGCAAGGCAGTAAACTCAAATCGCACAATGGCATTACCGTAGCCAGTCTATTCAAAGACGCGCCGCCTGAATTTTTACAGATGATCGTGGTTCATGAGTTGGCACACTTTAAAGAAAAAGAGCACAGCAAGGCCTTTTACCAATTATGCTGTCATATGGAACCCAACTATCATCAGTTTGAGTTGGATACTCGGCTGTGGTTACAATGGTGTGAGTTGTCATAAGAGCGAGCGTTGTCACAAGTAAATATGATATGAAAGTATTAGCGATCGGCGGTAGTGGTGGTATGGGACGGGCTGCGGTCAGAGCGGCATTAACATTTGATTTTGTCAGTGAAATTATCGTCGCTGGGATCGATAATGAGCAAGCAGAGCGTTTTGTGCACTCGTTAACGAATAGCTCGTTAAATGATGGCTCGTTAAATAAAGGACGTGTTAGCGCTCAAAGCGGCAACCGCGCTTGATGAGGTCGATACTCTTGTTTCGGCATGGAAATTATCGGGCGCGGTCAATGAGGATGATGGTTTTAGCTTGCCGCCGAGTGAAGATCACGTTGACGCCGCTGCCGTACACTTGATGCACTGCTTATCGGAGGATATCCGTGTATTGCACCAAGGGGAGATGATAGACACCACGCCATTAAAGCATAGCCAAATTGATTTCCCAGAGCTTGGCGCCATTGATGTCTGGTCTTTGGGTCACCCTGAAGCGGTAACGCTAGTCAGACGTTTCCCAGATTTGCAACACTGCTATAACGGTATGCTAGGTATAGGAAGTATCGTCGATAATTTGCGCCAGATAGCAGGAGCCGTTGCTGCCAAGCAAATGAGTGTCGATGATGCGGCGCGAATGCTGACAAATGATGATGCCCGAAAGGCGCGTGACACCCGTACCAAGCACAGCGATAATCAGCCTATTCCTAATATGCTCGCCTTTGCAGCAGGACAAAAAAACGGACAGTCTGCGACAACAGGTGCCTTTATCAAGCGTTATCCTATCGGCGGTATGGCTACTATTACTGGGATTTCGCTAGCGTTGTTTTTGCCGTTATTACATCAAGGTCACATCAAGAAAAAAGGCGTCTTTGCACCAGAAGAGGTCATAGACCCGGATGTGTTTTTTGCGCTATTAGATCCATTTTGTGGTGACAAAGGCGCAGGTCTAACTGTGCTTAGTTCAAACTAGTTGCATAATCTTAGTCTTGGTATTTAGTTGCTTAGTGTCAAGCTCGCAGCATAAAAAAGTCCGCACTGCTGCGGACTTTTTATTTCATCAAACACGCCCTAAGGTAATCAAAAAGACTTATTGCTCAAGCAAGACATCACCATGCTCGTCACGCAGATTCTTTTTCATCATTTTACCCGCGCCATTCAACACGATATTATCGACAAAGACAACCTTGTCAGGAATTTGCCAGCTGGCAACTTTATCTGTATAAAAGTCTAAAATCTGCGCCTCATCGACGCTTGAGTCGTCTTCTTTAACCACAATCAATACAGGACGCTCGCCCCACTCTTTGTGATTGGCGGCAATAGCGGCTGCCATTTTTACCTCTGGGTGACCGGCGGCAATATTTTCAAGCTCGACTGAGGATATCCATTCACCGCCTGACTTAATCAAATCTTTTGAGCGATCGCGGATGTTCATATAGCCATCTTCATCAATGGTGGCGATATCACCGGTGTCAAACCAGCCGTCTTCTGTGATCGCATCTGGCTTGTGAGAGAAGTAGTCATCGATGACCCAGTGCCCGCGAATTTGCAAGCGTCCTTGTGCCTCGCCGTCCTCGGCTACGGGCTGATCCTTTTGCTCAGTACCCATCAGACGTATCTGCACACCATAAGGCGGGCGACCTTGCGATTTGCGTAGCTCGTTAATCTCTTCCGTGCTCAGCGATTTATGCTTGGCTTTAATCTGATTCATCGTCCCAAGTGGGCTGGTTTCTGTCATGCCCCAACCATGGATGGCGTCACAATTGAAGTCTTCTCTGAATGTTTTGATAATCGACGGTGGACAAGCCGCACCGCCAACGATAGTGCGCGTCATGCTATCGAGTGTGCTACCTTTATTCTTAGCAGCGGTCAGCAGGCTTTGCCAAATAGTCGGTACGCCCAGCGCCACCGTTACTTTATAGTCATCAATCACAGAGACCAGACTATCGCCGTCTAGGTTCGGTCCTGGCAAAATAAGTGAGCAACCCGTGAGTGCTGCGGCATAAGGTGTGCCCCAAGCATTGACATGGAACATCGGCACCACAGGCAGTAGGACATCTTGCGCTGATAGTGAGGACACATCAGGCATGCATAGGGCGATGGCATGTAGCACAGATGAGCGATGCGAGTACAAGATACCTTTTGGATTACCCGTCGTCCCTGAGGTATAGCACAAGGAGCTGGCTTGTTTTTCATCGAACTGTGGCCAGTCAAAATCAGTATCGTTCTCGGCTAATAACTCATCAAAAAATAGCGCGTCAGGTAATTGCTCTAGGACTTTCTCATCGCGATCACCTAACAAGATAAAGTGCTTGATACCTTTGATATGCTCTTTGATAGCCGCGATAAGGGGCAAGAAGGTAATATCAAAAAACAGTACCTGATCTTCGGCGTCATTGATAATGTAGGCGAGCTGCTCGGGGAATAGACGCGGATTGATAGTGTGGCAAATCATACCGCTACCTGAGATGGCGTACCATGCCTCCAAGTGACGGCGATTGTTCCAAGCGAGAGTCGCGATGCGGTCTGAGGATTTCAGTCCCAACGCCTCCAAGGCATTTGCCAGACGTTTTGAGTTGTCTGAGACGCTCAGCCAATCACTCTGGGTCATGGTGCCATCGACTTCTTTTGAATAGACCGCAGTGTCGCCATGATATTGCGCGGCGTGCTCAATTAGGCTACTAATCAGCAGCGGCTGGTACATCATTTTTCCTAACATTTACATATCCTTATTGTGGTGGTTAGCACTTATCCATAAGCCTCTTTAAAAGAGGGTGCATATTTAGTATACGTCAATTTTTACGTCTAACACTATTATTTATATCACGTTTTTAAATGACTTTATTCAAAATATAACGACAACCACTGACGTGTCATTGATTTTTTGACTTGAAAAATTCCCTGCTATCTTCTTACAATCAAAGCCATTTCTTCTATCTTTTTTACAAAAATTTTTATCACCCAAAGAGTCCGCTATGTATGCGCTCGTCGATTGCAACAGCTTTTATGCCAACTGTGAGAAGCTCTTTCGTCCTGATTTAAAGGATAAGCCCGTCGTCGTCTTATCCAATAACGATGGCTGCGTGGTCGCGCGCTCACCCGAGGCCAAGCGTCTAGGTATCAAGATGGGCGTACCATATTTTCAAGTCAAAGAGTTCTGTTTAAAAAATGATGTGACGGTATTTAGCTCCAACTATGCGCTTTATGCGGATATGTCGCAGCGAGTGATGACGACAATAGAGACCTTGTGCCCGACGGTCGAGGTGTACTCTATCGATGAGGCGTTTTTGTATTTGGCGGATTATCCCGTCGCCATGCAAGATTTAAAGGCCTACGCGAGTAAGCTAAAAATGATTATCGAGAGTCATACCGGTATCGCGGTCAGCGTCGGTATCGGCAGTACCAAAACCATGGCAAAGCTTGCCAATCATGCTGCCAAAAAATACCCTGCAACAAATGGTATCTGCGTGCTTGAGAGTTTGAGGTGGATACGTCGTTTGATGCAAATCACAGATGTGGGTGAGCTGTGGGGCGTTGGTCGGCGCTACAAGCTGAGGTTAAATGCTATGGGTATTCATACCGTTCATCAATTGGCGGTGTGCGAGCCTGGCAAGATTCGTCAGCACTTCGGCGTAGTGTTAGAACGCACTTGCTTGGAGCTGAATGGTCAGTCTTGTCTCGGTATTGAGAGCATAGAGCCCAAAAAACAAATTATCTCCTCACGCTCTTTTTCGCGCCGCGTGACTTGCTTTGATGAGCTCAGCGAGTCGATCTGTAGCCATGTGGCAAAAGCGGCGAGCAAGCTGCGTAAACAAGACAGCGTTTGTCATTATCTCA
Organism: uncultured Psychrobacter sp.; assembly: GCA_947495055.1. Taxonomy (GTDB): domain Bacteria; phylum Pseudomonadota; class Gammaproteobacteria; order Pseudomonadales; family Moraxellaceae; genus Psychrobacter. The sequence goes on along the minus strand of CANLXO010000001.1, from coordinate 336,703 downwards.
GCGTGTTTTCTATGAATAGCCCATTTAATCAATCCGAGACTTACACCGCGATATCTGGACAGTATCAGTTTATGACACCGACGGCGGACACGCGGGTAATGATATTGGCCGCGCGCCAAGTGCTCCAAATTATTTATAAAGAAAACGTTCGTTATGCCAAAGCTGGCGTCATGCTACTAGATTTGTGCCCGCATGATGAGGTACAGCTGGATTTATTCGCTAATGAAAGCGCTTCAAAAGACAACCAGAGTTCAGATAAAAGTAAAATGGTAAGCGCCTTGATGGATGAGCTCAACAAAAAGTACGGACAGAACAGTCAGAATCAAGCGGCGCTCTTTATCGCCAGTGAAGGCATCAAGGACAAACAAACGTGGCAGATGAGCCGCGAGATGCTATCGCCTTGCTACACCACCAATATCAATCAAATCCCAAAAGTACACTAACTTAATAAAGGCTAGTTCTTTTAAATAACAGGCGCAACTATGACAGTAAAAATAATAGGTAAAGTAACGGACGAGGGCAAACCTGTCCTTTTGTCCCTCTATAGCGACAAAGTCAAAGCAGGGTTTCCAAGTCCAGCGACCGACTACGTGCAAAATCGTATCGACCTAAACACTCTACTTATTCGTCATCCAGCGACGACGTATCTGGTCGAAGTAGAAGGCGATAGCATGATCGATATCGGTATCTATCCCAACGATATTTTGGTGGTGGATAGATCACTGACCGCGAGCAATAAAGATATTGTGATTGCGTTAGTTGATGACGGTTTTGCCGCCAAGCAATTGATATTGGGTGAGACAATTATTTTGCGCTCGTTAAACGAGGATTATACTGATATTGAAGTCAAAGGCTCGCTTGAGCTGTTTGGCGTGGTGGCGAGTGGTATTAGGCGCTTTAAGCGTTAAGAGGTTTTGTTAAGTAGTATAACTACTGAGCACTACAACACTCGAATCAACATATAAATGCCCATACCGACCATCATGATGTTCTCGGTCAAAGATACAAAGCCAAGCGGTACGTTTGAGTTACCGCCCACGCAGGCGCATTTGAGCTCGCGCTTGTCTATATAGACCGCTTTGAACACGGATATACCATTGATACCGCCGATAAATATTGCAACGATAGCTGCTAAAATACTCAACCATGCGACATTTGCAAACATAGCAATACCGACAAATGCCTCAGCAAAGGGATAAACATACGCATAACGCACCACTTTGCGCGCTAGCAAATCATAGCCCAAAAACTGATTGGTAAAGCTTTCTAAGTCTTGCAGCTTTTGAATGGCAAGTACTATCATTGACAAGGCAATAAACCAGATAATCGTTTGTATAGTAAATAGCGTACCGCTCATACCCCAAGTAAGTGAGAGACTAGCCAAAGCTGTGGTTGCAAATATTGCAATCACAGGCGTATAACTAAATTCACCCTCTTTAGCAACATCCTTACCAAAAAAAGCTTGCAGATCATCATAGCCACCTACGCGCTCGCCATCGATAAAGACTTGCGGCGTGGTAGAGACATTAAACTTGTCTTTTATTGCTTGAGTCTCAGCATCATTGGTCAGTGGCTTATCCTCAATCTGATAGCCGTTACGCTCCAAAAGATCGAGTGCTTTTAAACCAAAGGGACAAACATGATTAGGTTTGACCATTCGATATACAGTTGCTGTTTTCACTTAGAATACTCCTATCTAATCCACTAAACTCAGACTCTCTTTATTCTAGGTCTGCAATAAGCGCTTGCATCTCACCGATTTCACGTTTTTGTGCTTTTATGATCTCGTCAGCCAGCTCTCTTACTCGTGGATCGTCAATATCAGCGCGACTACTGGTCAAAATAGCAATCGAGTGATGCGGTATCATCGCTTGCATCCAATCTACCTGATCAACGGTTTGTTGTGATCTAACGCCCCACAGACCAAAGGCAAATAATACGACGCTAATCCCATAAACCATCAAATTAATCTTAGTCTTTTTATACATATTGGTCATAAAGGCAAGCATGATAATCGCCATCATAGCGCCCATATATATCGCCATATAGGCGCGAGTCTCACTGAAATAAATATGATCCCATTGGTAAGTATTAAAGTACATCATGATGTACATCACAATCGTGGACGTTAGAATCATCAAAGAGAACTTCACATAAGGGTTCATACCCTGTTGGTGATTCATATTGTTTTGATTAGAGTTATTCATAATGTCTCCTCTACAAGTTTAAAAGTATTAAAACCAAAATTTTACGCCAGCGGTTACACTACTAGAGTCAACGGCTTCATCTGACTGACGTCGCAAATCTCGCGCATCGCCCAAAGCGGACTCATAACTCACACCAACATAAGGCGCGAGCTGACGACTTAGCATCTCATAAGTGAGCCTAACTCCAGTTTCAAACTCATTAAAACCTTTGGTGATATCATTATCAGTATCATCTTTGCTAAAAGCGGTCAGCTCCACTTCTGGAATCACTACCCAACGCTGATCTAAACGCCACTCGTACTCCGCAGCTAGATCCAGACGAACCTGCCCATCGGTGTACAGATAAGCCCTAGCATCGGTCTCAATGAAATACGGTGCTGTGCCGACAATGCCTGCCATCACTGCCGATTTATCGTTTTGGGTGTCATAAGCAATACCAGCTTCCCCATTCCAAAAGATACCAAGCGGTTTCCAATAAGCGAGTGAAGTCAGGCTATCGATGTCTTTGTTCTCTTTAGTTTGCGCGCTGCCTTCAGTGCGTAGTCTGATGCGATTACTGTCAGTACCGTACCATCCTTGGGCTTCAAAGTTGATTAGATCATCATCAAACTGATAGCCTAGATCGTCTACTGACACACCCCATAACGGCAAGGTACCCATCATGACAGGCTTACCATGTTCACCATAGCCTACGCCGTTTGAGTAGTCGGGACTACGAGCATCGGCTGGAGGCTCACCGCCTTGCATCCCAGACATATCCATATCCATACTGCTGTGATCCATGCCCGACATATCCATGCCACTATGATCCATATCTGACATATCCATGCCACTATGATCCATATCCGGCATATCGCCCGACATGTCCATGCTACTATGGTCCATATCCATGCCGCTATGATCCATTTCTAACATGTCCATACCAGACATATCCATGCTGCTGTGATCCATTTCAGCAGCCGTTGCAAAGGATGATGCGAGCAAAACTAGCGATGACACTCCAATGAATGGCAGACTGCTTTTAACTTTTTTCATAATAAGCCTCATATACTACAATTCATTAAACAACGGCAACTTCTCTAAACATCCCAGCTTCCATGTGATAAAGCAAATGGCAATGCCAAGCCCACCGTCCCGCTTCTCCTGTGACATCGAAGCTTATCTTTTGCGCAGGCTGAACCATTATCGTATGCTTACGGACTTGAAAGTCGCCATTAGGCGCGCGCAAATCGCTCCACATACCATGCAAATGCATAGGATGGTTCATCATCGTGTCATTGACTAAGGTAATGCGTACGCGCTCACCTGGCCTGATATTGACAGGGGCCGCGTCTTTGAACATGACGCCATCTAGCGCCCAAATATAGCGCTCCATATTACCTGTTAAATGAATTTCAATCTCTCGAGTGGGTTTGCGCTGCTCGGCAAGTACCTGATTATCAACAGAGCGTAACTGGTCATAAGTCAAAACTTTACGATTAATCTCACGCAGATTGATACCCGGATCATCAAGATTGATACGTGGGCTATCGACGCGCATATCAGACTTAAAGTCATACTCGGTCTTGGCATGTTTTGCTTTATAACCCTTATTGCCCATAGCACCCATCATATCGGCCATGGTGAGCCATTCGATACCGTCCATCTTTGGAATAGCGGCGCGAGCACCTTTTTTGGTTGCAAGGGTAGTGGCAACAAAACCTGACCGATCAATGTTTTGCGCGAATATGGTGTGCGCGTCCTGAGTGGGTGTGACGATGACATCATAAGTCTCAGCCACGCCAATACGAAAATCATCAACATCGACAGGGGATACATCATTACCATCGGTCGAGACAACTTTCATTTTGAGACCCGGTATACGCACATCAAATATCGTCTGCGCGGAACCATTAATAAAACGCAATTTAACGGGCTGACCCGCTTTGATAAGTTGCGTCCAGTTAGCGGCTGTCGTTCTACCATTCATCAGATAAGTAAAGGTAGTCTCGCCCGACAAATCTGTAAAGTCAGTTGGCATCATGCGCATCTGATTCCACATTTTGCGCTTATCAAAAGCGGCTTCTAAATCCGTGGCGGCGATATCAGACAATAGTTTTTTGAAGTCTGGCAAATGATAGTTGTCAAAGTCTGCGCGCTGCTTTAATAGTTTCAATAAATTATGCGGATCACGGTGCGTCCAATCACTGAGCAAGATAACGTGATCTTCCGCTACAGGATAACGCTCCGCGCCTTTTGGCTCAATGACAATAGCGCCGCGCATACCCGTTTGCTCTTGAAACCCTGAATGCGAGTGATACCAATAAGTCCCTGACTGTATTAACTTGAATTTATAAGTAAAGGTGCTCTTGGCGGGAATACCATCAAAGCTAATACCGGGTACACCATCCATCTCATAGGGTACGAGCAGACCATGCCAATGAATAGAGGTGGACTCATTCAGCTGATTATGCACGCGGATGACGACGGTATCGCCCTCTTGCATTTTGAGCGTTGGCGCTGGCAGTGAGTCATTAATTAGCGTTGCCATACTTGATTTGCCATTGACGGTAATCATCTTTTCGCTGACGTACAGGTCGAACTCGTTGCCCGTGAGGATAGGCACTTTATGATCAGGTTTATCAGTGTTGACGACCACTTTCTGGTTTTTGCTCAATGCACTATTGGCTATTGTCGGCAGCGTCGATAGCATGGACGCGCCAAGCAAGGTGGATGACCCTGTCAAAAAACGCCTGCGGTTAAAAGTATTATTATTCATAATGTTGACCTAATTTATCTTGTTAAAAACCCAGCCTACAACTGAGACTGATTCACTACTTAGACCGAAGCTACAGCTGCTGCGCTGGTGACTCAATAGCGGCGTATATCTCTGAGGTGCCGTCTTTATTGAGTTGCATAACTTTGTACGGCATGAATTTATCTTGATATTCCATACCAGGGCTACCCACTGGCATGCTCGGTACCGCAAGACCAATGGCATCGCTTGGCGGCCTAGCCAAAAACTGCGCCATATATTTGGCAGGGACATGACCTTCAAACACATAACCGTCAGTGGTGACAGTGGTATGACAAGAGCGCATTTGCTGCGGGACGCTATAGCGGTCTTTAAATAGAGATAAATCATCGACATCGTGCGCGGTTGCGCTCAACCCATGACCTTTAGCATGACCTATCCACTCTTTACAGCAGCCACAATTGGCGTCTTTATAAACGGTCGCTGAGACGTTTTGTAAAATGCTAGACTGACTCGTTGAGGGTGCGCTGACAGGCATCATCTGAGCTTTTGGCTGCTGTGATTGCGCCAATTGGGTGACAGTAGATGGCTCAATTGCCGATGTCACGTCAGTAGCATTTACATCGGGCTCGCTACAAGCAATTAACGTTGACGCTGCGACCAACAAGACCAGCGATCCAAACCACTTACTAGGAAGTTTACGGTTATAGGGTGTCATCATTACCTCTCATCTTATAGTAGTTAGTGTTGCATCTCATCATCTGACATATCCATCATCTCGCCATTAACATCATTATCAAACGACATATCCATCATTTCATCATCGAATCTAGTGGTCAGCATCGTATATTGGTTGGCATTTAGCTCAGGTAAGGATCTGATAAAAGCCATCATCGCCCACATTCTATCGTCATCGTGAGTGGCACCCCATGCTGGCATGCCAGATGCCATAATACCGTGCTTGATCGCCCAAAACCCTTGTCTGGCACCTGCCTGCGTCTGATAGTGAGCCACGACTTTGGCATCAGTAAAGTTAGGCGGCTTGGGGTATAACCCAGCGCTCAGGTCAGTTTGAGCCGCATCAGGAGATAAATGACAACTGGCGCACATATCTTTGTAATCGGCGCCGCCTGAGCTGATCATCTCCACCTTGTCTAAATTTGGGACGACGATATCTCGACTGGCGTTCTCGATAGAGCGACTGCGAGCCGTCTCCAATATAGTATAGACCAGCTTACTGTGTGCTTGATCGGCACCGATGTTGATCACACCCGTATTAACAACGATAAAAATAGCAACGAGCGCTATGATAACGGACGCGAGCATACCGAGTAAAAACTTCATCATTAATCCTAAGGTTTGCGATTATTGATCCTCTTTATCGCTTGATAAGCACATTGTATTTATTCTATAAAAACACTTTATCTATAAAAACGGCTCTATCAAAACGGACATATCAAAACCAATACATTAGATAAATAGAGCCATGTCCATATCAAACGCAGCTATTTAAACGCAATTATGGTTTTGATGTCATGCTATTGTCAGTATCACTACTGACGCAATGTTTTTGATACATCTGCTTCATCTTGCCCATATTAGTCATCATCGCTTGCATAGCAGGGTCACTCATATCCATCTTGCTATGATCCATTTTGCCCATCATTTGCATATGTTTGTCCATCTTTTCGCAATTCATCTGATCCTTTTGCGCATGCATTTTTGGATCGTGAGCCAGCGCTGACGTGGAGACGGCGATACCGATAGTAGCGGTAATAATAAGATGAGACATTGATTTAACTTTAAGTGTTGATTTAACTTTGGGCATTGATTTAAACAGTGACATGGTAAATCCTTATGTATTATTAAAAATAAAATTTGGGTGATGAGATCAGCTTAAAGCATAGCTGATCTATTCTGACAAAGAGATGACAGCAAGATGACAATATTGTCATGTTGTTGGGTTTTGATTTTAATCTTACTCATATTCATTTAGCATAGATGGAGCTCTAGAGTTACTACCGCGTCCATACTTGTCTACAAAATATTTTTCTGACTGAAGATGTTGATCCTCATGTTCAACAGCACAAGCCACTCGTGCATCAATGTAACTTTTCATTTGGGCATTAGAGATTTGCGCGTTGTTATGATCTAAATTGCTAGCAAAGGTAGTGAGGTTATCGCAGTTATCGATAATGGAGGTGCTTAGAGTAGTCGTATGCGCGTTAGCTGCTGACATACCAATAAACATAGAAGCGGATAGGAGTAGTACTTTTTTGAATGACCCGTAATTTTTCATATAACACCTTTAATAGATTATTGAATACCGAATTAATTGCTGTTAAGAATAATGCATAGCCGCTACTCGTATCAGGAATGAGCCGCTATGTACTATGGGTATAGATTAGCAAACGCAGACTGACAATCTGATGACGAGCACGTGACATCTTTGTCAGATAGCAGTCAGTGTTGTCATTTTTGTTAACTTGAGCATTAAACAGCCAACGTTATGGTGAAGGATGGTTATGAAAGTACTACTAGTAGAAGATGAGCAAAAGCTTGGCGAGTATATAAAAAAGGGCTTGAGTGAAGCGGGGTTCATTGTTGAGCATCATACGACGGGGCTAGATGGTCACCATGCTTTGATGACGCAAAACTTTAGCGTTATTATCATGGATGTTATGTTGCCAGATATCAGCGGTTTTGAGCTGGTACGCAGTTACCGCGCGGCAGGCAAGCTCACGCCAGTGTTATTCTTGACCGCAAAAGACGATCTGAGCGATAAGATAAAGGGCATTGAAATCGGCGGTGATGATTATCTGACCAAGCCCTTTGCTTTTGCTGAGCTCATCGTACGTATAAAAAGCCTACTGCGCCGCGCCAATCAAGCCGACTACCAAAATACTCAGTTACAAATTGCTGATTTGAAAATGGATATTGCCAGACGCAGCATCAGCCGTAGTGATACCGTCATCAAGCTGACGGCAAAAGAGTTTGCTTTATTACAGTTCTTGCTTGAGCGTCAAGGTGAGGTGCTACCGCGCTCGGTCATTGCCTCACAAGTATGGGATATGAATTTTGATAGCGACACCAACGTCATCGATGTAGCCATAAGGCGGCTGCGCATCAAGATCGATGATGATTATGAGACCAAGCTGATTCATACAGTACGCGGTATGGGCTACAAATTAGAAGTGTTATCCCCTGTTAAAGTAGACGCCTAATATGATGGCTGATAAGGTAAAAAGTACTTTTGATAATCGACGTCTGCCGCTGTTATGGCGCACGGTACTGCTGCTAACGATATTCGTTGTCCTCTCGCAGGTTATCATTTATATCTGGGTTCAGCGCTCTGTAAAAGGGCACTTTGAGCAGATGGATGCGGAGATTATTACCCATGCCGCCTTTAATTTACGCAAACGCTTAAGCGACGCGCCAGAGCCAAACGCATTGTCCAACGCATTGCCAAACGCACAAATAGTATCAAATACAGCAAACTTGCCAGTGCCGATAGACGCGGATCACTTGCATTCCTCGCAGCTAGATTATGATTTAAAGACCCTCATTACCGACGCTAATGGGCGTTTGCTAACAAGCGTTCCAAATGGTTTTGCCGATGAGTTGCCTATTGAGGTGAATATTGCGTCACTGTGGCAACAGTATCGTGAGCAGCAGTTCGTCATAGAGATAAACGATAGGCGTTATCGCGCTTTGATTATCAAAGATAACGAGGTGCTCGCTTTTATTGCCTTGCCCATTGATGTGCATCACCAGTATCTAGTACAGTTCAATCGCCAGCTAAGTCTGATTTTGCTCGCGATTACCTTGCTACTGGTCTCTATTGCCGCCCTTAGCGTCTACTGGGGTTTTGCGCCATTAGCGACTATCGTGCAAAAGATGAAAGGCATCAATCCTGAGCGCTTAGATGAGCGGTTGACGGTCAGCGATATGCCGCTAGAGCTGCGTCCATTAGCCCAGTCGTATAACCTGATGCTGGCAAAGCTTGAGAGTAATTTTGACTCGTTATCAAGGTTCTCCGATAATATCGCCCACGAACTGCGTACGCCGCTTGCTACTTTGAGTACTCAGACTCAGGTCATGCTGAGCAAACCCAGAGCAGGCGAGGAATACATTGAGCAGCTTCATCATCAGCACGATACCCTCGAGCAGCTATCGAGTCTGATTAACAATATGCTATTGCTCGCCAAGACCCAAAAAGGTCTAAAGGACTCACAACTGAGTCCCGTTGACACCGAAGATTTGATGACCAAGCTGATAGAGTATTATGAATTGATCGCCGAGGATCGCAGGATTACCTTTGAGAAGTCTGGCGTATTTGCGTCGGTATTGGGGGACGCAGGCTTGCTTCAGAGACTATTTGCTAACCTAATATCCAATGCCATCTATTACGCGACAAGTGATAGCGTTATTTGTATTAAATCGTCAAAGCTGACGCCTACCTCCCTTACTATAACTATTAGCAATCGCTTGACGCATGCTTTGACGCAGACCGACGCCAATAAACTGTTTGAGCGCTTTTATCGTCATGACAAAACCAGCAGCGATCACTCAGGCTCAGGGCTAGGATTGTCTATCGTGCAAGCGATTGTACAGGCGCATAAAGGTAGAGTCAGTATCGATATAAAAGAAGATACCTTTGAGGTTAAGGTAGCGTTGCTGCTTGGATAATTAAAAGAATGGCCGTAAACTTTTTATTATTATCATTATCGTTACAACTACTCACTCGGATCAGGCCCTGGCGCAAACTCGTGGCGTAGCTGGGCGACATTGGCAGCAGTTACTTTATCAGTATAAGGATTTAATTCGCTGTGCACATACTGCGTCACTGCGGCTATTTGCTCATCATCCATCATGCTATGAAAGGCGGGCATACCGCGCAGTCCATTCATCGTGACGCTGATAATATAGTATTTAGATTCCATCTTGCTGTTATCGGCAAGCGGCGGATAGTAGCCTGCGCCTTGTGCGCCTTTACCATCTACCATATGGCAGCCCGCGCACGAGTCGTCATAGAGCTTTTTGCCGTTCGTAGTAAAAAATCCCTTTTTACCTTGTGTGCTACCTTCAAATTTGACTAGCCACTTTTGCAAACCCGCATCATTACTCATCTTAGGAATTGAGCTGACATCGACGATATTCATAGGCGGGCGGGTTAGCTCGTCTTTGGACATGTAGACTGCGCCCCACGCACCGTTGTTGCGGCTGGCTTGATTGCTAAAATTGTCGCTAGAAACTATTGGCGTTTGTAAACTGGCAATAGTAGGGGCGCTTTGTTTATGGTATTGGCTACATCCTGATAAAAAAGCGCTGCCACCTATTATCAATAGAATGGGCAAACGATAGGATTTATGACCCTTTATCCGAGTAAGTTTTGCTTTTGTCATGTTTAATATCGCCTTTATATGCGTCGCTATTTACCAAAGATTGATAACTTTATGATCAACCGAGTTTTTTTGCCTTTTGATGTAAGCGGTTTGCCGAATCCATGCCTGATAATATCGCGCCTTCTTGCCAAGCAGGAATGTGTGAGCAGTGCTCGCCTGCCAATACAATGCGGTGGTCAATAGCGCATAAGGTGTCGTAATATTGCTCGCGGCTTGATTCACTCCAAATGCCGTAGCAGCCAAGCGACCACGGAATACGGTGCCATGCTACTGAAGTGCCCGCGCGAAACTCTTTAGTGTACTGCGGATGAATGCGTTTGCCATACTCGAGCGCTGCGCTGATGCGCTCTTTTGGCGTAAGTGAGTTGAACTTATAAGACGCCTCGCCAAAACCGTAAGCGCCAAGGAGCACGCCAGATCCTGAACTAAACAGATCTTGCGAGGGGTAGGAGATTTGGGTTATCGGCAAGTCGGTATAAGTAATACCGCCATAGATCCACTCATCCTCCTCCCAAAAGCGCCGCTTAAATTCCAAACCGACTTTATAGGAGCTGTCATAAGGCACCGCTGCCATTGCTTGCTTCATCGGCTCTGAGACATTGATGTCAATTTGGGTCAATATAGACAGTGGAATCGTACAAATACACCAATCGGCTCGAACGCTTTTGCCCATACCTTCAGGGTTGTCAGTATTGATATAATCAACAGTCACGCCCGTCTCATCTTGATTAATCTTGGTCACTTTGGCATTGAAAGTAATCATATCGCGGCATTCGCGGGTAAAAGCGTCGCCAATTTTGCCCATACCGCCTACGGGCTGAAACATCGCAGGCTGATGCACGTGTACCGTGTAATTGTTATAGATATCGGCCCACATCTCTGAATTGAGAAGTTTATCCCTTGGTATCGGCGTCGATGGCTGCGCGTCAGGCATCAAACCGCCGCCTGGATAGACGCTATAGCCGCGATGCTTGCTGGTGTCATGACTTTTGACATAACGATAATTATTGTCGAGCACGCCCCAGCCTTTGAGTCCGACGAGTAGCTTTTCTTTATCTTCTGTAGTGACCGCATCATCCAAGCTGCCTTTGTTCATCGCTTTGGATAATAGCTCGGAGACATAACCGCGAATATCGTTTTGCACATCGCCTAAACGCTGGGGTGCACCATTAAAATGATTGGTACGGTGCAAATAAGCGCGGTCATTGGTTTGGATAAAGGGTTGCAAAGCGACATTGAACTTTTTGCAATAATGAAAAACCGCGTAGTGATGAATAGGCAGTCGCCACGGCCCACCGTTAAAGTAATTGCCTTTTTGAAAGTTGCAAGTGACTTGCTCGCCGCCAAGCTCGGTATATTTATCGCCGCTATTTAAGGTCCAGCTACGTCCGCCACCGCGGTTTTGGTATTCAAGAACCGTGACTTTATAGCCTGCTTTGCGTAACTCATAGGCTGCTGTAAGACCCGCCAAACCTGCACCAAGGATGACAATGCTAGCACCAGCAGGTGCGCCTTTTAAAGTCATCTCTTGTTTAAAGCTAGACTCTGATGCGAAACCTAAAGTCGTCATCGCCTGATACATAGCCGCCGCGCCCGCAGTCTTACCTATCATCGCGAGCAGTTGCCTGCGCGTAGGAGAGGGCAGCAAATCATTCATCTTATTATCCTTATCGTACTCAGTATTTATAATAGTCACTCAAGCAAATTTATAATCAGCGACTTTTTTTATTTAACAATTTAGCTTTTATTTTTAATGACGCGTTTGACTTCAGCCGCACTGACATCACTGCTTGGTAAGCCGCCAAAGGTAACGCGCACATAGTTGCTGATGCTCGCTATTTGCGCGTGGCTTAAATCTTCTTTGAACCCTGGCATTTTGGGAGCGGTATTGAACGCGCCTTTTGCCCCAAAGGCGATAACGCCAATCAGCGCATCAGGTTTGGCGCGGCGAATGCTACTTAAACCGACGATAGCGGCATAGCGTGCATCGGGCTGCGCATAGCCATCGACACCATGACAGCTGGCACAATGAGTCAGGTACAAGCCCTTTGGCGAATTGCTGTTATTGATAGTGCTAGTACTAATAGTAGGGGTCGTCTTAGCTTTGACTAGATAGTCTTCTTGTTCTAACAAGTCATAGGTAATAGAGTCGCTAATAGGCGTGGGCAAACGAGCGATGTTGACGGGTATTAGGTAGTCATCGGTCTTGATAGCAGGGATGACTTTTAGATAATTCGCCATCGCTATCAAATCGTCATCCGTCAAATAACGGGTGCTATGAGCGACCGCTTCTGCCATTGGACCGCCCGCATAAGCTCGTTTATCAAGCTTGCCTGTACGTAGATAGGTGATGATATCGAGCTCGCTCCAGCGTCCAATACCCGTATCGTTATCAGGGGTAATGTTAGGCGCAAACCATTTACCGAGCGGCGCGCCAGAGAGATAAAGTAAGCAAACAGCGCACTGATATCAGCATCCGTCATACCATGATAAGAAGGATAGGGCATAGCAGGATAAATTTGGTGATTAGGCGCGCGACCTTTACGCAATGCTTTTGCCAGATCAGCTTCGGTGTAATTACCGATACCATAAATCTTGGACGAGGTAATATTGGTTGAGTAGATATTGCCAATAGGCGTCTCGATAGCAACGCCGCCGCTATAGTCCTCACGGTGACACGCCATGCAATCAGCAGTACGCGCCACATAAGCGCCGCGATTGGCTAGATCGCTATTGACTGGGCTGACGTGGGGCAGACTTATCCTAGGCGGCAAGGTCTTTTGGACACTTATACTGTCTGCTATAGCTGCATTGGCAACCAAAGGTGCAACCAGTGCCGCCATTATTATAAAAAGAGGCTTCATAATATCCTTATTATTCACTCTGACCAAAACTATTCTAACCTAGTAGCCAATTTTTAGTTACTTTCTAGCCGCTTCTACTTTGATATTTAGATTTAAATTTTTGGTGAGTCCAAACCAAGCATATTTATCTATATTCCATTTGGTTCTATCTATGGTCGCGGTAAAATTACTAGCGCAAATCTCACGGCTCAAAGTGGTATTCATACTACAGGTAAACTCAGTGGCCTTTAGGCTAATAGGGTGCGTCTGACCGTGCAAGGTTAAGTTGCCATCGACACGCGCCACCTCTGTTTGATTAAAATACCAGCGAGTCGATTTAAACTGAGCCAAAGGAAAGTTTTGCGCATCAAAAAAGTCAGGCCCTACTAGCTTACTATTAAAAGCTTGATTGCCAGTATTGAGTGATTTGATAGGAATAACTAATGAGATGTCGCCAGTCATGGCGCTGGGATCATATTGCAACTGACCTTTAACATTATAAAACCCGCCCGTTGTGGCATTGGTTTTAAAACGATCAATAGCGAAGCGTACATTGGTATTGGCAGGGTTGATGACGTAACTGGCAGCGTGACTGGTTTGCGCTGCGCTCATTATCACTATAGGCAGTATCAAAAAGGCAAAGAGGTGAGATGTCTTTTGGGCGAGACAGTGAGCGCTCATGAAGCTACATTCCTTTGTAAGCTTTGAAATCTAAATTTGAGAGCAGTCCATACTTTATATAACAAGTAAAACTCTATGAGCCAGTTATACATTGTTTTTCAAGAACTTAGTAGCTAGGTTTTGCATTTTTTTATAACTCTCTTCTATTGCTAGGGGGTTTCATATTTGCTAAAAAAGTGAGCATTAGCAATCAATAGACAGCTGTTAGTAAATCATCCTAAACACTCGAAAAACAACTGACTTTATTCGCCTATCACAAAAAGAGTTGACCGCTTCATACGCAGAACGTCATTGCCTTTATTCTATTTAAGGTATAAGTTTGAAATACACTATCTTTAACAACAAGACTAAAACCGTCAAGGACGACACCATGCAAAACGAGACAAATATAAAAGCCAGCATCAAAGATCAAGTCAGCGAGTCAGAATGGCAAATGCGAGTAGACCTTGCTGCCTGTTATCGACTCATCGCTATGTACGGCTGGGATGATTTGGTCTTCACTCATATCTCAGCGCGCGTGCCCGATACCGAAGACGAGTTTTTGATCAATCCTTACGGACTATTATTCGAAGAGATTACTGCTTCCAACCTCGTCAAAGTCAATCAAGCAGGCGAGAAAGTCGCACATTCAGACTACGATATCAATCCAGCAGGCTTCACTATCCATAGCGCGGTCCATAATGCTCGTCATGACGCTCATTGCGTGGTGCATTTGCATACCAGTGATGGCGTTGCAGTATCCGCGCAGACAGATGGCCTGCTGCCGTTGTCGCAGCAATCGCTATTTCCGTTATCTAATCTGGCCTATCACGACTACGAGGGAGTTGCTCTAAATCCTGAGGAAAAGGTGCGTTTAGTGGATGATTTAGGCGATGCTAATTTTATGATTTTGCGTAATCATGGCTTGCTCACCTGTGGTAGCAGCGTCGCCGATGCGTTCTTGTTTATGTATATCACCCAAAGAGCGTGCGAGGTACAAATCAAAGCCCAGAGTGGCGGCAATAAACTCACCCATATACCGCCGCAGATATTGGCAGGTATCCAAGCGGCGTCAAAAGAGGTCACCAAAGGCGCGGGTGGCGATATTGCATGGCCTGCACTACTACGTAAGCTGCGCCGTATTGATCCTTCATTTGAGGAGTAATCCTATGATGACAGTCAATGATTGGCAGCAGCAGGGACAGTTTGAGTCGATTTGTGGTCAGCAAATATTTACGTGCCAAGGTGGTGATAAAGACGCGCCAGCGCTACTGCTCATTCATGGCTATCCGAGTGCCAGTTGGGACTGGGAGGGCATGTGGGAGGCGCTGACTGAGCACTATCATGTGATTACTCTCGATATGCTGGGTTTTGGGCTGTCAGATAAACCCAAAAACGCTAAATATCTCATCAGTGAACAGGCTGATATCTTTGAGGCGTTTTTGCGTCAATTGGGTGTCGATAACTATCATATCTTGGCGCATGATTACGGCGATACCGTAGCGCAAGAGCTGCTGGCAAGACAAGCGGATGTGAGTTGTGATTTGCATATCGCGAGCGTCTGCTTCTTAAATGGTGGGCTGTTCCCCGAGACCCATAGGCCGATTTTGATACAGAGACTATTGCTATCACCACTCGGATCTTTGGTATCCAAGCTCTTTACTAAGGCAAAATTTGCGACGAACTTGCAGCGGATATTTGGACCCAGAACCCCGCCAACCCCTGAGGTCATCGACGTGCTATGGCAGTTGCTGAGGCATAATGATGGCGTAGGGGTGATGCACAAACTCATTAATTATATTCCGCAGCGAAAGCGCTACCGTGAGCGCTGGGTCAGGGCGATTATCAATAGCCGCGTACCCGTCAAGCTGATCGCTGGTGCCAAAGACCCGATCTCAGGTCAGCACATGGTCAACCGCTATCGTGAGTTGATTCCTAACGCTGATATCACGGTAATGGCAGAGCTGGGTCACTATCCGCAGATTGAAGATAGCGCGGCTATCAGTGCAGCTTATTTGACGTTTAGAAGCAGCATTGGCGAGTAATCGCTTATGATTAAAACCTCGTTTGTATAGTCGATACTCAATAAAACAGATACGTCGCATTATAGCGCGAGACTGAAAAATTTTTTCTTGCGTGCTGTGCCTACGCCGACAGATGCTACAAAAAAATATTTTAATCTCGCTGTATCGTTTTTATCTTAAACTGGCTATATCTGTAAACTTCGAAAACAAAAACAGTATTTAAGGTAATGGATAACCTATGGATGTGTTTTCATATTGGCAAGGGTTCTATAAAGATCCTTGGTTTTGGCAATTCCCGATGGCGACGCTTGCTATTAGTATGGGCGCATTTTTGTTAGTAGCGATTCCATGGACGATTATCGCTTGGCGTGATCCTATCTCCCTTCGCAAATATAAAATCCAATCCAAACCGTTTGAGATGAAAAAGTTTCTGTTACCCTCTATCGGTCGTATTGTCATCAATAATATCATTTTGGCGTCATTATTAATCCTCGTTTGGCCACTACTCAAGCTCACTGGCGTGCATAATGGCGAGTTGCCTGCTTGGTATTTTATCATCGCCCAACTGGTGTTTTTTGTGCTGCTCGATGATTTCTTATACTACTGGATGCATCGCTATATGCATGAGAATAAGTGGCTGCTCAAGCATATTCATAGCGTGCATCATCGCATTCACAACACCTGCGGCATCAATGGCAATTACATGCACTGGGTCGAGTATTCGCTTACAGCAACGCTTACCTTAGTCGGTCCGATTCTCTTGGGCGCGCACATTTATGTAGTGTGGCTATGGGTCATCTTACGTCAGGTAGAAGGCGCGGACGGTCATATCGGCTATGATATTCCGTGGAATCCTGCGCATCTATTACCCGTCTACGAAGGACCTGTGTATCACGATTTTCATCATGCCAAATTTAAAGGCAACTACGCAGGGTTCTTACCTTATCTAGACAAGTATATGGGCAAAACGCATATTCCTGCTTATCTAAGCTACCTAAAAGCAAAAGCCAAAGGGCTTACACCGCTGGAGATTGAACAAAATGAGCTACAAGCGAAGAAGTTAAGAAAGCAAAGGAAAAGGGGGTCTTAAGGCAAGCTTCTAAAATATAGTGACATAGAGGTATCGTTGCGCCAGACTCGTTGTTTGTATTTATAATTATGAAACAAAAAAAGTCGCTACTGCTGTGTTAATACTAGCAGTAGCGACTTTTTTTGTATTCGATAGTAAAAGGAAGTTTCAGATGTTTTGAGCGTTTTAAGGACACTCAACATCGTTAAAGTGAGCGTTTACTTTAAAAAGTCAGGATTCATATAAGCAGGATTGGGATAGGTATAAAACCCTTCACCAGTTGCAGCGCCTAATTTATTTTGATCAATCAGCTGCTCTTTTAGATACTTGACCGCTTTAAACCTTACAGGGCTCTGCGTCTTTTCAGCAGTCATTTTAGTAATGTTGTATGCCGTATTAATCCCTATAGTATCCAAGATACCAAACGGCCCTACAGGCGCACCTGTCACTATCATCCAAGTCTTATCTATGGTATGCGGATCAGCAACTTCTTTGGCGAGTAGTTGCAAGCCTGCATCGATAAAAGGCGCCAATAAACTATTCATAATGTAGCCGGGTTGCTCTTTATACAGCGGCATTGGCACCATACCGATATTGGTGGCAAACGCCACTACCTCATCAAATACTTTAGGGTCGGTTCCAGGATGTCCCATGATTTCAGCGACATTATGCATCCAAATTTTATTAGCGAAATGTAGAGCCAAAAACTGTGCAGGTCGCCCCGTTGATTCAGCGAACTGACTTGGGAGTAGGGTAGAGGTATTGGTGGCAAAAATTGTTTTTTGCGGGGCAAGTTTAGCCAGTTTTTTATAAAATTCGATTTTGATCTCTGGAATCTCAGGAATGGCTTCAATCAATAAGTCAGCGTCTTTGACTGATTCTGCGAGATCACAGGTGTAGCTTAAATTATTAAACGCTGTATCCAACTGCTCTTGCGTCGCTCTCATATCTTTTTTAAAGGCTTTGCACATCCACTCAAACTTTGACTTTGCATGCTCCAAGACCTCATCATTGATATCATAGACGGTGACATTAAAACCATGATAAGCGGCCTGAAAGGCGATTTGATAGCCTAAAACGCCGCTTCCTGCGACAGTTACATTTTTATAAGTCATGATGAATTCCTAAGAATAAAGTAGTGATTTCTAAATCTAACTATAGTCAATTCAAAGTAAAATTGTCATAAATTTAAACGCGCTATTGATATACATTTTAATTGCGTGTTGTTATCTTTCGATGCTGCGTAACCTATGTTTTAAAAATTAGCATCGCAGCAGCGCTATATCATTTTTAGAGTGAATCTACTATATAGCAAACCCTAAAACCAGTTCTACACTTATTTTAGTTTATTATGGGCTATACCATAATCTTGCATACGTTATACAAGTAGCCTATGTCTTACGGATAAAAAAACCTCAGCTTAGGATTAAAGCTCTTAAGATTGGGCTGGACTAAATGGCAGAGGTCTTAAACGCAGGCCTGCACCTCTAGGGTCAAAACCCTAAGACTGTCTGGTCACAGATACCGATTGGTTGACCAAATCCATGGATCCGAACGCGGTTAAGAATGCGACGCTGGACGCGTCAGCTCCAACACCGATGCGTGCCATCGTGTCGGCACCTGCCATGCCAGTTGGATCAATGAGGTGCCAGCCCCCCTCAAGATAGACCTCAGCCACGGCATGAAAGTCTTGCGGCTTCACATCGGGCGCATAAACGCTCGCGAACCTAGCGGGTATCGACGACGCGCGCGCTAGGGTCACAAGAACATGCGCAAAATCGCGGCATACGCCCTGACGTTGAACAAAGCTATCGAGCGCGGTAGTTTGTGCATGGCTCGATCCGGACACATAGCTAAAATTTGATTCGATCCAATTGCGCATCGCGGCAATCCGTGCGCCGCCAGCAAGATCACCGAACTCAGCGTCCACAAAGGCTTGGAACTGGTCTGACGGGCAATAGCGCGACGGCATCAAATGCTTGATCGTCTCTCCGGGCAAACGATGGAGGGGCACTTGGTGTAGTGCTGATATATCCAAAGCAGGACGGTCAACGACAATTTCTGCGAGGTAAGTGCAGCTAAAATCCCCGTCAGCACGGATCCAAATCCGCTCTCCTATGCCATCATCGGCGCCAACTCGTGAAAAATGCGCAACGTCTGATGTCCAAATCTCGGCCGAACGTACCTGCTGATCCACAAGATCAGCGGCTTCGATCTGAAGCAAAAGGTCCATCGGCGTGGCGAGCCGATAATGAAGTTTGATGTCAAGTTTGAGGATCATATTTGAACTCCCTAAGGGTATTGTTCTAGTGAGCTAACGATCGCGTGAGGCTTTCTGATTGGCGCAAGCCAACAGCGCTGCTGCGCAGGCTAATCAAATGTTGCAAAGAGGCGCCCCGACTATAGCAGAGCCTGAGACAGGCAGCGATGCCTGACAGGGTTAAATGACTATCATACCGCTTTTCATAGTCAAAAGGTGAGACATCACCCATTGCACTATGTAGCCTGGATGCATTAAACCTGAGAAGCGTCAAAAGTCGATTAATGATCGATTTCGCTTTGCAAGACAAGAATAATTCTCCTTATTATAATGCTATAGCGTCGATGCTAGCTGCGAGGCCAGCACGTTTGTATTTTTTAATAAGTTTACAGTAAAGGTCGAAAATAGAGGTTTAATTTCAATAGTTTTTTAACGCTGGTCACCATTTGGTCACCATCATATTTTTAAATAATTTAAATCTGATTGCGTAATCATGACTCTGAGTCGATGTAAGCAAGAATTTTCCCCTACAGCCCATATCCTACAGACGAAAAAAAGCCCCAATCAAAAAGATTGGGGCTTTCGAATCTGGTAGGCATAAGCAGATTCGAACTGCTGACCTCTACCATGTCAAGGTAGCGCTCTAACCAACTGAGCTATACGCCTATTTAGGATGAGCATTTTAGCAAGTTTTAGCGACTTTGCAAGCGTTTATTTAACTATTCAGGCATTATCACAATAAAAGCGCATACTAATATCAATCATAAACTGCTACGCCTATTGTACAATGTCCTATGTACCTTAGAATAAAGAGAGTTCAATGTCAGATTTAACGCAGCGAATAATGCCGCAGACAGTGCTAGAGACAACGTCAGCAGAGCTTATGCTAACTGATAATGAACTCATGCGTTACGCCCGTCAAGTGTTACTCAGTGGTTGGGATATCAGTGCTCAGCTACGTCTCAAGTACAGTACGGCAATCATCGTTGGCGCAGGCGGCTTGGGGTGTCCGGCATCTGAGACCTTAGCGCGGGCAGGGGTTGGTCATATCCATCTGATTGATGATGATGTGATCGAGATGAGCAATTTACAGCGGCAAACGTTATTTACTGCCAAGGATATCGGACATAATAAGGCCAAGACCGCTTGTCAGGCACTACAGCAGATTAACCCTTTGATTGAGGTGAGCTATAGTACCGAGCGTATAAATGCGCAATCAACAGACAATTTGCTTGCCTTTATAGCGCAGAAAAAAACCCTCTTATCCTCTGCTAATATCGATAATCACTCAAATATTTTACTGCTTGATTGCACTGACAATTTTGCTATTCGTGAGCTGCTAAATGAGATTAGCGTAACACAGCGTTTGCCACTGCTCTCGGCCTCAGCGATTGCTATGACAGGGCAGCTTGCTCTGTATGAGCCGTACAAAGACACGGGATGCTATTACTGCGTGTTTGGTGAGACGTTATCGAATAATAGCACCGCGCAAAACTGTGCCAACTCGGGTGTGCTCGCTAGTACCACAACGGTGATGGGCAATATGCAAGCCAATCTTGCGTTGCAATATCTAGGACTAGGCGTTAATCCCTTATCAGGTCAACTGCTCAATTGGGATGGCAGACATCTGAGTCAACACAACATAAAATTTAAAAAGGACAGTCATTGTAGGGTATGCGCAGGTTAAATGAGACAAATTAATAATTAACAGACTATCACACGTTCCATGTTTTTAGGTTTAGCGCTTTATCTTTTTGCTTTAGGTTATTTATCTTACACATCACGTTTACTTTTGTGAAAAAGTAGCCAAATGACTAGATTTCTACTGGCTATTTTTAAGTTTACGTTGAATACTGGTTAGTACAGCTGTTTTTAGTTTCAGCGTTTACGTTTTATCATATTTTAATGACACAAATGACATGAGGTCTCCTATGCGCAAGATTCCTATTTATGCCCATCCTGCAGCCGGTTGGCCTGCGCTGGTCGCATCGACTCGTAAACTTATGGATTACAAAGCCTTTTTGCGCGGGAGCATGAGCGTACTGATGAGTAATCAGCCAAACGGCGGCTTTGATTGCCCGGGTTGCGCGTGGCCTGATCACAAGACGCATAAGACTTTAGATGTCTGTGAGACAGGTTTTAAGGTGATTGCTAGTGAGACCATGTCTACTAAAGCTGACGCAGCGTTTTTTGCCAAGCATACGGTAACCGCACTACAAAGCTGGACAGGTTATGAGCTTGAGCACAGCGGACGCTTGTCAGAACCAATGGCGTACGATGCGGCGCAAGATCGTTACGTGCCAATCTCTTGGGACGCCGCTTTTGAGCGTATTGCAAGTCAGCTTAATCAATTAGAGTCTCCTGATGAGGCGCTGTTTTACACCTCAGGACGCGTAACCAATGAGCCCGCTTTTCTTTATCAGTTGTTTGTGCGTCTATATGGCACTAACAACATGCCCGATTGCTCCAATATGTGTCATGAGCCAACCTCAGTGATGCTTGGTCGTCAGCTAGGCGTAGGTAAGGCGACGGTAATGCTAGAGGATTTTGAGCGGGCGCGCCTGATCATTATGTTCGGTCAAAACCCTGCGACCAACCATCCGCGTATGCTTGAGATGCTCGCACACGCCCATAAGCAAGGCTGCAAGATACTCTCGGTCAATCCAATGCGTGAGCAGGGGCTAAGCGCCTTTAGAAATCCGCAAAAGCCGACGCACATGGCAGCAGGTCAGAGTGATGATTTGGTCGATGATGTGATCCAGATCCAGATCGGAGGGGATGCGGCGCTCTTGACAGGTATCGCAAAATGGTTACTTGAGAATGATAAGATAAATACTGATTTTATCGCTGAGCATACTTCAGGGTTTGAGGCACTACAGCAGTGGCTCACAGAGCAGTCATGGGCAGATATTGAGCGCGGTTCAGGTATTGATCAAGCGCAAATCATTGAGGTTGCACGCTTAGTTGCCGATAGTCCAGCGACTATCTGTACATGGGGCATGGGTATTACTCAGCACGTCCAAGGTGATGATAATGTAGCGATGATCACCAACTTGCTACTACTGATGGGTATGATAGGTATCGAAGGCGCTGGCGCGTCTCCGGTGCGTGGTCACTCCAATGTACAGGGCGATCGCACTATGGGTGTCCATGAGCGCCCAGATCAAAAACTACTCGATAGTCTTGAGCGCGTGTTTAAGCAGCCGATGCCTCGTGAAGATGGTTTTGATGTCGTTGCAGGTGCCAAAGCTTTGATTGCAGGTAAGCTTAAAGCCTTTGTAAGTATGGGTGGTAACTATGCGGTAGCTGCGCCCGATATGAGTGCAATCCAGCAGGCATTGACCACCACTCAGCTCAACGTCTTTGTCGCGACAAAGCTCAATGGCACTATGCTGCACCCTGGCGCTAACAATATTATCTTGCCTTGTATCAGCCGTACCGAAAAAATTATCACCAGTAAAGGCGAGCAGTTCGTTACAACAGAGGACTCGATGTGCCAGATTGCGCGCTCTAAGGGTAACCTCAAGCCGATCAGTGATACACTTAAATCTGAGGTGCAGATTGTCGCTGACATGGCAACTCATGTACTGGGCGGTAAGTTCGACATTCCTTGGCAAAAGATGGGTGAGGACTTCGATATCATTCGTGATTACGTCGCCCAAGCTATCGACGGTTTTGAGAATTTTAACTACCGTGTACGCGCCGCTGATCGTGGTTTTCATCTGTATCATCCTGCGCGTCATCGTGTTTGGAATACCGACAGTAAAAAAGCGCAGTTTGAAGTGCCCAAGTATCCAATCACCTTTGTCGCAGAACAGATGCAATCGAAAACCTCTGCCCTTAATAAAGGTGCCAACAGCATTATCGATAGTCAAAACCGCAAGCAGCAGGTTTGGCAATTAACCAGCGTACGCAGTCATGATCAGTTTAATACCATGATATTTGGCTACAAAGATCGCTATCGTCAAACTGATCGCCGTGATGTGCTGTTTATGCATCCTGATGAGATAAGCCGACTAGGCTGGAGCAAAGGCGATAAAGTTCAGATTACTCGTGAGACCAGTAGCGGCGAGAAGCGCGTATTGGGACCACTGGTATTGACAGAGATGGACATCGCCGCCAATGTAGTCGCTACCTATTATCCTGAGTGCAATGATCTATTTGATCTAGACACTCAAGCACCAGACTCGCATATACCAGCGTATAAATCGGCAACGGTTGTCTTAGAAAAAATGGCTATGATACAGCAGACTAGTAAAGACAAAACTGCTGAAGATATGAGTTTGGCAGTACCCGCGTAATGAGATAAACAGTGATTAGGGCGCTATTTTATAATGTCGTTTATATGTGCATGAGTAGTTATGAGTATTGATACGAACCTTGAGACAGCGCGCGCATTGACATCAGTATCGCCTTTGTCACGTCATCATTTAACGCATAAACACTATTACTCAAAGACTAAGAACACAAAGAATAATTTTGACGAATCGCTCAGTGCAGGGTCGATAAGTGCAATAGATGAATTCGATATCGATAGTCAGCAGGCAAGCTTAGCTGTCGAAGCTGCTGTCTCTATTGTGATTAATGGTATTCACTACGCTGTGTTGATGGCAAGTCCCCAACAGTTAGAGTATCTGGCTGTTGGGTTTTTGTTTAGTGAAGGGCTGATCGATCACAGTCGAGACTTACTCGATTGGGACGTTACGCAACTGACCGACAGCGCCAGTTTTGCAGCCTTTAGCGACAGTACACAGTCATTAGAGCATTTGTTAGATTATGATATTTACGTGGTAGAGCTGGTACTCAACCAGCGCTGTCATCAGCGTATTCAAGCACAAAAGCGCCAACTGGCAGGTCGAACGGGCTGCGGTATGTGCGGTATCACAGGACTCGCTCAAGCACTGCCTGATCTGAGTGCTTATCAGGGCTCAGTAACCTCTCATTCCAAGCCAAGCTTACGCCCAGAGTTAGATACTTTGCTGGCGATACGAGCGAAGATCGATATGGCCCAACACACTCATCAACTGACAGGCGCTGTGCATGCGGCGGCGACAGTTTATGAGGGTCAATTGTATCTATTTGAAGATGTTGGACGTCATAATGCTCTTGATAAACTGATTGGCTGGCAACTTCGGCAAAAGGCCGATATCGATTGTGTGGTGATGACCTCGCGCTTATCTATTGAGCTGGTACAAAAATCTATCCGTATGCGCCTGCCTTGGCTAGTAGGTATGTCAGCGCCAACCAGTACAGCGGTGCGCGTCGCAGAGCGTTACGGATTGGGACTGGCGGGATTTTTGCGCCAGGATAGAGTGACTTACTACGCAGGCTATGATACGAGTAAATAATAACTAAAAAGGTCGTAAAACGATGGCGCATGATTTAACAGATTTATCTGAGATTATGACGTGGCATTATAGCGTCAAGGACTATGATACAAACAAAAAGCTATCAGCGGCTGATTTTCAGAGCTTAAAAGATGTGTTACGTCTAAGCCCGTCGGCGACTAACATTCAACCTTGGCATTATGTCATCGCTGATGATAACGCGGGTAAAGAGCGCATTGCTAAAGCGACTGATGGTCACCATGAGGCTAACTCGCATAAGATAAGAGATGCCTCACACGTTATTGTCTTTTGCAGTTTGGCGCAGGCAGACGATGAGTATCTGCAAAAGGTGCTAGAACAAGAGGACGCTGATGGCCGTTTTACTGAGCCTAAACACAAAGATCAAATGGATGCTAAGCGCAAAAAGTCTGTCAATAAGCATCGCTACGCAACTAAGGATGAAGCGCACTGGTTAGCGCAGCAAGTACACATTACGATGGGGTCGCTACTGCTTGCGGCAGCTATGCTCGGTATCGATGCAACACCGATGGAAGGGGTGGATTTTGCAGTGCTAGATGAAGAGCTGGATTTAAATACTAAAGGATTTAGCTCAATTGGTGTTGTCAGTCTAGGCTATCGAAGCGGGGATGGCTATAACGCGACTTTGCCCAAATCACGCCTTAGTGAAGCAGACATCATGAGCAAAGCTTAGTTGTTTTTGTAATAAACACGAACAAATACGCTTTAACCTCAAGCGCTTATGGCGCTTTTTTTGTGAGTAGTCATTTACCTAAACATTTTAGTTTGCTCAAAAGTATTACAAAGATAAAACACAGTAAGCGTATTGATAGGTCATAATAAATTTACTAAATGTTTAGCTCACGTTTATATTTTTACCCAAAAACAATAACCAACTGCCAGCGGGAAGCCAGCATGTCTAATTTGACGTTAACGATTAACAACCAAGAGCATCGATTCGATGACCTTGACCCTCGTACCACTCTTCTTGATTTATGTCGTCAGCACTTGCAAATAACGGGTCCCAAAAAGGGCTGCGATCACGGTCAATGCGGCGCTTGTACTATCCTCATCAATGGTGAGCGTATTAATGCTTGTTTGACTCTAGCCGTCATGCATGATGGTGATGAGATCACGACGATTGAAGGTATCGGTATGCCAGAGTCGCTGTCTGAGTTGCAACAAGCCTTTAAAGATCATGATGCGTTTCAGTGCGGTTACTGTACGCCTGGGCAGATCTGTTCTGCGACAGCGCTTATAGATGAGGTCAAACAAAACTGGCCAAGCTATGTCAGTGAAGACTTGCAAAATCCTGATGGGCAGCTTATACAAGAAATCGCTGAGCGCATGAGCGGTAATATTTGTCGCTGCTCCGCTTATCCCAATATCGTAAGCGCCATCTCACAGGTATTGCAAAACCAAGCTGGTGACTCATCGAAGAATGACACAAGCAAAAAGGCGGTCACTGGCATCTGGTCACCGCCGCCAAGTCAGACCCAGCTAGGTAAGCCAAATAATACAACGCCAAGTCGTACATCAGGAGACCGCTCATGAAACGCTTTGAATATATTCGCGCCCTTGAGCCGCAGCAAGCGGTTATGTTTGCTACTCCCAAAGATGCTTCCTTTATCGCAGGCGGCACCAATCTACTTGATTTAATGAAGCTTAAAGTTGAAACTCCGACTAAACTGGTTGATGTTACGCGTTTAGAGCTTACGCAAGTAGAAGACACAGAAGATGGCGGTTTACGTATCGGTACCCTCGTTAGTAATAGTGACTTGGCTGCGCATCCTAAAGTGATTGCTCATTATCCTGTGTTGTCTCGCGCTATATTGGCAGGGGCGACCGGTCAGCTACGCAACAAAGCGACCACAGGCGGTAATTTTTTACAGCGGACGCGCTGCTATTATTTTTATCAGACTGATAGCGCCTGCAATAAGCGCAATCCAGGATCAGGTTGCCCTGCTATCAATGGCGAGAACCGCACTCTAGCGATTTTGGGCACGAGCGACTCTTGTATCGCGCAGCATCCCTCCGATATGGCTGTAGCCATGCGCTTATTAGATGCCACTATCGAGACGGTCAAAGCAGATGGCTCAACTCGCAAAATTGATGTCAAAGACTTTTATTGTCTGCCAAAAGATACGCCGCATATCGAAAACGTTTTGGAGTCAGGTGAGCTGATTACTCATGTCGTTCTGCCAGCACCTATTAAAGGTATGCACACTTATGACAAAGTGCGAGATCGCGCTTCTTATGCTTTTGCACTCGTCTCTTGCGCTGCAGTCGTAGATACCGATGACGATGGAAACTTGGCAACCGTACGCTTAGCCTTTGGTGGCATCGGTACTCAGCCATGGCGCAATGAGGACGTTGAAGCCTTGTTAACCAGCACTGATGGCAATGATGACATTATCGCGCAGGCTGCGGACTTATTACTAAAAAATGCCAAAGGTAGTGGTCAAAACGACTTTAAAATACCACTTACACGTCGTCTACTCAAACAAGTCATTGGCCGTGCATTAGCAGGCGAGGGAGCATAATCATGTCATTATTAGATACCGTATTACCGTCAGAACCGACCAATAAAGAGACGATGAACGAGTCTGTTGATACCCTATTCGACAACACGGCTAGCAATGTAGTAGGCAAGCCGATCAATAGAGTTGAAGGCTCACTAAAGGTGAGTGGTCAAGCCGCTTACAGTGCAGAGATTTCAGTAGATAACCAGGTGTATGGTGTCTTGGTAGGTGCCACTATTGCCAAGGGCGAAGTCGAGAACATCGATAGTGAGTCGATTGCTGATATTCCGGGTATTATCAAAGTCGTTACCGACCCTAAGCAGTTTTTGCGCAATGCCCAGCAAGGCGGTATGACCAAAGCGCCAACGCAAGGCGTCAGTGAAGTTTTTTATCACGGTCAGCCTATCGCAGTAGTCGTTGCCGAAACGTTTGAGGCGGCAAGAGAAGGGGCCAAAACGCTCAAAGTAACTTATAAAGATGAGACAGACAAGGCCGCTGTAGATTTTGAGCAAGAGCTGCCCAACGCTCATGATGTCGATGAAAAAAAGGGCTCAGACAAAAACGCTGAGCAAGGCGACCCTGAGCAAGGGCTTAGTGATTCTGAGGTCACCCTCGATCGCCTTTATCATACGCCAAGCCAAAACAGCGCCGCTATGGAGCCGCATGCGACGCTTGCGTTTTGGGAAGATGATAAGCTAACGCTGTATTCTTCAAACCAAATGATTGCTTCTTGTAAACAGCAGATTATGGATGCACTAGACTTAGATAAAGATCAGGTACATCTTATCTCCTATTATGTCGGTGGCGGCTTTGGGAGTAAGCTTGGCATTGCGCCTGAGTCTATTGCTGCTGCTATCGCTGCAAAAGAAGTTGGGCGTCCTGTACAGGTTGTAATGACGCGTCCACAAGTGATGGAGGCGACTGTTAGACGCTCAAACACGCGTCAGCGCATCGCTATTGGCTGTGATAATGAAGGCATTATTAATACCTTTATTCATGATACTACCACTAGCAATTTGCCAGGAGAGGCATTTTTTGAGCCGACGGCATTATCTACCCATTACCTATATCGTGGCGAAAACCGCCGCGTCCACTACCAGATGGTAGATATGAATCAAGTGCTATCAGGCTCTATGCGTGCTCCAGGCGAAGCCGTGGGTATGATCGCGGTTGAGTGTGCTATGGATGATCTGGCCTCACAGCTAAAGATTGATCCAATTGAGCTGCGCCGCCGCAATGAGCCCGAAGAAGATCCTAGCGAAGAGATTCCATTCTCAACTCGTCAGCTAGTCGCTTGTATGGAAAAAGGTGCGGAGCAGTTTGGATGGGATAAGCACAACCCTCAACCTGCCAGTCAACTACAAGGCGATTGGTGGATAGGGATGGGCATGTCGGCAACCTCTCGTGGTAATATGCTGCAACCTTCTCAAGCACGAGCAATCTTGCAAGTAGATGATACTAAAGAGCTTGGCGTTCGAGCCATCATCGAGACGGACATGACCGACATCGGTACGGGTTCCTATACGGTGTTTTCTCAAATTGCAGCTGAGCTGTTAGGACTGCCGATTGATCACGTTGAGATGAAGCTCGGCGATAGTGATTTGCCAGCCGCCTCTGGTTCTGGCGGTAGCTTTGGTGCTGCGAGTGCAGGTAGTGGTGTCTATTTAGCTTGCGAGCAGCTACGCGAAATGCTTGCAAAAAAAGTAGGACTTCATGCCGATACTATTCGCCTAGATAACGGTCAGATCAAAAAAGCAGGTGAGCATCAGCCTAGCAAGGCAGAAGCCGCTATTGGAGCAAGTAGAGAAAAAGTAGCAGACTTTGTCGATAAAAACTTGGTGGAGAAAGGAGTAGTCGATAAAAGCGTGGTAGATAAAGTATCAGGCTTGGTAAATAAGGCTGCAGACTTGGCAGATAAAGTGTCGGCAAAGACAGGTATGCCGCTTCCTGAATTAAAACCTGCAAATGAGCAATACGACTTTAGCAAAGCGCAATCGTACGCCTTAGCTGATATCATCGCTGAATATGAGGAGCGAGAAATCAGTGCTAAAGGTCAGATCAAACCGGGCAAAAACGGTAAAAACTACCGTCAAGCCTCTTTCGGTGCCAATTTCGCTGAAGTTGCCGTGCATAGATTTACCGGTGAGATTCGGGTTAAGCGCATGACTGGAGTATATGCTGCTGGACGTATTCTTAATCACAAAACGGCGACCTCGCAGTGCTATGGCGGTATGATATTTGGTATTGGTTCTGCTTTGATGGAAGAAGTCATCCATGATAAACGCGACGGCCGACTGTGCAATCATGACTTGGCGGAGTACCATGTTCCTGTCAATCTAGATGTACCGCAACTGGATGTTATTCTTTTAGAAGAGGACGATCCATACACCAACCCTATGCATATTAAGGGTATTGGCGAGACGGCAATCTCTGGATCAGCGGCAGCGGTTGCGAATGCGATTTATAATGCCGTTGGCGTGCGTGTATATGACTTTCCGATTACTCTAGATAAGCTTTTAGCAGATATGCCTGAGTAACCTCAAGTCCGAACTCGTCTTTGACCATCCTTTAAAACCTGCTCATTATTATCTTTAATATTAAGCAGGTTTTATTTGTTTTTTAAAAGAATGAATTAAACTATGAACCAAATCGCTGATATCCTCAAATTAGCAAGTGTTGCTCAAAGTCAAAATGTTGATGCTGTACTGGCAACGGTCGTACGCACCGAAGGCTCAGCGTATCGCCGTGCGGGCGCGATGATGCTTATTTGCGAGGATGGACGCTCTGTCGGCATGATTAGTGGTGGTTGCCTTGAGCCGCATATTATCAAACGCGCCTTTTGGCTTACTCGCAATGGCGCAAGCGTACAAGTCTATCAAACGGGCGATGATATTGAATATACGCAAAGCGGTGAAGCGCACGCTCCTGTCGATAAAACTGTAGCTAGTGAAACGATAGCGCCAGATGATTCTGTAGAAGCAGATTTAGATGACGACTATGATCTTGATTTAGATGAGCTAAATTTTGGCTTAGGGTGCAACGGACGGGTGCATGTGCTGTTTGAGCGCTTAAGGACAGCGACGGCGCTATTAGACATCATCAGGCAAGTTCGACATACCCAGCAGCCCGTTACGATAGCGACGTTGATTCGTACTGATAATGCTTCTGAGAGTCAGATGCAAATCGGTATGCGCCTTCATTTGGATGACGATACTCAGCCAAAGATAGCATCAGATCTTTTTATAAATGCTCACGATAGCTTTGAGCAAACTGATTTAAGCCTAATTAATAGTACTGCCAAAAAATTAGCTCAGCACAAACTAGGTAATAACCATACTAAATACCTGATTATAAAAAGTGAAGATAATAAACAGCCAACCACAGAGTGGCTCATGCAACGATTAGAGCCGCAAGTCCGTCTATTGATATGCGGCGCAGGCAATGATGTGATGCCACTGGTCACCATGGCAAAGTTGCAAGACTGGCATGTCACCGTCGTAGATAGTCGCGCGCAATATGCTACGCGGATACGTTTCCCGCAGGCAGATGAAGTGCTGCCGCTAGCGTTAGACGATACGGATACCTTGCTCAAACTCAGCGAAAACGCTGCCGTCGCTCTAATGTCGCATAGCCTTAGTCAAGACCGTGCTCGCCTTGCTGCATTATTGACAGGTGTCAACCATAAATATCTGGGACAATTGGGCCCGCGCTATCGTACCGAGCGTCTAATTGATGAGATTAAAGCTACAAAATCTGATGCTAGTGTTTTAAATGAGGGTATCGATAACCTGTATTATCCTATTGGCTATAAGCTGGGTGGCGATGGGCCCGAAGCTTTAGCGCTGGGTATCATGGCGCAGATTAACGCAGTTATGCATAACCAAGTACCGCCAGCTCAACATATAGATTTAGCAAATAACGATATAGCTATGATGAGCCACGCATGATGATGCAAAACCATGCCGTTATTATTTTGGCAAGTGGTCTTAGTCAGCGTTTAGGTCAAACAAAACAGCTACTTAAAAAAGAGGGCGAACCCTTAATCTGCTATATGACTCAGCTGGCCTTAGCGACTCAGCCGCAAGTTATTATGATGGTTACCCCTCAAGGCAATCTGTCAATAGATACTGCTATTAAAGGTATGATCGATCAGCAGGATAATGTGCATAGGATTATAAACCCAACACCTGATACAGGTATGGCGCATAGTTTGTACTTAGGTATTGAGGCGTTAAATCATTTAGACAGCAATGATAGTTTATCAATCAATAGAGTATTGATTATGGGTATCGATCAAATCTTACTCGATAAAGAGCATTTGCAAGCCTTGCTGGTAGCATCGCAAAGAGTAGTTGCTAGCAGATACAGCAGTTTAAATAACTGGAGCGATGAGCAAAATTCAGATAGAACAGTGACTCATAATACCGTCAAAAAAGATATCGTTGGACTGCCGTTAGTCATTGATTATGAGCTACTAAATCAATGGCAGGCATTACTAACAGGGGATAAAGGCCTACGTCACTTAATCAGAGGTCTACCAGCTGACCAAATTAGCAGCGTCGTTAATCCTCAGCTTAGCTATGATATTGACACCCCTTACCAACTCGCTCATGCTAGAGCGCAAAGATGGATTGATATAGTCGAATCCAAATAAATCAGATAGGTAGCTACCAAGTTGCTTGATAAAAATTTGTTTTTCGCAGCCTTTGTCGGCGTAGGCACAGCACGCAAGAAAAGCAAATTTTCATCTCGCTGTATCGTTTTTATATTGAATTAACTATAGTTAGTACAAAGTAATTTTTATAGCGCAGTTTTTGACGTTTAATACTGTAAGTTCAATACTATAAGTTTAGTACTATAAATAAAAAAGAGTATTTTTATGATTACCATGGAAGCCTTGCAATCAGCGATAAAACAGCGCGTAGAGGATTATAATAATAACGATTTTTCTCTAAAGCAGAGAGCTATTAAAACGTGCGCTTTGCAAGACAGCCGCAATCAGATACTAGCGCAAGATATTGCCTCAAACTTTGATGTACCCAGACAAAATGTATCGGCGATGGATGGTTATGCTATCGCTCAAGGCAGCACACTATCGGCAGATAGTTCTATCGAGATCATCGGTGAGTCACAAGCGGGCAGCGCTTTTACAGGTCAGCTTGCAGCAGGGCAAGGTGTGCGTATTTTTACAGGGGCGGTGGTGCCTGATAGCTGTGATACTGTCATCATGCAAGAGAACACCAACTTTGCAGAAATAAAAGACACGCTTGATAAATCAAAGCCTTACGCCATTACGCTCACGCAAACGGCTCACATCGATAGCAATATTCGCAAGCAAGGCGAAGAAATAGAGCAAGGTGAAGCGGTCTTAAAAGTCGGTAAGCGCCTTAATCCTACTGATATTAGCCTACTTGCCAACTTAGGTATCAGCCAAGTCAAGGTCTTTGAGCCCCTTATCGTAGGGGTGCTGGCGACTGGAGACGAGCTCGTTGCTGTTGGCGATGAGTTGACAAGTTTGGCGCAAATATACAACTCCAACACGCCAACGCTAAAGACTTTGTTGGCTGATTTACCTGTTATTATTCGTGATTACGGCATTATCCCTGATAATTTGGATAAGACCACAGCTGCTATCAATGAGGCTATGCAAGAGTGTAATGTGCTAATCTCTACGGCTGGCGTGTCGGTGGGCGATTATGATTTTTTGACCACAGTCATTGAGCAGTTAGGTCAGATTAACCACTATAAAGTCGCGATGAAGCCTGGTAAGCCCTTCGTATTTGGTGAATTAAACAAAGATTTAGATAAGCCTGTATTGTACTTTGGCTTGCCAGGTAACCCGCTATCTACAGTCGTTGGCGCGCTACAGTTTGTGATACCAGCATTGTGGCAGATGTCAGGTGCTAGCGTGTCAGAGCAACCCATGCAACTGAACGTCAAAGCCACACTGATAAATGACATCAAAAAATCAGTCGGTCGCAAGGACTTCCAGCGCGGTGTATTGTCGCAAAGCGCGGCAGGCGAGTATGAAGTGGAGTGTTTTTCAAGACAGCAATCGCATAGAATCAAACAGCTTAGTCTTGCCAACTGTTTTGTCGTGTTGGACAAAGACAGCGGCGATGTCGCAGCAAATAGTGAGGTGATGGTGCAGCTTTTTCCTTGGCTACATCGCTAACTATTGATCGAATAGTTGATTATGTGTTTGCCAATTCACTTAAAGATCACTACAAGAAAAGTTGCGGATAAACGGTACAATAGGGTGATAGACGATAAGCGCAAGTAGCGTTTACAACTAGCAATACCGATGGTAGTAAATTATGAATGACGATACTCTTAACCTAAGCAGTGCTCAACTGTATTCGCCAGCCACGTCCGCTATAGCTGATAGCTTTGAGGCGTCGTCTTTCGCTGCGCCTGCCAGTTCTGCAGAGCATTTAGACACTAAGCCTTTAACGGACGGCTTTGCCCGTCGTTTGACTTATTTGCGGCTATCTATCACCGACTTTTGCAATTTTCGTTGTGAGTATTGCCTGCCCAATGGCTACCAAGGCAAGCGCTCTGATGACGAGCTTAGTATTCCTGAAATTGCTACGCTTATTCGCGGTTTTGCTCAAGTTGGCACCAAAAAGGTCAGAATCACTGGTGGTGAGCCCTCCATTCGCCGTGACGTGGTCGAGATTATTCAAACCATTAAACAGACACTGGGCATAGAAACCGTTGCCATGACCAGTAACGGTTATAAGCTGGGTAAACATCTACCTAGTTGGCAAGCGGCTGGTCTTGATCAGCTTAATATCAGCATGGACAGCTTTGACGCCGCTACCTTTTATAAGATGACGGGTTTTAATACCTTGCCGCAGCTGCTCGCCGATATGGATACCTTGCTTACGACCACAGATATCAAACTTAAGATTAACAGTGTGTTAATGGCAGAAACCGCCTTTGAAAATCTGATAACCGCTATCGACTATGTCAAAGATAGACCCGTCACTTATCGCTTCATAGAATTTATGCAAACCAGTGATAACAGTGATCTGTTTTTTGCCCAGCATGCGCACTCCGATACCATCATCGATTACCTATTAGAGCACGGCTGGCAACCTCACGAGCGCGGTAGTAGCGATGGTCCAGCGGTTGAGTATAGTCATCCAGACTATGTTGGACGTATTGGTATGATTGCCCCTTATGCGGCGCACTTTTGTGATACTTGCAATCGTCTGCGAGTAAGCAGCCAAGGCAAAGTGCATCTGTGCTTGTTTGACCAAGGCAACTACGATATCCGTCAGCACTTGCAAAGCAACGATGTACGAGGGTTGGTCGATACCTTACATAGCTTTATGCCGATAAAACCTGAGCATCATCATTTGCATGAGTCCAATAGTGGCATTATGCATAATCTATCGATTATCGGCGGGTAGGTTAGGGCGTGTTTGAGTATTCACAAGAAGGCACTGCTGATATCTAAAATATTTCTAGTCTAAGTGAAAATTGCAGGTAATGCAGATGCCTTGGCTAGATTTTTACAACGACTAGGGCGATTTTAGCATCAGCCTTGCAGGACAGGACTATTTTTTGCCACTTTATTGATAAAAATAAACCCTTAGAGTAACTAAGCTTGCTATTTTTATCTGCAAATTGCCTAAAAAATAGTCTCTGTCAGTGCCACGGTCGAATTCTCAAACACGCCCTAGTCGCCACTTTTTGAATAATTAAAGTCTGTATGTGAAGGAGTTTTTATGAGTAAGCCTGCTGCTAGTTTTATACCCCTTAACCTTGCTATTTTGACTGTTTCTGACAGCCGCACGTTGGCAGAAGATACCTCGGGTCAGTATTTAGTAGATAGCTTAACTGGGGCAGGTCATCATTTGGCTGATCGTAAGCTGATTACCGATGATATCTATCAGATTCGAGCAGTCATTAGTGGCTGGATTGCCGATCCAAAAGTGCACGCGGTGATTACCACGGGCGGTACTGGGTTTTTTATCAGAGATAGCATGCCAGAGGCGGTAAGCGTGTTGTTTGATAAGTCAATTGATGGCTTTGGTGAGATGTTTCGTCTGATCTCAAAAGATGAGATTGGTATGTCAACGGTACAGTCGCGCGCCGTTGCGGGCATGGCGAATAATACAGGTATCTTTTGCTTGCCAGGCTCCTCTGGTGCATGTCGCACAGGCTGGGAGAGTATATTAAAAGAGCAGCTCGATAGCCGTAAGCGTCCGTGCAACTTTGTACCGCACTTTATGGCACAAAACCCTACTCATAACTGATATGGTTGACTCTATAAAAGGCTCAACTCGTTTGGCAGGCGTGGTCATTTTAGCAGGCGGCGCATCCACACGTATGGGTACGCCAAAAGCTGAACTCGTTCTGCCGGCAGGTGAGCGCTTGCTGGATTATCACGTCAGACATGCGCTTGATTTGGTCAGAGCTAATGTTGTCCATGGTAAAAAGCTACCTATTATGATTGCTGATAATGGTCGCGGGTTTGACGTTGATTCAGCTTTAAAGAACAGCCACCCGCAAGACTCCATCATGCATATTACTGATTATGCTAGTGTTGATGCCGATGTCGATGCTAATGCTAATGATAAAAACAGTAATGATAAGGTCAAGACGGGCGGCGCATTGGTCGCTATCGAGTCGGCTTTGCAGACTTTGACTCACTTAAAGCAAGTAGAGCAGTTGCAACATTATACCTCATCATGGTTATTGGTTATCAGCTGCGACAGCTTGATACCAGCCACTGATTTATGGCAAAAATTACAGCCTGTAGCGACTCAAATAACTACAAGTCAGTCAACTGATAAAAAAGTGATTTGCTTAACCGATGATAGCCATTTATATCCGTTGTTAGGGCTTTATCAATTAAGCCTTGAGCCTGATCTAAAAGTGTATATCGATAGCGGCGCGCGCCGAGTTATGCCCTTTATTAAACCTAATGTACAAGCGGTATCCTTCACAAACAACTGGCAGTATTTGACCAATTTTAATACGCCTAAAGACTTTGAGCAGGCTTGCCACTCGTTAAGCACTCTATCTATGTCAGACTATAAATATCAGAGAAATCCTCTATGAACAGTGACGTCCAAACAGACAATCAAAATACTGCGATCCAATCTGGACTATCGCATTTAGATAGCGACGGTGATATTACCATGGTCGATGTTAGTGGCAAGAGTACCACCACGCGAGAGGCTCATGCGGCCGGACAAGTGCGATTTCCTAGCGAGATTTATCAGCAGATCAAAGCCGCTGATGGCATGACCAAAAAAGGCAGTATCACTCAAACGGCGCATATTGCAGGCATTATGGCTGCCAAGCGCACTCATGATTTGATTCCACTATGTCACCCATTACCACTCGATAAAATAGGCTTGAGCTTTGACTATGATGATCGTTTAAACAGTATCATCGTTAGTGCTACGGTCAAAGTCACGCATAAGACGGGCGTTGAGATGGAAGCCTTAACGGCTGTGAGCATTGCTTGCTTGACCATTTATGACATGACTAAAGCCATATCACATGATATCGTCATTGATAATGTGCGCTTGATAACCAAAACGGGCGGCAAATCTGATTATAGTCATGCTTAGGATAGTAAAGTTTCGTTTTAATGATTAGTAATGAAATGAAACTGAATAGCTTGCAAAGAACGGAGAATATAATGAGCGCTATTAAAGAGACTGAACGAGCAACCAGAGCAGCAACCCAAGTTGGTGCTGTAATAACTATCAAAGTCCTCTACTTTGCCAGTTTAGCTGACGCTGCCAATTGCCAACAAGAGACCGTAAAGGTTGAGCCGTCGACCTCACTAAGCGAGCTTTATGATAGCTTGAGTCAAAAGCATGGCTTTAGTCATTCACAAGAAGAGCTGCGCGTGGCGGTGAATGATTACTTCGCTAAATGGTCAGACCCGATTAATGATGGTGATAGCGTGGTATTTATCACCCCAGTCGCTGGCGGCTAGGCAAGGGGTTCGAGATAATCAGCAGAAACAACAAGTAGAGATAACCTATGACAGACAACGTCCACAGCCACTCCATGACCATTAAGCGTAGCGTTGATGAGGTCTATGCTATTGCACAGCGCGATGGCTTTGCATTATTAGATATCGCCATTGACGAAAACCGACTTAAAAATACCTTGGATGATGATCGCTGCGGCGCCTTTGTCTGCTTTGAAGGTCGCGTACGCAATCATAACAACGCTACCAGCGTTGAGCGCTTAACCTACTACGGTTATGAAGACTTAGCGCTGAATCAAGGTCGCGCCATTATCGAGGAGGCCAAAAAGCGTTTTGAGATCACTCATGCTATTGCCATCCACCGTATCGGCGCATTAGAGATTGGCGATGTCGCGGTATGGGTTGGGGTGGTTTCTGCGCATCGTTACCCAGCATTCGATGCTTGCCGCTGGATACTCGATACTATTAAGGCTGATATTCCCGTCTGGAAGCAAGAGTATTACGAGGATGCGCCCTCTAAGTGGCTTAGCAACAATGGTTAGGGTCACAGCGCTTTTGTGCGCAAGTGCCTGTTTACTATTAACTGCTTGCATACGCGAGAGTGCTACAGATACCGCCTCTACCAACCACGAGTCGGAGCAATTGCAGACGCTACGTATTGCAGCGGCTGCCAATCTGTCTGATGTCCTGCCCGATATTATTGATGGCTATCAGTCAACGAACGAGTTGTCCAAGACAAGTATAGAAGTCACGTATGCCTCCTCTGGCAAACTATATGCGCAAATAATAGCAGGCGCGCCCTACGATATATTCTTATCGGCCAATCAAGAATTCCCTGCTAAGCTTGCTAACAATAGCGCACAAAACAAACAAGCTCATCACCCTTTTACCTATACGCAAGGTCAACTGGCACTATATAGCGTCACCAAACCTTTGGATGGATTCAATCCAAAAGCGCTGACTGATATATTAATAAGCGACAGCAGTAGCAAGATTGCTATTGCTAGTCCTGAGCTTGCCCCTTATGGCGCGTCGGCAAAATCCTACTTGCAGGCGCAAAATTTATATAACCCTTTAGAGCAGCAAAAGCGATTAATACAAGCAGAAAATATCGGGCAGGCGTTCCAATATGCTCATACAGGCAGTGTCGATTATGGCTTTGTCGCGCAATCTCAAATTATCGCTATTGATGCTAAACCTGAGCAGTTTATTACCTTAGTGCCTGAGTCTTATCCAGCTATTTTACAAGATGGTATTATCATCAGCGATAAACCTGCTACCATAGATTTTACGACCTATTTGCGCTCAGCCGCAGG
Organism: uncultured Psychrobacter sp.; assembly: GCA_947495055.1. GTDB lineage: Bacteria > Pseudomonadota > Gammaproteobacteria > Pseudomonadales > Moraxellaceae > Psychrobacter. Next base: position 298,354 of record CANLXO010000001.1, on the reverse strand, counting down.
GCAGCGGTACTTCTCGCAAGCAGGCTATCTCACGGTTCAATAGTAATCTCTTAAATATAATAAACCTTATACCATTAGTAATGAGCCATGAGAAATGACATCATGATAGATCCATCGCTTATGTCAGACATGCTCAGTCCCTTCTTAGTCAGCCTCAAACTAGCTACAGTCACCACTTTATGTCTACTGCTTTTTGCCACGCCTGTCGCCTATTGGCTAGCCAAACCCAGTCGCGGACCTATCATTGCACGTATAAAGGTAATACTGATGGGCATTATCGCTATGCCGCTAGTACTACCGCCAACCGTGATTGGGTTTTATTTACTACTGCTACTCAGTCCTAGCGCTGGTATCGGCCACTATCTTTTGGAGCATAATATCAGCCCGCTGATCTTTACCTTTGAAGGTCTGGTAATTGGCTCTATTATTTATTCCCTGCCGTTTTATATTCAGCCCGTTTATGCACAGTTTTTACGCATTCCAAAAAGCGTAATGGAGATGGCGCAATTACTAGAGCCAAGTCGCATAAGGCGTCTTATGACAGTGGCGCTCCCGCAAGCCAAGGTCGGTATTATTTTGGGTAGTTTAATTAGCTTTGCCCATACGATTGGCGAGTTTGGCGTGGTACTTATGATAGGCGGCAGTATCGCAGGCGAGACCAAGGTGGTATCTATCGCTATATACGAGCAAGTCGAAGCGCTCAATTATGACGCCGCGCATATGATGTCAGGTGTTCTAATCATTATGGGAATGGTCATGGTCGCGCTCATTGCGAGTGTGAGCCGTATCAATCAGCGAGGTAGATAAGACGTAATAGATGGTCGTAGATACAAAACGTATGAACGACTACAAGCAGTTAAGTCAAAGAGACAAAATATGATTATAGTGTACGGCATAAAAGAAAATCTTAATCCTATTAAAGCCCAATTATCAGAGGTCATTCATAGCTGCATGATGTCCGTCCTTGGGCTGCCAGAGGACAAGCGCGCGCAGCGTTTTATACCTATGGACGCTGAGGACTTTTACTATCCGAGCGACCGCTCAGCCGCTTATACGGTTATTGAAATTAACATGATGGCAGGGCGTACGATTGCTACGCAAAAGGCGCTGATTAAAGCGTTATTTAAGCAGATTGAGTTAGAGCTTGGAGTAGCACCGATAGATATCGAGATCACGATAAAAGAGCAGCCCGCGCACTGCTGGGGCTTTCGCGGTATCACAGGTGATGAGGCGCGCGATTTTAGTTATAAAATTACCGTGTGATCTTTATAGGTCAATGGCATGACAGCTAAGACTCTCGCAAAAACGTCAAAATATGTCCTTTAAAAGGTAATTCTAAATAAGTGGTCTCTATCGGTTTGACGTGTTGACTACTAAAACCTGACGCAATCATTTTAGCCGTGAGTTTATTCTTACGACCGCGCCCAGGATCAACAACGATGACTTCGCATTTAGGTTTAGCATGACGGTTGATAAAACCTGCTAGTATATCGATATGCTGATCTTCATAAAGCAAATCACTACCGATAATCATATCAAACTGACCAAGATGACTATTATCCCCAGCCCAGTCTAAGCGCTCAAAATGAATGGCTTTGTTATTATTGAGCAGCGTATTTCTATCAAGAAAATACTCAACCGCTGGATGATAGTCAGTCGCTGTGATATCAGCATGACGATGATTGAGCAGCAGACTTGATAACGCCATGCCGCAGCCAATCTCCAAAATACGCTTGCCTGCGATATTATAATCAAGCATATGGTTGGCAAGTACCAAGCTTGAGGGCCATATCACTCCGAACATCGGCCAAGACGCCGAGCAAATGCCCAAATCAAGCGCCTCATCGTTAGGATCACTAAACTCTTGATTGTCACGTAAGGTGCAAATATGGATATCAGTACTACCGATCTCTATGGTTTGATAACGCACACGCACAGGAGTCGTTGAGGTCATAAACCCTCCAAAAACAGAAGCAAAAGTGCAGAGTCTGGCAAAGGTGCCACTATAAAGGGAGTGTATTGTCAGAACGAAAGCTGACATATAAAAAGATGTGTTTTAAAAGGACTGTATAGGTAGTAAAGGTTTAAGGGATACAAGTATAAGGGATTAGTGCGACACATAGTGTTACTTCTCAGGGTAGTAATGCTACGCAATCACTTGTGATATCTGACATAGCGAATGTAAATTTGCCTATAGATTCCAGTTATGATGATATTTACTAGACTTATACTGGCAAAAAATGATATATACATATGTTGTTAGTTGGCATTTGTTTTAAGCTTAAAAAGTATAACGACTTCAATCCTGTAGTTAGTCGTTAATACATTGGTCAATCAGAACACCTCTGCTTATAAGCAAAATTGCGCTAATAAATATCATAATCTCTACCATTAAGGATCTTATATGAGTATCTCTGGTGCCATCGAAAAAGTCGAAGCACGCTACGCCCATCAACCTGAATTTGTACAAGCGGTAAAAGAAGTTGCTCTGACTATCGCGCCTTTATACGACGCTCATCCTGAGTATAAAAAAAATAAAATATTTGAGCGCTTAGTTGAGCCTGATCGCATTATTGCTTTTCGTATCAACTGGGAAAACGACAAAGGCGAGGTGCAAGTCAATCGCGGCTGGCGAGTACAGTTCAGTAACGCTCTAGGCCCGTACAAAGGCGGCGTAAGGTTTCACCCTTCGGTCAATCAATCAATCCTAAAGTTTTTGGGTTTTGAGCAGATATTCAAAAATGCCTTGACCGGTCTGCCTATGGGCGGTGGTAAAGGCGGTTCTGACTTTGATCCTAAGGGTAAAACGGATAACGATATTCGCCGTTTTTGCTATGCTTTTATGCGCGAATTACATCACTACGTCGGTAAAGACGTTGACGTACCGGCGGGCGATATCGGCGTAGGTAGCCGTGAAGTCAGCTACATGTTTGCTATGTATAAGAACTTGACTCATGAGCATGGCGGCGTGTTGACGGGTAAAGGCGTGGGTTTTGGTGGCAGCCTTGTGCGTACAGAGGCTACAGGGTATGGCGCGGTTTACTTTTTAGAGAACATGATGGCTGCCCAGAACGACAATATAAAAGGTAAAAAGGTGCTGATATCAGGGGCAGGCAACGTATCCTTACACGCGGCTGAAAAAGTCTTTATGCTCGGCGGTGTACCGATTACCGTTTCTGATTCAAAAGGAACCTTATATGACGAAGCAGGCCTTGATCAACAAAAAATCGATTGGCTCAAAAAGCAAAAAGATCAAAACAAGCCACTAGCGGACTATGTTGATGTGCATGGCGGCGAGTGGTTTGCCGAGCAAAAGCCTTGGCAGTTTAAAGGGGACATCGCTATACCGTCGGCCACACAAAACGAAGTCAACGAAGACGACGCCAAACTGCTGGTTGAGAACGGCGTAAAATACGTCGTTGAAGGCGCAAACATGCCTCTAACGGCTAAAGCGGTCGATTATATCTGTCTGCATCGTGTGCATTTTGCACCAGGTAAAGCGGCAAATGCGGGCGGGGTAGCGGTCTCTGCGCTTGAGATGTCACAAAACTCAGTACGTCAGTACAAAAGCTTTGATCAAATTGATGAGCGCTTAAAGCTTATTATGAAAAACATCCATGATAGTGCCGCTGACGCGTCACAAAAATACAACCAGACTGAAGATGGTTATATTGATTATGTGGCAGGGGCTAATATCGTCGGTTTTAAACGCGTTGCTGATGCCTTATGTGCTTATGGCATCTTAAACTAAGTAAGATACACCCCACTCAAAACTACACGAGCGTCTACCTATATAGGTAGGCGTTTTTTTTGTTTAAGATTATTTTGATAGCTTATTTTAATACTTGGTCACAAGACGCCTGCTAAAGTTTTTAGAGCGCAAGTACCTAATTTAAAAATACTTTTACACTTCTTACCCAGCGTTACATTTATTCGAAATTATAGACATACCCTCTATAATTATCTAAAGACATTGAAGTTATTATTGATTTACTTTCAACTTTAACGACATTTTTAGATATCTAAAAGGTATCGAACGGGCGGCTAGGGATATAATAAAATGATAAGTAAGGAGTTTGATAACAATCAAAGCATGCTCAAGGTGTTAAGTGAATTTGTCATAGATAGTACTGACAGTCAGCCTATTTTCAAAAAATCAAATGGCTTTATGGATGTCAATACAGAGCTGTATGATACCAGCGCAAAAGACAATAGAGCCTCATCTAATAATTATACCTCGCAAACTGATGCTACTATATCTCTTAGTTTTCAGCTTATTATTCGCGCTGAACCTACCGCTCTAGTCCTTGCTACTATCCGCTCACTTATTGCTATCAAACACTCCAATGATGAGATTATCATCATCGACAATAACCACACGCAAACGGAGCTATACGAGCCTTTATCTCACTACTGCGCCGCGCTTGATGACGCGTTAAATGTTCACTTTTATCATATTGACGCCGTAGAAGGTTTTAAAGCGGGCGCACTCAATCTAGCACTAGGTCTTATGGATCCTAAGTGTAGCCACATTGTGGTTGTAGATAGTGATTATCAAGCATTGCCTAAGGCAAGAGACGCGATTGTCACGGCTATTGCCGCCCATCCTGATCATGCACTATTACAGTTTCCGCAGTTCTATCGAGACGCAGGACGTGCTGATATTCATAGCGAGCTTAACCATTACTTTAACTATCATCTGTATAGAGCGTTCAATCGTACGCGAGCTTTATCGACAGGAACTTATGCGGTCATCCGTCGCCGCGCTCTGTTAGATATGGGTGGCTGGTCAGGTGCGTCAATCACCGAGGACGCGCAGATGGGTGTTCTGATGCACCGCACAGGCTTACGTAGTCGTTTTATTCCTAACGTTATTGCAACGGGTTTATTACCCAATACGTTTTGCGACTTGATCGGGCAACGTCAGCGTTGGATTTATGGTAATGCACAAGTACTCAATACTTACTTTACCGCGCCTACCTTACAAAAGCCTACCCACGAGCGCTTGAGCTACTTACGAGCTCATTTATCGCAGCTGAGCGCTTGGATCAATTTTACGGGTGTTTTTATACTACTGCATATCTGTACGCTGCTAGTCATCGCAGCGTTATTACTAACAAATATAAGCGCAAACATAGCTGCACTACTGACGCCGCTGTATGTCGTGTATGCCGCTTATGGCGTTTTTTTGCTAAGACGCCTATGGGCTTATCTACAAGACTCATCTCCATTAAATAAACAGGTGAATAAGCACTATGCGCCAACACTGAGTAAAAAGTTGCGAGCTTGGGCGCTACATTTAAATTTTTGGGAAATTGGTGCACTGTCTTGGCTTCCTGTGCTTTGGGGACGGGATAAACCTTTTGTTTGTACGCCCAAACAAGATATCGCTCGTACTAAGCAAACGGTACTAGGCGACAATATAAGAGCGCTACCAAAGCTGATCATCATGTTAAATATCGTCACGCTAGCCCTAGTATCGCCATTGTCAGTCTTGTACTCGCCCGTGTTATTTGCCAGTGCACTAATCATTACAGCGATTAAGCTGTGGTCAGCTAAAGTCGCTTTTGACAATTATGCTTATAGTGATGTCAGCAAACCTTTAACAATAAGCAGCACTGCATCTGCCAAAGCATCAAGCCATGTAAATAACTCCATTTCTGCTACGTTTAATAGTAAGAAACTACAGGATTCTTAACGCTACAACCCACCCTTTTATAGTGATAGATTGACGGACATCCCATGCGCACGATTATTGACGATATAAGCGTTACCACAGGCAAGCCATATTCCCCAACTTATACTCATGACATAGCAAATGGGTCATCAAAACCACTGCGTATCGCTATTATCGCGCACTCTTTGTATCCCATCGCGCAGCCGTACGCGGGCGGTCTTGAGATGATTACCGAGCTTATCTGTAATGAGTTGGTCGCTCAAGGACATGACGTGTTGCTCTATGCGCACGCTGATAGTCAAACCGATGCGACGCTAGTGTCCTTTATGACGCGTACGCAGTTTGAGGCACTGGTCTATGATAACGAACATGACTCGGTCGGTATGAGCCGTGAGGAGCTATATCAGTATCTGGTCTATCAGCACGCTATGCGCGATATCATCAGCCGTGATGAACAAGGAGAGATAGATGTGGTGCACAATCACAGCTTACATCACATACCGATGATGATGGGTCAGACGTTTGGTGCACGTTTTTTTACTACCTTTCATACACCGATTTTCCCGCAACTGCGTTTGGCGCTATTGACCCTACGCCACGGCACGCACACCCAGTTCACCGCAATCAGCGCTCATCAGCAGCAGCTATTTGCTGAGTTTGTACCCTCGCACGTGGTCTATAACGGTATCGATGTACAGTCATTTGCAGCCAATACAGACCCAATAAAAGATGAGGTGTACTTTTGGTACGGGCGTATCTGTATTGAAAAAGGTACGCATCTAGCAATGGAGTACTGTAAAGCGGTAGGCAAGCGCCTGATCATTGCAGGGCCTAAGAGTAACGAGGAGTATTTTGATAAGTACGTTGCGCCGCTACTAGAAGAGGATAGAGATGACGGCACGCCAGCATTATTTAATTACGTCGGTCATTTGAGTAAAGCACAAATCAATGAGCGTTTAAGTCACGTCACCGCCATGCTGTTTACTAGCACTTGGGATGAGCCTTATGGTTTGACCCTAGCTGAGAGTTTGGCTTGCGGCACGCCTGTCATTGGCTTTGATGTTGGTGCAAGTAGCGAGATTGTCACAGCGGATACTGGCATTATCGTACCTAAAAAGGATAAACACGCTTTTATTCAGGCTTTTGATGATATTCAAGATATTTCTCGCGCGGCATGTCGCCTACGTGCTGAGCAGTTCTGTTCGGTTGCAGCAATGGTCGATGGCTATCTAAGTTTATACGAGCACGCTGTAGAGAATATCAATATGAATGGCGCTCAGAGCCGAGCTGTATCGTTTTAGATTAGGATATCTTTTTATGCGTATTGGCTATTATGCTCACCATCATGGCTCAGGTCACAGCCGTCAAGCGGATAAGTTAGCGGCTCTACTACCTTTTGCATTGCGCTCGCAGATGACCGTATTTACCAGCTTGCCTAATGAGGGCTATCGTTTTGATGCTATAGCTGATGAACAAATCGTACGTTTGAGCGCTGAGGATCAGCTGCCAGAGGATGTGCTACCGGGACGAGCTGGAGAGTATTGGCAGCCAAGTAGTTTGCATTATTCACCGGTAGGTAATAAAAACATTCAAACACGCAGCTGGCAGCTGCTTGACGAGATACGCAAGCGCCAGATTGATCTGATGATTATTGATGTCAGCGCCGAAGTCGCTATGCTGTGCCGCGCCGCTAGCGTGCCATACTTATACGTAAGACTAGCAGGCGAGCGTGATGATGAACCGCACTTAAATGCCTTTGCTGGCGCGCTTGGGTTGTTAGCGCCTTATCCAAAGACACTAGAAGCAGCAGCGACGCCAGACTGGGTACGGCAAAAAACGCTATATCTGAATTTTATGCCCAATAAGACGGATGAGCCGTTATCATTTACTGCATTTATAGATAAGCTAATGACGCTGACCTCAGATGATACGCTTTATAAGCGATTGTCCTCTGTAGATATCATCAACAAAGGGTCTGAGATGACTTTTGTAACGGTGATCAAAGGGTACGGTGGGCATGAGGCAATTGATGCTAAATTGCCAGAGCTGCGCCGCGTGTTACCAAACGCGTTGATTATATCGCTTGGACCTATCGGTGACGACATGCGCGGTTATGTTGATATCGCCGCTCACGTCGAGGATGTAACGCCTTTTATTACTTATAGTGATTGGCTTTTGATGGCCTGTGGCTTAAACGGTATTGCACAAGTCTATGATTGTGCAACGCCGCTTGTGGTATTGCCCGACGCGCGCCCGCATCGTGAGCAAGAAGTGATGGCAGAGGCGCTTATTGAACAAGGACGCGCACTAAGTTGGTCGCAGTTTATCGCTCAAACGACAGCGTCAGAGCATCAAGATCCGCCATCTTACTTGAATAAATTAGCAAGTACTGAGTCAATCAATAAAGACAGGGATATTGTGATAAGCACTCAAACTAACACGCCTGCGCACAGATTTATGGATAGCGTCGCTAACTATAATCTTGTCAAAACTTGGTTTGAAGACTGGCTATTGCCTCAATTTGATATAAAACCTAAACAATCTTAAAAGCATAAGAGTATAAGAGTATAGAGAGTTATGACAATCAAAGCGCAAGACGCCGATCACAACACAATTGCTGTCACTGTACCTTTGAGTGTCATCACTACATGCTATGGGCGCAACCGGCACTTATACAACTTACTTAGTAGCTTAGCGCAGGGTAGCGCGCGCCCAAGCGAAGTCATCATCGTTAATGACGACGCCGAACCTGCACGCCTTGCAGAGTACGATCTAAACATCGTCAAAATTCCAACGACTGAGAATGGGTTGGCAAGTAATGCGTCGTTCGATATTGGTCGTAATCGTAATCTTGGCGCGGCGCAGGCCGCATATGAGGCTATGATCTTTTTGGATGTCGATTGTATCGTCGCGCACGCCTTTATCGAACAGCTATATAATAAACTACAAGCACATCCTGACGCCTTGTTGATGGGTCAGCCGCGCTACTTAACGCGCCCTTTGATGGATGATGAAGGTAGTCAGCTCCAACAAGGGAAATTAGCAGCCGATTTTTTAAATAAGCTGTCAGTATTTAATCCTTATCGGAATAACTTTGATCTACAGCAAGATACGACTATCAAGCAGACACAAGATTATGGCGCATTTTGGAGTCTTTGCTTTGCGATTATGCGTCCTCAGTTTGAGCAGATTGGTGGTTTTGATACCGATTATGTTGGTTATGGCGCTGAGGATACTGATTTTGCTTTTGTGGCGCGTACGCTGGATATCGATTTTTATGTGACAAGCGATGTGATTTATCATCAGCAGCATAGTGTCTACCGGCCGCCGCTCAATCATTTGGACAGTATCGTTATCAATGCCAATCGCTTTTATGAGAAATGGCAGCACTGGCCGATGGGAGGGTGGCTTGGCGAGTTTGCGCAGTTGCAATTGATTGACTGGCAAGAGGCGCAAACTGCACCCATTTGTATCAAGCGCCAGCCAAGTTATGAAGAGATTACAGCGGCGCACTATCCAGATTCGCCTTATGTATAAGTCAGAATCAATCAATACTGGCGAATAATCTCGACACCTTGCGGCGGCGCGGCAAGCTCTTGTCTCTCAAACGCCCAGTTATGACCTTCCCAAAAATGCGCGGTTTTGTCATCATTATTAAACCCCAGCATCACTATCGATATTGGCGTATCAGTATCTCGCTGCGGCTGTACCTCTAAGCACGCTGCCAACAGTAAACGATACAACAAAAACCCTGACGTCGGTGCGGACGAGTGAATGTCGGCAAAGATAGGATAGTCCTCGACGACGCTGTGCTGCTCTGATAGTACGCTACAGTGCGCTTCACTACGCAGCAGCTCATCAAGCTGACTTGGAATCTTGAGCACTCGCTTGGCAGTAATGGGATCATCGTTAGGTCTTGGGTCATCGCTTGGTGTTGGAAACTGATAGTGTGTATTACCAAACAAAACGCCAAGCGTTGCTTGCTGTGCCATATCGAGCATCGCTGTCAGATTGTTGCTGCGCGGCGGCAGACCAAAATGCAATAAGCTATCGCCATTTTGTCGAAAAAATAGAAGTTTTGGTAAATCCTTAGCGCTAGGATGATGCGCGAAAAACTGAGCATGGATAAAGTCATTAAACAAAACCAGCATATCTGTTGGCTGCAAAAGGGCTTGTAATTTGTCTTCGGTAACCGATGAATTGTTCGCCACTAAGATAATACGTTGTCGATCCAATAGCGCATCTTGTATCACAAAAGGCAAGGTTTGATAAGGAGAATAAAGAACATCTGCATAGTCATAATTGTTATTTAGGGCTGCAGTTTGATACGTGTTTTGCATAGGGGGTGAGGGTCTCATCAAAGAAGAAGAAATTGGCTTACAATGCTGATGTATTATAGCTCTTGAGCATAAAAATAACTCGATTATATATGGACTCAGCGTGCAAATACTCATATGCCATATCTGCAAAAAAGTCATGTAAATTATGCGTGCTAGTAGACAAGTCACGAAGGTAGATCTCAATCAAACGTTTGTAGAGACGACACCTAATCGGGCGCTAAAAATATGCCGCATAAAAATACGTAAAGTAAGGTTCATATTCTAAATAGGCATAAGCCTTCAAGCATTCAATGTTTGGGGCTGTTTTATGTATAAGGGATAATAACCAGATGTTTTTATAAAATGTTATACATATTGAAAAATACCCTTGCCGTCTTCAAATCAGTCCTCACCCGCTATAGCACGTATGTTGTATTTGACAACATTGCTCATTCTTTATTCATTCCTCTTATAAGGACGCCTTATGAATCGTCGTACTCTTTTGGCCTTTGCCGCTAGCACCGTACTACTTACCGCTTGTGGTCAATCAACCACCACTGATGCCGATACCACTGCAGCAGATAGCACGGCCGGCTCCGATCTACTGCAACGTATCAACAATGGCGGTACTATCAACGTCGGTACCGAAGGCACTTATCCGCCGTTTACTTATCATGACGAGAGCGGCGCGCTGACCGGTTACGATGTCGAAGTCACTCGCGCCGTCGCTGATAAACTGGGCGTCGATGTTGATTTTAAAGAAACTCAGTGGGATGCGATGCTGGCAGGTCTAGATTCAGAGCGCTTTGATATGGTTGCCAACCAAGTGAGTCTAACGACGCCTGAGCGCTTAGCTAAGTATGACAAGTCGCAAGCGTATAGCTGGTCAGGCGCGGTGGTCTTAGCCGCTACCGATGACAATCGCTATAGCTCATGGGAAAACCTAAAAGGGCTGCGTAGCGCGCAATCGCTCAGTAGTAACTATGGCGAGCTGGCCGAGAATTACGGCGCTGAGGTGATACCTGTTGAAGGAATGGCACAAGCGATCCAACTGGTCAAGCAAGACCGCGCGGACTTTACGATGAATGATAATCTTGCGGTACTCGACTATCTCAAAAAATTCCCAGATAGTGATCTTGAGATCAAATTGGTGGCTCCCGCTAGTGAACAGACAGGTTCAGGTTTAGTACTGCTCAAAGGTGATGACGCCGTAGTCGCAAAGCTAGACGAAGCTATGGCGGCACTGGCAGCTGATGGGACGCTTACCAGACTCAGCCAAGAGTTTTTCGGTGCTGATATAAGCCAGCAAAAATAATGCTAGCGTCTATAACCTCAGTGCTCGCAGAATTGTTGGCACTCTTGCCCTTTATGGATGCGGCGCGGGCGCAGATCGTTATTACCTCATTCTGGCCTATGCTCAAAGGCGGTATCTACTATTCGATACCGCTGGCGCTAATCTCCTTTGCAATCGGTATGGCTATCGCGTTGACGGTAGCACTCATTCGTATCGTGCCGCGCGCAGGCTGGGTTCACAAAATAGCTTATAGGCTCGCCCGCATCTACGTCTCTGCTATTCGCGGCACCCCGATGCTGGTACAGTTGTTTATCATCTTTTATGGTCTGCCAAGTATAGGGCTCAAACTTGATCCTTTTCCCTCGGCGATCATTGCTTTTTCACTCAATATCGGTGCTTATGCGTCAGAGACGGTGCGCGCCTCTATTTTGTCTATTCCAAAAGGGCAGTGGGAGGCAGGCTCAACGGTCGGGCTTACCTACCTGCAGACCTTTCGCCATGTGATACTACCGCAAGCGCTACGAGTGTCTGTACCGCCATTATCTAATACCTTTATTAGCCTCGTCAAAGACACCTCACTTGCCTCATTAGTACTAGTCACTGAGCTGTTTAAACAGGCGCAGATCATCACCGCGCGCAACTATGAGTTTATGCTGGTCTATACCGAAGCGGCGTTCATATATTGGGGTATTTGTCTGTTTTTGACCTTTATCCAAGGTAAGCTTGAGACGCGACTTGATCGTTACATCGCTAAGTAACGCTATGCTCAACTCGCACTCACTTCACTAGTATTTTCAATTTGTCAGCGGAAACGGTTATGATTCAAGTCAGCAATATTCACAAAGCTTTTGGCAGTAATCAAGTGCTCAAAGGCATCGATTTGACCATTCATAAAGGTCAAGTTGTGGTGATATTAGGGCCATCAGGGTCGGGAAAAACCACCTTTTTGCGTTGCCTAAATGCGCTTGAGATTCCAGATCAAGGCAGCATTAGCTTTGATGATGGTAGCTTGACAGTCGACTTTGCCACCAAGCCCAAAAAGAAAACCTTGCTCGCCTTGCAACGTAAAGCGGGCATGGTCTTTCAGTCTTATAATTTGTTCCCGCACAAAAGCGCGATTGAGAATCTCATGCTAGGGCCAACGGTAGTACAAGGACAAAGCAAGGCGCAAGCCCGCGATCAGGCTTTGGCATTACTTAAAAAGGTTGGGCTGTCAGATAAAGCCGATTTGTATCCGTTTCAATTATCTGGCGGTCAGCAGCAGCGCGTCGGTATCGCCCGTGCGCTTGCTATTGAGCCGTCGTTGCTCTTGTTCGATGAGCCCACCTCAGCACTTGATCCCGAGCTGGTACAAGATGTGCTGGGTACGATGAAACAACTGGCCTCCGAGGGCTGGACGATGGTCGTTGTGACCCATGAGATTAATTTTGCGCGCGATGTTGCCGATCACGTGGTGCTTATTGAAGACGGTCATGTGGTCGAGGAGGGCAGCGCGCAGCAGTTATTTGAGCTATCCTCGCATCCGCGTACGCAGGCGTTTTTGCAGCGTATTACTGAATAGTTCAGTTTTGAGCTCTCAGTTTTGAGCTTTAAAAAAAAGCCCCAACTTTGATAGCTAGTTGGGGCTTTTTTGTTTTTGTAAGAGGCAAGTTTAAACCATAAATCTAAACCTTTTGCCGCCTTTTTAATCAACGCGGCACGCGCGTAGTCGTTCCATTTAATACAGCGTTCATCAAAGCGGCAAGTAAAATGAGTATCACGCCTATATATTGAATCCATGATAAGGATTGGTGCAATAGTAGGGTTGCAAGGACAATCGCTGTCAACGGCTCAAAGATAGTAAACACCGAAGCGCGGGTAGCAGGTAGCTTCTCAAGCGCTTTCATGTACAGAGCAAAAGGCACAACAGTTCCTAATAGAGATAACCCCAACACATAGCCCCAAGTCAGCACAGGCAAGGTGAATAACTTACCATAAGTGTGATAGGTCTGCGGGAGCAATAGCAGTACGCCGGCACTGATAATGATTGAGGTAAAAAACACTAAAGGAGCAGGATGCGCATGGTGCATCGCGCGCTTGCCGAGTACGCCGTATAGCGAATAACACACGCCTGATAATAGCCCAAGTACAATGCCCCAATTGACTTGCGCCTGATCGCCTAACATCGTTAGACCCACGCCAAATACTGCCATGAGTGCCAGTAGAGCGGACTGCCGCGTAATAGATTCACTCAAAAAAAGCGCTGAAAAGAGTAAGCTAAAAACAGGCGCGGTATAGAGAAGGGCAACGGCGGGACCGGCACCGACATAGATTACAGCAAAGAAATAGCATACTGACATGCCAAGCACACCGATCAAGGACTGCACTGCCAGTCCAAGCCACTGCTTTGGGCGCAATGTGATTAGGTGTGGCCATATTTTTGGTAGCATCACCAGGATAAGAAAAGCGGCGGTCACGATACGCAAAATGGTAATTTGCCAACCACTAAAGCCTAGCTGATTCAGATAGGTCGAAAATATCCCAAGCGTACCCCAGCAGATAGCTGCGGTTATGATTTGAATCGTTCCTATCCAGGATTGCCGCGCTGACATTGGGCTATCGATGTTTGCCATATCGCTCTCTTATTGTCATTATTTTTATCAGTTTAAGTCGCTCAAGATTTTTAGCAGACCTAAAGTAAACGTATTAAAATAAGAAAAGACAACCCAATTAAGGGCTGTCTTTTATATCAAAATGGTCACTAGCTACTACTTAACCAGGGCGTGTTGAACATTCAACCATGGCACTGCTGATCGCTAAAATGGTTCCAGACACGGCGCAAGTCGAAGATAATGTCTAGACCTTAGCTAGACTTGCAACACAGTATGGAGCCATTTTAGCATCAGCCTGAAAGGACAGGACTCTTTTTTGCCGCTCCTTTGATAAAAGTAGACGCTTAGAATGACTAAACTTACTATTTTTATCTTGCTTCTAATTTAAGAGCAGCGACTAAAAAATAGTCTCTGTCAGTGCGTATTTGTGAATTATCAAACACGCCCTAATAGTTTAACCAAGCATAAAATCAAAACTTAGCTTGTTCTGAGCTTGGCGCGTTATTATCCGTCTGCTCGTCTTCAAGCGCTATAAATATTTGCCAATCCCCAATATCAAGCTCATGGCAATTACTACCTTCGCCATTGATACGATCAACCACCAAAAAGTTAGAATCACGCCCAAGCGCTAGCAGAGGATGATGCCAGACGTTAGGGTTGTATTGTACGCCTTGATGCGACTTGGCATAAAACACCGTCAAATCATCAGCAGACTTTGGTGGCGCGCCGGCTGGTGCGACGACTACAACATAGTCTTGAGCGTTCATAGAAAAAAACGCCTGCGTGCCAAATGGATGATACTCCATCACTGATAAAGCAATAGGAACATCGCGCTTTTTGGCACAAAATATACTCATACCGACAATGCCGCCATCGAGCTGACACTCAGCGATAGCATGATGACGTGTGGCATAACCGTTATTAATCACATAGCTGTTATCAGGCGTTTGCTGCTGGGCATCATACGGCTCAATAACGGTACCAAAGGGCGCAAATTCAGCCTTAGTCAAAGGTTTTGCAACGATTGTAGTACTCATAAACTCCTCTTCCCTTAGCGTTCTGGGCGAATAAATGGCATATGTCTATTGACGTCTTTATAGAGTAAGTATCTAAAGGGTCCAGGGCCACCAGCGTAACAGGACTGCGGGCAGAACGCGCGTAGCCACATAAAGTCGCCCGCCTCAACTTCGACCCATTCAGCATTTAGATGATAGACCGCTTTGCCTTCTAGCACATACAGACCATGCTCCATCACGTGCGTTTCATCAAATGGAATCACGCCGCCTGGCTGAAAGGTGACGATATTGACATGCATATCATGGCGCATATCAGATTGCTCAGTGAACCTTGTCGTCTTCCAAACGCCATCAGTACCTGGCATCTCGATACCGTCAACCTCATGGTCGCTGGTCACGAACGCTTCGGGCGCGTCGATACCGTCTACATACTGATACGCTTTACGTATCCAGTGAAATTTGACATGAGCGTCGCTATTGTTTTTAAGCGTCCAGTTGCATTTAGGCGGCAAAAAAGCATAGCCACCTGCTTGCATATGATGCGTCACGCCTTCAATAGTGACCTCCATCTCACCTTCTACAACGAACAATACGGCTTCGGCTTTGTCATCAAGCTCAGGTTTATCAGAGCCGCCATTTGGGGCAACCTCAACGATATACTGCGAAAAAGTTTCAGAAAAACCTGTCAGTGGACGAGCAATCACCCACATACGCATGCCTTCCCAAAACGGCAAGTAACTGATGACGATGTCGGTGAGGACGCGTTTGGGAATAATCGCATAAGCTTCGGTAAAAACAGCGCGATCAGATAGGAGCTGCGTTTGCGGAGGCAAGCCACCCGTTGGGGCGTAATAGGTACTCTTTGTTGACATGATTTATAATCCTTAATGTTTTTCCGCGGTAAATGGGCGTCTAAACTTGATCTACAAACTTAAAGTTACATCCAGTTCGCGGTGTTATCTTCGGTGGCAGGATGGTTCTCATACCAGTGCTTAGCAATTGCGTCGCGGCGGCAGATCCAAACGTCAGGCTTACTGGTAATATATGCTAAGAATTTCTTTAACGCGACAATACGCCCAGCACGGCCAATAATACGGCAATGTAAGCCGATAGTGAGCATTTTGGGTTCGTTCTTACCGTCTTTATCTCCCTCATCATAGAGTGTATCAAAGCTGTCTTTGAGATACTGATAAAATGGCTCTGAGTTGGTAAAACCGGGACTTGAGGCAAAGCGCATATCATTGGTCTCTAAAGTATAAGGGATGACTAGGTGCGGCTTGCGCGTAATCTGATTACCTTCTTCTACTTTCACATTAAGCCAGTAAGGGAGCTCATCGGCATAAGAGTCAGAGTCATAGCTATAACCGCCTTGCTCAACCACCAGCTCACGAGTATTATGACTATCGCGCCCCGTGTACCAGCCAAGAGGCTGATACCCAAGCATGTTCTGGAATATCTCAGTCGCGCGGCGTACGTGTTCACGCTCAGTCTCACGGTACATATACTGATAAGTAATCCAGCGCAGACCGTGGCTTGCGACCTCATGACCGTCCTCTAACACACGCTCGATGATATGCGGGGTCTTCTCAGCTGCCGCCGCGCAAGTAAAGGTCGTGATAGGCAGACCATATTCTTTAAAGGCATCAAGTACCCGCCATACACCGACGCGGCTACCGTACTCAAAGGCTGACTCGATAGACTGGTGACGATTATTAAACGACGGCGTACCCAATATATCAGACAAAAAACGCTCAGATTCTGCATCGCCATGAATGACGCTGTTTTCAGCGCCTTCTTCGATATTGAGTACGAACTGAACCGCAATCTTCGCCCCGCCCGGCCAGTTGGCTTTTGGTGGATTATCGCCGTAGCCTTTTAGGTCGCGAGGATAAGCGTTTTGATCGAAGTCACTGGTTATCTTCTGTGTCATTATTATTCCTTTTTAGCGTTCTCATTTATGGAGTTACAAGTACGACTTTATTAAACACTACTTTAAATCGTATGTGGGTCTACGGCATACGGGCGCATCAATACCCAATATACAACGCCGCCCAAAGCTGCGCCTAGCAAGAAGCCATAACCCTCAAGACTAGCTAGCGTAGGTATCAGCACAGTTGCCAAGGAGAATACAGCACCGACAGCGAAGGCAATCAGGCCACGTATATTCTAGCCTTTATAGTAATAATAAGCCCCTGCTGGATCAGCTGAGAACAAATCATCCATATCGATCTGTTGGCGCTTAATTAGGTAGTAATCAACGACTAAGATACCAAAGAAAGGCGCGATAACAGCACCAACAGCATTAACAAAGCCGACAATACCGATCTTGCTAATAAAGGATAACCACAAGGCGCCAACAAAAAAGGCAATCACAGCGGTGATCAGGCCACCCGTACGAAAGTTAATATGCTTAGGAAATAGGTTGGCTAAGTCATAAGCGGGCGGGATAAAGTTTGCCACCATGTTAATACCAACCGTCGCGGCAAAGAAGGTTAAAGCGGCAACGATAGTCAATGGTAGTGAGTCCACCCGATCAACGATATCTGAGGGATTGGTTAAGGCTTCGCCAAATAGTACTAGTGTTCCTGCGGTAATTACCAAAGCGATAAACGAGAAGAACACCATGTTGATCGGTAGTCCAAGCAGGTTACCTAGCTTCATATCGCGCTCACTACGTAAAAAGCGCGAAAAATCACCGAAGTTAATCACTACAGCGGCAAAATAGGCCACCATCGTACCAACAATTGCAGTAAAGGCTTGGAATGATGTACCCGTATAATCACTGCCGCTGGCAAATACAGAATTAATTGCTGGCATTAATTCTGAGCCTGATTGATACCAGACCACACCCATCAAAATAAGCATAACGACATAAACGAGCGGTCCCGCCCAATTTAAGAAGTGCTTAATCGGCTCAACCCCAGCCCAAAACAGCATAATCTGAAAGACCCAAACAATGACAAAGGCCAGCCACGCGGTACCATTTAGACCCAAAAAGGTCGAATCTGAGCTGCCTATCACTAAGGCTAATAAAATGGCAACTGCTGTTGAGGCAAAGTAAGTCTGCACCCCGTACCAAAAAATACCGATAATCGCCCGCAAAATAGCAGGCAAATTAGCACCGTTAATACCCATACTAGCGCGCACTAGGACGGGAAAGGGTATGCCATAGCGTACGCTGGGTTTACCCGTTAAGTTGACCATCCACATGACGATAAAACCAGAGCAGATAATCGCTGCCATCACCCACCAGCCGCTAAGACCATAACTCAAAAAAAGTGATGCGGCGAGAGTATAGCCGAACAGACTTTGGATATCGTTGGACCAGACGTTAAAGATTGCAAACCAGCCCCAGTTGCGCTCTTTAGGCTGTAGCGGTGCTAGATCTTCGTTATAAAGTCGTGAGTTTTTGCGTTCTGGATTGAACGTATCACAATCATAAAGTGCTCTGTTGGGCTGACTATTGAGCTGACTTCCTTGCTCATTTGCAATGGACATCCTTTTCTCCCTTGATGTTAAAATCAATCGAAGCTAATGTTGTTAACATTTAGCAACATAGATTGTTAACACTTTAAGGATGTCTAGGTCATAGGTCAACATAATTATGACTTTTGTCTATCATTATGAGGAATGCTCTTTATCGTTTTTTAAATTGCTCCTATTTTTTATATACAGGATGACTTGAAATATAAACCGTCATCCTGTGTTTTTTTATCACAAACCTGACGCATAAGCTACAAGCTGCTGGCGCTCTTCATCTGTCAATGCAGTGATATTAGCCAATGGCATATAGCCTGTTTGCACCGCCGTTATTATCTTAGCCTTATGCGCTTTCATATCCTCAGGGGTGACGATAATAATGCCTGCAGGCAGAGCGTTAAACCCCTCTTGAGTAGGTTGTGCCATATGACATGTACTACATTTAGCTTGTACAACCGCCATAATCGCATCATCAGCTGAGGCGGTAACAGGGAGCGCTGTTGTAGATGAGTCTACTGGTGCCGCTTGCTCTGCTGGCTCTACCGCAGCAGCTACAGGCGTTGCAGGGAGCGGCTCAATCGGCGCTGGACGCATCCAAAATATGAGCAAAACTGTGAGACCAGCAGGAATCCATAGGTATTTTGACTGCGTATTACCCAGATGCTTTTGGTTGAAGTAGTGACGGACAATGGCGGTGATAATACCGACATAAACAAGCACTAACCAGCCATGATCATGAGAGTACATCATCGGATAGTGATTGCTAATCATGGTGAAGATAAGCGGCAAGGTAAAGTAATTATTCATCAAAGAGCGGTTTTTGGCCATCAGTGCCAAATCCGCAACCTCTTTGCCAGGCTTTTCACCTTTACGTACGCACTCGACTAGCGCGCGCTGAGCGGGCATAATGCCAAAAAAGACGTTACCTGCCATGATCGTACCTAGCAAGGCACCCACATGAATAAATGAGGCGCGGTCACTAAACAGCTGATAGGATCCCCAACTGGCAATAATCATAAGGATAAAAATAGTCGTACTAAAGATAAAAACGTTCTTACCCCAGTGACTGCGTACGATCACCTCATAAATAAAGTAGCTGCCAAACAAGAATAATAAACTCGCTGAGATAGCACCAACACTACTACCAAAAGCAACTTTACTTGGATCGATTAGGTACCCTGTAGCATTGGCATAGTAGACGATAGACAGCATCGCCATACCTGTTAGCCAAGTGGTATAAGCCTCCCACTTAAACCAATGCAAGGTCTTTGGCATCTGTTCAGGTTCGAGTTTGTATTTGGCAATCTCATAAAAACCGCCACCGTGTACCGCCCACAAGTCGCCTGAGATACCTTTGTCCGCTTTCCACTGCGGCGGCTTACGTAAGCTTAAATCCAGCCAAACAAAGTAAAATGAGGCTCCAATCCAAGCAATGCCAGCGATGACATGAAACCAGCGAAAAAATAACGCAACCCAATCGAGAAGATATGCACCCATACCAATATCCTTTTATACAATAATACGAAAACTATGAACCGCGATAAGTGCTATACCCATGAGCACTTAGCAGTAAAGGTACGTGGTAATGACTGCTATCACTGATAACAAAGTCGATGATGACTTGCGGATAAAAAGCGGTTAATTTTTGGGTATCAAAATAAGCCTGCGTGTCAAAAGTTAAGGTATAGCGACCAGTGCTCAATACGCGATCTTCGCTAGTCTCAAACTGCCAATGATCAGGGCTTACGCGACCATCGCTATTGGTAGTGCCTGTTGCAAGACATACCGCGTTCTGATCTTGAGCGATGCGGTGCAAAGTCACAGCGATGTTGGCAGCAGGCTTACCTAAATGCGTATCTAAAATGTGTGATGAGAGTGTGGCTGACATAATAATTCCCTTTTTATTTTGTATTTGTATTAATCATTTTGGGTGTGCTCACACCTCTTGTCCAAATAGCTTGTTAAGACGTAAGCGCGTGATTTTGTTTTGCTCTGTCGCCGCGTTTACCAGCTCAGTATCTCTATCATTAGGCAAGCGCGCTAATAATAGCTCGAGCATTTGCTCAGCGCTTTTGCCAGTTGCAAAGACGATAAAGATAAAACCAAACTTGTCGAGGTACGCCTGATTACCTTTGGCTAAGTCCTCAAGGACTTGATCCTCAGCATCATTTGCACCTGATTGCTCGTGAGCGGCGCTATCTGCAGTATTGCGGTATTTTTCTTTGAGCGTTGCCACATTTCCGATTTGTGGATGACCCTCTAGTGCCTCTAACAAATCTGACTCTTTTACTTGAACGTCGTTCCATATCTTATCACTACTAGCTAGTAGCGCTGGTATATCAGCAAAAGGTCTAGCATCAGCAAACTGCTCTGCCCATTTTGAACTGGTACAACAAGTTAGTAGATGTGCTATTGCTTGGGCTTGGCTAAACTTATTAAATTGCGTTAGAGTTAAGCTCACAATAAAATCCTTTTTTTGTAATGGGACATAAAATAATGAGGCGGCTGATCGATCATTTGTTGCAAACGTTCAATACGGCTAATTCGATATTATCTATTTTGCATAAAGCTGACCATTTGGTCAACTATTTTATTTAAAATAATAAGAAATGTCGCGTTTTTATTATAAATTCTCGTTATCCGCGTTAATAATCGCTAGAATTAAGATATCAACAATAGATATTTTATCGGAACAAATATGACAGCCGTAAAGCAAAGCTCAATAGATAAAAATGACAACCATCGTAGCCAGCTAGATATTCGCACTCAAAACCAAGCCATTATCTTGAATGCTGCTGAAGAGGAGTTTGTACTACAAGGCTATCGCGGCGCAACCATGCAAGGTATCGCTGATCGCGCGCAGCTACCCAAGGCCAATATCCATTACTATTTTAAAAATAAAAAAAACCTCTATGAAAAAGTGTTACGTGCCATCATTGAAGAGTGGAACGAGGGTCTGGTGACGATGACTGTCGATAGTGATCCTAAAAGCGTCATCGAGACCTTTATCAGAATTAAGCTAAAGCAAGCCTTTACTAATCCCAATCGTCATAAGCTTTTTGCGCTTGAGGTCATCAGTGGCGCGCCGCATCTGCAAAGCTTTATGGCAACAACGATGCAAGAGTGGGCGCTTGATAAGGTAGAGGTGATGAAGATCTGGCATGAGCAGGGCAGGATTGGTATTGCAGATCCGCTACAACTGCTGATTTTGATATGGGCCACCACCCAGCGCTATGCAGAGTTTGAAACGGAGATCGTCGGTCTACTCAAAAAGCCTGCTTATGAGGATCAAGATGAGACGCGCGCGGCTGACTTTTTGGTGCCGTTTATCTTGCGCGGCTGTGGACTTGAATAGTTAGCGATACCAAGCGAGCTATTATGCTAACGCTATAACGCAGCTTTTAGATTAATCATACAAAAAACGCCATAAAGTAATCTTATGGCGTTTTTTATATTATCTTTTTGTATTATTAGTCCTAGAAGTAATCTACGACCCCTGACATAGTGACGGCTGAGCCAAAGATATTGCGAAACAGCTGCGGCATCTGCGCGAACACATCAGGGACAAAAGCCACACCCAAGCCAAGCCCTAAAGACGTTGCAATGATCAAGATATTACGATGAGTAAAATTAACGGTTGTTAAAATTCGAATGCCAGCAGTAGCGACGGTTGCAAACATAAGGAGCGTAACTCCGCCCACCACAGGTTTTGGCAACTGCGTGAAGATCGCACCAAGCACTGGAAATAGACCCATAAAGAACAAAATACCACCTACATATAACCCCACGTAGCGGCTGGCGATACCTGTCATTTGAATGACGCCGTTGTTTTGGCTAAAGGTCGTCACAGGGAAGCTATTAAAGATACCAGATATTGCTGAGTTGACACCGTCTCCTAGTACCCCGCCTTTGATACGTTTTTCATACAGCGGCCCTTTGATTGGTTCACCTGAGATCATCGATGTTGCGGTCAAATCTCCTGAGGTCTCAATACTGGTAATAACATACATAAAAGCGATTGGGATAAACGCTTGCCAGTCAAAACCAAAGCCAAATTTAAAAGGAACAGGAATAGTTAGTAGCGGCGCCTCGGCAACTAACGAGAAGTCAATCCGCCCCATAAAGGTTGCGACCACAAGCCCTAGCATCAAACCAATAAAGATAGCGCTTGAGCGTATCACTTTATTGGGTACGATACTAATCAGTACGACGCTGATTAATACGCCACCGCCTAATAGTAAATTAGGTATGCTACCAAAATTCTCCGCACCAACCCCACCTGCTAGATCCGTCAAACCTACTTTGGTTAGTGATAGACCAATGGTGACAATCACGCAGCCTGTCACAATAGGGCTCATCAAAGATTTTAGTCTAGTGATAAATTGGCTTAAAAATATCTCAACAAAAGCGCCCAAGAAGGTGACGCCAAAGATAACAGAGAGTATCTCCTCAGGACTACCACCACGATTCTTTACCACAAAACCTGCTGCCAAGACCGCTGCTAAAAATCCAAAACTAGTGCCTTGCAAAGCCATCAGACCAGAGCCAACAGGACCTACCTTTCGAGTTTGAATAAATGTCGCTACCCCTGATACCATCAGCGCCATACTGATGAGGTAGGGAATATGCTCACCTAGGCCCAATGCACCGCCAATAATTAAAGAGGGAGTAATAACGCCAACAAAAGCGGCGAGTACGTGTTGTACCGCACCTAAAAATGCTTTTACTGGAGTAGGACGATCATGCAACCCGTATAGCAGATCAGGATTTCCTTGAACCTCTTGATACATCTCACTCATGATAACTTCCCTTTAGATGAACTCTTATGTTCTATTAGAACCAGAGTCGCACATGTCCTTGTGCTATTAACGTATACCAAAAGATACTAATTCTTGTCGCTGCTTAATATATATAAACCTGACCAATTAGTCATCTATCTTTAGGATATAGCTAAAAGATATGGTATTGCAAGAATTTTTGTGCACTTAAAGTTCAAAAATATACTTTACAATATAGTTACAAAAAATAAAAGCTGACCAAATAGTCAGTTTTTTTAAGTAAAATCATAAACTTAGTAAAAATTATTAGTTTAGTTAGAATTTCTACATGGCTACAGCTGATGATTGTCAATTGTCAATTTTCAAATTTAATGCTTAACTATTTTGAAGTGTAAGCGACTGATTATTAGTTGAGCTATCTAATTCGTTACCACTGTCGTCTGGTAGCTCTATTTAATCTTGAGCTAACTGTTTCTTATTGTTCGGTTATTTATATATTTATTACCTATATTCTTAGGCATGGCTAAAGGGGCTCAACAGGATGCTTGGCCCAATTATTACGAGTTACTTAGTGATGATCATGCTAGAAGTTGTCGTCTGTACATAAGGGAGTATTTACTGTGCGCTATTTGTCTAACATTAATAATTTATTCGTTGTAAAACCTTTGAGCATTGCTATTGCGACTACTTTAGTTTTAAGCGTTACGAATAGCGCTCAAGCTAAAACGCTATTTAGTGATACCAGTATCAGCCTACTTTATGGCAGTGATTATGAGTTGGCAGAAGATGGTGAGTTGACGACACTGACGTTAGAGCACGCTTCTACTCATACTTGGGGTGGGGTGTTTTTCTTTGTTGATCGTCTGCAAGGCGCAAGTGATGCGAATAATAGTAGAGCTAAGGATATCTACGGCGAGCTGTCACCTAAGTTCAAAATCTCAGACTATAGTAATAGCTTCATCAAGCAAGTAAACCTAGCTAGTACTTATGAGTTTGGTTCGAACACGAATGGTTTTGAGCAAGATAATTTCTTGGTAGGTATTGGAGCTGATCTTAACATTCCTATCGACGGTATGAAATACGCATCGGCGACGTTATACCATGCTTTTAATGATGACAAATTCAGTGATGCTGATGATCAACAAATTACTTTGACCTATGGCTGGGAGAAGAATAACTTTGTCGTCGATGGCTATGTTGACTACTCTTTTAACAATGATGATCTTGAGGATCAGCTACATATTAATCCGCAAATAAAATACAACTTACAAGACGTGCTTGGCATTGATAACCGTATCGAGGTTGGCGTGGAATATAGCTATTGGAGAAACAAATTTGGTCTCGATGGCGTTAATCAAAGCGTTCCAAGCGCCTTGGTCAAGCTCCATTTTTAATAAAACTAGTGATTTATTCATTAATAAGTCGAGATAAAAGGGTTACTAATATTTGCAGTCTTTATTATACGTAATTTGTCTTCTAAGTTACGCGCTCTAGGATAGGGGTAACAGGTTAAATTATATTTAGTTTCATTAGTTGTTATGTCTATCCTAGACTTATGGTTACCCAATGATAAGCCGACACTATTAGAGGAGGATTTACATGAATTTTTTTAGAACATCGATTTCAATTCAAAAGCTTGTTGTCAAACAACCCCTTTTTAATTTGACTGCGCTTAGTATCTTGACTAGTGGGCTATTACTCAGTGGCTGTAATAGTCCTACTGCTATGACAAATACTGATAGCGTATTAGATAGCAGTGCAAACAGTACGCTCTACTATAACGGTGATATCCTAACTATGGCAGGCGATACGCCCACCTACGCCCAAGCACTGGTCGAACAAAATGGCAGAATTGCTTATGTGGGTAGCTTAGATGAGGCTAAGTCGAAATATGCTAATGCGGCACAGATTGATCTTAACAATCAAACTTTGCTACCCGGTTTTATCGATCCGCATAGCCATTTTGGTATGGTCTCAAACACGGTAGGACAAGCGGATCTCAATCCACCTCCTGTTGGCAAAATTGATAGCATCGATAAAATGCTTATGACTTTGAAGGCTTATAAAAAAGACAATGATATCGCAGATGGCGAGTGGATATTTGGTTGGGGTTATGATGAAACCCAATTGAGCGAGGACCGTCATCCAACTAAAGATGAGATTGATAGCGCACTGCCAAATAACCCTGTCTACTTGCAACATACCAGCGGACATATGGGCGTGGCAAACTCCAAGGGTCTTGAAGCGATGGATATTACGGCGGATAGCAAAGCGCCGGAGGGCGGTAATATTGCTAGGGTCAAAGGCTCAAACGAACCTAATGGCCTAGTACAAGAAACCGCGATGTATCCGTTCGTGCGCAACTTGCTAGAAGTGCTCGCCCCTAGACAAGCTGAGTTCTTTGATCAAACCCAAGACTATTATGCTAAAAATGGCGTGACCACCGCGCAAGATGGCTCAACCACGCGTGATGCGATTAAGTTTTTTCAATCACAAGCGGATGCGGGCAAATTAAAGATCGACTTAGTATCGCTAGCAGGCGTGAGTGATTTGGATGAAAACTTAGCCGATAAAGACTTTGTCTGGAAAACCTATCAAAACGGCTTTAAAGTCCAAGGCACGAAGATTATCGCTGATGGCTCACCGCAAGGCAAAACAGCCTATTTTAGTCAACCGTATCTAACCCCAGTGCCCGACTGCGATAGTAATTGCAAAGGTTTGCCCAGTCTTAGTCAAGATGAGCTAAACGAGATGTTTCTTAAGGCTTATGCGCGCGATAATCAGTTATTCATTCATAATAATGGCGACGCGGCAACCGACATGGTAATCAAAGCTCATGAATATGCCGTCAAAAAGACAGGCCAAGCTGCTGATAAAGATCGCCGTACTGTACCTGTGCATGCACAATTCGCGCGTCCTGATCAGCTAGAGGCTTTTAAAAAGTATAAAATGATACCTTCGTTCTTTACTAACCATGCCTACTTCTGGGGTGATGTGCATGTCAAAAACTTAGGCAAAGATCGTGCTTATTTCTCAAGCCCGATTGCCACTGCGGATAAAATGGGTATTATCTACACTAACCATTCCGATGATACAGTGGCTCCTGTTGATCCAATGTTCTCAGTTTGGTCAGCAGTAAATCGCACTTCGCGTTCAGGCGCTATTATCGGCAAGGACGAACGTGCCAGCCCTTACCAAGCGCTAAAAGCTATCACTACTAATGCAGCTTATGAGTATTTTGAAGAGGACAGTAAAGGCTCATTGAGCCAAGGCAAGCTCGCAGATTTAGTGATATTAGATAGCAATCCTCTAAAAGCTGATCCTATGAAAATAAAAGACATCACCATACTGCAAACTATCAAAGAGGGTAAGGTTATCTATCAGGCTAATGGCACTGACTAAACCTTAGCACTCTTAAATCATAAGGATATAGACATGGTAAATTTTCAAGAAAAAACATTTGAGCAGCTTTTTGACTTATCAGGTAAAGTCGCGATCATTACAGGCGGCGCTAATGGTATTGGTAAAGCGACAAATTAACAATGCAGGTGGCGGCGGCGGTGGTCGTGAAAATCCTACTAAGATCTCAGTAGATGATATTCGCCGTGATTTTGAATTAAACGTTTTTAGTGGCTGGCGTTTATGTCAGCTATGCGTGCCATATATGAAAAAGTCAGGTTATGGCTCCATTGTGTTTACAACCTCTATGTCGAGCATCAATAAAGATCCGAACATGAGCGGTTATGCAGGCTCAAAAGCGGCGGTCAATCATATGGTAGCCAATTTAGCGCATGACTTTGGTCCAGAGGTGCGTATCAATGCTGTCGGTCCTGGTGCAACACGTACTGACGCACTAAGAACAGTACTTACGCCTGAGATTGAAAAGAAAATGCTTGCGCATACACCTATTAAACGCTTAGGAGAGGCTGACGATATTGCTGGTGCGATGCTGTATTTTGCATCACCGATCTCGACATGGGTGAGTGGTCAAACAATCTTCGTAAATGGCGGTGGGGTACAGACTTTAGATTAATGGTCTAAATAAAGTATTTCTTATTGGGGCGTGTTGAGCGTGGTATTGGCTTAATACTCCCATAGCGATAGGGCTGTTACCGATGCAAAGGCGCAGTATTAGTATCGGTAAAACAGAACTCATCAGCTTATTATTGACGGTCAACCTTGATCCTAACTACTGCTATTTATCCAAAAAACCCTATTTTCTAAATTGCTATAGCCTCCCTCATAAACATAAAGCCTTTGGCTCCTACGTGTACCCCTGCTCATTGATAATCATCTCTCATTATTGATGCTCTCTTGTCATTGATATTCATCAACTATTGATACTTTCAAAAATAATTTTTATTACAGTGTTGCCAAAATATAAATACTTCGTTATCATTCCTCTCGTTAATTGAATGATAATAATTATCATTAACATTAGTATTAATAAGCTATGAGTCAATTTTTTGATTGTTTGGCGATAATCTCATCAATCCTGAATATGACTCATGCAAATTTAAGTACCCTTTTCATAGTGAAATCAGCGAGTAAGTTATGCGTGAAGATCAGAGTTTAAGTAAAAGCCGCTCTAAGCCAAAAAATCATAGTCAATTAACCCTATTATCTATAGGGGTAGCCACAGCGCTATTTTCACAAATGGCTAATGCTGCAGAGGCGATGCCTAGCACGACGCTACAGACCATTACGGTAACGGCAAACACCTCAGTACGTGAAAATGTACAAGAAGACTCAGTCTATATCGACAACTATACGCCTGCAGCGCAAGCGAGTCATTTAAGTGACTTCTTAGATGTGATACCTGGAGTTGAGGTCGGTGGTACCTCAACGGTAAACCAGCGTATCAGGGTGCGCGGGCTTGATGATACCAATCTGAAAGTGACTGTCGATGGTGCTCGTCAAGAGGGTGCTTTGTTTTATCATATGGGTGATGTCACCCTTGATCCTGACCTGCTCAAACGTGCTAAGGTAGCGGTCGGTAATAACTCAGTGACGCTAGGTAATGACGCCCTAGGCGGCGCGGTAGCGTTTGAAACTGTGGATGCAGTAGATTTGCTCAAGCCAGGTCAAAAGATCGGTGCAAAACTAAAGGCTGGCTACGGCAGTAATAATGATGAGCTGTTAACCTCAGCCACCGTCTATGGCGCGCCTACTGATAATATCGACTTACTAGCTTATTATGGCAAGCGCGATACGGATTCTGGTGAGGATGGCGATGGACGTGAGCTATTTGAGGACAGTGAAAGCGAAAATATCTTGTTAAAAGCGGGCGCTTATATCAATGATAATCACCGTATCGGCGCAAGCTTTAGCCGTACTGAAAAAGAAGGTATTTTCCCGTTTCGCCCAGATTTTCCTAGTTTAACTGATGATCCTATACCACAAAAGGTAAACCGCGATACGTATACGATTGACTATAACTTTAACCCGCTAAATGCTTTAATTGATGTTGATACCACGATTTATCAGACCGAAACCGAAATCTCGCGAGATAATAACGCTGACGTATCGCCAGGCTATGACTGGAGAGCTCAGGTAAAAACGACAGGCGGCAAGATTGAAAACACGAGTGTAATCGATGACAGCGTTTTTGAAGGGGTTACGGGTACGCATAGACTCATCACAGGCGTGGAGCACTATAAAAAAGAATCACAGATGGCGCGTGAGGGCAGGGATACGGCGACTGATGAGGCAAAAACCACATCGCTCTACTTAGAAGATCAGTGGCAACTGGGCAAATTTAGCTTAACGCCAGGCGTGCGTTACGATCGCTATGAGTCGCCTGAATATGTCTCAGGCGGCGAGACCTATGACAATGTCGTTGGCGCATTAGCGGCCAGCTACGAGATTGCTCCAAGCACACAAGTATTTGCCAGCTACACGCAGTTATTCAACGGCCCTGATCTTGCGCAAACCATATTTAATAGTAATGGCGATAGTATCTATGTCAATGATGATCTCAAAGCAGAAGAAGGCTACAACTCTGAGATTGGGGTCGCGACCACATTGCGCGGATTGACTACCGCTAATGATGCTTTGCAACTAAGCGCCAAATACTTTCGCTCTAATATCGAAAACTTTCAGCAGTTTGTTAGAACAGGAGATCGCGCCGGTCGCTACGGTCTAAACTGTGCTACAGGTGAGCGCGGTTCGCCTGACAACTTACAAGACTGTCAAGGCATGATCAATAGCGATGAAGATTACGAGATCAAAGGTGTCGAGCTTGCAGCGAACTACAGTACTGATAACTTTGGTATGGGTCTTAGCTACGCGCGTGCACGCAGCGAGGGTGACAAAACCGGTGATAGCATTCCTTCAGTGAGTGGCGGTAGTGCTGACTCAGGTGATCGTTATATGGTGAACCTAGATTATGCACCCAATGAGGTGGTTGATTTAGGTTGGCGCAGCACTTATGTAGCCTCCATCACTGATAATAGCGGCGACACCAAGCCCAACTATGATGTGCATGATATCTATATGAACTACTCGCCGCGTCAGCTTGAGAACGTCAAAGCTACTGTCGGGGTGTATAACTTATTTGATGAGACTTACGCCAGTCACGCCTCACGCTATAGTGCCGTTAGTGATCAAAGCACTGACTTTGAGATGGGTCGAAATATAAAAGCGTCGTTAACGTATCAGTTTTAAGTTTTGATATAAATAATAAAAACCAGCAATCTCACAAAGAGCGCTGGTTTTTTGTATCAGGATATGTAAATTCTGATATAGCCAATTTTAAATAAAACAGATACATTATGTTTAAGCGCGGAACTGGTATAAATTTTACTGGCGTGCTGTGCCTACGCCGACAGAGGCTGCGCAAAATTCATCCCAGTCCCGCTGTATCGTTTTTATACTAGACTCACTATAGCTCAAAACCATCATTAGCTCAGCTAATAAGTCATGAGAGAATATAAAAATGGCAAAACCTACCCCAAGAGTTCTAGAAGTCAAACGTATTACAG
This sequence comes from uncultured Psychrobacter sp., assembly GCA_947495055.1. GTDB lineage: Bacteria > Pseudomonadota > Gammaproteobacteria > Pseudomonadales > Moraxellaceae > Psychrobacter. The sequence goes on along the minus strand of CANLXO010000001.1, from coordinate 268,216 downwards.
ACATCACGCCGCATATGCGCCGCATCACTTTGGGTGGAGAGGCGTTTAAGGACTTTCCAACAAACCAACAAAGCGCTTATATTAAGTTGATGTTTTCACAGCCTAAGAGCAGTAAACCTATCATGCGCACTTATACTATCGCTGAGCAGCGCAGTCACGAGATAGATGTAGACTTTGTATTGCATCCTCAAGAGCATGCAGGTCCAGCACTACAGTGGGCACATACCGCGGCTATAGGCGACAGCATCTTGATCGGCGGCCCTGGAGCCAAAAAACAGATCAATGCTCAAGCCGACTGGTTTTTGTTAGCAGGTGACATGACCGCGCTACCTGCCATAACGGTAAATTTGGCTGAGCTACCCGCTGATGCTCAAGGCTATGCGGTAATAGAGGTCATAAGTGAAGCAGATATCCGTCCGTTGAATATGCCTGATAATATGGATATACACTGGGTAGTAAATGCAGTAGCAAGCATCGATAGTAGTCCACTGCTTGAACGCGTTAAGCAGTTGCCTTGGTTAGAGGGCAGTCCCGCTGTGTGGGCAGCGTGCGAGTTCAATAGTATGCGCGCGCTACGTCATTACTTTAAACAAGAAAAACAGGTAGCAAAAACCCATCTGTATATCTCAAGCTACTGGAAGCTTGATAACAGCGAAGATGAACACAAAATCATCAAGCGTAAGGACGCCGAAGCTATCTTATAGGGATAATTGTAGTTGATACGGTTTGCGCGAATCATTTGTCTTTAGTACACCGCATTTTTATAGCTGTACTCACACCGTATCTACTATCACAGGACGACCATGATGAGTCAGCACCGTCACTTCAACGTCATACAGCGCTTTCATTGTCTCTTGGGTCAAGACATCGACTGGGCGACCGACCGCTTTGACTTGACCGTCTTTCATCGTTACCACCGTATCGGCAAACTGCGCGGCTTGATTGATATCATGCAGCACAATAACGACCGTTTTTTGCTGAGTATGACTAAGCGTACGTAGCTCACGCATTAGGCGTCCTGCATGATACATATCCAAATTATTAAGTGGCTCATCAAGAAGCAGATAGGGTGTGTCTTGGCAGACAATCATCGCAATCAGTACGCGCTGACGCTGACCACCGGATAACGTTGACAAAAATCTATCGGCTAAGGGCTCAAGCTCAAAGCGCTCGATAATCTCATTGACCTTTTGCTGGTCAGCCGCGCTTGGGCGTCCTTGGTGATACGGATAGCGCCCAAACATTAGTAGCTCATGGACGCGCAGCCGCCCTTGTACTTGATTGTCCTGACCGAGCATAGCGACTGTGGTGGCAAGGGTACGGGCATCACAGCTGATGATGTCATGGTCTTTATTATCTACATTAAAGCTGACTGAACCTGTTTGCAAAGGGTGCAGGCGCGCCATGACCGAAAACAAAGTTGACTTACCCGCGCCATTAGGACCTATCAGAGCGATAACTTGTGAGGGCGGCAAAGACAAAGTAATATCGTGCAGTATTTGCTGCGAGCCAATATGGTGTGAGAGGGAATTAATTTTTATCATAGCAATGTCTTCTAATCATTTTATTTTTTATAGCTTTGAGACTTTAAAGCTTTAAAAGTCATACGCGGCGACGGTGAGTCATAAATATCAATAACAAAAACACTATTCCGCCTGCCAGCTCAATCACCACGGATAAAACGCCCGCCATATCCAGCAGTTGCTCAAAGACAGCTTGACCGAGCACCAAACATATCATCGCCACCAAACTGACCAATACCAGCCGCTCGCTATGATACATACGCCGCGTAATACGATTAGTCAAGGCGCATACGAGCAGACCAAAAAAAGTCACAGGCCCTACCAAAGCAGTCGCCGTGGCTACCAAAACCGCAATGACGCTCAGCAGTCCAAACGCCAAACGCTGATAATTAATACCAAGGTTGATCGCTTGCGGTTTACCCAGCATCAACACATCACACTGATAGCGCCAGCGCCAAACGACAATAGCGCTGAGCATACAGATAACAAGGCTGATACCCAGCAGCTTAGGATTGAGCGTATTAAACTGCGCGTAGCTGGCCGCTTGCACCACCACGAAATCATCAGGATTAATCAGGCGGGCAATCAGCGCCGATAAGCTACGAAACAGCACACCAAAGATCACCCCGACCAATATAAGACGCGTTAGGTCTTGACTGCGCTTTGAGAACAATACTTTAAATAACAACAGCGACGCGCCAAACATCAAGGCAATCTCTAACCCAAACTTGGCTATAGGATCGATACTGGTATAACTGATTGATCCCAAAAAGAACACCAGCAAACTTTGCAAAAGTACATATAGCGAGTCAAAACCCAAGAGAGAGGGCGTTAGGATAGGATTATGGGTTAAGGTTTGAAACAGTAATGTTGATACGCCAATCGCATAAGCCACCACCATAAGCGCCAGTAGCTTTTTGCCGCGTAAGGGTAGGGCAAAGTCCCAATAGCCATGAACATTAATGGTCATAAATAGGAGTATGGATACAAGTAAGACCACGCCAGCTATGACTATTGGACGTTCAGCTAGTGTGTGCACCAAACGCCGCTTTTGACTAAATGGTGTCTCAACGTGAGCCTTATCATTTGTATTTACACTGCTAGAAGTAGACGGTGAGAGCATATGCTAATCTTTTAATAAAAGGAGAGATGAGGCAGAGCCTAAGACTCGCTTGGCGCGCGCAATAATAACCATAAAAACACGGCGGTGCCGGCGACACCAAAAATAGTGGCAACAGGTATCTCAAAGGGATAGCGAATAGAACGTCCGATGATATCGCACAGTAGGACAGCTGATGCGCCCAAGCATGCTACCGCAGGCAAGCTACGCCGAAGTTTATCGCCCATAATACGGCTGACGATATTGGGCACAATCAAGCCAATAAAGGGAATGACACCTACCGTTACCACTACTACCGCGCTCATCATAGCGACCATGCCGACACCGACCCAAGTGATCTGGCGTTTATTGATACCCAAATTGAGCGCAATATTATCGCCCAGCCCTATGATAGTGAGCTTGTCAGCAATAAAATAAGCAAGCAGACAAAGCAGTCCTGTCAACCATAGCAGCTCATAACGCCCTGCCAATACGCTAGAGAAATCCCCAAATTGCCATACGCTGAGCATCTGTAAGGTTTCAGTTTGATAAGCGATATAAGTGGTCACCGCCTCGATAATACCGCCAAATACAATACCAATCAGCGGAATCATCAAAAAATCAGTAGGTGGAATCTTTTGAATCAGCCCCATGAACAGCACCATACCGAGCATCGCTGTAACGGTTGCCACGCTCATCTTGACAATGAGGGCGCTGGCTGGAAATAGGAGGCTGACTACCAGTAACCCAAGAGCGGCGCTTTGCGTTGCGCCAACCATTGAGGGCTCAACAAAACGGTTTTTGAGTACCACTTGGATAATCATGCCCGCCACTGCCATAGCGATACCTGTTAAGATAATAGCAACGGTACGCGGCAAGCGACTAACGAGCATCAAAGCGCTGTCTGAATTGCCGCTACCACTGACAAGACTTTGCACAAGGCCCGACCAAGAGAAGTCTGCCACCCCAATCGATAAGCTCAGTAATACCAATAGCCCCATAATCAGAAGGCTACCGGTATTTATGAGCCAAGGCGGTATGGCAGCACGTCGATGGTTATGACTTAGATCAGTGCGAGGTTTTTTTTGCCAGCTTAATAATGGCGCTGGCAAAGAAGAATCGGCTTTGACACTAGTCTGAGCGCGAGATGAAAATAACGGCATAACGTCTACTGGCTTAAAGATAAGGGATGAACATGCAATCAATAACGATGGCTCGAACTGTCATAACGCTTATTTTGCCTTTGCAAATGCATTCTTGATCGTCGTCAAATCTTGCATCCATTGATAATATCCACCAAAGGCAAGGTATGCATCTGGGCTTAAATATACCACTTGTCCTTTATCCCAAGCATGGGTTTGAGCTACTAAGGGATTATCTAGCACCGCTTTGGCTCCCGCACCTTCTTCACCGATAGCGGCGCTGCGATCAACGACAAACAGCCAGTCTGGATTGACTTTTTGTACGTATTCAAATGAGACGGGCTGACCATGACGGGCATCCTCTATTTGCGTATCAGCCATAGGCACACCGAGTACACTATGGATAAAACCAAACCGTGACTTGTCGCCATAAGCGGATAGCTTGTTGCCATTGACCAAAATGACCAGGCCATTACCTTTATCTTGGGTCAACTCTTGAGTTTGAGTGATAAGGCCGTCGATATCTTGCTGCAGGGCAAAGGCTTCGTCACTTTTGCCAAACAATGCGCCCAAGTCGTGCAAGCGCTGTTTGCTAGAGTCATAGATATTGGCGGTATCGATGCTCATATCTAGTGTTGGCGCGATACTGGATAATTCGTTGTATTTTTCTGCCATTCTTGAACCAATCAAAATAGCTTGTGGCTGCATAGCGTTTAGGGCTTCAAGATCAGGTTCAAAAAGCGTACCGACATTTTCACTATCAGGCTGAGTATCAGAGCGCAGATTGTCCAGCGGTAGCTGATCTGGCATCCCAGCGACACCTACATTTAACGCCGCCAAATCCTGCATCAAAGTCATATCATAGACGACTAAGGGCGCAGGATTGATAGGTAAGCTTACCGCTCCTTTGACCGTATCGACATCGATAGTTGCCACCGATACCGCATCATTGTCAGCGATGTTTGATGATACATCGGCGCTATTGTTTTCAACTTTGGCATCGTCTGTTTCAGAGCTGTTTGAACAGCCTGTCAAGCCAACACTCACAGCAAGTAGTGATGCCATAGCCGCGAATAGAGGACCTTTAAACAAAGGCGCGTTTTGGGGTTTAGAATAAGTAGTGGTTGGCATAATAAACTCGGTAATCAGAAGGGTTTAGATAGCAGTTTTGTTATAAGTTGGGATCATTCTGGAGACAATGATAAAGGATAGTGATTTTTTTATCAATGATAATGATTATTATTACCGTATATATGTTTATAAGACGAATAAGGACAAATATGCAGAATATTTTAGTTAAATTATCATTGATAATGATTCTCATTTATAATATCATCTAGCCACTTTTGGAGTTTGCGCATTTTAGTTGTCTGTCATGCTTACTCATACTCATGAATAAAACCTAAGCCATTACTTTAAGTCCTTAACACAAGACGTAGAGCGTTATGAATCCGACCACCAGCCACTCATCACCGTATAAACTCATACTGATTGTCATCGGTCTGGTGGTGAGTTTGCACGTCTTGACCGCGATGGCGCTGGTTATGATAAAGCCGCAACCTGTCTTTGAGCCAGAAGAGGTGACGCCGATAGAGATTGAGCTAGTAACGCCTACTAATATCAAAGAAGCGGCTGTTGTCAAAGAACAAGCAGAGCCTATGACTAAGCCTGCTGCCGCTCCTAAAACGCAAGTTGCTAAAGAATCCAAGCCTGTTGATAAACCTAAGCCTGTCGTCAAAAAACAGACGGTTAATGATGATAAAAAAGCTGTAGAACCAAAGAATAAAATAGTAGAAGATAAGCCCAAGGTTACGCCGCAACCCATCAAAAAACAGCCAGCTCAAGTCGTCAATATACCTACGCAACAGGAGCTTGCTGCTCAAAAGCTTAGGGAGCAGCGGCAAAGAGAGTCAGCCGCACAAGCTGAGGCTGAGGCGGCGATACAGGCAGAGAACCTTCGTAAACAGCACCAAGCGCAAAGGGCTGAACAAGATAAAGCCAATGCTGCTAAAGAAGCACAGAAAATAGCGGCTGAGCGACAGGCTCAAGCGGATGCACAGGCCAAGGCAGAACAACAAGCCAAGGCAGCAGCTGAGGCGCTAGCGGCTAAGCAAGCAGCCAAACGCGCGCTAGAGCAGGCCGTGCAACAACAAGCTGTAAAAGAGGCCGCTGCGCAGGCGGCGAGTAATGAGCCTGCCGATTATGGCAACATAGGTCAGTCAAGCTGGTTAAGAGAACCTATATTTACCTCTATCCAAAATAAAGATTATGGTTTTAGAGGAGTTGAGGCTTCAATTAGAGTCAGTATGATGGTGGACTCAGGTGGTAATATAAGTAACATAAAAATATCTAAGAGCTCAGGTAAAAACGCATTTGACAGAGATTTTGTAAAAGCATTATCAAGAGCCAAACTCAATCCTGCTACGAGAGGCAATGCGCCGACTAAAAGCATAGCTAACTTTTCATTTCGTATGAAACTTTGATGATAGATAAGACAAAAATTTTAAAAGTAGTCAGGTTATAAACTGACCCCTATCAACCCAAGTTTGACACACATATATTGAGCAACATTAGGAGTCTACATGGACTTTATGAGCTATTGGCAATACAGCGATATGGTCACCAAAGCGCTGTTTTTTATACTACTCGCGCTATCGGTACTCTCTTGGGTGACGGGTATTATTCGTATTGTTCAAAGCCGCAAATTGGCAAGTACGGTAGCAGATGATTTAAGCGTGCAGATTCAGGCCAAGAGCACGGATACGAGCGCAGATGACGTAGCGACTCGCCGTTTGGTGATCGAGCAGGCATTACTTCAGCATATTGGCCGTTATCGTTTTGCCAGCGAGCGTGGATTGCCTATATTAGGCACGACCGCTGCTATCGCTCCCTTTATCGGGCTATTTGGCACGGTATGGGGTATCTTTCATGCGCTCAGTAATATCGGCACCACAGGTCAAGCAGGTCTTGCGCAAGTGGCAGGTCCTGTAGGCGAGGCGCTCATTATGACAGGACTTGGCATCGCAGTTGCTATTCCAGCAGTGGTGTTTTATAACTTGGCTATCCGTATCAATCGCCGCGTTATGTATCATGCCAATGATCGCGCCCATGATCTTTTGGCGCAGTCGGCTGACCGTACTCTAAAAAAGAGTGTCTAAACAACTACTTTGGTTCAACGCCAGAGGGTTAGTCCTAATGATTCGAGTGTTGACTGCATTAAAGCAAAAAACACATTAAGAGTAATAAAGAGAGTAAGCAGATATGGCATTTCAATTGGGTGACGATGACACGCAGAGTATGAATGAGATGAACCTAATTCCGCTCATCGATGTCATGCTCGTCCTAATGATTATATTTTTGCTCACAGCGACAGTACTTAATCCAACAGTGCCGCTGGATCTACCGCAGACCAGTGCGCAGGTCAATGAAACGCCAGAGCAGGTCATTCAGATTAGTATCGATAAAGATGCTGGACTGTTTTGGGATGATGATTTGATTACTATGGAGGAATTAAGTTCGCGGTTAAGCGTAGAGGCTCAAGCAGATAATGAACCTTCCATTCATCTGCGCGCTGACAAAGACAGTAAATACGATATGGTAGCGCAAGTATTGGCGGCGGCGAGTACAGCAGGACTGACTAAGATAGCTTTCGTCAGCGAATAAAGGATTTATAAAAACAGGCTAACTAAATAAACCAGCAAAGCGCCAACTAAGAACATCAGTAAAACAATAATAAAGAAAATTAAAATAATAGTATTTTCTCCAACCTCGCCCAAGTAACCTTGTCATTCGGCGAGGTTTTTATTTGGCAAAGTTTTTTAATTTAACTTTTTAAAGGGCTACCAGCCATAACCAAACGGGCCATACCCGTAGCGACCGTAGCCACTAAAGCCAAAGGGATAGGGCGAGCGCAAATAGTCAAGATCACGCTGACGGATATAATAGTAGCGCCCTTGCGAGTAGGCTTCCTCTAACTTCTCAATACCCTCAAGCGGACAGACGGGTTGCCAATCATAGCCCTCACGCCCAATCTTATAAGCATTTAGCTCCGTACAATACGTCTTTAGCCCTTGCTGGCGACCTTGCTCCCACATAACGCGATTGGGCGTCGCACCGACGACACTAGCGCAGCTATTAGTATAGTAACCAAAATAAGCGCCTGAGCGACCGCGCATACCATCGACATAGCCGACCTCTTGCCAGTTACTGCCTTGACATTGCTCTGGTGTGAGGCTCTTTTGGGTAGTAGCGCAGCCAGATAAGGCGAGCAAGGCGGCACCTAAGATAGACAAATTCAGGCTAGATTTAGCCATCATTGATGGGCTTTGCAGCTTGGACTGCAATACAGCGAATAAAGGAATCATAATAAACCTGCGCGCATCGAGAGTTATGGTTTATGATAGCACCTTTTTATAGGCCGCAACTTTTTGCATCTTGTTACCGAGCATATTTTTTGTCGTTAAGTGCTTGAAAGCTAAGTATATAAAACAAGATGGCATTCATGCTCTGTTCGTCTGCTATTCGCTCAAGCTTGATTTTTGAATTTGTACACTCATTATAAGTAGCGGCTACTGCTTTACTTCACTATTTTGTTTGGGGTTTGATTGTCATGGGAATATGGATCGCCATTCTTATCGTAATGTTCGTACTTGGCAGTATGATGGCGCTCAAACCTAGCGGTATCGATCAGCGCTTGGACAAGCTGCGTATTGAGGCGCGGCGTATGCAACTCAACCCAAAGCTGGTCGCCTGTCCTGAGTGGATGCAAGGACGCGATAACGAGATGGGGCGCGGTATGATAGGTCAGTATGGCTTGGTATTAGATAATATTAAAATGCCGCATACCCGCTACAAGGCTATCAATGGTCAGTGGCGCGCGGATACCAGTATCGAAAGTATCAAAGCCGATACGAGCACCAAGCTTGATATTCCTACAAAAGTGCGCACCAATACTCAAACGATGACAGCAAAGCCGATGCCCAAGATAGATTTTAGTTTAGATAAGCTGCCGCTTGAGCTGCCGCCAAGCATAGAGCCGTTTGTAAAGGCGCTGGTTACCCAAGCTAACAGCGTGATTATCTATTGGGAGGATGTCGACTATGTGCGTCCATCGACCAATCCTGCTTATAAGTCTTATAACATCGAACCTGATCTATTAGTGCTCAAAACCCAGTTAGAAAAATGGGCATTGCAAGTGCAAAACGCGCAAAAAAGCGCAAGTTAATGACCAATAATTTAGCATGGCTTAACAGAAAAACCGCTTTTATTATTTAAACTGTTTTAGGCAAAGCGCTGTTTTACAGTTGACATCTCAACTCATAGCAGTGTAACGTCTTTGTAATTAGGTTACGGTTATCTATCTCTTGCGGCTTCCTTGATAACCCTGTTTTAAATACTATTATTTTTATAATCAATACCTTATATCCTCTAGTGATTTGTAATTCCTTTTAATCCATTTATTATGGTGTCGTCAGATATGGCAAAAACCACAACTAAAAGAACCATCAAAGCCACGGGCAGTGCCAAAAAGCCTCGTGCTGCAAAGAGCACTAAAGCGGCAACTTCAGATGGTGGTACTCCCTCCAAAGGCAAATCTTTGGTGATCGTCGAGTCCCCTGCCAAAGCAAAAACCATTAACAAATACTTAGGCCCAGATTTTGTCGTGCGCTCGAGTATCGGTCATGTGCGCGATCTACCTGTTGGCGCCAGCAAAAGTGCTAAAAAGACTGCTACTACCAAAAAAGACGATACGCTATCAAAAGAAGAAAAAGCGCAGCAAGCGCTGGTGCGTCGCATGGGCGTTGACCCAGAACACGGCTGGAAGGCGGTCTATGAAGTACTGCCAAACAAAACCAAGGTCATCAAAGAGCTCAAAGCACTCGCCAAAGACGCCGATACTATTTATCTAGCAACGGATATGGATAGAGAAGGAGAGGCTATTGCTTGGCATCTTAAAGAAGTCATCGGCGGGCCTGATAGCAAATATCAGCGCGTAGTCTTTAACGAGATTACGAAGTCGGCGATTCAAAACGCCTTTAAGCAGCCCTCAAAGCTCGATATTGACCGCGTCAATGCGCAGCAAGCAAGGCGGTTTTTGGATCGCGTTGTCGGCTTTATGGTCTCGCCAATCCTATGGCAAAAGGTCGCGCGTGGCTTGTCAGCAGGCCGCGTCCAGTCGGTTGCTATGCGCCTCGTCGTTGAGCGTGAGCACGAAATTCGCGCCTTTATTCCTGAGGAGTATTGGCAAATTCACGCTGACACGCATATCGATGATAAAAAAGAAGCAGACATAAGCATCCGCTTAGAGGCGACCAAGCAAAACGATAAAAACCTTAAGCTGGTCAATAAGGAGCACACTGATAAAGTTTTAGAGGTTCTCAAAACGAGCGACTATATCGTCAAAGAGCGTGAAGAGAAGCCCACGCAGTCGCGTCCTAGCGCGCCGTTTATTACCTCAACCTTGCAACAAGCGGCCAGTACGCGTCTAGGGTTCTCAGTCAAAAAGACGATGATCTTAGCGCAGCGTCTATACGAAGCGGGTCATATCACTTATATGCGTACCGACTCGACGTTTTTGTCAGGGGACGCGCTAGCTAATGCGCGCGGCTATATCGAAGACAGCTACGGCAAAAATTACGTACCAGAAAAGCCTAACTTTTATGGCAATAAACAAAACGCGCAAGAGGCGCATGAAGCAATCAGACCCTCTAACGTCAATATGAAATCCACTCAACTCAAAGGCGTAGAGCGCGATGCTATTCGTCTCTACGAGCTGATCTGGCGTCAGTTTGTGGCCTGTCAGATGTTGCCAGCCAAGTATCTATCGGTCAATCTATTTGTAGAAGCGGGTAACGTCGAGCTAAAAGCCCGTGGTCGCACCATGACCTTTGACGGGTTTACTCGTGTGATGCCGCCTGCCAAAACGGATGATACCTTGCTGCCTGATGTCAAAAAAGGCGACAAGCTCATACTCGATAAGCTCGACCCCAGCCAGCACTTTACCAAGCCGCCGCCGCGCTATACTGAGGCCAGCCTCGTCAAAGAGCTTGAGAAGAAGGGTATCGGTCGTCCCTCGACTTATGCGTCGATCATCTCAACCATTCAAGATCGCGGTTATGTCAAACTTGAGAATAAGCGCCTGTTTGCCGAAAAGATGGGCGATATTGTCACCGATAGATTAACAGATAGCTTTCCTGATTTGATGGATTATACCTTTACCGCCGCGCTTGAGGACAAGCTTGACCATGTGGCAGAAGGCGACACTGATTGGAAAGATGTGTTAGATAACTTCTATGGAGACTTTAAAAAGAAAGTTGAACATGCCAAAGACAAGGATGGCATGCGTCCCAATGACCCCACCGATGTGCCCGATGTACACTGTGATATATGCGCGCGTCCGATGCAACTGCGCACGGGTTCAACAGGAGTATTCTTAGGGTGCACAGGCTACAATCTACCGCCAAAAGAGCGCTGTAAAGGTACCAAGAATTTGATGCCCGTTGAAGCCTTTGCCAATCTTGACGATGCGGAGGGCGATGACGAAGCGGCTGAAGTCAAAGACTTGATGGAGAAAAAACGCTGTCCCAAAGACGGTACGGCGATGAACGGCTATATCGTTGACGGCGGTCTTAAATTGCATATTTGTGGCAATAATCCAGATTGTGACGGTTATATTCTAGAAGAAGGCAAATTTGAAGTTCCAGGCTCTGATGCACCAACCATTGACTGTAACAAGTGCGATGGACAAATGGAGCTAAAGACTGGACGCTTTGGTCCTTATTTTGCTTGTCAAAACTGTGACAATACGCGCAAAGTACTCAAAACGGGTGAGCCTGCGCCGCCGCGTATGGATCCTATCCATTTGCCGGAGCTTAAGTCCACCAAGCATGATGATTACTTTATCTTGCGTGAAGGGGCAGCTGGGATGTTCTTAGCTGCATCCAAGTTTCCAAAGGTACGGGAGACGCGTCCGCCAAAACTAGCTGAACTGCGAGAAATCAAAGATAAGATGGAAGATAAGTTTCAGTATTTATTCGAAGGTCCAGACGAAGACCCTGATGGCAATTCGACTATTTTGCGTTGGTCGCGTAAGAAAAAAGAGCAGTACATCGGCTCTGAGAAAAACGGCAAAGCTACGCGCTGGGGTGTTTATTGGCGTAAAGGCGAGTGGGTTGAAGAATAACTATTTTTTGTGCAGACACTAAAAAACCTCTTAGCGAGCTAAGAGGTTTTTGTTTATCTAAAATTCAATAGAGCTAAATGTTTTAATGAAGCTAAGTGTAATTATGCCGCGCCAATAACACCACAAGCGATACGCGTACCAGAATTACCTGCTGGCTGAGTCACATAATCATCTGCATTGCTATGTACGATAAATGCTAGACGGTTGACACTGTACTTGCCAGCTGGCGTCGCTGTTATTTGCTTATTAACGAAATTAATAGTAGCAACACCGTCTTCGTTAGCAGTAATGTTTGGTAGATCACCAGCGTGACCCATCATATCATCAGGGTTAGAATGTGGATAGTTGTCAGGGTTGAAGTGACCACCAGCAGCTTTACCATTCATAGCGCAGCTACCTGTCTCATGAATATGTAGAGCGACTGTCTTACCAGGTGCCATGTTCATAAGTTTACCGTAAACTTGAACGCCACCATCAACAGGACGTAAGAACATTTGTCCTACTTCAGTGTCGTTACCATCAACGGTATTGACCGTAGATTTAAGCGTAGGCTGAGCTAATGGATTGCCCGTTTGTAATTGATCTTGAACCGTTTGGCAACCTGTCATCGCTAAAGCTGAACCGCATAGTAGGGCACTTGCAAGCATTGTCTTATTCATTATTTTCTCCAATTGTTTATTTGTTGATTTAGAATTTTATTAATTGTCTCTGGTCATAAAGGTATGAGACAGAGTGTTAATGTCGAAGTCAGTATAGCTAAGACTTGGATATAGTTATTCACTAGTAGCGCAACAATCGGTTAATAAGTGTAAGTATTGTATGGGTTTGAAAGTCTCTTACCGCAATTTCTCTATCTCATTCTTCCAAATAAGCGTCTCGCCAGTATCTAGTTTTTGAGTCAGTAAGTAAAGAGAATTTCCACCACTACCTTTGTCTGCATTTGAGTACTTATTAAGTGATAATTGACTACGACTTGATAACTCAAGCGCCTTGATTTTATCCTCAGCAGCTTCGCGGTTGGGATTACAACCCATCATAGTTTGCGAACCTGAGCCGATCAATAATATATTATCATGGGTCAAAATATACGGACCGCCAACGCCATTGCAACCAGTGCTAAAGCCTGCATAATGCTTGTCATCGTATGATAGATTAAAGAAACGTGCATTAACTAAAATGTCATCATAATTTAACTCAGTTATAGGTTGCTGTTCATTATTTACAGCACTAACCAGACGCCATTTATAGCTTTGTAAAAATTCATATGTGACGGACAGAGTGTTCGTCGGTGCTATCGGTTTTATATGGCCCTGCCAAAGCAAAGTCTTACCACCATCAATGCGTAAGTCAAGGGTAGCTACGTTGGGTGTTGCTGATAGAAGTTTAAATCCAAAACCGTCGCGACTGGTATATATCAAAGTGTTTTTTAAACCTGATTGAACAAGGTCTGCGTTGTTGTTGTTGAATTTATAATTATCTGCATCTTTATACTCATAACAACTGTTTAGTAATGAAAAATCGTTAGAGATTCTATAAGGAAAATCGCCTGCTGAATCGTCAGAAAACCTGAAAAGATAGTGACGGCAATCGTTATAAAACACTAAATTATTTGGACGTACCTCCATAAATAGATGTGGATCAACTTCTATTGGTGTACGAGTGCCTTGCTCATCGACGACCTCAATTAATTGCCAAAGGTAACTATTCAAAGTGGTGTAAGAAGGTTGTAGATAGCTTGGCTTAGGCGGCAATGGACCGATAATTTTGAGCTTTTGAATCGCTATCACCTCAGCACTAGGCTGCGTTTGATCCATTAAGCTTGACAGGTTTGCTATTGAACTTATAGCGTTAGGTACGTCAACAGAATTTTGACATCCTGCTAAAGGGGCTGCTGACAAAATACCTAAAACAATTGATAGAAAAATTCGACTAAGAGTCATTTTTTATTACTCAATAAACATTTGTCTAAAATATAGCACAAGAATTCAAAAAGATTATTTTTATTATTGTCACAAAAAAGCCGCCTATCACAAAGATAAGCGGCTCTCTAACAACTATATTGCTAAAGGTTAACTATGTAACGCTTTGCTTGAGGTTTTATCAACCACCGCTTTAGCAGGCTTCAATGGTTTTGGCATACTGACCAAAGCCACTTTAAGCACTTCATCAATCGTCGCTACCGGCTGAATGGTCAAACCCTCTTTGACGTTATCAGGGATATCTGCCAAATCACGCTCATTAGACGCCGGAATCAACACATGCTTAATACCGCCGCGATGCGCGGCTAGTAGCTTCTCTTTGAGACCGCCGATGCGCAGGATCTTGCCGCGCAAGGTAATCTCACCTGTCATCGCAATATCAGGACGAATTGCAATGCCAGTTATCGCCGAGACCAATGCTGTCGTTAGCGCACCACCCGCTGATGGACCGTCTTTTGGCGTTGCACCCTCTGGCATATGCACATGGACGTCAGTCGTTTTGAACGTCTCATAATCAATGCCTAAGCTATCACCGCGAGCACGAACCACAGTCATTGCCGCTCGAATAGACTCTTTCATAACGTCGCCAAGCGATCCTGTAAAGCTAAGCTCACCTTTACCTTTCATCGCGACGGCCTCGATAGTCAATAGCTCACCACCGACTTGTGTCCAAGCCAAACCAGTTACGCGGCCAATCTCAGGGTCTTTTTCAGCCAGACCATAGTCGAACTGATGGACGCCAAGATAGTCATCGATATTACTGTCATCGACAACGACCAGCTCACGATTATCTTTTTTCGGTGCGCGTGCACCATGAGTCTCAACCGAACCGCGAACCACTTTGCGGCAGATTTTGTTGACTTCACGCTCAAGGTTACGCACGCCTGCTTCACGCGTGTAGCTGCGTACGATGCTATGTAATGCTGCTTCGACAATCTCAATCTCGCCTTCTTTGAGACCATTTTGCTTGATCGCTTTTGGCACCAGATACTTCTGCGCGATATTGACCTTTTCTTCTTCGGTATAACCCGGCAGACGAATGACCTCCATACGGTCCAGAAGGGCAGGCGGGATATCCATACTGTTAGCCGTACAGATAAACATCACTTGTGATAGGTCCAAGTCCATATCAAGATAATGGTCGTTGAACGTATCATTCTGTGAGGGGTCTAATACTTCTAATAGCGCTGATGCTGGATCGCCGCGGAAGTCTTGCGCCATCTTGTCCACTTCATCTAACAAAAACAGCGGGTTTTTGACTTCTACTTTCGCTAACGATTGCACGATTTTGCCTGGCATTGCACCGATATAAGTACGGCGATGACCACGGATTTCCGCTTCATCACGGACGCCGCCGAGCGCCATACGCACAAACTTACGACCCGTTGCTCGTGCAATCGACTCACCGAGTGAAGTTTTACCCACACCAGGAGGACCGACGAGACACAGAATCGGACCGCGAAGCTTTTTCACTCGTGATTGAACGGCGAGGTATTCTAAGATGCGATCTTTGACATCTTTTAGACCATAGTGATCTTCATCTAGAGTGGCTTTGGCTTTTTCTAAATTGATGGATACTTTGGTCGTCGCATTCCACGGCGTATCCAATATCCACTCAATATAGTTGCGCACAACCGAGGACTCAGAGGACGCCGGCGGCATCATCTTGAGCTTCTTCATCTCTTGTTCCGCTTTTTTGCGCACATCTTCTGGCAAGTCGGCGTCTGCTAGGCGTAGCTCAAGCTCGCCCACATCGTCTTCACCGTCGAACGCGCCGTCGCTCATATCAGATAGCTCATTCTTGATCGCTTTCATCTTTTCGTTCAAGAAGTACTCGCGCTGGTTGTCTTCCATCTGCTGACGCACAGCGTCTTGGATATCTTGTTCGATATTTTGCTCAGCGCTCTGCTTGACCAGATACTCAGTCAAAGTATTGATATGAGTCTTGATGTCATTGTCTTCTAAGAACGACTGCTTGACCTCCAAATCCATTGAGACGCGAGTTGAGATGAAATACACCAGCTCAAGTAAGTCGTCAATGCGTTTGGCGACGCGAGTCAACTCACGCGCGTTACGTAGGCGCGCATCAGCATAGCTCTCAAACAAGCTTGTGAGGGCTTTGATGGTATTTTTTTGTTGACTGTCGTCCATAGCGACATCGATATCAGCACGCTCAAAGCTTGCCATCAATAGCTCGCCATGATCTTCTAAGGTATCAACGCGCGCACGGTATTCGCCTTCGATGAGTACCTTTATGCAATTCTCATCGCTATCATGTGGCATCGTGCTAACGATGCGGCACACGGTACCGTACTGATACAAGTTGTCTTGATCAATATCTTCAGTCAGCGAGTCTTTTTGCGCGACGACTAGGACTTTATTGCCATATTCGCTTTGCGCTAATTCAACAGCTTTGACCGACGGGGCGCGGCCGACGAATAGGGCGATTTGCATGTGCGGATACACCACGACATCACGCAGCGCTAATAGCGGTAAGTAATGGTCTGACTTGGTATCCATAGTAGTATCATCAGTCTCTGGCACGGCTGCCGAGACATCGATGTCGATATTGTCTTTATCGATATTATATTCACTCATATATTTTTCCTCGTTCACCAGACTTGTTAAGTCAAGTTCATGGTTGCTGTATAGATAAATGGTGCTTGCAAGCAAAATTGCAAGGCTTATACTCAAGCAGGCTTAACGATAGGTAATATCTGCAAAACGCCTTGACGCATTCTTAACTGACAGTTTCTACGCATAGGCTTTAGAGCCAAAATCAGGTAAACTGACGCCCTTTTAATATGCCTACATTTTGATAGGTAAGCCAGTTTTATCAACATGACATATTTAGGGGCAAAGCATGGCAATCAACGCAGTATTATTGGCAGTCGTCATTATGCTTGGGCTGTCACTGGCGCGCGTGCATGTGGTGCTCAGCTTACTCATTGGCGCGCTAGCAGGCGGGCTGATAGCGGGTCTAGGTATTACTGATACCTTAGCGGCTTTTCAAGACGGTATTCGTAATGGCGCACAAATCGCGCTGTCTTATGCGCTACTTGGTGCTTTTGCAGTAGCGATTGCGCATTCTGGGTTGCCGCAATCTTTGGCAGGAGCAGTCATCAAGCGTATTGACGCGGCAGGCTCAGGCATAACAGCAGGCGGCATGATTAAGTACACGCTGTTTGCAGGGCTTGTGATGATGAGCTGCTTTAGCCAAAACCTCATTCCTATTCATATTGCCTTTATACCACTGCTGGTACCGCCATTATTACTCGCTTTTAATCGTATGCAGATTGATAGACGCTTGATTGCTTGTCTGTTGACCTTTGGCTTGGTCACCACTTATATGTTTATCCCATACGGCTTTGGTGATATTTATCTCAATCAAATCATGCTTAAAAACGTTGGCGAGGCAGGCATTGATATCGCTAACATCTCTGTAGTCAAGGCCATGGCGATTCCAGCGCTCGGTATGTTTATCGGTTTGCTGACTGCCGTATTTATCAGTTACCGCAAACCGCGCCAGTATCAGCAGCTTGCGATAGATAAAGATGCACGCGATGCGGTTGTCAAAAATGATGATTTAGGCAAGACTGCTGCAAATGCACAAGCGTCAAGTAAGATAAAGACGCTTATTGCCTTAGCTGCCATTGTTACCGCTTTTGTCGTGCAGCTATACACGGATTCGTTATTGCTGGGTTCTATGTTTGGCTTTGCGGTGTTTATGGCAACAGGCGTGGTGAAATGGCGCGATGCCGATACAGTCTTTAATGACGGTATCAAACTCATGGCGATGATTGGCTTTATTATGATTACCGCACAAGGCTTTGCCGAGGTGATGAAAGCGACGGGCGAAATTGCCCCGCTGATTGATGGCGCGACTAACTTATTTGCGGGGAATAAAGCGATTGCCGCTTTTGTCATGCTGGGGATTGGCTTAGTAGTGACCATGGGTATCGGCTCGTCATTCTCAACCATTCCAATTATCGCTGCGATTTACGTACCGCTGTGTATCTCGCTAGGGTTTTCGCCATTGGCAACCGTCGCCATTATTGGAACGGCTGGTGCATTAGGGGACGCCGGCTCGCCAGCGTCTGATTCAACACTGGGGCCAACGTCGGGTCTAAACATTGATGGGCAGCATGATCATATTAGAGATAGCGTCGTGCCAACCTTTTTGCATTACAATATTCCGCTACTTACGTTCGGTTGGATTGCGGCGATGGTGTTGTAGGATGTAGAAAAAGCTTAATTAGCTTTGGCTTAGGCTGGGTTTTTAACCCAGCTTAGAGCTGAGTAGGGTGCGCCTCGCGCACCAAAAAAGAAACTAATCTCGACTATCGGTGCGCGAGGCGCACCCTACAAGTTATTCAATATTCTTAATAGTAATCTTCATCAGAGTCATCCTCAAAACCCTCAATCTCATCACCCAAACTATTCAAAAACTCATCACTCTGCGCCAATAACTCATTCAAACGCGCCTCATTAATAACGCTTGATAGCTCATCAGAACTAAAGTTTTGTTCTTGACTGTAATAAAGCATCTCCCTAGCGTCATCATTGCCTAGTGTTTGCAAATAGGTATCAACCGTATCCGCGCTAGAGGATTTTTCGTCAGCGCTAGGCGTTTTAGCACTGGTGTTGATCTGTGCATTATTATCAAACCACCTAAGCTCACTTGGCGTTATCAACCCATCTAAGGGCACATCCCACGGTTGACTCTCAAGCTTATCTACTACTTGAAAGTCATAACACCAGCCCACGCGTAGTGGTTTTTTTGCACCAGAACGATAAGCTTTACCCAGCGTCGTATCATAAAAACCGCCACCCATTCCCATCCGATTGCCTTCGCGATCAACCGCTACTAGCGGACAGATAATGACGTCTAATTCTCTTGCCCAAAGTAATTTGCGACTATGATTTTGCGGCATGCCTAAGCTATGGATGCGCGTCGGTACATTGAGCAGTTTGGAGTGATAAATCGGCACAAAGCGCAAGCGTTTATCGTCATTGCCTAATGAGCCAACGACAGGCAGGTACGCTTGATAGTTTAAGCGCTGGCACCAGTCCAATAGCGGCTGAGTCGGCAACTCACCAAAGCCGTCGTAATAAATACCGATACGTGCGTTGGCAGGCAAGCGCTGCTGGAGTTTAACTAAGTGTAGGCTAGCATCACGAGCTAGTTGTCGGCGCTGATTAGCAGTCAGTCGTCGGCGCAGGCGAGTAAACTGACGTCTAGGTGGATTGGTTGTCATAATAGTATTTACAGTATTGGTTAAAAAGATATGTGGCGATCAATCACTTTTACTTAGTATCTATTTGTTCAGTGTCTAGTAAGTATAAATACTCGCATCGGCTTGGAGAAATTTATGATAAGCCATGCTATCATAACCTCACTTTACAGCCTATTCTCCTTATGTGCAGCTTTAGTTGCACTTTTTATGATAAACCATTTATTAACTACTAATAAAAGAGGATCGTTATGTCACAAAATCAGGCCACCCGTACCGAAAAAGATACCATGGGCAATGTCGAAGTCCCAGCAGACGCCTATTGGGGCGCGCAAACCCAGCGTAGCCGTGAGAACTTCAAGATTGGCGGTGAGACCTTGCCGCGTCCGATGATTGAGGCGATGGCATTAGTCAAAAAGGCCGCTGCGATTACTAATGCTAGCCTAGAGCGTATCGAAGGCGATAAGCGTGATCTTATCGTGCAAGCCGCTGACGAAGTCATCAACGGCGGTCTTACCGATCAGTTTCCATTAGTCGTTTGGCAGACGGGTTCGGGTACGCAGTCGAACATGAACATGAACGAAGTCCTAGCCAACCGTGCCAATGAAATCGCAGGCTCTGAGCGTGGCACTTACGCACCGATTCACCCCAACGATCACGTCAATCACGCGCAATCGACCAACGACAGCTTCCCAACCGCTATTCGTGTCGCTGCGGCGCGTCAAATTAACAGCCTACTTATCCCAGCGGTAAAAGCACTACGCGACACACTAGATAAAAAAGCCAAAGAATTCGATAGCATCGTCAAAATCGGGCGTACGCATTTACAAGACGCGACACCTTTGACCCTAGGCCAAGAGTTCAGCGGTTATGTTAGCCAACTTGATCATTCGTTGACTCGTATCGACAACGCGCTACAAGGCTTGTATGAGTTGCCATTAGGCGGTACAGCGGTCGGTACTGGTCTTAACGCCCATCCTGATTACGCGGTAAAAGCAGCTGAGCAATTAGCAGAGCTAACAGGCTTGCCGTTTGTCACATCCCCGAATAAATTTGAAGCCCTAGCGGCGCGTGATGCCGAAGTCTTTGCTTCAGGCGCACTTAAGACTCTAGCGGGCAGCTTAAATAAAATCGCTAACGATGTACGCTGGCTCGCCTCAGGCCCTCGTTGTGGTCTCGGCGAATTGACCATTCCAGAGAACGAGCCAGGCTCATCTATCATGCCAGGTAAAGTGAACCCAACCCAGTCAGAAGCGATGACCATGGTTGTCGCTCAAGTGATGGGTAACGATGTCACTATTAGCATGGCAGGCGCGTCAGGTAACTTTGAGCTGAATGTATTTAAGCCAGTAATTGCCTTTAACTTGTTGCAATCTATCCAGCTGCTTGGCGATGCGTGCAACAGCTTTAACGACAACTGTGCGGTTGGTATTGAGCCAGTCAAAGACAAAATCGATGACTTCTTGCATAACTCATTAATGCTAGTCACCGCACTGAATCGTCATGTCGGGTATGAGAATGCGGCGAAGATTGCCAAAACGGCGTATAAAGAAAACAAAACGCTCAAGCAAGTCGCGGTTGAACTGGACTTAATGACCGAAGCGCAGTTCGATGAATGGGTTACGCCTGCGGATATGGTGCATCCTTCTTAATTTAGCGTTTATTTTTGATTTAATAAAAAGACCTTGTCGCCCTTTATATAAGAATGTGGCAAGGTCTTTTTTTCGTTAGAAGTTTTGGAAGCTGATACTGCTTTTATCTGTTTTGCCGCTGGCGTGCAGGCTTTTGTGACTGGTAGCGTTCCTGTTACCTCGATACCGCCCCCAGTTACGCCTGCATGAGGAGGGAAAAAGCAAGTGTCTGGGAAACAGTTGCCCCGACGCAAGAGAAAATCTATGATTTTCTAGACTAGCTAAGACAGGGTAACCACTACAATCAGGGCTAATGGCGACATCTCGTTTTTGCATAGAATTTTCGTAGTTCAAGCCTTAATATTTTTCAGAGTTTTGAAAAGATTAATTTTCATGTTGGGAGGAGCTTGGGACGTCTGATGATTCTGAATTAAGTAAATTTCTTAGCTCATCAAAATCGTCATCAGACGGTTCAAAGTCCGATATATCAACTTTGCTATTAATTTCATCAACGATATAATCTATAACGTCTTCTCTATCGTCGAAATTGTTTTGATCATCTCTAAGAATTTCATCCGTATTGAATTTGGATAACTCTTTTACAGCCAAGCTACGCCAAGTTGACTCATTTAAACAAAGAGCCTCAGATTGCCAAAAATCATTTATAAGCGTACTTACTCCTTTACCTTGATGACCATCATCTATAGCATTCTCGAAATTAGTTATTAAAGAGTCTGACAAATTTCTTATATGCATCACAGCGTTGCGCATTTTTTCAAGAGGATCTAGTTTCTGCTTTATTGAGTATAAAAACTGGCTATGTCTATCACAACTAATGTATCTTGATTGAATTCTATTTTTAAACTCTGTGTAATCGCTGATACTAACATCTTGTAATAACTCTGCTATCTTCTCAGCCTTTAGGTTTTTAGGCTCAGTGAAGCTACCGTAATGATTGAATAATATATAAAATAGGCCGTTTTCATGTCTATCCAAAATATCACTACCGGTGAAGGTTTGAGCTTTATCTATTCCGAAATCTTTAAAGGTATCTGAAACGATAGGTTTTTCATCATAGGTCAGTATATAGGTTAGTACATTTCTTAGTTCCATTTCTATTGAGAAGAGCGATTTATAATATTCAAGTGCAATTTCCTGTAGTATCTCATCTTGAAGTTTTACCACATTCTCTACTTCTTCCAAATCTCGCAGAGTGTTTAAGTAAGATTTTAAGACGTCTTTAAGTTCAATGTCTCGCACAGCTAGAGTAGGGAAGTCCAAAGTAAAGATAGTAACAAAAGAATCATTAGGAAGCTGCAAAACATAGTCAATATTGAAATAGTCTTCTATATCATCTTCAGAAATATCATATTCTTCACCAATTTCATCATAAAGATGAAAAGCTAATTTTTCTTTAGGAATATTCTCAGTATGATTGATTTGAATTTTTATAATACTCATTGACCTAAGATTAACCTCTCAACTTCTGATTTAGAGTTTTCCATAATGTCATCAGCCTCTTGTTCAAGCTGTTGTGCGGTTTTTCTAATACTTAGTATGTGTTCAATTATTCGGACTTGTTTTTCCTTAGAAGGTAATATGACTCTTATATCTTTAATTTGACCAAAGTTTATGTTTGGTTGTGATGATACTGTTAAGTATCTTTTTGCCTGAATCTTACCTAACGTAGAGTTTAAATATTCGATCAAATATAGTTTGTTTACTGCTTCTTCATCTACCACTATTTTTGCAATAGCTTGGTTAATATTAGCCTCAGTTTGAAGATTATTCAATACTGCGATACCGATGGTTCCAGCCATAGAGTAGAGAACTTCACCACCAAATAGTTTAGACCTGTGCATCCTACTGTGTACTTCTGTAGGTATAAGTTTGAAGTTCGAATCAATTCCTTTATTAGATAAGTTGTTTACTTGAAGAAGTGGGATCCCTTCTTTTACATAATTATCGCCACGCCAGAGAGGTGTCTCTCCTTTAGTTATACTTATTATAAGTTCACTGAGTTTCGAGTGGTTTTTTAAATCCTCAGAAAACTTAATATAGCTTGGATTGTTGAAGAAAGGGTCTATTCTTTCATTACTTATATCGCTAAATTTAACTGTAAAAATTCTTTCGTTAAGCGAATTATTAATTTCTGGCAACTTAATATCTAACTCACTTAATAAGTAGTCATCAATACTAGATAAAAGTGATTTGGCTTCTTGTTCTTTGTGCTGTTTAGCTTGGTAAGCTTTGTTATAGCAATCGACTACTAACTGTTGCTTGTTTTTAGGTGGCACAGGGATTATAAGTTTCTTTAATAAATCTAAGCCTACACCTGACTGATTATTCCAATTTGTACAGATGCTATAAAATATTTTTCGAGACTGATATAAATTTAATAAAATAAATAGATATTTTGGTAATACTAAATTTTCTCTCACTCTAAATTTAGTGATATGGTTTGAAAAAGTATATATATTATCCCCAATATCTTCAGCTATTGCAGTTTTCCCTACTCTCTCCTGACTATTTGTATTATTAAAAAGAATATCATTATTTTCAACGATAAACTTACTACCTATATTATCGTTAGGGACATAAATATTTCGATTGAAAATTAAATTACCATCATTATCTAAATTTGTAGGTCTAATCTGAATAATACCGTTCTGTTCATCTGTTTGATCATTACCGCCAGCACCAAAACCCGAAGTAAAACTGTAGCATAGAGCATTCAACTTGAACTTTTCATAACTGGATTTGTTTAAATAAGTTAAAACGTCTGTGTAGTAAATTGGATCAAAACGTTCTTTTAGCTCAGAAAAATTAATCAAAAAAATATTATCAGCGTTACTATCTAAACTATACTCTCTCATATCGACTCACCCGCATTAATATGAGTGATAAACTCAACGAGCTTTTGACCGATAAACTCCAGCTCATTATTACCTGTCTCTCTCCCTGTCGCGTCATAGCCAATGTCTTCAGCTATTGCCATAAATATAGGATAATCAGGTAGCGCTTCTTGTTTCTTCTTCATATAGATGTCGCTTAATTCATCTTTTAGATCGCTAATTTTCTGATTATAGTATTCACCAGTTTCTTTTTTCCATAGCTTAAATACTTCGGTTTTCTCGATAGACTTTTTCCCATTTTTTTGGCCAGTAGTATTTTCAAAGCCATTATGATCTTTAATAGCTGCTTTTTTCTCATTTTCTATTTTAGCTACTTCTACTAAATAATGGTTTTCATTTCTTACTTGAGTTTGCAAGTTTTGCTTTAGCGTTTGGAATTGTTCAGTGGTCTCCTTGCTCCATTTACGTAAGAACAATACAGAGCTTTTGACGCCTGCGCCCGTATGAGAGAACGCTGTTTGAGGCATAGAGACGACAGCGACTATTCTGAACCATTCTTCAATATTATCTCTGACATATTGCAAGCTACTGTTAGTGAGTACGCCATCTGGAAGCACAATGGCTAGATATCCTCCTTCATCAAGGAAGTTCCAACACTGCTCAATAAATAGCACCTCGGTACTTTGATTACTTTTACCTAATTTCTTAATATTAGAATCGCTAAACTTGTCATAATCTGCTCTATAGCTTTTATCAAGCCAGTCTAGATCTTTGATACCTAAATTATATTGATGCAAATAGGCTTTTTCAGTTTGCTTAACGGAACTTCCAAACGGAGGATTAGTGATAATAAAGTCAAATGAGCCGTACACAAAACCATCTCTGCCGCTTCTCTCTCGCATAACTTCTGCACGAAGTAAACCATCTGATGAGATGACATTGGTATGACCGTCATCATGGATGATCATATTCATCTTAGCAGTACGAGCAATTTGTTCATTAAGCTCAATACCATAGAGCTGCTTTTCAGCAAAGTCATGCCAGTGTCTATAGTGGTTAGTAAACTCGCGATTGTTAGTTAAATACTCTGGATATAGAGCATTAGCCTCAGTCCGTACTTTATCCAAAGCGTATAGTAAAAAACCACCACTGCCACATGAGGTATCTAACACTTTAGAGTCGTGAGTAATCGGTAGTGCGTTTACGATAAACTTAACGATAGGTCTCGGCGTAAAGTATTGACCAAAGTCACCTCTAAAATAACTACCCATGAAGGTTTCAAACGCTTTACCTTTACTGTCTAAATCCGTTTCGCTTAGATTAATAGACTCAAGATAGCCCACGACTGTTTTAACTTTATTAGTATCAAGTCTGATATCGTCTTTAAACACTTCAGGATCTTTTTTCTTACCTTCAGCGTATATAGCGACGACTCGGTTATAAAGATCATCAGCTATTTTTTGCTCTACCTTTTTGCGTTGCTCTTTGGTAGCATTTTTGGGTATGGACTCATTAAAGACTTGGAAGTGATAAGGTTCACCAACTTTTCTAGGTAATCTTTCATCCCATATTTTACAAAAAATAAGTTTATCTAGCTCATCAAATGCTTCTGATGGATTAAGCTGACCACCTGCCCAGAGAGAATTGTGAGCTTGTTTAAACGCTTTGGTTAGATCATCTTCTGATACCGTTTTTAGCTCAAAATATTTTTGCTTGATTTCATTGTTTTCAGGATCTTCGTTTTCTTTTCTACCACCTTTAGCGTACTTAAACTTTTGTACTTCTGTGATACCAAATCTTGGAATATCTGGAATAGTATGCACAACGTCACTATCTTTATCGACAAGACAATATTTACTCTTAATTTTTGAAGTGATCCAAAGGTACTTAACCGTTCCAGAGAGAGCATACGCATAACTTGATGCTTGCTTCACAGCCTGTTCAAACTCAAGTTCTGATACCTCTTCCTTTTTGCATTCAACGATGATTATTGGTTTCGTGCATTCATCGTCATCATAGACGACAATATCAGCCTCTTTAGTAGAGACACCCATTGTGACGCTGACAAATAGTCTAATACGATTGACAGAATAGCCGTAAGAGAAGATTAATTTAAGATAAGCTTCTACTTGAACTTGTTCTTCAGGGTTATTATAATTTCTACGTTTATTTTCTTGATGACAGTAGTAAACATTTTTTCTGTCATCGTCAAGGCGGATAATTCCTTCAGTAATACCTTGGTCGATTATGTTCATTTCTACTCTTTATAATGTTTAATTTTAGAACAGTAAGATAACATTACAGTAAACGATTCACAATAAAAAAAGCCAAGCAAAATGCTCAGCTTTTCAATACTAAATTGCTAAAACCCTAAAACTTATACAGCAAACCCAGCGTCGTTGTTGCATCGGTACGCGAGTCCACCATTGGGCTATCATATTGCTCATTAGGCAAGTAGCTTAAGCTTTGGTTAAAAAAACCTGCCCAGCGCTCGTTGAAATCGTAGTTAGCGCTAACGTTAATATAAGGGTTTAAGCTTGAGTTTGATTTATAAGCGGCGACACCTGTCTTTGCGGACTCTTCATCGCTGACGCCGTAATAGTATTCGTTGTAGTCATCATCGTGATACTCAAAACCTATGCTCGGATAGACGGTCAGCTTATTCTTAGTGATACGCGCCAGATAGGTTAAGCGGGCAGTATTACCATCACTACGGTCTAAAACGTCAGTAGCGGCTTGAATACGGAAGCCACCGACAGGCGTACGGCGTAGGTAGCTTAGACCTGCCGCCGCTGATGCTTTACGCTCATCTAAACCTTGGAGCGCGCCATTGGCATCATCAGGGTCAAACTCGCTGCCTGCCAGTTGGACATAAGCGGCCAGCTGATTGGTACCATCATTGACGATATAAGCGCCTGCTTGCGCGCCGCGGGCATAGAACTTATTGTTGTCATAGAACACGCCTGGCAAGACACGTACCTGCTCATCATCTAGATCATAAGCACTTTTGCTATATAATACATTGACGCCAACGCTGAGCTCGGCATCTTGATCAGCAGGCAGATTTTTGAATAGGGCGGCGTTAGCATGGCTGCCAATGCCAAATAGCACTGTAGCCGTTAGGGCAGTGAGCAGAGTGCGGCTAGTGATAAAAGGGGCGGATAGTTTTGACATAGTTGGGTCTCTTGAGCAGGTAAGGGTAAGTAAAATAGCGCTTTAGTGGGTGATACTCATTTTTGATCACTATAGCGCACTTATTTATTCGTTAGCAGCGAGCACTTGTAGTATCTGATTATGCATATCTTGCCACCACCAGACAAAGCCAATCAAGACGATAAGCATCATGAGCCAAGGCAGTAGTTGCCATATCTTGCTGACTTTGACGGGCTTAGTAGCAACAGGTTTGACGCTAACATAAGCTGGATTATTGTAGTTAATGGTCGTATTCACGTCGGTATTATTAACAGTACTAGCAGAATCATGCTCTAAGTTTACAGGGATTTGGCTAGTGTTATCACTAAAAATATCCCTAAGCGGTGGATCGTTATAATCGGTAACTTGAGGGTCAGCTGTTGGCAACTGATTTCGTAAGGCGCTTTGGTACTCTGCAATCGCTTGTTGCTGAGCCCCTTGGCGCTGGCGCTGAGCAAAAACAAAACCAAGGGCAATAACCAGTCCTGTGATCGCGCCGCCGATATGCCCCGCGTTATCGATACCTGGTACCGCAAAGCCATAAACCAGATTGATACCCATAATGAATATCAGACTCTTTAGATTGAGCACCATTCCATTGACTGATATTTTAAACAGTGCTGCTATCAGTAAGGCTGCGCCAATACCCATGATACCGCCAGACGCGCCAGCGGATAATCCGGGCTGCGCTGAGCCATCTAAAATGCCTTGCCACGTTACATAATTGTTTAATAAATTGCCACCGATAGCAGCAAGCAAGAACAGCGCCAAAAACTTCACTGAGCCAAACATAGGCTCGGCTACTTGCCCAAAGAAATACATGGCAAAACCGTTAAACAGTAGATGCATCAAACCAATATGCAAAAACGCACTGCTAACCAGCCGCCACGGGTCATCCACCATCGTCAATGGCAGCGCATTAGCGCCCCAATGGATGAGCGCTTGGGTCGAGGGGTTATTGGCATCGACGCCTAAAAGCACTTGGATGATAAACAGCCCGATAAAGCTGACTAAGAGTAAGGTACTGACAGGTGCAGTTTTTAGTAATTGCTGTATGGTCATAAATGGGTATCAGTTAAAGGATATGGGTAAACAAGATAAGCCAATCATTAAATCAAAGAACTACCAGCGCATCGGTGCAAGATATGGCTGACCAGATTTTAGATGCTCATAAGTGCCTTTGACCAAGATATCGTCAGTCACTTGGGTGATATCAGTATGACCACAAAACGCCATACTCACATCACATTCCTTGTAAATAAGCTCCAGGGCGCGGCGTACGCCATCCTCGCCATAAGCACCGAGTCCGTACAAAAAAGCGCGCCCGATCATCGTACCAGTAGCGCCTAGTGCCATAGCTTTGAGGACATCTTGCCCCGAGCGAATCCCGCTATCGAGCCAAATCTCAATCTCACTACTTTCTGCACGTACCGCTTGCACGATATCGCTTAGGGCAGCGATTGAGGAGGGCGCGCCGTCCAATTGCCGACCGCCATGATTGGAGACGACTAGCGCATCAGCGCCACTACGAGCCGCGAGTATCGCATCCTCAGGCTCCATGATGCCTTTGATGATAATTTTACCACCCCATTCATCTTTGATACGAGCCACATCATCCCAGCTCAGCGCCGGATCGAACTGCTCTGCTGTCCATGCGGACAAGGAGGAGATATCCTCGACATCTTGAGCATGACCGACGATATTACCAAAGCTGCGTCTTTTGGTACCAAGCATATTGAGGCACCACTGCGGCTTGGTCATAAGGTTAAGGATATTAGCCAGCGTCGGTTTGGGCGGCGCAGAGAGACCGTTTTTGATGTCTTTGTGGCGTTGACCGAGCACTTGTAAGTCAGCGGTCAAGATCAGCGCTGAGCAATTGGCTTCTTTGGCACGGCGAATCAGATTGCTCATAAAAGCTTTGTCACGCATGACATACAGCTGAAACCAAAAGGGCGCACTGGTATGACTCGCCACATCCTCAATAGAGCAAATACTCATCGTCGATAAAGAAAACGGCACACCGAACTTTTCAGCGGCGCGCGCCGCATGAATCTCGCCATCTGCCCACATCATCCCCGTAAAGCCAGTAGGTGCAATGGCGACAGGCATGTTGACTTTTTCACCGATCATTGTGGTTGCCAGTGAGCGATTTTCCATATCGACGAGTACGCGTTGACGCAGCTTAATACGATCAAAATCGGTTTCGTTATTCCGATAGGTGGTTTGCGTCCATGAGCCTGAATCGACATAATCATAAAACATACGCGGCACTTTACGCTCAGCAACGCGGCGCAGATCTTCGATTTCGGTGATTTTAGTTAAGTCTTTCATAGGTTTATCTCTTATTACTGTTATGTTTTAACTAGAAGGCAACCTTAACCTAACGCTACTAGATCTAGTTTAATAGCGTCAGCTTGCCTGATTATCGTCCATTCAGTTTTCTACGGGAAAATTTGCCACAAAAAGACATCAGTCCAAAGAATGTTATGGGCCAGAGAACGGCTAAAGCCCACCACCATATTTGACCGAAGATGATAGCCATACCGATCAAACCTGCTTGCACGACATAATAAATCATCGCTAGCAGTGTTTTGCGAATCACATAGCCTTCTTTATCCACCAAGCCGACTACTGCGCAAGCAGCTACCACATTATGCACCGAAATCATGTTACCAGCCGCACCACCCACAGCTTGCAAGGCTATTACTTGTGCTGCAAGGTCACTATTGAGTCCGATCTGATTGGCTGTTGACCATTGAAAATATGAAAACATCATATTGCTAATAGTATTTGAACCGGCGATGAAAGCACCCATTGCCCCAATCCATGGAGACACTAGCGGCCACGCATTTTGAAAAGCATCGGCAGCACTTTCAGCCAGTAATATTGGCATAGCCGGTAGCGCAGTAGCGACTTCAGAGGCTGAGCCTGAATTAATGAATACTTGTACCATAGGCACCGAGAATAGCAAAGCTGGTGCGGCAGCAACCATGGTCTTTGCCGAGTTACTCCAACTGCGCTTCACCGCTTGGCTATTCATTTTGAACAGTAAAATACATAATAAAGAAGTAATAATTAGAATGCTACCAGGAGAATAGGCGAGCTGTATCTTACTAGAGATTGTTGTACCAAAAAGATTAGTAAGGCTAATGGTTGTTAAATCCCCTACCAGAAAAGCTTTGAGTGGTGCAATCACTCGAGTTATGACCAATAAGGCAATCACAATGAAATAGGGCGAAAATGCACGAATTAAAGAGAACTTTGGGGTTGCTGAATCATCATATTTTACCTCGTCTAAAGTACCCAGCCAGTCTTTGTCCCATTTTGCGCGAGGGGCAAAATCAAAAGTATCTTTAGGCATCAAAAAACCACGCTTAGCAGCGGGAAGTACAATTAACAACCCAATGAAACCGCCAATGAGTGAAGGGAACTCAGGCCCTAGAAATTTAGCAACCAAAAAATAAGGAATAGTAAAGCAAAGACCTGCAAAAATGGCAAATGGCCATACTTTAAGCCCTTCTATGAAGGAGCGTTTTTCACCAAAGAACCTTGTCAAAAAAGCACTTAAAATTAAAGGTATCAAAAACCCAATAAGCGCATGTACAAGGCCTACGTTAGCTGTAATCTGTAATAAATAATTTTCGGCAGTAGTAGGGGCAATGGACTGTGCTAAATCTTGTTTATCAGTAATACCAGACCAAACGCCAAGTAGTAGAGGCGTACCAACTGCACCGAATGATACGGGTGTAGATTGAATGATAAGAATAACCATGACCGATGCCATCGCTGGAAAGCCTAAAGCCAACAACAGCGGAGCACCCACTGCAGATGGTGTTCCGAATCCTGATGAACCTTCTACTAAAGAGCAGAACAACCATGCCACAATGATCGCTTGGACGCGCCTATCAGGTGAAATATCCATAAAGCCCTTACGTATGGCGACAAGAGCGCCGCTTTCTTTCAGCGTATTCAGCAGTAAAATAGCTGCGAATACAATGAATAAAATAGTAAGTGCCACAATAATCCCATTAACAGTAGCAGCCGCTACCTGAGCACCACTAGCGTGCCAAATGAAAAAGGCTAGCAGAGCTGTCACCAAATAGGCAATACTCATAGATATCTTAGCTGGCAGGCGCATAACTATGAGTAGTATGAATACAACGAGAATTGGCGCTAAGGCTAAGAAAGTGTACATAATTAACAGTCCTTATTGTTATTAACAGTCCTTATTGTTGTGTATACCAGCTTATTTTTTACTGGTTTTAAAGTCATACTAAGTTATTACTATAGTCGATACACTCTAAAAATGTCATAGCGCTACTGGGATGCTATTTTTAAACGTAGGTTGCGCAGCCTCTGGGAACGCAGCACGCAAGTAAAATTTATACCAGTAGCGCGTTCAAATCCATAACAGTTTTACATTCAGCTAACTATATTTATTAAGGCGTGTTAAACACGCCCTAATAGTTGCTCTTAGGTGCTTTCGCTGAGAATTGTATGTATATGATTTAACAGAGTGCAAGGTTAGAGATTTGAGATTATTGATCAGTAAATCATTAGCATTAGTATAATCAATTTACCAAACAGAATATAAAAGTAGTCTAGCAAATATTGAAATACCATACTATCTAAAATTAGCGGTAGATATTCTAATATAAGAAATTTAAAAGCTCTATAACATCAAAACAAAGTGCCGTTAGTTGTGAGCTAACAGTTGCTGTAAATCCATGACTGAAAATGGATAGTCTAATCGTTTTGATGGCGTCAGAATTACGGGAATGGTGGTGGCAAACTCCATCATCAGATCTTCATTAAAGTCTGCAATATCGACATTCTCGTAGGTAATAGGTTGTACGCTTTGAAAGCGCACCATAAGTTGCTCAGCGATTTCACACAGATGGCAGCCTGTGGTGCCAAGCAGCCACCAGTTATCGATATTTTCACTAGTGCCAAGGCTAGGGTTGGCGGCTACTATGCATGCCCGCAGCTCTGCTATATTATTATCATAATCCATGTTTATACTCGTGCTCTATTGTTTATATCTAACGTTCTACGTCTGGCGCTTGTTTTTATGTGGGTGGCAACCGCTTCGTTTATTTGAATGGGTCATAAAAAAGCTTATTGTAAAAAGCTTATATTGCATTGTACTACTGACATGATAAAGAAATGGGGTAAATAATGACAGCGATTGCCCAATTAGGTAAGATAGCTTGCAATTCACCAAAGTTATTTTTAATTTATTATTTGGATACATAGCGCATGACAAGTTTTGGCAAAGTTATCAAAAAAATACTATTGGCCTTTATGTTGCTGGTAGTGGCTTTTCATGTGTTGGTTGCAGGCTTGCTATTGATATGGAAGACCCAGCCCATCAATAACAGTATGTTTATGCTCACACATCGCTTGACAGGCGGTGAGGTCACGCAAACTTGGGTGGAGTATGACAATATCGCCAAATCAGCCAAGCAAGCGGCTATCGTTAGTGAAGATTCAAAGTTCACTCAGCACAATGGCTTTGATCTTGAAGGCATTGAGGTGGCAATGAAAAAGAATGAAGCCTCTGGCAAAGCGTCCGCTGGCGGCTCAACGATTACCCAGCAGCTTGCCAAAAATCTATTTTTGACCTCTCATCGCTCCTACATTCGTAAAGGCGAGGAGGCAATTATTACCGTTATGATAGAGACTATTTGGGACAAACAGCGCATTTTGACCGCTTATCTTAATGTCGCCGAATTTGGCAACGGCATTTACGGTATAGAGGAGGCCGCGCAACATTACTTTGACAAATCCGCGGACAATCTTAACCGAGATGAGTCCGCACTGCTTATCGGTATGCTCACCAATCCCAAATACTATCAGGATAATAAAGGCGATAGACGCCTGCGCAACAAGCAGCGCATTATCAAAAAACGTATGAAAAACGCGGCTTTACCACAAGCGGCTTAATGGCTGATAACCAAAAATGTTCAGTGATCAAAAATAAAAACAAAGGATGACATCATGAGTACTGCCAATAGCGACGCCATGGACAATAGAGCACTGGATGAGCATAGTCTCACATCGGATAAAGCGGTGACGCAAACGGCTTTGACCGAGATAGCTTGGCAGCGCTCTGAAGATGGTAGCTATTCGCCCAGCAGCTATATCAACCGTGATTTGTCCTTGTTACAGTTTCATCTGCGGGTACTCGCGCAAGCCGCCAATCCGCGTCATCCACTGCTTGAGCGTTTATTCTTTTTGATTATCTTTTCATCAAATATGGATGAGTTCTTTGAGATTCGCGTTGCAGGCATTATGCAAAAGCTTAATTTAGGCAACGTCGTTACCAGCCCGCACGGTATGCGCCCAAGCGAGGTGCTAGGTGAGATATCCGCAGTTGCGCACAATGCTATCGATGAGCAGTACCGCATACTAAACGAAGATATCTTGCCCGCTCTTGCCCTTGAGGACATCCGCTACCTCAAACGCGATGAGCTAAATAGCGAGCAATCAGCATGGATGAAGCGCTACTTTACCGAGCAAGTCTCGCCCGTACTCACGCCGATTAGCATTGATCCGGCGCACCCGTTCCCGCGCCTTGTGAATAAAAGCCTAAACTTTATTGCCACCTTAGAAGGCAAAGACGCTTTTGGTCGCGATATTAATTTGGCTATTGTCCCTGCGCCGCGTAGCTTACCGCGAGTGATTCGTCTGCCTGATGAGCTCACAGGCGGCAAAGAGCATCATGTCATGCTCTCGGCGGTCATTCATGAGCACGTCGGCGAGCTGTTTCCGGGGATGAACGTCACCGGCTGCCATCAGTTTAGGCTGACGCGCAACGCCGATTTGGACTTAGCAGACGATGTTGATGATATCGCCAAAGCTTTAGAGGGCGAGCTTGAAAATCGCCGCTTTGGGGATAAAGTGCGCCTAGAGGTCACAACCGACTGCCCAACACCGATTAGCGATTATTTGCTCAACGAGTTTGAACTGCATGATAACCAGCTCTACCGCGTCAATGGCCCTGTGAACCTTACGCGCTTGCTTTTTGATTTTAATATTCCAAAGCTGCGTTATCAGCCCTTTACTCATATTATGCCCAAACCCTTTCGCCGCGAGGTAGATAAACTCGACAAGGCGACTAGTATGTTTGCCGCTATGCGTAAGCGTGATGTGCTCGTACATCATCCTTTTCATTCGTTCGCGCCTATTATCAATCTGCTGTGGCAAGCCGCTAGCGACCCCAAAGTGTTAGCGATTAAGCAAACGCTTTACCGCTCAGGCACCAATTCTGAAATTGTCAAAGCGCTCGCCGCCGCTGCTCGTAATGGTAAAGAAGTGACTGCCGTGATCGAGCTACGCGCACGCTTTGATGAGGCTTCTAACATTGCCGTTGCCAACTTCTTGCAAGAGGCGGGCGCGGTTGTGGTCTATGGCATCGTGGGCTACAAGACTCATGCTAAGCTTATGCTCATTGTGCGCCGTGAGGATGAGCGCATCCGTCGTTATG
This sequence comes from uncultured Psychrobacter sp., assembly GCA_947495055.1. Taxonomy (GTDB): domain Bacteria; phylum Pseudomonadota; class Gammaproteobacteria; order Pseudomonadales; family Moraxellaceae; genus Psychrobacter. Next base: position 233,890 of record CANLXO010000001.1, on the reverse strand, counting down.
TGCATCTAGGGACGGGTAATTATCATGCGGCCAATGCCAAAGTATATACCGACTACGGACTCTTTAGCGCCGACCCTGACATCTCAGAGGACGTACACAAGATATTTCAAGAGCTCACCGGCATGGGTAAGCCTGCTAACCTCAAAAAGCTCCTTCATGCACCTTTTACTTTACACGACAAGCTTATAGAGTTTATTGATGCTGAGATTACGCAAGCAAAGGCAGGCAAGCGCGCGCATATCATTATCAAAGTCAATGCACTTACCGAGCGCCGCTTGATTGATAAGCTCTATGATGCCTCACAAGCTGGGGTAAAGATTGAGCTGATACTGCGCTCTATGTGCTGCTTACGTCCGCAGGTCAAAGGTTTATCTGAGAACATCACTGTACGCTCTGTTATCGGGCGCTTTTTGGAGCATACGCGCGTTTATTACTTTTATAATGGTGGTGATGAGCGCCTGTACTGCGCAAGCGCTGACTGGATGGATCGCAACTTATTTCATCGCGTCGAGGTCGCTTTTCCGATTGAAGACAAAAAACTATTCAAGCAGATTTTTGAGGATGGGCTACAAAACTACCTGCAAGACAACGTACAAGCATGGACGCTCAATGGCAGCGGACAATGGCACAAGGTCAAACGCATAGATAACGAGCCTTTGCATATTGCACAGGATTATTTATTAAAGGTTATTAATCGTGTTGGGGAACCAGTCTAATGATGAATGATAAGAGTGCAGGTAGTAAGCGACTCAAATAGTTACAAACTTGCTAGTCGTATCACATTTATTCACATTTAGACACCTGAGCACACTGGTATGATAAAGCTTAATGTCTCTATACTAGCTTTTTACATTTAGATACTCTGTACATGTAAAGCTGCACATATAGAGCTAAGTTATACATTTAGACCTAAGCTAAATAACTTTAGAACACTTATATACAAGCTTGAAACGTTTAATCTCTACCAATAGATTTTTAATCTCTACCAATAGATTTAAAGTGATAACCACTAAAATTCAGGAGTTTTACCATGAGTAACAATGACACAAAGAGCAACAATGACCCAAAATCAGAAGTAACCAATGCGGCGCAAAATGTCGATGCTGAGCAGCTCGAAAAAAACCTTAACAACGATGATGAGCAAGCTACCGATCATGATGATAATCAAGCGCCCTTTATCGATGAGTCGTTACGCACAGATCAGTAATCACGGCTCGTTAGTGTCAGCCAAATCTGATTAATTATAGCGTGTATACAAGGAGTAAGTTATGACTATACATAAGGAAAATGAACAACCCAATAACGAAGAAAGAGTCCCTGTTGACGATCCTGTAGCCGCAAAAGTGCTTAATCCAAAGGATAGCTACGAAGGCCGCAAATACGATCCTGAAATAGATGGACCGGAGCAAGCCTCACAAGAAACCGATGAGGTATACTCAGATCCACGTAAAGAAGAAAACTTACCAGCAGGTGGCAAAAACGTCGCTGACCTAAATGCTCATGATTTGAGTCAAAACAACAATATCTAATTGATGACAGGACTTCTGTAGTAAGCCTATTAAATAATAATAAAGGACATAACAATGAAGACTAACGATCCAGCCCTGAGCAAAACACGTATTGACAACACCAATAGAGAAAGCGGCACTGCTATTGTTAATGACGATGCTCATAACTTAGCTTCAGACAACCACGAAAAGATTGAAGACAATACGACTGTTAACAAAGGCACTGACACTTTTGAAGATAACATAGTCGACAGCGAGCACGTCAAAGATGGTGATAATCCAGCGCGTCAACCTGATCGCCGCGATCAAGAAGGCAGCACGGCTTTTGATGAAAACATCAATGAAGATACGGTAGGAAGTAAAGCGCCGCAAAGTGATGAGATTACCGATCGCAATCGCTACGCGAATGTAAATAATGCGCAAACTCGTACATTAACGCCTGACGAAAAAGACTAGTCGCGATTGTGTATAAAATAAAAGGTACAATGTACAAAGGTATAGAGCGCAAAAGCACAGATAACGATAGTAAAGGAGTAGGGCATGAGTACGCCAAAAGACATGCATGATGATACCAATTACAAGCTAAAAGATTCTGATGACAATGAAGGTATCGTGCAAGACGACGCACTACAAAAAGCGAATCCAGCAGCTGCTGAGCGCGCGACGGATGATCATGATCCGCATCACATTGCCAAAGACAATAAGCAATACGATACTGACGTTACTGAGTCTAAAAGGTAAGTATCAGTTAGCATAAAACAAAAAAGCAGTGACTAACAAAAGCAGTGACTAACAATAGTCGCTGCTTTTGTTATTATTAAAAGACATCAATTTTTATTAAAAGACATCGATTATAAGCAAGCTAAATAGGTACGCCGCTATGAAAGCGTAGTTCATCGTCAGGCGTAGATATCAGCTCGCTCTCAATAGCTTTAAAAAAATCAACACGCTCGTTGATACAAGTATCAGACAACGATTGCGCCAATGCTAGATAATCCTCAAAATGACGACTCTCAGATTTTAGCAAGTAACGATAATACTTACTAAGGCGCGCATCATCTATCACATGGCTGAGCGCTGCAAAACGCTCACAGGAGCGTGCTTCGATAAACGCCCCTATGATCAGCACGTCTATCATCGCGGCAGGCTCATAAGTACGTTTATGCTTTAACATGCCTTTGGCATAACGACCTGCACCCAAGTGCATCCAGTCTTGTCCGCGCTCTTTCATGATACCTAGTACTTGCTCGTAATGCAGCATCTCCTCGCGTATGAGTTGTGCCAGTTTGCACTGCAAATCATGGGCAAACTCATAGCGAAAGATAAGGTTCATCGCTGTTCCCGCTGCCTTTTTTTCGCAGTTGGCATGATCTTGAATAATTAAAGGTATATTATTCACTGCTGCATCAATCCAAGCTTGCGAAGTACGCGCGCCCAAAAACTCGTAGACCGCGCTCATATCAACTTTGGTAGGGGGTCGTAGTTGCTGGCCATCCTCGTCTTGTACTCTACTATCATCGCTGTCGTCCGCAAAAAAGACTGATGAAGTATTATTGGTCTGTGTTATCTCTAAGTGTTCAACATTCATAATCTAGTAGCTATCCATAAAGTATTAAATTTCATCACTGTGCACCGATTATATCAAGTCAGCTGCTATTGAGGCATGACTTTGAGACTAAATAACTATTGAAATGATTACTTACAGTTTAACTTTACTCCTTAGTCGTCTACTCGATATGCAATACGTAAGTTATCAAAGCCTGATGGAGCATAGGGTATCACTACAGAGCAATGTCAACATTTAGCCACAAAATAGCATATCCTTGTTAATTTTTTGATTTGATAGTAGGATAATATTTTGCGGTGTAGTTACAATCAAACATCAATCCCAAGATTAAATCATCAAGCACCAAATACTTTGATGCCAAATACTCTTAAGCCATGTGTTTTTGAGTATTTATATGTCATCTACATTCAACAAAAACCTGATAGTCATAACTATTACCAAATCATAAGGACATCTGTATGAGTCAGTATTCTCAAACCAATCGTATCCAAAAAGGAATTCTTGCCATTGACCAAACCTTGTACGACTTTATTGAAAATGAAGTCCTACCCAAAGTTGGTTTTGACTCAGACAGCTATTGGTCAGGGTTTGAGAAGGTTATCAAAGAATTTACGCCGCGTAATAAGGCACTGCTTGCCACTCGTGATGAGATGCAAAAGCAGATCGATCAGTGGCATCTACAACATCCTACCAAAAACGGCGAAATCGATACCGCAGCTTATAAGCAGTTTTTGCAAGAGATCGGTTATTTGTTGCCAGAAGGTGAGGACTTCAAAGTCAGCACGCAAAATGTCGATGACGAGATTGCACATATCGCAGGCCCGCAGTTGGTAGTACCTGTACGTAACGCTCGTTATGCATTGAACGCCACTAACGCGCGCTGGGGCAGCTTGTATGATGCCCTATATGGCACAGATGTGATTAGCGATGAAAACGGTCAAGAAGCCACTGGCGGCTACAACCCAACTCGCGGCGCCGCCGTTGTCGCTTATGCCAAAAATTTCTTGGATGAGAACTTCGCTTTGGCCTCAGGGTCATACCGTGATGCAACAGGCTTTAGAGTTGTAGATGGCGCGCTTGAGATTGTACAAGGCGAGAGCAGCACCAAGCTGCAAGATGCGAATAAGTTCGTAGGCTACGTCGGTGATGTTAATAGCCCAACAGGAGTATTGCTCAAGAACAACGGCCTACATGCCGAGATTCAAATTGATAGCGCTCATCCAGTGGGTAAAGATGACCCTGCTGGTATCAAAGACGTCTTGTTAGAGTCTGCTATTACTGCGATTCAAGATTGTGAAGATTCTATCGCTGCTGTGGACGCCGAAGAAAAAGTCGAAGTTTATCGCAATTGGCTAGGTCTTATGAACGGCGATCTGCAAGAGACCTTTGAGAAGGGCGGTAAGACGCGTACGCGTAAGCAAAACCCAGACCGCGAATATACGACGCCAGATGGCGGTAAGCTGATTTTGCCCGGCCGCTCGTTACTGCTTATCCGTAACGTCGGTCATTTGATGCAAAACCCAGCCATCTTAGTTGATTTGGGTGACGGGCAAGAACAAATCTTTGAAGGGCTTATGGATGGCTTGATCACCCCGTTATTAACTCTAAATGACCTAAAAGGCAAAAGCGAGCTATCCAACTCACGCAAAGGCTCTATGTACATCGTTAAGCCAAAAATGCATGGTCCTGATGAAGTCAAAATGGCAAACGACTTGTTCAATGCGTCAGAGGACTTATTAGGTCTTGAGCGTAATACGCTCAAAATTGGCATTATGGATGAAGAGCGCCGCATGACGGTCAATCTAAAGAACGCTATTCGTCAAGCTAAAGAGCGCGTGATCTTCATCAATACAGGCTTCTTGGATCGTACAGGTGATGAGATGCATACTAGTATGAATGCTGGCGCGTTCGTACCTAAAGGGGATATGAAGTCGCAAGCTTGGCAGCCAGCCTACGAGCAGTGGAACGTTGATATTGGCCTTGAAGTTGGCTTGCAAGGTCATGCACAAATCGGTAAAGGCATGTGGGCGAAGCCTGATGAGATGAAGGAGATGATGGAGACCAAGGCGGCGCATCCAAAATCAGGTGCTAGTACCGCTTGGGTACCCTCACCAACAGGCGCGACTTTGCATGCTATGCACTATCATCAAGTCAACGTTGCAGACGTACAAGACGAGCTAAAATCTCGCGCGCGCGCGAGTCTCGATGATATCTTAACCATACCGCTTGCTGCTAATACTGATTGGAGCGATGAAGAGATACAAAACGAGCTTGATAACAATGCGCAAGGTATCTTAGGTTACGTGGTACGCTGGGTTAACCAAGGCGTTGGCTGCTCAAAAGTGCCAGATATCAATGATGTGGGTCTCATGGAGGATCGCGCAACACTGCGTATTTCAAGTCAGCATATTGCCAACTGGCTCCATCATGACGTGGTGAGTGAAGAGCAAGTTATGGAAACCATGAAGCGTATGGCAAAAGTCGTCGATGAGCAAAACGCAGGTGACAATAGCTATCAGCCTATGGCAAATAATTTTGAGCACTCTTATGCCTTTAAGGCCGCTTGTGATCTTGTATTCAAGGGTCGCGAGCAACCAAGCGGTTATACTGAGCCTTTATTGCATCAAGCTCGCCTAGATCTAAAGGCTAATTTTTAAAAGTAAATAATTAACCTGCTTGCAAGCTCGTTAAGAACAGCGTCATCTATCTTAGGATAGGTGGCGCTTTTTTGTGGGTAAAAATTTATTTATCAATGAATACGGTTTTCTCGATAATAGTTATAGGTATTAAATACAATATAATGATATTTTTTTCGGTTTACGAATGTTGTCTAAGGCAAATAAAACGTTGTCTCTAGAGAATATTTGACACACAGTAGAAACAATTAGCTCAAAAAAATGTTGCAAATTATGTCAGAGTTGTTATGCTTATAGCCGAAGTATGAGTTTGGTAACGGATGTTACACATTGAAGTGTTAAAAGCCAAATTTTACATAAGGGTTACATGTAAGCATACGATTCTTTAAGTAATGGTTTTTTACCTGATAGTGATAGACATACCACACTTTTTTGAACAGATTCCGGTCGTCAGTTACATATTTTATCTTTTGAGGATTTGTGACGATACCATTACGGGCACCAGCTAATGATAGCCAGCCTACTACTAAAATTGTAAGTGGAGATACCCCATGAAAAAACTACTTTTAGCTACAGCAGTTGCTGCTCTATCTGTATCAGCGGCGCAAGCTGCTCCAACCGTCTACGGTAAAATATTCATTACTACTGACTATGTTAATGCTGATGGTAACAATATTCCAGTTACTACTACATCTAATGTTAGAGATCCTATTACCGGTGAGTTTGTTGAAGTCAGAAATGTTGAAGTTGGTGATGCTGACGCTGATTCATTACAAATCAACTCAAACATTTCACGTTTAGGCTTTAGAGGTGCTGAAGCTATCACTGCTGAGACTGATGTTATCTATCAGTTAGAATATGGCATCGCCGTAGATGGCGAGAGCAGAACGTTCCAAAGCCGTGATACCTATCTTGGTCTAAAAAACGCAAACTTCGGTGAATTCCGTTTTGGTCGTAACTACTCAGTTATCGATTACATCAATAACGTCGCGGTCAACGAAGGCTACTGGGATAACCTAGGTCCTGGCAGTGCTGACTTTGATAACCCAAGTCTTAGCGAAGCACTAAACTTGACTGACGGTAACCGTGTTAATAATTCTATCGTCTGGAAAGCACCTAAATATAATGACCTACCGTTATCACTAGCCCTTATGTATGGTGCTGATGAGACTTTTGTCGAAGACAGCGATGATCGCAACGAAGGTTACGGTGCCTCACTCATGTTTGACGCAGGTACTGGTTTTACCGCTGGTATCGCCTATAGCGATGATCTAAACATTGCAGGTGAAATCTTACGTGGCAGTGCTAGCGTTGATCTAGGTAACTATGTGGCTTACCCAGTACAACTTGGTGTCTTGTATCAACAAGCAGACTTTGACTTCAGCGGTTCTGAAAAAGAGAAAGGCTTAGTGGTAAGTGCTGAGATGGGCTTAACTAACTTTGCTCGCCCTGCAACAGTCTATACTCAGTACAACCATACTAATAACTTAGATGGTATTGATGATGCTGACTCAGACCAGCTAGTTGTTGGCGGCACGTATGAGTTTAAGAAAAACATGATTGCTCATGCTTATGCGGGTGCGAACTCAGCTGAAATTGGCAACTCTAATACTGATATCGATCTATTCGCTATCGGTGGCGGTCTAGAGTACTTATTCTAGTCCAGCCTTTTAGAACTTGTTTAAAAAACTCATCCTTAGGGTGAGTTTTTCATTAAAGAATTTTACTTACCAATCTTGACAAAATTACGAAGTGGAGATATTTTATGAAAAAACTACTTTTAGCAACTTCAATTGCCGCACTGTCTGTATCAGCTGCTAATGCTGCACCTACTTTATACGGTAAAGCCTTCCTCACTACCGATTATGTCAACGCTGAGCTTGACGTTGAAGAGACTGTAGACACTGATTTTGACGGCGATATACAAAGAATCAATAACGATAGTGATTCATTGCAAGTGAACTCAAACATCTCACGTTTAGGCTTTAAAGGCTCTGAGGCCATCACTGCCAATACTGATGTCATTTATCAGTTAGAATACGCTATCAACATCGATGATAGCGGCGATGACAACATTGGCTTCAAAAGCCGTGATACTTATCTTGGCCTAGCTAATGAGCAATACGGTCAATTCCGTTTTGGTCGCAACTACTCAGTAACCGATTATGTTCTTGATAACGTACTAGTGACCAAAGGCTATTGGGATAACATTGGTGCCAGTAGTATTAATGGCGGAACCGTTGCTGAAGCGTTGACTATGACTGATGGCGGCCGTATTAACAACTCTATCATGTGGTTTGCGCCTAAGTACAATGACTTACCATTAGACTTAGTACTACAGTACGGTGCTGATGAGACTTTTGTCTCTGATAGCGATGATCGTGACGAAGGTTACGGAGCTTCATTGAACTACAACCCAGGCACAGGCTTTACGGTTGGTGTGGCTTATGATAAAGACATGACCATCAATGGAGACATCCTGCGTGGTACCGCAAGTTTAGATCTAAGTAACTACATTACTATGCCAATTACAATGGGACTGCTATACCAGCAAGCTGATTATGATGGTCTTGGTGAAGAAGACGGCCTAATCGTTAGTGCCAAAATGGGTCTAGATAACTTTGCTCGTCCAGCAGCTATTTATGCGCAGTACAATAAAACAGATAGCTTAAGTGGTCTTGACGGCAATGACTCTGACCAGTTTGTGGTTGGTGGTCAGTACTTCTTTAAAGACAATATGATTGCGCATGCTTACGCTGGTTATAACTCTGCTGATTTAGACAATGATAGATTCTTTACCCGTGAAGATGTAGACGGTGATAATGGTGAAGTTGTTAGTGTTCGTGGTAGCGGTGATGCAAACGTTCTTGCTATCGGTGCTGGTCTAGAATACTTATTCTAATCTAAATGCAAGACATGGTTTATTAAGAACTCATCCTTCGGGGTGAGTTTTTTGTTTGCTTTATTTAATCTCTAGGAATAGGTAAGCTTAAACTATCGATTTTAAGAATGGTTTGCATAGCTATCAGTCAACATTTTAATAAATAAGTAGAGATATGTTATGAATAAGCGACTCATCGCCGCGTCGATTATCAGTTTACCTATGACAACAACTTATGCCGTGCCAGAGATCTACGGCAAAGCTTTTGTCACGGCCGATTACGTTGATAGTCAAGCAGACTACAGTCATCGTAGTGATGTCTCTGATTTATCCGATAGTGGCTCATTACAAGTCAACTCAAACTCTTCGAGACTTGGATTTAGAGGATCTGAGGCGATAACAGACAATACGAGCATCATTTATCAGCTGGAATATGGCGTTGATTTTGATGGTGAGGGCAGCCGCAATCTGTTGAGCCGAGATACCTATTTAGGTCTCAAGGGTAAAGGTGTTGGCGAATTTCGTTTTGGTCGCAACTCCTCTATTTTAAGTTATGCTTATGAGCCTGTCGTCACCAGAGCTTATTGGGATAATTTGGGCAAAACTAAGCTGGGTTCTGATGAGCTCGTCTCAGCGCTTAATATGATTGACTACACGCGCAAAGACAATTCAGTCATATGGATAGCTCCAACTTACAAGCATTTTAACCTAGTGGCGCAGTATGCAACTAATGAAAGCCAGAGCATAGGGCGTGATGATGGTTTTGGGGCGTCTTTAACTTATGATAAAGACGGTATTAGAGCTGGCGTGACCTACAGTCAGGATATCGAGGTACGCGGTAGTATTAATGCCTCAAGTGAAGTTACTGACGGTGATGATGAGCAAAGTCTCGACTATAGCGGTGAGGTCATACGCGCTACGCTGACGGTAGATCTAGATGAATATATTGATATACCAGCGCCGCTCACAATGGGGCTGCTATACCAGCAAGCGGATTATAATTTTAGAGGGTCTAAAAAAGAAAAAGGGTTGATTGCGAGCGCTAAGGCATCACTAGATAATTTTGCGCGTCCTACTAGCGTATATCTGCAGTACAACCAGACAGACAACCTAAATGGTATTGGTAATAATAAATCCAAACAGCTGGTGCTTGGTGGTGAGTATGATTTTAGAGACAATATCATCGCTCATGCTTACATCGGCAAAAACTCAGCGGACTATACTGATCTTGTGAATCAAAGCCGCGGCGTCGCTGATATTGAGGTCTTAGTCATTGGCGGCGGTCTTGAGTATTTGTTTTAATCTCATTGCCCAAAATGAGAGATTTGAGCGAGTTTTGCTTTTGCTCTATATTTCATGGCGTATTTTTAGTAAAATCCTTCTTTACCAATTATTGATGAGTACTATGACCAAATTTATATTTGTGACCGGTGGGGTCGTGTCCTCACTAGGAAAAGGAATCACCGCTGCTTCCTTAGCCGCCATATTAGAAGCGCGCGGCGTCTCTGTAACCATGACCAAGATGGATCCGTATATCAACGTCGATCCCGGTACTATGAGTCCCTTCCAGCATGGCGAGGTATTTGTCACCGAAGACGGCGCTGAGACAGATTTGGATTTGGGCTACTACGAGCGTTTTCTGCGTCACTCAAAGATGAGTAAGAGCAATAATTTCACCAGTGGCCGTATCTACCAAAACGTCCTTAATAAAGAGCGCCGCGGTGAGTATTTAGGCGGCACGGTACAGGTCATTCCGCATATTACTGATGAGATCAAAAGTAAAATTCTAGCCAGCGGTGAGGGCTACGATATCGCCATTATCGAGATTGGTGGTACGGTTGGTGATATCGAATCACTGCCCTTTATGGAAGCCGTGCGTCAGATGCAAGTCGAGCTGGGCCGCAATAGAGCCATGCTGATGCATTTGACACTAGTACCTTATATTGCCAGTGCTGGCGAGACCAAGACCAAACCGACTCAGCATTCGGTCAAAGAGCTGCGCTCTATTGGTTTGCAACCTGATATCTTAATCTGCCGCTCTGATCACCATATCTCTCAAGACAACCGCCGTAAGATTGCGTTATTTACCAACGTGGAGGAGCGTGCGGTTATCATGTGTGAAGATGCACAAAGTATCTATCAGATACCTCGTACGCTTTATGAGCAAGATCTTGATGATTTGATTTGTGAGCGTTTTGGTTTAGACGTGCCAGAAGCCGATTTGAGCGATTGGGATAAAGTCGTTAAAGCGCAGCTCAATCCTGTATCCACGGTCACTGTTGCTATGGTCGGTAAGTATGTTGAGCTACCTGATGCCTATAAGTCGATTAATGAGGCACTGCTTCACGCTGGCATCACTCATCAGACCAAAGTCGTCATTGACTATATCGATGCTGAACATCTAGAGAGCGACAATGCTCTATACGCGCGCCTAGGTGAGGCTGATGGCATTTTAGTCCCAGGTGGCTTCGGTGAGCGCGGTACAATGGGTAAGATAAAAGCCATTACTTACGCCCGCGAAAACAACATCCCGTATATTGGGATTTGCTTAGGGATGCAGCTGGCAGTGATTGAGTATGCGCGTAATGTGCTAGGTATTGATGCTAATTCGTCAGAATTTGATCGCAAAACGGCAGAACCTATTATTGGTCTGATTACCGAGTGGTTAGACGAGCGCGGTGAGCTACAGATTCGTAGTGATGATTCAGATCTTGGCGGTACGATGCGCTTAGGCGCGCAGCAAGCGGAGCTGGTCGCAGGTAGTAAGCTTGCGCAAATATACGGCGCTAACAATATCACCGAGCGTCACCGTCATCGTTATGAGATGAACAATCGCTATATTGAGCCACTAGAGCAAGCGGGCATGATGATATCAGGCTACTCTGCCAAGCAGCATCTGGTCGAGTCGGTTGAGATCAGCGAGCACCCTTGGTTTATCGCGGTACAGTTCCATCCTGAATTTACTAGCTCGCCACGCGGTGGTCATCCGCTGTTTAATAGCTTTGTCAAAGCGGCAAAGAATTATAATGATAAATAAGCTATAGCAATTGTTTTAAACTTTAGCCAATAAAAGACTAATCTACGGATTGGTCTTTTTTTATATCCGATTGAGACGTTTAGCCCTCAATCTTTATCAAATAATGAACTAGGTTGAATTATGAGCTGAAAATAGCGAGAGAGACGATTACGTTCGTGGACTTTTCTTTATCGTTGTATCGGTTACAATAGCGATAAGTCTTAACATAAATTGTTGATAACAATAAATAGGAAAACGAATAATGGATAATGTATTACAGGCGCAGTCACATATTGAGCTAAAGACCCCTAATAGCAAAATTATCAATATTGGCAACGATCAGCCGTTTGTACTTTTTGGTGGGATGAATGTCCTTGAATCAAAAGAGATGGCGTTTGAGATCGCTGAACAATACATCGAGATATGTGAGCGTCTGGGCATCGGCTATGTGTTTAAAGCCAGCTTTGATAAAGCCAATCGCTCAAGCCTACACTCATATCGAGGGCCAGGACTTGAAAAGGGTATCGATTGGCTCGGACAAATTAAAGAGACGTTCCAAGTGCCAATCATCACTGATGTGCACGAGCCGTATCAAGCGCAGCCCGTCGCTGAGGTATCTGATATTATCCAGCTGCCTGCGTTTTTATCCCGTCAGACGGATCTGGTGGAGTCTATGGCAAAGACAGGCGCGATTATCAATATCAAAAAAGCCCAGTTCTTAGCGCCGCATGAGATGCGTCATATTATGAATAAGTGCTTAGAGGCGGGCAACGACACCCTCATCTTATGTGAGCGTGGAAGTGCTTTTGGCTATAATAATCTGGTTGTCGACATGCTCGGCTTTGATACGATGAAGCAGATGAATGTGCCAGTGTTCTTTGATGTGACGCATAGCTTACAGCAGCCAGGCGCTCGTAGTGATAGCGCAGGCGGGCGCCGCGAGCAAATAACGACGCTTGCGCGTGCTGGCATGGCAACGGGACTAGCAGGGCTGTTTTTGGAAGCGCATCCTAATCCAGAAACTGCGAAGTGTGATGGCCCATGCGCGCTCAGAACCAGTCAGCTTGAACCTTTTTTAAGCCAGCTCAAGCAGATCGATGATCTGGTAAAAAGCTTTGCGGTGTTAGATACTCATTAAACAAGGGTGAGAGCAACAGAGTAGCTAAATTTGTAATAAAAGGATAAGGCAATGGCGATTAAGATGGCAAAGGTCAGCATTGAGAATATCGATGATGCTGAGGGTTTGGATAGTGTGATGACTGCGCTACAGAATATAACTGGCGTCGTTGCGGTAGAGCTTGATGCGGATACTAATACAGCGCTTATCCGCTATGACGATACCGATACCAGCATTCATGCGTTCACCGCAGCGATTAGTATGGTCGATTATGTGACGCAGCCATTTCCGATTGACGCGCCGCAAAACCCTGACAATTAAATTTTAATCATGAGTAGTCGCGAACTTCTTTACCAAACTGAGTTGATGTTGGTACTTATATCGCTTAGGGTATAAAGGTATTAGCTTATTCCAAGCTTATAATTAACATTAATTTGATCTAATAAAGGAGCCTAGCATGGCACATCAAACTAGAATTATTAAGATTGACGGTATGACTTGTGACAAATGCGTAGAGAGTGTACACGGCGTGACCACCGAGCTTGAAGGTCTCATCAGCATGACGGTTGAGCTACCAACCAATCAGGCGACCGTTACTTTTGATGACACTATGACCAGCGCGGACGAGATCGCTGCAGTCATTACTGAAGGCGGTTTTGATGCCGAAGTCGCTAACTCATAATTTTAGAGTACGATCTCAAAACCAGCTATCATGGCTGGTTTTTTTAATGGCAGTCTCATTACTGAGTGGTAGCAAGGCTATTCACTACTGATAACCGCTTAATCACTTGCATTAGCGGTAATAGCAACCATCTCATTACTATAGTATGTTTTTTAGTATAATAAAATGCATTGCTAAAAATTGTATCCCTATCCATCGTATTTTGAGTTTTATCTATGACTGATTCTAGCGCCGCGACTGATTCTAACTATGATGCTGGTACTGCCAACAAGGTCAGCAATGAGGTTAACACCGATGTTGAGTCAAACACTCAGCAAGCGCCGCAACGTGCGCATTTGCAATTGGCGATTGACGGTATGTCGTGCCAAGCCTGTGCCTCGCGTATTGAAAAAGTGCTCAATAAAAAGCCCTCTATCTATGAGGTGAGCGTCAACTTCGCAGGTGAGACTGCCAATGTTGACTACAACCCTAGCGAGACCACACCAGAGCAAGTCACAGAGTGGGTCAATAAAACAGGCTTTGTCGCCAACCTGCAAGCTGGTGACTCGCTGTTTGCGCAAAACGATGAGGATACGGCAACCAAAAGACCATGGCGACTGATTGCGCTTTGGATATGTCTGGTGCCGTTTTTGGTGGGTATGGCAGGTATGCTTGTAGGACAAGGTATGGCGTGGATGCCGCCAGTATGGATACAGTTTGTCTTGGCGACGATCGTTCAGTTCGGTTTGGCACTGCCTTTTTATAGTAGCGCGTGGGCATCTGTTAAGGGTGGTCTTGCCAACATGGATGTACTCGTGGTCATCGGTACGGTGACCATTTGGGCGTATTCTACTTATCTGTGGTTGACGCACGGTGATGGCAGTTTGGCTAGTCTTTTGTCTATTGAAGGTCATGGCCCTGGTGTTTATTTTGAAGCCGGAGTCATGGTCATTGCCTTTGTACGTACAGGTAAATATCTAGAAGAGCGCACCAAAAAGAGAAGTCTAAACAGTATTGATTTACTGCTATCGCTCACCCCAGATGAAGTTGAATTAGAGCAGCCCAATGGCGATTTTCACAATGTTGCTCTAAAAGACGTGCAAATTGGTGATATCTTGCGGGCTAAGCAAGGTAGCCGCGTGGCAACCGATGGCACTGTTGTTGACGGTAGTGGCTGGTGCGTTGAAGGTCATTTGACAGGGGAGTCGGTACCGCTCAAAAAAGACGTTAACGATACGCTACTGGCAGGTGCGCTCGTTGAGAATGGTAGCTTGCTGTACCGTGTCAGCGCCAAAGGCAGTGATACTAAGCTTGGCGATATGGTACAAGCGCTCAGCGACGCCCAAGGCTCAAAGGCCAAGCTGGCGCGCCTTGCCGATAGAGTCACCGCTATTTTTGTGCCCGTCGTAGTGGCCATTGCCGTTGCGACTTTTGCGCTGACGTGGTGGTTCACGGGTAGGGTCGATACGGCACTTATGCATGCGGTATCCGTATTGGTCATCGCTTGTCCTTGTGCGTTAGGCCTTGCCACGCCCGCTGCTATCATGGCAGGTATGGGAGTCGCGGCGCGTCATGGCGTCTGGTTCAAAGACGCGCAAAGTCTGGAGGCGGCGGGTGACATAGACACGGTCGTACTGGATAAGACAGGCACGTTAACGATAGGTAAGCCCGTCATCGTCGATAAAGTCATGGTCGATAAATCACTCAATGTCGATGATGTGTTACAGCTTGCGGCGAGCGTAGAGGCTCATGCCAGTCATCCATTAGCGACGGCGCTTATTAATGCTGCTACAGAGCGCAATTTGCCCCTACTAGAGGTAACCGACATCAGCGTAGTCAAAGGCGCAGGTATCCAAGCCACTATTGCAGGTTTAGGACTCATCAAGGTAGGGACAGCGGCGTTCGCTGAGTTAAATTTACCTAAGCATATGCCCAAAGTTTGGAGTATCGCTAGTACGGTTGCCGTAAGTATCAATGATAAGCCGCTTGGCGCTTTTGCACTAGCTGACGATCTAAAAGACGATACGCCGCAGGCGATTGCTACCTTACAAGCAGCTGATATTGATGTAGTGCTAATGAGCGGTGATAAGCAGTCTGTGGTCGATCATGTGGCAGGACAACTGGGTATCACCAAAGCGTATGGCGCTATGAGCCCGCGTGATAAAGCCAGTCAAATCTCCAAACTCCAAGCAGCAGGTCACAAAGTAGCGATGGCAGGTGATGGCGTCAACGATGCACCCGCTATGGCGACCGCTGATGCTAGCTTTGCGATGTTTGAGGGTACTGATGTGGCGCAGCATAGTGCGTCCGCACGTTTGATGGGCGAGTCGCTCATGCATATTGATGCGGCGCAAAAGATCGCGCAAGCAACGGTTCGTAATATCAAACAGAACCTATTTTTTGCCTTTATTTATAATTGCTTGGGTATTCCTCTGGCCGCTTTTGGGTTTTTGAACCCGATGATAGCAGCCGCGGCGATGGCACTGAGCTCCATATCAGTCTTGATGAACGCGCTACGCTTAACACGCTTTAAAACTGAGGTTGAGCTGACTAATACGGTATCGGATGCTAGTGCTAAGGTGAATACTAGCAAACCAAAAGTGATAGATGCTTAACATTTGCAATCATAAAATCTTATTTGTTTATCATGTAGTTTCGCGCTCTAACTGACGCGATGAATCGCTTATTGTTGTCTCGAAGATGGGCGATGTTTGACAAAATTTATGCTATGATGCCAAGCATTATCACCAAATTTATTTTTGTTTATAGCTTGCCCTTTTTATCCCACAAACTTGGCATGACCAAAGGAACGATTAGACATTATGTACGCTGAAGAAACCACTAACGATATCGCTATCAAAGACATCCGCGCTCGTGAAATTTTGGACTCACGAGGTAACCCAACGATTGAAGCTGATGTGATCTTAGCTGATGGGACTATTGGTCGCGCTGCTGCACCAAGTGGCGCGTCAACAGGCTCACGTGAAGCGCTTGAACTACGTGATGGCGACAAGGATCGTTATATGGGTCGCGGCGTCAAAAAAGCAGTGGCTAACGTCAACAGTCAAATTCGTAGTGCTTTGATGGACAAAGACGTCACCGAGCAGCAAGCGATTGATGATGCAATGATTGCTCTTGATGGTACCGAAAACAAGGACAACTTGGGCGCTAATGCTATGCTCGCAGTGTCTCTTGCTGTTGCCAAAGCTGCTGCAAAGGCGCAAAGCTTACCGCTACATCAGTACATCGCTAATCTGCGCAATCAGACGTCGCTGACGATGCCGGTACCTATGATGAATATCATCAATGGTGGCGAGCATGCGGACAATACGGTTGATATCCAAGAGTTTATGATTGAGCCTGTGGGCTTTATCAGTTTTTCAGAAGCATTGCGTGCCGGTACCGAGATTTTTCATAGCTTAAGGTCGGTGCTTAGATCACAAGGCTTAAATACTGCTGTGGGTGATGAAGGCGGCTTTGCTCCTGATCTGCGTAGCAATGAAGAAGCCATTACTGTCATTATGCAAGCGATTGAGCAAGTAGGTTATAGCGCAGGCAAAGACATTTACCTAGCGCTCGACTGCGCCGCTACTGAGTTTTATAAAGACGGTAAATATGTCTTGGCAGGCGAGGGCAACAAGTCCTTTGATAACCAAGGGTTTTCCGATTACCTCGTTGGTCTTACTCGCCAGTATCCCATCATTTCTATCGAGGATGGTTTAGATGAGTCCGATTGGGAGGGCTGGAAATATCTAACCGAGCAAATCGGGGATAAAGTACAACTGGTCGGCGATGATTTATTTGTGACCAATCCTGCTATTTTGCAAGAAGGCATCGATAAGCATATTGCTAATGCTATTTTGATTAAGTTTAACCAAATTGGCACCCTATCAGAGACGCTTGATGCTATTTATTTAGCGAAGAAAAACGGCTACGCCACGATTATCTCGCACCGCTCAGGTGAGACTGAAGATAGCACGATTGCTGATCTTGCCGTAGGTACCGCAGCAGGTCAAATTAAGACAGGCTCCTTGTGCCGTTCAGATCGCGTTGCTAAATACAACCAGCTTTTGCGTATAGAGCAGCAAATTCGTGCCAGCTATCGCGGCGCTGATGAGTTCATCGGTTTACGCGGTTAAAACCATTCAAACAAAGCAGTGTGTGATTTTGTACCCAATGACATACTGCTTTTTATTTGTACTTAGTATCCTTATATTTTGCGCGTCTACTATGAAATACTTTAGCCAGTTTATACTATTAGCTTTTGCAGTTGCTGTGTTGATGGGCCTGCAATATCAATATTGGCTGGGTGAAAACGGTCGATTTGAGCATAGTAAGCTCAGTGCCCAGATTGATAATCAGCAGCAGCTCAATGACAACCAAGTTGCAGCCAATAACTTACTACGCACTGACGTAAGCGATTTAAAAAATGGACTTGAGGCCGTAGAGGAACACGCGCGGCTAGATTTGGGGTTGATCAAACCCAATGAAACCTTTGTTCAAATATCTACTGCACCAACAACGCATAGTCAATAACATAGCATATGGCGATGCTATAACTTATCATTAGTACGAGCCCTTTTTTTATCACGAACCTCTCACATGAATAAAACCCCTAAATTGCATGCAATGATTGTCGCTGCTGGTCGCGGCAGCCGCTTTGGTGCGTCTGTACCTAAGCAATATACTATTCTCGGCAATCAGACTCTATTGCAGCATAGTGTTGGGAGATTAGCTCAAAGCGAGCAGATTACCGAGTGTTTGCTCGTTGTGGCAGCAGATGATAATACAGCGCAAAATCTAAAATTTGCAATGCCTGTTTTCTACGCCACTGGTGGTACTGAGCGTTGGCAATCCGTCAGCGCAGGGATAGAGGCCATCATGAGTAAAGGCGCAAGTGATGATGATTTGATTCTTATTCACGACGCAGCACGTCCTACTGTGCCTTTAGCAGATATAGATGAGGTTATTGCGGCGGCCAAGCTTGAACCTTATGGCGCTATTTTAGCAGCACCAGTAGCGGATACTCTAAAGCAAGCGCAGCAGGACGATACCTCACGGTGCTACGTCTCTCATACTGTTGATCGAGAGGGCATGTGGCAAGCACAAACCCCGCAAGTCTTTCGTGCAGGAGCGCTCACAAAAGTACTTGAGCATGTGGCACTGCAACATTTGAGTATCACTGATGAAGCCAGTGCTTTTGAGTATCTAACCTTACCAATAAGACTTGTTACTGGTAGTCGGCAAAACATCAAACTGACCTACGCCGATGATGAGCTACTCATTTTATCTTTAATACAGTCACAAAAATAATTTGATGAGCTACCGCAAAATGTAGGGTGGAGAGCGTAAATAAAAACAACTCTCATCTATATATTCAATATTTGATATATAATTGTCAATAACTAATAATTATAATTCTGACTAGTCAGAGAAATTATGTTTTGCTATTGGTACGCAATTAGCCTATGATGTAACCATCTTAATACAATAAATATAAAACAAATTAAATCAATAGTATAAGACTAGTTTTAGTAGTTATTGATTTACAAACCGTATAATAATAAGGAGAGGCTGATTGTCACCTGTGCATGCTATGACAAATTCAGATACCAAAGATCTTTACCAACTGGTTTACATCAGCCGCATTACTACTGCTGGACTTGTAGGTTCTAGCACACTCAATGATATTGCAAAATTAGCGACACAGAACAATTACAATAACGATATTACGGGTATCCTTTGTTACGGCAATGGCTACTTTTTTCAGTGTGTCGAAGGTCGCGAGCAAGACCTGACAAACCTAAAAAACCGCTTACTATTAGATGATCGTCACAAAGATTTAAAGATACTAGACTTCTCAGAACTTGATGAGCGTCATTTTTCTGGATGGTCGTTACGCTCAATTGTACTTGAGCGCTGTATGGTTAAGGATATGAGAATCAAGGCATTAATGCCTTTTAAACCTTATAGTTGGAATTGTGATGAATACTTACAGTTCTTAGAGGTATTGCATCATTTATATGACGATATTGATCAAAAAGGTGAGTCTGATACTCAGCCTATTAAATATAGTGCGCTTGGCGTGACACTCAGCAAAGTTGTCGGTGAACACCAAGCTTTCTTTTTAATTCAATTTGTACTAGCCTTATTAATCATTATGACTATACCTTGGCTACTTATGGCGGATAAAATCTAAAACCTAAAGTTTAATAAAAGCTGGCACTTGTTGTCAGCTTTTTTATGCCTTAGGTATGAGGGATATACGAGCAGTTTTGCAAACACAAAAACATAAAAAAACCTTCAAGCTCTATCATAGAGTTTGAAGGTTTTGAAATGCCAAAGCATTTATATATGGCGTCCCCAGGGGGATTCGAACCCCCGTTACCGCCGTGAAAGGGCGGTGTCCTAGGCCTCTAGACGATGGGGACTAGGTACTACGTCTTCAGCTGCTTTCACCATTTATGCCGAAGTGGTGCATATTCTAATAGCGTCGATGCTTACTGTCAAGCCTTTTTCGACGTTTTTTCAACATCAAATATCTTTTTTTGAGTGCACGTCTTGGATGTAGATTTTTACGTTTGAGATGGTAGCGAATCCATAGTGAGGTAATAGCACTAATCGTCAAAGCAAGTGCCATATAGCCAAAGATAGTGCCCCATACCATGTAATGTGGTTCCATAACCAAATCCCTCTTAGTAAACCTAGCACTTTCAATTACAAATCACTGAGGTTATGTTGATGACTTAGCTCATCTAAGGGATGTCTTTAGGTTATGCTAGCTATCAATAGCCATATCTTCACCAATCACATACCAAGATGTCAAAGTACAAAATAAATACTAAAGCGCTATAAAAGGCATATACCTAACCTTAAAATTAGTCGCTGTCTTATTAGTATCTATTAACTTTGAGCGATAAACCAGTGCTGGCAAACTAAAGTTACATGTTACTTATGTTTGTTAGCATCAGCTTCTATGTGAGTGTCTGTAGGTTCTGCGTATAATGCATTGGGCAGCATAGGGTAGTGATTGAGAATATGACAGAATAGCTCGGCTGTTTTTTGGGTATCATATAGCGCCGA
Source organism: uncultured Psychrobacter sp. (assembly GCA_947495055.1). Taxonomy (GTDB): domain Bacteria; phylum Pseudomonadota; class Gammaproteobacteria; order Pseudomonadales; family Moraxellaceae; genus Psychrobacter. The sequence continues at coordinate 213,421 of CANLXO010000001.1, read as the reverse complement.
ATGGGCATCATTACCGTCAAACTCAAGCCCCGCCGCCTTGCAAGCGCGGGCGAGTACTGTCTGACCAAAAGCAACCGCTGCGAGTGTCACCGTATCAAACACTGAAAACTGATGAAAGGGGTTGTGGTTTTTGCTATTGGTACGCACAACTGCAGCGTTCAAAAAGTTCAAATCAAAGTGTGCATTGTGACCGATTAGCACGCACTGGCGGCAGTCCTCAGCTTTTCGCACTTCTTTTAGACCCTTAAATATTCGTCGCAGAGCAGTTTTTTCATCTTCTGCAATAGCTTTACGCATTGGGTTGTTTGGGTCTATACCCGTAAAATCCAGCGCGCGCGGCTCTAAGTTTGCCCCTTCAAAAGGCTCAATATGAGCGTTCAGCGCCGCGCCAGGATAAAATACCCCTTGCTCATTCATCAAGATAGGAATACAAGCGATCTCTAACAGGGCGTCAGTTTGCGCGTTGAATCCTGCAGTTTCGACATCGACGACGACTGGTAAGAACTTACGAAAGCGCTCTTTTAAGGTCATTGGCGCTGGAATGTTAGTGGTATGATCATCTGTTTGGTCACCCACTGGTTTTATATCGGTCGTCGTATCGATAATATCCTTGTCTACTACAGCTACATTTGTATTATGGCTTGTATTACTTTGAATGGTCATATCAGGTTGTATCACTTGTTATAAGGGGTGGTGTTAAACTTTTAGCGACCAAGGCAGGGTTTCACCCGCCATGAGCGGCGTTAAAGTTGAGCCATCAAAGTAAGGGTAGTCACTGGGCACTTGCATTGGGGTTTTTACCAAAGTAATAGTACTCTCATTCACAGGCAAGCCATAGAACTGTGGCCCAAAACGACTGGCAAAGCCTTCTAATTTATCTATCTTACCGACACTATCAAAAGCAGTGGCGTACAAAGGCATGGCGATCGCTGAGCTATAACAACCCGCGCAGCCGCAAGCGTTTTCTTTTTGATCAGTAGCATGCGGCGCTGAATCTGTACCCAAAAAGAACTTGGGATTACCACTGGTCGCCACGTCGAGTAGCACCTTTTGATGTTTTTCGCGCTTGAGGATAGGTAAGCAGTAAAAATGCGGCTTGATACCACCAAGCAGTAAATGGTTGCGATTAAACATGAGATGCTGCGGGGTAATTGTCGCTGCAATCTGGTTGCCTTGTGACAGTACAAAATCAGCGGCATCACTGGTCGTGATATGCTCTAGTACGATTTTTAGCGTTGGAAATTTTACGATAATTTGCGCTAAGACATCATCTAAAAAGCGTTTTTCACGATCAAAAATATCAACATGGTCGTGTGTGACTTCGCCATGCATAAGTAGCGGCAGATCGTGTTTTTCTAGCGCTTCAAAAACATCTACCAGACCATTGATATCTGTAACACCATCTGCAGAGTTGGTCGTCGCTCCAGCGGGATAGAGTTTGACCGCCTCGACGATGCCAGATTTTGCTGCGTTTTCGATATCTTGTACGCTAGTATGGTCTGTCAAATATAGCGTCATACGCGGGTCAAAGCCAGTTTTGCGCTCAGCTACAAGGTTACTCTCTTCTAGATGCCTGAGAATACGAGCGCGATAATTACGAGCCTCGTCAAAGGTTTTGATTGGTGGTACTAAGTTTGGCATGCAGATGACGCGGTTAAAACTCTTAGCTGCATGAGCGACAGTTGTCGCTAGCGCTTGATTATCACGTAGATGAATATGCCAATCATCTGGCTGCAAAATAGTAATTTGTGTTGTCGAATCAGTAGTCGGGTTCATAGCACTCTATTATTAGATGTAAAGATTGAGGAGGGTGATTGTTGATCGTATTTGGCTGTGGTCATAGTAACAGATTTGCTAGCTTGACTGAATATGCACGTCGCCTCTATGCCTAATTTATTGAACCCGCTGTTCCTGCAATTGTTAAATTTAAAGATGAATCCATACATAAAGGGCGGTTTGGCGTAGTGATACTTTTGCCTATAGTAAATATGATGTACACTGAGCGTCTTATTGACCGCTTAATGTTTATTAGCACTCTTTTGTATTATCAACTTATCATAACAGGAGTTATTTATGGCTCAGCTTGATCCCAAAAATATTAATAAAATTGTACTCGCCTACTCAGGTGGTCTTGATACCTCAATCATCGCCAAGTGGCTACAAGAGACTTACGACGCTGAGGTCATTACCTTTACCGCTGACATCGGTCAGGGCGAAGAGGTTGAGCCAGCTCGCGCCAAAGCACAAGCGATGGGTATTAAACACATCCATATCGAGGATCTACGTGAAGAGTTCGCTCGTGATTATGTGTTCCCGATGTTCCGCGCCAACGCGATTTATGAGGGCGAGTACTTATTAGGTACTTCTATTGCGCGTCCACTAATTGCCAAGCGTTTGGTTGAAATTGCCAAAGAACACAGTGCTGACGCCATAAGCCATGGAGCAACGGGTAAAGGCAATGATCAAGTACGCTTTGAGCTTGGTGCGGTGGCTTTATCACCAGATGTGGTAACGATTGCTCCTTGGCGTGAGTGGGATTTGTCGAGCCGCGAAAGCTTGATGGACTATGCCAAAGAGCATGACATCGCTATCGACTATGCAGGCAACAAGACCAAGTCGCCTTATTCAATGGACGCCAACTTGCTACACATCTCTTATGAGGGCGGTATCCTAGAAGATCCGTATGCTGAAGCAGAAGAAGATATGTGGCGCTGGTCAGTCAGTCCAGAGAACGCGCCTGATGAGGCTCAGTATTTAGAGTTAGAATATGAAAAAGGTGATATCGTTGCAATCGATGGCGAAGCGCTAAAGCCTTATAAGGTGATGATTAAGCTTAACGATATTGGTGGCAAGCACGGTATTGGGCGCTTAGATATTGTCGAAAACCGCTACGTCGGTATGAAGTCACGCGGCTGCTATGAGACACCAGCGGGTACGATCATGCTAAAAGCACACCGCGGTATTGAGTCATTAACGCTAGATCGTGAGGCGGCGCATCTAAAAGATGAGCTGATGCCGCGCTACGCTAAGATTATCTATAATGGGTATTGGTTTAGCCCTGAGCGTATGATGCTACAAGCTATGATTGACAAATCACAAGAATATGTCAACGGTACCGTACGCGTCAAACTATACAAAGGCTGCGTGAGCGTAGTCGGTCGTAAGTCGGATGATTCCTTATTTGATGAAAAAATTGCTACTTTTGAAGATGATGCAGGCGCGTATGATCAAAAAGATGCTGAGGGCTTTATCCGTCTAAATGGTCTACGTTTGGCTATCGAAGCCAGCCGTGGTCGTGATTTGTCAAAATAACGCAGCTCTATATCAATCAAAGAACAATAAAAATCTAAAGAGCAATAAAAAAGAGGCATCAAATATGATGTCTCTTTTTTTATAGCTTTTATAACCTCTTTATCTTTACAACTTCCTTACCTTTATTATTTAAAAGACTAATGCTCCGCATTGTTGCTTATTTCTTCTATAACTTCTTGTTGCTGGGCGCTCTCACGCTTATCTTTTTGGACAACCTTTTGAGTCACACTAGTTCTAGGATCGGCCTGCTTTGCTTGATACTTAATCATGGCCAAAACGCTCAAGATAGCTATGACTGCTAGAGTAATCCAAATAACAGGATTCTTCCAAAGTGGGTACGACTTAAAAGACGCGGTGCTATCAGCGCTAATGGCTTGTGCACTGTCAAGACTACCACCGAGTAGTGCTAGGTTCACAAGTGGCGGCGTAGGAGCACTAGCGGGCTCTGAGGCAATCTGCAAACGATTGCGACTTAAATAGATATCAGCTATTTTTGCCAGCTGCAATAACCAGCGCTGATGCGGTAATGCAATAGCGCTCATAGGCTCGAACATGAGTAAGTCATCATGCTGATCGCGCTGAATGTTTTGGGCTGAGCGCCCAATCGCTTTTAAATAATTAGGCGTCGCTTGTTGCATGTCCTGTACGGGATGCACTTGAGTACTATCAAAGCCTGTTAGCTGATACCAATAGCTATCAAAAGGTGAGATGTTGTTTGTTGTTACAATCTCAGTTCTCACAATTTCAGCCTGTACGACCTCAGTATTGGATACAGCCAAATCTGCTGGCACGTTGTTTTTGTGCTCAAGCGTATGATCAAAACGCGCTGCTGCCAAAAACTGAGACTGCAGTGCAAACCATTTATCTAGCTCCTCACTATCTAATTGACTATATTCTGACAAAATAGCCAGCTCACGTATAGCGATGACGCATAGTGAAGTCAGTAGGGTGTTAACCTTTATAGGACTAGCATCGATCTCGTCGGCGATACGAGAACAGGCTTGCTCGATAGTGGCACTATCTAAAAAAAGGGTATCGGTAACATCGTGACGATGATAAAGCGCGCTTTTGATGGTCTCAAAGCTCATGGCATTATGTTGGCGCAGATCTTTTATCGCGCTACGTCCAAATAGCTTTTTGCTGACGGCTTGACTACTGTGACGCTGATGATAGGCAAGTAATGCGCTGACAATGGCTTGCAGGCTTGCTGTGGTAGCGCGGCGTGCTTGCGGTATAGACAGGGCTGCTGCATCGGCTAACAAGGATACTATGGGCTGCGTATCTTGATATAGAAAATCATACATCGACACGCTGGTCGGTGAAATAGTCGTCATAATCTGCTAGCATCAAAAATGTACACCTATATTACGGTGCTAAAGAGCCTGATACAATCCCCTCTTACAGATTTTATCGTCATATCCAAAAACTGATTTTTCTACTTGTTTTTTTGTTAAATTGAAACGTTCATTCTTTTAAGTGGTGTTACTACATTTTAGGATCACAACTATGGATAATAAATCCAGCAAGCATATTTTGATCAATATTAAAGCGCAAACTTTAGCGTTATGTTGTGATGAAGCTGTTCTTAAGCAGTATAGAGTCTCTACAGCCAAGAGTGGTATTGGTAGCCGGCAAGACAGTGGCTGTACACCGCTGGGTCAGCATATTATCGCTCAAAAAATCGGCGATAAGGCTTCTAAGAATACCGTATTTGTCGGTCGCGTGCCTACGGGTGAGATTTACGAGTCGAGTCTTGGCGCTCAGCATCCTAACCGAGATTGGATACTCAGTCGTATCTTATGGCTAAGAGGTCTTGAAAAGGGTGTTAATAAAGGATATAACGAGCACGGCGGCTGCGACACATTTAATCGTTATATCTATATTCATGGTACACCTGACAGCGAACCTATGGGAATCCCATACTCGCATGGTTGTATCCGCATGCGTAGTGATGAGGTTATCGAGCTGTTTGATTGGGTAGAAGAAGGTACACCTGTCACTATCGTTGAAAGCTAAGAGCAAAGGTTAAAGGTTAAAGGTTAAAAGCAAGCTAACTTCGACTCGTTGAACAAACAAAAAAAGACAGCTCATTTGCATAGTGCTGTCTTTTTTGATGTAAATACTACCAAAACGGTGTTTGCTCGCGAACTTTAGATAGGCGCTTATTGCAGCGTTTATGACTCTTTGCAAGCTTAGCTGCGAACCATCCTGCGCCATACAAGGCTTGGCTGTCTGTCACTGATTTTTGTTGATAGCGCTGCTGATACTGGCTGTAGTCGTGATATTGTCCTAGCGCCTTTTGTGCTTTTTTTAGACGCTTTAGCCAGCGCTCGCTTTTCTTTTTTGAATACAAAGGCGCTGCAAACGCGCTTAGATAACGTAAGTCCTTGAGGCGGCGACGTACTTTATGCAGTGCCTCCATATCGCTGTTATTTGAATTACCAGCGCTTAACTCTCTAAAATCTTGCTCTGCTTTTAAGCGTTTACTATCTCGTTTGGATAGTATTTTTGGGAGTTTATCTCGCGCAAGCTTATTTGTCTTGGTATCAGTGCTTGCATCGCTCATGGTAAATGCAATGAGCTCAAGTAAAGTTAGCTGAAAGTCGTTAGCGCGCACCGCGTCAATAGGGGAGATTTTGATCTTGTCGATTTGCGTGCTCCAATCGACGCTTGGCGCACCTTGCTCAATAAGCGCAGGCTCGATATACGTGATTAGATTCGTCAAGTCGCGATACTCACCGAGAAGTCTTTGTGTCTGCTTGAGGATAGGCTGCCATTCAGGGTTGATTTGTTCTGAGAATTTTTTAAATGATTTTAGCGCTACTCGTAAGCGATGAATACCGATGCGCAGTTGCAGAATATGCTCGTCATCGTCGCTACCTGCCACAATGGCGCTACTGTTCGGTAGTATCTGCAATAAACAATTATGAACTGCTGCGCGTACAAATACAGGCAGGCTAGTGTCTTTATCGATATCGAAGTGCTTAAAATCTGTCTTGACCGCTGGGCTGTGCGCTTGTTCGTTAATTAATAAACCGCCACGCTCAGCTTTAGTCACTGTTGATAGGCACAGCTTATAGCGTTTGCACCATGTCTTGGCAGTAGCGAATAAAAAGTCCACTTCTCCTGATATCAGTTCAAACTCTATCTCCTGAATAGGGTAGCGCTTTTTGGTACCGCTAATAATTTCACCATAATCATAGGCAAGCTCAATAGCGGTTTTATTGCCATCCTCTTTTTTACTATCATCTTCTATGATGCTAGTGCCTTCTAGCAGGCGTGTGATACGCATAACATCAGTGACGTATTGACAGGTTAACTTTTTACTTAGTTTTTTGAGATTAAAATCCGCCAGTATAGGTTCGATTGGAGTGTCTTGATACAAGCTAAGATCAGGCAGTAGCGTATCTGTCATGAGCATGAGATTGACTTGCTCGTTATCTAATATTGCATTGTGCTCTGTGCGCGCAGCAATACCATCGCCGCCAGCTTTGATGGTCTGAACCCAAGTGTCACCCTCTAAGCGAATACGTAGACCAATACCAGCTTGAGCCAGTAGTTGCTTTGGCGTATCAAAATAATAAGCCGCCATATGCGTTTGTTTAGAGGATTTGACCTTGGTTTGACGCATCAGACCTTTAAGCCGCGACTCTGGCACTAGAAATTTCAATTCTATCTCTTGCATCATATTCTCCTATATTGTGTAAGTTTTGCCTGCTAAGCTTGGCATACATTACAATCATCGTATGAGAGAGGGCGGCTGATGACAAGTAAAGTTTTGACGTTTTGGCAATAAAAAAGCCGCCCTACGTGTAGTAGAGCGGCTTTTAGTTTTAGATATTGAGCTTAGCGTTTAAAGCCCAGTTTCTAAAGTTTGGCGATTAGCCGAACTGGTTCATGGTGTTTTTGCCACCACCAGCTTTTAGAGCGTTGTCACCTGAGAAGATCTCTTTGTGATCATCACCAAGGTCAGAACCCGCCATAGCTTGGTGCTTCACGCATGAGATGCCTTCGCGGATCTCTTTACGTTGTACGCCAGCGGCATAAGCAAGCATACCTTCTTCACCGAAGTAGCCTTTAGCCAATTCATGTACGCTAAGAGCAGTCGTGTGATAAGTCGGTAGAGTGATTAGATGATGGAATACACCCGCTTCACGTGACGCATCTTTTTGGAAGTTTTTAGCGGCTTCATCAGCAGCAGCGTCCAATTCAGAACCGTCATAATCAGCGCTCATTAAGTCATCTTTATTGTAAGCTGAGATGTCTTTGCCTTCTTCTTCCCACTGAGCGATGATCTGCTTACGGAAGTTGAGCGTCCAGTTGAACGATGGGCTGTTGTTATAGACCAGCTTCGCTTTTGGCTCTTCTTCTTTAATACGATCAACCATCATTTTGATGTGTTCAACGTTTGGCGTAGGTGTCTCGATCCATAGTAGATCAGCACCATTTTGCAAAGCAGTTACGCAATCAAGTACGACGCGATCGATGTTCGTGTCTTCACGGAACTGATACAAGCCATTTGCTAAACGAACAGGACGTACTAGTTTGCCGTTGTGCTTAAGCAAGCTGTCGTTCTCGTTAGCGTTCTCTAAAGTGACTTCTTCCATTTCGATAAAGTCGATGTATTTAGAAGCTAAATCACCTGGCTCCTCAGATACTGGGATTTTTTGCGTGAGTGATGCGCCTTCAGAATCGGTACGAGCAACGATGATACCGTTTTCAACACCTAGCTCTAAGAATGCATAGCGAATTGCATTCAATTTAGAGATAAAGTCTTCATGTGGTACGGTTACTTTACCCGCTTGGTGACCACATTGCTTGGCATCAGATACTTGGTTTTCGATCTGGATAGCACAGGCACCCGCTTCAATCATTTGCTTAGTGAGCAAGTAAGTCGCTTCTTCGTTACCGAAACCGGCATCGATATCGGCGATGATTGGCACAACGTGTGAATCGAAGTTTTCGATTTTCTCTTGAATAGCTTTGGTGTCTTGACCCGCCTCGGTGGCAGCATTTAGCTCACGGAAATAGTCGTTTAATACTTTGGCATCTGCTTGACGAAGGAAAGTGTAGATCTCTTCGATAAGCTTAGGTACTGACGTTTTTTCGTGCATAGATTGGTCAGGTAATGGACCAAACTCAGAGCGAAGGGCGGCAACCATCCAGCCTGATAGGTAGATATAAGTTTTTGACGTCGTGCCAAAGTATTTTTTCTTAGCATACATGGTTTGCTGAGCCACAAAACCGTGCCAAGCGCCTAAAGACTGCGTGTACTGAGACGAGTCATTGTCATAATCTTCCATGTCTTGACGCATGATGTCAGCGGTGTACTTAGCGATGTCCAAACCTGTTTTGAAACGGTTTTGAACCATCATACGGGCCGCATCAGTCTCGCTGATGTTCTGCCAGTTACCGTGCTTTTGCTTAAGTTCACGTACTAAATCGATTGCTGACTTATAAGTAGTTGACATCTATTGTCTCCTTGGTGGGGTATTAAAACTTGCGAAAACTAAATTAAAAAGGGTAGCGAGCGTTATAAGTTACTATATTTTTAGTTACTATATTTTGATCGTTGTTTTAAGCATCAAAATAAAACGAGCATCGCAGCCTGTGCTTAATGATAACAAAATCTGATGATATAATGATAAGTTTATACTGAGATACTTATTAGTAGTCATACTTAGTGGCAGTAATCAGATAATGTCTAATAAACCTGCTTTTGATATAGGTATGTCAGCTTGCGCTAAAAGCACTAAAAGCACTTATGCTGTATACTTCAAGGCCTCAATGGCATTCACTATAGCCATTTTACCAAGATTTATCTAATTTATGACCGTTATCTTTGGTATTCAATATAGTTATAGTATAATAAAATCATGTACTTAAATAAGATAAATAGTATTGTGTTTGCATCGACGTATCTATTGAATTTGATAATAACCGATTTTAAGACATCAGCAGCATAACTAAGCGCCCGTTTTTGAGCGGTGCACGTTTAAGGCAAAGAGACAAACGTATGAATTTGCAAAGGGTTGATTTAAATCTATTGGTGCATCTAGATGTACTGCTTCGAGAAAAAAACGTCACGCGAGCCGCTGAGCAGTTGGGCATCACGCAGCCTGCGATGAGTAACATATTGCGCCGATTGCGTAAGCTGTTTAATGATCCTTTGCTGGTGCGCTCATCAGAGGGCATGACGCCAACAGAACGTGCGCTTGAGCTGCAACCTCGCATCAGAGAGATACTAGCAGATCTAACCCAAGTTCTCGAGCCGCGTACCGAGTTTCGCCCTTATAGCACCTCAAGAGTTTTTCGAATTATGACCTCAGATTATGCTGAGGCAACTTTGGTGCCTAGACTGGTCAAAGCACTGCGCTCTGAGGCTCCTAATGTCATCTTAGATTTTCTGACGCCATCGGACGTCTCTTATCGGGATATGGAGCAGGGGCGCGTCGATTTAGCTATTAACCGTTTTAACGAGATACCACAAAGCTTTCATCAAGTGCTCGTATGGCGTGACACCTTTAGCTGCCTGTTGTCATCAGAGAGTCCTTATGCCAATCGCTTTAATCTCAAAAACTACCTAAAGGGTCAGCACGTTTGGGTCTCCAAAACGGGTATGGGCGTAGGGTTTGGCGTGAATCCTGAAAAATCTGGCGGACTTGGTTCTATTGATCAGGCACTTCAGCGCTTGGGTCAAAAACGTCAAATTAGCGTCTTTACACGTCACTATCAAATGCCCGCTATGCTCGCTGCCAATAAAGATCTCATAGCGACGCTACCTACTCGCGTCGCCCGTATGCAAGCTAATAACGATAGTATTATTATGGAAGATCCACCGTTTTTTATTCCTGAATTTGAGCTCACAATGGCATGGTCACCGCTTTTGCAGCATCATCCTGCCCATCGCTGGTTACGTCAACTGATCATGCATGTGGCGCGCCAAGTCGTCGCTGATGAAGAAAGCCAGCAGCAGGACATTCCTGTGATTAATAAACTCTTTTAATATTAGATTATCACTCAAGCCAAAACCAGTACTTATAGTGCTGGCTTTTTTGCTTGTGCCTTTCTATTATATCGATAGAAATCTATTAAGCTATTCTTTATAAATCAGTCACATCATTAACATTTAGAACACATAACTTCATATCTTGTAAAATTAAAAGCCTAAACGTTTGTTACTATGATTTGGTGTTAAATAATAAATAGCATTCAAAAAAAGATAATTTGATGCATTTGCATCAACAAATTCATATTAATAAGAAGGACATAAATCATGGCAGATATTACTACGGTAAACCCAGTAACGGGTGAAGACATTAAAGAATACAATTATATGAGTAACGATGAGGTCAACAACATTGTTGAAGCCTCGCACGAAGCTTTTTTAGAATGGCGTAAAACGAGTCATGAAGAGCGTGCCAAAGTAATTAAGTCTATCGGTGAAACTTTAGCCAAATATAAAGAAGAATTATCAAAACTGATGACTGAAGAGCGTGGTAAGCTTTATAATCAAAGTTTAAGCGAAGTAGATTTGTGTATAGGAATTTGCGACTATACTGCAGAGAAAGGCGTTACCGCTCTTGCCGATGATGTACGCGATATCGAAAATATGAAAAAAGGTATCGTCACTTATCAGCCGATCGGTGTTATTTATGGTATGCAACCTTGGAACTTTCCAGCTTATCAAGTATTCCGTTATGCCATTGCTAACTTGATGGCGGGTAACAGTATTTTATTGAAGCATGCTGCTAATGTGACAGGCTCTGGCTTATTAATCGAAAAAATCTTTCATGAGTCTGATCTGCCAAACGATCTATTCCGTACCATCTTAATTGACCATGATCAGTCAGAAAAACTGATTGGTAATGATAAAGTGCGCGGTGTGACGCTCACTGGTAGTGATAATGCAGGTAAGGTTGTTGGTCAACAAGCGGCAAAAGTCCTCAAAAAAGTTGTGTTAGAGCTTGGCTCAAATGACGCCTTTATTGTTCTTGAAGACGCTGATTTAGATCTTGCTGTAGAGACTTGTACGCAAGCGCGTCTTATTAACAATGGTGAGACTTGTGTTGCAGCGAAACGTTTCATCGTTGTTGATAGTTTATATGATGAGTTCCGCGATCGTATTGTTGAGAAGTTTTCGAACACCAAAGCTGGTGATCCTATGGACGATAGCTCTGATATTGGCCCATTAGCACGCAAAGACTTGCAAGAGAAATTGCACGAGCAAGTCGAAGAGAGTGTCAAAAAAGGGGCTACGATTTCAGTTGGTGGTAAATTACCAGAAGGTAAAGGTAACTTCTATCCAGCTACGATTTTAGAGAACGTAAAGGAAGGTCAGCCGGCTTATGATGATGAGCTATTTGGTCCAGTCGCTTCACTGATCCGTGCCAAAGATCAAGACGATGCTATGCGTATTGCCAATGACAGTCGCTATGGTTTAGGCGGCGCCATCTTCTCTAAAGACGAAGATAAAGCTATTCGTCTAGCAAGCGAGCAGTTTGATACCGGTATGGTCTATATCAATGGTTATGGTCTTGCAAATCCAGCACTACCGTTCGGTGGCGTGAAAAACTCAGGTCATGGCCGCGAACATGGCGGCTTTGGTATCAAAGAGTTTGTAAACATTAAAGGTTTGCATATTCATAGTAGCTAAGATCCTATACGGTCTTTAAAGCTAAGATGATTGAATAACAAACGATACAAAGCCCAGTCACTTATATATTAAGCGACTGGGCTTTTTGTGTACGTGTCATTTTTAAGTTGGATAATATTAAGAGATATACTGTGATTATTGGTCAATGTACAGAGTCAATGGTAGCACTGGTAGATAGTCATTATTTTTTAACAAATCATTATCGAAGGTCAGTATTCCTTTAGCGATAAGCAGTAGTGTCCAAGGTAGCAGTTGATGCTCAAGTTTTTGTACACGTTTTTGCAAGCTATCAGCAGTATCTTTGGGATTAACTTCCAATAAAGCTTGGGTCAAAACAGTACCTGCATCAAGCTCTGCTGTGACAACATGAACACTACAGCCATGATAGCGCTCGCCAGCTCTGATAACTCTACTATGAGTATCAAGACCCTTATAAGCGGGAAGTAAAGAGGGATGCAAATTAATCATTGGAGCGATAGAATGCTGGATAAAATCTGAACTCAACACTCGCATAAACCCAGCCAACACAATCAAGTCAGGTTGCCACGCTGCAATTTGGCGACTGGCATGGCTCTCAAAAGTCTTGATGCCCATGCGTTTGCCATTGGCAACATGCGACAATACGGCTACTGGGATATCAGCGTCTGTCGCACGCGTAACTGCATAAGCATCCTCGCGGTTACTGATAACGCCGACTATCTCAATCGGTAGCGCGCCAGCCATCATCGCATCTATCAAGACCTGTAAGTTGCTGCCACTACCTGATACCAGTACGGCAACGCGCAACGGCTTAGCTGCTTGACTCACTCTCAAATCAGACATTATCTGTAAACCACAGCTTCATCTTGACGATTAATCATTTCACCAATTTGCCACGCTTTTTCACCTGCATCATTTAGCGTATTGATTGCCGCTTGTGCTTTGTCTGCTGGCACTACAATAACGAAGCCAACGCCGCAGTTAAAGGTGCGATACATCTCGCTTTGCTTGATATTACCTTGCGCCTGTAACCATGTGAATAGCTCCGAGAACTGCCAGCTACTCGTATCAATACTAGCAGCGAGATGATCTGGTAGTACGCGTGGCAAATTATCAGTCAAGCCGCCACCTGTGATATGAGACATAGCATGCAAAGCTTGATTGCCAAGCGTGTCTTGTAGCGCTTTAATGGCTTTGACATAGATACGTGTCGGTGCCATCAGTGCGTCTTGGATAGATTGACCATCTAGTTGCTTATCGCTGCTAATGATATCGATACCGCTGACCTCAACGACCTTACGCACCAGTGAATAACCGTTTGAGTGTGCGCCGCTCGATGCAAGAGCGATTAACGCATCACCCTCGGCAACGTTTTCACCCGTGATGACCTCGCTTTCTTCAACCACGCCAACACAAAATCCAGCCAAGTCATAATCATCGTCTTGATACATGCCTGGCATCTCAGCGGTCTCGCCACCGATAAGGGCACAATTTGCAAGCTTGCAACCTGCGCCAATACCTGTGACTACAGTCGCTGCGACGTCGACATCAAGCTTGCCTGTCGCGTAATAATCTAAAAAGAATAATGGCTCAGCCCCACATACCAGCAGATCGTTGACGCACATGGCGACCAGATCAATACCAATAGTGTCATGACGATTCAGTTGCAAGGCCAGTTTAAGCTTAGTGCCAACGCCATCAGTGCCAGAGACGAGGAGGGGTGAGGTGTAACCGGTTGGGATGCGGCACAGCGCACCAAAGCCGCCAAGACCACCAACCACTTCGGGACGAGTAGTGGCTTTTGCTACGGATTTGATTCGTTGTACCAATGCATCACCTGCATCGATATCGACGCCTGCATCTTTGTAGCTTAAAGAAGTCTTGTCACTCATGGTCATCTCACAGTCATATATAGAAGTTAAAATAGCAGTCATACAAAGTTTAATTAAGGTGCGCGCATTATACCCAAAAACAGTAGGCACCCGCAAAACAACTTACCACTTTTGGGCCTATGCTAGATATAAATGTCAAATAAAACGTCAAAACACAAAAAAAGACTGCTTTTTTACTAAAGTCTGCAATAATGTGTGACATTAGGGCATCTCTAACAAGCCCTCCCATATTAGTCATCAGTACTCATCGCTATCATATAAATGAGCTTAATCGTAGGATTACGATCAATGATTACCCAGCCTATAGATCCCTTTTTTCGGCGTTTGTTTTTAGTTACTGTTATCGTAGTCTCACTACTACTTTTGTACTTATTGACGCCAGTGATTATCCCCTTTCTTGTCGCTTTTATTCTCGCCTATTTATTCAACCCTTTAGTCAAAAGATTGTCTAAGTATGTCAGACGCTGGATTGCGATTATTGTGGTATATACAGCGATTACGACTGGTATGGCAATACTAATGTGGTGGCTTATACCTACGCTATGGCATCAGTTGCAATCTGCTTGGGAGTATTTGCCAAAGGTTATAAGCTGGTACAACGATGTGGTAAGAGACTGGTTTAGTACCAATACCAATGTCGTTATGCCCGCGTTAGAGGTCAGCGGTTTTTCTGATACTTTGGTTGAGTATATGCAGACGCATTACAACATCTCTGATGCCAGCCTCTGGATGAGTCAACTCGTTGCCTCGAGTATGAGCTTTGTCAATAACGCCGGCTTGATTGTCTTAGTTCCTATTTTGACGTTTTATTTTTTGTTCAACTGGGATAAGCGTCTACATAGTTGGAAGATGGCGATACCAGCCGCCTATAGCAAAAAAGTCATTGGCATCGCTCAAGAGTGTGATCGCGCGCTCATGGAATTTGTAAAGGGGCAGCTGCTGGTTATGGTGCTCTTGGGGGTAGTGTACGCGGTGCAGCTACAATTAATAGGGCTGGAGCTTGGGCTCACTATTGGGATGTTAGCCGGCGTTGCCAGCTTCGTTCCTTACTTAGGGTTTGGTTTGGGTTTTATCGCCGCTATCATTGCCGGTCTCTTTCAGTTTGGCTTTGACTGGTTTTATTTGTCGCTGATCGCAGGCGCGTTCTTGGTAGGGCAAGCGGTTGAAGGTTATGTATTACAGCCATTACTATTAGGTGACAAAATCGGTCTATCGCCGCTATGGGTTATCTTTTCGGTATTGGCAGGCGCTAGTATATTAGGGTTCGTTGGGATGCTTATCGCACTACCAGTATCAGCGGTTCTTAATGTCTTGTTTCGTCATCTGTATGGCTATTATCTAACTACAGACTTTTATAAAGGACGTAAGCAGTTAGAGTTATTTGAAAAAAAATAGCACAAGCTTTGGATGCCAATGTAGTGACTTGGCAAGTATAACGGTGAAAGGACTTGTCAGTCATTTTGCAAATATGGTATATATAGGCGCAGTGTCTGATTATCATTGCTTGTGGTGACAATAGCGATATTTAGACAAATGGATTAGCAATTTTACTGGTTTATGGCAAACAAGGATGTGACTCATAGAGCAATCAAAACTATGAAACATTTAGCGTCTATCTCTATATAGCATATGGGGTATAGCGCAAACTTAAGTTGGTGAGCAATGGCCCAATCACAGCTAAGTCTCAATCTAGACATCAAGCACGATGCAAGCCTTAGCGACTTTTCAGGTCCAGGTTGGATGTCAATTATCGATGCAGTACGGCAGTTGCATGTCGGTCTGATCGGGCAGCTGTATCTGTTTGGTAGTCCTGCTACTGGCAAGTCGCATCTGCTCTCCGCCATTTGTGAGTCGTTCATTGATATGGACAAATCTGCAATTTGCTTATCTTTGAACGAGCTGATTCATACCGATGTCAATGTACTGTCCTCTTTGGAGAATTTCGATGTCATTGCTATCGATGATCTAGAGGTGTTAGAGCAAAGCCGTCAGTGGCAAGAGGCACTATTTCATCTGATCAATCGTAGCCGTGAAGGACAGCGCCAGCTATTATTTGCAGCCAATAAGCCTGCAAGCGAGCTGCCCTTTGAGCTCAGAGACTTGCTGACGCGGTTGGCACAAGCGCCGACTTTCAAGGTACCTGATGGGCAAAACATAGCGGATCGCCAAGCGCTATTGCAGTCCATTCTTCGTCGCCGCGGCTGGCAGTTTGATGAGCGTATACTCCATCATTTACTAAGCGAAGGCCCGCATCGTATCGGCGCGTTAATAGAGGTCTTGGTTTACATACAGCCCATGTTCTCAAATCTGGGTCGTAGTAATATATCAAAAGCGGTCATTAGTGATGCGCTGCGTACTATCGATGAGCAGACATTAGCCGCTGAGCTTGCTGATATCACTCAAGAGACGCAAACAGACAACCAAATTGCCAATCAAGATCAACATACTATGCCGCTAGATTTTTAATAGATTTAGGCTTTTTGAGTTGATGACATCTATTGTCATTGAATTTAAAGAGGTGGCATTTCACCCTTTTAACCCTTTATAGGACATATTATGACTCTCTCGACAGCCTTACTCAAAAAGCTAGCTGTAGGTACCTTAATCGCGGGCGTAAGCTCAGTATCTATGCTCTCGCACGCAGCAGTGACTTTACTTGTTGATGACAATATCAAAGTTACTGCAATCAACGGTCAAGAGATCAAGCAAAGCGTGTTTCAGCCTTTAACCAAGTCATTTACTCTACAACCTGGTCAGCATGCTATTACCGCCAAATACGATCGTCTGTACAAGCTGCCACGTGATGAGCATGACTATTTACGTTCAGGTAATGTCAGTGTTACGGCAAATCTAGTAGACAACCAGACGTATCGCCTCACTATGCCTAACCAGCCAGAAGAGTATACGGCTGCAAAGGAATATGCTGAGCGCCCAACGCTCGCGGTACAGCAAAACAATACGATTATTGCCAGTCAGCAAAGCATGAGCGGCAATCAAGGTGGAATATTTTCAGGGATAGGCAAAGCATTGGGCGGCGTCTTTGGTGGTAGTGGTGATGCAGAATTACAAAACCAGCAAGCCATAGCAGCTCTAGGCCAGCCTTCTGCTGCACCTGTGGCAGCGACGCGCAATACCACTAATACAAACGCAGTGGTAACGACTGCTCCAGCTGCAACGCTTAGACCAACTACGAGTACCTTAGATAACTTTATGCAAGTATGGTTACAAGCGACGCCAAGCGAGCGTGAAAAGATACGCCAGTGGATACAGCAATAAATTAACACCATTAGACGAAAAAAAGCACCTAGTATACTAGGTGCTTTTTTTAAATGACGCTTTAGCTATCAAGTACAGCTTATTTGGCTAAAAACGCATTATACATCCAAATGAGTTTTTCTTGTTGTTGTACGTACTCATCGAGCAAGTCAGCAGTACCTTGGTCATCACTTTGCGCGGCTATTGCAGACACTTCGCGCTGCTCTTCGATAAGTGCTTGCAAACCAGTAACGACACCTTGTACACAAGCGTTACCATCATGAACGTTTTTGTCCTCATTAATGCTAGCGTGCTGTGCAAAATCGCTATAGGCATGAAGTGGCGTTTTACCTAGTGTTAAAATACGTTCAGCGATTTCGTCAATTTCAACTTGCAAGTTGGTATAAAGTTCTTCAAATTTTTCGTGTAAAGAGAAAAAGTGCTCGCCTTTAACGTTCCAATGATAACCACGAACATTAATATAAAAGACGTGATAGCTCGATAGTAAATTGTTTAACTTGGCGACAATCTCACTCATATCTGCTTTTTCTAGACCGATTTGATTCGTTGTATTATTACTCATAATATTGTCCTTGTAATTGAGTGTTGATTTGCACAGCAAGAAACTTGAGATCTACTTCATATCTTTGCTATACAAGTTAGTTTTTACTATAAAAGTAAATAGGTTTAACCTCTTAATGACCCCTACTATAGCAAGTAAACATCAATAAGTTAAATTGAATAAACTCACGTACACGATATGTTTTATAAAATTACAGTGCCATAAGTGTTAATATTACAGGCTTTTTATTTTGGCAGTTGTATATTTTCAGTTTGCAAACCGCGAACAGGCACTACTTCTTGCAGATGTTGGCGTACCGTATCAATAGGAAATTTTTCTGCCTTTAGGCGTTTGGGTATGATTTGGCTGCCTTGCTGGCCCTTAAGCTCAAACATCATAATCAGATAATCATCCGTCTCATCCCAGCTCTTAATTGCGCTCCATGGAACAACCGCTTGCTGGGTCGAGCCTGCGCGCATTTGCATACCGCGCATTTGCGGGTTTTGCATCAGATTTGGCTGACTGACAGGCATCGCCATTACAAGGCCATGTTTTTGTACCCCAAGTTTCATCTGACGCATCTCATCAGGCATCTCTTGCTCAGCCACTTGTTTATCAAACTGCTTTTTGACGTACCATTTAAACCCAAGGGTACGAACCAGCATATAGATAGCGACTGAAACCAGCATAAGCCAAAAGATAATCGTTGAATAACCCGTCAAAAACACCAATCCTGCGAGTGCTAAGATGACTACAACTGCCATGATGATCCACTCTTTTGTCTTAAAGCTCGAGAGACCAAAAGAGGGGCTAGCACTGGCAAATAGCTCGTACTGTGCTTGATGGAATTCGGCCTCGGTCATGTTTAAGGCGATAGGTTGCAGCGTGTAGGGGTACAAAGCCATAAAAGTTTCTCAGATGCTTGATGGTTGGATGCTTGGGTTTGAGGGCTTGGCAACTAAAAGCATGATGGTTAGATGACTCATTATCAGACATCTAAGCTTACGCGCCAAGCTTTGATGCGCTTATCTTACCGAAAAGCGCTCTTAAAAGAAACAGATTCGCTTATCTATAGTCAAAACGTGGTCAAATCTGTCATGGCTTGGTATCATAGCAGCTGTTTTTGATTTTTTGACATTCCTTTTTTACCACTTTTAGCGTTACAGGCACCCCTTATGATAGATCCAAAACTCTTACGCGGCGATTTAAGCGATTTACAACAGCAATTGGCGACCCGTGGCTATACGCTGGATATGGAATTTTGGCAAACTATCGAAAATGAGCGTAAGTCATTGCAAGTTAAGACCGAAGAGCTGCAATCGCGCCGTAATGCTGGTGCTAAGCAAGTGGGCGCACTCAAAAAATCAGGCGAAGATGCCAGTAGTCTACTCAGTGAGATGCAAAGCGTTAGCGGTGGGATTAAGGCAGCCGAAGACGAGCTGCGCACCTTACAAGAACGCATTACCCAAGCGGCGCTACAAATCCCTAATCTGCCAGCTAGCGATGTGCCCGCGGGTACCTCAGAAGACGATAACGTCGAAGTACGCCAGTGGGGAGAACCGCGCCAGTTTGACTTTGACATAAAAGACCATACGCATATCGGTGAGACGCTCGGTATGCTTGATTTTGAAGCCGCTGCCAAGATTACGGGTAGCCGCTTCAATGTACTAAAAGGTCAGCTAGCACAGCTGCATCGCGCGCTGATTCAATTTATGCTCAATACCCATACGATGAAGTACGGCTACACTGAGACTTATGTGCCTTATATTGTCAACAGTGAGAGCTTAAAAGGCACAGGTCAGTTGCCTAAGTTTGAAGATGATTTGTTTAAACTGACCAATCATACCAATAACGAAGATACGGACTTTTACTTGATTCCAACGGCGGAAGTACCGATGACCAATTTGGTACGCGGCGAGCGTTTGGATATCAAAGAGCTACCATTGAAGTTCACCGCGCATACGCCTTGTTTTCGTAGTGAAGCGGGCTCACATGGTCGTGATACCCGTGGTCTAATACGCCAGCATCAATTTGAAAAGGTCGAAATGGTCAATATTGCTACAAGTGAGCAGTCCGATAGCTTGTTAGAGGCGATGACCAAGCAAGCAGAATATATCTTACAGCAGCTCAATCTGCCTTATCGTACCGTGCTGCTCTGTACCGGTGATATGGGATTCTCTGCGCAAAAGACTTATGACATCGAAGTTTGGTTGCCAAGCCAAGAGACGTACCGTGAGATCTCAAGCTGCTCAAACTGTGGCGATTTTCAAGCGCGGCGTATGGGTACGCGCGTCAAAGACGGTAAGCAAACCAGTCTTGCGCATACGCTTAATGGCTCAGGTCTAGCGGTCGGTCGTACTTTACTTGCGGTTATGGAGAACCATCAAAACGCCGATGGTAGCATCACCATTCCAGAAGTGCTGCGTCCGTTTATGGGCGGGGTTGAGACTATTTCGATTTAAAAACTCTTTTCATTTGAATACATACGCATAAGCCACACCATTTTTTGGCGTGGCTTATCGCTATTATGGTAACATTGCAGCTAAATTTTATACCTTATTTCTGAGTCTATCTCTTTATCCTCCATACTTCTTATTTGAATATTAGGACACGCTATGCCCACCCCAATTAACGAACGCAAACTTGCCAATGCTATTCGTGTACTCTCATTTGATGCGGTTCAAAAAGCCAATTCTGGACACCCAGGCGCGCCGATGGGCATGGCTGATATTGCTGAAGTTCTGTGGCGCAAATTTTTAAAACACAATCCTGCTGATCCACAGTGGCACAACCGTGACCGCTTTGTGTTATCGAACGGACATGGCTCGATGCTGATTTATTCACTCCTGCATTTGACGGGCTATGACGTCAGCGTTGACGATCTAAAAGGCTTTCGTCAGCTGCATTCTAAAACGCCTGGCCATCCAGAGCTAGGTTATACGCCAGGGGTTGAGACTACGACGGGTCCACTAGGTCAAGGTATCGCTAACGCCGTTGGTTTTGCTATTGCTGAAAAAACTTTGGCTGCGCAGTTTAACCGTGATGGTCATAACATCATTGACCATCATACTTATGCGTTCTTGGGTGATGGCTGCTTGATGGAAGGTATCAGCCATGAAGTTTGCTCACTCGCTGGCACGTTAGAGCTTGGCAAATTAGTCTTCTTTTATGATGACAATGGTATCTCCATCGATGGCGATGTCGAAGGCTGGTTCACTGATGACACCCAAATGCGCTTTGAGAGCTACGGCTGGCAAGTCATCAAAGTCGATGGCCATGATACCGATGCGATCACTAAAGCGACTGAGCAAGCGATCAAAGAGACTAGCAAGCCAAGCTTAATCATTTGCAAAACCACTATCGGTGCAGGTAGTCCAAACAAACAAGGCTTGGCCTCTAGTCATGGCGCACCGCTTGGTGATGACGAAATCGCCTTGACTCGTGATGCGTTATCTTGGAAACATGCACCCTTTGAATTAGATGACGAAATCTATGAAGCGTGGGATGCCAAAGCCAAAGGCGACGTCCAACAAAAGAACTGGGATGCGGACTTTGAAGCATATAAAAAAGCCTATCCAGAGTTAGCAAGCGAGCTATTACGTCGTTTAAATGGTGACTTGCCAGCGGACTTTGACAGCCAAGCAAAAGACTATATCCAGCAAACTCAAGAGCAGGGCGGCGATGTCGCTAGTCGTAAAGCCAGCCAAAACGCGATTAATACTTTGCAGCCATTATTACCAGAGCTGATGGGCGGTTCTGCCGATCTCGCAGGCTCAAACCTAACACTTTTTAAAGATGCCAAGGGTATCGAAACTAACGCTGATGGCAACTATATCTACTATGGCGTACGCGAATTCGGTATGACCGCGATTGCCAATGGTATCGCATTGCATGGCGGCTTTATCCCTTATGTAGCCACCTTCCTCATGTTTATGGAATACGCGCGTAACGCTGTCCGTATGGGCGCATTGATGAAGCAACGTATCATCCATGTCTACACCCATGATTCTATCGGTCTGGGTGAAGATGGCCCAACGCATCAGCCCGTTGAGCAATTGACCAGCCTACGCACGACACCAAATCTACGTACCTGGCGTCCGTGTGATGCGACCGAATCTGCTAGCGCATGGGTTGAAGCGATTAAGTCTGAGAATAACCCATCGGCGCTGATCTTTAGCCGTCAAAGCTTGCCCCATCAAGCACGTGATGAGAGCCAAGTTGCGAATATTGTTAGGGGTGGTTATGTCTTAGCCAAAGAGCAGGGCAAGCTACAAGCAATTATCATCGCGACAGGTTCAGAAGTTGGCCTTGCGATGCAAGCGCATCAAACGCTTAGCGAAAATGGCGTTGGCGTCCGTGTGGTCTCTATGCCCTGTGCGGAGATCTTTATGGAACAAGACGCTGATTACCGCGACTCGGTATTGCCTGCCACTATCCGCGCTCGCGTAGCAGTTGAAGCCGCGCATGTAGACTACTGGTATAAGTTCGTCGGTCTTGACGGTAAAGTCATTGGCATGACTACTTATGGTGAATCTGCACCTGCTAGCGATTTGTATAAAGAGTTTGGTATTACTGCGGATGCGGTGGTTGAAGCGGTGAATAGTTTGGTTTGATTCGTAGGCTGCGGCTTTAGCCCAGCACTTAGCTATGATTCATAGTTAAATTGAAGAGATTGTACGAGGAAGAGCTGCTGGATAATTCTGGTGGCTCTTTTTTTTGGTTGGTTTCTGGTGTGTTAATTTTTGGAGCTGATCCTGCCTTTTACATCCTGATTACTATCAAATCTCCAAAAAGATGGTTAAGTTAGTGTCTAGACATGACTCTTGATGTAGGGTCAAACATTTAATATTACAAGCTTCATCCAAACTACGTGCTAATAGTATCGACAAGATATTCTCGGCGACGAAATCGTCAACATTTTATTGATATTTGTTTACCTTTCTGCTTAACTAAGCCTAAGTTTAATTTCTCAATAGTAAAACTTGTTTGCAAATCAAGTTTTAGAATAATACTTTTAGGGCACTCATATGGCAGCTTATATCACAGTAGGCGCAACTACCACACATGGCGGTAAAGTGATTACAGGATCACCTTATACCACCCATAACGGTGTACAAGTCTCTCGTAAAGGCGATAAAGTCATTTGCAAAAAATGTAAAAAAGTCACTACTATTCTCACAGGCGATCCGTCCTTTATTGTAGACGGTGCACCGATTGCCCGCGGCGGTGATATGACAAGTTGCGGCGCCACCCTCATTGCTATTCAGCAGTCATTTGCAGAGTCAGACTTTGAAGTGTTTGGGGTTGAGCAGCCAGAGCCAACATTCGAACAACCCGCCCCTCTACAGTTCCCTAAATCTGATCCTGATGCTTTGTTTGCTAGTTTGGCTCCTAAATCTGATGAGATATTTATGATTAGGATGGGTCGTGTTGAGATGGCACATAGTAATGAATTCGCTCCTCTTAAACCATCCAGTTATGATTCTAAAGTGGCTAATGATAAGATTAAACTAACGGTTAATATAGCTAAGGGTAGCTACACTAAGTTATTAGTCTTGATGAACAACATGGAGATAGCCACAAAGACTGGTAGTTTTAATGCAAATGATTCTATCGATATAATATGGGATGGTTTTATTAAGGACAAATACGATAGTACATGGTTTACTAAAGATAAGGTTGAATTTACGGTTATAGGAACGAATAGCAAAGGAGGTCAAGACAAGCACAGTAGTCAACATAGATTTGAGTATAAACAATGTGATTGGCTAGATATAAAAATTAATAGAAGTACCAAGAGAATAGATGTCAATCTACGAGTTGCTATTTCGGAGATCAGCAAAGTACATGTTGAAAAGAGAAGACTGATACCTTTAGTACCTCCAGCTGAGATTAAAAGACATAATAATAAGCCCATAATCGAGAAAATAAATATAACGGATAATGAGATCAAATCATTGGCGAAACAAAGCGTAAGCCGTTATTGGAGTCGCAACAATAGTACCTTAATGGGTAAACAAAATCACCCAATTGGTATTGATTTAAATGGCGATAAATATGAAGTTTTTACAACTTGTGAAATAACTGGAAATAATAGTCTAAATAAAGTCGATATCAAGTTTAACACTAATACTAATATCGCGCGCTCTAGGAATTGGGAATTATCTCGAATCGTATACTACAATGTAGGATATATTAAATATCCAAATCGTTGGGATTATATTACCGAGACTGACGCAAAAGAGGCATTTAGTAAAACTTTTTCTCATGAATTAGGCCATGACATATTATTAGCTTATGGCGGCCATAGCTATTCAAAAGGACATAAAGGTTCTTCTACGGTTACCACACAAAAAGTTAATGGCACCTATCAAAACATAGGCAATGAATATGATCTAATGAAATATGCTAAAAGAAGTCCATTAGACATATATGATAAAGCTGTAGCTAGTGAAGAAGATGTGCGTAGTTTTTTATGGTTATCAATGATTAAGATTGTGCCATTAGTCAGTAGAGGTTAGTTATGAAAATACAATCATTAGCTGGATTATATTCAGTCATAGCGTTATTTACTGCTTGTCAAGCAGAGCCTGCTACTAAGTACTACCTAACGCCTATCGTTACTGGTCAAGTATTGGATAAAAATACTGGTAAACCTCTCGGTGGAGTGACTATTATTTACACCAGTAAAGAGTTTGTTGAAACGAATAAAGATGGTTTTTTTAGATTGCCTGCTATTGAATATAATGTATCTTCTTCGCCTGACTACTGGGTATTAAATCAATTAAGTGAGAGCAGTATGTCAGTATACAAAGAAACCTATAAAAGAAAATATTACTCAAACTTTGGCTTTCCAAGAATTAAAATAAGCAGGTCTTTTGAAGTACCTGAATACGTTCATATAGGCAAAATATACCTTGAAAGATTACCTACTGGTATAAGCACCAATGATGTCGAAGATGAATATATAAAAGATATGACGTTTTGTCAGCCAAATGAATCACAAAAAGAAGTGAATTGCATTCCTGTGCCAAATGGTATGACTTACGAACAGGTAAGCGCCAACTAGTCATGAAAATATTATTAGCTGGATTATGTTTGCTATCTATCTCATTGACTGCTTGTCAAGCAGAACCTACCACTAAGCACTATTTAACTCCTATTGTTACTGGGCAAATATTAGATAGTCAAAATAACCAACCGATTAGCAATGCTAATGTTCTGTATACCAGCAATACCTATACGACAACTGATAAAGAAGGTTATTTTAAGCTTCCTGCGATTACTAGTGATGGACATACTGCTGATAGCGGAGAGTTGAGTGAAATGGATATTGTCATTAATAAAGAAAACTATAAAGGTAAAACATACTCAAATTTTGGTATCTCGAGAATAAAAGTAGTAAGCGTATCTGAAGTACCTGAATATATCCATATGGGTAGAGTGTATTTAGCGCCATTGCCAAATAATGTAAAAATAGAAGATAGTTATAAGTATGAAGAATATATAGAGGATATGACTTTTTGTCAGCCAAATGAGTCACAAAAAGAAGTAAATTGCATTCCTGTGCCAGATGGAGTAAACCGTGAAGATCTTTAATAAAATCAATTTGTTCAGTATCGTTTGTCTGACAGCGTTGGTAACCACTTCTTGTACTGCGCAAGAGCCTGAAGTGCTCTATGTGACGCCCTCTATAAAGGGTCAACTCATTGATAGACAAACCGACCAGCCCCTGAGCAATATTACGGTTTACTTAACCGATGACATTCAAGGCACCTCTGATGACAAAGGTCGCTTTGAGCTACCTGTTATGCAAAAGATAGATACAGATGAGATGGGCGCAGATTATTTTAAAGCTATAGTTAAAGACGCTAATATTATGATCGATACGCAAGGCTATCAGCGACGTCTGTTCGCAATTGATGGCATAGTACCATCTAAAAGTACTGACCTAAAAACTCTCGTTACTATTGATATGGGCAATATTTACTTAACACCATTAACTGACGGTATACATCGCTATGGAACCGTATTTGAATATGTAGATAGCATGCCCTACTGCAAGCCTACTGAGTCGCAAAAAGAGGTCAATTGCATACCTGTACCAGAGGGTAAAAGCTATGAGCAAGTCAGTCCGAATCAGCCTATTCAATAAATAGTTTTTAACGAGAATTTGATGGATCTAAAAAGCCTAAATCACTTAACTCAGTCTTTATTATTAGCTACGACGCTATCAGTCGGCTTAACCGTTTCAGCTTGCTCAGCGGAATCTTTAAATATCACTGAATCAGTAAAGCAAAATGATCCTAAACAAACATACGAGCTTGGACTGGCCTACTACGAGGGCGACTCCGTTCCTGAAGACGATGATAAAGCTTTTGAATTATTTCAAGTAGCTGCCGATCAAGGCTATGCTCCTGCTGAGCACTATTTAGGTCTGATGTATCATGACGGACTGGGAACAGAAAAGGACTATCAAAAAGCATTTGCATGGATGCAAAAAGCAGCCAACCAAGGATACGCTGATGCTCAATTTAGTCTCGGTATTATGTATGGAAGTGGAGTAGGTATTGATCAGGATTATGAAAAAGCCATGCAATTGTATTTATTAGCAGCTGATAATGGATCTTTTAATGCTCAAAACAATATTGGCACGATGTACTATTTTGGTAGAGGCGTCACACAAAGCTATACTAAAGCTTTTGAGTGGTACAAAAAAGCTGCTGAACAAGACGTGGGTCTCGCACAATTTAATCTTGGTGACCTTTATGAACAAGGTCAAGGCGTGCCACAAGATTACGAAAAAGCATTTGAATGGTATAAAAAAGCCGCCGATCAAGGTAATCAAGAAGCAAGTAATCGCATTGGTAGATTGGTCATGAATGGTAAAATCGACGATAAAGGCATTACTATCTTTAGCACCCAAGAAATTGGTCTTACATTAGGTGATATTGAAGAGATGAGCCAATGATAATGATGACTGTATGAGCCAGTAGTTTTTAGCTCATGCAGTCACTAGTTTATGAAATGTCTAACAACTCCATCACTCCGCCAAACCATCCAACATCGTCTTCACTTCAGTCACGTATTGACCCAAAAGGCTATCAATATAATGCTTTTATGACTGTACAATGTATGGAGACGTATTTGGAAACTGTACGTTCAACAGTGTTGTGTTTAAAGGTGTCAGTTTAGGGGGAAGTGTATTTAATAACTGTACTTTTGATAATTTCAAGTTCACATCAGATCATATAAATCATTTTACTGATCTATCAGGTGCTATTTTCTCAGAGTCCACATTAAAGAAAACTATTTTTGACAATATTGATATAGATAAAGACACAAGATTACCCCTATAAAATCACTTCTGTTCCAACTCCCTGAAATGATTGGAGTACTACAGGTGGATCGTTTACGAAAGCAGTAGATAATAAAGTCTCCTTATTCACTAAAGGTGATCCTAAATGCTTGCTAGAGGAAACCATGACTATCATTTAGTCTTAAATTCTACAACACGAATCAATATTTTAGTTCAATTGTTGGTTCAGGTTGTTTTTAGTGAGTTTTCATAGGATGCGCCCAGCGCATCAACGCATGAATAGGAAACAGATAGATGAATATGTTTATTTACGCAAATGACCATACACTAAATATCATATTTCGCTTACTTCACAAACTTTGCGTCCGAGCGCAACACGATAGCTTTTGCCGAGGGACGAGGTACGCATAAACCATTAAAGAAAACCGACCCATACCTCGCATATTTCCCCACTGTTAAAGTAGCAGATGCTGAGGCTAATCATTTGTCTTTTTATACTTTTGATATAAGACCAAGTAAATGAAATAGCCTTTAACTTTGAGTAGAATAAAAGCATATTGGTGCGTGGAACGCACCCTACAGCACTTTTTAAGCCATAAAACGTCTTATCCTTGAACCAAAAAGAGTGACTAGAATATATTCTAGTCACTCTTTTTTTAAATCTACCTATTCTTAGTTTGCCACTACCAGCTGACCTGATATCTCAAGTGGTATGTCATTACCAACGAGGTTTGGAAACGCGGTAACGCCGTAGTCGTATCTGTTGATGGTGCCTGTTGCCTTAAACTTGATAACAGGTTGACGGGTGGCAGGGTCATTTTGAACGTTGTTGAGTTTGACCTTGACGGTTAGCGGCTTGGTTTGTCCCAGCACCGTAAAATTGCCAGTAACGTTCGCTTCTTTTGCGTTAATCATGCTGACCTTTTTGGAGACAAAAGTCATCGTCGGATATTGCGCAGTGTTGAGCAGCTCTTTGCGGCGCAAAAAAGCGTTACGCAAAGTGCCACCTGCATCAATGCTGTCAGTTTTTACTGTAAAGTTGATGGTTGTGCTCGTAGGGTTTTTTGCGTCATAACGGATTGAGCCATTCATATCATGAAACTGACCTTCTACCATACCATTGCCAAAGTAGGCGACTTGAAAGTCTACTTGAGTTTTGGGTAGATCCAGTTGCCATTTTTGCGGAGTCGCGGCTTGAGATATCGTAGGTAGGGATAGCAATAAGCTAGCGGCGAGGGTGGTGTTCATAATTGCGGAGTTCATACTCATAGTCCGTGACGCACTGTAAAATGTGTTTGTATTGTAATAGGTAATAAGGGAGTAGCCTACTATATTTGGCACTTTACCCTGTACGATTAAAGTTATCAGTCATTGCGTAGGTAGATTGATAAAGTCATATAAGTGATAATAATGAAACGTTTTGGCATAAAAAAGAGCGACTAAAATAATTTAGTCGCTCTTTTATTTTGAGGTAATTGCAAGGTTTATACCTAATTGGCCCTCAAAGGTACTGTACTCTTCGTTTTGACCGACGATCTCAATAAAATTCGGGTTTAGATCAGATAGTTTTTGAGCACCAGTGAGGAGCATGGTTGATCTTAGATCATTATTGATGTGCTCAATAACGGATTGTACGCCTTGTGCGCCGCCAAGGCCCAGACCATACATCATCGGACGACCGATAGCGACGGCGTCAGCACCCATAGCCACAGCGCGAACGATGTCGATACCACGACGTACGCCGCCGTCTAAGATAACAGGGACGCGGCCAGCAACGATCTCAACGATAGGGGGTAGAGCAGTAATGCCAGCAGGGACACCATCGATCTGACGACCGCCGTGGTTTGAAACTTGAATAGCATTGGCACCTGCGCGGATGAATCTATCGGCATCATCAGGACGCAAAACGCCTTTGACGATAACGGGTAGTCCTGTGAATGTCTTAATAAATTGAATGTCTTCGGTTGTGAGTGAGGTCTTTTGATCAAAGAAGTTACCAAAACCGCCCTTTTTAGGATCATGGTTGGCAAAGGTAGCATCAGGACGGAATGGGCTGCCCATTGCTTTAAAGTCCTCTGGCTGGCCTGGGCCTAGAGCGTCAGCGGTCAAGATAATAGCGGTATAACCAGCCGCTTTGGCACGACTTAACAGTGAGCGCGTTACTTTTATATCATTGTTCCAGTACAGCTGAAACCATTTTGGACCCGTAGTGGCTTTTGCGATTTCCTCTAGCGTTGCGTTTGAGGCACCCGATGAGCAATACAAGGTATTGGCAAGACCTGCGCCGCGAGCGGTGTCTTTTTCGCCTTGCTCATGCACCATCATATGTGCGCCCATAGGCGCTACCATGACAGGAGACGGCATATTTAGACCGAGCAGACGCGTTGAGATGTCGATATCATCGTTGGTTAAGCCGACTAAGCGCTTGGCTGCAATGCGATAATCATTAAAGGCACGGCGGTTTTCACGTAGCGTCCACTCATCACCTGCGCCGCCTGATACAAAGGCATAGCCTGCTTTTGGAATAGCGGCGCGTGCTTCAACTTGCAAGCGATCTAAGCTAATAATATTGAGTTTTTTCTCAGCCGTGCTTGCCATATAAGGTACAGCGGGACGACTGGCATCGTTTGCTGCTGCGAACACTTGGGTGCTCATTAGCGGTAGATCGCCAAGACCGACGCCTGCGGCGCCTAATAATTTACGTCTTGAAATCGTTTTTTTGCTTAATTCGTGAGCGGTATCTACTGAGGGGTTTATTATTTTTCCTTAAATAAGTGAAGGTCAATATAACTGATGACGCACGCATTATAATAAATATTAAAAGTCTATTGTTAATAAATTATTAACTATCTATTAGTTGACTTAATTTAAACTTCAAAAGAAAAATTATTTACTATATATTATTACAGGTTAGTAACGTCTTGTGACTTAGCTTTTCTATTCTCTAACTCTTTTTGTCGCCGAGTCAATACTATTATTATTTCAACTACATTAAGGACTATTATGACTTTATTCAAAAAATCTATGCTGACTCTTGCCAGTCTGACCCTGTCAGTTGCGGCGTCTGCGGCGTCCGATACGGGCATTAGTGTCGATAAATCCAACATCACGACTCGTGCTGTACTACCAGACTTTACTGTTGGCATGTGTGATGATGCCGCACCTACTTTAACCAAACTCAAAGATAATCTGTATCGTCATACCAATGGTTCAGGACTTGCAGTCCACAGTGGTATCGTTATGATTACTGATTAAGGTGCGTTAGTTGTCGATGCAGGCGCGACTTGCGCGGCCCAGTGGCTCAGCAAAGAGATCCAAAGCCGCTTTGGTGTTCCTGTCAAATACAACGTCTTGACCCATGCTCACGCCGATCACATGGCAGGTAGTCAAGTGTTTCAGCAGCAAGGCGCGACCATCGTCGCTCATAGAAACGCGATCGAGCCTGTCATTGGCGAGAGAATGCCGTATGCTATTCCAGATAAAGTGTTCGATGAAGACATGACCATTACCCTTGGCGGCGAGACCGTTGAGCTACACCGCGTCGATCCTAGTCATTCAAATAGCATGACCATGGTACTATTCCCGCGCCAAAAAGCCCTGCAATGTACTGATGTCTGTCAAAACAAAACCATGCCATACAATGACTTTTTAGACTTTTACTATGATGGTTGGATTGACACTTTAGATTGGGTCATCGCACAAGACGTCGATATCATCGATATCGGTCATTACACGCCCGCGACCAAAGCTGAGCAAGTGGCGCTACGTGATTACATGGTCGATTTGCACAAGCAAGTTCTGACGCTTGAGCGCGCAGGTCAAAGCTGGGATCAGCTCTATCGCAATGTTAAGTTTAGCCCAGAGGTACAAAGCTGGACTAACTTTAGCAATATGAAAACCCTCAATACGCTTGGCATGCACCGCTGGGTAAAAAATCATCGCCGCGGTATGTGGTAGGCTACTGTTTATTAAAAGCTAAAAGCTAAAAGCTAAAAGCTAAAATGTAATAGCGATAAATGAGTTGTTAGAATCATCTAGCAGCTCTTTTTTATGAGTTAACATATTCATAGGGTCACTCAAACTAGGATATATTATGAAAACTATCCATCATCCTGCAAATAAACGTGGCGGCTCCTATCAGGGTTGGCTAAAATCTAAGCATAACTTTAGCTTTGGCGACTACTACGATCGCGCGCGGGTCGGCTTTGGCGCACTTAAAGTCATTAACGATGATCATATCGAAGGCGGGCACGGACTTAGCTCACACTCGCACCGTAATATGGAGATTGTCAGTATTCCATTATCGGGCACGCTGTTGCACAAGGATAATATGGGCAACGAGAGTATCATCAAAAGTGGTGAGATTCAGATAATGTCAGCGGGTACAGGCGTCGTACATTCTGAGAGTAATGTCAGCCTAGATATACCCGTGAAGTTCCTACAAATTTGGCTAGAACCTAACAAAAAAAACGTCACTCCGCGCTATCAACAGGTCAGTATTATTGATTTGCTAAAGCATAACCAATTCGCTCAAGTGCTATCACCAAATGCAGATGACGCAGGCTTGTGGATTTATCAAGAGGCGTGGTTTAGTGTCGGTGAGTTTGATGCAGGCGTGACCAAAACTTATGCCTTAAATGACACCAGCAGTGGCGCTTATGTCTTTATGATTTCAGGTAGTGTGATTATCGATGGCACTGTATTGCAGCCGCGTGATGGCTTGGGTATTACCGAGACGGATAAGTTTGCGATGGATGTCATTAGCAAGGCGCAGGTACTGGTGATGGAAGTGCCAGTTAGATAACTATTCTAAGAATATAGGTTAAGGATAAAAACCATGTCTCTTATGTCCAGTTTCAAAGGTGTTTTGGGCGAAACCGTTATTAATGTCGCTATGTGGCTCAAGCTTGAAAAAGACATTTATCATCGTCTAAACAATATTACCTTGCCACTAGCTAATGACGGTAGTACCCAGATCGATCATATCATTGTTTCAGTGTATGGCATCTTTGTGATTGAAACCAAGAATTATAAAGGCTGGATATATGGTAGAGAAAAGCAGCGTCAGTGGACGCAAGCCTTCGCAAATGGTCAAAAATTTAAATTTCAAAATCCACTTCGGCAGAATTATCTACACATTAAAACGCTAGCGGATCTGCTTGAGCTGGATATGAGTTACTTTCATTCTATGATAGCCTTCATTGGTGAGTGCGAGCTTAAGACGCGTGATGAGCTGCCAGAGCATGTACTAACGAGCGGTATGGCCTCTTATGTAAAGAAAAAACAGGATAAGATACTCAGCGAAGAAGAGGTCAAGTCTATCGTTGAGCAGATTGAGACTAATAGATTTAATAAATCTTGGCGTACTAATCGGCAGCATAAAGCCTATTTAAAAAATAAACATAGCACTTCAAAGAAAAACAACTCTAACACTACCAAAGAGTCTGAGAGGCAATTAGACGTTAAATCATCCTCGAAACTAACAGCAAAAAAGACGCTTAAGAGTAGTGAGGTACATCAGTGGTCAGGTCAAGTTGAACAAGATGATCCGTCGAGAATGCCGTTTACGAGCGAAAACGCGGTCTTTATGACGCCGTTTGAAGTTGTAGATGACAAAAGTGAGTCGCTTAGAGCGTTTGAGCAACCAATAGCGATTCTTGAAGACACTAAAAAGCCTACTATTTTGGCTCAAACCATGACTTGTCCAAAATGTAATAGCGAGATGACCAAGCGCGTGGCTAAAAAAGGCGCGCGTCAAGGTCAAGTATTTTACGGTTGTAGCCAGTTTCCCAAATGCCGCGGGGTGGTGAATATCAACTAAGAATCATTCGACATCTACCGCGCAAACCTCAGAGCGCACGATAAAGCGCTTGCCTTCAGGTATCTCAAGCGAAAAACTTGCGCCGCGACCATCGACTACATCGATAGTTAAGTCAGTATGCTGCCAGAGCTCAAATTGTGCTTTACCCATATAAAACGGACAGCCTACCAGCTCGCCAACAAGCACATCTTGCGCGCCAGTTTTGAACTCGCCTAGCGGATAGCACATCGGTGAGCTACCATCGCAGCAGCCGCCAGACTGATGGAACATTAAATCACCATGCTTGGACTTTAAAAGCTCGATTAATTCGGCGCAAGACGCTGTCGCTGCAAGTTTCATAGTGTACTCCTTGTCTTTTAGTTAAGATTTTCCAAAATTGCCCTGTCATAACATAAAAGGTCGCATTGTTCTTAGTCATACTATTAATAGTATGGCATCAAAAACAATACGACCATTTTTTAGAGTTTCAATGACAAGTGATAGCAATACTGATATAACATCGCAATGCTACTTGTTAATCACTACATGGTATAGTCAATCACAATACGTCCCTCGATCTTGCCATCACGCATACGATCGAAGATATCATTGATATTCTCGAGTGGTTCAGCGGCAACGGTCGCTTTCACTTTGCCTTTAGCTGCCATATCTAACGACTCTTGTAGATCAAGGCGTGTACCGACAATTGAGCCGCGAATAGTAATACCGTTCAATACCGTATCAAAGATAGAAACTGGGAAGTCGCCTGTAGGTAGGCCATTACAGACCAAAGTACCACCACGTCTTAACATGCTCAGTGCTTGCTCAAACGCTGTAGAGGATACCGCTGTGACTAGTACTCCATGCGCGCCGCCGATTTCCTGTTGTAGGTACTCGCCAGGATCTGTGTTTTTGGCATTAACAGTGACTTTAGCGCCGAGTTTTTCGGCGAACGCTAGCTTTTCATCATCAATATCGACCGCAGCAACATTAAGTCCCATAGCCACAGCATACTGTACCGCCATGTGACCGAGGCCGCCGATACCTGAAATCACGACCCAATCACCAGGCTTGGTGTCCGTCATTTTTAGGCCTTTATAGACAGTGACACCTGCGCATAAGACAGGGGCAACCTCTACAGAGTCGACGCTTTCTGGGATAATGCCTACATAATCGGCGTCTGCCAGGACATACTCTGCAAAGCTACCATTCACCGAATAACCTGAATTTTCTTGCTTTAGGCACAACGTCTCCCAGCCACCTAAACAATGCGTACAGTGTCCGCAAGCAGAGTAGAGCCAGGGCACACCGACTCGGTCGCCTTCTTTGACGTGATGGACGTTGTCGCCGACAGAGGTGATGATACCGACGCCTTCGTGTCCAGGGATAAATGGTGGACTTGGTTTGACTGGCCAATCTCCTTCAACGGCATGAAGGTCCGTGTGACAGACGCCTGAGGCCTCCATTTTTACTAAGATCTGACCGGCACCTACGGTTGGGATGTCTACTTCTTCAATCTGTAGCGGTTGATTAAACTCATGTAGGACAGCTGCTTTCATTTTATTAGCCATGTTACTTACTCCTTGAGACTGCTTTATAGATTAATGCTTTATAAACATTAATCAGTGAGGCGCTTTATGGGTTTAATCATAAAGCGCTGTGAACAAGTGTTTAAAAGAAGCCCATTGCTTTAGGACTATAAGAGACCAGCATGTTTTTGGTTTGCTGATAATGGTCGAGCATCATTAAGTGGTTTTCGCGTCCAATGCCGGATTGCTTATAACCGCCGAATGCAGAATGCGCAGGGTAGATGTGATAGCAGTTGGTCCATACGCGTCCAGCTTGAATACCACGTCCGAAGCGGTAAGCTTTGTGTACACTACGCGTCCAAACGCCAGCGCCCAGGCCATATAACGTATCATTAGCGATACTCATCGCTTCTTCATCGTCTTTAAAAGTCGTGACCGCAAGTACGGGACCGAAGATTTCTTCTTGGAACACGCGCATGTCGTTAGTGCCTTCAAAGATCGTCGGCTGTACATAGTAGCCATCGCCAAGATCGCCGTCATGTTCGGCACGCTCGCCGCCGACCAATACTTTTGCGCCTTCTTTTTTGCCGATATCTAAGTAAGATAAGATTTTCTCTAATTGATCAGAGCTGGCTTGCGCGCCAATCATAGTATCGGTATCAAGTGGGTTGCCCATCTTAATGGCTTTGACGCGCTCAACACAGCGTTTGATAAACTCATCATAGATACTCTCATGCACCAGCGCGCGTGAGGGACAAGTGCAGATCTCGCCTTGATTGAGCGCAAACATCACTAGACCTTCAACGGCTTTGTCTAAGAAATCATCATCTTCATCCATGACATCGGCAAAGAAAATATTAGGGCTTTTGCCGCCTAGCTCCAAGGTGACTGGAATGATGTTTTCACTAGCGTACTGCATGATTAGGCGACCGGTGGTAGTCTCGCCGGTAAAGGCGACTTTATTAATACGCGGATTGGAAGCCAGCGGTTTACCGGCTTCAACGCCAAAACCATTCACTACGTTGAGGACGCCTTTTGGCAAGATATCGGCAATGCCAATGGTCTCTAGCATAAATAGGATAGAGGCGGGGGTTTGCTCGGCAGGTTTTAGGACAATGCAGTTACCCGCAGCGAGAGCCGGAGCCAGTTTCCATACCCCCATCAGAATCGGAAAGTTCCAAGGAATGATTTGACCGACTACGCCTAAAGGCTCATGGAAGTGGTAAGCGACGGTATCTTCATCAATTTGGCTGATACCGCCTTCTTGCGCGCGAATGGCGCTGGCAAAGTAGCGGAAATGATCAATCGCGAGAGGGATATCAGCGGCTAAGGTTTCGCGTACTGCCTTGCCATTCTCATAACACTCAGCAATGGCGATGGCTTCAAGGTTCTCTTCCATCTTGTCAGCGATTTTAAGTAGTAGATTAGCGCGCTCAGTGACGCTGGTTTTGCCCCAAGCGTCTTTGGCCGCGTGTGCAGCATCTAAAGCTTTTTCGATATCGGCTTCTTTTGAGCGTGCCACTTGGCAGATGGTTTT
The DNA here is from genome assembly GCA_947495055.1 of uncultured Psychrobacter sp. Classification (GTDB taxonomy): domain Bacteria; phylum Pseudomonadota; class Gammaproteobacteria; order Pseudomonadales; family Moraxellaceae; genus Psychrobacter. The sequence continues at coordinate 177,580 of CANLXO010000001.1, read as the reverse complement.
ACCATCGATAGGACTAAGATTATCAAAGTATTCGCCATCGACTGGTGCGACCCATTCGCCATTGATAAAGTTATCGTATGTGTCGCGGAATTGAACTGGGCTATTTTTAGTATTAGGGGTGTCATATAACATGGAGCTTTCCTTTTTATGAGTGAATAAATCTTCCTGACTTTAGCTATTGCTATCTGTCTATCGTACTCGGATTACACAAGAAGCGATAGCAACTTTTAATAATAATGGTTTTACGTTCATATAACTTTTGGTTTGTTAAGCTTGCCTCGTTAAAATAGTTTGCAAAGCGTGCGTAGCTGTTATAATTGCTGCCAAACATTTGGCTCCTTGTCGGCCCAAAGCTGCTTATCGAGTCTTTTTTATCTTTTGTTAATTGGTCTAGGTTTATGCGTCAATCTTCTGCTCTTAATATTCTAAAAACCGGTAAGAACGTGTTTTTGACCGGCTCAGCAGGCTCAGGTAAAACCTATACGCTTAACCAATATATTCATTACTTACGTGCGCGCCGCGTACCTGTAGCGGTGACAGCCAGTACAGGTATTGCAGCCACTCATATGAATGGCACCACCATTCATAGCTGGTCGGGCATCGGTATCAAAGATGAGCTGACGGAGCGGGATTTGAGTAACTTGGCGCGCAAGCAGTTTTTGGCCGATAGACTCAAAGACACCGCGGTACTTATCATCGATGAGATATCTATGCTGCATGCCAAGCAGCTCAATCTAGTCAATCAAGTGCTCAAACACGTCCGCAAAAATGATAACCCCTTTGGCGGGATTCAGGTCGTCGTCGCAGGCGACTTTTTTCAGCTGCCGCCTATAGGTAGTAAAGGCGAGAGTAATCGCGATAAGTTCGCTTTTATGAGTGAAGCATGGCTCGATGCAGGCTTTCGCATCTGCTATCTATCTGAGCAGCATAGACAAAAGAGCGAGGCTGCCGATGGTGGTCTTAATTTGGACGATATCTTAAATCAGATCCGTCGTCAGGATGTCAGCTTTGAAGCGATTGCGGCGCTTGAGAACACCTTTGATCAAAACGTCGATATCAAGCGCACGCGGCTATATACCCATAACCTCGACGTCAATAAGATCAATGACAAGGAGCTTGCGGCACTAGAGGGTGAGACGAGACGATTTGAAGCCTCATCTGTGGGTGAGAGTAAGCTGGTAGATACTCTAAAGAAGACCGTACGCACGCAAGATGAGCTGATCCTAAAAGTTGGCGCGAAAGTGATGTTCATTAAGAATAACAACGAGCTTGGCGTCTCAAACGGTACGATGGGGGAGCTGATTGGCTTTGCGGCGGTAAAAGTCGATGACAGCAAGGCTAAAGATAAAGCCAAAAGTGATGCCAAAGCGGATATGGCCGAAGATGACACGATTACTATCGACGATGAAGATAGTAGCAAAACAGCAGATAAAGATAAAAAAGGCAAAGCCAACACCAAAGATAAGTCCTCAGCCGCGCCAAAAATGCCAGTGGTTAGGCTGAATTCAGGGCGCGAAGTCACCGCTGAACCAGAAGAGTGGATTATTGAAGATGAGACAGGCGATGTGCTCGCTAGCTATGAGCAAGTACCATTGTGTCTGGCGTGGGCGATTACGATTCATAAATCGCAAGGCATGACCTTGGACGCCGCTGAGATTGATCTGTCGCGTACCTTTGAGCTGGGTCAGGGTTATGTCGCGCTCTCACGCCTTAAGTCACTGGCGGGGCTACAACTGCTTGGCATGAACGATATGAGCTTGCAACTAGACCCATTAGCACGTGGAGCCGACAAGCGCTTTTTGACGCTATCAGAAGAAGCGGATGCCAATTACGCGATGCTTGATGACAAAAGCATGAAACAGGCGCATGATAAGTTCATCCTAAAGTCAGGTGGCACCCTGACTCAATCAGTAATCGATGCTTATGAGGGTCTACAAAAGCGTCGCCGCGAGCGCATAAAAGCGGTGCAAGACAAAAAGCAAAAACTAGGCAACCAAGTCGCTGACAAGTCAGAAAGCACGCTATTATTGACTAAGATGCTGCTGGAGGAGAGCTTGTCCATTGCCGAGATCGCGCAAGAGCGCGAGCTGGCGCAGTCGACAATCATGCGTCATATCAGTGAGCTCAAACGCCAAGATCCAAGCCTTGCCTGTGATCATCTACGTCCTAATAATGAAGTCATGACCGCTGTTGGTAATGCTTATGTAGCGATCAAAGTGGCCAATAATCCTAATGACTTTAACGATGATGGTAGCGTCAAAATTAAGCCTATTTACGAGAGTCTTAAACAAAGCGTGGACTATAATACTATTCGCTTGGCACTCATATTTATTTCGCCTTAAATTATCGTGCTTTGAGTGTTACCGTGCTTTAGTTGTTATCGTGCTTTGGTTGTTATCGTGCTTTAAGTATTATCGTACTTTAAACAGTCGCTCTGTCACAATGATAAGCGCTCTGTCCCTACCTTTTATAGCGATGCCTTTTTATGCCTGATTTTTCTAGCGCTATTTACCAATTGACGCCCAATCCTATCAAAAATACCGCTGTCACTAGCGCGCATGCTCAGCCACTGCGGGTGGCGATTAATGGTTTTGGTCGTATCGGGCGCAATGTGCTACGAGCCATGATAGAGCGCTTTGAGGTGCTTGGACGTGCTATCCACATCGTCGCTATTAATGACTTAGCGCCTGCTGATATCTTGTTGCATCTGTTAAAGTTCGATAGCACTCATGGACGCCTAAGCCGTCTTGGGGTGAGCGCCGATATCATAGAGGATGATAGTGAGACGCAGCTGTGCTTGACCAAAAACAGCCATACTTACTGTATTCGTATGCTTAGTGAGCCTAATCCTTCGCAGTTGCTATGGGCGACGCTTGAGATTGACGTTGTACTAGAATGCACAGGTCATTTTCGCTCTTACGAGCAAGCTAGCATGCATATTGACGCAGGTGCGCGGCAGGTGATCATAGGCGCAGCTCCCTTTGATACGGTTGATGCTTGTATCGTCATGGGTGTTAATACTGATATGCTTACCTGCAAGCTACCGATTATCTCAAGCGTCTCTTGTACCACACAAGCCCTAGTACCACTTATCGACACGTTGGACAAAGCCTTTGGTGTACGCTCAGCGATGATGACAGAGATTCATGCGGTGACTGCTGATCAAAACGTCCTCGATCAAGCGCACCGCGATCCGCGCCGCGCTCGAGCTTCAGGTCACAATATTATCCCAACTACATCAAGTAGTATCGCCGCCACCGAACGCGTCCTACCCGCAATGGTCGGCAAGATTAATGGGCATTCTATTCGCGTACCGACTATCGATGTCGCTGCCATAGATGTTACCTTTGTTTTGGATACGCCCGACGTCAGTATTGACGCTATAAAGAGTGCACTACTAACAGCTAGTCAAACGCATCTATTGGGGATTATGGCTTATACCGATGAGCCGTTGGTATCGAGTGATTTTATCCATCAGCCAGAGTCGCTGATTATCGATGGTCAGCAGCTCATGCAGGTGGGCAGTCAGTACAAAGTGTTTGCTTGGTACGATAATGAATGGGGTTATGCTAATAGGCTGCTTGATATGTGCTTACATCTAGCATCGAGCAAACCACAGCGCCATAACTAGAAGGTCGACAAAATAATTTGATTTTTTTGAGCTACGCGCTTGCATTCTCATATCATATCGCTATAATGATGCACAAATGGAGACGTGGCAGAGCGGTTGAATGCACCGGTCTTGAAAACCGACAAGGGTTCATAGCCCTTCGAGAGTTCGAATCTCTCCGTCTCCGCCAAATTTGATAGTTAATATTTTAAAGAAAAGCCCTAATCATTTGCTGATTAGGGCTTTTATTGTGGGCAGCACTTTAAGACATTACTTAGAATAAATATTACTCTAACGCGTTATTGAACTCAATAGTTTGACCATCGGTCAAAGTTAGTGTGCCATCAACAATGCTGATAGTGACCGCCTGCGTGTTTCGAATAGCGCGCATGACGTTGATGTCCTCAATACTACTATCGATGATAATCTTGCCAGACTGTTCAGGCTCGATAGTCGGCACAAAACTCGTTAATGGAACATTAAACTTTTTGCCCTGAGTGAGCTTAGCGTCTTTCATCATCAGCGTACCTTCAAAGCTTTCGATAGGTACACTGCCGTGATTGGAGAGCATAAACTGCATTTTGACCTGATTGAGACTATCGCTGTCGCTGGTTTTGACAGGGAGCAGGGCAACGGGATAAGTTTGTGCAGTTACCGCGCTATTGGATTGATTGGCGACAACAGGGCTCTTTTCTCCCGTTGGATTATCAGGATGCAGGCGCTCGTACTCGCGCTGTTGTAGTAGTGCTTTTTCAATCGTAGTACGCGGCATCGCTCCTGACTCATAAGCGCCGCTGAGCTTCATACGTAGCATATAGCGACTCAAAACCTGCCTATCGCTCTCAGGCAATTGCTCAAAGGTATCACCCAATTGCGCCTGCCATTGATCCGAGTTGGTCGGTATGGTCTGTTTCGCTGGATCATTTTGCGGCATAGAGCAGCTAGTTATCATCGGTACAACCCCTAGCGATAAGGTTGCAAGTAGAGCAGTACTCAAGCGCTTTATCATGATTCACTCCTTATAAGCACACATGTTATGTCTTATTCTTAGAGCTTTAATATACCGCGTTTACTCAATGAATGGGAATGCTCATCACGTTATCTTTTGCAAGAGTTAGCCCAATAAAGGTAAGCTAGATTAATGGAAAATAGAATAAGCAAGCAAAAGGTAAGTATAAAAAAAGGCTAAGCACACGAGTAGCGCTTAGCCTTTTGTATTTTGCCTTTTTAAATCTTAAGCCTTTATTCGTCTTTTTCTAGCTCAGATAAAGGGTGAATAATACTGTTGTTGTGCGTAGTAATAATCGCCTGATCAATAATGCGCTGACTTACGCCATGTTTACGTAGGGTTTCGATAAAGACCTCATCGTGCGCAAGCGTGTAGTCTTGATGATCACGGTCAAGACCTTGACGGATGTAGAGACGTATTAACCCCTGAATACGTTTAAACCCTAGCTCCTCTGAGGTAGCCGTCAATAAACCAATCATCTCCTCAGACAAACGGATACTTACTGGGCGCATCACCTTTTGCGGATGATCTGAGAACTTATTTTTTATATGGACAGGTATCATAATAAACCATTGTTTGTAGTGATATTATAAGACAAAACACTAGGATGAAATCAATTAAGCAAAACTATGCTCACCATACAACAAATACTGCCAAAAGAACACCTTATTGTTCAACCGCTATAAAACCTATAAGCACAAAAAAACCTCTATCAATAATAGATAGAGGTTTTCGTTGTTTGTACAATTAAATAGGGTTCAAACAACTAAATATGGCTCCTCAACCTGGGCTCGAACCAGGGACACACGGATTAACAGTCCGACGCTCTACCAACTGAGCTATTGAGGAATAAGGGGTGATAACGACTGGTTACTATCAAGCGATAAGCTTGTTTGCGTTATGTGGAGCACATTTTAGCCAAGTCTCTTGGTTGTGTCAACCTAGATAAGCGAATAACACTAAAATTTATTAAATATGCGTAAGCTTATACAGCGAGCATACTGGCATAAAAAAACCCTCATCAAAGTGATGAGGGTCTTGGCAAATGCCATAATCGAATCTAAAGAGTACTGCTAAAATTTGGCTCCTCAACCTGGGCTCGAACCAGGGACACACGGATTAACAGTCCGACGCTCTACCAACTGAGCTATTGAGGAATAAATCACTGCTGACAGTGAACTTAGCATCTGCTCTAATGAGTTCGTGCTAAGTGGGGCGTATTCTAACAAAGATAAAAAATACGTCAAGCTTTTTTGTCTATTTTTTTATTTGGCTAAATATAGAGAATAAGCAGCTTGTCATCTTAACGGATGACTCTTGATGGGCTCTTTTGTCTATTTTTAATCTATGATAATAGTTTGTGTCAGTTGATTGCGAAGTTACAACAATAAAGGTGCAGCCTTATACTATAATTATTTGGACGCTGACTATTTAGATTTTATACAACAGCGAACGCCTTTAATAAGATAAAACCAATAAAAGTAGGGACTCTATTATGAATAATAACGCTAATAAACTAAGCATCGTTATTACTGGTGCAACCTCTGGTATCGGCAAGCAGTTGGCAAAAGATTATCTATCAGATGGTCATACTGTATATGCCGTTGGCCGCGATGATGAGGCGCTCGCTGAATTAAAGGAGTTGGGTGCCAATCCTATCGATTTGGACTTGATGGACCGCGATAAAGTGATAGACGCCTTTAATGATATCGATAAGATTGACTTAGCCATTTGCGGCGCGGGCATGTGTGAGTATTTAGACATGCCAAACTTTGATAGTGAAGCCTTTATGAAGGTAATGTCAGTCAATATGGGTACACTGTCACACGCTATTGAAGGCGCATTGCCAAAGCTAATTGAGTCCAAAGGTCGCTTGGTGGGTATAGGGTCGGCATCCGCTTATGTACCGTTTGCACGCGCTGAGGCTTACGGAAGCTCAAAAGCGGCAATTCACTATCTTATGAAAACCTTGCAAATCAGTCTTGCGCCTTTTGATGTTGCGGTCAGCCTAGTCGTTCCTGGTTTTGTCGAGACGCCAATGACCAAGCAAAATGACTTTCCGATGCCCTTTATTCAGACGACTGAGCAGGCAAGTCAAGCTATTCGTGATGGTATCAATAGCGGCGATGACGTTATTGAATTCCCCAAAAAGCTTACGCTACCACTCAAGGCGCTAGGGACGTTACCAGATATGGTCTGGCAGCAAGTTAGCGAAAAGCTCAATAAAAAGTAAGAGGCGTACGCTGCAAATATTAAGCCGCTATTTTTACATTTATCACAGATAATAAAGTTATACAAAGGAAAAGCCATATGTCGTTTATGCGTCGCAAACGAGCATCAAAAGAGCAGCTGACCCATAATAAGGACAGCAGTAAGACGGACACTAGTATCAGTGATGATTCAAAGGGATCAAATAAGACTCGCGTGGCTATTATTGGCTCAGGGGTATCAGGTTTGAGTTGTGCTCATTACCTAGCCGCGCATCATGACGTGACTATATTTGAAGCCAATGATTATATCGGTGGTCACGTCAATACCATTGATGTGGCGTTGCAATATGGCAAAAAGACCAACGACGACAACGTCGAAAAAAGTGCAATAGATACTGGCTTTATTGTCTTTAATGAGCGCACTTACCCTAACTTTTTTCGTCTGCTTCATGAGCTACAAGTCCCGTTTCAAGCGACTGATATGAGCTTTTCGGTTAAGAACATCGCTCGCAAGTTTGAGTATAACGGTCATACGATCAATACCTTGTTATCTCAGCGCAAAAACGTACTTAATCCAAAGTTTTGGCAGTTTGTCAAAGACATTGTGCAGTTCAATAAGCACATTCGCAAACTGCGTCAAGATTATGATAGCGTGCGCGTGCAAGGCGGCGATGTCAGTGCATTTACCGAGCAAACCTTGGGCAGTTATTTGGCAGGTGAGCGCTATGGTCAGCTATTTACAGACAACTACTTGTTGCCTATGGTGTCGGCGATTTGGTCGACTAGCCTAAAAGAGGTACAAGCCTTTCCATTAGTGTTTTTTGCTCAGTTCTTTGACAATCATGGCCTGCTCGATGTGGTTAATCGCCCGCAGTGGTTCACTATCAAAGGCGGCTCTAAGCAATATGTGAATAAGCTGGTCACAAAGTTCGTTAAGGCGGGCGGTACAGTGCGGGTCAATAGTCCTGTGGAGTCTGTCACTCGCCATGATGATAGCAGTGGTGGAGCAGTTACATTAAACGTCGTGAGCTACGACGCAGCAGAGCAACAAGCCCATAGCGAAGAGCTGGTCTTTGATGAAGTTATTTTTGCCTGTCATGCAGATACCGCGCTCAAGTTATTAGCCGATGCAAGCTGTGATGAGCAAGAGGTACTAAGTCACTTTCGCTTTACGGAAAACACGGCGGTTTTGCACACTGATAGTAGCGTCTTACCCAAAAAGTCACTAGCATGGGCCAGTTGGAACTATCTAATAGATAAGCAGACGAGCATTGCAAATCAAGAACAGATGGGTAAGGAGTCGCCAGCTAACAAACCGGTGCTGACTTACCATATGAATATATTGCAGCGCTTGACCAAGCAGCATAATTATCTAGTCACGCTTAACCATGATATCGATCCGGCGCAAGTGATCAAAAGCATCGATTACAGTCATCCAGTATTTGACAATGAGATGATTGCAGCGCAAGGGCAGTGGGCGCGCATCTCTGGTAATGGCTTGCATACGCACTTTTGCGGTGCTTATTGGTTCAATGGTTTTCATGAAGATGGCGTACGTAGTGGACTGCGCGTTTGCCAAGCGTTAGGGAGCGTTATTGAGATTAAAGATGAGGTCGATGCCAATCATATCCCCGATAGTAATAGCACCCATACGCCGTTTCGCTATAGAGATTTGCCCGTTAAAGCTGACAAAAAAACGCGCCAACTCAAAAAACGCCAAGTGCAGACGGCAACGACCAATCAAGAGCTGGTCGCTTATGTCGCAAGCTTGCAACTGACAAGTGCGCCTAGTAAAGGCAAAACCAAAAAACGTGGTTTTTTCTTTGGCCGTAAAGCCTAACATATGAGAGAGTCATGAGCACAAATCCTGCTAGTGAACACAAGAGTATGACGAGTGATAAGGGTTTACCACATCAGCTGTTTAGTGGCACCACTTGGCACACCCGTTTATTGCCAAGCACGCATAAGTTTGCTTACCCTTATCGCTATTGGGGCATCAATATCAGTGCGCTCGCAGCAGGGCAGGATCTACCTGAGATCAATCTATCAGTGCTAGGCAGTAAATGGCTCAAAAGACTGCCCCTGTTCTCAGCTAAACATAAGGCGTTACAGCAATTTTTTGCCGATGATTATTTGCAAGAAAAAGCAGATGATACTCAAAAAAAGACAGATGATACAAGGGTCAAAGGTAGTGATAACGCTATACAAGCGCTAAATGAGCGTCTGACTCAAGCCTTTGTGACTCAAACAGGTAGCAAGCCTACAGGCGATATGATGGGTATGCTTGTGTGCCGTAATGCAGGATTGTATTTTAGCCCAGTCAATTTCTATATAGGCTTTGATGCCAAGCAAACCCCTACGCACTTATTGGCAGAGGTTTCTAACACCCCTTGGGATAAGCGTCATTACTATGGGTTTTTATTACAAGGGCAAGAGACCGAATTTTGCCATGACAAAAACTTTCACGTCTCACCCTTTAACCCCATCGATCAGCTCTACCGCTGGCAGGTGAAAGTGACTGATCAAGATGACGACTGCTTGCACGTTCGCATTGCGATCGATATCAGTGACAGACGCGGTGAGGTGCTAAAGACTGGTATAAAAATGTCAGGCGTGCCAATGACGACGCGATCGATACAGCATAGCTTACGCAAAAACCCGCTAATGAATATGACCTCATTGACCCGTATCTACTGGCATGCTTTTAAATTATTCGCTATCAAAAAAGTGCCTTATATTAATTATGATGAAACGCTTGCTGATAGTAAGCAAGGGCGTGAAGAAAGTAGCAAGGACAGTAAGTATTATAAATAACCCCTTTATCTCTCTGCAACTGTATGAAAGGATGATCAAACGATGTCAGTACGACCGACCGAACGTCAGCCGACGACCCGATTAGAAAAGATCAATGCCCGCATGAGCCAAACGCTCAGTGACAGCGCTATCTTACAACCTGTCAATAAAGGCATGAATAACCTAGCTCGAAAGGCAATATTTCAGGCGCTCAAACGCGTTCAGTTTGGCGGTATAACGATTATTGAGGCGTTTACGCAGTCTATCGATACGCATAGTTTCGGTGATAAATCTTTGAGTCTAAAAAGTAGCTCAGCAGTAGGGCGTCATGCCCTGCATGTGACGTTGAGAATCTATGATATCAGTGTCTATCGTCAGCTATTGTTTGGCGGCTCTATCGCCTTGGCAGATAGTTACATCAATGGCGAATGGGACACCGATGACTTAACGGGGTTGATACGCTTAGCGGCGCGTAACTTAGCCGTACTCAATAAATTAGAGAACCGATTTGCTGGCATTAGTAAAGCGTTTGAAAAAGCCAAGCATCAGCTACGTAGCAATGATCAGTCTGGCTCTAAGTCTAATATCTTGGCGCATTACGATTTGGGCAATGATATGTATCAGCGCTTTTTAGATGAGACCATGATGTATTCATCTGCTGTTTATCAAAACCCTGAGGCGACCCTTAGCGAGGCGCAGCAGCATAAGCTTAAGCTGATTTGCAAGCGCTTGCAACTGACAGCCAACGATCACGTCATTGAGATTGGTACTGGTTGGGGCGGTTTTGCTATTTATGCGGCCAAAAATTACGGCTGCCATGTCACCACGACGACGATATCTGACGCTCAGTACGATGAAGCCAAGGTGAGAGTAAAGGCTGCGGGCCTGTCAGATAAAATTACTTTGCTCAAACAGGACTACCGTGAGCTGACAGGGCAGTATGACAAGCTTGTCAGTATTGAGATGATCGAAGCGGTTGGTCATGAGTATTTGCCAACCTTTTTTGCCAAGTGCAATAGCTTACTTAAACCAACAGGACTTATGGTGCTACAAGCTATTACCTTTAATGATCAAAACTATGAAGACTATATAGATTCCGTCGATTTTATTCAGACGCATATCTTTCCAGGTGGTTGTCTATTGTCCAATCAAGAGCTAAATACCCAGTTTACTAAGCAGACAGATATGGTCATCAAGCAATTGCATGATTATGGTTTTGATTATGCGCACACATTACGCGACTGGCGCATAGCCTTTATGTCGCAGCGTGAAGAGATCAAAGCTTTGGGCTATGATGAAGCCTTTATTCGTCTGTGGGAGTTTTACTTTTGCTACTGCGAGGGTGGATTTTTAGAGCGCACTATTGGTGTGGTGCAGCTTACTGCAGTCAAACCTGACAACATCGATATATTGCATTTTTCTGATTCGCCTGCAGCTGATTTGATAGATAAGCCTACTGACACTACAACAAACCTGCGCAGCGCTCCTAGCACTGCGGCTGCGTTTGGCTAAAAGTACCCTACTGAGCGTTTTACCAGATTTACAATTAAATGACCTAAAGCTATAACGATTACTAAATCTATATACATCATATTAAAGTACAGTTAAAGCATAAAAAATAATTGGGACCTGTGTTTGGTTATTACAAAAGGATATTATTATGGGCTATACATTTGTTTATCTAGTTGCTGTTGCTATGTTTTTAGGCGTAGATTTTGTCTGGTTATCAACGATGAAAGGGCTGTTTTATGAGGAACGTATAGGTCATCTGTTGGCAGATGAACCGAATATGATGGCGGCGGCTGTGTTCTATATGTTCTATATCTTAGCGCTATGCATTATCGTCCTTTACCCGCAGATAAAAGCGAACGCCTCTATCGGGCACATTTTCTTATTAGGTGGTTTACTTGGCTTGATGGCTTATGGTACTTATGACTTTACTAATCTTGCGCTATACAAAGGGTATACACTTGATACTGCTTTGGTAGATTTTACTTGGGGTGGCTTTTTAACAGGTACAGTGAGTGCTGGCACGGCTTGGTTGGCTTATCGCTTTAACTGGCTGAATAAGACTGCATCAGCTTAGGTGTTTGAGCTACAGATATGAACGGTTTAATTTAGGTTAAGCCGTTTTTTTGCTGTTATCAATTTGCACTAGATATCCGCCTGCTGTATAAATGACAGATAAATTTTGCAACGACCAAGGACAACTATGGCTCAATCTAATACCTCATCTACTGCCAAAAAAGCACCGCTAAACCATGAGCTTTATATGTCGATACTAATGACGCCTGATATGGCAAACTTCATTGGTAATGTTCATGGTGGCGACTTACTTAAAATGCTCGACCAAGTCGCTTATGCTTGCGCCAGTCGCTACAGTGGTAACTATGTGGTGACCCTGTCCGTTGATCAAGTAATGTTTCGTGAGCCTATTTATGTCGGCGAGCTCGTTACCTTTGCAGCCAGTGTCAACTATGTCGGCACCACTTCGATGGAAGTAGGTATACGAGTAGAAGCAGAAGACGTGCGCGCACGTACAGTCCGTCATACTAATAGCTGCTATTTTACGATGGTAGCTATCGATGATAATGGTAAACCTACGCCAGCCCCGCCGCTTGATCTAAAAGATCCTATGCGTCAATGCCGCGCCGATGCAGCGCTTGAGCGTAAACAGTTACGTATGCAAAGCTCACACCGTCCCAGCTGTGATCTGGACGCGCCAGTTGAGAATCCGACAGCTATGCAAAAGCAGGGCAGCAAAGATTTGTAGCATTTTTATAAATAGCGGTAAGAACGATTAAGTATAAAAAAAGGTCACTTATAAAGTGACCTTTTTAAATTAGACATACGTGTTAATTATAAGTTATTTCTTTGGTGCATTAGCACCGATGAACCATGCATCTTTATCTACAACGCGGCTTACCTCAGTTAGCAAATCAGCGGTATCTTCATCGCCTGCGTCACCCGCAGTATCGATCGCTTCACGTAGTGTTTCAGCAATTTTCTTATAACGGTTAGTCAGCTCACGAACATGCTGATCCACTTCTGTAATATCAGTGGGATAAGTTTCTAATATTGAATCTTCAGCGACGCGTTTAGAGATACCGTTTGCTTTGCCGCCCAAAATAACAATACGCTCTGCTACAGTATCAAAGGCTTCAGTTAAACGATCATAGGTATCGTCTAGTAACTGATGCACACCAATAAAACCAGTGCCTTGCAGATTCCAATGGCACTGCTTGGTGTCCATGCTCAGATCCATCAAGTTTGCTAGGTTTGAATTAAGTAGGTCTACCATTTTTTTGGCAGTGTCGTCATTGATTCCACTCGCGTAACGTTCTCTCATATTATGCTCCATTATTTATTAGAATTTAGATTATTTATTTAGCTTAACTGATTTCGATTTGGGTGTTGCTCAATTTCAATGTCTATACTAACAGTTTGAATTGATGATTGAACCCTAGACTATTAGGCTTTGTTGAGTGGTCATGTAATAGCTTTGTTAATCGTGAAAAGCTTTGTAAATATATCGTCTAGCGTGTAAGTTTTATGCCTAAATCTTGATCGATATAGAGGGGTGAATCAATACGTCTATCCTCTATTCGTCTACAAATCAATCAAACAGCGCTTACTAGTAACCTTCAATAAACGACTTCTGAATACTTAGCACAATAACACGTTGTTTTAGCTCTTTTTACTAAGTAAGACTTGGTGTAAATAGCCTTTAAAAATAGTGCTAAAACCCCATAATGTTATAAACCTATTGAATAAGACAGTTCTTATGCGTATGCCTGAACCGCGCTCGTCGCGTCAGTTAAATCAATTGGCCTCTCAGTTACAAGGCGAAGCTGAAATTGTTGGTGTCAATGCGTCTGGAACGCAAATATCGAGTCGCGCCTTTGAGATGGTGACTGACTTTGAGCCTGCAGGCGATCAGCCGCAAGCCATCGATAAGCTCGTCAAAGGGATTAATAGTGGTATGGATGAGCAACTGTTACTTGGCGTGACAGGCTCAGGTAAAACTTACACTATGGCAAAGGTCATATCCGAGTGTCAGCGCCCAACGATCATTATGGCGCATAACAAGACGCTGGCGGCGCAGCTATATGGTGAGTTCAAATCGTTTTTCCCGAACAACGCCGTTGAATACTTTGTCAGTTATTACGATTACTATCAGCCTGAAGCCTACGTCGCGGCATCCGATACCTTTATCGAAAAAGACAGTGCTATCAATGATCATATCGATCAGATGCGCCTGTCAGCCACCCGCGCGCTGCTTGAGCGCCGTGATGCAATCATCGTCGCTTCGGTCTCTTGTATTTATGGTCTGGGTGATCCTGAGAGTTATCTTAAGATGCTGCTCCACATTGTTGTCGGTGACAAAATAGATCGCACCGCAACGATCAAGCGTTTGGTTGAGATGCAATATACTCGTAACGAGCTGGACTTTGGGCGTGGTACGTACCGCTTGCGTGGTGAGCTACTTGATATTTATCCAGCTGAGTCTGAGCAATTGGCAGTACGCGTGCATCTGTTTGATAATGAAGTTGAAAAAATTACTTGGTTTGATCCGCTAACGGGTAAGACCGTGCGTAGCGTGCCGCGTATTACTATCTATCCTAAGTCACATTACGTCACCCCGCGTAATAAGTTGGATGCGGCTAGTATCACTATTAGAGAAGAGCTTGAGCCGCGCCTTGAGTATTTTCGCGATAATAACAAACTGATTGAAGCGCAGCGTCTTAAAGAGCGTACCCAGTATGATCTAGAGATGATTCAGCAACTTGGCTACTGTAACGGTATCGAGAACTACTCACATCATCTCTCGGGTCGTCCGTGGGGTGAGGCGCCGCCAACACTGTTTGATTATATTCCAGAGGATGCGCTGCTGTTTATCGATGAGTCGCACGTTACCGTCTCGCAAATTGGCGCAATGTATAAAGGCGATCGCTCGCGTAAAGAGAACTTGGTCAATTACGGCTTTCGTCTGCCTAGTGCGATGAACAATCGGCCTATGAAGTTTGAAGAGTGGGAGCGTATCAAACCCAAGACTATTTATGTGAGTGCGACGCCTGCACTGTATGAGTACGAGCACAGCGAGCAAGTGGTCGAGCAGGTCGTGCGTCCAACGGGACTTATTGATCCTGAGATTGAGATACGTCCCGTGCTGACCCAAGTCGATGATGTGTTATCTGAGATTACCAAGCGCCGCGAACTTGATGAGCGTGTGCTGATTACCACTTTGACCAAGCGCATGTCAGAGGATTTGACCAGTTATCTTAAAGAATACGATGTCAAGGTCGCCTATCTGCACTCAGATATTGACACCGTTGAGCGCATGCAAATTATTCACGAACTGCGTACAGGCGTGCATGATGTTTTGGTCGGCATTAACCTCTTGCGTGAGGGTCTAGATATGCCCGAGGTGTCACTGGTGGCGATATTTGATGCCGATAAAGAGGGCTTTTTGCGCTCAGAGCGCGCGCTGATTCAGACCATTGGTCGCGCCGCGCGTCACTTAAACGGCAAGGCCATACTCTATGCCGATCGCATCACGCCAAGTATGCAAAAAGCGATAGATGAGACCGACCGCCGCCGCGAAAAGCAAGTGGCATTTAACCTTGAGCACAACATTACGCCAAGGGGCGCGCGCCGCAGTATCACGGACAAGATCGATACGGGTGATGACTTGGATGCTAACGACAATCAAGCGATTCCGGTCAAGAGTAATCTGCCAGATGTCGATATCAATATTTTGCGTAGCCCTGATTTGCTTGCCAAAGAGATCAAGCGCCTAGAGAAACTTATGAAGCAGTTCTCTCGTGATCTCAAGTTTGAGGACGCCGCAAAAACCCGTGACAAAGTGCTAGAGCTAAAAGCGCATCTGCTTTAGGTGTTTTAATCGGGGCGCACCCTGTGCCCAAACCTGTGTTTATTTATCTACACTGAAAAAATAAATGATGTTTTCTTGTATGCATCTATTTAAAGGTTTGGTAACGAAAAAAGAAGCTTCATCAGACTTTAATATTTCTCCTACAGTGCCACCGCCCTCTATTATATCTCCAATTTGAAAGACTTTACCATCTACAGTTAACGCATGATTATTTAAATCGAAGGTTGTAGTGCCATGTTCAAATATCGGGTTCATTATATAAGTACCATTATAAGCCAGTAGACAGCCATCTTGATACAATAATGTTGCAGATGTTGCAGAAGCTATTACAGGTGTTTGAGGATCTCGAGGAGGATAGCTAAAAAATAAACCAGCTCCTAGTTCAGTTTCGCTATAAGCACTAGGTACACTCGTGGTTTGGCAGCCTGTGGTCAATAATGTTGAAGCAAATAACACCACTATAACGTATATTGTTTTAGTCATTGGGCAATATCCTTTTACTAAATCTTAATATGGAGTAGTTAATAACTGAGCACCCGTATAATGAACAAACCTTAGAGGTGAGTACATTAGAGCAGCATTGCCGCTATTGCTTACTACGCATGAACTTGCTATTCCATATGGCACAGAGCCATAAACTGGTCCCCCACTATCTCCTACTAAACAATTCAGTCCCTTACGTTCAATCCTAACAAAAGTATTGCCACAAGGTAAAGATGATGCGCATCCTTTATTGGCGCCACCAGATGCCGAATTATTGAAATTCGCATAGGCAACATCTATTACATTGCCACAAGAAGTCCCCGTTGTCCGACCGTAATGACATAAATATGTGCCAACTTGGGCGCTTCTATAGGGATAAGCTTCTTCTGTATAGCTACTGATATCTGGATAATAGTATGGCAACGCTTTTACTGTTTTATCATTTGTCTCAAAAAATGCAAGATCATGATATTTACCAGAATCAGGATTTGTATCGTATCCTGTCAAGGTTAGCTGGTGTATCTCATTATTTCGACCGACATAACGTGATTTTGTGCCAAGTTCCTTATTGAGCGTTCCACAATGGGCAGCTGCGATGACGCCAGCTACACCATTCTTTGTGGCTGGAAAGCCAGCTGTACACATAGGCTTGTTCGGATAAGAAGAGCTAACTGGTGATGTCTCCAAGAATCCCCCACCGATAAGGCTTGTTGTTTTGACAGGACCATCATCGAATACTATCTCTGTTTCCATTCCTGATAATTTACTTAATTGCTGGTTGTTCAACCAAGACTGTTTTTTTGATTCATCAGGTTCATACATATAAATGGAGATTATATCTTTTCTTGGGTTATAACCTAAACCTTGTATACCTTCGATACTTCTCATTAATCTTGAACTTTGATTTTGCAAAATATTTTCAATTGACTTAAAGTTTCTAGGAGAATTGGCAACAACATCTATAGGTAGCTTATATCTTGCTGAAAGTTGATTAGATAAGGCTAGAACATCTTTTTCTAATCGTCCTTTCTTAGAGGTGCGAACTACAAGTTTGAATTCGTTACCCTCGTTATCAAAATATATTCCTGCAATGTCATCTCCAAATTTTCCTTATATTAGGCGGATAATTTCTTCTTGATCAGCCATGATTTTTAATCTGTAAGTCGCCTCCTGTATCGTAACATTATAGCTTTTAGAGTATTCAACAGCAGCCTTCTCAATGAAAGTATCATTTGCATTAACATTGAATGAAAAAGTAGAAAATGTGAGAAGTAATAAGATAGAGTATTTATACATATTTTCTTTACATTTGTTTGGTAATTTAATTGTAAATTTAATAATACATGAATAATTTTCTAAAATAAATTATTTCCTTACTATTTGTTCAAATCAAATGACTATATGGAATTTAAGATAAATTGTAAGTTTAAAATAATACGAAAATTATACTGGGATTTTTAAGTTTGAAAATGACCATATAGAGATGCTTAGTCGAATTTTAAATGGGCTATTTTTAAGGGTTTACTAGCTTATATAGAATTTATTCCTTACCAACCATAAACGTACCTTTACACATCACATCTTAAAATTTTTCAGTTTCTCTTATAGTCTTAATAAGTACCTTTTAGAGCTACTTAAGCTTATTAAATTTATAAATTTTAACCCATAAGGATATAACTATAATGGACGTTACATCGTTATTCAAAAAGGGAGTAGAAAAACAACTACTTGATGTAGATGATTATATTTTTACGCCTGAGCGCATTGATATGGTGGTAGATGAGGGCAACCTGAACTGTGTGCTTAATAGCGATGGTTCAGTCAATATTTTTTATAGCAAAGAAGGTATCACTGACGTGAGAGCTGCTGCACGCAAGCATCCTTTTACCGATTTTGATACCGAGCTCCATCATGGTATTTATGACGATGTCATCGAAGACTTAATCGATGGTGTCAATGAGATTATCAATAGTCATTCTAAGTACTTTCGCATGAATAAAGTGTTACCTATGACTGCCGCTTTAGGTGACACTGACTTGATAAGCGAGAACGACAAGTACTAATAAGTAAGTACTAGATTTTAATGAATAGTTATCAAACCAGTTAAGAGATTTTAGTAGTCATTTGGAGCATTATTATGGATGTCGCAGCACTGTTTAAAAAAGGCGTAGAAAAAGAATTACTAGATGTTGATGATTACATCTTTATACCTGAACGTATGGATATCGTCGTCGATGAAGGCGATCTGGTTTGCGTATTAAATAGCGATGGTAGTGTCAATATATTCTATACCAAAGAGGGCATTACTGACGTAAGAGCGGCTGCGCGTAAGCATCCTTTTACCGCTTTTGATACTGAATTACATCATGGTATTTACGACGATGTTATCGAAGATTTGGTTGAGGGCGTTAATGATATTATTAATACCAACTCAAAGTACTTTAGGCGCAGTAGAGTATTACCCGTTGCTATGCAGCCTGAGCCTTTAACCCAAAATCATATATAGTCTTTATCAGCTTGATTTAAAATAAACATCACAGCATCAACAAGCACAGCATGTATGACATAGCATACACGCCGTGCTTTTTTTGTCTTACTTTTGCGGGCTCACAATACTGCCATAGCAGCTTTGAAGAGACTTGGCGACCACTCGTGCTACCAATTGAGTGCGGTAGCTTGCATCAATAGCGGCATTACCTAGTTCAACGATAGTGACTTGCTGCGGGGCTTGTTCGCTAACGCAGCCACATACTCGAGATTTGACCGCTTCTTCTTGAGCCTCGGTCATAGCGGCACTCGCAATCTGCCACGTCTTTTGACTCTCAATTTGACTGCGGCACTGATTGTCGATAGCGGCTTTGAATACGTTCATGCCGATCTCATTAGCTGCTCCTATAGCGTCACCTGAATTATTGGCTCCACCCGTTGTGGTACAGCCTGCAAGTGCAAAAGCTGTAAGCATCGTAGCTGGCAGTAATAGTTTTTTCATAACAGTATCCTTTAGGTATTAATAAATAAGCACTAGCGCATAATAACTGATTTTATGACTAAAAGTGCGGCTCTAATACTTAAACCTATCACTTAATCCTATGACTAAATTAAGGGCAGGCGCATCACTCAAACATTGCGGGCAGCTTAGGTAGGTGAGCACGCAGTCGTTTAAGTCAGTCACCATATGTAGAAGTAGCCCCAGTCCAATTATCCTAAAAGGTTTGCGCATAAATAACATCGCCATATAGACGATCATCGCGTAGTAAGTATGGAGAGGATGAAAGTTGATACTACAGCGATTAGGCGAAAATATTGGCGTGGCTAGTAAATGGTCTAAATCCACGAGCATAGTAGCAAGCAAAATTAAATATACGCGTTTGTAGTCCTTACGAAAGAACACGTAAGCTATGAGTAGCGGCATACCAAAATGTAAAAAGTAATGGATAAGCGTTTGAGTCATTGCTTTTGGGTTCAAATAGACATGAGCGCTCAGTATAGCGCTAATTAGTAATCAATTGCCGCTCGCAACAAAAAACCAGCTAAAACAAAGCGTCTTAGCTGGTTGTATAAACGAGCGATAAAAAACTGGCTGTGTTATCTAACAAGATTTATTTTGATTCGCTCACTGATAAAATCTGCTGCGATTTTATTGTAATGATCACAATCGTCTGAGCTATCTCTTACCGCATCCTTTGGAAAATAAGTTCCTTCATAAAATTTATTATTGTTCGCTATCAGACCCGGATATAAAGAGTCGGAACCATCATCGGTTAAACGAGAAGCTGCATATCGATTGTTTCTACCTACATTTTCTGATTCTAAACCACTATAAAGAGGTCCAAAACCAGCATTGCGCCAGTCTTCAACTGAGTTAAATTCAGATGCGTCATCGAAATCTACTAAATAAATACTCTCAGACCAGCTTGATCCTACCTGTATCCAACAAGCAGCACCAGAGGGGAATATCAGATTATTATTATTCGTAAAAAGTGACAATGGAGTTTCGTTCTCTTCAGAGTCAGTAGGTCTGCCGCTCAAATTAATACGTTCATAATCAACTTTAAAAGACACTGACTGTTTGGAGGTATCGTCAGTTATTGTAAAGTAGTCAGTTGTTAAACCGTAAAATGGTGTTCCCAGACTATCGTTATTACTATCTAGAGTGTATTCAAAATTGTTTCCTAGGAAGGTAACGTCAGTATCGTCATCGTCATCGTCGTCTTCCTCAAATGAGCCATCGCCTCGAACAATAACCGTATCAGTACTGTTGAGTAGATTACCATTTCTCACATTTAATAAAGTCTGTGTGAAAAAGTTCGAATCTGTATCATCACCACCTAAACTATAGCTAAAAGTGTAGGTTTGAAAAGTATTATCTGCGGTGACATTGACCCCTTCAGGTGGATTGCCCTGATTATTAGACGATGAGTTATTGTCGTTATCTGAGTCAGAACCACAACCCACCAATAATAAACTAATTGAAATAGCAGAAGCAAGCGCGCTGATTTTTGTCATTTTCATAACGATATCCTAGGTAAACATAAGTATAGATAATATTGCACAAATATAAACTAATGTAAATTAAATTATTGACTTAATACAAATAATAATATTTTGGCTGGCACAAAAAAACCAGCTAAAATAAAGCTTCTTAGCTGGTTGTATAAATTAGTAGGTAATAACGTTTAGACATTCTTACCGTGCTGCTTTGACTGAATGTCCTTGGCTAACTTGTAGCACTCATTAACATGATCGTTGGCGATTTTTTTGAAGATAGTATAACCCATCGTCGCCGCAACCAGTTGACCACCTAAGGGAATGAACTTAGTGACTTGCTTGGCTGCGATACGACCACCAAAGCCCTGAATGGTCTTTTTAACGATACCACGCGTAGCCATAAGACCTGCAAAATCTACTGTACGATCTTTTAGGGCTTTCCAATGAATCTCACGCGACTCAAGATCAACTGCTGACTGACGGCCTTCAATGAGACCAAAACGTTCGCTAATCTCTGGAATGAGCTGGGTGAGCATACCTGCATCAACAGCTACGTCAAAAAAAGGCACTGGTATAACTGCCACGCCAGCTGAATATTTAGCGCGTTTTTTGACCAATTTATAGCAGTCTTTTTTTATTTGTTCTAAATCTAAATTTGGGTCAATGGTATTAGGAAGTTTTTCAGCTTTTGGCGTCGTTTTCATAAAATATCCTTTTAAGTTACACAATTATTAATACATATATAGAAGTAGTTTGCTGCCTAACAGTGTAGTCAATTATGAGCGTTATACCATTATAGCTTTGTAGCGAAATGCAGAATATTGGCTTAGGATTGCACAGTTTTTGTAAATACAATGACCTATTTTAGGTCTATCTCATTTACGGTAATACCGATTAGTTAAAGTCACAGCACTAGAGCGATATCTATAATTATCATTGTGACCCTCTATAAAAGCCAGTAGAATACGCTCATGCTAAATTTAACTCCCCGTTATACGGGTACTCGCATCGACGAGCTACCCGCCGCACTGCAGCCACTTGCTGCTCACTCTTTTACTCTAGCCAGACTATACGCAGGTCGCGGTATCACTGCGCCTGATGAGCTAGAGACTGGCCTTTCGGGTCTACTGCCAGCAGAGCATTTGCATGGTGTTAGTCAAGCCGTTCGTCTCTTAGATAAAGCTATCGATGAGGGTTTACGTATCCTTATTGTTGGTGACTTTGATTGTGATGGCGCAACGAGCACTGCGCTTATGGTGCGGGCGCTGAGCGCTATGGGCGCGGTCGTTGATTTTATCGTGCCTGATCGCTTCAAGTATGGGTATGGTCTGACCCCTGAGATTGTCGAGTTGGGTATTCAGACGTATCATCCTGATATGATTGTCACCGTTGATAACGGTATCTCAAGTCATGAAGGTGTGGCACGCGCGCAAGCTGACGGTATCATCGTTATCATAACCGATCACCATCTAACCACCAAGACCGTGCCGCCTGCTGAAGCTGTGGTCAATCCTAATCAGATAGATTGTAACTTTGCTAGTAAAGCACTTGTCGGCGTCGGCGTAGCGTTCTATGTCTTAGGACGCTTGGCGAAATTGCGCCGCGCGGCAGACAAGTCTACTGTGCAAGTCAGTCAATATTTAGATCTAGTCGCGCTTGGCACTATCGCTGATGTCGGCGTACTCGATAAAAACAATCGCACGCTCGTACATCACGGGCTTACTGCGATTCGCCAAGGGCGCTGTAGCCTTGGGATATTGGCGCTTCTCGAACAAGCAGGGCGCGATCCCAAGCAGATGCAAGCGCAGGACTTTGGTTTTGTATTAGGGCCACGTATCAATGCCGCCGGTCGCATGGATAACATGCGTATTGGTATTGACTGCCTGCTGACTGAGGATTGGAGTACCGCGCAGCGCTTGGCTCATGAGCTTGAACAGCTCAATCGCACGCGCCGTCAAGTCGAAGGCGAGATGCGCGCGCAAGCGGATACTATCGTACAAACCTTGATCACCGATAATGGCGATGATGAGGCAGTAGATGATAACGATGACGATACCATCTGCCGTGATCGCACACATAAAGAGAGTGCTCGCAACACAGAAACCAATGACGGCGCAAAAACTAAGGCGAGCCGTAGTATCATTTTATATAAAGATGACTGGCATCAAGGCGTTATCGGTATCGTCGCAGGGCGGCTAAAAGAGAGCCATTACCGTCCTAGCATCGTCTTTGCGCCCGCCAATACAGAACGTACGGGTGATGATGATCCTATTAAAGGTTCAGCGCGCTCTATTGCTGGCGTGCATATCCGTGATGCTATTGAGCAAGTAGCTGAGCAGCATCCTAATCTGATTAGCCATTTTGGCGGGCATGCCATGGCGGCAGGTTTGACTCTAAAACGACGCAATTTTGAAGGCTTTGTCAGTGCTTTTGATGCGGTCATGGCACAATTAGAGGATGAGGTATTTGCTGAGCAAAAATTTACCGATGGGCCTTTGCAGGCTTGCGACTTTAGCTTAGGATTCGCTGAGCATTTAGCCAATGCCAGTATTTGGGGTCATGGCTTTGCGCCGCCGATATTCGACGGTGTCTTTGAGGTGCTTAGTTTTAAGATACTAAAAGATAAGCACCTAAAGCTATCTCTGCGTTATCCTGATGTGCAATATCCTATTGAGGCGATTTATTTTAACTTCGATAATGAGGTGTGGGATTACCGCGCGCAAAAAGTGCACCTGCTGTTTCAGTTGGATATTAATGAATGGAACTCTAAGCAAAGCTTGCAGTTGATGGTTAGAGATTTGGCTATAGTGGCATAGCTTGTCAAAATACAGCTACACTTATTAAAACCAATACACATAAAAGCGTCAACGTCATGCGAAGTTGGCGCTTTTTAGTATCGCCACTCAAGCGTTGGAAATTGCCAATCAAAGCGAATCGCTAGCATTCGTAGCGTAAAGATAGTCGCCATCGTAGCGATATCAGTGATCCAATCGCTAAACCCTAAGTTACGCAGCGCAAAATAGAGCATACCGCCTGTTAAAGCGGCGGAGATATAAATCTCTTGCTGCAACACCAGCGGAATCTCATTGCAGATCATATCGCGGATGATACCGCCGACGATGATCGTGATGACGCCAAGTAGTAGCGCTACAGGGACATTAGCACCCATGCTATCCGCGACTTTGATACCGATTAAGGTAAAAGCAGATAGACCAATAGTGTCAGAGAGTTTGAGGAACTTATCGACTCGTACGGAGTTTGGGTGAAAGAAAATCTGCATAACCAGTGATGAGATAGTAATGACGGTCAAGTAGCTCATATCGACCATCCAAAACAGCGGGTGACGATCTAAGATAACATCGCGTACTGTACCGCCGCCGATTGCTGTGACGATAGAGACCAGCAAACAGCCAAAGACATCGAAATTTTTGTGCTTAGCCAGTATCGTCCCTGAAATACTACAAGCGACGATACCGATCATATCGAATAAATACAGCAAAGAGCGCGGATCAAAAGTGGTTATCACTGCCGTGTCTAGGGCAATAGTTAGCATGAGCGACTCTCATTTTTAATCATTTTAATATGCAAAGCGTTTTACTTGTTACTTGACCAAGCGGATAGAAGGTAGATGCCAGTCGAACTTTAAGGCAAACATACGTACCCCAAAGATAACCAGAAGCATAATAAATTCGTTAATACCCGCGCTGATCCCTAGGTACTGAAGGTACAGATAAGTCACTGAACCTATGACGCTGGCGGTAATATAAATCTCACGCTGCAATACCAGCGGTATCTCATTACAGATAATATCACGTAGCAACCCGCCAAGAATCGCTGTCCATACGCCCATCATTACTGCAATAAAGGGTGATGCGTCCATGTTTAACGCCACCTTAAACCCAATCACGCTAAAAGCGGCCAGACCAATAGCATCAAAGAGTTTGAGAGCATTATCGATCTTGTGATACAAATGAAAAAATATCTGCAAAATAAGGGAGGTCATGGTAATCACAATGACATAGGTCAAATCCGTCATCCAAAACAGCGGATGTCGATCCAATGCCATATCTCTTAAAGTACCGCCGCCGATAGCGTTGACCATCGACACCAAGATACAGCCAGCAATATCAAAACCCTTGTGCTGCGCCAGTAAAGTTCCAGCAATGGCGCAGGCAATGACCCCAACCATATCTAACAAATACAATAAAATATCGGGGAAAATTAAATCATTAACCATAGTGATATTGCCAGTTGTTGACGTGTGGAGTATTAGAAGTAAGAGTGCATACCATGTTTCAAATCAAGGGTTTACGCTAAAAACTTTGACAAAGCAGGGCGCTAACCATCCTTTGCAAATAATATCAGCCCAACAACAATCAATCCGATACCTACTAATCCCATCACTGATGGCAGCGCATTACCTAGCAGCAAGATACCACCTATCAAGGCAAATATCACTTCGCTTGCCTGCGTTGAGTCGACGCCAGCCACTTCGCTGGAGGTCACGGCTTGATCACGAGCATACAAAAATATAGTCGTTGCCGCGACCCCTGCCAATAAAGCCACTAATAGAGTATTAAACAGCTGCGAGGTATCGGGTAATTTGGGACGCACTATAATGCCTAAAGCCAGCCAAAATGGCAAACTCCCAAGCGTCATCAGCCATACTTTATTAAAGGCGTTTTGTAGAAGCGTAGTCTCAATTGTTGGAATACGAGCAATTAAGCCTTGTAGCGTAGTAGGATGCGCCGCGAGTGAGTGAGCACAAACATCCTCTGTAATCATATCTGCGCCTGATATGACATCATCAAAAGCAGGTCTAGCGGCTAACGTTGGTACTGTATCATCAGCACTACCTTGTTTCGCCTCGTCTTTTTTAACGTTGCTATTCTTAGCATTGATGCTTTTGGTATGAATGCTCTTAGAATTAAAAGACACTTGCCAGACGAGCTGATTACCAATGGGATAACAAAAGGCGGCTAGGAGGGCAGGCAATGCGCCCAGCAGAAGCATCTCAGCCATATTGATATCTGATACGGTAGAAGCACGCAAACCTTCGCTAACATTGACCAGTACTACGCCGATAAACACCAGCAAGGCATAAATGATAAACTTTTTGTCAAAGCGTTGACCAAAGGCGAGCAGCACCAATAAACTGGCCACAACTGTAAACATAAAGGTCGCAGCGACTACCCAGCCGGCGACGTGATCCGCGGCGTAGCAGATGCCAGTGTAAAAGACACCAAAACCGATACTGCCTGTGATACACCAAAAGCCCCAGTGCTCAATAAATAAAACGCCAAGCGCTTTAATACGTCCAAAACCAAATTGCAGGACAATAATAGAGGTGATAATGAGCCACATGAATACGTAGCGTAGGCTCGCTGACCAAAACCAATGACCACCAGCATCACTCATCAGCTCATTTAAGATGAAAGTTGAGCTAAAAAACGCGCCCGCCAATAAGCCTAGTAAAATCAGTTTGACCATCTCACATCCTTTACCTAAGCTTGTTTGTCTATACTCAGTTCAGTAATAGAAGCGCTATTTGCCTTTAGCATCCGCCCAAATAATCTTGTGCAGTTGCAACTGAAAGCGAACGGGTAAGGCATCAGCGAGCATCCACTCGGCAAGCTCGCGGGCGAGCACTGGCACCTCGGGGCTGAGGTCTTCATTAACATCGTCTGCAACATTAAACATCGGAGAGAACCAGACGGTACCGACCAATTCGTTAAGTTGATACTCAATGAGTTTGGCCTTTGCCCAGTCATAATCAGTGCGGTTCATAATCACAAACTTGATCTGATCATGCGCGGTTAAGTGGTTTAGGTTTGACCATAGATTCTTATCCACCTCGCCTGAGCTTGGGGTTTTAAGATCCATAACTTTGCTCACTGCTGTCGGTACGTCCTTGACACTCAATGCGCCCGCGGTCTCAAGTGATATCTCGTAGCCTTGACTCAATAAGCGCTTCATCAGCTCAATAGCATTAGGCTGCGCGAGCGGCTCACCACCTGTGAGACAAATACGGGTGCAAGGGTAGCTTTTGATGGTATCGATGATAGCCTCAAGCGACTGACGTACGCCTCCTGTAAACGCATATTCAGTATCACAGTAGACACATCTGAGCGGACAGCCCGTCAAGCGTACAAATATCGTCGGCAAGCCTGAGGTGATGGCTTCACCTTGCAAGGAATAAAAGATCTCAGTCAGGCGTAGACCGGCTTCGGGGTCAGTGACAGGTATCGATGAGCTGCGGAGTAGGGTCTCAGTCATAAGATTATCTAATGTGTTTAATGGTAAATTAAGAGAATTATAACGTAAGCGGCGCTATTAAAGGATGCTGTAAAACTAAAAAGAAGATGCTAAAGGTTGCCCTTCGCATCTTCTTTATTCTTAAGTAGTCGTCAGCGGCTACTACTTAAAGTGTCATGATTAATCTAAACGAAGCAGCTCATTAACTGCTGTTTTAGCACGAGTTTGCGCATCGACCTTTTTGACGATAATAGCAGCGTATAGACTGTGCGTACCGTCCTCTGATGGCAGGCTACCTGGCACAACGACTGAGCCTGCTGGCACGCGACCACGATGAATCTCGCCCGTTTCACGATCATAAATCTTGGTGGATTGACCGATATAGACACCCATAGAGATGACCGCGCCTTCTTCTACAATGACGCCTTCAACGATCTCAGAGCGCGCGCCGATAAAGCAGTTATCTTCAATGATGGTCGGGTTGGCTTGTAGTGGCTCAAGCACGCCGCCGATACCTACGCCGCCTGATAGGTGGACGTTTTTGCCGATTTGTGCGCAGGATCCAACCGTCGCCCATGTGTCTACCATCGCGCCTTGATCGACATAAGCGCCAATGTTGACGTATGACGGCATCAGTACCGCGCCTGCTGCGATATACGAGCCCTTGCGAGCGACTGCTGGTGGTACGACGCGTACGCCTGCTTCTTTAAACTGCTCCTCACTCCAATCAGCAAATTTGGTTGGGACTTTGTCATAGAACTGGATATGATCGCCCGCTGCTTGCACATAATTGTCGTTCAAGCGAAACGAGAGCAGTACTGCCTTTTTTGCCCACTGGTTGACGACCCATTCGCCATCCTTTTTTTCAGCCACGCGCAAGCTGCCATTGTCTAATTGCTCAAGCACTTGCTCAATAGCATCGCGCACGTCTTGTGGCATGGTCGCTGGGCTGTACTCGTTACGGTTTTCAAAGGCTTGTTCGATAGTTTGTTGTAATGACATAAAAATCCCTAAAAATTAAATAAAAACGGCTTAGTAAATAAAATTTTGCCTGCTGTATTGTCGCCAATTTAGCAGCTTTTAGCAAATAAGTTCCGCATAAGCACCTAAAACATTAGGCATCTGACGTATGACGCTCTATCCATGCCAAGATATCTTGATAAACGGTTTGGTTGTCTTGCTCATTTAATGGCTCATGGCGCATATTGGGGTAGAGTTGGATGTCTACTTGAGTAAATTTTTGCTTTTTTAGATGACGAACAACGTTGTTGACGCCGCTACCCATATCGCCGATAGGATCGTTTTGACCACTGACAAATAGCATCGGAAAGTCTTTGCTAATAGTAGTCGCCCAAGTTTTGCGCAGACCAGTATCCATCAAGCTAAACAAAGTCAAAAAGCCATTATTGGTAAAGTCAAAACCAGTAAGTGGATCAGCCTCATAAGCGGCGATATTGTCAGGATTTTCGCTAATCCAAGCAAAAGGCGAGGAGGATATGCGATTATTTAATTGACTATTAAGAACTTTGTTCATCACTTTTACAAATATAGGGTTGGGCTTTTTCGGCGCCGCTTTTGCGAGTAGTTTGTTAATAGGTAGCAGAACTTTAGTCAAGGGGTTAGCGTCAGCAGTTCCCATAAGGATCGCCCCTGAAAAATCATGCGCGTGGTGCTTGAGTACATTACGGATGATAAATGAGCCCATCGAGTGACCCATAACGAAATGCGGTACCTCAGGATGACGCTCTTTTAGGTTATCTGCCATAACGATGACGTCTTTGAGTAGCGATTGAACCGGATGCTCCTCACCGAAAAACCCCAACTCATCTGGCGACTTGACCGTTTTGCCGTGACCAAGCTGATCGTAAGTGGCAACTGCAATACCCTGATCTGCCAAGAACTGCGCAAAGTCGCTATAGCGCGCGCTATGCTCACACATACCATGTACGATAAGCAGTGTTGCTATGATTTTGGTACTATTATCGCTCGGCTCAAAAAAGGTGTGATGCAGATAATGGCTATTGTCCGATGAGGTGATTTGTCCAGTCGTACTCATAAAGATTCCTTGATAGATTGAATGAATAATATAGTGTTCTTGTCAGCTTATTGTAGGTTAGAACCAGGCTTTGCACGCTTGAGCGCCTTTGATGGTTCTTACCACGAATGTTATCTGCTTTTGCGGTAAAAGGGTTACTATCCAAAATGACTAAGTCGGCCAATACTAAGGTATAGGCGTATGCTAAAACTAATTTAACGACAAAGCTATGTGTGGTCAAACCTATTTGTGTCGTTATCTTACAGTAGACTCACTCAGTAGCGCGCCTATTTATGCTTTACTAGCGCATCTATGAATTGATTACTATCTATCATTGTTTATCGTAAAAGTGCTTTTATCATTATGAAAAAATTACCTATAAAAAAACTACTCTTAGCAGGAGGCGGTCATGCTCATATTGGTCTGCTACGCCGTTTGCGTACCAAACGCCCTGATCATTTAAATATAGCGATGATTAGCGAGCAGTCGCAAAGTCTGTATTCTGGCATGTTACCTGGCTGGATGGCAGGACATTATAGCCTGTCTGATATTAGTATCGATGTCTTATCTTTATGCAAGCAGGCAGGTGTCAACCTCATCAAGAGCGCGATTACCAGCGTAGATGCTGACGCGCAAAATGTGGGAACGGCTGATGAGGGTCATCACAGTTATGATGTGCTGTCACTCAATACAGGAGCGGATACTGATTTGAGCTGGCTTGTACGCGCTCAAGCGCCTTTAAATCAGTTACCTTCTATTCAAACCCCTTCTAATCAAGCCGCTCTTGACGCCTCTAATAATAGTGTCATTCCTATACGGCCACTCCATCGTTTTGTGCAAGCATGGGAGGACATCCTAGCAGACGCGCGACAACGAAATCATTACCAATTGGCTATCGTTGGCGCAGGAGCGGCGGCGACCGAGATCGTTATGGCAGCAAAAGTTGCCCTACAAGCGATTAATCCCAATCATCAAGTCTATCTGATCTGCGGGCATGATTTGCTATCAGGGTTCGATACCAAATTCACTCAGCGCGTGATCAAGCAGCTTGAGCGTTTGGATATCCCAATCATTTATGAGCGCGCGCAAGATTACGTAGGCGGCGAACTCGTCATCGAAACCAAGTCTATGCCTATCAATAGCGTCATTGCCGCAACTGGCGTGATGGGAGCGGCGTGGACGCAGAGTACCACTCTTGAAACAGTGGATAAAGGCTTTATTGCTGTGAATTCCGTACAACAAAGCAGATCACATGCTAATGTGTTTGCCGTTGGTGATATCGCCACCCGTACCGATACGGATATGGCGCATTCGGGCGTACATGCAGTACATGGCGGCGCGATAGAGGCTGATAATCTAATGGCGTACTTAGCTGATGAGTCCCTAAAAACGTATAAACCGCGCTCGCGTACTTTGTATTTGCTATCCTGCGGCGACAAATACGCTATCGGTAGCTGGGGCAGTTATAGTCTACAAGGTCACTGGATTTGGTACGTCAAACGCTATATCGACAAGCGTTTTGTCGATTCATATAAATAAGATTCTATGAGGATGATACTAGAAAAATTGATTTATAAAACAATAGTTTATATATATCAATTATTAAGTTACACGGACTATCACCCCGCGTCACAATAGAAAAATTAAATAGTGTAATAATAAATGAGTTATCACTCAAAAATACTATTTATCTTTAAAGTTTTCATATATTCTGCTTGTATAGTCAATACGAAACAAAATGGATACGTTACTTAATAACGCGAAACTGGTATAAATTTTTCTGGCTTGCTGCGTCTACGCAGACAGAGGCTGTGAAAAATTCATCCCAGTCCCGCTGTATCATTTTTTATACTGAACTGACTATATGTGTAGAGAAAAAACATCTATAGATAAGATGTGCCACTCTATAATTAAAATATTTTAAAAATCACAACTGTCATCACTCAAAGGTCATACGCTATGAAATCAACTATCGAGCTGCTTGAACATACAGACTTTCCAGCGATCAAACGGCGTAAGCTTACGACACTACAAGTGAACATGGGCTATCTGTGTAATATGTCTTGTGTGCACTGCCACGTGGCTGCAAGCCCTTATCGTACTGAGATGATGTCACGTGAGTTAGTTGAGCTGATATTAGAGGTTCTACAAGCACAAAATATGGACACGCTTGATCTCACAGGCGGCGCACCTGAGATGCATGACGACTTTAAATACTTAGTGGTCGAGGCTCGTAAGCTTGGCGTTAAAGTCATTGATCGCTGTAATTTGACGATCTTGATGGAAGAGGGTTATGAGGATATGGCGCAGTTCTTGGCGGATAATGACGTCGAAGTAGTCGCCTCACTGCCGTGTTATTCGCTTGAGAACGTCGATAAACAGCGCGGCAAAGGCGCGTTTGATGACAGTATTTTAGGGCTACATAAGCTTAATGCTTTGGGTTATGGACGGATGGATTCAGGTTTGACTTTGAACTTAGTTTACAATCCACAAGGCGCCACTTTGCCGCCCAATCAGCAGATGCTAGAGGCGGACTATAAGCGTGAGCTCAAAGAACACTTCGATATCGAATTTAATCAATTGTTCGCCCTAACCAACATGCCCATTCAGCGCTTTGGCGCCGTCCTTCTTGCCAAAAACGAGTTCCATCCTTATATGGATCTACTCAAAGATAACTATGATGTGCACAATCTCAAAGAGGTTATGTGTCGCTCGACTATTAGTGTTAATTGGCTCGGCGAGTTATTTGATTGTGACTTTAATCAACAGTTAGAGATGCCCGTACCCAATAAATCACGCCGGCATTTGCGCGACTTACTCACCCAAAATCCTACTGGTGACGATATCGCTATCGGTGATCATTGTTACGGCTGCACAGCAGGACAAGGCAGTAGTTGCGGCGGCGCTTTAGAAGACGAAAAGGTAAGTGCGGCTTAGAGCTGGTTCTAAGCACTTTTACTAAAACACTTATCACTACACTATTAGCTATTATTAGCACTAACGGAGCTCATCTCATGCTTATAACTAAAACTCCATTTTCTAAAGCTTTAACGATAAAAGCCATTATTGGCGCTAGCCTAATGTTATCTGGCGCTGCCTATGCTGATTTTAACCATAGCAGCTGGGATAGCTTATTAAATAAAAACGTCACTATGACCAACGGGGGCAAAGCATCTGTCGTTAATTACAACGGCATGAAAGCTGATCAAAGCAAGCTTGATGGCTATTTGGCAGCAACGGCTAAGGTCAGTCAAGCCGAATTTAACCGCTGGAGCAAGGATGAGCAATTGGCATTTTTGATTAATGTCTATAATGCGGGTACCGTAGATCTCGTGCTAACGAAATATCCTAACCTAAAATCTATCAAGGATATCGGTGGTATATTTGGCTCCCCTTGGAAACAAGACTTCGTCAACGTACTGGGTAAAAAGCGCTCGCTCGATGATATTGAGCACAACCTCATTCGCGGCTCTGGGCGTTATAACGAACCGCGCATACATTTTGCAGTCAACTGTGCAAGTATTGGCTGTCCTGCATTATTAGATGATGCCTACACGGGCAGTAAACTCGATAAACAATTAGAGCAGGTCACTAGTAAATTCTTAGCCGATAGCAGTCGTAACCGTCTCAAGGGCAGCACACTTGAGGTCTCACCCATATTTAAGTGGTATAAAGAAGACTTTGAGAGCAACTGGCGCGGCACCAAAGATTTAGAAGGGTTTTTGGCGCGTTATAGCTCGTCATTAGGACTTAATAAATCACAAACTGCTGACTTAAAAAGCGGCAAGACCAAGATCAGTTATACCAATTATAATTGGAATTTAAATAAGAAGTAGTGAGATAGCATGCCCACGGTTTCTATTATCGTTCCTATACTCAATGAGGCAAATAATCTGCCTCATTTGTTTACTTATATCGCTGGGCTAAACCCATCACCGCAGCAAGTTATCTTGGTTGATGGCGGCTCACATGATGACTCTTTGGTGTTGGCTCAAAAGTTTATTGCAGATTTAAAAAACGATAATCAATCAGGTATCGACTGGCAAGTGATTAAGTCACAAGCAGGTCGCGCGCGGCAGATGAACAAAGGCGCGTCCTTAGCGACAGGCGACATACTACTATTTTTGCATGCTGATACTAAGTTGCCGACTCAAGCTGTTACTGATATAACCACTGCTATCCAAGTTAAAGGATGGGGTCGTTTTGATGTACGTCTAGACAGTCCTGATTGGACGCTAAAGCTAGTCAGTAAAATGATTAACTATCGCTCGCGGTTGACTAGTATTGCCACGGGCGATCAAGCTATTTTTATTAAAAGAAAAGTTTTTGAAGAAATAAACGGCTATCCCAATCAAGCCTTGATGGAAGATGTCGAGATCAGCAAACGCTTAAAATCTATCGGCAAACCTGTTTGCTTAAAAAGCAAAGTCATTACCTCAGCACGGCGC
This sequence comes from uncultured Psychrobacter sp., assembly GCA_947495055.1. Classification (GTDB taxonomy): domain Bacteria; phylum Pseudomonadota; class Gammaproteobacteria; order Pseudomonadales; family Moraxellaceae; genus Psychrobacter. The sequence goes on along the minus strand of CANLXO010000001.1, from coordinate 144,353 downwards.
TGGGAGCAGCACGGCACTTGGCGCACGATAGTTCTGATGTGGCAGCTGCGCTTTGATTATTGGCGCGGCGTATCGGCTGATAATATCTGGCAGCGGTACTACCAATAAAAGAATAAACTTTCACCATGAATCAAAAACGATCCACTTGTATTATTCTCTTTGCTAAGTTTCCCGCTCGCGGCATGGCAAAAACACGCTTGCAACCTGCGCTTGGAGTTGCAGGCGCAGCAAAAATGGCACGGCAGTTATTATTACATAGTGTCGAGCAAGCAGTTGCTACCGACTTTGCCATTGAGCTATGCGTGAGTCCAGCGCCAGCTGATGCCTGCTGGCAAGCGCTTGATTTACCGGAGTCACTGCAATGGTCTGCTCAGGCAGAGGGTGATTTGGGTAGGCGCATGTTGATAGCGAGTCAGAACGCATTGGAAAAATATGAAAAAGTTGTCTTAATAGGGACGGATTGCCCTAGTCTCACCCCAGAGCGTATACAGACAGCTGTACAGCAGCTAGAGAAAGATGACGCGGTGATGATTCCTGCAACCGATGGGGGATATGTGTTGCTCGGACTCAAGCAGATTGATAGTAGCCTTTTTTCAAACATCAGCTGGAGTACGTCTAGCGTCGCTGAAATCACTAAGCAACGTATCGCGGCATTAGGGTGGACACTGGCGCTATTGCCAGCGTTGCATGACATTGATGAGCCTGAAGATTTAAAGAATTTACCGTCAAATTGGCGTATACACTCAAAAAAATCTAAAAATTAAACATGATTTTCTATAGTTATTTACTTAACTTTTAATTGGATTTTATTATTAATAAGGACATTGTTATGCATGACGTTGTACAAAATTACTATGGCAAAGAGCTGCAAGGTACTGATGATTTAAAAACCTCAGCGTGTTGTGATATTAGCAATATGCCTGAGTGGCTCAAGCCGTTATTGGCAAATATTCATGATGAGGTATTGAGCCGCTATTATGGCTGCGGACTGGTGTGTCCTGCATTGCTTGAAGGCTGCCGAATTTTGGACTTAGGTAGTGGGTCAGGTCGAGATGTCTATGCACTCGCGCAATTGGTTGGTGAGAGCGGTCATGTGGTTGGTGTGGATATGACCGATGAGCAACTAGCCGTTGCAAAACAGCATCAAGCTTATCATGTCGAGAAGTTTGGCTACGACAATGTGAGGTTTTTACATGGTTATATCGAAAAGCTCGATGAGCTAGATCTGGCTGATAGCAGCTTCGATATTATCGTTTCAAACTGTGTTATCAATTTATCGCCAGATAAAGCCGCCGTGATGGCAAGTGTACAGCGCTTGCTGAAGCCTGGCGGCGAATTTTATTTTTCTGATGTTTATGCCGATCGCCGTATCCCGCAACATCTGATAGATGATCCTGTATTATATGGCGAGTGCTTGAGTGGCGCGTTGTATTGGAAAGACTTTATCCGTTTATCAAGAGACGCAGGGTTTTTAGACCCACGTCTGGTCGAAGATCGACCGCTTGAGATTACAGATCCTGTATTGGCTGCCAAAATTGGTGATATACAGTTTTTTTCGGCCACTTATCGCTTGTTCAAAATGGCCACGCTAGAAGATGCCTGCGAAGATCATGGACAAGCAGTGATATACAAAGGGTCTATCGAGCAATCCCCGCATCGGTTTGATCTTGACAAGCATCATGCGATTGAGGCAGGTCGAGTATTCCCTGTCTGCGGCAATACCTTTCGGATGCTACAAGAATCTCGCTTTGCGCCGCATTTTGAATTTATCGGTGATGATAGCCGCCACTATGGTATCTTTGCAGGGTGCGGTGAGCTAATGCCATTTAGTCAGGCTATAGTGCCATCATCTGGTGTGGGCGGTTGCTGTTAAGAGTGGTGCTGTTAAGAGTAAAGGCATCTGGTTAGCTTTTATCCCAAACATGCTGATTAAAAAGATAAAAAGGCCACTAAGTAAATTAATGGCCTTTTTGCATGTGCGTAGGATTTGGGTTGTTGTTTTTGTCTCAAACAAGCACTTATCTAAATATGTTTAAATATTTAGTATAACAATGCAGCCAGTCTGATTTTGGTATGTTCGTCCATCATGTCTATAGGCGTGACCAAGGCCTGTGCAAGGGCATTGTGGGCGATAGATTCGGGTAATTCAGCGGCAATTAAAGCAACGGCTTCTTGAATCACCTTTTGAGCGTTTTCAGCATTTTTCATCAGGTTTTTTATCGCATAGTCTGCACTGACGGCTTCTTCGCTAGGGTGCCAACAATCAAAATCTGTCACCAAGGCCAATGTCGCATAAGCCATGCTGGCTTCACGTGCCAATTTGGCTTCTGGCATATTGGTCATTCCGATGATATCTGCTTGCATTTGACGATACCACTCTGACTCTGCACGAGTTGAGAACTGCGGCCCTTCGATACAGACATAGGTCGCCTTTTTGTGACAGCTGCCCTCAGCTATATCTGCCTTATTATAGGCACGCGTTAGGATATCTGATAGGGCAGGACAGAGTGGGTCTGCCATTGATACATGAGCGACTGCACCTTCACCAAAAAACGTACTCGCTCGCTGCTTGGTCATATCGATCATTTGATTTGGCATGACCATATCTAGTGGTTTGAGGTGTGCTTGCAACGAGCCGACCGCGGATACTGAGACAATGTAGCGTACGCCTAATGTTTTTAGGGCGTATATATTGGCGCGATAGGGTACTTCAGATGGAGTCAGTTTATGACCTTGACCATGCCGCGTCAGAAAAGCAACCGTTACTCCTTCTAATTCACCCAAAACAATGTCATCGGATGGACTGCCATAAGGGGTCTGTATCGTCACGCTGCGCTTATTAGTCAGTGCTTGGATCTGATACAAACCACTGCCACCAATGATGGCAATGTCAGCAGACAACGATTCCAGCGCTTCTGTTGTAGATATTGTCATAAAAATTATCCAAGTTGAGTCATAAAAAATAATGGTTTCGGTTCATATAATGAAGCATTTATCGGCTTACGTAAAAGGTACTCTAGACAAAGCCAATGAATAAAGATCCAGTCAAAATATAGCAGAATCAGAGTGGTAATAAAAATAAATCAAAATATACAGCGCAATACATGCACATAAACCGTGATAAAGGTTTACAACAGCATCGAAATTGGGTTAAATAAAGATGAAATATTGTTTCACATAGCGGAACAATATGAGTTTTAGCTATTATGTATAATGAAAATATTTTCTCAAAAAGCCTGAAATATAAGGCATTGAAAGCAAAAGAGAAAACAGTCTTTGGTTTATTTATAACAAAAATTGCTATATCATTACTCAAGTGTAACGGATTAATACCTATATATTAATACCGTTTATTGTATTAAATCTATTATTTCAAGGATGAACTCAATGCTCACTTCTCTAAAATCTCCCTTACTTTTGTCAGCGATATTAAGCGCCATGCTAGGCTTAACCGCCTGCTCATCTCCAAGCTCAGAAGGCAATGAGACGGCTGCTGCAGATAGTACGTCAGCTGATGCGGCTACCGATACACTCGATACTAAGTTCCTAACCATTGCCACAGGCGGTGCGTCTGGCCCTTACAATATTATCGGCACTGCATTGTCTGAAGTCTATGTAAAAAACTTTGGGGTCAACTCAAAGACACAAACCACGGGCGCATCGGTCGAAAACGTCAATCTACTGACGCAAGGCAAAGTCGATATGGTATTGGCGCTCAGTGATGTGGTCACGGACGCGGTCGAAGGCAAAAATAACTTTGATGCGCCTATCACCAACATTCAGCAGATTGCAGTCTTGTACCCGAACGTGGTGCAAATCGTGACGACAAAAGACTCTGGTATCAAAAATATTGAGGATTTACGAGGCAAGCGTATTGCCGTTGGCGATCAAGGCTCTGGTACGGAAGTGAATGCTCGAACGCTACTAGAAGGGTTTGGTATTACCTATGATGATGTCACTGTCGATTATTTAGGTTTTGCTGAAGCGGCTGATGGTATGAAAGCAGGTAAGATTGAAGCGGCATTCTTTAGTAGTGGTCTACCAAACTCATCGCTTATGGAGTTAGAGCAAGGTTTAGATTTGCAGTTGGTTACTATCGATCAAGATAAGCTAAAAGAAATCATTGCGACCAAGCCTTATTTCAAAACCTTTGAAATTCCTGCTGGCACGTATGGCAATGACGCTGCGATTCCAACTGCCGCAATCATGAATGCGCTATTGGTGAGCTCTGATCTGTCTGAATCTGATGGCTATAAGTTGACCAAGGCGTTATTTGATAATCTGGACGGTCTAAAAACAGCACACCAAGCAGCCAACGATATCAGTCTAGAGACGGCTAGTGAAGGTATGGTCGCTCCAATTCATCCTGGCGCTAAAAAGTACTATGACGAACAAGCAGCCAAATAATTTATTATGGTTATCGACTGGCGCAGCATGTATTGCGGCGCTGGTTTTTTTGACCCTATGGATAGGTGTCGCGCGTCAGTCTGTGGTCGAAGTTCGCGTTGCAATAGAGGGTAGTGACGACAAAGTGTGTTATTTCACTGACCCTGACTTTCAGTTACGCTGGATACATTCTGTAGAAAAGCAGTGGTGGGAAGAGCAGTATCAGCGTCTAGAAAAAAGTAGTACAGAAGACGCTATGCTACTCCTCACCACCACATACTTTGAAGCATTTGGTGCTGGTACGCCTTCGACCGAACCCCTTGCGCCCATACAAAAACCTGGCTATCTGGGTTATCAAATCAATGAAAAGCTGCCTAGTCTCAATTGGGTAGTCTCTAGACTGACCAAAGGTGAAATCGATTACGCTGGTCATCGTTTTTTGATTCATCAGTGGGTGCCAGATTATTCTGAAGTGGTGATCATGCCTAAGACGTATGGTTTAATTGATAGATTTAAAAAGGACTTGTGTCATGAACTCCCAAGTGACGGATCACGGTAGCGTGAATACCATACCAGATGATAGCGTTGACAAAGACGCTGAGGCTGTCAACAGAGCGGTATTGGAAAAATATGACCGAGAGTCAATCACACGTCATATCACGCAAGGACCAGTAAAATACTTTATCGCTGGTATTTGTATACTCTATTCACTTTTTCACCTTTATATTACCTTTAACCCGATGCCTGCATTGCTACAGCGCTCTGTACACGTAGGTGTTGGTTTTGCCTTAATTTTCTTGATCTTTCCTGCCAGTAAAAAAAGCAGTCGTAGTCGAGTGGCATGGTATGACTGGATTTGGTTTTTATTGTCCTTGTCCGGTATGAGCTACCTGATCTACGAGTATCAGGATATTGTGACCTCGCGTGGTGGCATGGCCAATCCGCTTGACGTGATATTTTCACTAATTACAGTGGTCTGTGTGCTAGAAGGCAGTCGCCGTATCACCGGTTGGATTTTGCCAATATTGGCAGGAATATTTTTGGCGTATCCGTTTGTCAGTCACATGGATTTCATGCCTGATAGATTGCTGACTCGCCCTTATGATATGGGTGATATTTTTGGTCAATTATTCCTAAAAACGGAAGGTTTATACTCTGTTGCGATTGGCGCGTCAGTGACGTTTATCTTTTTGTTCATTCTCTTTGGTGCGTTCTTAGCACGCTCAGGAATGGGACAGCTATTCAATGATTTGGCATTAGCCATTGCAGGCCACAAAAAAGGCGGACCCGCGAAAGTTGCTGTCATCTCCAGTGGCTTTATGGGCAGTATCAATGGCTCAGCATTATCGAACGTTGTCAGCACCGGCGCGTTTACTATTCCATTGATGAAAAAAGTCGGTTATCACAAAGACTTTTCGGGAGCAGTAGAAGCCAGCGCGTCAGTTGGTGGGCAGATATTGCCACCGATTATGGGAGCCAGTGCCTTTATCATGGCGGAGACCACAGGGCTACCTTATAGCACCATTGCTTTAGCGGCTTTATTGCCGGCAGTGCTCTACTATCTGGGCGTTATTGCTCAAGTGCATTTTCGTGCGGGTCGCCGCGACCTAAAAGGCATCGCCAAAGAAAACCTGCCCGCCGTCAAAGAAGTATTAAAAGCGCGCGGTCATATGCTACTACCGATTGTGTTTTTGATTTATTTATTGATTGAAAACGTACCCGTCGGCTATGCAGCGGCCTATACCATTGGCTTCACGGTTGCCATTAGTATGTTACGCAAAGAGACCAGAATGGGGTTTTCGGACATTTTGGGTGCACTAGAAGACGGGGCACGCCAGTCGCTCGCGGTTATGGCGGCTTGTGCGGTCGTGGGTATTATCATTGGGGTCGTGAGTTTGACCAGCTTTGGCACAGTAATGACCTCATCTATCGTCACGCTAGGCGCAGGGTCGTTGTTCTTTACGCTTATTTTGACGATGTTAGCGTCAATGGTATTGGGTATGGGGCTGCCATCTATTCCTGCCTATATCATTACTGCGACCATGGCTGCTCCAGCATTGGCAGGGTTTGATATTCCAATCTTGTCAGCGCATATGTTTGTATTCTATTTTGGTATCTTTGCCAATATTACCCCGCCTGTGTGTCTAGCAGCCTTTGCTGGCGCTGGTATATCCGGTGGCGATCCGATGAAAACAGGGTTCTTGTCGCTCAAATTGGCACTTGCCGGATTCATCGTACCGTTTATGTTTATCTATAATCCAACGATGCTCATGATAGATCCGACAGGTCTGGCAGTTACGGCGAAAGACTTTCCGCTGCCGCCTATCCTTGATATCGTGACAGTGGTATTGACATCGGTAACAGGGGTTATTGCTTTAGGGGCGGCGCTAGAGGGCTATTTTAGGGGCGCTATGAGTCCACTCACGCGTGGCATATTGGCCATCGGCGCGTTACTACTGATTTATCCTGAACTGACCACAGGCTTGGTAGGTGGGATTATCGTGCTAATTATCGCTGTTTGGAACATAAAAACCGCTGAAAAGCCCACACCGACCTTAAAGGTTTAAAGCGTTAGGTATCTATATTAGGGCGTGTCCTCAATTCAATCGATAGCCATCTGAATGGGCTAAAAATGGCTAAATCTGGCCAAACGGTGTCAAATAGCTGACTAATATCTCGATATTACTTGCGCTATTTTCCTTGCTTGACGGCGATTTATCTCATTTTTATCGCCATTTTTAAAATGAGGACACACCCTAAGAGATTGGTTCATTTGTAAAATAAAAAAGGGTGAGTAACAAAATCTGTTACTCACCCTTTTTCTATTAAAATCACAGGTCAACGGTTGCTCAAACCTGATTCAACCATTAACAACCAAGTTTACCCTCAGCCTCGAGTGCTTTTTTACTACGAATCGGCGCCGGGCAATCTTCGCCGTAATACTGGCGATCGGCAAAGTAGCTTGAGCGTACCATGGGACCGGCCCAAATACTAAAGAAGCCAATTTTTTTGCCATAGTCCATATAGCGCTGAAACTCGTCTGGATGGACATAACGATCGACTGGAGCGTGGTTTTTACTAGGTTGCAAGTACTGACCAATAGTAATCATATCGACGTCATGTGCTTTTAGGTCATCGAGTAGGGCATAAATCTCTTCTTCAGTCTCACCAAGACCAACCATAAAGCCGCACTTGGTAGCGATATCAGGGCGACGCTCTTTATAAAGCTTGAGCAAGTCTAGTGAGTGCTGATAGTCAGAACCTGGACGGAAAGCTTTGTATAGACGGGGCACGGTTTCGATGTTGTGGTTAAAGACATCTGGCGGTGTTTGTGTCAACAAATCTAAAGCCACTTCCATGCGACCACGGAAATCAGGCACCAGTATTTCAATTAAGCAATTCGGGCTAAGCGCTCTTGATTCATTGAGCACTTCAACGAAATGCGCCGCGCCGCCATCTTTGAGATCATCACGATCGACAGAGGTAATGACCGCATATTTAAGACCTAGGCCTAAAATCGTCTCAGCGGTATGACGCGGCTCGTCTTTATCTAATTCATTCGGGCGACCGTGTCCGACGTCGCAGAATGGGCAGCGACGGGTACAGATATCACCCATAATCATAAAGGTCGCCGTACCATCAGCGAAGCACTGGGGTAGGTTAGGGCAAGCAGCTTCTTCACAGACGGTATAAAGCTTTTGCTCGCGCAGTGTGGCTTTGATACGTGCCACCTCGCTAGGCGATGACATCTTCACCCGAATCCAATCTGGCTTTTTCTTGGCCTCGACTATCGGGATTACTTTAATTGGGATACGGGCAACTTTATCGTAGCCACGCAATTTTTCGCCTTGCACTGCTTTTTTGGGTTTGGCTTTGGCAGCAGGGACATAACTTTGAACGGCATTTGTCATAATCAATGATCTCTTAACCCTTGATAGGATAAGGGTTTATGGAATTATCGGCATGCTTTGTAAGTGTCTTTATTATAGCAGATATTGCGCTCAGGTTTTATTATTCAACCCTTTATTCTATAGCTTGTTGTGGTTTAAATTATCGATATCTATGCCCAAATCGCTAAATACTTCAATAGCCGCGCGAAAGGCTTCTTGGGTGGCGGGCGCGCCGCAGTAAGGCAGACTGTGCATGAGCACTTCTTGAATCTCGGCAACACTTGCGCCGTTATTAATCGCGCCGCGGATATGACCTTTTAGCTCGTTTGGGCTCTTTTGTGCAATCAAAAAACCTATCGTAATGAGTGAGCGGTATTTGCGAGGTAGGACGGACTCATCTTGCCACGTTGTACCCCAAGCGTGCTCGACGATCCAGTCCTGTAGCGGCTGGGTAAAATCTGTCGCCGCTTCTAACGAGCGCTTTACATGCGCCTCTCCCATGACTTCAGTACGTACTTTGAGACCATTGTTATAATTATCTGACTTATCTTTGTTGTTCATGATTTGTCCTATTGCAGCGGTAAAGTTTCGATTTGCTCTAGATGTCGAAATAAACTTCTAAATATATAAGCGCTTAACTATTTAAAAACAGTATAACAAATAACTAAAATCTGTTTAATACAGGTTCAATTCGTTCAATGATGAGACCATTTTTATAATAAATGTTCAATATCGCTATCGTATGAGGTCTTTTGTTGGCTGAGCCATTAACTTTTTAGTCGTTTTAGGCTATATTAGCAGGAATAATTACTCCGCTTATTATTCAATAATATAGTCACTCAAAATCACCCTTATCCAAAATTGCACACGAATGCAGGCAGTCACACTGACTACCCACGCCGTGTGCTCACTCCAACTGACAAGGAAGACCTATATGTTAGAAGCTTATCGTAAACATGTCGCAGAGCGTGCTGAGCTAGGAACGGTACCACTACCGCTTAGCGAAAAACAAGTTGCTCAATTGGTAGAGATTCTAAAAAACCCACCAGCAGGCGAAGATGAGTTCCTAATGAACTTGTTAGAGAACCGTATCCCAGCTGGCGTTGACCAAGCGGCCTACGTAAAAGCTGCATTTTTAGCTGCTATCTTAAAAGGTGAAGCATCATCACCGCTTATCAGTAAGCAAAAAGCCGTTGAAATCCTAGGCACTATGCAAGGTGGCTACAACGTACAGCCATTAGTTGCGGCACTAGATGATGAAGAGGTTGCTCAAGACGCTGCCGAAGCACTCAAGAAAACTTTGCTAGTGTTTGATGCCTTTAATGACGTCACTGAAAAAGCTGAAGCTGGTAATGACATTGCAAAAGAAGTCGTGCAGTCTTGGGCCGATGCCGAATGGTTCACGGGCCGTGCCGAGGTACCACAGAAATCGACTTACACAACGTTTAAAGTGACTGGCGAAACCAACACCGATGACTTGTCACCAGCGCAAGATGCGTGGAGCCGCCCTGACATCCCATTGCATTCATTAGCCATGCACAAAAACTCTCGCGACGGCATCACTGCTGACGAAGAGGGCGTTGTCGGTCCAATGAAGCAGATCGAAGAATTGAAGCAAAAAGGCCATCCACTCGCTTATGTTGGTGACGTCGTTGGTACGGGCTCTAGCCGTAAGTCTGCGACCAACTCAGTACTGTGGCTGATGGGTGAAGATATTCCTAACGTGCCAAACAAACGTGGTGGCGGCCTGGTACTAGGTAACAACATCGCTCCTATCTTCTTCAATACTATGGAAGATTCTGGCGCACTACCAATCGAAAAAGTTGCGGTTGATAACCTAAATATGGGTGATGTTTTTGACATCTATCCGTACGAAGGCAAAATCACTAAGCATGACTCTGATGAAGTACTATCAACGTTCAAGCTAAATTCACCGACCTTGCTTGATGAAGTTCGTGCTGGTGGCCGTATTCCATTAATCGTTGGTCGCGGCCTGACTAATCGTGCTCGTGAGTACATGGGTCTGGGTCATTCAGACGTATTTGCTAAGCCAGAAGAGCCGGCTGATACTGGTAAAGGCTTTACCCTTGCACAAAAAATGGTTGGTAAAGCTTGTGGCCTGCAAGGCGTACGTCCAGGCATGTATTGTGAGCCAAAAATGACCACAGTTGGTAGTCAGGATACTACTGGTCCGATGACGCGTGATGAGCTAAAAGATTTGGCATGTTTGGGCTTCCAAGCAGATCTAGTTATGCAGTCTTTCTGTCACACGGCTGCTTATCCAAAGCCAGTTGACGTTGAGACGCAGCACACACTACCAGACTTTATCATGAACCGCGGCGGCGTCAGCTTACGTCCGGGCGATGGCATCATTCATAGCTGGCTTAACCGTATGCTACTTCCAGATACCGTTGGTACTGGTGGTGACTCGCATACTCGTTTCCCAATGGGTATCTCGTTCCCAGCTGGTTCTGGTCTAGTTGCTTTTGCTGCCGCAACTGGTGTGATGCCACTTGATATGCCTGAGTCTGTCCGTGTCCGCTTCGTTGGCGAACGTCAGCCTGGTATCACGCTACGTGACCTTGTACATGCGATTCCTTATCAGGCGATCAAAGAAGGTTACTTGACTGTCGATAAGAAAGGCAAAATCAACGAGTTTAACGGTCGTATCCTTGAGATTGAAGGCTTAGAAGACCTAACGGCTGAGCAAGCGTTTGAGCTATCTGATGCCTCAGCTGAGCGTAGTGCTGCTGGTTGTACTATCACCTTGTCTGAAGAGTCAGTGACTGAGTACCTAAACTCAAACATCACGCTACTTAAGTGGATGATTAGTGAGGGCTATGGCGATGCGCGTACTATCAGCCGTCGTATCGAGCAAATGCAAGAGTGGCTCGCGAACCCAAGCCTAATGCGTGCTGACGAAGACGCAGAATACGCTATCGATATGACCATCGATATGAGCACGATTAAAGAGCCGATTCTTTGCTGCCCGAACGATCCAGACGATGCAAAAACCTTGGCTGACGTCGCTGGTGATACCATTGATGAAGTATTCATTGGTTCATGCATGACCAACATCGGTCATTTCCGCGCTGCGGGTAAACTGCTACAAGACGTACCAGCAGGTAGCCTCAAAACTCGTCTATGGATTGCGCCACCTACTAAGATGGATGCACGTCAATTGATGGAAGAAGGGTATTACAACATTTACGCTCAAGCGGGCGCTCGTACTGAAATGCCTGGCTGTTCATTATGTATGGGTAACCAAGCACGTATCGCACCGAACTCTACTGCGGTATCGACTTCTACCCGTAACTTCCCGAACCGTCTAGGTCAAGGCGCTGATGTATACCTAGCCTCTGCAGAGCTTGCTGCAGTAGCCGCAGTACTTGGTAAATTGCCAACGAACGATGAGTACCAGCAATACGCTGGCATGCTCAACAGCATGGGCGAGGAAGTGTATCAGTACATGAACTTTGACCGTATGGAAGAGTACACTGAAGAAGCGGATAAAATTAACGTTGCTCAGTTGACCTAGTATTTGCTTTCAAGCTACTTAGCAAGATAAAAATAAACCCCGTATCTAAGTGATACGGGGTTTTTTATGATGTTGAGTTTGTTACTAGCACACTGTGCAGGCTACTTACCTTGATAAACTGGCTTACGCTTCTCTATAAAAGCGCTAATACCTTCTTTAAAGTCATCGGTCACTGCCATTAAGTTTTGCTGTTCGACTTCCATATCGAGTGCTTCATTGAGTCCAGAGTAAGCATGGACATTTAGCATATGCTTCATAGAGGCAAGAGCCTTGCCTGGTAGTTGACTCAAACGTGTGGCTAATGCCATAACCTCGCTATCTAGCTCCTCAGCGCTGACCACTTTATTGACTAAGTCTAGACGCGCCACATCTTCTGCCTTTAACTTATCACCAAGCATGACCAGCTCAGTGGTTTTGGCAGCGCCGATTAATTGATTTAATAGATAAATACCGCCTGCATCTGGAATCAGACCAATATTGACAAAGGCTTGCACGAATTTTGCATTATCACTAGCAATACGAAAATCACAAGTGAGCGCTAGATTCATACCTGCTCCAGCGACTGCGCCTTCTAGCTTTGCAATGATAGGTTTATGAATATTACGCAGCTTTAGGCTGACTTCGGCGACTTCGCGCAGCATAAAATCAAGCTTGGCGACCAGCGCTTCGGACTCCATACCATTCTCAAGCATCTCTCCTATGTGACCGCCACTAGAGAAGTTATTATTTGCGCCTTGCAAGACAATAACGCGTACCTTATCATCTTGGTCCGCTTTTTCAAGAGACTCTAGCATTGCTTGCTTGAGCGGCGTACTAAAAGCATTGAGTGTTTTGGGGTCGTTCATGGTGATAGTAGCGATATGATTGTCGCTTTGATAGTCGATGAGAGCCTGAGACATGTTATATCCTTTAAAATGTTGGGAGTGACCAAATACTATAGCAGTTTATGATAAGGATAAACCCCGTTCTATGCACTTTAACGCCACTATAAGCCATTAAAACGACTCGTGCAAAAATACTACTGTAAAAGCGGGTCTTTGTGACTTATCCTAATACAGGATACCAAGTTGCTTTGGTCAAGTCGCTTTAACCGTATCCAAATACGGATACCTGAACACTAATACCAACACAAGGAAGTCGTTATGCCATTTATCAAGATCAATAATACCAATATATATTATGAAGACAGCGCGCCAGATGATCAGCAAAAGCCTGTTATGCTCTTTGCTCACGGACTGCTATGGAATACGCGTTTGTTTGAAAATCAAGTAGAGCATTTTAAAGACGATTATCGCTGTATCGCTTTTGACTTTCGCGGGCAAGGGCAGTCACAGATTACCAAAGACGGCTACGATATGGACACGCTGGCAGGCGATGCAATCGAGCTACTCAATATACTAAATGTCGATAGCTGCCACTATGTTGGACTATCAATGGGTGGTTTTGTCGGGCAGCGCGTCGCTATTAAGCTCCCTGATCTATTAAATACGCTGACGCTAATAGATACCTCTGCTGATGCTGAGGATCCGGACAATATCCCTGGCTACAAGAAGCTTGTGACTGCAATTCGCTTTTTGGGAATGAAGCGGGTGAGCAAAAAGGTCATGCCGATTATGTTTGGCACGACCTTTTTGAACGACAAAGCACAAAAAACTGCCCGCAAAGAGTGGCTGTCCATGCTACAGAGTAATCGTAAGAGCGGCGTCGTCAAGGCAACAACTGGGGTAATTGAGCGTCAAGGCATCTATGATCAGCTCGGCAGCATTACCACACCGACGCTCATCATTGTGGGTGACGAGGATGTGGCAACGCCTTATAGCAAGGCTGAGCGTATGCACTTTGCTATTAAAGGCTCTAAGCTTGCGGTCATCAAAGGCTCAGGACATACCTCAACGGTAGAGGCGCCTGATGCCGTCAATAAAGTGATGAGCAAATTTTTAGCCCTTCAGTCTTAGTGTCCGCTACTTTTCAACTATCTAAACTTTATTGCTAACAGGTTGCATATGGGGTTGTCGTTTTAGCGCAGCCCCATACTCTGAGCTGATGATACCTATCATAACCAGCGCAAGCGCGATAATATGATTCATGGTCATCATCTCGTCTTTAAAGAACATTACCCCCATTACCGCACCAAACACAGGTAATAGGTTCATAGCTAATGACGCCCGATTAGCGCCAATCTGAATGACGCTCTCCATATAAAACAGCTTAGAGATAATGGAGATGAATATCGCAATATAGAGCAACATGAGCCAGCCACGCCAATCTGGAAAGTGAATACCGTTTTGTGCCAAATCATAACCATAAAACGGCGTCGCAACCACTAAACCTGCCAAACTCATCGCCCACATGAGACTTGCCCAATGAATCTTGGGTGCATGACGTAGTGCAATAGAGTAGGCAATATAAATACCTGTGGTCACCAAAGCTAAAGAGTCGCCAAGCGCAAAGTTATATTGCGATAATATAAAAGGCTGTCCCCCTGTCAAAATCCAAATCACACCGATAAAAGCAATCCCAATGCCTAGCCACTGCAATAGGTGCGGATTATCCTTGTAAATAAAAGCGCTAAAACAAATCACTCCAAAAGGTATCAGTGCCGTAATAATAGACACGTTGATGACGGATGCTCCCATTGAGAATGCGCTATATAGAACAATATTAAATAAAGCAAAACCGCCACCGCCAACGATAAACAACCATAGCCAATGCTGCTTAATCACCGCCCAATCTTTTTCAATAAGCTTGCGCGCAAAAAACGTCAAGATAAGGGTGGCAATAAACCAGCGAAAAAACGTCATCTCATACGGGGTTAGCCAGCCTTTGCCAAGCTTGCCTGTCACGTTGCTTGTCGCCCAAAGTAGGGGCGCTAATAAAAGCATAACGTAAGGTGCTGGTAATCCATTTTTAACCATAATAAGTACTCTTTAAACCAGCTTAATAATTATTGAATGTTTTAAACTCAATAAAACTCATAAAAATGATGCACAGGCCCTTGACCTTGCCCCACCTCAAGCTTGTCTGCGTGTTGTAGCGCGCCAGTTAAATAGGTTTTTGCTTTTGCGCAGGCAATATCTAATGGCTCGCCGCGCCCCCAATTGGTGGCAATCGCGGCTGACAACGTGCAGCCTGTACCGTGACTGTTTTTGGTATTGACACGCACGCTTTCAAACCATTGATGCACGCCGTCGACGTACAGCAAATCTGGCGAATCGTCTTGCTGTAGATGTCCACCCTTCAAAAACGTCGGTACTGCTAGATGCTTAGCTTGCGCTAGCATCTCGTCACGATTTTTGGCCTCAACTTCGCCAAGCAGATCTGCCGCTTCTGGTAGGTTGGGCGTAATGAGTCCGACTTGAGGTAACAGCTTGCGCATCGCTGATAGTGCATCTGCGTCAAGCAGGCGATCACCACTTTTGGCGACCATGACGGGGTCTAGTACCACCTTTTTAGGTTGATACTTCGCTAAGGCCTCAACCACGCAGTGAATCATGTCAGCGCTGCCCAGCATACCGATCTTGACCGCGTCAACGCGCACATCACTAAACACCGAGTCAATTTGCGCGCGTACCATCTGGGTAGGTAGCATCTGGATTTGCTGGACGCCTTGGGTGTTTTGTGCGACGACGGCGGTGATCACGCTCATCGCATAGCCGCCATTGGCGCTAATGGCTTTAATATCAGCTTGAATACCCGCGCCGCCAGTACAGTCAGTACCCGCAATCGTTAAAATATTGGCGATCATTATTTTGCTCCTAACAAGGTTTTGGCGGCGATTTTTGGATCGAGAGCGGCGCAAACTGCTGACACTACAGCGATACCATCACAGCCTGTGGTATAAACATCAGCTGCATTGTCTTGACCGATACCGCCGATAGCCACGCTAGGCAGTTGACTCTGTGCGACCAGAGCTCTCAAGCCTTCTATACCGATAGGCGGCGCGTGATTAAGTTTGGTTTGAGTGGCAAAGACAGGACCGATACCGACATAGTCCAGTTGCGAGAGATGCTTGGTGTGCGCTACTTGTAGCTCATTGAGAGTATTAATCGACAGTCCCAGCCAAACGTCCGCGCCTAAGATAGCTCGCGCTGCATCGATTGCCATATCGCCTTGACCAAGATGTACGCCGTCAAGATGGGCTTTTTTGGCAATAGTAACGCGATCATTCATCACGAGTGGCACGCGTCCAGCGATGGCTTCTTTGAGCGCGCAGGCTATCTGGTACAACTCATCATCGCTAGCGTGTTTATCGCGCAGTTGTACCATTGTGACGCTGCCGTCAATCGCTGCGCAAACGGTATCTATCAAACCGCGCTCCGTGCACATGGCGCTATCGGTAACTAAGTACAAGCTCAGCGCATCGCTAGGTTTATGGGTGGTTTTGAGAGTCATATGGCAGTTACCTTAGCCTGGCTAGAGACTTGCTCAGCATCTAGATAGTCTAGCGCGTCTAAAAATTCAACATAAAAGCTACCAGGACCTTTGGCTGCCTTGTCTGCCAGCTCACCTGCTTGTCCGTAATAGCAGAGTGCACTGATGACAGCGCCTGTCAGATTATCGCGGTTGCTACCGATGAAACCACCGATTAAAGCCGTCAGTGCACAGCCAATCGCGGTCACACGAGTCATCATAGGTACGCCATGATGTACGCTCCATTGCTGCGTGCCATCCGTGACCCAATCGACCGCGCCAGTAACAACGACGACTTTGGCATGTTTGGTGAGAGCTTCGGCGGCGACTTTAGCAGCCTCGACCGTATCGCCGCTATCAGGACCACGGCTTTGACTACTCATACCCGCTAGTGCCAAAATCTCAGAGGCATTACCACGGATGACATCAGGCTTGAACGCTAATAAGCGCTCACAGCTTTGCAAGCGGTAAGCGGTAGCGCCGACGGCTACAGGATCTAAGACCCAAGGGATGTTTTGCTCATGAGCGACTTGTGCGGTTGTCAGCATGCTATCAAGCCAGTCTGGCGATAACGTGCCAATGTTGATGGTGAGCGCATGAGATAAGCGCACGAACTCTGGTGCCTCTGTTTGGGCATGTACCATAGCAGGGGAGGCACCAGCGGCTAGTAAAACATTAGCTGCGGTGCTCATAGCGACAAAGTTAGTGATATTGTGTACTAAAGGCGCTTGAGTACGAAACGAGGTAAAACAAGAATGAATCGATTGAGGATGCATTTTCTCTCCATAACTAAAAATGGCAGGCGAGAAAACACATAGCATCACGAGTGGATACGGTGATGGCTATACACTCCCTACGCCAGTATGATCTGGATCAGGTTCTAAGGGTACATCTCAGCCTAACGGCGCCCCTGTGAATAACGTTTTGATATTTTATATAATAACTTTTAGGATAAAGATTTTAATCAATCTATACCAATACAAAGCATCTTACCGAGCTTATCAAAGTAATACAATACAAGACTTGATAAATCTAACTTACATTCTTGAATTAAATTCATTGCTGTTGTTATTAATCGTCCCAAACACTTCAGCGCGATTGACGATCTCAGTCGCCCAAGCGCGGTGAGTCGCAGGCTCTAACATGGTATTATTAAATTTAAACACCGCTTTTGCCTCAGTATGGAGGATAGCTTGCGCCTCATCAAGCATATTTATCGGCACACAATAAGCCTGCTGCACTAAGGCGATTTGGCTGGGGTGAATGACGGTTTTGCCTACCAAACCCAAACTAACATCGCGTCCAAGCTCTTGCATAAACAGCATCGGCTGATCGAGATATTCAAAGACAGGGGCAGACAGATAAAAGCCATGCGGCACAAAGCAGCCCAGCAGCTGATAGGCCAAAGTACCTATAGGCGTGTCGTAGACGATACTGTTTTTGGGGCGGCGCAGGCGCAAGGTGGCAAACAAGTCATTGCCGCCGATACGTAGGGCAAAGACTGGCTGACTAAAGGCTTCTTTAAAGCCGATAGCCAGCTCTTGATTATGGTGCGGATTAAACAGCGCAGCAGTCTCAAGCGTTGGCATCAACAGCTGATCGTCACTTAAGTTCTGACAGGCCATACGCCAATTGGACAAGCTACACATATCGACTTTGGGCATGACAAAACCGTCGAGCAGATCGATATGAGGATAATCTGCTAACTGCTGTAGCATCATCGGATTACGTGGACGCACAAATACTAGCGGGCGCGTTGGCTGGCCTTGAATTTTTGTCTGAGTATTATTTGATGGCTTATTAATGGTATCTTTATGCGCTGACCAAGTACTTAGCAGAGTCTGCAAACGTTCAAGCGCCAACTCGACATCATTGTGGCTGACCGCATCCTCAAGGCAGATGATAATACTGTTAATCGTCGGTAACTTATCGCGCTTAATCACTTGCCAAATATCCTCACGAGTGGCTGGCATATATAGGCTAGCACCCAACTGATAAGGATGGTAAGTGATCGGCTTAATCATATCGTGACGCTCAGTGATCAGATGCGTATAGGACTGAGTATGGCTATAAATATTTGATTCGTTGTTTGACGTATCTGACATAGTAGGCATCATAAATAAGTGAGTATAAAATTTTAATAGACAGGATTTATCAAGGACTAGGTCGTTAAATGCTAATCTTTTTAGCTACGCTGCTTGATCAAAGTAATGGCTTGATAAGGCAATATTTTATCACCTAAAACGTTAATGGTGATATCGCGATCGTCGCATAAATGCCTTAATAAGACCGTATCCCGATGATCGATGCTCGCCAGCAAAATGCGCTCAGGATCACGGCGTAATATCGCTCGCGTCGCTTCGGCAATGGTCGGTTTGATACGATTGCGATTAGTAATATGATAATCCGCCGCTATTTTATCTATAAGCCGAGCAGTCTGGTAGCGTGGCTGCTTAAAAGTTGGCAAACGTTGCAAGGGCTTCGTCAATGCGCGGCGCGCGGCATCACTATGATCGACGAAGGCTAAGCTATGATCTACCTCTACTAAGTTATCATAAAATACACTGCGATGTAGTCCCGATTGTGGCTCGGTATACAGGCTACGCGATATCAGTCCTGACACCGTACTATTTAGCAGACCTGATGGAATGAGCCAGTCCTCCTCGCTCGCCGCAAGCCAAGCGACACCTGCTGGGTCAGCAAGTGTCAGCAGGGGAATAACGTCTTTTCCTTGATGAAAAATAGTAGCAAAATGAGGATGACTGCTATCGTTAAATGGCTGAAGGCTACGTGCCAACTCCTGATAAATCGCGCCTTTGCCTGTCCAGCCATCGACAAATACGATAGGACTGTTTGGATGAGCATCTAATATCATCTGCATAGCGATAGGATCAAGGCCGCGATCACGAATGATGCTAATACCGTAATGCACACTGGGCAAGTTATAGTCGCTATCGCTATCGTCTGATAGGGCACGCTGCAATAACACACCAATCGGCAAACCTGCTCGCACTAGGCTGATCAGTACCAGCGGATGCTCATTATCGACTGTCTGCACAAAGATATCGTGCAATGTATAAGCCAAATTAGCAATATCAGTCGCCGTTCTATCTGTACCTTGCGCTAATGCCTGCTGGTATAATTGCTCATGCATCGCCGTTGGTGCTTGCTCTAGGGTCAACATGTCCGAATAATGACGCTGCCCGCTTTGAATCAGCGCCTCTTTTTGTTGAGTAGGCACATCGGCAACCGCATCTTTATCGACAATGTCGAGCAGTACGGTGACGTCAGAAGATAGGTAGCTGCCTGAGCCGTATTTATCTAATTTTTGTATATTATGATGGGTCATAAAGATGTTTTACTTGTATAAGCGATTGTTATTAATATTTTAAAATTAAACTTACTTGCGACTAGTATGGTCATGCATTTGACCATGATTGGGCATGCCGTACCAGTCAAGCAATTGTAGAAAGGGTAAATCTGCTAAGCTATCACCAAAACCAAAACTTGGACGTTTGACATCTAAATGCTGGTCTAATAAAAACTGCACCGCATGACGCTTATGCACCGCATGTGGCAGTATCGCA
The DNA here is from genome assembly GCA_947495055.1 of uncultured Psychrobacter sp. Classification (GTDB taxonomy): domain Bacteria; phylum Pseudomonadota; class Gammaproteobacteria; order Pseudomonadales; family Moraxellaceae; genus Psychrobacter. The sequence goes on along the minus strand of CANLXO010000001.1, from coordinate 124,542 downwards.
AGATTATTAGCGTTCACATGGACATAAAAGTGTCGTTCAAAATCACGTATGAGTGTTGGCAATTTTTTAGCCAATTCTATTAGCGCTTGATGGTCTTTTTTTGCGTGCTTTATCGCTAGATAGATGGTTAATCCTTTGTTACTAGAACCAGTACTAAAGCTGTCTATATGCGGCGTAAATACCAGATGACTATTCTCATTTTTGCTATGAGTTGCAAATAGCTGGCTGAGTTGGTGAAGCTTGTCTTGCAAGGGACTTAGCTGCTGATACATATGCTGCTGCCACGCGCTCAAAAGCTTACCATCATTGGTCAAAACAATCGCGCCATGAGTCAGCACTTGCCAGCTGTCAAAAGGCAGTTTAACGCGTTTAATCTCGTCTCGATCGCGTGCAGTGACGACTATCAATTCAGTGCTCGCAAGGAGCCAATTAAAAAAGCTCGCTTGACGCTGGCTCATAAAGCTTAACGGCTCGCCTTGTTTATTTACCGTGGCGCAGACTAAGCTCTCAGATTCAGCCGTTGGCAAGTCCCAAGCGTCGATCTTACGCTGCGTTTGAAATAGGGTATCGTCTAAATCCATGAGCGCGTAGGGTTTGACGATGTCGGGATTGCTCTGGAAGAATGGGGTAGTCATAAGAGTGTCCGTTAATGAAGTATAAAGTTAAAAAAGCTGGTCGCGTAACCCACCTTTTCGTAAGTTTAAACGGTGGGTTACGCTTCGCTAACCACACCCTAGGCTAAATCTAGACTTCCATCATCACAACCTACCACCAAAACATTATCTAAACCTTGCCACATATCATCTACACTATCAGCAGCCGTTTCCACGCACAATACAATCAAATCCCAATCGCTAGGCTCGACATTGTAAGCAAAATTGGTCATGCCCAATCCATAATTATCATGAAAGCTGAGCATGGTAGTAATCGCACCACCGAGTGCGATAGGCGAGCGCGTTAAGGCGCTAAACTTCACTTTATTCTGTGAGTCAGTATTTTGCTCAATCCATTCTGCCAATAAAAACGGCAACCACACAAACTCATTACTACCGAGTACTAAAATCCGCGCAGGCAACTGTGCTTTATCAAACGTCGCTCGTCCACTAAAACGGGTAAATGCGGACTGAAATCCTGCAAGATAATCAGCAAAGCCATCGGTACTATCGAGCGTCGGAAAGCGTCCCCAATTGCCAGTATTGCCCAACGGCTGCGAGCCTGCTTCTGTGGTATCGACTGAGGGCATCGTTATCGGCTCAGGATTGGGTGCATCCGTCCATTGCCACGCGCCAGAGAGCAGATGATGACGCTGAAAGTCGATATCAGGCAAACGAGTAGAGATGTGGTCATCAGCATCAGGTGCCTCTTGATTGAGTGACCAATCCACCAAAGTCGTTAGATGCACTTGTTCTAACTGGCTTAGACCAGCGTGACGTAGAGCGGTCACCACATTGACGCAAGTATTACCCGTTGAGGCTTCGTCATCGACCATAATTAAGGTCTTGCTGGCGAGTAGCTGCTCTTGAGTGATTCTATCAGCGCTTTGATAAATGAGATGCTGGCTGGCGTGACTATGATCTTCGCTAAACGTCGTCAGCAAAGTCTCCTTATTATCATCGCTATGCTGGGCATGACGCGTAGAGTTCAGTAGTAGCGCGTTAGGGTAGCGCGTTTGTAGCGCTTGATGAACGCCTGCCGACAGTCCCACAGCAGTCTCCGCCATACCTATGACCAAAATGGGTTCAGGCAGATCGTTAGGCACTAAACTTGCCAAATGCGTAAAAGCAGTGCGCATGGTACTAGGCGCGACAGGAATATGCCGACCTAAGACTTTTGAGACAAACAAAAAAGCACGTTTGGGATTGATACGCTGCGCAAACCCAAGTAAGTCTTCTAATTGATAAGGGGTATTATTATCTAGTGCGCTATTGGTTTGATAAGTTAAATTCAAGGTACCGCGAGGTAGGGTGATGCTCGTACTGTATTGCTGATTTGGCATTCATATTCCTTGGTTTTTCTAATTTTCGATATTTAGTAACGTTATAATTTTATATAAGTATAAAGGGATTTTAACCCTGACAACCCACCAGCCATAGCGCACTGCGGCTTTGTTTGCTTAGTTGTGGTGTACTTAACGTTGCGGTTGATACAGAGTGTGAGTTATTCAAACTAATACCAGCGCTGGCAAGCAGGGCAGATAATAACTGAAATTTCACTGCATAGTTCATATTTTGTGCCTGCTCATGGACGAGGCTGGCTGTCACCATACCGATGACCTCGCCTGTTGGCAACAATAAGGGACTACCACTAGAGCCAGGTTGGATAGGCGCGGTAAATTGCATATAGCGGATATCATCGCCAAACCCTGTCAGAGCAGAGATGCAGCCTTGAGTCACTTGCAACTGGCTACTGACGCCTGATAGCGGAAAGCCTAAGGTGGTAATGGTCTCGCCTAATATATCTGAGCACTGCTGGGCAAGTGGTAGATGGCTCGGTAGTGGCTCGCAAACTTTAATAATGGCAGAGTCACTACCGATGTCGCTCATCACCACTTGCGCCTCGCGGTCAGGCTGCCCTTGCTGACGGATACCTATCATCGCTGCCGACTCAATGACATGATAGCAGGTCAGTAGATGATAGGAATCAATCGCGAACGCTGTACCCGTCCACGTCTCGCCAGAGGTGACATGACGCGGTGGGCGCGATTCATTATTGCGCTGGTCTCGTTGCTGCTGCTGCGCGGATTGAATGAGCGCATGAGTATCTGGCAGGCGAGTATCTAAGCTCACTTGTACGCGCTGCTCTAGGCTCGCTAGCCCTTGGGTTGAGCTCTCACCCAGCGCCCTGCACTTAAACTGACCATTACGCTGATAAATCTCTAATATTATAGCGGCTTTGACATGACGCTCATTGGCTACAAATTCATAATGAATAGCACTATCATTCAAAGTCAGACTGATAGTGTCTAATTCAACCGCTGGTAAATTTAAACTCGGCTCGTAGTAAGTATAAGCAATGAGTTGCAAGTAGCTCACATTTTGCGTCTCAAACAATTTTGGCAAATCAAGTTGCCATGCGCTTGGGTTGTTAGCATCATCTAGCTGCGCCCAGTCTTTGGACGCGTGTAGATAGGCGGGACTACAAGCGGCTTTTCGTCTGTCATCTAAAGGCAGCCAAAGCAGACCGAGCTGTTGACCAAATGTAAGCGAATTATTGGCTGTAAAAGCGACTAAGCAGTTGGGTTGCTCAATAACCGTATTTGCGCCTAATACTAGCGCCGTCTGTGCGCTCATCGCTTACCCTCTGCTTGAGTTTTTGTCATGGGCTTAGTCCCTAAATTTACCCTTATAAATATACAGTTATGTTGTGCATAAGCGTATCTATTCTAACGGTTTTTGCAGAGAATTGGAGGGCAAAGATATTTTGATGAACTCAATCAATTACCGTGAACATAAGTCTGATAGATAATTAAAAAACAATGTACTAGAATATGCCGCTGAACGAAACTGGATTTAAAAGTAGAGCTATATTACTGTAAATTGGTGAGCATTACTCTTTACTCATATTTCCTAAGTCCTAGCACTCATTCTTGGGTCAGCCGTGCTATCTGAGCACTTTTTTATAGTAGTCAGTGATATGGAAAATAACTTTGAGGTGGATTCAGTATCTCGCCGCACGCAGTACTTTCGAGTGATCTTGATGGGTATCAGTGCTTTTGTGATTAATACTACAGAATTTGTCCCTGTAGCACTGCTCAGCGATATCGCCAAAGACTTCTCTATTACAGCCGCTGAGACCGGCTGGATGTTGACGCTGTACGCTTGGGTCGTCGCTCTTATGTCATTGCCTCTGATGCTATTGACCAGTAGGTTTGAGCGTAAGCGCTTGCTACTGGCTATATTTGTAGTCTTTATTGCCAGTCATGCTTTATCTGTATTTGCATGGAGTTTTCAGGTTCTCTTGGTGAGCCGAGTAGGGATTGCCTTTTCGCATGCGATATTTTGGTCCATCACTGCGGCGATAACGCTGCGGGTAGCGCCTGAGGACAAGCGGGCATTAGCGCTTAGTATATTGGCTACAGGGACGTCTTTAGCGCTGGTATTAGGCGTGCCTATAGGGCGTATATTAGGTCAATGGTTTGGCTGGCGTACCACCTTTGCAGGTATCGGAATCATCGCTTTTATCGTGTTTGTGCTACAAGCAAAGCTGCTGCCCACATTGCCCAGTATGTTTAACGGCTCCTTTAGAAAAATTCCAGAACTGCTTAAAAATCCTTTGTTGGTCAGCCTTTATTTATTCTGCTTTATCATCTTTACCGCAGATTATGCCGCTTATACTTATATTGAGCCTTTTTTGAATCGGGTCGGCGCGATGAGTGAGAACTTAGTGACGCTTATTTTATTATTATTTGGCGGCGCAGGACTCATCGGCAGTTATATATTTAGTCGCTGGAGTGACAGATCGAGCATGACCATGATGCTGGTATCCACGGTGCTCATAATAGGCGCGATGCTACTCATGTCATGGACGGCAACGTCGATATGGTTATTTGGCATAGTCACCATAGTTTGGGGTACCGCCATGATACTGCTAATGTTGACCATCCAATCCAAAGTGATAGAAATCGATATTAACGCTCAAGACATGGTGATGGCGATGTTCTCTGGCATCATCAACTTAGGGATAGGTACGGGTGCGTTGCTAGGCGGTTACGCAGTCACCTATATCTCACTCTCAAGCGTGGGCTACATCGGCGCTGCTATTGCTGTATTAGCGCTGCTACTCGTTATCGTTATGATCAAGCGGTTTCCTGAATTACGTGCCAACAACCATTAAATCATTACCTATGATAAAGGCGCATCTTATTATAGGTAATGACCCAGAATAAAAACGACCTTACTATAGTGCCTGCTCTTCTATCTTCACACTGGTCATAATCGAGCGTACCTGACAAGGTGTTATATTTTTGACGATATCCTCAAGTTTGGGCTTGTCCGTGAGTCCGAGCCAATAACCAAATCCCACTTGCGTCAGATCGACGCCGCTATGAGCCGTATAACCGATACCACCTGAGGGTCGCGAATTGATCTCAAGGACGCGGTGCAGGCCTTCATCATCAGCTTTGGTCTGTACGCTGACGATACCGTCGCAGCTAAAGGCTTTAATCAGCGGAACGACCACCTCCATAACCGGCTTCTCATAACCAATGTGCTGAACTTTTCCCGTCTTATGACGGGTGATGGCGGCCAAGACTTCACCGCGTTCACAGACCACGTCGATAGAGTACTCTTGCCCTGGTAAAAAAGGCATGAGCAGCATAGGAATAGGGCGCTCTTTTACCATTTGACTATTGGTATAAGCACTTATAAATTGCTGGGTATTTATTTTTTTGGCTTCGGTAAAGTACAAGTGCTCAAAGCTATCGTAGGCCTCATCTGGTGCTTTGCTAGAGTCAAGCCGCCAAAATCCTTGGGCAAAGATACCTGTGACCGGCTTTACGCATAGCGGCTGATGACCATGCTGGGCCAGCAGGGCTTTTAGCTCAGCGGTAGTATCAAACCGCCAAGCGTCTGCTACGGGGATATTATGAGCATGACATTGCTGCATAAAGGCGAACTTATCATCGATAGATTCTAATGCGTCGACGCTAGTTGCGCCCGTCAATAAACGGATACCAGCAGCGCTAAAGGTATCACGGTGCGCTTCATAATCGATACCGTTACGACCCGTGAGGAGCACTTTTACGTTTTGTTGTTGGGCTTGCTCTAACACAAACTGCCAACGCGGTACAGCAGGCTCGGCTGATTCAACAGGTTCATTAGGTTCAGCTGTCAATGACTCATCATCGCTAATACTTAGAGAGGGCTCTCTATAGACGCTATCTGCACATTCAAAAATCTCGGGCCGATGATGACGATGTGAGGCGATAATAGTAAACGGCGTATCAGATGCTGTTTTAAGATCTTGTAAACTGGCAAGCATATCACGCTGGCTTGATTGCCCTTCTGCGAGCCAAACGGCAGTTAATTCAGACGGCTGCTTGTTTCCCTTTTGGTTCTGGTTGTTTTGATTATTCGGGTTATCCATAATAGTCTCAGCGTCACTTGTTTTGATGTGTTATCTGACAGCCATTATATACAAATGCACTGAGATAAAAATGATTATGCAAATATTGTGCTATCGCTCACGTAAAAATTTTGAGCTTAATTAAAGTACGCTTGTTGTCGTCAAGTGCTGGCTAAAAATTAAACTTTATCCATGCTACTATAAGACCATAATAAATCATACTTACGTATAAAGGATAAATCATGAGCCAACCGCAAACACTCGTTGCTGGCGCTAACGCAGCACTACCTACAGACAATATTAGCATTCGTATCTTGAGTCAAAACGCGATCGATTGCGCCGCTTACCGCATAACGACCGAGGGCAAAGTACGCGGTGATGGCGACATGATATTTTATGGGCAGACCCGCAGTGATGATGGTAGCGTGAGCTTTCGAGGGCATGACAGCGATGGATTCTTTGACATTAATCTGCCCGCGCAGCCTGCAACTATAGATAAGATTGCTTTGGCATTCTCAAGTGCGCAGACGTTAGCACAGATAGGCGATGTCGATATTCAAGTATTGCAAGGTAGCCAAGTGCTACTAACTAGTCAGTTGAGCGCGAGCGGTCGCAATGAAAAAGCGATTATCTTGGCAGAATGTTATCGTCGTCAGGGCAGCTGGAAGTTTCGCTTTATCGCTCAAGGATTTGAGGGCGGCCTGAAACCTTTGTCTGAGCATTTCGGCGTGGAAATCAGCGATGATGCACCTGTTCAAGCACATAGCCAGAACCAAAACCAGTCTATCAATACCCAAAAGCCCATCAACACCCAAAAGGCAGGTAGCGCCGCGCAAACCAGTACACCGCCACCGATTCCCGCTAGTCCTTCAATTAACCTTAGCAAAATCACCTTAACCAAGAATCAATCCAGTATTAATCTAAAAAAACGCGACGATTTTGGCAAAATATCAGTCAACTTAAATTGGAATCAGCGCCCAGACACCGCTAAGCAAGCGCCCAAAAAAGGGCTGCTGGGTGATCTGTTTAAGCAGCATAAATCAGGTGGTATTGATCTTGACGTTGGCGCGATGATTCATCTCAAAAACGGTGAGAAAACGTTAATCCAAGCCTTGGGCAATCGTTTTGGTAGTTTACAATCTGCGCCTTATGTCCTATTGCGTGCTGATGATAGAACCGGACAAGTCAGCGGCGGCGAGTGGCTCGATATCAATGGTCAGCAGTGGGCGCAAATCGAAGAGGTATTTATCTTTGCCTTCATTTATGAGGGCGCGCCAAACTGGGCACAAACAGACGGGGTCGTAACCATTCATGTGCCTGATCAGCCGCCAATCGAGACCAGATTAACTGAAGGCTCAAATAACTCGCCAATGTGCGCCATTGCTCGCTTGGTCAATCAGCAGGGCAGTATCAATGTTGAGCGTATCAACCAATACTTTAAAGGTCATCAAGAGATGGACAAGGCTTTTAATTGGGGCTTTAGCTGGAAGCGGGGGAGTAAGTAAGCGCTTTAGCATAAGTAAAGCAATAGCATGATAAACCAGTCCACATTAACAAAAACCGCCTAACGATTAACGCTGGGCGGTTTTTTGACTCTAATAAATCTTTAAATAAATAGCATTAAGCATGCGGCGTGATAGCTGGCATCAAGTCATGAAAAGTGCGACCAGAGGCCGTCTCGCCAATGGCGTGCATTTTCCACTCATTATTATGACGATAAACCTTTGCCATAATCATCGCCGTATGTGTCCCTTGTGATGATAAGTTATAGCGTGCGACCTCAGTATTGTTATTGGCGTTTACGATACGGCAAAAGGCATTCTCTACCGTCTCGAACGTTTGACCGGTGAAGCTATTGACAGTAAATACGAGAGAGACCACATTAGCTGGCACACGTGCAAGATCAACATTGATGACTTCATCATCACCGTCGCCATCGCCTGTGCGGTTATCGCCCGTGTGCACGATACTGCCGTCTTTTGACTGTAATTGGCTAAACCAGATGGCATCGACCGCTTGCTTATTACTATCGAACATAATGCATGACGCATCCAAATCGATAGAGTCGCCGCCACTACCGCCGCCAAACAACTTACCTAAGAAGCCGCCTTTTTTATCCTGAGGACCTTGAAATACATCCCAGCCAAGACCTAGCTTGACTTTGGTAAGCTCGCCGCCTGCTTCTTTACTTAGAGAGATCTTTTGACCTTTTTGTAGACTAACTGCCATGTCGTTATCCTTATAATAGGTGTGCGTGGAATAAATCGCGAATAAGCAAAGATTTATTTAAATATAAAAAATAGGTTATAAAATATTATCTAAAAATCCACCGCCGCCGCCGCGTCCACCTGAGCTACTACCCAAGATGCTTTGTAGCCAGCCCTGATAGCTGTCGCGATTACGCGAGCATATGATGACTTTTCCTGAGCCTGAAAAGTTAAGTACCATGCCCTCGCCACTAGTGACTGAATTGATAATATTACTCATGATGCCTTTTTTCTTGCTCGTTGAGACCGAGAGTTTGTACTCAAGGTTTGAGTCCCAGCAGACCACATGACCATTATCAATAATCACGTCTTTGTCAGGTGTGACCTCAATTTCAAACAAGGAGCCAAAACCTGAAACGACAACTTGGCCTTTGCCTTGCGTTTGCATGACCATAAAGCCGCCGGTATCTCCAAACACGGCGCCGCCAAGGTTACGTTGAATATTGGCTCTAATATCGACACCTGTTTGTGCAGCGACAAAAGCGCCATCACTTAACGTATATTGCTGCGCGCCGACATCGATAATTTGCATGTCACCGTCAAGGGTAGGGGCAAGTAGACAATCGCCTTCGCCGCCTGTGGCCTCAATCTGCTGTTGAAACAGGGATTCGTCATTGGCAAAGCGGCGCATAAGCGACTGCATAAGGCCGCCTTGCAATTTACCTTTGAGCTCAAGGTTGGACTCCATCATCACCATAGCATTGGCTTCGCAATAAATTGAATCACCCTTTTTTAGATTACAATGCAAAAAGGGTTCAATAGTACCAATTAAGCTAAATGTCGCCGCCATGAGTTGCCTATCCTTATGCTGATAATTTTGATGTGTGCCTTAAAGCTCACGTATAAATATTAAACCCTAAATAATTTTAAAGCTACCAAACACGTAAAGAGACGTCCTTGATAGCTTATGAAATAGTTATTCTAAAGAATTAGAATATCAGAGAGCCGCGACTATACATTAACGCCATAAGAAGACGCTAATGGTCCAAGACCACCGCTAAAGCCTTGACCAACGGCGCGGAATTTCCAATCGCCGCTGTGACGATAGAGTTCACCAAAGATCATCGCCGTCTCAGTGCTACCATCTTCTGATAAGTCATAACGGGCAATCTCGCTATTACCATTGTCATTAACGATACGAATATACGCTTCGCCAACTTGACCAAAGTTCTGATTACGGCTTTGACCTTCATAAATAATAGCACATAGCGCAACTTTGCTCACATCAGCAGGAATGCTGGCTAGATTGACTTTGATTTGCTCATCATCGCCGTCGCCTTCACCCGTACGGTTGTCACCTGTGTGCTCAACCGCGCCATTATCTGACTTTAAGTTATTAAAAAAGATAAAGTCCTGATCATTACGTACTTTGCCTGACTCGCCAACCAAAAATCCGATAGCATCTAAGTCAAACTCTTGACCGTCGGTGGCACGTGGATCCCAGCCCAAACCAACAGTAATGTTCGTGAGGCCCGGTGCTTCTTTTGATAAGTTTACGTTGCCGCCTTTTGATAAGCTAATAGCCATAAAATTGTCCTTTGGTTTTATAATTAAAGTGAGATAGAACACACGACGCTAGATAGTTTTGAACTCTCGTATTTATCCTTTAATCTAATTGCTTACATTTAGATCATATAAGAACGTCAAAACTGCGTGTGGTTACGTTTTACTATACTAATCCCATAGCGAGTAAGCAAGGCGAATTTTGTCTATACGCTATATGTTTACTAAGACACACTACACTTGTAACTTAACGATACTTCTGCACATTAAAAATACTGCTATTTGACTTTTGCCCTAAGTTCAGAGTAAAAAAATAGGTTATATCAACGGTGTCGATATAACCTATTATTAATACTTTGCTAATCCAGCTGCCGAATCTTTGGGTCAGCATCGTCAGCAGGGTTTAGCAGAGCCTCCATCTTACGATGCTTAAGCGAGGCTAGTAGCGCCCAACCAATAAAGGCAATACCGATAAGACCAGTGATCAGCTCTGGCACATGGAACTTGACGGACAGTAGCATGATGACGGCGAGCGCACCGATAGCATAGTGAGCGCCATGCTCAAGATAGATAAACTCATCAAGCGTGCCTTTATCGACCAAAAAGATCGTCATTGAACGTACAAACATCGCACCAATGGCCAGACCTAACATAATGACGATAACGTCGTTGGTAATTGCAAAGGCGCCAATCACACCGTCAAAACTAAATGAGGCATCGAGCACTTCTAGATATAAGAAACCGATAATACCACCGCGCATGATAGCGCTAGTCGCTTGACCGGTACTATTGCCTTGCTCATCTAGCTCTTCTTCAAGATCACCTTCTAGCATTCCAGAGATAACTTGAACGCCCAAATAGACCAAAATACCCCAAACTCCTGCGATCAATACTGCAGCCGCTTGCGTCTCTGCTGCAAAGGATACGGCAATCATTAACACAATTAGCGCCACAAAGACACTCATCGCATCGACTTTACCTAGCTTTGCAAGGCGGCTCTCAAGCCACTCAAACCAATGAATGTCCTTGTCATCAAAGACAAAGTTTAAAAATACCAGAAGCAAGAAGATACCACCAAAGGCTGAAATCTCAGCATGATGCGCCATCAAGCGAGCTGAGTACTCTTCAGGATTGTTCAATGCCAAATCGATAACTTGCATCATACCCAAGTCAGCAGTCACTGCGACGATAACGATAGGGAAGACCAGACGCATACCGAAGACGGCGATCAAAATACCGATGGTCAAGAAGATCATCTTCCAAAACTCATCCCAGCCTTTAAGCACTGAGGCGTTAACGACCGCGTTATCAAAAGATAGCGAGATCTCCATCACTGCCAAAATAGCAGTAATCGATAGCGTAGCGATTAGCCCGCCGATACCACCATGTGAATATCCCCACCAAGCGGCTACTGCCAAGGCAATAGCGGTGAAGATAAAATCTAAATAAAAATGTCTCATGACACATCCTGTCTGATTGTACAGTGCACTATAAAAGTCAAATTTGAGCGCTCGCTTAAAAGGTCTAAGCTATAAAAAGGTGACTATAATAAGCCACCTTGAAACGCGAATATTTATGCTGCGTTATTTATGCTGCTTTGTCATAAAAGCCATTATATAGCGTTTAATAATGAATACTAATAATGATGTCGACGCTACGTTCTAAATCTAGCTATATGTATTGTGGCAAAATGCCAAATATAAAGTGCTTGACCTTATATTTGGCAAGTCGTTACACAAAAATACGATAACAAGTGCGATCAGTAATAGACCATCACTCGATATCGTATAAAGACCAGCAGCTAGATTAAATAACTATTGATAAGCTATATTAGATATCAACACCGTACTGCTGACACATAGCTTGCAAGCCGCCTGAATAGCCTTGACCGACGGCGCGAAACTTCCATTCGCCATTGTGACGATACACTTCACCAAATACCATCGCGGTTTCGACAGAATAGTCCTCTGCTAAGTCAAAACGAACCACTTCAGTGCCGCTCTCTTCATTAACGACGCGGATAAAAGCGTTGGCAACTTGACCGAAGTTCTGACTACGAGCAGCAGCGTCATGAATAGTCACAGTCACTACCACCTTGTCAACGTCGCTTGGTACTTGGGTCAGATTGACTTTAACCACTTCATCATCGCCATCACCTTCGCCTGTGCGATTATCGCCAGTGTGTTCGACTGCGCCATTGTCAGATTTGAGCTGATTATAAAAGATAAAGTCATGATCACCGCGTACCTTGCCCGCCGTATTTAATAAAAACACGCTAGCATCAAGATCGAATTCGGCACCAGAGGTCGCGCGCTCGTCCCAGCCAAGACCAATCAGCAATTTGGTTAGATTGGGATCAGTTTTGGTGAGCGATAAATTACCGCCTTTATTTAATGATAAAGCCATAGTGGCATCCTTTTTATTAGAATAAATGTATTTACTGACATCGAATCAATATCATCATAATTCAGTAACGCTCTATCATAACAACAAAAAAAGGGCGAATCAAAGCAGCATTAACGGTGTTTTGGTTATCAGCGCTGACGTATCTCAAAGCTTTGATGGATAGGTTTTTTGATATTAAAATCAAAGCCAATGGTCTGATGCGTGATATCTGTAATGTCATAGCGCTCAAGCAACTGCTCGTCCAATCCAAAACGGGTAAAGTTGTTTGAGAAATAGAGCACACCATCAGCAGTCAAACGATTCATCGCGCGATTGATCAAGGCAGCATGATCACGCTGGACATCAAAGGTGCCTTGAAACTTCTTAGAATTAGAAAAAGTCGGCGGATCGATAAAGATAACGTCAAACTGCTCAGTATTGTCTTTGATCCACTCAAAAATATCGGCAGCGACAAAGGCGTATTTACTACCGCTCAAGTCTAAGCCATTCAGTGCAAAGTTTTGCTTACCCCAATCGAGATAATTTTGCGACAGATCGACGCTGGTGACTTTTTTGGCACCTGCAAGCGCAGCGTGGACGCTGGCAGTACAAGTATAGGCAAACAAATTGAGCACCGATCTGCCGCGACTATTAGCCTTAATACGCGCGCGCATATTACGGTGATCGATAAACAAGCCGGTATCGAGGTAGTCGGTAAAGTTGACATAAAAATAAGCGTCGTCTTCACGTACGATATAGAACTTACCTTTTTTCTCAGTAGTGGCCTGTTTGCTGTATTGATCGTTGCCAGATTGACGGGCGCGAGTCTTGATAAAGACTTGCTCACGGTTGATATTAAGCACCTCACGAATACCCATTAGCGCAAGATTAAAGCGTTTTTTAGCGGTTTCTGGTGGTATGGTTTTGGGCGGCGCATACTCCTGTACGTGCGCGTAATCGCCATAGAGGTCGATGGCAACCTTAAAATCTGGCAGATCAGCATCGTAGACGCGTACATTACTAACGTTATCTTTTTTAGCGAGTTTTTTGAGTTTGCTCAGATTTTTTTGCAAGCGATTGATAAAGTCTTGACCTTCTTCGACATCGATTTCGCGCTTCTCAAACTGTTTGACCAGATTGCCTGCTTGCGCTGCAATCAGTTTGCCGTAGCGAAAATAAACGGTGATTGCACCATTATGACAGCGTAGAGTTTGCGGCTCTTTGATCGGTAAGATATCGACTTGCTCGACATTGGCGGCCAAAATACCGAGCATAGGATCAACACCGCTACCTGCGAAGCTATCTTGGATAATGAGTCCTAATGATTGGTACAGCGGTCTTATCATATCCTCTTCACCTAAGCGCTCGCCATAGGGCGGGTTAGTGATAATTAGAGAATTGCTCAAGCGACCATCTTGCGCCATAGGACGTAGCGTGCTTTTGAGCTGATTCAGCGCCTGCGTCTCGATATCGAGTAGGGGCAGCAAGTCTTGAAGACCTGCTGCAATTACATTTTTTTCGGTGGCGATAATAGCGCCTGCATCCGCATCAAACCCTAAGATAAGCGGCAAGGTATCAGGCTGCTCAAGGGCAATAGCTAGCGCTTCGCAATGACGAGTTTGCGCCTCATCTATCATCGCCTGCCATAGCGTCTCATCATGATGCTGCCACTCATAAAAGCCAAACTGATTCGCTGCTTTGTCAATGCCGACTGCGTAATCACAATGCATGAGCAGGGCTTCGATAATAAAAGTACCCGAGCCGCACATAGGATCTACAAGAGCGTTATAGAAAGGCGTACCATCGTTGTTTTTTTGGTGCCAGCCTGCACTATAGAGTAGAGCGGCGGCCAAGTTTTCTTTGAGCGGGGCGTCGGTCATAGCGACGCGATAGCCGCGGCGGTGCAAGCTAGTACCAGATAGATCTAGATACAGCTCAGCTTGCTTATCATTAACAGTTGCAAATATCGCAAAATCTGGGTTTTTGCTATCGACGTTAGGACGACTCTCAAAAGCTTCATTAAAGGTGTCGGCAATGGCGTCTTTAACTCGTAGCATCGCAAATTGCTGGCTGACGGCTACGCGCTTATCAACAGACAGGCGAATAGCAAAGGTCTGCTCTAAGCTAAATTGCTCAGTCCAATTGACGGACTTGGCGAGGCTATATAGCTGCTCTGCGACATCGTATTCAGTATTGATGTTTTTGCGCTTAATGAGCATAAGCACTCTAGACGCCACACGCGACCACAGGCAAATAGTGTAGAGGTCACGTAGCGTACCCGTTACCGTCAGACGCCCAGTGCTTTTGATATCGCTTGCAATACCAAAGCTATCAAGCTCAGTTTGCAGCGGCGTCTCAAGGCCATCGGCACAGGTAATGATAAAATCGTAAGATAGCTCCGTTGATGCTACTGGAATGGAGGCGGGCGCGGTTGGTTCGGTCATACAGATACCTGGCTAAAAAAGCGAATCAAAGAATAATAAGATAACCGACGATTTTATCACACATCAAGCGTTATCGCTTAAGAGTAGTTGTTAAAGCAAATTTACAACACAGTTTTTTAGAAAAAAAGGAGTGGATGTAACATCAGATACTCTAAGCCTACTTACTATCTTTGGTTAAAGAGACATCAGGCTCTATAGATTGCGTCGTTGTCGCAAAAGGCTTGGTCGGGATAGGGTAGTCAACGTCTTTTGGCATGAGCAGACGCATGTGCGGATAAGGGGTTGAGATACCAGCGGCATCAAAAGCATTTTTGATATGCTCTTGCATGTCCTCTTTAATCTTGGGCATGCGGGCGACTGAGGCGGGTTTGACCCAAAAGCGCACGATAAAAAATACGCCATATTCGCCAACTTCAGCTACAGTCGCTGAGGGTTCGGGACGCGAGAGTACCACTTCTGTGTCGGTAAGTACCCCAAGTATTTGCTCACGTGCCTGACTGATATCATCTTCAAAAGCGATACGCACGCGCACGTTAAAGCGCACAAAGTTCTTGGAGGTCAAATTGGTGACCTCGGAGGAGGCCATGTTGGAATTGGGAATAATTACAGTGATATTGTCACGAGTCAAAATATGCGTCGTGCGCAGGGCTATGACCACTACGCGCCCCTCATTACCATTGATATTGATCCAATCGCCGACCTGAAAGGATTGCTCGAGCAAAATTGTAATACCCGCGATAAAATTAGCAAGCGTAGACTGCGCGGCAAAACCAACCGCCAAACCGACAATCCCTAAACCTGCAACCAGTGAGACAATATCAAAACCAAACTGTGCCATGACGCTGGCTAGACCTAGCACCAGTAAGATGACAGATAATATATTCTTAAGAAGCTGCTCAATGGAGGCGTTTAGCCCATAATGCTGAAGCACTCTATGAATAATTTGACCTGATGAGGTCCAGAGTACGTAATAAATACCCGCCCAAATGCAAGCCTTAGCAGTGGCTTTTACCGTAGCAGGTTCAAAATTAATCTGACTCATAATAGCAATGAGACTTGCCACGATCCAAATATAGCGCAGTACTGAGCGCATGATTTTTTCACGGCGATCACTTAGGTGAATGCGCTCTTTGTTGTGTTTAATCAAATAAATGAGCAGCCAATAAAAAAACCCCAATACCGCAAGCAGTATTAGGATTTTGATACCAGTGCTGACCAGATCAACGACTTGAGAGGACCAATCAAGAGAGTCCTCCTCTACCGAGCCACCAATTGCTAAATACAAGCTAGTATAGAGATCACGCATGATCTCCTTAAAAAAATCAGCAATACCAGCAAATGTCATTGTTTTATACAAGCCTTGTTAAGTCGTGAGCTACTGGTTTTAGATCAGTAAATGAATGAGTCATTACCAGTTAGTCTCAAACTAAGTTATTTGTATACTCATTATACTGTCAAAGACTAAGAGTTATCCTTATGAGTGTCAAGAGCCTGGTAAGGAATATCCATCTGGTGTTGAACATCGCGTAGCGCTGTGCGTAGTCCTTCCAAAATAGTAGGGTGATAAAAAGGTGCATCTAGCAGCTGCTTTACCGTGATGCGATTGGTAATCGCTGTAGCTAGTATGTGACCTATGTATTCTGCATCCGGACCTACCATGCTTGCACCCAATACTTTGTCTGTCTTTTTACAGCCGTAAATATGCAAAAGACCACAGTTAACACCCATAATGCGGCTACGCCCTTGATTGTCGAAGCTGGCTTTACCTATGACGTACTCAAGCTCTGGACTCTCTTCTATTTCTGGTATAGACATGCCAACACTTAGAATCTGAGGTGCGGTAAAAATGATGGATAAAAGAGGAGATGATGGGCGAATGTAGGCATCACTTTTGTTATCACAGGCAATACTGCCAGCACTATAACCTTCATCACTAGCGACATGCAAAAAGGGTTGATGGACATTAGCGTCGCCAACGATGTAAACCTGAAGATCGCCAATCTGACCTGTATGTGTGTCGAGGTCTTTAGGTCTATTTTTTTCGTCTAATTCAACGCCGAGATTCTCAACTCCTAGCTGTTTAATGTTATTACTTCGCCCTGTTGCGACCAGTACATAATCGCCTTGCCAATGACCTTCATTACCATCTTTGTCAGTATATTTGATAGAGGCGACTAATTGCTTGTTGTCATCGACCTCACTATCAATTTCTGTAATTTTGCTACCAAGTTTCATATCAAGATCAGTACTTAAACAATCAATAGCTTTTGCATTAATCTTTTTGTCTTTTAGACCAGCCACGCCGTCATTACGGTTAAACAAAGTAATAGCAACGCCTAAACGACTAAAAGCATGAGCAAGCTCTAAACCTACTGCGCCTGCACCAATGACGGCAATCGAATCAGGCAAGTCTGACAACTCAAATACGGTGTCCGAAGTCAGTAACGTATCGCCAAGCTTGTCCGCCCAGCCCTCAGGAATAAACGGCTTACTGCCTGTAGCGACAATAATTTTGTCAGCTTTAATGAGCTCGTCATTGACTTCAATGAGACCATCTTTATTGATATGCGCGCGTCCTGCTATTTTTTTATCATCAGGCCAGCTATCGACTTGTTTTTCAAGAAAGCTCTCAAAGTGACTACGCTCTGCTTGAACGCGTGCCATCACCTGTTTGCCGTTGATAGTCACGTCACTATGAATACCGAACTCTTCAGAGTACTTGGCTTCATGGGCGCGTTCTGCTGCTGCAATGAGTAGTTTACTTGGCATGCAGCCTACAGTGACGCAAGTCGTTGTCCAGTAGCCTTCATTAATAATGACTGTATTTTTGATATCTTTGTTGGCTTGACGAAAAGCATTTTGTCCCGCTGTGCCTGCACCGATAACGGCGACTTTAACTTCGCGAGTAATGTCTTTTTTGCTTGAGTTTTCGTTAGTCGCTGAGTCGTTATTCATAATAGTCCTAGATAAGTAATTTTTATTTTAATGACATAAGTGTTTTAGTTTTGAGATATCTAAAGCTCTAAGGGGTTAGAGTATCCAATAATCTATCGGTATAGCCTTTGGCACGTAGATTGCGCTGCGCGTGAGTCAGGTCACCTTGCTTATCAAAGATAAAGGCCGATCGCACCAGCCCCATAGTCTTTTTGCCATACATGTTTTTTTCTTTGATAACATCAAAGTACTGGCATAGTCTCTCGTCAGTATCGCTAATGAGCGGGATATGCAGGTCATGCTTGTCGATAAAGCTTTTGTGAGAGTCAACGCTATCACGAGAGACGCCAATAATACTATAGCCTAGATCTTCAAAGGTGCTCACATGAGTTGTAAACTCAGTGGCTTGTAAGGTGCAGCCTGGCGTATTGTCTTTGGGGTAAAAATAAAGTATCAGTCCTTTGTCTGTATGCGCGCTCAGCTCTTTTAGACTAATGTTATCCTCAATAAAGTGACCATCAAGCTTACGTACTAAGGTGACAGGAAAGTCTGGTAACTCGATCGTCTCTGAAGTTGGTTTTGCCATAATAGATCTACCTTTTTTGTTGTAGTTTGCTTATCGCATATCAGTCTTACACTTTGCTTAGATATTGGCAACGGCTAGCAACAAAAAAAGACTGGTAGTGACCAGTCTTTTATAAATCTTTACTTAAGCTCAAATAGCAAATATAAACTATGCAGGTTTTTGCGGTGACTTGAGATCTAAACCTGTCGTACATTGTTGCAAATCTCTCTGCATTTTTTTGACATAAGGTAGGCCTGAGGGATCTTTTTTGTCCATGGCATAGCTTTCAATCTCCCACATCTGACCGATCGTCATATTGCTGCGCACACCAATAGTGCAATTACACAGCTTAGTCGCAGTGCTTTTATCAGCAACTTTATATTTGACTGCGCCATTGACACAGGTATTGATATTGTCCTGCTTGATATTAGTTGCGTTCGCTTGTGGAATAGCCACAAGACCGATCAGGGCTAAGGGTAGTACGTGCAACACCTTCATAATAATCCTTTAATTGACAACAAACGTCATCATAAGATAGCAATTATAGGCCACAAATAAAACCGTAGGCGTGCTGTCATGATGCAATCAAATGTTACGCTTTTATGCAGATGACTCTGCTTTAAGACTGTTTATACTCAGACTGATAATGAGTGGGATCAACCGCACCTGCTTGAGCGAACCCCTGACGGCGTAGCACGCAGCTGTCGCAAACACCACAAGCGCGGCCTTGGGCATCGGCTTGATAGCAAGATATGGTTTGAGCATAGTCAACGCCAAGTGATAATCCAAGCTCGATCGTTTGCGCTTTGGAGAGCTGTTGCAGTGGGGTTTGAATGCTCAAGTGATGGCCTGTGACGCCCGCTTTGGTCGCAAGATTCGCCATGGTTTCAAACGCGGCAATATATTCAGGGCGACAATCTGGATAGCCTGAATAATCAACCGAGCTGACCCCGATGACGATATGATTGGCATCAGCGACTTCAGCGACGGCTAAAGCGTAGGATAAAAATATAGTATTGCGCGCTGGCACGTAAGTATTTGGAATCGCGTCATTATCGATCTCATCACGTTTTTTGTGGGAGAAGGTATCAGTATCGCCATCTGGTACGATCATGCTGTGATCCGTAAGCGAGGAGCCGCCAAGTTGCGCAATATCGATATCGATGACGCGGTGATCGACTCCAGCCGTTTGCGCAATAGACTTTGCTGCGACAAGCTCGCTATTATGACGCTGACCGTAGTTGAAACTGACGGCGGTCACGCTAGCATAACGTGCCTTTGCCCAATACAGGCAGGTCACAGAATCTAGGCCGCCCGATAGTAGGACAACGGCATTTTGTGCGCTATCGATAGTATTAGAAGTGGAGTCAGTCATAAGCCTCTCGTTATATTGCGTAACGTCTAGTCTCACGTGTGACGCTTGCTACTAGAAGTAATATTTGCGAATAAAGCGCGCTATTTTAGCAAATTTACCGTCAAGATATAAGCATAGTATTCAGCCTCAATACCTATCTAAGCGTATAAAACGCTTTTTAAAACTATAAAGCACTTTGCTGTGTTTTTAATCTTTTAGTGGTTTTTGTTATAATCGCAGTAACTTATGACGACCCTGACACTGAGTAATTTATGTCTATAGATCCTACTGCACAAACCTCAACATCCATATCTATGCCGCATCCTAACGATACCTTTATTGATGATGAGCTAGATAATATGAGCGTACGCTTAAAAAGACTGCAAAAAAAACTACGCCGCCAAGTCTCACTTGCTATTCACGATTTTAATATGATCGAAGAGGGCGATGTGGTTATGGTCTGCGTCTCAGGTGGCAAGGATAGCTACACGCTGCTTGATATCTTACTCCTGCTAAAACGCGTTGCACCCATTCACTTTGATATCGTCGCCGTCAATCTCGATCAAAAGCAGCCAGGTTATCCTGAAGATATCCTGCCAAATTATTTAAATGACAAAAAGATTGCGCACTACATCCTAGAAAAAGACACTTATAGTATCGTAAAGAGTGTGGTACCAGAGGGCAAAACCTATTGCTCAGCCTGCTCGCGATTGCGCCGCGGCTCCTTGTATGGCTTTGCCAAGCAAATTGGCGCGACCAAAATTGCGCTTGGTCATCACCGTGATGATATGCTGGCGACCTTTTTTTTGAACCTCTTTCACGGCGGCGCACTTAAATCTATGCCGCCCAAATTACTTAGTGATGATGAGCAAAACATTCTTATACGTCCGCTGGCTTATGTAGAAGAAAAAGACATTATTGAGTACGCCCAATTAAAAGCCTTTCCTATTATCCCCTGCAACCTATGTGGCTCTCAAGCCAATCTGCAGCGTGCTACTATCAATGATATGCTACGCGACTGGGATGACGCACATCCACAGCGCTTGGCCTCGATATTTAAAGCCATGCAAAATGTAGCCCCGTCACAGCTGGCAGATCGAGAACTGTTTGATTTTGAAGGACTAAACTTAGCGCGCGATGATAATGAGCGTGCTTTTGAGGGGCAAAACATACAAGTGGGACAAAGTGCTAGTCTCAAAAAGATGAATCTACCAGTGGCTCCATCAACTCAAGACTTTCACTCAAAACCGACTCAAAGCGGCGATAGTAGTCATTTGCCAAAACATCACAATGCCATGCAAAAAATTCCGACAATCAACCCTATCCTCTAAACACAAAAAAACCAGCGGTTTATAAGCTGGCTTTTATTTGATGCTTTTAAGAGCTTGATTTGTCAAATACAGGCAACGGATCAAAACTAACCTCAGAGCGTGGCAGCCGCGCCACATCACGCATACGCCAATCAGCTGCGCCATCACTACTCACTTGTAGATAGTACTTGGCTTTGAGCGGGTCAATATCGACTTGAGCCGTATATTTATTACCGTCTTGATGTTTTAATACCACATCGCGATCTTTTTTGATATCAGTGGCATGAGAGATGGACAATTCTAGAGTATCAGGGTAGGTAAGCGCTGTGCCATTTTTGAGGGTACCTGTCTGCACACTTTGTTCAGGATAATTGAGATAAAAGACAATATCGCCGTTCTCTGAAAAGCGCATATCACCATGCAACTCTAAATCGTAAGTGAGCTTATCTCGCGATACGTCATGATACAGAGTTTTGCCATCCATATACCAATCATCGCGCACCACGCTATCACGAATCTGATAAGAGTAATACACGAAAAAAATACAAGCGACGACCACAAAGGCGGGTAAGCCAATGACAAAGATGATCACCATGTAGTTCTTGTACCAAGGCTGACTATCTTGATGCTTAAAGTTCGGTGATGAAGTAGACATAAAACACCTGCTATATAATTAATGACGTAACTTACTGTTTATTAACTATCAAGGTACTAACGAACAAGACCAAGTCATTAGTCTTGAGTGATAAAGACATTATCCTTACTCACGCTATACTTACCATCTTCGCTGACGACATTCAAAGTAATAGGCGTTTGTCCAGGTTCTACGACAGCAGGGTCGCCATAAACGCTAACGGACATATCAAAGCTCTCGCCAGCTACTAGTGGCACATCATTAAAGCGTAGCTGCAAACTTAAACCATCTTGTGGTTCCAAGGTAATCTTGTAGGTGTGTTCATCTTGAGTTTTGTTCGTTAACTTGACGATGTAGCTGTTCTCGATCATACCTTGGGCGTTAATAGACGATAACTGATTGCGATCACGGCGAATATCGATCTCTAAGGGGACACGATCGGTTAAGGCAAAGACAAGCCCACCGCACAAAATAGCAAGCAGCGCTAAATACGCGAACAGGCGAGGGCGCAGCACGCGACTAGGTTTCTTTTCAGCCAGTTGGCGCTCAGTAGTATAGCGGATTAGGCCACGCGGATAACCGACTTTGTCCATGATCTCGTTACAAGCATCGACGCAAGCGGCGCACTGGATGCAAGCCACCTGCAGACCGTCTCTAATATCGATACCTGTTGGGCAGACCTGTACACACATAGTACATTCAATACAGTCGCCTAGATGGTCAGGATTGGTGCCCTTTTTACGTGGACCACGTGGTTCGCCGCGCTCGTAATCATAGGAGACAATCAAAGTATCTTTGTCGAACATGACGCTCTGAAAACGGCCATAAGGGCAGATCTGGATACACATCTGCTCACGCATATAGCCTGCATTGGCATAGGTGGCGAAGGTAAAGATAAACATGGAAACCCATATCCAAGTCGGCCAATCAGGAAAAGGGATAAACCCTAGCATCTGCCAACTACCAAAAATATACTCAGTACCAGCGACATAACTGACAAAGGTGGCTGCGGTGATAACAGAGAGTATGAACCAAATCAAATACACTAAACTACGCTTAAACACTTTGGTTGGACTCGTTGGGGCTTTATCGAACTTGATACGCTTATTACGATCGCCAATGACCCATTTTTCGATATGCTGGTACAAATGTGTCCAAATAGTCTGTGGACAAGCATAGCCGCACCATACACGCCCTGCAAATACGGTAACCATAAACAAAGTAAACGCAGCAATTAATGCAAAAGCGGCGATAAAGTAAAAATCTTGGGTCAAAAACGTCATACCAAAGATATAATAATGCTGAGAGGGTACATCAAACCAAATCGCTTGCCTGCCATCATAACGCAGCCACGGCAACAATAAAAACAACGCCAAAAAAAAGTACATACTAGCGACGCGAATATTTTGATAAAATCCTGTGACAAACCGAGTATGGACGCGCTGTTTGGTCGCATCTAAATCAATCTGTTTGATAGGGATTTTATTGGATTGCGATTCTGACATGACATGCCTCTCAAAAGAATCAGTCTACTATGAGCCATAATAGCTATGTATAGCGCCGCTCAATAAGTACGGGTTTAAAACCTCGATTGTGCTCGCTAAAAAACAGGCTACCGATAACAGATATTTTATCATTACCCCTACTATAAATGGGGAGATAATCAAAAAAAACAATCGCTTATCGC
This sequence comes from uncultured Psychrobacter sp., assembly GCA_947495055.1. Lineage (GTDB taxonomy): Bacteria > Pseudomonadota > Gammaproteobacteria > Pseudomonadales > Moraxellaceae > Psychrobacter. Next base: position 101,396 of record CANLXO010000001.1, on the reverse strand, counting down.
AGCATTAAAAAGTAATGATTGAAATACTAACGACATCACAACGCTAAATACAGGTATATAAAAAAATATAAAAAAGGAGAGCTGCAATAACAGTTCTCCCTTTTGGTGTTCATCCATTTATACAATAAACGTCTAAAGCTCAGTCTATAATAATATGCTTAATTAGCTACAGTTGCTTGTTCGTTGTTTTGACTATTAGTAGCAGTAGCAGTCATAGGCGCAGCTGCATTACTTCTGTCAGACAGTGAATATACGTAGGCTGACAATAGCATAATACGCTCATTACCAAGCTTAGTTTCCCATTCAGGCATAACGCCTGCACGGCCATAGCGTAGGGTATCACGAACCGTTTCGCGCTCACCGCCGTACAACCATATATTATCGGTCAAGTTCGGCGCGCCCGTTGAAATCATGCCCTTACCTTCAGGTCCATGACACAGTACGCAGTTAGTAGGCTCTTTAAAGATACTCTCACCCTGAGCAACTAGAGTTTGATCAAGCTCACCGTTACTAGTACTGCCATTGTTTGGAGATAAAGAAAGTACATATTCAGCTACTGCACGTATGCCTTCCTCACCAAGCTGATCACGCCATGCCGTCATACCACCTACGCGGCCATTGTGTAGCGTTGTAAGAATATGATCAGCACCGCCACCATATAACCAATCATTGTCTGTTAAGTTAGGATAGCCTCTAGCACCTTTAGCATTAGAACCATGACACACAGAGCAGTTTTGCAAAAATAGACGGCTACCTACTTTGAGTGCATTTGGATCTTGTGATAGCTTCTCTACGGCTGGCGCAAGCTGGGCAACCTTCTCATCAATACGGGTTTGAATATCCGCTGGTGGATTCTCACTACGACGCATAGTCGTCTGCAATTCGCTAAGCTCATTGAGTATAGTAGTCGCCTCTGTTGCACCAGCTCTAGCTAAGATAGTTTGCTCAAAGTTACTGGTAAAGATTCTATCATTCTCTTCAAGCTCGCTAAAAAGCTCGTTCTTTGACGTCCAAGGAACCGTTTCGCCATCGACTTCAACAGTAGCAACGCCATTCCAATGCGACGGCAAAATGGCTGGAAAAAATATCCAGTAAGCCACGCCCCAAACAATAGAGCCAAAAAATATTACCAGCCACCATTTTGGCAGCGCTTTGTCATATTCTCGAATACCGTCGTACTCATGACCGGTTGTACCGTCTTCTTCTACGTCAGGTTTGTACTTAAGTACAAATAATAATACCCCAAGAATGAAAACCCAGCACCCAATACTAAGTATGGTTATCCAAGAACTCCAAAAAAATGTCATGGTTTATCCTTATTGCGCTGCTCATCAGACAAAGATTGAATATGCTCGTCATCAAGCGCAAGTTGTGCATCTTCTTCGAAGCGTTTTTTATTTTTTGGTGAATACGCCCACCATGCAACGCCTATAAAAGCGATGAAAGCAGCTACCGTTGCAAATATTTGTAAATCACCAATACCCATTAGCGCTGTCCTTCCATTGCAGTACCGAGCTGCTGCAAGTAAGCAACTAAAGCATCAAGCTCAGTGGCACCAAGTACCGCATCTGGCGCGCCATCGATGTCCTCTTGCGTATAAGGAACACCGAAACGATCACGGAACAATTGCATTTTGCTCTGAACTTTAGCGCCATCAACTTCACTCGTTGCAAGCCAAGGGAAACCTGGCATAACAGACTCAGGAACTAAAGATCTTGGCGCGATTAGATGCTGCTTTTGCCAATCTTCAGAATAACGTCCACCCACTCGTGCTAAATCTGGCCCCGTACGTTTTGATCCCCAAAGAAAAGGGTGATCCCACGTCGATTCAGCCGCGCGCGAGTAGGGACCATAGCGCTCAACTTCAGCGCGTAATGGACGTACCATTTGCGTATGGCACACATGACAGCCTTCACGGATATAGATATCCCGACCTTCAAACTCAAGCGCTGTCCAAGGTTCCATTGCAGGCAAAGGCTTGTTCACCCCGCCTTCTTCAGCAGGTTTATAGTCATATATTAAGGGTACGATCTCAACAAGCGTTGCAAAGCTGATTGCGATGACGATACCGATAACGAGCAAACCTGTGTTTTTTTCAATAATTTCATGCGGTGTACCAGCCATGATTGCTCCTTATACTTTAGCGGTCTGTGGTTCATCAACACTAGGATTATGATCTGTAGGATCAGCGAGCATCACAGGCTTACCTTCTGGCATCTTAATAGTGCGATAGACGTTATAAGCCATGATGAACATACCTGATACATAGAGCAGACCACCAAAAGCACGACCTATGTAAGGATAATGCGAGAACTCAACCGTATCAACAAAGCTATATACCAGTGTTCCATCAGGGTTGGTTGCAAGCCACATCATGCCTTGACCGATACCTGATATCCACATAGAGACGATATAAAAGATAGTACCTGCAGTCGCTAACCAAAAATGCGTGGTAATCAAACTGATTGAATACATCTTAGGCTTGTTATAAATACGTGGAAGTAGCACATATAGTGAGCCGATTGTAATCATACCGACCCAGCCAAGAGCGCCTGAATGCACGTGCCCAATAGTCCAATCGGTATTATGCGACAAAGCGTTCACTGTCTTAATAGACATCATCGGACCTTCAAAGGTCGACATCGCATAAAAGGATAACGCCACAATCATAAAGCGAATGATCGGATCGGTACGCAGCTTGTCCCAGCTACCTGATAGCGTTAATACGCCGTTAATCATACCGCCCCATGATGGCGCGAATAGAATAATTGAGAAGACCATCGCCAGCGACTGCGTCCAATCTGGAAGCGCAGAGTAATGAAGATGATGACCACCTGCCCACATGTATGCTGCAATCAAAGCCCAGAAATGCACAATAGACAAGCGATACGAGTAGATAGGACGACCAATCTGTACCGGTACAAAGTAGTACATCATGCCCAAAAAGGCTGCTGTTAGATAAAAACCAACCGCGTTATGACCATACCACCACTGTACCATTGCATCAGTAGCACCGCCATATAGCGAATAAGACTTAAAGGCGCCGACAGGGATTGCCATACTGTTGACAATGTGTAGTAGCGCAATAGTAATAATAAACGCAGCAAAGAACCAGTTCGCCACATAGATATGTGACGTCTTACGCTTAATCAAAGTACCAAAAAAGACAATGGCATAAGATATCCATACTAAAGCGATCAAGATATCAATCGGCCACTCAAGCTCAGCGTACTCTTTAGTCGATGTTAAACCCATAGGCAGGGTAATGACAGCAGCAACAATGACAGCCTGCCAGCCCCAAAAGGTAAACCACGCCAAATATGGAGCGAACAGCCGAGTCTTACAAGTGCGCTGAACAATATAGTAGGACGTGGCAAATAGCGCACAACCACCAAACGCAAAAATGACCGCATTCGTATGTAGCGGTCTTAATCGGCTAAATGTCAGCCATGGAATGTCAAAATTGAGTGCGGGCCAAGCCAATTGTGATGCAATGAATACACCAAGGCTCATGCCGACAATGCCCCAAATGACGGTCATCGTCGTAAAGAATCGCACGATAGTGATTTCGTACTCACTATCAACGGGGGCGATTGCTGTGTTTTGTAAACTCATGGGATGATTCCTATACAGCCTAAATTATCAACAGAATTAACCATAACTACATTAGAAAATTGAGCGGTAGGGTCTTATCGTATAAAACAGGGAGTATCTTAAACGCTTACAAGGGATTAGTGTAATAAGCGCAAAATATCGGTGCTCGATCAAGACTGAACATTACACAAGACAAAGGGGATAAGATAAGTATCAAAGCTAAACAGTAGGGTAGTGACCATCAATAACTGTTTGCATAACTCTTAAAATCACGTCTACGTAATGTTTGGTTAAAACTCCCGACTCTGTTTAAGGGTATTGTAACGCAATATTAAGTAAATATCATCAGAACTGTGACCCAAAATACAAACTCTTTGGTAAATTATTTTGCAGACAACTTATTATTAAAAGAACGCTTATGCCCTTGAATTATGATTTGGCTACTAATTACCGAACAACGATTACCGTGACTTTTTGTTACTATTTTATGATAAGTGCCAAGTTGGGGTTTTACTTATCGCAGCTTAGCCGACTATAATGAAATGGAAAACGGTCTAAGACCAAAATAGGATGCTTAGAGTCACGTGACTTTAACAAGTCAGAGGCGTTTAGCGAATAGCGCTTATATTTTAAGCGAGTCACTCCTAAGTATCATCCCCTTTAACAATCTTGAATGCCTACATGGTTAAACAGTGAGGCACTTATTAAGGATAATAATATGGCAGTTTTTTTGACGGATGCATGGTTTGACGAAGTTGAGCAATTGGGCCGTGACGCAGGTGAGCTTAACTTGCCGCCAGCACTCGCTAACATGGTCATTAATCTAAAAGTCTCTGACGGTGATGAGGTTATCGAAGCTAACTTTGCCGATGGATTATTACATCGTGGTCTTAATGATGAGGCAACCACTACTTTACTGCTCGATCGCGAGACCTTGCAATCTATTATCACAGGGTTTGATATGAACCAGATCATGGGCGCCTTTATGAGTGGCAAAATTCGCGTTGAAGGCGATATGTCGCAGCTTATGGCTGTTCAGACTGCTCGTCCAAGCGCTGAGCAAAAAGAGCTGTTCAAAAAAGTAAAAGCTATGACTACTATGGCTTAAGAGCAATGGCTTAAAAGTAAGTTCACTATAGAAGTATGATAGTTAAGCTTCCAACTAAAAAAGAGCCTCTAATGTTTAGAGGCTCTTTTTTAGTGCTAGTGGGTAGTAAAAATTTTTAGTTACTGATTCTCTTTGTAGATTGCTGCTTGCAGCCAGATATTTGCTTGTATGTAATCATTGACTTCAATAGCATTATTCTGTTCTGTGTTTACAGCGCCAATACGCACGACGAATGGATCAGCGTCTTGCTCGCGCAAGATGACCACATCAAACAAAATAATGGACTGACCATTAAAATGAGTTTCTTGCTTACCCAGTACTTGTCCTTGACACCACGCCTCATCTTCTTGGCCTAAAGTATCACCAAACAAGTATGCACACATATGACCTAAATTGATCTCAATAGGCGCCATCTGCTCTTTGGTTTCAGGCTCCCACTCTTTGATCTGCTCTTGAACGTCTTTTGGTACTTGACCGTCATTGGCGGCGACAATGTCATTAAAAGCGCGGTGATAGCGAATAGCATCGACATCTTCAACCAAAATAGTCTCACTTTGCTCGCTTGGACTGATCTCATGTGCCCATGCGCTAAAATTAACAAAGTAAAGCTCGTCCTGCTTATAAAGCTGATGGTTGGCGGTATAGAGCTGATCAAAAGCATAGATAATACTGCCATCAACAGTGCGCAGCCTTAGCACTGCATCTTGAGTATTTTCGTTAACGATAATACGCTCGATTCGGCATTTGAGACCGTAAGGACCGTCCACGCAAGGGTAGGCGTTAATAAAGCACTCAGGCTTGCCATCACGCATGGCGAGCACTTGATTAATATGGCAGGGCTGGTTTTCTGAGAGCAATAAGCATTTGTCCTCAGCACTAGCATTGCCATTGAGACCCTTTGGCATAGTCGCTTTTTCGATCATGAGTTGGAGCCACTCAGGCACATCACGGCTTAAATCGTCCGTTAATATGCGCCAATGGTCGCCATGACCGGCAGTTTGCTCATCGCTCAAAGTTACTTTTGTGGGGGTTTGTACATTTTTATATTGATAGTTGATAGTCATGAGAGTACTCAAAATGTAGTCAGTCGCAGGATCTGATTATAAAAGCTTGCTTACATAGGGATAAATAAGTGACCGATAACGGTTAACAATACCTAGCCATAATAGGCGCACGCTTTTTCAGTCCTGTTAATGGGTGAATTCGTCCTTAGCATACAATGCTTCTTAACATACAATATATAGGTATGAAAATAACCAATAGCAAGCCCTTCATAAAAAATAATGATATCGCCTTTATTTTTGCCAAAAAAATACGCGCAGTTTATGTGAATCACTGGCACATATGATCTAATTTGTGTCAAACTAGCCATTTTTTGGCGACCAGCATTAATGGTATGTCTAAAACCCTATCTGTTAGTAGGGCTTACCTTTTGGTGGCTGTTTTGATAACGCTTGGATTGTCAGACAGCCTTTGAGCTATTTTAAAATGCAAGCCATTTACTATAGATAAGATAAAGAGTTTAACTATGTTTCGTCCTTTAGCGTTATTTATTGGCTTGCGGTATACCCGAGCAGAGCGCAGTAATCGATTTATCTCCTTTATATCCTTGATATCTATGGTCGGTCTGACTTTGGGTGTGGCAGTACTTATTACAGTGCTCTCTGTGATGAACGGCTTTGATCGTGAGCTTAAAACGCGAATACTAGGTATGGTGCCGCAAGCTACTATTATCTCGTCAGAGGTGATTGGCAACTGGGAACAATTAGCAGATCAAATTGAAGAAGATCCTGAGGTTACCGCTGTCGCGCCTTTTATTCAGCTTCAAGGCATGCTGACCTCAAACGGTCAAGTGGCTGGCATCATGGTGACGGGCGTCGAGCCTGATTACGAAAAGAACGTCTCTATTATCAATGATAATATGGTTGAAGGCGACATTGACACCCTAAAAAATGGTGATTTTAGTATCGTTTTGGGTGAGGAGATGGTGCAATCATTAGGCCTGCGCTTAGGCGACAAAGTGACGCTGGTATTGCCAGAAGCCTCACCTTCTGCAGCAGGCGTGATACCACGCTTTAAGCGCTTTACCTTAACGGGTATCTTTAGCATTAGCCCAGAGGTCGACAGCTTGATGGCGTTTATTCCAATGGGTGATGCAGGCAAGTTGCTGCGTTTGCCAGAGGGCGCTCAAGGTATTCGTATGAAGCTTGACGATCTATTTAATGCACCACTTGCTGCGCAAAATGCCGCAGCTATCGCACCTAATCAGCTCTATCCTAATGACTGGACACAGACGCATGGCAATCTATTTGGTGCCATCCAAATGGAGAAAGCAATGGTTGGCCTGCTGCTGTTCTTAATCATTTTAGTCGCCGCCTTTAATATCGTCTCAAGTCTTGTGATGCTCGTCACTGACAAAAAAGCTGATATCGCCATCCTCAAAACCTTTGGTGCTTCTCCGCGCCTGATAACGCAGGTCTTTATGGTGCAAGGAGTCGTCATTGGAGTGATTGGTACGGTAGCAGGAACGGTTCTTGGAGTCGTATTTGCGCTTACAGTGAGTGATATTCTAGGCTTTATTAATCAAAGCTTTGGCCTTAATCTATTTGACGCCTATTTTATTAATTACTTGCCCTCGCAGCTTCGTTTGACTGATGTGGTGCTTATCACTGGCGTATCATTTGTCCTAAGCTTTTTGGCAACGATATATCCTGCGCGCCGTGCCGCTAGAATACAGCCCGCTCAAACGCTGCGCTATGAGTAATAGCTGACGTTTGAGTAACGCACGAATTTGATACTATATATCAATTTATTACCTGACAAAAATGATTATAAAGGAAGCGCTATGTCTGCCATTTTAGAGGCGACCAACATTAGCAAGATATATGACGAAGGGGCCGTACGTACTCAGGTGTTGACGGGTCTGGATCTAACCGTCAATGCAGGCGAGCGTATCGCTATCGTTGGTACCAGTGGTTCAGGTAAGAGTACGTTGCTGCATTTATTAGGCGGGCTTGATACGCCAACCAGCGGTGAGGTCTGGTTACATGGTAAGTGTCTTAATCAGATGAATGAGACTGAGCGCGGCGCAATGCGTAACCAGCATCTGGGATTTATTTATCAGTTTCATCATCTACTGGCAGAGTTTACGGCGGTCGAAAACGTAGCTATGCCGCTACTGATGCGTCCAAAGGTCTCAACCACTGATGCCCGCGCGCAGGCGATTGAGATATTAAATAATGTCGGATTGGATCATCGCCTCAACCACAGACCAGGGGAGCTATCAGGCGGGGAGCGCCAACGCGTTGCTATTGCCCGCGCTTTGGTGACAAAACCCTCACTAATACTCGCTGATGAGCCGACAGGTAATCTAGATTATGACAATGCGCAAAGTGTCTTTGGAATGCTCTCAGAGCTACAAAGCACTATGCAAACGGCGCTACTCATGGTTACTCATGATCGCAATCTTGCGGCGCTCGCTGATCGCCAGCTATTGCTGCGTAACGGTCATTGGGAGGCGTATTAGTCTGTTTTGTCCAACAGGATTTGACCAAGTAAATGAGTATAATTTGACTTTGATGGTTAAGGAGTAATAACGATGTTTAAGTATGATGATCCGATTGCCGCTTTTGGGAGTGCAGAAGAAGGCAATGACCCGATAAGACCTTATCTAGATCCTACCCTATACGACACAGTGGATAGAGACAGTCAGATAAAGATGCTCAAGGCGGTGTTCGACGCCATTACTTTGGGCGGCGTAGATTACGACTTGAATGCGCAAACCAGCACAGAGGGTAGAATGCGTTATACGCTCACTAAAAATAGTGAAGTTGTGATAGTCCTATTTATGGAAAGTAACTTTTCAGATCTTGTTATTGAAGCGATTAACGCCACGCAAAAAAGTTAAGAGTAATTCATTTAAACCTTAACCTTTAAAGAGTGTTAGTTACTATTAACTAACGCTTTCTTTTTTTCTTTTTCGCTCGAAGTCGTTGACGATTTTGCCAACTACTAACCGTCTTATAGCGCCAAATTGCTTTGAAGGCTAGTCCGCAGATAATACTGCTGATAATAGCCAATATGGTAAGACCTAAGCAAAACGCCGGCAAAGAGACAAATCCCTTGTAAGTCACAAAGGGATTTGCACCATCTGATAATACCCATAAACTAAAATCTGCAATCATTCTGCCAATCAGCCGAAGACTGATCATTGGCACGTCCATAATTTTGGCACCAATATAATAGCCTGCGTAAAATATAGGTAGGGTAGTGAGCGGGTTAGTAATCCATGTCAGACCAAGCGCCATAGGGACGTTGGCTCGAAATATCAGCGCGCCTATCAAGGCTAGCAGCATCTGACCGGGTAGCGGAAAAAAAGCGCTTAGCACACCGATATATACCGCTTTATTTAAACTATGACGATTAAAATGCCACAAGCGTGCATCCGCCAAATGCGGCGCAAATAGCTTCATCGTGCGACTTTCTAAAATCTTTTCTGGTGTAGGTAGCAGGTTTTTAAGACGCTTTTGAGACACAGGCTTGCCTTGAATGATTATTTAAAGCCCGCTCAACGTCCAACGAGAGGCTGATAGTAGTGGCATGTACTTATAAGTTTTGTCCCCATAAAAGAGGAGGCCAATAACCTTAACACGATATCGAGTATAGGGTAATATAAAAAAAATTGCTATTGTACAGCGATAGCGTGGCGCGGTATATTTAACAGATGTCTATTCTTAGAGAGTCTACAACTTAAGTTTTTTATCTTAAATATAAGCGAATGCGGCATAAACAAGGAGCGTGAGTGTATTGGCTGGTAGGTACGCTTATTATAAGTATAATGCTCGGCGTCTTGGCGGTTGCCAGTAGTCCAGTATTTCCCGTTGGCGCCTTAACGATTATGGTGCTACCTTCCTCGTTATTAGTACCTTTTTTACTAATCACTGCCGCTATTTTATTACTGATAACTGCGCGCCGCCGTACCCATATTGTCTCTTCTACTGCTAGTTTGCTCGCTTATAAAGAATCCTTAAAACCTGCTAGACCTTTTTATCATCTGCTTTATTTCTCATTTGCTATAACGCTTACCCTAGCACTTATCGCTGGTAGCGCCTTGCAAGCTACTTATGAGTATCAGCAAGCAGAAACTACAAAAATTACTGATTCTATGCGGGTGTCAGCGCTGGTTACTATCGTAGGCGTAAGCGACAGCGTTTATGATACACAGGCGAGCAATGGTTATCGTCAGGTAGCGACTATCAGCCATTACGCGCCGCAAGTCGCTGAGATGACAGCGGCTGAATTAACCCCCTCATTGTTGTCTAATGACAATAATAGTCAGCGCTCTGATTATGTCTCAACCTATAAGGTACTGCTTAGCGCTTACCCCAAAGTATCAAATCAGTCTCTCAATAATCTAAATGATTTGCGCCCAGGCGATCAGTTGTTTATGAGCTTGACCCTAGCGCCGCTTGCCACATCAGAGCAGGCAATAAATAATCCTTCGGGTTTTGACAGTTATCGCTGGCTGCGCGCGCGTCATATCGACGGGGTAGCCACTATCAATCAAGTCGGCATACCGATTGCTAATATTACGGAGCCATCAGCGCTTAACATTGAGCCATCAGCGATTACGACTCAACAATCACCCTCTTATCTTACCGTTTTTCGTACCCGTATTGATCAAGTGCGTTGGCAATTACGCCAGCATTTTTATCAAGACTGGAGTACCAAAACTGATGCAGAGCAACAAGCAAAAGCCGTCACGCTCAGTTTGCTAACGGGCGATCGTAGTCTAATCAATCGCAGCACCAAAGACTTGTATCAGCTGGCAGGTATCTCGCATCTGCTCGCTATCTCAGGCACGCATGTATTGTTTTTAGCCATTGTTATGGCAGGGCTTGCGACCTTCGTATTTGATCGCAGATTACCTGTGCTTTATCGCTATGTGCCGCGCTGGCAGGTGCGCTGGCAGGTGATGATCGTAGCTGCCTTTATTTATGCGCTATTTACAGGTTTTGATGTGCCTGCAGCTCGTACTGCTTGGACGCTGCTGGCTATAGGGGTGGTGCGTTTAACCTTGCTACCGGTAAGTACTTTGCGCGTGCTACTTAGCTTAGCTATTGTTATGGCTTGGGTTGATCCCTTTGTACTGTGGCAAGCGGGTTACTGGCTATCGTTCATTGCTGTCGCTTTGTTATTAAAATACGATGACACGTATGGATTGCAGGCTAAAACAGAGACTAGCTCTTCGCAAATTAAGCCTTCTCAGCCTCAAACCCTAAAGGGTAAAAAAACAGCTCGATGGCTATCAGCTTTTAAGCGCCTGTTTAGGTTGCAATGCTGGCTGTTCATCGCTTTATTACCAGTGACTTTATTGCTCTTTGGCAAAGCATCGCTATGGGGCCTAATTATTAACCTGTTCGCTATTGGACTCTTTGGCTGGGTGATTGTGCCGCTCAATCTATTAGCAGGACTGTGTTATCTGGTTGCGCCTGCCATAGCAGATATGATTTGGGCGCTTGTGAGTACCCTAGTAGCAAGTTTGCATACATTGATACTGTGGCTGACGTCATTGCCTGCACTCTCTGATGCGTGGGTTTATACCCCTGTAAATACAGCGATATTGCTCATGGCTTTTTTGGTACTACTGCCTTGGCTACTGCCACGCGGACTCATTAGCCGAGTGCTGGCAGTACCACCTCTTGCGCTTTTGATGATAAGTGTCTATGCCAATCAGCAAACTCTAGTGCAGATGCCGACTTTGTATATATTGCCGACAGGGGATACGTATCTAAGCGCGGCTGTACTTATTTATCCAGCTATGAGTCATCAAGCTACTGATCAAAGTGCTAGCAGTTGGCTATTTTTGGCCGATCATAGGCCGTCTCAGACTCGCACTAGAGCCAGTACGCTGAATGCGCAGCAGCTCTCAAAAAGCTTGGAGCAGCAGCTGGGGACGCTCTCTGTCAAGCGCTTGAATGGTATCGTTGTACAAACCGCATTAAGCGCTTCAAACAATGAGAAAAATAGTAACACTCAAGCTATCAACATAGAATCTACTGATATCCTAGCTAAAACCGTCTTTGAACTTGTGCAGCGTATACCCGTCAGTCAATATTGGCAGGCAGGTCGTCATGATCTTTGGCAAGATAAACAACGAGCTTACCAATCCAAAAGTGGTACTGATAAATCAATTACCGCGCAGCGCTGTAAGGCAGGCAAGACTTGGCAGATGGCAGATAGTGAACTTGCGATTACGGCGCTGACAGGGTGGAGCGAGATTGATGATGCTAGTGTATGGGACTGCGCCATAGCGCTCGATAGTGGTATGCCTATTCAAGTAGTACAGTACAATCCAAATGATCCGCTACAATCGCCTTTGCTATCTGACAATAGGCATTCGCGTATCGTACTAGACGCCGCCACTCACAACCGAGTCTGGCAGATGTGGTCGCTATTATGTGATGCCAAATCTTTTGCCGCTGACCAAGAGGTAACTTGGCTCAGCCATAGTCGCTCACAGGTAACTGGCGAGGTATTGGCTCAGCACCGAGTAGCACAAACGCTTACTCATGATGGGGTCTCCTTGTCAGCCGCGCTTGCGCTTGATGATCCTTAAACGCGAGGTTTTATAGTTTCTAATAGCCAAGCTATTGAAGCCAGAGTAGAATGCCACCATACTTATAGCTTAGTTTATCGATTTAGCATGTTATCAACCTAGGAAGCTCTATGCCCAACTGGCCACCAGACCCTAATAAACGTCCCGACAACTCGGCAAATCAAATGCAGCCCACGCCGCAGCCGAATGGACAAGAATGGCGTCTTATTGAAAAAACCTTACTAGCCAGTGTACAAGAACAACGTCGTGCACGGCGCTGGAGTATCTTTTTTAAGCTCCTCACCTTTGGCTATATTTTATTTGTATTATTAGCATTTAGTCGTAGTTGTAGCAGTGACAAGCCTGCAGGTATTGATGGTTTTGATACCAGTCAGCCGCATTTGGCAGTAGTTGAGTTACAAGGAGTCATTAGTAATGCTGATGTGGCTAATGCTTATGATGTCAATGATGCTCTAACGCGCGCTTTTGAGAATCCTAACTCTAAGGCAGTTGCGCTTGATATCAACTCGCCTGGTGGCTCTCCTGTGCAGTCTGATGAGATCTGGCAGACGATGGTCGATCTGCGTGCTGAGTATCCAGACAAAAAACTCTACGCAGTTATTGGTGATATAGGGGCCTCTGGCGCGTATTATATTGCCTCAGCGGCGGATGAGATTTATGTCAATCCCTCAAGTTTGGTCGGCTCTATTGGTGTGATTATGCCAAGCTATAATATCGAGGGCTTGATGGACAAGGTTGGCGTAGAGGATCGTACGATTACCGCAGGTGAGTACAAAGATATTTTAAGCTTGTCGCGTCCCTTAACTGAGTTTGAAGAGCAACACGTCGAAGGCGTGCTGGCCAATACGCACAAGCACTTTATCAATGCGGTCAAAGAAGGTCGCGGCGATCGACTCAAAGATGCTGAAGAGAATAATCTATTTTCGGGATTATTTTGGACCGGCGAGCAATCTATTGCTTTGGGACTGGCGGATCAAACGGGTAGTATCTCAAGCCTTGAGAAGCAGCTTGAGCTGGACAATATCGTTAATTATACGCCAATAGACCCCTTCCAATTGTTTATGGATCGATTTGCAGTCAAGCTTGGTGCAGGTGTTGGCTCTAGTATCTCCCTTGATTTATTATCAAAAGAAGCGGGCACAGGCCAGATGCGCTAAGTGTTCTATACCTATTTCGTGTATGATGATAAAGGCTGAGTATAGTGATATGCTCAGCCTTTATTTATGTCAAGATTTATATTATTTGATGAGAGCCTGATATGAGTGTCATGACTGCGCAAACCTTTGCATCCCTACCAGTATCAACCAAAACAAAAAAACCTGTCTTGCATTTTGCGCATGCTAATGGAATGCCAAGCGCAGTGTACGCGCCTTTTTTTGCAGGTTTAAGTGAATTTTTTACGATTGAGTATATACCGCTGTTGGGGACAGATCCTGATTATCCTGTTGATAATCATTGGCGGCGTCTTACCCAACAAGTGATAGATAGCGTCGAGCGTACCTGCGAGGAGCACGGTACCGCACAGCTCGTCGCTGTCGGTCACTCGCTCGGTGCTATGTGTACTTTGCAAGCATTATACAAAGCGCCCAAACGCTTTAATCAGGCAGTGCTTATGGATCCGCCGTTGATATATGGACGTAGCAGCTTTTTGATGCACCTAGCTAAAACGGTAGATAAATTACCCATGATGAATAACCAATCGATGGATAAGCTGTCGCCATCAGGAATATCAAAACATCGCCGTGATGTTTGGGATAGCCGAGCCGATGCTTATGAGCAAATGCGCAATAAGGGGTTTTTTAAGAATTTTGATGAGCGCAGTTTTGAAGGTTATATCGAGCATGGGTTACATACTCGCGCTGATGGTAAAGTCACTTTGGCTATTCCCAAAAAAAGCGAAGTTGCTGTATTTAGAACCAACCCCTCATTGTATTGGCTAACCCCAAATCATGCTCCAAAGCCACCAGTTGAGCTAATCATTGGGCAGGAGAGTATTTTTTTGAAACGTAAATTCCCACAAAAAATAAAAGCTCGCTTGGGCATAGATTTTGAGACCCATAAAGGCGGTCATATGTTTCCGCTTGAGTACCCAGATAACGTGGCTGCGCAAGTGCTGATGCTCATTAAAAAACAGCTAAAAACCTAAATAAAATATTATGCCTATTATATCAAGCGCTACTGATAACGAGATGACAAACCATAAATCCACACCGCTATTTTCAACCTTTAGTGTGATTGCGCTGATGGTCTTTATGGTGATGGGTTTTTTTATCAGTCAACTCATAGGCGTGTACATCGCAGGCAAGCTGTTTTTACCCGATGCAGATACTTTGTCGATGGGTACGCTATTTTATATCGGCAGTAACGATGGCACCGTCGTTAGTGTCTCAATTATCATCACCAGCCTGCTTATTACCGCTATTACTCTAGGGATTATCCGTATAAAAGGCGGTAGTATAAGTCAGTACTTAGCGCTTAGACCTTTTTCAGTCGGTATTGGTATAGGAATGTTTGCGCTGCTACTGCTGTTTGCAATTGCTAGTCAGGCAGTGACCTATTGGGTAGAGGCGACGCCGCTGATCTTCGTTGACCCTTTGTATCATTCGGTGAGCTCAGTGTGGCTGCTCATCTTTGCGATGGTGATAGCAGCGCCTGTCTACGAAGAGTTGGTGTTTCGCGGTATTTTGTGGTCAGCGATTAGTGAGCAGTTTGCAGGCTCGCGCGGCACTATTGTTGCCAGCGTAATTACTAGTTTGATATTTGCGCTTATTCATATCCAATACGGCTGGTATGAGATCAGCACCATTGTCCTGTTGGCACTGCTGTTTTGTTATGCGCGTATCAAATCAGGCTCTTTGTGGTTGCCTATTTTGCTACACATTATCAATAACGGCATCGCTATGTGGCTGTATATCTCGCAAGTGGGCTAAACATCAGGATTGAGCTGCAAAATCTCATCCGCTGCCTGTTGAATGTCTTTGATCGTCAAGTCAGGCTTACCACTTAGTGCTTGTCGCCATTTGCGCGCGCCCGCTAATCCTTGAAACAGACCTAAGTAGTGCCGCGCCATCGTCGGTAAGCGCTCGCCTTTATTCACTTGCTGCTCTAGGTACGGATAAAGCTTGGCTAGAATATCTGAGCGCTTAGGAATAGGAGCATCCCATAAGCTATTAGCTTCTGCTAATAGGTAGGGGTTGTGATAAAACGCGCGACCGATCATTACGCCATCGATATGCTCTAAGTGCGCTTTTATATCTGCCACAGTTTCTATACCACCGTTAATCTCTATCATTAGATCTGGCAAGTCTTGTTTGAGGCGGTAGACATCATCATAGCGTAGCGGCGGGATTTCGCGGTTTTGTTTGGGGCTAAGGCCTTGCAACCAAGCAGTACGCGCATGCACAATAAAGCGCTGACAGCCAGCATCAGCAACCGTTTGGACAAAGTCGCTCATAAACTCATAACTGTCAAAATCATCGATACCGATGCGGTGTTTAACGGTCACAGGAATATCAACTGCCGCTTGCATATGCTTAACTAAGCCTGCAACAGTTTTGGGCTCTGCCATAAGACACGCGCCAATCTTGTTATGCTGCACGCGATCAGAGGGGCAACCGACATTGATATTGACCTCATCATAACCATACTGCTGGGCAAATACAGCGCACTGGATCATCTCGTCAATATCAGCGCCGCCAAGCTGTAACACTAAAGGATGCTCGCTCACATCAAAGCGCAAATGCCTATCTCTATGACCGTAAATTAGCGCGCCGGTACTTATCATCTCGGTATACAAATACACCTGTGGGTTAAACAGGCGTGCAAAGAAGCGATAGTCCGTCGTCGTCCAATCAATCATCGGCGCAACAGATAGGCGTTTTTGCGTTATATCAAGCATATTAATTGCCTTAATGTCTTTAGTAAGCAGTCAAGGAGGCACTCGTTGTCGCTAAATGTTCAGGTATTATTTTGCGCAATAGACCAGATCGTCAATTTTTTTCATGTCAGGTAAATTATAAAAATACAGTCCCATCATAATACCGACAAAGCCGATGAATGCTATGTACAAAGCAGGCGCAAAACTAATATACATAGTCGCGTAGGCCAGACCAAATGGAAGAATGCCGCCGATAATAGCGTAGGTAATATTGTAAAAAAACGACATGCCTGTTAGGCGTACATTGGTTGGAAACAGTTGTATTAAAATAGCAGGCACCATCCCGACAATACCTGCACAAAAGCCTAAGATCGCAAACATGATTAGGATATAATCGCCGCCTGCCTCCAGATGGTAATAAAAAGCGAATATCTGAGCGATGAGCAAAATAGAACCAACTGCTAAAACCTTACCAAAGTTTTGGTAGTCTGAGATGATGCCATAAAAAATACAGCCCAAAATCATAAATACTACGCCAAGACTATGAGCAAATCCAAACAAATCACTATCGGGGGCAAAACGCAGCTCAATTAAATCAGGCAATATCAATACGATGACTAAAGTGATGCTAGATATAATCAAGGTCAACATCATATTGATAAATATCGAGTGCTTGCAGTGTTTAAATAATAACGTGAAAGGTTTATTGGTATAACTGATAGTCTTATCAATATCGTGTCTTGTGTTTTTTAGATCAACAAAAAAAGGCGTCTCATTAATAGTGCGCCAAAACAGTAGCGGTAAAAAGCTTAAAGTGGCAGCGACAAAGAAGGGAATGCGCCAGCCATAATCTACCATTTGCTCAAATGTCAGCGTGTTATTGAGCCATATAAAAAAACCATTAGAGAATAGCACTCCTACAAAAAAACTAGCCGTCACATAAGCGCAGCCAACCGAGAGGTATTGACGCGGGACATGCTCTGCGACAAATACCCAGGATAAAGGTACAAAAACGCCAAACGCCATGCCCTGTACCAAACGCAGTAAAATAAATAGCGCAGGGGCGAATATGCCCCACTGCGCGTAGGTCGGCAGGCACGCCATCGCAAGTAAGCTTATTGCGGTAACGAGCATACTCATAAGCAGGACGGGTTTGCGCCCCTTTATATCGCCATAGCGCCCAAAGAGTATACCGCCTAGAGGACGCGCCAGGTAGCCAACAGCAAATAGACCTAGCCCTTGTAGTTTTGCGGTGTTTACGTCGATGGTACCAGGGAAGATAGCAGTCGCAACTGTATCGGCAATATATAAGTAAATCAAAAAGTCGAAAAAAGTAATCGCAGTGCTCAGACAGATAAACAACACCGTATTTCTATCTTTAGATGACATCAGCTCATACTGAGAACGAGAAGGCATAAGGCTTAATCCACAAGTAAAAGTAGCGATCAAAACGTTTGCTCGCAAACAATATTTAGCATAAAAATAGATCAATCATCATGATGACTGATCATAAAAAGGTAATAGATATCAAAAGGTATGAGTCAAAACAGTTGTGTGAATAAATTACAGTAGCCAATCAATAGGGAGGAGCGACATAATAGTTAGCCAGATGTGATCAGCCATATCAACGCGCGGCTCACTATCATAAACGATGGGCTTGCCATCTTTGATGGTATGCCATTCAAGAGTATCGTCATCTATAAGTTTGACCTCATAGGCCTGCGCGAGTAGATCATCACTTAATGCTTGGTGCAATTGCTGTGCCAGCTCGTCATCATTGATAATAACGCCCATTTCGGTATTAATGTTAGCAGAGCGCGGGTCAACATTATACGAGCCAATAAATACTTGATGGTCATCGATGGCAAAGGTTTTGGCGTGCAGACTGGTTGATGATTGGCTACGGGCTTTCCATAGTTTATTATCGCGCTTTTCTTCACTTGCCGTTGATTTTAGCTCGTATATTTTGATGCCGGCGCGCAAAAGCTCAGGTCGCCATTTACTATAGCCTGAATGCACGGCAGTTACGTCAGTGGCATCAAAAGAGTTGGTCAAAATTCTAATCTCAATACCTGATTCTGCCAAGGCAACGAGGGTTTCAACGCCGTCTTTGGTCGGTACAAAGTAAGAGGAGATGATAGTGAGCTTCTCGGAGGGACTGCCAAGTAGCGTACGCAGTTGATGCACCAAGTTGGTATCACTAGCAACGGATTTGGTCAGCTTGCCGACATCGTCACTCAAAAACTGCATATCCGTCCAGCGAAATGGCACTTGTTTATTGACTAAATCCTTGTCAATCGTCGAGTCTTCAATCGCGCTACGGTATACCGCCAAGCTACTCTTTGCGTTGCTTTTCTCTTCTTCTTTAAGCTCGTTTAAACCGTCTAAAAAGTCAGTAGTCGCCCCTTTGTCTAGAGTGACTAGAGTTTCAATATCAAAGGAGATGGGCGCGGACCAATAACTGGTAAAGCTGTTGTCGATATCGGCGACGACTTTACCAATGAGCAAAACATCTAAGTCTGCAAACTGGCTGCTTTGATCATTACTTAAGTATTCATTACCAATATTACGGCCACCAATAATAGTGATTTGCTTATCAAAAATCATGCTCTTATTATGCATGCGCCGATTGATACGCGGCAGACCGGTAACAAAGTTTAGGGTCTGAAATTTGCGATGCATCAAAGGATTGATAATACGTACAGCGGTATTAGGGTGACTGGCAAAGCGTAGCAAGGTCTGATCAAGCTTAGCATTACTATTAAAATCATCTATAAGCAGGCGCACGATAACGCCGCGCTCAGCGGCCTCCCACAAGTCTTTGAGCATGAGCTGACCGGCTTGATCATTGTGCCAAATATAGTACTGTACATCGATACTGCGCGTTGCCATATCCGTCAAGATACTACGCGCGGCAAAGGCATTGGCACCAGTGACAATCGGATGATAGCCTGAGAGCTCTGGATGAATGTCGTTTTGCTCACTGATTGCATTGATCAAATCAGTGCTGACACGTACCGTATTGTCATTATTATTGTCTTGATAAAGCGCATTTAGCCGTGCTGATAAGTTTTGGCTATCAGGTAGGTGCGGCTGATTGGGCAGAGCCTGACAGCCACCAAGCGCTAGAGATAGTCCAAGTACCAGACTTAGATGCAGACGACTTGGGGTTAAATGAGACAATGACATAACGGGTTTACCTTAATGAGCTTGAAGTGCTAAAGGATACAAGAGGATAATAGCACTAATTGAATCAGACCAAATAGCTGTACTCACTGCAGATTTTTAATAGAGCTCTTTATTCGGCGCTCATCTTATCAGGTGCATCTAAAGCTGCCTAGATAAACTACGTTACTTTTTGCGAGTGATAATCGACATTGTTTTGTGCCTCATGCTGGTTTGCTTACTGCTGTCAAAAACTTATCAAAGTCAGCTTGAGAGTGCTTAATATTCAACAGACATCATCAAAGCAGATGTTTGAGATAAAGTGACATGTTATGATAGCGGTCAGTAAAAATTAGCCTAAACATTAATAAGAAAGAACCACGGAAAAAAGTGTTATGAGTGATTCGCAAGAGCAGAGTAATCTTATAGACAGTGATGATAGTGGCCTAGATACAAACTGGCGATCTGACGCGTTAGATTTGGACGCAGGCTACGGCATGCAAACGATTGCTGTACGCGCAGGACAGCACCGCAGCGATGAAGGTGAGCACTCAGAACCTATCTATACGACTAGCTCCTACGTCTATGCTTCAGCAGAAGACGCTGCGGCCCATTTCAATGGTGCTAAGACGGGCAATGTCTACTCGCGTCATACCAATCCAAGCGTACGCACTTTTGAGCGCCGCTTAGCCGCGTTAGAAAACGGCGCGCGCGCAGTAGCAACTGCCTCTGGCATGGGCGCAATCTTAACCATGTGTTTGGCGTATCTTAAACAGGGCGATCACCTGCTCGCTGCCAATCAACTATTTGGCTCCTCTATCGGACTGTTTAACAATTATGTTGCCAAGTTTGGGGTCGAGGTCAGCTATGTGGATTGCTTTGACAACGACGCTTGGGCGAATGCGGTTCAACTGAACACTAAGGTGATCTATTGCGAAAGCCCGAGCAATCCATTAGCACAAATTTGCGATATCGGCTATTTAAGTGAGCTATGCCGCGCTAATGATATCTTGTTAGTCGTTGATAATTGCTTTGCTTCTCCTGCCATTCAGCGTCCACTAGATTTAGGCGCAGACGTGGTGATTCATTCGGCAACTAAATACTTAGATGGTCAAGGCCGCGTATTGGGCGGCGCACTTGTGGGTAGCGACAAGCTTATGCAAGAGGCGTTTACTGTGGTACGCTCAGGCGGTATCAGTATGAGCCCGTTCAATGCGTGGGTATTTACCAAAGGACTTGAGACTCTTAAATTACGCATGCAAGCGCATTGCCAAAATGCCAACCAAGTCGTGCAGTTTTTGGTCAATCACCCCAAGGTCAGATGCGTACATTTTTCAGGCTTACCTGATCATCCTGCTCATGACTTAGCGACCCGTCAGCACCATATGAAAGACGGCTACGGTGCCATCATGGGCTTTGAGGTTGCAGCGTCTGAGACTCATGATGCAAAAGCGGCGGCTTGGCATGTGATAGACTCAACTACAATGATCTCCATTACCAACAACCTTGGTGATGCTAAAACGACGATTACCCATCCTGCGACCACCACGCACTTTCGCCTAACCCCTGAGGCGCGCGCTGAGGCTGGCGTCAAAGATAGCTTGATACGTCTGTCAGTGGGGCTAGAAGACGCTGAGGATATTATCAAAGATTTGGCGCGCGGTTTAGACAGTTTATAAAGATAGCGCTATAATCACTTATTACAATTTTACTTATTTATCAAAACCACTCGTTTATCAAAAGAAGAGGCCATTATGAACATTCAAGCACTCATGCAACAAGCGCAAACGATGCAAAAGAAAGTCGAAGCCAACGTCGAGAACGCCAAAAAAGAGCTGGCTAATAAAGAAGTACAAGCAGAAGCGGGCAGTGGTCTGGTCAAAGTGACCATGACTGGTCGTCACGTGGTCAAGCGTATCAGCATTGATCCAAGTCTTTTAGAGGACGAGCCTGATATGATCGAAGATTTGATCGCTGCCGCTATCAATGATGCGGTTCGTCAAGCGGATGAGTTATACGAAGAAACGATGACAGGCGCGACCTCTGGTATGGGCTTGCCACCTGGTATGCAAGGCATGTTCTAGTATCAAATTTGCCAAAAACTATGACCTGCTAGGGTCAATTATGGGGTTGTTATCACTATGATACGACCCCATTTTTATAGCTACGGTTTATAGATAAAGGAAACAATTTTGCTAACAGCTAAATTTGATCAGCTGGTTAAGCAGCTGCGTATTTTGCCGGGTGTGGGCCAAAAGAGCGCCCAACGTATGGCGCTGCATTTACTCACAAAAAAACGTCCACAAGGCATGGCGCTCGCGCAAGCGCTCGATGAAGCCATGCGAGACATCGTTGAGTGTCAGCGCTGTCATAGTTTTAGTGATGATAACGTCTGTCCGCTGTGCCAAGACCCTAGGCGTGATGATACGGTGCTATGCGTGGTAGAAACGGCAGCTGACGTGATGGCTATTGAACAAACAGCAGGCTATCGCGGTCTGTATTTTGTATTAGGGGGTCACTTGTCCCCAATCGATGGTATTAGCGCCGATGATCTTAATATTGATCAGTTGGTTTGGCGCGTCAAACAAGAGCCTGTCGATGAGCTGATACTTGCAACAGGGACGACGGTAGAAGGACAGACGACCGCGCATTTTATCAGTGAGGCGGTCAGTCGCCATGTCAAAAAGGTCACGCGCCTCGCGCAAGGCGTTCCTATGGGCGGCGAGCTTGAGTACCTTGACAGCATGACCTTGGGGCAAGCGCTACAAAATCGCTCTTTTTTATAAATTAAAATCTGTAGTAAGCTGCTTATTGTAGTAGTCAAATTGACTTATAATAAGTGAGCAATTGCCCATTTGTGTTGCTATACTTTATTTTTAGTATCTAATCTTAAACGTTGCCAGCGTTTGACCGTTCTGGCAACGTTTTCTTCTTATTCCTATCTATGCAGGTATCTGCCCGTGTCCCATGTTCTAACTGATACAAACACTCAAGTGTCCGATGCTAGTATTTTAAAAGCAGACAACATGCAGACATCAATGCCCAAAGAGCCCGATATCGATGCTTTGTTAGACATCGCCGATGAGGCCAAGGTTACTTGGGTACGCGAGCAGTATCAGTTAGGGGCAGTCATCAAAGCGCTCAAAGTGTGCGGGCGTGTGGCATTAGATACCGAATTTATCAAGCGTGATACTTACTATCCGCGTTTGGCACTTGTGCAGCTTAATGTCGGCGATCATATTTACTTACTTGATGCACCAAAATTGCAATTGAGCGAGTTTTGGCAAGCGCTAACAGAAGTGGATGTGGCTATTTGGCATGCCTGTGGCGAGGATTTAGGGATATTTTATTTGCTATCAGGTTGCCCGCCATTGACCAATATTTTTGATACCCAAATTGCACTGTCTTATTTAACAGGACAGTTGCAAATGGGTTATCAGCAGGCGCTAGATGAGCAGCTCGATATGCACATTGATAAGGAGCACAGCCAGTCCGATTGGCTCCAGCGTCCATTAACCGATGAGCAAGAGCAGTACGCTATTGATGATGTGCGCTTTTTGCCTGCGCTGTATTTAAGTATAGAGCACGCGCTCAAATCAAAAGGTTTATACGATTATGTCTGGGCCGATTGCCAGCTCTATGCCTCAGAGCTATATGAGACGCAGCATATCGAAGATGATGCTATGTATTTGACCATGGCAGATTATCGATACAACGCGCAGCAAATGGCAGTTTTGCAAGCGGTAGCGACTTGGCGCGAGCAGCTGGCGCGCGCGACCAATCAGCCGCGCACCTTTGTCATCAAAAAACAAGCGGTACGTGAGATCATCACCGAAAAGCCTAACACCATGCGTGAACTGGCGCACAAGACGACCATGCATCGTAGTATGCTGCGTCTATATGGTGAGGAGTTACTCACTATCATCAAGGATGCAAAGGCGCTACCTGCGGCCGAGCAACCAGCGCTCATAGCGCCGCCTTATCGCTCAAAAAACAAAGTACTCTCAAAAGCGGTGCAACAGGCAATAGACAAACAAGCTGAAAAGATAGGCGTGCCTGCCAGCGTGCTCATGCGCAAAAAGTGGCTACATCAGTTGTATGAATTGATTGCCTATGACAAGGATTTGTCTGATATGCCACTAGGTTTACAAGGCTGGCGCTATGAGTGGGTGACGCAGACTTTGATACCCGTCATTGAAGAGCACAAAGTTGAGCTGCAGCAGGGCATGGGGGTTCGGTAGAGCTAGTCACGATTAAACGCTCCATTGTCTAAGAAATATACCACTTGCCAAGCGACTTGCTTTTTAAAAAGCATCCCCGTGTGCGTGACAGGCAAAATAATATGATCGCTGGCGCCTGCAAGCTGAGTCTCGCTCACATAAACGGTACCATCATGCGCTAAGCTTGTATCTTTTAAGTCATTATTGCTTTTTCGCAATTTACGATTATGATAACTTAAAATAGGCTGACCTAAACCCTGCGCTTTATTGCCTGCAATAACGCCAAGCTCAATATTTCTTGGTAGTGGCGCAACTGTACCATCCAACGCTTGCTCATAAGATCTACCAACGATAGCAGGCGCTAATCGCCAGATATAATCGCCACTTACGCTGCCCAAGTGGGGCGTCCCCAAGGTGACGCAGCGCCCGATTTTCCACTTGGGGTAATGTGCAACAAAATCTCGAATGATCAAACCACCTAAGCTATGCCCGACGAGACCTATCGGCTGATCAGGAGAGTGATTATTCTTAAGCCACTCATTGAGTCGTGCGCTATTGGTTTTGATGCCATCGCGCATGCTGCGATAGCCGTACTGGTGAGTCCTATAGCCTTGTGCTTGCAAGCGTTTGGCAAGTGGGCGCATGACCCAAGCGGTTTGATGTAGACCGTGTACGAGGATGACAAGATTGTTTTTTTGCATTGTTAATTATAACTAAGTAAAAGTGATTTTAGTAATATATAGATATCAAAAGTCCGCTGGAAATCTAGAGTTATGGCCTCTATAATCATGTTATTGTAGAGTTCTTATAAAGGTTGTATTTAGTAAGTTTTATTTTAATTTAACTTATTCTACGTAGGGCTATACATGATCTTATGTAGCAATATATTGTAAAAATAAATGACCCAACAACAGACCATCCTAAAAAACTTAATAAGTAACTATCCCAATGTTTGTAGATAACAAGTTGATAATGATGAGTTAGTCGACTGTCATTTGCCATTTGTCGATTTTCCAAGTAACGTACAAAAGCATTACTATCATCATATCCAAAGCAGTTTTGTTCCCACCATCCATTAGAATGCTGAGTCTTCCAAATTACTTCTCCATAAATACCATATAATTGAGCTTCACACATCTTTCTTTGGAAGTTATTACTAACTGCGCTAGGACTCCTGTTAAAAACTATTACTCCTAATATATTAGCAGTAGTAATAGGTTGGTCATCAAACAATGCAGTTTTCTGGTCGAGTAGGTTTATTTTAACAACTTGGCAGATTGCGATTTCATCAGGCCGTTCTTTTTCACAGCTGATATTTAACTTATAATGATTGAAATAAATATTGATAATTGTGGCTAGAGTAGCGAAAAACATAATGCCTGATATGAGTATCACACCTTCAAGCTGAATTGGCTCGTGACTAGGCGATGTTGTAAGTTTATTTTCACGAGTCATTTTAGCTATTCCACATAAGATTAAATCGAAAACAAATAAAATGCTGCTGAGGTAAGTTTGATACAGCATTTAATAATTACAAAGCTACATCGAAAGCACGGAAAGTATATACCAGTGATAGGTTATTCTAATCGCCTTTCTTTCATTTAGAATTTATGATACTAGGACTATAAAAACCCAGATAAAGTACAAGCAAAATAAAACCTCCACATCACTTGCTGATATGGAGGTTTTTTAATTCAAAAATTTTTAGTGCTACATATAGTTTTCGATACTAGGGCATGAGCACATCAGGTTCTTATCGCCATAGACATCATCCACGCGAGCAACACTAGGCCAGAACTTATGCGCGCGGATATAGGGCAGCGGGAAC
Source organism: uncultured Psychrobacter sp. (assembly GCA_947495055.1). GTDB lineage: Bacteria > Pseudomonadota > Gammaproteobacteria > Pseudomonadales > Moraxellaceae > Psychrobacter. Next base: position 75,986 of record CANLXO010000001.1, on the reverse strand, counting down.
GCAGCGGTATCACGGCTGTACGGATGCGACCACTCGCTATCGGTAATCATCGATGCCGTATGCGGCGCGTTTACTAGTGGATTGTCCTCTAGTGTCCAACCGTCATCGCCAGCTTTGGCTTTCATCGCCTCATCTTTGATAGATTTGAGCGCGTCGATAAAACGATCTAGCTCCTCTTTAGATTCAGACTCGGTCGGCTCTATCATGAGCGTACCTGCTACTGGGAAACTCATCGTTGGCGAATGGAAACCGTAATCCATCAAGCGCTTAGCGATATCGCTCTCAGTGATGCCCGTCTCTTCTTTTAGCGGACGGATATCGATAATACATTCGTGCGCGACGCGGCCGTTTTTGCCCGTATAGAGTACAGGGTAGTGATCCCTTAAGCTGTCAGCGACGTAGTTGGCATTGAGGAGCGCCAGTTTAGTGGCTTCAAGCAGACCGTCACGGCCCATCATCGCAATATACATCCATGAGATTGGTAAGATACTCGCAGAACCATACGGCGCGGCTGATACGGCTGAGCAGTCATTTGGCGCATTGTGTACAGGGCTTAGGACATGGTTGGCTTTAAACGGTGCTAGATGCGCTTGCATACCGATAGGTCCCATACCTGGACCGCCGCCGCCATGCGGAATACAAAAAGTCTTGTGCAGGTTCATGTGCAGAACATCTGCGCCAACATCTGCAGGCTGCATAATACCGACTTGAGCGTTCATGTTAGCGCCGTCCATATACACTTGACCGCCGTGCTTGTGAATGAGGCTACAGATGTCACGGATACCCTCTTCAAACACGCCATGCGTCGATGGATAAGTGATCATCAACGCGCCTAAATTGGCACTGTGCTCTTCGCATTTTTCTTTTAGATCATCGATATCGATGTTGCCGTTGTCGTCTGTTTTTACCACAACGACTTTCATACCCATCATAATGGCAGTCGCAGGGTTGGTACCGTGTGCTGACATAGGAATCAGGCAGATATCACGATCCGTCTCGCCTAGAGACTCATGATAGCGGCGGATGGCTAAGAGACCTGCGTACTCACCAGAGGCGCCAGAGTTTGGCTGCATAGAGATATCATCAAACCCTGTGATGGCTTTGAGCTGCTCTTGTAAGCTATCGATCATCTCGATATAACCGCCGACTTGGTCACGCGGTGCAAACGGATGCACATTGGCAAATTCAGGCCAAGTAATCGGTAGCATCTCACTGGTGGCATTGAGCTTCATGGTACAGCTACCAAGCGAGATCATACTGCGGTTCATCGCCAGATCTTTGTCTTCTAGTGACTTTAAGTACCGCAGCATCTCGTGCTCAGTATGATGCGAGTTAAAGACAGGATGGGTCAAGATATCATCAGTACGCAGATGTGCGCTATCGAGTGATACGCTCGCATTTTGGGGTAAGTCATGAGACTTGCTGACAAACAATTGCGTCAATACTTTAAAATCTTCAACATCACTGGTTTCACTAAAGGCGACCCCAATCTTGGTATCGTCATGACGCCATAAGTTATAGCCGACATTATCCGCGTTTTCAAAGATTTGCGTCGCCATTTTCTCAGAGCCGCAGTCGACAACGACGGTATCAAAGAACTGGTCATGGACGACGCTTACGTTATTATCGTTGTCGCTATTATTTCTAATCACATCAGCAAAAGCAGTAGCAAAGGCATGGATGCGAGTGGCAATGCGCTTAACGCCCGTTGGACCATGATAGACGGCGTACATACCAGCTAGGTTAGCGAGCAAAACTTGTGAGGTACAAATATTTGAGTTGGCTTTTTCGCGGCGGATATGCTGCTCACGCGTCTGTAGTGCCATACGCAGAGCGGTATTGCCTTGCGAGTCTTTTGAGACGCCGATGATACGACCAGGGGCTGAGCGCTTAGCTTTGTCCAAAAACGCAAAGTAGGCGGCATGTGGACCACCAAAACCCATTGGAATACCAAAGCGCTGAGTGCTACCGAGCGCGATATCTGCGCCCATATCCGCAGGAGACTTTAGCAACACCAAACTCATGATGTCGCTGATCACAGAGGTATAGGTTTTCTTTTCTTTGACCGCGCTGATGACGTCAGTTAAGTCTTTGACATCGCCTTCAACCCCGACATACTGAAAAATTGCGCCAAAATAATCGCCAGACTTAGCGAGTTCAAAATCACCAACGATGACATCCCAACCAAAATACTTGGCACGCGTATGAATGACATCCAAAGTCTGCGGATAAATACGCTCATCGACGAAGAATTGCGTGGATTTGCTTTTGCTCATGCGCTTAGACATCGCCATCGCTTCAGCTGCCGCGGTCGCTTCATCTAATAGTGAGGCACCAGCAAGCTCAAGACCAGTCAGATCGATACAAACTTGTTGGAAGTTAAGCAAAGCTTCTAAGCGACCCTGAGCGATTTCTGCTTGGTAAGGCGTATAAGCGGTATACCAGCCTGGATTTTCAAGTACGTTACGCTGAATGACTGCTGGCATGCGTACAGGCGAGTAGCCTTGGCCGATATAGCTTTTATTAACAGTAATGTTATCTGCCATCGCGCGCAGTATGGCAAGGGCGGCGTGCTCACTCATCGCCACAGGCAGATCTAGCGCTTTATTCAAACGTACTGGCGCAGGGACAGTATCATCAACGAAAGTGTCCAAATCGCTATAGCCGATAGCGCTGAGCAAATCTGCTTGCTTGGCATCGTTAGAGCCTAAATGGCGATAGACAAATTCAGCTTCATTAAACAAGCCTTTAAAAGTATCGAACGTCGGTTGTTGAGAGAGAGTCATGACAGTCCTTAAGTAAGCTTTAGATATTGAGTATTGAGAGTTAAAAATGGCAAGCGGCTTATCTTGATCTTGCTACACGTAATGCACAAATTGCGCGTCATCGAAACGAAACTGAGCGCTATAAATACCATTGTCCGCACGCTCGCCTGCGCCAATCATCATGACCACATGATGATCATCACCAAGACTAAGTAAACGCTTCATCGCAGGCTCATCGAAGCCGCCCATAGGGCAACTATCAAATCCGTGTGCACGCAGGGCTAGCATTAAGTTTTCAGCCGCTAAGGCTGTATTATTGGTTGCCCAGTTTTTGACATCATCAAAGGTATAGTAAGGGGATTTGATCGGTCCTTTGACTTGGCGAAAGACTTGCGTCGCGCTCCATTTAGCAGCCGATACCACATTGGCAGGACCACGCAAAAAGTCTAAAGCGACCACTTTGGTATAGTAGTCTTTAACCTTTTTGGGTATCGGGGTTTCTGGATACTCGCGTAGTATCTGCTGCGCGTGATCGTGCCAGATGTCAGTGCGAGCGACGACAGCAATCAGACGAGCTGAAGTTTTTGCCGCGTTTTGACCCATACAGTTTTTGATCGCTTTTTTGCGCTTTTTGTCGCTATCAATGACATAAAACTCCCATGGCTGTAGATTGCTCGAGTTCGGCGCGAGCATCGCTAAGCGCAGGCAGTCGGCCATTACCTCATCTGGAATAGGGGTGTCAGTGAAACGGCGTACCGAGCGGCGCGACTCAACCACTTCGCGAAACGCTTGTAATTGCGGCGTGTGCTCAGGCATAGCGAGATCAGGGTTTGGGCTGGCGTTCTCAGTAGTCATATACAAGTCCATACTGGCGGCAAAAAGAGATGAGTGATAAATAATTATCAACAGTCTAGCTATTTGGTAGAGATAAGCTTAGCCAATAGCAAGTACTGATAATAATGTTGATCTAAAGTAACATTAGCTGGACCAGCCTAGGTTCAGACAAGTTCAGATAAGAGGTATAACGTTTATCGGTACAGATACCAGCGGATGCCAGTATCTGTATTCTTGCCAATATCTGTACTATTCAAGTGCTAGCGTTTGCAAATGATAGCTGTTAGTTTTTGAATACCTAAAAAGCAATTACAGCTCGTTTTCGTACTCGTCAGCGGTCATCAAGGCCTCAAAATCATCCATATTGTCAGGTTTCATTCTAAAGAACCACCCTTCGCCGTATGGGTCTGAGTTGATGATTTCTGGATCGTCTTCTAATGCTTCATTGATAGCGACAATCTCACCTGATATTGGCGCATACACATCAGAGGCGGCTTTGACAGATTCAACCACTGAGATCTCATCATCAACGGCAATCGTATCGCCCACATCTGGCAATTCGACGAATACCACATCACCTAATAGGTCCTGCGCGTGATCAGTGATGCCAACGGTAATGGTGCCGTCGTCTTCTAGACGTAACCATTCGTGACTGGCGATGTACTTAAGTTCTGCTGGGATATTGCTCATGGTCTCTCTCCTAAATGATAGAGGATGGTTTAAAAAGTTAGAGTGTAAAGCGAATACGAACCAAAACCAAGAGGAAGATAAAATCTACCCATCAGCTTTGATAATTAATCAAATTGTTGTTTACCATTACGTACAAATGGTAGCTTGAGTACGCGAACGTCAACGAACTTGCCCTTACCGCGTAGATCCACCTGTACGGTATCTTCATCAGTGATGCTGGCAGGAACGCGGGCGATAGCGATAGAGTGTTTGAGGCTAGGGGAGAAGGTGCCACTGGTGATAACGCCAGTTTGCTCTCCACTTGTCCCCTGATTGATGGTCACGCTCATGCCTTCACGCAATACGCCGCGGGTGGTAAGTAATAGGCCCACTTGTTTCATCGCCGTATTGTCGTCTTTGGACTGTTTACGCTTGCTGACCATAGCGCTGCGACCAACAAAATCACGCTCGTCTTTGAGCGCTAAGGTCCAGCCCATGTTGCTCTCATACGGGCTGATGGTCTCATCCATATCGTGACCGTAGAGATTCATGCCAGCTTCCATACGCAAAGTATCACGTGCACCAAGCCCTGCTGGTTTTATGCCGTGCTGCTTTAATAATTCAAAAAATGCAGGCGCGTCATCACCGTGCATGATGACTTCGACGCCATCCTCACCAGTATAACCTGTACGGGCAACGAACCAGTCTGTGCCTTCGATATCAGTAAGATCAGCACCAACAAAGGGCTTAAGTCCCGCTAGTGTCTCACTCCAGCTCGGCTTTGCCTCAGCTAATTTGGCGACGGCATTAGGGCCTTGAACCGCGAGCATTGCAAGCTCGGTGCGCTCGGTAATAGTGATATCAAAGTCTGTAGCGACTGTATTAAATTGTGCCATGTCTTTATCACGAGTGGCAGCATTAGAGACAATACGGTATTCGCTCTCATCTTCGGTCATGAGATAGACAATCAAATCATCAATGATACCGCCGTCTTCATTGAGCATAGGCGAGTACAGAGCTTTACCAACCGTTTTTAGTTTGTCGACATCGTTTGCTAGCAGCTTTTGTAGCCAAGCTTTACTATCAACACCCTTAATATCGACGATCACCATATGCGACACATCGAACATACCTGCATCAGTACGCACCGCCTCATGCTCTTCGATTTGTGAGCCGTAATGAATAGGTAGCTCCCAACCCGAAAAATCTACCAGTTTGCCGTCGCTATCAACGTGCGACTGATATAAGGGAGTGCGCTGCGGCGCTTGAGTATTAAGAGCATTGTGAGTGTCGGTCATAACAAATCCTTGTAAACGCTAGTCGCAGTAACGACTAAAGCGTTAAGCAGTAGTGGGAGGCAAGTTCGCTTGGCGTAAACTTGACTTTAAAGGTAGCACAAAAGGGGTGCACAATAAATAAAGCATAGACCAAACAAGCGCGTAAGCTCGTTTAGCAAAAGCCCTATCTGTCCTGTGACCTGAGATTTTCAATACGTCGTTATAATATTAGCTTTTAATTGAAAGTTAATAGCAACGTATTTTCTCCCCTTCGGTGGGTAAGGGTAATAATGCATCACCTTTACCGCTCTCCAGATTTGTTATGCCTAAGGTATGGGTTAATATGCGTTTAAACGTAACAGCATAAAACCTAATAGACATGGGTTATTCAGTCCTTTGTACCTGAGCGATTGGCAGGGTAGATGCGCCTTCGGTGGTCTCATAACATAATCATAAACTTATATGAGACTCTCTCCTGAATAACGCCTTTATTATGAAAGGTTCACTGACCTTTTACAAGTCATGGCCTGATAAATTTTATAAGAATAGTATTTTGATGTTAAAGGCTAGACCATATCGATTTACCATACCCAAACGTAAAGCCGCTAATGATGCAAAGCTGATTTGTGCTAATCTACAATGAATTCAATTTATAGGCCAATTTTATGCATTGTGATATTTATAAATTCCCCAAGCACAGCGATATGTATGTTTACATCGCCCGTCCTGATTTTCCCGATGATACTGATGAGCTCAAGGACTGGCTTGGCGTGTTGCCTAAAGACTTTCGGTCGACGCTTGGTCAAAGCAAGTTTGTGATGCATCTGGATTTGGATAGCACCTCTAAGCTGGCTCGCGTTGATAAAGGTGAGGTACTCGCCAAATTGCAGTCGCAAGGCTATTATGTGCAAATGCCGCCGCAAGACGTGATGCGCCGTCAAGCTGAGATGCGTGCTAAAGAAGCGCAAGACAAAAGGTATGACTAAAACGCTGTCCACGTATGCATTTGGGTATAAAGCCGTGTTAAACTAGCGGTCTATGACACATCTTTTGCACACTAGCGTTTTAATGACTCATTACGCTTAGCGCTACACGTTCGATAGTGGCTAATAACCTAGGTATATAAAACACGTATGGATTGGTTAAAAAATATTTTACAGTTTCTGCCTTTAGATACGCTGAGTGATATCCTCGGTGAGATCCTTATTTGGTGGAGTCAGATGGTCAAAGGCGTACCGCCTGCGGATCTGCCGATGTACGCTTATATAGGTGGCACGGTCGTCGTCCTACTATTATGGCTTCTCGTCGCTCGTATGCTACCGCGACCACTGGGCGGTATGACTTGGATGGTACTATTTGCAGTACTGCTTGCGCCAGGAACGGCTTTAGGTGATCCAAGCTTGCTTGCTCCTGCGAGTATCGGCGTCGTCTACGCGCTTATGATGAAAGATACGACAGCGGCAATTAATAGTGCCTTACCGATATTAGTTGTACTGGTAGTCGGTTTATTTATTGGCTTTTTATGGCAGCTTATTCGCGGCGCGTTTGAATCTAGCCTTGCCAAAGCAAAAGCACGCGCAAATTCTGCTGAGGATACTCAGGCGACGATGCAATTAACAACAGGTCATCTGGCAATGAATAACTACGCAGCCAAAGATAGCCTAGACCCTAGCAGCGCCGATAGTACTAATGCTAACAGTGTCAGCCTGCATAAGACTCAAGAAAAAGTACCACTTACGCAGGCACCTATCGTTGAGACTGAACCTAAAAAGGTGAGAAAAGGCTTTTATAGTGAAGAGTCTGCCGCGCAAAGAGTGATAGACAAGGCTAAACGAGTCAAACCTTCTGTTGAATTAGATAATCCTGCCAACAAAAAGCACAATGAGGAATAGAAAGCACAATGAAGGATAGTAAGTATCAAAGTAGCTAGACATCATAGCAAGTAGACAAGGCTTTAAAAGACACTTTTGGGTGTCTTTTTTTATGACTACCGAAGAGGAATAGATACCGAAGACGAACGCATGAGTATTTTGGCATTAACAGCGCCTGTGCTACTCTAAAACATCCCTTTTTATACCTTAATAACAATGATAGAGATCCAATTATGAGTATTGATAATTCTGCCACTAGTGACAACCTCAAAACCTTTACGGGGACCAATAATTATATTGCAACTGATGACTTGCAACTGGCGGTCAATGCGGCAATGACCTTGCAAAAGCCACTTTTGATCAAAGGCGAGCCGGGTACGGGCAAAACTTTACTGGCAGAAGAAGTCGCCCAAAGTCTAGGTATGCCGCTTATCACATGGCATATTAAGTCAACGACCAAAGCTGAGCAGGGACTATACGAATATGATGCGGTATCGCGTTTGCGTGACTCGCAACTCGGCGATGACAAGGTCTATGATATTGGCAACTACATCAAGCCGGGTAAATTGTGGGAGGCGTTCACCAGTGAGGAGCGCTGCGTCTTATTGATCGATGAGGTCGATAAAGCAGACATTGAATTTCCCAATGACTTATTGCATGAATTAGACAAAATGTCTTTTTATGTCTATGAGACAGGCGAGACGGTTACTGCTACCCAGCGCCCTGTGATTATCATCACTTCAAATAATGAAAAAGAGCTACCCGATGCGTTTTTGCGTCGTTGTTTCTTTCATTATATTGACTTCCCTGAAGAGCAAACCATGCGTCAAATCATCGACGTGCATTTTCCTAATATTCAAGAAAAGCTGGTCAATGATGCGCTTGATATCTTCTATAAGCTACGTAATATCCAAGGTCTTAAAAAACCGCCTTCAACATCAGAACTGGTTGATTGGCTCACATTGTTGCTCGCCGATGACATGGCACAAGAAGAGTTAGAAGAGAATTTGCGCGGTGAAAAGTCTATTCCGCCATTATATGGCGCTCTGCTCAAAAACGAAGCCGATGTCAATTTATTACAGCGCTTTGCCAATATGATGCGCCGTTAACACCTGCCAGATAGGTATTTTATGTTTATAAAATTATTCTATACCCTGCGCACTTATGGCGTACCCGTCAGTACGCGTGAGCTACTCGATCTCAACGCAGCGCTGGATAAAGGCCTGATGATGCAGCACGCATTATCATCACAGGAAGCGGACACAAAGCTGCCTGCCTTTGCCAGTCGTGAGGATATGTATCGACTTATCAGACTGTGTATGGTCAAAGATGAGCGTCATTTTGACAAGTTTGATCGGGCGATGGCAGATTATTTCGAAGGCGTCGACAGCTTAGATATCGATGAGTTGATGGGCAAGCTCACGGATGTGCCACAGGAGTGGTTAGATCTAAAACTTGATCCCAAAAACCTCACCGAAGAGCAGCGGCAACTACTAAAAAAGTACGGCTCACTTGAGGAGCTCATGAAGGCGCTTGAGGAGCGTCTCAAAGAGCAAAAAGAGCGTCATCAAGGCGGCAGCAAGTGGGTCGGTACGGGCGGCACATCACCTTTTGGTGCTTATGGCGATCATCCAGAGGGCGTGCGCGTGGGCGGGGAGTCGCGTAAGCGCAGCGCTGCTAAAGTATGGGAGCAGCGTAAATATCGCAATCTTGACGATGACAATCTGCTCGGCACGCGCCAAATTCAGATGGCACTACGTAATCTACGCCAGTTTGCCCGCACCGGTAGTGACGATGAGCTAGATATCCATGAGACTATCAAACGCACTGCCAAAAAAGGCGTACTCGATATCCATATGCAGCCCGAGCGGCGCAACCGCGTCAAAGTGCTCATGCTATTTGATATTGGCGGTAGTATGGACATTCATGTTGAGGCTCTAGAGAAGTTATTTTCTGCGGCGAAAAACGAGTTTAAGACGTTAGAGTTTTTTTACTTTCATAACTGCCTATACGATTATGTCTGGCAAGATAACAATCGCCGCCATAGCGCGCGTATGCCGACCTATGAGCTACTCAATAAATATGGGCGCGAGTATCGGGTTATCTTTGTTGGAGATGCGTCAATGTCGCCATACGAGCTGATGACGGTCGGCGGTAGTGTTGAGTATATGAATAACGAAGCAGGGGTAGTGTGGCTCAAGCGGGTGCTCGATCACTTTGATAAAGTCGCTTGGCTTAATCCTGAGAACCCCGCCTACTGGCACTATACACAAACCATCAATGAGATAAAAAAAGTGTTCGATAATAAGATGTATCCCATGACTTTGCATGGCGTTGAGGACATGACGTCTTATTTGGCGCGTTGATTTTTTATCCTTGTGCTATCGTAGCGCTTTAAACCCAAAGGTTTGAGGCGCTATTTGTTTATGACCACTCCAACCATCACGCCCATCTCTTTTTTGTCGTGTTTATCAATACTTGGCGCGTAGAGCGCAGAGGCAATACCGCCATCCAAAAATAGCGCATTTGGGCAGTTTAAATTGTCCTTGAATAAAGAAGCGAAAGCGTAAAAGTTCACCAGCTCATTACTATTAACGAGCTGTACGCTACCATCCTCACAAACACCGACACCGTTACGAAATTTTAGTGAAGTGCTATCGGCATTAAACTCTGGGTGAATGTCGCCGTTTATGACTAGCATCGGTCCTGATTGAGTGGCGTAACTGGGTCTTGCTTCACCATTTTTAATTAACGTATCCAAAACATTACTTTCAGTAATTTGTACTAAGCCTGCTTTATTCCACCACAATACGCCATTAGGCAATAAATGAAAATTGCCACCGCCTTCGTTTAAGTTAAGCGCGCGAATCTCTTGACCCTCTATTACCGTATAACCAATAGGGGCATATGCTTGATTATACATACCTGCGTTCATCGCAAAGGCTAGGGTTTGCTCATCTGGTAGGCGAGCTAAAAGCGTATCAAAGCTCAAAAGCGTCTGCTCTTTATCATCTTGCCAAAACAGTTTGAGCTGATAGTCATCGCCAGCAAGCGCTTCTTGACTAATCTGACACGCACTATAGCTAAAAGGGCTATCTTGACTTGAGCATGACCAGTCTTTATTCGATATGTCTGTGATATTTGAATCAACAGGCTGGCAAGCGCTCAGCGTTAATCCCAAAAAGACAGTAACGTTTGCCATGATAGTAATAGGGTACATACTTACTTTAGGTTCTCATTGATATCTTCTGTAACGTCTTCAATAGATTCTATACCGTAGCTGCGAGTTTTTTTACCTTTATCTCGCGAGTCTTTGTTGTAAGCAATAAGCGCATCGTTATCAGGCAAAAAGGTATGAGCATCCGCCATCACCCACATCTGGTTAAAGACATCTGCGCGCGCACTGTGATCGAGTAAAGCGCCTTCGTCTGTAAAGTAATAAAACTTAGATAGTAGCTTGATCTGACCGTCATCTAAGCGCCGTGCGATATGATAGGGCTTTAATTGACTAGGATGCTCAAGTCCAACTGCACCTACGATACTGGCGAGAGATTTGAGGGTGTTTTTGTGAAAGCTTGCTACGCGCTCAGCTTTGCTCGGTACATCAAGCGCCTTTTGGCGATACGGGTCTTGAGTCGCAACGCCTGTCGGGCAAGTGTTGGTATGGCATGAGCGCGATTGAATACAGCCCACTGCAAACATAAAGCCGCGCGCTGAGTTACACCAATCTGCACCCAGAGCCAAAAAGCGGGCAATATCAAAGCCTGAGACGATCTTGCCACTAACACCAAGCTTAATCTTGTCACGAATACCAGCACCAACTAGAGTGTTATGCACGAGTAAAAACCCATCAATCAGCGGCATACCGACATTATCCATAAACTCGACAGGGGCAGCTCCTGTACCACCCTCAGCGCCATCAATAACGATAAAATCAGGATAGTTGTCAGTCTCCATCATCGCTTTGACAATCGCCATAAACTGCCAAGGTTGCCCGACGCATAGCTTAAAGCCGACAGGCTTACCCCCTGATAATTCGCGTAATTGCTGCCAAAATGCGACAAGTTCGAGTGGCGTGCTAAATGCGCTATGGGAGGAGGGCGATACGCAATCTTGACCCATAGGAACTTGGCGCGTATCTGCAATCTCTTGAGTGATTTTTTCACTAGGAAGAACGCCGCCCTTACCTGGTTTGGCGCCTTGTGAAAGTTTAATCTCAATCATTTTAACTTGAGGATCGATCGCTTTGTCACGAAAAGTCTGCGCATCAAAGCTACCATCATCAGTACGGCAACCAAAATAACCCGTACCCAGCTCCCAAATCAGATCACCACCGAACTTGCGGTGATACGGACTAATCGCGCCCTCGCCAGTATCGTGAGTAAAGCCGCCGATCTTAGCGCCTTGATTGAGTGCCATAATGGCATTGGCAGACAGACTGCCAAAGCTCATTGCCGAGATATTAAACACCGACATGTCATGCGGCTGCTGACAATGCTCGTTACCAACCGTAATGCGAAAGTCTTGTTTTTCTAATGGGTGACTAACTGCCGATTGCAAAAACCACTCTTTACCATGATGATATAAATCATCTAGTGTCCCAAAAGCATTGGTATCGCTGACATTTTTGGCACGTTGATACACAAGCGCACGTTGCTGGCGTGAAAACGGGACTTGTTCTTTATCATCTTCAAGTAAATACTGGCGAATCTCAGGACGAAAGTCCTCAAGCACATAGCGGATGTGACCGGCGATAGGGTAGTTGTTTAATATAGAATGCTTGGATTGAATGAGATCATAAACCCCGATGGCGACTAATGCCCCACCGATAATAATCAGCCACCAGTTGGTCAACAGTAAGCCTGCCAAAAAGAGTAAAGCGGCTGCAGCCAAGGTGCTATAGCGTAGCAAAAGACCAATGAGGTAGGAGTCTGATTTAGGTTCAGCGTTTAGGTTGGTACGAGATTGGGGCATGACAAGCTCAGCTATTAGAAACAAAAAAAGGCGATAAGCGGTTGCGTAAACAACACGCCTTATTATAACTCGATAATATAGCGACTAAATGATAGTTGAGTAACGATAAGCTAATGTTTGGTCGTTTATTAAATATTTAAGCGCGCCCAATCCGCTCAGCCAACGCCTGCAACTTTGGCACAATCTGTGCCGCATACTCATCCGCATCCCAATTCGCCCTTGGCACGCTAGCATTGAGCGAATAGCCATAATGACTTGTAGTGGTATCGAATACGCCAACGGCTACTGCCAAGATATCGGGCGAGAACTCACCGTCTGATAGGGTATAACCGTTTGCCTCGTAGAATTTCGTCGCCTTAATTAACATACTTTGTGCTTGCTGATAGTGTTCTTTATTTAGCTGATCTTGCAACTTACTATCAATGACGCTTTGCCGAGTCGGCGTACTGACTGCATAAAAAGCGCGTCCGATAGCGGTTTTATCAATGGGGACAGCAGAGCCCACTTGTAGATTAACCGACAGGCGCGCGGGGCTACGATGACACGCCAAGTAACGCATCTCGCCTTCAACCTCTGTCGCTAGATTGACTGATACTTCATGGTCAATGGCGAACTGGCGCAGTAAAGGCTCAGCGATTGCTACCATATCATGACGACTCCATGCCGATGCGCCCAGACGTACCGCGCTGCTACCAAGCTGATAATGACCATGCGGCGTGGTACGCAAAAACCCAAGCGCGGTTAAGGTATGAATTAGGCGAGTAACCGTGGCCTTAGGTAGTCCGCTCATCTGACACAGTTGCTGATGGCTCAATACTTCATCGTTTTCGAAAGCTGCTAATAGAGCTAATCCGCGACCCAAAGCGGCGACGAATTGTCGGTCTTCATCGACTTTACTTTGCTTAAGTAGATCCGTAGTGCGCGACAACAAGGAGACATTTGCCATTGTATTTTTAGTCATGGTGTTCCCAAACTTAAATTAAGTATTTACAAGTCAAATTATTTCTGCTTTAATAGTTTTACATTATGAAACTTAGTTTCGCACAGTGAAACTTCAACGTCAAGTATAGTATTTAATTTGTTTGACAAGATTGAGCGATTCAACCAAACCGCACGTCAAGGAGCACGACATGGCACCTATTACCAACACCCGTACTAATGCTAGCCCAAGCTTTGATTGGGAAGATCCGTTTTTACTTCGTGATCAGTTAACTGACGAAGAGCGCATGGTCACTGACAGCGCGCGTCAGTTTTTTCAAAAAGAGCTGATGCCTGGCATCCTAGAGGCCAATCGCAATGAGAACTTTGATCGCAATATTATGCGTCAAATGGGTGAAATGGGACTGCTCGGCGTAACGATCGAAGGATATGGCTGTGCAGGATTATCTAGCGTCGCTTATGGCTTAATCGCTAAAGAGATCGAGGCGGTAGATTCAGGATATCGCTCAGCGATGAGTGTCCAGTCAAGCCTTGTGATGCATCCGATACATGAGTACGGTACCGAAGAGCAAAGAGAAAAGTACCTACCAAAGCTGGCAACAGGTGAGTATGTCGGCTGCTTTGGTCTGACAGAGCCTGATTCAGGGTCAGATCCTGCCTCTATGTCGACGCGTGCACGCGCTGTTGATGGCGGTTATGAGCTCACTGGTAGCAAGATGTGGATCACCAATAGTCCTATTGCTGATGTATTTGTCGTCTGGGCAAAAGATGACGAAGAAAAGATTCGCGGCTTTATCTTAGATAAGGGTATGAAAGGTCTATCAGCGCCGAAGATTGAAGGCAAATTCTCCCTGCGTGCGTCTATCACCGGTGAGATCGTCATGGACAAAGTATTCGTCCCAGAAGCCAACGCCTTCCCAGATATTCGCGGCTTAAGCGGTCCCTTTGGCTGCTTGAATAAAGCGCGTTACGGTATCGCATGGGGCTCTATGGGCGCAGCTGAGTTTTGCTGGAAAGCCTCGTGTCAATACACCCTTGATCGTAAGCAATTCGGTCGTCCATTAGCGGCGACGCAATTGGTGCAATTGAAGCTTGCTAATATGCAAACAGAGATTGCGCTTGGTTTACAAGCGGCTCTACGCGTTGGTCGCTTGATGGATGAGCATAACGCCGCGCCTGAGATGATATCACTCATTAAACGTAACAACTGCGGCAAAGCGCTTGATATCGCCCGCGTTGCCCGTGATATGCATGGCGGTAACGGTATCTCTGATGAGTATCATATCATTCGTCACGTGATGAACTTAGAAGCGGTCAATACCTATGAGGGTACGCATGATATTCATGCACTGATCCTAGGCCGTGCACAGACGGGTATTCAAGCTTTTTTTTAATACACTAAAAAGCACGATTTAAAAATAATGACGCACGTTACTGTTTGGCTACTCAAGGCTTAATGGTCGCGTGCGTTTTTTAGTTTTATTTAATTATTCGAAAACAGCACCGCAGAACGTTTCGAGATAAGGAGACTATTATGGATGATATCTATATAAAAGATGCCAAGGTTCAAAATAATAACGACACGATTAATAAGGATAATCAAGGCGCCTTACAAGGGATAAAGGTCTTAGATTTATCCAGAGTGCTAGCAGGGCCATCTTGTACGCAGGTTCTCGCAGATCTGGGCTGCGAGGTGATTAAGATTGAGCGTCCGGGTATTGGTGACGAGACTCGGCACTGGGCGCCGCCTGCCTTTAGCGATGGCACTTCTGCGTACTATGCAACTATCAATCGCAATAAAAAATCACTCACTGTCGATATTACAACTAAAGCGGGTCAAGAGATTATCAGACAGCTCATTAGCGATAGCGATATCGTCGTCGAAAACTTTAAAGTCGGCGGGCTCAAAAAGTATGGCTTAGATTACGACAGCCTCAAGGAGCAACACCCGCGTCTGATCTACGCCTCATTGACAGGCTTTGGGCAGACGGGTCCTGATGCTAAGCGCCCAGGTTACGACTATATTATTCAAGGTCAATCAGGACTGATGAGCATCACAGGACCTAGTGATGGTCAGCCGCACAAGGTTGGCGTGGCCGTCGTTGATTTGTTTGCAGGCTTGCAGCTGACTATCGGTATTCAAGCCGCGCTCATAGCACGCCAGCGGACAGGTCGCGGTCAGCACGTTGATGTGGCGCTACTCGACAGCGCCCTTGCTATGCTTGCCAATGTCGGCATGAATCATCTAGCATCAGGCAAAGTGCCGCCAAGACTTGGCAACCAGCATCCCAATATTGTCCCTTATCAAGTGTTCGCAGGCGAGAGCGATCAGCACTTTATCTTAGCTTGTGGTAATGACAGTCAATTTGCCAAGCTATGTGAGCTTATGGATATGGACTGGCATACCGATAGCCGTTTTACCACTAATCCCGCTCGCGTCAAAAACCGCAAGGTATTATGTGACGAGCTGGTAGTTAAGTTCGCAGAAAAGCCGCGTGATTATTGGTTAGATGCCTTAAATCAAGCAGGCATACCCTGTGGTCCGATTAACAACGTTAGTGAAGCGCTAGCTACGCCGCAAGCACAGGCGCGCGGTATGATTGTCGATTTTGCAGAGCAGGGCAGTCCCGTACGAGCGCTGGGCAATCCGATTAAATTATCCGAGTCACCTGTCAGTTATCGTACGCCGCCGCCGCGTTTGAGCGAGCATACCGATAGTACGCTTGCTGATTTGGGTTATGACACCGACACTATCGCTAAGCTGCGCGCCGATGGGATTGTATAAACAATGAATTTTAGACAAAGGAATGCTTAGTATGAAAAATAAAATGAAAATATATAGTCACGATAATCTCAGTCTGCACCGGCCACTGCCGTATTATTCTTATGGCAAAATGCATGAGCCCTTAGAGATACCAGAGCGTATGACCGAGCTGCTCAAAGCGCCAAAAGCGCTAGGACTAAGCGTAACCACTGCTAGAGATTTAGGCATGACGCCGATACTCGCGGTACATGATTTTGGTTATGTTGATTTTCTCAAAAACGGCTATAGCGAGTGGATGGCAGTAGAGGAGGATTTAGGGCCGCAAGTACAGACCGGAATATTTGTGCCTTATGACAATCCTGGTTTGGGTATCATGGCAAAGGCTGCTAAGTACCAAGCTGATGATAGTGCGCCTATTAGCGAACATTCGTGGACGTCTATCTACTGGTCGGCGCAAACCGCGTTGACAGCAGCTGATGCGCTACTAAGCGATGATAGCGGTGACAGGGACGTGCAGTTGTGCTTCTCACGTCCGCCCGGTCATCACGCGCGTAAAAGCGCTGCTGGTGGATTTTGTTATCTAAATAACGCTGCCATCATCGCCGAATATCTGCGCCAAAATTACTCAAAGATAGCCATTATCGACACCGACATGCATCATGGTCAGGGTATCCAAGAGATATTTTATGATCGCAGCGATGTGCTTTATACCTCAGTACATGGCAGTCCGATCAACTTTTATCCTGCGATTACTGGGCACGAGTTTGAGAGAGGTAGAGGCGCGGGCACAGGCTACAACATCAACTTTCCGATGCCGCACGGTACTGATGAGGCAGGCTTTTTTGACTATGTTGATCAGTCTATTGCAGCGGTAGAACTATTCGATCCTGACGTTATCGTACACGTGTTAGGGTTTGATGTTTACAAAGACGATCCAGAAGCCAGGTGTTCAGTCAGCACTGAGGGTTTCAAAATCTTGGCACAAAAAATGATGGCGCTAAATAAGCCTATCATCGTCTTGGTCGAGGGCGGTTATTATATTCAAAAGCTGGATGATAATCTAAATGCGTTCTTATCAGGGTTAATAGAAAGCCGCGCGAGTGATTAAAAAAGGTTGTTAACCATTTGCTAATACCTGTTCACCATTGATTATTAGCGATTAGGCAAAAAGCCCAAGCGCTGCTCGATCTGCTCGGCTAGTTCAATCAATACGGCGCTGACCTCTTCGCGTTTGGCGTCGTACTCCACTTGTAAAAAGCTCACTGCCATGCCTGCGACCGCGTTGCCTGCCGCGTTACGTATGTACGTCCCTAAGCAGTACATGCCATCACGCAGCTGACCGTCATCCAAAGAGATCCGGCTACTATGAATGGCGGTGAACTCATCGGACAACCGAGCAAAGTTATCGACGCTATTAGGAGTAATGGCCTTTGGTAAACCGTCTTCATAGAGCGACTTGACTTGATGCATAGGCAAGGTTGAGAGCATGGCTTTGCCTGTTGCCGAGAATACCGCTGGCACTCGTACGCCTGCGCGAAAGGTAAAGCCCAGCGGCGCTGGCGCTTCATGACAGGCCAAAAACACCACCTCACTCATATCAAGTTTCGATAAAGTCACCGTATGCTGAAGCAGTATTGGATAGTGCATGATCAAGTCTTTAAAAAGCTGGATGATACCTTGCTGCTGCTCGTATTTACCAGCCCAATACAAAAGGTATGACCCCAGATGAAAGCGATTGTCTGCGTCTTTATAGATGACGTGCTTGGCCAGCAAGCTTTGCAAAATATTATGAGTTGAGCTGCGCGGCAGGCTTAATTCTTTGGCAATATGAGCGGCGCTCAAGGGCTGGGTGCTTGCGGTAATCAAATCTAGTATCTGAAAGGTTTTATCTAATGCAGGGACGGCAATCGTGCTCATAAGTGACCTATAAATAAAGGTAAATAATAACAAGTAGAATTGAATGATAATGAAGGGTTATCAATAAGATAAATTGAGCAAACATTTATATGGCAACGAAAGTCGTAATAGGGGTTGCAAAAGTCATCTCACTCTTCCTATAATGATGTCTCATATATAGAATAGTTGTTCATTATATTGAACAATAAAAGTCTTAGCAATCACTAATTATGACTATAAGTACTCTGTAACATTCAATACAAGTTTTAAATAAAATAAGTTTTTGAATATAGTTTGCTAGTCATCACATTTATCATTAACAGGGAGCGTTACTATGTCAGATACTTCATTTTCGTTATCGAATCCAGAGCTACTCAAACAACAGTGCTTAATCAAAGACGGCTGGCATGCGGCAAGTGATGCTGAGACGATCAACGTTACGAACCCCTTTAACGGTAATGTCATCGGTCATGTACCAAGTCTGACGAGCGAGGACGTCAATGCAGCGGTTGAATATGCTCATGAGGCACAAGTAGGGTGGGCAGCCAAAACCCCGCAAGAGCGTTGTGATCTATTGCAAAAATGGGCAGACCTCATCGATGATAACAAAGAAGATCTTGCGATCTTGATGACCGCTGAACAAGGCAAGCCGCTCACTGAGTCGCGCGGCGAGATCGGCTATGCTAATAGCTTTATCCGCTGGTTCGCTGAGGAAGGCAAGCGCGTCTATGGCGACGTCATTCCAGCCACCAAAACATCACTGCGTTACGTTGTTCTCAAGCAGCCCGTTGGTGTGTGCGCAGCGATCACCCCTTGGAACTTTCCAGCGGCGATGATCACTCGTAAAGCTGCGCCTGCTTTAGCTGCGGGCTGCACTATGATTATCAAACCTGCAACCGAAACCCCATTTTCAGCATTAGCGCTAGGCGTATTGGCAGAGCAAGCTGGTATTCCTGCAGGCGTCATTCAAGTGGTCACGGGCAAATCATCGGTCATCGGTGACATTCTAACAGGGGACGCCCGTATTCATAAGCTCTCATTCACAGGCTCAACCGAGGTCGGTCGTACTTTGATGGCTCAGTGTGCGCCTACTATCAAAAAGCTCTCACTAGAGCTAGGCGGTAACGCGCCATTTATCGTCTTTGATGATGCCGATTTAGAAAAGGCGGCTGATGGTCTTATCGCCTCCAAATTCCGTAACGCTGGTCAAACCTGTGTCTGCGCCAATCGCGTTTATGTACAAGATAGCATTAAAGACAAATTCTTAGAGGTCTTTGTCAAAAAGGTCGCTGAGCTTAACGTCGGGGATGGCATGAGCGAAGGCGTTGATATTGGGCCACTAATCAACAAAAAAGCACTAGAGAAAGTCCAAGCGCTACTCAAGGACGCTTTGGACAAAGGCGCGACGCTTATCACAGGCGGTAGCACCAATGAGGCATCAAGGCTAAGCTACAACCCAACTGTGGTCACCGATCTAAACACGGACATGGATATCGCTACCGAGGAGATCTTCGGCCCCATCGCTACTATTTTTACCTTTAGTGATGAGAGCGAAGCTATACGCTTGGCCAATGACACTATCTACGGCTTAGCTGCTTATTTTTATAGCTCAGATTTTGCCCGTGCATGGCGCGTCACCGAAGGTCTAGAGTACGGCATCGTCGGTCACAATACGGGTCTAATCTCCACAGAAGTCGCGCCCTTTGGCGGCGTCAAACAGTCAGGCTTTGGCCGTGAAGGCTCAAAATACGGTATCGATGAGTACGTCGTTACCAAATACTGGTGCTCTGATGTTAGCTAGTACCAGCTTGACAGCATATAAAAACGCTAAGAGCGAAAAGTTAAAACCATAAAATCTAATGAGTGCTAATAAAAGGACAAGTCTCATGACCACGACTACTAATATGACTAATAAAGATATACTTGCTCGCCGCAAAGCGGTTTTGCCAACTGGACTTGGCGTCGCCTTTCCTGTGTTTGCCGCGCGTGCCAAAAACGCTGAAGTTTGGGATGTAGAAGACAATCGCTATATCGATTTTGTCGGCGGTATCTCAGTACTAAACACAGGTCACAGCCATCCAAAGATTACCCAGCGCGTCCATGAGCAGGTCGATAAATTCACCCATACTGCCGCGCAAATGATCAACTACGAGATCTATGTCGATCTCGCCGAAAAGTTATGCGAAAAAGCACCGATTAGCGGTGAAAAGCGCGCGTTCTTTTTGACGACTGGTGCAGAAGCGGTTGAGAACTGTATCAAGATTGCTCGCGCTAAAACAGGTCGTCCAGGGGTTATCTCATTCGTCGGCGGCTGGCATGGTCGTACGCTAATGTGCATGAGCCTGACGGGTAAAGTCATCCCTTACAAAAAGAATTTTGGTCCAATGCCAGGTCCTGTGTTTCATGCACTGTTTCCAGCAGAAGAGCTTAACGTCACAGAAGAGCAAGCACTGCATAGCTTAGATATGATCTTTCAAGCTGATATCGATCCTACTGAAGTGGCGGCAATGATCATTGAGCCCGTACAGGGCGAGGGCGGTTTTCACCAAGTGACGCCATCCTTTGCCAAAGCATTGCGAGCTATCTGTGATGAATACGGCATCGTGTTGATTTTTGATGAGGTACAGTGCGGCTTTGCCAGAACGGGTACTTTATTTGCCACCGAGCAGCTAGGTGTTGAGCCTGATCTGATGACTAGCGCCAAGAGTTTGGCAGGCGGTTACCCCATATCAGCCGTCATAGGACGCGCGGACATCATGAATGCCCCGCAAATTGGCGGTCTTGGTGGTACTTATGCCGGTAACCCTATCGCTGTCGCGGCGGCGTTAGCGGTACTTGAGGTCATCGAAGAGGAAAACCTACTTGAGCGTAGTATCCAAATCGGTGACAAGATAGCGGCTTATGTCAAGGGTTTGAACCTAAGTAGTATTGGTCATATTCGCCATAAAGGCGCGATGCTTGCCTTTGAGCTGATCGATAGTGATGGCAAACCTGATGCTGAAGCGACTGCCACTCTAAAAGCCAAAGCGTTTGAGCATGGCTTATTACTCGCCTCTTGTGGTATGCATGGCAATGCGATTCGCGTGATGGTGCCGCTCACCGTTGAAGATGAGGTCTTGCAAGAAGGACTCGACATTATTGGTAATATTTTAAAATCTTAATATATAAATATAATGAATTACGTTATATTAGTTAATATATGTTGACCAATAATTAAGATAATCGCTTGCAGTATATGATTTCAGAGTAGCAAGGTTGCTTTTAGGATTGATGTCCTAGTACTAAACTTAGCAAAAGCGCCTTGCATGATAAGGCGCTTTTATTTTTGTGAAAAGCAAGATTCATAAGCAGTAATGAAAAACAGTTAACACAAAAGACATATCGAGAGTACGCCAGCACACGCTGTCGTTTTATTATCAAGGATGACATACGGACAAGGAGCACACTATGTCTGCAATGAAAAAATCGCTAGGGGTGGTCGATATTATCGCCCTAGCATTCGGGGCCATGGTCGGTTGGGGCTGGGTCGTTTTAGCCAGCGGCTGGGTGGTTTCAGCAGGGACTTGGGGCGCGATTACTGCGTTTTTGATCGGTGGTATTGCGGTCGTCATGATCGGAGTCACTTATGCCGAGCTATGCTCCTCCATGCCGATTACAGGCGGGGAGCATACGTATACGCATAGGGCACTTGGGGTCAACGTCTCCTTTATTTGCTCATGGAGTATGCTCTTTGGCTATTTATCGGTCGTCGCCTTTGAAGCGGTGGCGCTACCGACGGTCGTAGAATACCTCATACCCAATTATAATCAGGGTTATCTGTGGAATGTGGCAGGCTGGGATGTTTATGCGACTTGGGCGGGCGTCGGTATGGCAGGCTCTATTTTAGTCACATGGCTCAATACGCGTGGTCTAGAGGTGAGTGCTTGGTTCCAAAAGACCGCCGTAGCAGGTATTTTGATCGTTGGTGTGTTATTGTTCATCGGCGCGGTGTTGTTTACGCCTGAGAATAGTACTGCTCAATTGTCACCTGCGTTTGTTGGTGGTATTGGCGGTATTATGGCAGTTATTGTCATGGTGCCCTTTATGTTTGTAGGTTTTGACGTCATCCCGCAGGCTGCAGAAGAGATGGACTTAACTCGTCCTAACATTGGTAAATTCTTGATTGTCTCCTTGATCGTTGCGGTCATTTGGTATATCGCTGTTATTTGGAGCGTGGGCGTCACCTTGCCATTAGCGCTAGCTGAAACCTCTACGTTAGGTACCGCTGATGCGATGGAAACGGCATGGAGTGGTAAATGGGCTGGAGTGTTATTGGTCATCGGCGGCGTACTGGGTATCATGTCAAGCTGGAATGCCTTCTTGATTGGGGGTAGTCGCCTGCTTTATGCGATGTCAAAAACACACATGCTCCCTGCGTTTTTGGGTAAACTGCACCCTAAGCATAACACTCCTATCAACGCGATCTTGTTGATTGGTGGACTTGCAACACTTGCGCCGCTATTTGGTCGCAAAATGCTGGTTTGGATTGTGACCGCAGGTGGTTTTGGCGTTGTCATTGCCTACACCTTAGTCGCCTTGTCATTTTTGGTATTGCGTTATCGTGAACCTAATATGGTACGTCCATTCAAAATCCCTGCGGGTAAAGCGGTCGGCGTCGTGACTATTATTCTAAGCTTGGGTTTATTCGTGCTATACCTACCTGGTATGCCATCCGCGCTTAGTGGTATTGAATGGTCAATATTTATTGGCTGGACAGTTTTGGGTATCATTTTCTTTGCCTATGAGTCGATCAAAAACCCAGGTAAGAGCAAAGTGGTTATGGATAAAGAGCTTGAGGAGCTAAAAGTAGTCAATCAACACTGGCTCACACAAAACCCACCTAGAAGGTAAGTCTTGAATCTTAAACAAACAAAAGCCTAACGATAACGTTAGGCTTTTGTTTGTTTAAAGATTAGTTTTTTAAAGCAGCTAGAGATTAAGACTTATCACGAATAAGCTTATAGTTTAAGAATTCAGTGATACCTAATGTGCCAAGCTCACGACCAAATCCTGAGCGTTTAACACCGCCAAATGGCGTGTTGGCCTCAGATCCAGACGGAGCGTTAATAGTGACCATACCGACTTCTAACTTGTCAGCGATATCAGCGGCGAGATCGGCATCTTGCGTTTGAATAGAAGCGCCTAAACCAAAGGGTACGTCGTTAGCAATCTCGATAGCATGAGCGATATCGCGCGCTTTATAAACGACAGCAACCGGGCCAAATAGCTCTTCGCTATAGACGTTCATAGAGCTGTCGACATCAGCGAGGACGGCAGGCGCAAACCAAGCACCTGCTTTGTCATTACTCATGCCGCCTTCAACCAGTACCGTAGCCCCGCCTTCGATTGCGCTATCAAGCTGCTTTTGTAGATTTTCAGCAGCGCTCTGTGAGGACATAGGACCGATAAAGGTATCTTCTTGCATAGGATCAGCGGCTGAAATACCGCGAACCGCATCAGTAAAGCCTTGTACAAATGGCTCATAGACGTCTTCTACTACAATCAGACGTTTGGCCGCATTACAGGCTTGTCCTGTATTACCGAAGCGACCAACAATAGCGTTTTGCACCGCTTGCGCGATATCAGCATCTGCGGTCACGATAAAGGCATCAGAACCACCAAGCTCTAGCACGACCTTTTTAAGCGCGCCGCCAGCTATTTTGGCTACTGCTGCACCTGCACGCTCAGAGCCTGTCAACGACACGCCTTGCACACGCTTGTCTTCAATAATAGTCGCCGCTTGATCGTTAGTGGCATACACATTATTATAAACGCCTTCTGGAAGACCGGCATCTTTTAGGATATCAACGATGACTTCTGCGGTATTGGGACACTGCGGCGCGTGCTTTAAGATAATGGTATTGCCAGCGACGACGTTTGGTGCGACAAAGCGAGCAACCTGATAGTGCGGATAGTTCCATGGCATGATACCGAGCAGTGCGCCAACAGGGAGTTTTTTGACTGAAGCTGAGCCTTCATCCACATCGATGGTATTAGGCGCTAGTAGCTCTTGGGCGTTGTCCGCATAGTAGCGATAGATCTGCGCAACTAGGCCAAGCTCACCTTTGGCTTGTGCGACAGGCTTGCCCATTTCAGTGGCAATGATACGTGCCAACTCATCTTGACGTTCGTCATAGATGTCAGCTACTTTATTGAGTATATCTGTGCGCTCGCCAAGCGAGGTTTTTTGCCACTCTTGATAAGCACTGTCTGCTTTTTCAATAGCATTTTGGATATCTTGGTCGGTGGCAGTAGTGTAGGTGTTTTCAACTTCGCCTGTAGCGGGATTGGTAACTTGATATTCGCTCATATATGTTCCTTGGGTTAAATTCCATTTTAGTTATTTTATAAAAATCATAATGATAACTAGAGGGTAAGCAAGAATTGCCTACGTACTCATGACGATAATATAGCATATGATACAGATGCCTATACGCAAATAATCGATTAAACAAAACCTATTGACAAAAATATGTTGATTAAATCAATGACTTACTTAGACGGATACGATCGGCTACTGTATTTCTTACGCCCATTTGTCTTGTATCACTTTTGACTACATAAAAGACTAGGACTGACCGGCTGGCTGCTGTTGAGTGATACAGTGGATATTGCCGCCGCCATAGACAATCTCACGAGTTTGCACGCCTATGATTTGATGATGAGGAAAGATATTCTCAAGCTGGGCAAGCGCTAGGCTATCGTTACTATCCTCGTATTGCGGTACGATTACCGCGTTATTACAGATTAAAAAGTTAGCATACGAGGCAATACATAAATCACCAGATTGGCGCGCTTTGGCATCCTCAGACGGCGCGATGTTATAGTTTTTGGGCAAGATAACCGCCTCCTTGGTACAGCACAGCTTATGCACCTTTAAACGTCTACCCTTTGCATCTGTCATATGTGATAACTGCTGATAGGCTTTTTGTGTGGCGGCAAAGAATGGATGAGTCGGGTCGTCGGTGAACAGACACACCGCTTCGCCAGGACGGGCAAAGCAAGCGATGTCATCGATATGTCCCGTGGTTTCATCAGGATCAATACCATCGTCTATCCACAGCACCTTTTGCGCATTTAGATAAGCTTTGAGGGTGTCCTCAATTTGTGACTCATTTAAGTGCGGATTACGCCCAGGGCTCAGCAAGCACATGCGAGTCGTCAACACGGTACCTTCGCCATCAACATGAAACGCGCCGCCCTCCATCACAAAGTTGTCTGTGCGGTAGCGTTTGATATCTAAATAATCACATAGGCGCGCAGCAAGCTTATCGTCATTGTCCCAAGGCGCGTACAGACCATCATAGTTGCCGCCCCACGCATTAAATACCCAATCACAAGCGCGCAGCTCGCGGTTATCATTAATCAAAAACGTCGGAACAATGTCACGCGCCCACGCATCATCACTTAGCATAGCGATGACTTCGATATTCTCAGGCAAGCTATCACGGCACTCTTGATAATCTATAGGATTGACGAGCACGGCAACCGCGCAAAATGGCTCAATTGCCAATGCTACTGCTCTATAAGCGGCTTTGGCAGGGACTGCATTATCACGCCAATTATCCGCCCGGTGCGGCCAGACCATCCAAACCTTGTCTATAGGCTCAAACTCAGCTGGCATGTAAAAGCCGTCTGCGACTGGAGTAGAATCCAAGATTAAACTTTTAGATAAGGGTTCTTGTCTTTGTTTATTGGATGTCGACATATAAACCACCTTTGTAAATAGACTATTGGGTTAATAAGCTTTTGGAGGTAATCGCGGATTAGCCATGAGTCAGTAAAGTGCCATACATAGAGGGACGACGATCGCGAAACACGCCCCATTGCTGACGATCACGGGCAAGCTTATCCAGATCAAAACTGGCACTTATGATATCCGATTGATCTGTTGATGCCTCCTTGATAATCTCGCCGCGCCCATCAGTGATAAACGAGCTACCATAGAATGACATGATGCTATCAGTGCCGTTTTGCGTTATCGTCTCTGAACCGATACGGTTAGAGGCAATTACGGGCATCAGATTGGCGGCCGCATGACCTTGCATACAGCGCTGCCAGTGTCCCTTTGACTCTATACCAAGCGTGGGCTCATCGCCAATTGCTGTGGGGTAGAGTAGTAATTCGGCACCCATTAGCGCCATACTACGCGCGCATTCTGGAAACCATTGATCCCAGCAAATACCCACGCCTATCTTGGCATATTTGGTCTCCCACACCTTAAATCCTGTATCCCCTGGGGTAAAGTAGAACTTCTCAGCATAAGGAATGCCATCTGGGATATGGGTTTTACGATAAGTGCCAAGTACCTCGCCATCAGCATCAATGATGGTCACACTATTAAAAAAGGTATTGCCTGAGCTCTCATAAAAGCTAATGGGCAAGACTACTTTTAGCTCTTTCGCTAGTGTCTTAAAGTGCGTGATAGCGGCGTTATCCTCGACGGTGCTTGCCAGTTTAAAATAATCAAAGTCGTGTACTTGGCAAAAATAAGGCGTCTCAAATAACTCTTGCAGCAAAATGATGTTGGCACCCGCTTTTGCAGCCTTAGTGACCAAGTTGCTTGCTGTATCGATGTTCTTTTGCTTATCCCAACCACAAGCCATTTGGGTCGTTGCAACGGTAACCGTACGCATAAGAAGATTCCTTTTAGTGATAATAAATAGAATATAGGCCAAAACGATTCAGCGAAGTTGAAATAGCTTTTTATGGTGTGCTTTGCCTATACCGACTGCGAAAACATCATTCCAATCTTGCGCTACAACACGACGTGTCCGTTTTACTTAATTGGTAATCAATAATGGGCAATTACCGATTCGCAATTGCCCATTGTGTTGTAACAATACTGTATCGTTAATAGTTGCGCTTATTACCGCTTACGCCATCAAAAACCCTAAACCTAAGAAGGTCACAACGGACAGTCCAGCACCGAGCAGAGCATAGGGAAACTGCGTAAAGGCATGTTGCATCGGTGAGCACCCAGCGCCTTGAGCGGCAAGTAATGAGGAGTCACTAAAGAAACAAGCATGGCTACCAAAAGAGGATGCGGACAGTAAAGCACCAATCATAAGTGGTGTGCTTACGCCAAGCGCCAAAGAGATCGGGAATACAATCGGCATGGCAAGGACATATAGACCCCAGCTCGAAGAGGTTGCAAACGTCAAGAACGCCATAACCGCAAAGATAACCGCAGGGAAAATAATAATAGTCATATAAGGCGTGATCGCATCGATGACGTACGTGGTCATACCAAGCTCATCGTTAATCTCTTTTAAAAAGAAACCACCGATAACGGTTGATAGCGGATACAGCATGACTTTAAAGCCTTTAAATATCGCCTCAACTTGAGTCTCGAACGCTAAAATACCTTGTACCCAGTACACTACGACAGTCACAAAACAGGTCAACAAGGCACCGCGCAGCAAATCAATCTCAAAATAAATAGTAGAGACGATAAGCAAAATCATTGGAAAGGCAAAGTTTGCAATATTGGCTTTAAATGACAGTTTGCGTTTGGCTTTAACGTTAGAGACCAGTTGCTCCTCGACAAAAGCTTCAGGGACAGGGTTGCCCGATTTTGCTCGTGCTTCAGCTTTTTTCATTGGGCCCCAATCGCCCAAAATACCATAAGCGACCAAGAATACGATAAGTAGAGCAAACCAAGCATAGGCCATATACGGAATAGCAGTAATATAAAGACCAATACCTTCGCCGTCGCCTGCAACGCCGTTCTCTTCTAGTAGTCCTGCAAAGTATACTGCCCAAGTCGATATAGGGACGATAATACACATAGGAGCTGCGGTAGAGTCGACGATGTAAGCGAGCTTCTCACGGGAGACGTGATAGACATCGGTCAGTTTTTTGACAGAGGTCGATACTGCCAGGCAGTTGAGATAATCATCGATAAAGACCACGACACCTAACGCAAAAGTAGCTAACAAGGATTGCCGGCGTGACTTGATAATTTTTTGTAGCCATTCACTAAAGCCATCCAAGCAGCCGCTGATCTCAAGTAACTGAATGAGGCCGCCCATCAAGCCACACACAAGGACAATCCAAATAATAGTCTCATTACCGAGTACCAAAGAGATATTGTCCGCAAAAGGGGAGACCAAGTCAAAGGGGTTGAGCATGACAAGACCCGCCACGCAGCCTGCTATCATTGACTCAAAAGGACGTCTTGAGACAATGGCGGTAACTAGGACAAGAAGGGTCGGTAATAAAGACAATGCGCCCCAAGACTGGTCCGCATCACGGCTAGTGGCTAGCCAGGCAAAAACAAGATAGATCGCAACAGCTGCGACTACGGTCAAAAACACTCGCTTATTATGATACTGCTGCTCAACTGCTTTGTTGAGTTTCATGTTCATAAATACACTCCCTGTAAACGCTCATTATTTTTATAGAGCAAAATCACTCTTATTTATGGTCGGCAAGTTGTCATCTATCCACTTGCCAAAAACCATCACAACACTCCTTTGTTGTGATGGGGTCATGCTAACAAGTAAAACAAATCGCTTGATTCATATAGCCACTACAAACCAGTGCGATCCTTTAGGGCATACCACCACGATCCCATGACAGAGTAAGGCACACGTAGCGCGCGCCCACCTGGGAAGGGTATCCATGGGATCTTGGTAAAAGTATCAAATTCATCAGTTTTGCCGTTGATAGCATCTGCTAAGATCTGACCAAATAGGTGCGAGCCGGTGACGCCATGACCGCTATAGCCATGAGCAAAATAGACACGCTCGTGTAATTTACCTAGCTGGGGTACGCGCGAAAATGACAAGGCAAAGTTACCGCTCCACGCGTAATCGACTTTAGCGTCACGTAGCTGCGGAAAAATTTTGTGCATATTAGGGACGATTTTGGCAGCGATATCCGCAGGATCTTGACCACCGTAAACAGAGCCGCCACCAAATAACATGCGTTTGTCGGCTGATAGACGATAATAGTCCAAGATATAACGCACATCCTCGACACAAACGTCAGAGGGAATCAGCGTATCAGCTAAATCACCGAGAGGTTCAGTAGCGATAATCTGGGTAGATACTGGCATAACGCGGTCGGTGAGTTTGGGGATGACCTTATTAAGATAAGCATTACCGCAGATAACCGTTTGCTTACAAGTTACTGTGCCAAACTCGGTAATGATTTTGATCGCATCATCACCATACTCAACGTCGACAACCAAAGTATTCTCGTAGATAGTGCCGCCTTTTTGCTCAACAGCTGCCGCTTCGCCTAGCGCCAAGTTTAGCGGATGAAAGTGCCCGCCTGAGTGATCGATGATGCCGCCGACATAAGCGTCGGTATTGATATACTGCTCGATGCCTTGCTTGTCTAGCATCTCGCGATCATGCATACCGTGGCTCTCCCACAGCGTATGCGTATTTTGTAAGTCCTTTAATTGACTGGCATTAAAGGCGGCAAAAATGTTTTTTTCTTTAAGATCGCAGTCGATATTATAGTCATGAATAAAGCGGCGAATGATTTTGCCGCCGCGCGTGACCAATTTACCCACAAAATCTGCGTTCTCTTGACCATAAGACTTTTTGATCTTCTCAAGGCTAGCATTAAGCCCATTAACGATTTGACCGCCGTTACGACCAGAAGCACCCCAACCAATCTGCGCGCCTTCTAGCACCACGACTTCGTGATCGCTCTCAAGCAAATGCAGCGCTGCTGAGAGGCCACTATAGCCGCCGCCAACCACACAGATCTCAGCCTGAATGTCGTCTTTTAATGTGGGGCGATCAGGCTTTGGGTTACGACTAGCAGCATAGTAGCTGTCAGGGTACTTTCCTTTGTCAGAGTAGTGCGGAATATTGCGCGTATTGTTGCTCGCATGACTAGGCGGTTTACTCATCTGCGTGTTTTGCTCATTGGGCGGTGTAATAGGGCTATTTGACATCTTAGACATCCTGTAGATAAGTGAGGTATTCAAGATTGGTAACTTGCTGAGCAAAGCGCTTGGCTTCTTGCTTTTTGACTGCAGTGAGCAGCTCAATCATCTCGGTTGGGAATAGCGCATCGATCAGATCGCTCTCTTCAAACTTACGAATCGCTGAGAGCCAATCTAACGGTAGCAGTTTAAGCTCAGTCTCATCATAAGTAATATCATTGATAGGGTTTGGCGCTGCAAGCTTATTCTCAATGCCATAGAGCATGCCGGCAAGTACGGCGCTACAGACAAGATATGGATTGGCGTCAGCACCTGATACGCGGTGCTCAATACGGCGCGCGCGCGAGTCGCCGCCTGGTATACGGACTGCCGCCGTACGGTTCTCATAGCCCCATGACACATTGTTTGGTGCAAGTGTCCCTGGGGTAAATCTGCGATAAGAGTTCACATGTGGCGCAAACAGCAAGGTGCAATCAGACATCGTTGCAAGCAGACCTGCTACGGCGTGACGCAGCATGTCTGAGCCTTCATCACTACCATCATCAAAGACATTGTTACCGTCTTTGTCGAGCAAGCTACAATGCACATGAAAGCCATTACCAGATTGCAGACCAAAGGGCTTTGCCATAAAGGTGGCGGTCAGCTTACGGCGCGCGGCGACAGTTTTGACCACTTGTTTGAACAATACCGCATCATCAGCGGCCTTGAGCGGATCATCGACATGCAATAGATTTATCTCAAACTGACCGCAGCCGTTTTCAGCTAAGGCGGCATCGACTGGAATATCGAGCTTTTTGCACTGCTCGTAGATCTCATCCAAAAACTCATCGAATTGCAGTAGATCGTTAATACTTAAGATAGAGGTTTTGTTGAGCCTTAGACCATTTTTTGGACGAATAGGCGGCTTAGGTGTCTCGCCCTCAACATAATCAACCAGATAAAACTCAAGCTCAGTTGCCATAACAGGCGTAAGGCCAAGCGCTTTAAAGCGTTTACTGATGTAATCGAGCACGTGTCTGGCATCACCATAATATGGCTCATTGTCTTCGGTATAGAGCCAAACCGGCAATAGTGATGAGGGCGCACTAGTATTTAATAGTGGAAAAGCGGCACGACCAGTAGGACGAGCAATAGCGTCTATATCGCCATTAGACTGAGAGGACTCGATGACATCTGCGCCCCAAATATCGACACCCAAAATAGAGAGCGGCAAGCGGATACTACCGTTTTGCGCTTTGTCCATTTGATCAAAAGGAATACGCTTACCTCGTAGTAAGCCGTTGATGTCGCCTGCTGCAATATAAACATATTGTGTATTGTCTGTAGAGTCGACCATTCCGTTGGTTGCCGTCATATCCGTTTTCCTGTTGAAGTAATAAAAACTGTGTTCTATGTATCATAAAACCAGAGTGATAAATCGTATCGATAATAAACGCTAACCTTATATTTCTTCTGCCAAATGAGTGACTTAGCTAATGACGGTTCGCATTTGCGAGTTATGCTATTGCTATCTTTAGTATGGCTAATGAATTACAATATATTACCGAAACTTATAGTTGTCAATTTTTATTTAAAAAGTATCGTAAATAGGCTTTAAAAGTCGTTTTTAATCATTAATACAAAGAAGTGTGATTTATAGTTTACATTTTGATAAGCTCCGTGTTAAATTCAATAGAGCAAAAATGTATCGCGACTACAACTTCACCTACTACTATATTTTTACCTACTACTTAGGAATCATTTTATGCAGCCATCTAAACCTATTATCGCCATCGTATCTTGTCACAAGATGATCGATGGACAACCGGGTCAGTCGGTATATCAAAAATATATCGATGCGGTACAGCACTATGGTGGCAATGCGATTTTATTGCCCAATACGGCAGCTGAAGATGATAATTTTGAGGCGCTGATGACTATGGTTGACGGGATTTTATTGACAGGAAGTTATAGCAACGTCGCTCCAGATAGATACGGCGCGACCCACATTGAAGAAAAACAAGATCTTGGCCGCGATGCGCTGAGCTTTAAACTGCTTGCTTATGCGGACAAAAATGACGTGCCCCTGTTTGCAGTATGCCGCGGGCATCAAGAGATGAACGTCTATTTTGAGGGAACGCTATACCCTGATTGGCGCGATGTTGAGGGGTTTTTTGAGCCGCATTTGGAGGACAGTACCCAGCCTCTAGAGGTACAATATCAGCCCGTACACGATGTCCTCATTCAACCTGAGGGCAGATTGGCAGCGTTTGGTGACACATGGCATGTGAACTCGCTACACAAGCAGGCTATTAATAAAGTGGGCGCGCGTCTATTCGTTGAGGCAGTCGCCCGTGATGGAATGATAGAGGCGATAAGCTTATTAGAACATCCATTCATGATTGGTGTACAATGGCATCCTGAGTTAAATTATGCGCAAGATCACTTGTCCAAGTTTTTATTCACGGAATTTATCGACCATGCCCGCAAAAAATCTACCAAGCAGTAAGCACCAAGACCATAAAACGACTTTTAATGATGATGAGGTTAGTAATAACCACACCATTGATAGTGATGACAATAGTGACGATGAGGCGTGCGCCAGTGCAAATAGTCTCAATCAAGACGTCGACATCGATAACGGCTTAGACAATGAAGCTGAAAATGACGGGTTAGATACTCACGCTACTCCGCAAAAAAGCGAGTTGCAAGAAGAGAATATCGGCAAAAAGGTCAATCAGCTGCGCCTAGCCAAGGGCTACTCTCAGCGTAAACTTGCTAGAATGGCGGGACTCACGAATACTTCTATTAGCTCCATCGAGCGCAATAAAGTCAGTCCAGCGGTCAATACCTTAAAAGCGATACTTGAGGTGTTAGGTTCTGATCTTACTACCTTCTTTAGTGATGAATGGCAAGAGCCAAAAGCTAGAGTAGTCGTCACGCCAAAGGATTTATTGGAGCTTAGTGAGCCTGGCTGCCGCGTATCACTTAAGCAAGTGTACAACCATAGTACCACTAAAAATTTAGGGTTTTTGATAGAGACTTATCAGCCGAACAGCTCGACTGAGGAGAAGATTGCGCACGAGGGAGAGGAGATAGGCACGGTAATTGAGGGCAAGATTTTGATACGAATCGATGAGACGACTTATCTGCTCAACAAAGGCGACAGCTACGTCATCGATACCAATCGCCCGCACACGTTCATGAATCCAAGCGATAGTATTGCACGTGTTATCAGCGCACATACGCCGACGACTTATTGAGGAGTGCTACTTTTGTTAGTGCCCTCTTTATTAACCGTTTTTTCTTGAGAAGGGTTAGAGCTTGTGCTTGAATGATTTGAGCGACCTGTTTGCTTTTTGAGTATTATTTTAGAGTCGCCCATAGCTTTTGGCGGCTTTTTTAATAGCTCAACTTTGGTATTGCTCACCCTTTTGTGTGAAGACTCCACCATAGGATTGTCCGCTTTGAGCTGTTTTTTGACTCTTTTGGCGGCAGAGGCATTGAGCAGCAATTGTTCCTCAAGTAGCGCCTGATCATGTAGCGCGTTGTAGACGGCTAGGGTTTCGCTAATCATTTCACGCATGGTAAATTCGTTGGTCATCTCAGGCCGAGTTACGCTCTCAAGCTGATGCCTGACCGTTTTACAAAGGGCAACAGCATTGTATTTTTTGACCAGTCCCTGCGGGTATAAAGGTTGCAAAATCTCACTAAAAGCGGCCTGATCCCAGCCCACAACAGGCGTACCCAAATGAATAGCCTGTAGGGCATTGATACCGATAGATTCTGGCTGATTGGCTAGCGCCATGACAATATTGGCCGCTGACAACCATTCGCGCATATCATTGCGCTTACTACCCACATAAGTAATACGCTCAGCCAAACCTAATGCATTAGCGCGCTGACGAAAGTCCTCATGCGCCACATCGCTCTCTCGGTAATCCTCATCCATAATAATAGCGTGAATCAGCGGAAAGTCTTCTTGCAGATTCCCCAAGATATCAATGAGCCATTCTTGACCATACTCATTGCCGATAATCGTAGGAAATACCAGCCACTTTTTGTGTTCAAGCTCAGGATATTCTGCAAAGGTATGACGCAGCCAGTACACCGAAGGATTATGCCGATAAGGATAACGGCGCGTATCAACGCCGCGGTAGATACGCTTGATAACTTTGGGATCGGCCTCTTCTCGGCGCAGACCCCGTTTTAGATAATTGGTCACGCTGTCAGATACGGTGATGATAGTATCGACATCAAGCAGAGCTTGCGAGTATTTATTGATCGGATAAAAGCCGTACATCGTGGAGACCAGCTTTGGCATACGTTTTATTTTGGCTCTTTTAAGCGCTAAATGCAGTATCCAGGCAGGCGTTCTTGAATGAATATGAATAACGTCAGGGCTATGCTTTTCGACCAAACGCCGCAGGGTATTGACCTGTAATAGTGACAACCAAGACTTTTTATTCATGTGCAGTTGATGGTAGATATTGCCATCACGCTCCAAACGCTTGACGAGGTCATTATCTTTGTCAGCGCTGGCGACGATGATAGAGGTATGACCGTTTTTGACCAGCGCACGCCCAAGATGAAAGATACCGCGTTCGGATTCATCGTGTTTTAAGGAGGAGAGCAGGCGCATAACGATCATAATAAAAGGCTACAACCATAAAATATAATAAGCTG
The DNA here is from genome assembly GCA_947495055.1 of uncultured Psychrobacter sp. Taxonomy (GTDB): domain Bacteria; phylum Pseudomonadota; class Gammaproteobacteria; order Pseudomonadales; family Moraxellaceae; genus Psychrobacter. The sequence continues at coordinate 41,385 of CANLXO010000001.1, read as the reverse complement.
AGAATATAGTAAGATGATATTGTCAGTCATAAACACAAAAAACTCAACCTTATAACTAGATTGAGTTCTATAAATAAAGTTGAGTTTTTTTGTTGATACTTTTTAATGAAGCATTTTTGCTAGCATCTTTCTTTTACCTTTTCTTTTGAAGGTAGTCAGCATCAGGCAAAATTTGCTTTTCGCTCAAATATTTCCAGTAGCGCTGCGGCATGTGCTGCCTATGCAGGCGAGTGTTTTTGCGCTCTTTGATATTGACGTTAGTAAAATACCCTTGCCAAAAGCGCTGATAGCGCTGCTCATCCTCGCTATGAATGCTGGCAGGATTACGCAGTACCGCGTCATCGAGATGGGTGATAGTCTGTAAGTCAGCAGGGCGCGTCGGTGTACTCAGGCTTTTATCAAAATAGATACCATAACCGCGTGCTAAGTCATAGATTGCCCAGTGCTGATCTTGATAGCGCTGACGAAAATGCTCACCAATAATAGGCAGCACGTTAAAGTCAGGCTCAATGCGCGCAAAATAAATATCGTCAGTGGTATGCTCAAAACGTACAAAAGCCTCCATACGATGTTTTTCGCGGTGCACAGACTTAACGGTCTGTACCAACTCCAAAACGTCTAGATGACCTAAATCTTCCAAAACATTGCGCCGAGGAAAATCAATCGCATATTTGACGATATGAAATAGCGTCGTACCAATATGATCTTTTTCAGATAAAAATCCCCACAAGAGCTTGCGCATACCAGAGCGGCCAAGCAGGGCATTGAGTTTTTTGAGGACGCGCTGCGCCTGCTCATCACTAGTTGTCAGGGTCGTGGCCGTGCTAATGAGTGAGGGCACATAGCGATCCTCGGCGACAAGCTGCAATAGCTCATGGTTTTGCAGTTTGTGTTCATAGACGTAATAGACCGCACTGAGCCAACCCTCAAAGGTCGGCTCATATATCAAGATAGTCGGCGTCACCTGACTCATTGCAAAGTTATCTTTTAAGACAAGCTGCGACATAAATCATCCTATAGCTATTTGATGGTTTTGAGCAAGACTTACGAGCATATTAAAACAGTGCCAGCTGACCACTACGCTGGTCTTTGTATTTGGTTTGCGTTTGTGCAAGTACATACTGGCGAAAGTTGTCACGCGTGAGATGCGATAGATGCTCGTTTTTACCCGTCGTGGCAATGAAGTACTTGGCACGATTGACCGCGGCTCCCATCTTTTTTAGGTGCTCTAAGGTCAACTGATTGAATTTGCGTGCTTTAACGATTTTTCTCGCTGTTCTAGTACCAATACCTGGGATACGTACGATCATGTCATAGCTTGCGGTTTGAATATTAACCGGAAAATGCTCGCGATGACGTATCGCCCAAGCCAGCTTTGGATCGCAGTCTAAGTCCAAAAATGGGGATTCAGGCTCGACGATTTCGTGCGCACCAAAACCATAAAAACGCATGAGCCAATCAGCCTGATACAGACGGTTTTCGCGTACCATAGGGACAGGCGTGCCAATCGCTGGCAGGCGAGTGTCAGAGAGCATCGGTACGTAGCCTGAGTAGTAAACACGCTTGAGATCATACTCTTTATAAAAATGGCTAGACAACTGAATCACTTGCAGATCCGTCTCATTACTCGCACCTACAATCATTTGGCTGGTTTGACCCGCTGGTACAAATTTCGGTGCTTTTTTATGCTTTTTTTGGCTCTCGCGGATGGTGATGATTTCAGTCTTTACCGTTTCCATCGGTGCTTTTAATTCGTCATGCGACTTCTCAGGAGCAAGCAGTGCCAAACCTGATTTGGTCGGTATTTCAATATTAACACTGAGACGATCCGCGTACAGACCTGCTTCTAATAAAAGCTCTTTTGAGGCCCCAGGAATGGTCTTTAGATGAATATATCCATTAAAGCGCTCACGAGTACGCAGTAGCTTTGCGACCTCAACCAAGCGCTCCATCGTATAGTCACCACTCTTAAAAATACCTGAGCTCAAAAATAGCCCCTCGATATAGTTACGACGATAAAACTGCATGGTGAGATCAACCACTTCTTCAACGCTAAAAGCCGCGCGCGGGGTGTCATTGCTTTTGCGAGAAGTACAGTATGCACAATCATAAATACAATGATTGGTGAGTAAGATTTTGAGGAGGCTGACGCAGCGACCGTCTTCAGTATAGCTGTGACAGATACCTGTCGCTGAAGCATCACCCAAACCGCCGCCTTGATTTTTGCGCGTGCCAGCAGATGATGAGCAAGACACATCATATTTGGCCGCATCGGCTAAGATGTTGAGTTTGCCTTGAAGTCTTTCGTAATTGATGGTTGCCATAGAGGAGATTACCAATTCGTTAGTAGGGTGCTATTTTACCAAAATGCTCTGTAAGTCACTGTAATCATGAGAGAATTTTCCAAACAATACGACAAGTAGTGTCGTATTATGAATATGTAAGGTGGTAAATAGTGGCTTTACATATATTTTAGAAGCTAAGCTTTGTAGCTTTATCCATAAGCCATTTTTCCAGTAGCCATTCTAACCTTGAGTCTATAAACTCATCAGAATAATATTTTAAAGAAAATCCTATGCTAAATAAGTTTAAAAAAAAATCAGCATCTCAAAAGTTTGATACGTTTCTAAATGTCTCGTTGATATCCTTCATCATTGTACTCAATTTTTTGGAATGGCAAGGTAGAGGTTTTCCGCAGGAGTCGGAACTGCAATACACTGAGGGTATCATCACTGATACAGGGTTTAGTATAGCCTTACAATCTATCGAAGACCCCAATCAGATAACGCTTTATGGCTGTAGCTATAATGTGCTTGGTAGTATTACCTCTGGATCGTGTATAGACCCTAAATATCTTGAACCAAGGCTCGGTAAAGATGCAAAAATTGGATGGTACTATCAGCCCGATTTTTTAGGCGCATCCAATAAATTACCACAATTAGTTGTTTTAGAAGTTGAGGGAGCAGAGGAGGATCTGCAAATAACCTACGAAGATACTAAAAGCCTAATTTTCGATCAAAACATGATAGGAGTGCTCACTACGTCAATCTTAGGTTTTGGTTTTATCTTTTTTATGACAAAACTTAATAATATAATTAATAGACCAATTCTATATAAAGAAAAATGATATTTTCTAAATCTCAGATATTTTTGTCACTGCATCAAGCAGTTATATCCTAAGCTTAAAGCAGCGTTTTACCATATCCATGAGCAAAACGCTATCATAAAAAAAGGTCTGGTGGACTAAATGCTTAGCCCACCAGACCTTTTATCAACTTTAATATTTTTTTATTTTTAACCTCAGTTTTATTTTTATTGAACCTTGGCGCGTATGACCATAGTATTGCCAACTTGCTGGATAGTTTGGTAACTATCACCGCCAGTGGTAGCAAGCGTTGGTAATAGTTTGTTTAGTGACAATAGCTGTACGCCATTCGGCAGTGACACCATTGCCTTGATATCATTGACTGGCTGCGTGGTAGTATTGGTATAAATAGTGTGGTAAGAGTCCTTTATATAAAGTAACTAATCAGCTATTTAATTAAAATTGAACTGATTATTTACTAAATTTAAGGAATTAAAACAGTAGCATTGTGTAATTTGAATAAAAAAATACCCCAAATGATCAAGTAAACTCACCTTAATCAGTTGAGGTAGGTTAGCGAAGCTAAGGCTGAGCTAAATTAGCTATAGATCACTTTCATGATCTCATACTCGACCACGCCTTTTGGCGTTTCGATACGGGCTTCGTCACCCTCAGACTTGCCAATAAGACCACGAGCGATAGGGGAGTTGACCGAGATTTTACCTGCTTTAAAGTCCGCTTCATCGTCGCCTACGATCTGGTAGCGTTTTTCTTCTTCGGTGTCCATGTTTTCAATGACGACTGTGACACCGAATACCACGCGGCCTTCTTGTTTGAGGGTTGAGATATCGATCACTTGCGCGCCGCCAAGCTTGGCTTCGATATCACGAATACGCGCTTCACAAAAGCCTTGTTGCTCACGTGCAGCATGGTATTCAGCGTTTTCTTTGAGGTCACCATGTTCGCGCGCCTCGGCGATAGAGGCAGTAATACGCGGACGATCGACCGTTTTTAACTGCTTTAATTCGGCTTCTAAAGCTGCGTGTCCTTCTAGAGTCATAGGGTAGCGTTGCATGATTTTTCCTTTAACCAATAACATCACACCACCTCCTACTCCTAGCGGATAGTGAGATGGTGCTAGTGGGGGTTGAATCTAATAATAAGAGAGGGCTTAGCGCTACGATAGCCAGTAATGCTACATGAGCGAAACAGACGTACTAAAAAGCATAGTCGCAGTCTTGCCACTATGCTTTTTTAAAAGTATGGGTATAAGCCAACAAAATTGTCGTTACGCCTAATCTACTGAATTTATCAAATTAAGTCAATAGAGTAAATATATACCGCCTGACAAGTCAAGCTCGACACGTTGAGTTAAGCTATAGGTTTGGCCTGTGCATGCAAGTCTTGTAGCTTATAAACATCGAAAGGCAAATCAATAGCGTAAGACTTACAAACTGCGTCAGCTGCGCCTAGAGTCGTCACATAAAACACTTTACCTTGCAAAGCGCTGCGGCGAATAGAGAATGAATCCTCTTGTGCCTGCTTGCCTTCAGTGGTATTGATAATAAGGTCGATTTTGCCATTTTTCAAGGCATCGACAATGTGCGGGCGACCCTCAGTGACCTTGTTGATTTGCTGACAGTCAATACCAGCATCAGCGAGTACCTGTTGCGTGCCAGTGGTCGCTACGATATCAAAGCCATAATCAACCAGCTGGCGGGCGATAGGGGCAATCTGCGCTTTATCGCTATCACGTACCGAGATAAAGACCGTTTTGCTCTCGCCGTCAGTGGGCAAACCAGGCAGGCGCTCATTACTACCAATAACCGCTTTATAAAAGGCCTCGCCAAAGGTTTTACCAACGCCCATGACCTCACCCGTTGATTTCATCTCAGGGCTCAAGATTGGATCAACACCTGGGAACTTGGCGAAGGGGAATACGGACTCTTTGACCGCAAAAAACGACGGTACAATCTCCGTCATAAAGCCTTGATCTTTGAGCGACGTGCCTGCCATACAGCGCGCGGCAACCTGTGCAAGGGAGGTACCGATACATTTAGAGACAAAGGGTACCGTACGCGCCGCGCGAGGATTAACCTCTAAGATATAAACGGTCTCGCCTTTGACCGCGAACTGAACGTTCATCAAGCCAACCACACCAAGCTCTTTTGCCATAGCGATAGTCTGCTCGCGCATGACATCACATAGCTCATCTGATAGTGAGTAAGGTGGCAATGAACAGGCTGAGTCGCCAGAGTGCACGCCTGCTTGTTCAATATGCTGCATGATGCCGCCGATGACCACATCAGTGCCATCACTGACACAATCGACATCAACTTCAATAGCGTCGTCTAAGAAGCGATCTAGCAGTACCGGCGCTTCATTAGAGGCTTGAACGGCGGTGCGCAGGTAATGTCTAAGTTCATCTTCGTTATAGACAATCTCCATCGCGCGGCCGCCGAGTACGTATGAGGGGCGTACGACTAATGGATAGCCGACGTCTTTGGCTTTTACTAAACCGTCCTCTAAGCTCGTCGCAAGCGCGTTTGAGGGCTGAATGAGGTTTAACTGATGAATCATGTGCTGGAAGCGTTCACGATCTTCTGCGCGATCAATAGCATCCGGACTTGTACCGATGATGTTGACGCCTGCTGATTCCAAAGCGCGGGCAAGTTTCAACGGGGTTTGACCACCGAACTGAACGATGACGCCATCAGGTTGCTCTATACGGACGATCTCAAGCACGTCTTCTAACGTAATCGGATCAAAGTAGAGGCGATCTGAGGTATCATAATCGGTCGAAACCGTCTCAGGGTTACAGTTAACCATGATGGTTTCATAGCCATCTTCACGCATGGCAAGAGCGGCGTGTACGCAGCAATAATCAAACTCAATGCCTTGACCGATACGATTGGGACCGCCGCCGATAACCATGATTTTTTTCTTGTCAGTCGGATTGGCCTCACATTCGCTATCGTAGCTTGAGTACATATAAGCGGTGCTCGTCGCAAACTCTGCTGCTGCCGTATCTACGCGCTTATAAACAGGATAGATGTTTAAATCCCAACGCTTTTTGCGCAGCTGTTTTTGTGAGACGCCAAGTAATTTCGCCAAACGTAAATCCGACAAGCCTTTACGCTTAAACTGACGAAGGTTGGTCTCATTTAAGCCGCCAAAGCCTAGCGCGCGTACTCGAGTTTCAGTCTCGATGATATCTTCAATCTGCACGAGGAACCACGGGTCAATATTGGTCAGCTTAAACACTTCATCAACGCTCATGCCGATACGAAAGGCGTCGCCAATATAAAAGATGCGCTCAGGCGTTGGAATAGTCAGGCGATTGGTAATCTCGCTACGAGCTTTGCTGGTGCTAACTTTAGCTAAGTCAATTTGCTCATCAAAACCATCTGCACCCGTCTCTAAGCCGCGCAGTGCTTTTTGCATAGATTCTTGAAAGTTACGGCCAATCGCCATCACTTCACCGACCGACTTCATCTGTGTCGATAAGATATTATCTGCTTGCGGGAATTTTTCAAAGTTAAAGCGTGGAATCTTGGTGACGACATAATCCAGCGTTGGCTCAAAGCTCGCTGGCGTTGCGCCGCCAGTGATATCGTTTTGCAGCTCATCCAAGGTATAACCGACGGCTAATTTGGCGGCGATACGCGCAATCGGAAAGCCTGTTGCCTTTGAGGCGAGCGCTGATGAACGCGACACGCGCGGGTTCATCTCAATGACGACCATACGGCCTGTCTTAGGATTGATACCGAACTGTACGTTTGAGCCGCCCGTCTCAACGCCGATCTCACGCAGTACCGCAAGGGAGGCGTTACGCATGATTTGATATTCTTTATCTGTCAAAGTCTGCGCTGGGGCGACAGTGATAGAGTCGCCGGTGTGCACGCCCATCGGATCAAAGTTCTCAATGGTACAGACGATGATACAGTTGTCATTTTTGTCACGAACGACTTCAGTTTCGTACTCTTTCCAGCCAATCAAGGACTCATCGATCAAGAGCTGATGAGTTGGCGATAAATCAAAACCGCGCTCGCAAATCTCGATAAATTCATCGCGGTTATATGCGATACCACCACCTGAGCCGCCCATAGTAAACGAGGGGCGTATGATACACGGATAGCCCATTTTTTCTTGGGTGGCAAAGGCTTCTTCCATGGTATTGGCAGTCTCAGCGCGCGGACATTCCAGACCGATACGTTTCATCGCTTGGTCAAAAAGCTCACGATCCTCTGCCATCTCGATGGCGTCTTTGGTCGCACCAATCAGCTCACAGTTGTATTTTTTGAGTACGCCATGCTTGTCCAAATCTAGCGCACAGTTGAGTGCGGTCTGTCCGCCCATCGTCGGCAAGATGGCATCGGGGCGCTCGACATCGATGATTTGCTCAACCGTTTGCCAAGTAATCGGCTCGATATAAGTGGCATCCGCCATATCGGGATCAGTCATGATGGTGGCTGGGTTTGAGTTGACCAAAATAACTCGGTAGCCTTCTTCACGAAGAGCTTTACACGCCTGCGCGCCTGAATAGTCAAACTCGCACGCTTGGCCGATGACGATGGGGCCTGCGCCAATGATAAGAATGCTTTTTATGTCGGTACGTTTTGGCATTTAGATGTGTCCTTCAATAATAGGTTTGGCAAGGTTGGCAATTTTACTCAAATCGTTGTCTTAACTTTTTTATTCTTATCCATCATCTGTGCAAACTTAGCAAATAATTCAGCAGCGTCATGCGGGCCAGGACTCGCTTCTGGATGACCTTGGAAGCTAAAGACGGGTTTATTGGTCAGCTCAATACCTTGGTTAGTACCATCAAATAATGAGCGATGGGTGACTTTGACGTTATCGGGTAAGCTGGTTTCATCAACCGCAAAGCCATGGTTTTGACTAGTAATCATCACCAAACCGGTGTCCAAATCTTGTACCGGATGATTGGCACCATGATGACCGAACTTCATCTTCATCGTATCCGCGCCGCTGGCAAGCCCAACGAGCTGATGGCCTAAGCAAATACCAAAGGTGGGAATATCTGTCTCTTCAATGATATGACGCACGCTGTCGATTGCGTAATCACAAGCAGCAGGATCGCCTGGGCCATTCGATAAGAAGATGCCGTCTGGATTCATCGCCAGTACGTCTTTAATTGGCGTCTGCGCAGGAACGACGGTCACGCGTGCTCCGATATCGACCAGCATACGTAGGATATTAGTCTTGGTGCCAAAGTCATAGGCGACGACATTGTATTTGTGCTCGATATGGGTACCAAGCTGCTTATAGAACCCGCCCGTACCGCTATCATGGCTACCAGGTGCATCGCGGTTGAGTAGGGTGTCGGATAATTCCCACGTACCCGTCGTCCACTCAAAGCCATCTGGATGAGTCGCTTCTTTTGCCAGATCCATACCCTTGAGACCTGCGAAGTCTTTTGCCAGTTGGATGGCCTGCTGTACATCATCGTCACTGATGGTCTCGCCATTTGAGGCGGTCATGATGCAGCCGTTTTGAGCACCTTGCTCACGCAAAAGACGAGTCAATTGACGGGTGTCAATCTCAGCGATAGCCACGGTATCGTGACGCTTGAGGTAGTCGCTTAGTGATTCGGTGTTACGAAAGTTTGAGGTGACCATTGTCGCATCACGAATAATGAGACCCTCAGCCCATACCTGCTGTTTAAAGTCGATATTGCCCGCTTCACTGTCCTCATCGTTGGTACCTGTATTGCCGATATGCGGGTAGGTGAGGGTGACCAATTGACGCGCGTAGCTTGGGTCTGTGAGGATCTCTTGATAGCCTGTCATCGCTGTATTAAAGACGACTTCACCGACGCGGTGACCTTGGCTGCCTATACTGATACCGCGAAATACTGTACCGTCTGCTAGTGCCAAAATTGCTTGTGTCTGGGTCAATGATTTCAAGGATTGCCTCCGCTATTAGTGATAAGTGCCATCGAGTTTTGTTTATGTAAAGGGCTGCTTGCGTAGACCTTTAGCAGCATCATTTAAATTAGTTAATGATTACTTGATAAAGGGGCTGCGAGCAAAAATTTCCCACAAAAAAGCGAGAAGACATCATAGATGGAATTTACAACACTCACAGATTAGTGAAGAGGTAACTCGCATCATGTCCACTCGCTTAGGCATAGATTTTGCGCATTATACTAGAGTTTTATGATTAGAGCTAGCATTGTACGTGTGAATAAATGCTATGAGCATAGCTCTTATTCAAACTGATAATGCAGACTCAAACCGTAGTAATCAGGCGCAAGGCTGGTGGCAATATGCAACTTATCATCATAGCTTTTGGTGAGATACATACTACTAGCAATGCCTAATAAGGCACCTGCAAAGACGTCGCCTGCGTCATGCTCATCGGACTCTATTCTACTGTAGCCGACAAACCCTGCGCCAATGTAGGCGGGAATACTATACTCAAATCCGTAACGTTTATGGAGGAAACTGGCCCCTTGAAAGGCGACTGAAGCATGACTTGAAGGAAAAGAGTTATCGCCCTCACCATTAGGGCGCTCTTTATCAACGACGGCTTTTAGCGCATAAGTCGTCGCCACAGTGGTGCCAAAAGATCGATAAAACTGTCCGCGACCTTTTTTGTCATCAAAATAATAGGTGCTACCATAGGCGATTGCTGGAATAGCTACCGCAACGACGCTACCTGCTTTTTCTAAGTTTGAGTTACTGTCCGCGTAACTGACATTCATTATTAGTGAGCTGCTAGCTACTAGTAATAAAGACAGGGGCATGTGGCTATTCATAGCAAGGTTTCCAAAGATGCTTTTGTTTATGACTGTCAAAGTGGTATTATTCGCATCACTAATGAGTGTTTAGGGCGCCCCCATTTTAGGGTAATTAACTCTTATAACCTATGAAATTTTTATCAAATTTCAATCGTCCGTTTTTGATATAGTCGATACCAAATAAAACAGATACGTCGTGTTGTAGCGCGAAATTGAAATAATTTTTTCTTGCGTGCTGTGCCTACGCCGACAGAGGCTGCAAAAAAAACCATTTCAATCTCGCTGTATCGTTTTTATATTGAACTGACTATAGCTAATTTTCAAGATTTTACTTATTAAGTACTACGATGCTTTTTATAATTAACAAGGATACGTTATGATTTATCAATATTTAGACAAGACGCCAGAATTTGCTAGCCCTTTTAATGGCTTGGTCGCTGATACGGCGCGCGTTATAGGCGATGTATATTTAGGTCATCAAGCTAGCGTCTGGTTTGGCGCGGTTATTCGCGGCGATAATGAGCGCATTCATATTGGCGACTATAGTAATGTACAAGAAAATAGCGTGATTCATACTGACGCAGGCATCGAGGTCAAAATCGGCAATCACGTGACCATCGGACATTTGGCTATGTTGCATGGCTGTGAGATTGATGATAATAGCTTGATCGGTATCGGTGCGGTGATATTAAACAATGCCAAAATCGGCAAAAACTGTATCATCGGTGCCAAGGCATTGGTGACAGAGGGCAAAGTGATTCCAGATAATTCTCTTGTGATGGGCGCACCTGCCAAAGTAGTCAAAACCTTGAGCGATGAGCAAGCCGCTATGCTAAAGCTCTCTGCCATGCATTATGCAGATCGCTGTCAAAAGTTTAAGACCGGTCTGGTTGAGATTGAGCAGCCAGAGTAAAGCTCTGTCAGACTAGAGGCTTTTTTTGCAAAATTATATATACAAATGGCTCTATACCACTAGCATCATAACCAGCCAAATAATAGCAAAGATAACAATGCCAAAGACCATACCGCGAAAGACATCGTGGCGTACTGAGTAATCATTACTATAAGGCTTGCTATGAGCGCTATCACTTAGATTTAAGGCGCTAACGCTATCAGCGCCTGAGCTTTTACCAACGACAAAACCGACAATGATACCCAGCAAACACAGCGCAGGCGTAAATAACCAAAATATATCACCGCTACCTATGCCTAGCACTGAGCGAATAACAACGAGAGCTAAGTCGATAACTAAACCGCCAAATCCATAAAGCGCGCCATTTAATAGCGCATATACGAGGCGCTCGCTAAAGGATTGATACTCCTCGCCCATTCGGCGACGCCTAATCTCTTTGATTGAACGTGCAGGACGCCGAGGCTTGGCAAACACACTCGGTTTTGGCTTTTGCTTAATAGGTTTCATAACGTTTTTTGTCATTTGGCTTGTATTGAGTGGTTGTACTTTATAGTTGTACAGACATGGTGGTAAGCTAGCATGATTTTACGTACTTAGTCGTCTATTTACTCAACTTTTGCGTGTATTATTTACCAATTTTGTTATTTCTGAGATTTCAATATGAGCACATCATCTGCAAACGATTTACGTACGTTAGCACTGTTCGATCTTGACCATACCTTACTTGATGTCGACAGTGATTATTTATGGGGCGAATATATCGTCAAACACAACCTTGTAGACGAAGCCGAATATCGCACTGCTAATCAAAAATTCTATAACGATTATATTGAAGGCACGCTTGATGCCACTGAGTATAACGAATTTGTCGCACAGTTTTTGAGCACTCTGCCGATGGACAGACTTTGTGAGCTGCGCGAAGACTATATCAAGTCAGAGATTGAGCCGCATATCAGACCAAAAGCGATGGAGGTATTGTGTCATCATATTGAGCAAGGTCATGACGTGGTGATTATCTCAGCGACCAATGACTTTGTGGTCTCTGCCATCGCTAAGCGTTTTGGGATAGAGGACGCCAATGTATTATCAACGCCTCTTGAGATCGTCGATGAGCGTTATACCGGTAAGCTTAGTGACAAGCCCAATTTTAAAGAAGGTAAAATTTATCACTTGGATAAATGGATCGATAAAAAACAGTTGAACGGCATTAAATTTGAGAAAACGTATGCTTATTCAGACTCCAAAAACGATATCCCGCTACTTGAATGGGCGGATGTGGCAGTTTGCGTGTCGCCTGACAAGGCTTTGCATGCGCACGCGTTAGCACATCGCTGGGCGGTTGAGGATTGGTCGATTTAGCTTATAATTACTCAGTGATGTCATTGTAATGAGTAGTCGACAACATCAATTTTAATAAAAATTATTTTTGACGTAGGCTGGGTTTTTAACCCTGAGAAGCGTCAAAAAATTACACTGTAATTTTAGCTTTGCAAGGGAAATTCTTTAAATAGAATTTTCGTGAACCATTTTAAAACACATAAATAATTATTAAACAATAGGAAAATCAATGGAAATCAATCCCTACCAAGAACAAATCAAAGACTTATCGATACGCGGACAGGATCTTCGGAGGTATCTTTGACTTTGATGGTAAGCAAGAGCGCCTCGAGGAAGTCAATTTAGAAATGGAGAGTCCTGATCTATGGAATGACACTGAGCGCGCCACCAAAATCAGCAAAGAAAAAAGCCAGCTCGATGGCGTTATTGAGGTGGTAGTATCGCTTGAGACTACGCTAGAGGATGCGGCGGCAATGCTTGAGCTGGCGGTAGAAGCTGAGGATGAATCTCTACTTAAAGATGTACAAAGCGAGCTTGATCAAGCTGAAAAACGTGTCGCTGATTTGGAATTTCGCCGTATGTTTAGTGGTGAAATGGATCCCAATAATTGCTATTTAGATATCCAATCAGGCAGCGGCGGTACTGAAGCACAAGATTGGGCAGAGATGCTACTGCGTATGTATACGCGCTGGGCAGAAGCTCATGGCTTTAAGGTGGACGTCATCGAGGTGTCCTCCGGCAGCGTTGCGGGTATTAAGTCGGCGACTATCGAGATTAAAGGCGATTATGCCTTTGGATGGCTACGCACTGAGATTGGCGTGCATCGCTTGGTACGCAAGTCACCGTTTGACAGTAATAACGGTCGTCATACCTCGTTTGCCGCCGTCTTTGTGTCGCCTGAGATTGACGATGATATCGAGATCGATATCAATCCAGCGGACTTGCGCATTGACACCTACCGCTCATCGGGCGCAGGTGGTCAGCACGTCAACACCACGGATTCTGCGGTACGTATCACTCACGAACCAAGTGGCGTGGTGGTGACGTGTCAAAATGAGCGTAGTCAGCACGGCAATAAAGCGACCGCGATGAAAATGCTACGCGCCAAGCTCTATGAGCTTGAGATGCAAAAACGTATGGCGTCGCAGCAAGCGGTCGAGGATAATAAGTCTGATGTCGGTTGGGGGAGTCAAATTCGCTCCTACGTACTCGATGACTCGCGTATCAAAGATTTGCGTACGGGCGTTGAGACCTTTAATACGGGTGCGGTACTCGACGGCGATCTCGATCAATTTATCGAAGCCAGTCTTAAGGCAGGATTGTAAAAACACTTTCGATATTTAAATAAATCTAAATTTAAGGAAAATTATGCCAAGCGTTAATAGTTATTTTGATGACAAAGTCACGTCCATCGCCTTTCAAACGGCTACGCTTCCCGCTACTGTCGGCGTTATGGAGATTGGTGAGTATGAGTTTGGCACTAGCGAGTTTGAAACCATGACCGTTGTCAGTGGCGCGTTGACAGTCAAATTGCCTAAGAGCAATGAGTGGCAAACTTTTAGTGCAGGCGAGTCATTCACAGTAGAGGCCAATCAAAAATTCAATGTCAAAGTTGATGTAGAAACAGCTTACTTATGTACTTACGGTAAGTAGTGATTTTTAGACACTGACTAGAACACTACTACTATAAGAACGCCAAGTGTAACGCTTGGCGTTTTTTGTGCGCAATACTTTTTTTACACAGTATTACACTTTGTGTGCGTCAAACACACAGCGCCGTATTAGATATTTACCTATGATTAAGCTCATAAACTTTACTTTTAAGGGTATAGCACATGGCAACAGCGACTGAGCAAGTCATAGACGATCTGCGTCACGATTATGAGCGCTTAGCTCGCCGTGCTAAGCTGCGTTATGTCAGCGATGATGAGCCAGGATTTACGCGAGTACGTTGGGGTCGCGGCTTTACTTATCGAGATGCTACGGGCAAGACGGTCAAAGACAAAGCCTTGCGCCGACGTTTTGAAGAGCTGGTTATCCCGCCGATGTGGACTGAGGTCTGGATATGCCAAGATGACAAAGGACATCTGCAATCGACAGGGCGTGATCTCAAGGCGCGCAAACAGTACTTGTATCATCCAGCATGGAACAACGTGCGCGATGAGGCTAAGTTCGATGCGATGATAGGGTTTGGCGAGGCGCTACCTCTTCTGCGAGCACAAGTTGAAGTCGATCTGGAGGCCGAGTCCTTATCACGTACCAATGTGCTCGCAGCTGTAGTCAAACTGCTTGAGACCACTTTGATCCGTGTCGGCAATAGTCGTTATGCCAAGCTCAATAAAAGCTATGGTTTAAGTACTCTGCGTAGCAAACATCTAAGCGAAACGGATGAGGGACTCGCTTTTGATTTTGTCGGTAAAAGCGCTAAAGAGCATCATATCGAGCTGCAAGACGAGCGCTTGATAGAGATTGTGCAAGCCTGCTCTGAGTTGCCAGGGTATCAGATATTTAAGTATTTAGATGAAAATGGCGATAAACAAGAGGTTGATAGCGGCGATATCAATGACTATTTGCGTGAGCATTTATGCGCTGACAATAACAATAACAATAGCGATGACAGCTGTACCGACAAGCGTTATAGCGCTAAGGATTTTCGCACGTGGATGGCAAGTGTGCTGGCGGCAAGCTTTTTATATGATGAATTGCAAAGTAAAGAGGGCGATGAGATTTTAGCAAGTGCACCTGATAGTAAAGTGCGTCAAGACTTAGTCACGCAGATGGTAAAAGATGTGGCTGATGAGCTGGGCAATACGCCATCTGTTTGCCGCGCATCCTACATTCATCCGCGCGTTATCGAGCAGTTTTTGGCAGGGCAGTTTTATGAGTCGTATAAGCAGGCGCGCCAAGGTCGTAGCAAAAACTTCCAAAGCCAAGACGAAAAAGCTTTACTTAACTTTTTAAAAGCGTCTAACCCTGATGACTTGTCTTCAGCAGCATAAAAATGAGACAGTATGTATTGAAATAAATATGCAAATGCGTTATTAATAGACAAACGTTAATGGTAATAGGTCGCTACCGTGAGAGATTCGGTATAGACTTTGATAACGACTTTATTTTTAGTTCATTATTTTGCTAAAGGATTAGCTTATGACTGCTGCCAATCATACTCAACCAATCAGCTACACTGATTATTATAACAACTTCACTATGGATGCCTTACTAGAAGAGATCTTTGGCACTCATGTCGAGGATCGTCTCAATGCCTATACCGCGTGCTGCGGTCGTCATGTACGTGATGGACGAAGAGACCATACCGCACTGGTGCACGAAGATAACGCAGGCAAGATTACCCGCATGAGCTTTGGCGAGCTTGATGATGCTAGCAATACTATCGCTCAGCTCCTTAAGTCTTACGGCGTACAGGCAGGCGATAGGGTAGCGACTATGCTGCCGCGTACGCCTGAGCTACTCGTTATCGTACTGGCCACTTGGCGTTTGGGCGCGATATATCAGCCGTTATTCACCGCTTTTGGTTATGACTCTATCAAATACCGTATGGACAAAGCTGCGACTAAAGTCGTCTTTACCGACAACGATAATCGCAGCAAGTTTGAGGATTTAGCGAAGCGAACTAAGATGGTATTGGTCGAGCGTGCAACTGACGAGCAGACTTGGAATGATGACAATTATTACGAAAAATTTGCCGAAATGGCGTCTGAGTCAGAGCCTATCGCTGCCGCCGAACTAGATACAGATGCGCCATTTTTGCAGATGTTTACCTCAGGTACTGTTGGCAAATCAAAAGGTGTGAGCGTGCCTTTATCGGCGCTTCCTGCGTTTTATCTCTATATGCGTTATGCCATTGACTTGCGCGAGGACGATCACTACTGGAATATGGCTGATCCTGGCTGGGCATATGGCTTGTATTATGCGATTACAGGGCCGCTACTAATGGGCGTAACCACTTACTTTAATGAAGCAGGCTTTGATGCGACCAACACTCGCGACTTTATGCTACGCCACAAGATTACCAACCTTGCCTCCTCGCCAACCGCGTATCGTATGATGAAATCAAGCGGCGTGTTTGAAACCTCTAGCGATTCTGCTAACGAGTTATCCTTACGCTGCGCTAACTCGGCAGGCGAGACCCTAAATACCGAAGTGGTGAGCTGGATTGAGAGTCATTTAGGCTGCAAAGTCTGTGATCAGTACGGGCAGACAGAGACAGGCATGACGTGCTGCGAGCATCATGCCCTTGATCATGATTGCCCAGTAGGTTCTATGGGCATGGCATTGCCAGGACATACACTAGTGGTCTTAGATGATGATATGCAAGTGTTGCCTGATGGTGATCAAGGTCAATTGGCCGTAGTAGTCAGTCAGTCGCCCGCGTTTTATTTCCCAGGTTATAGTTGGAATGAAAAGCAGGCGTTCTTTGAGGATTACTACCTGACAGGGGATGTGGTCGAGCGTCATAGCGATGGGACGTATTGGTTCTCAGGGCGCGACGATGACATTATCACCACCGCAGGTTATCGCGTCGGTCCGACCGATGTCGAAAATACGGTTATGGAGCATGACGCTGTTGCCGAGTCGGCAGCGGTCGGTGTCCCTGATGAGATACGCGGTCACAATATCAAGTCGTTCGTGGTACTCAAAGATGGCATAACAGGTAGTGATGAGATTGCTCAGCAAATAAAAGACTTGGTACGCGAGCGCCTATCGACTCATGCTTATCCACGCGAGATTGAGTTCGTCAACGCATTGCCAAAAACGCCAAGCGGTAAAATACAGCGTTTTTTGCTGCGTAGCTTGTCGGCAGAGTAGTCTGTCAGCCAAATAAATCTTACCTATTCAAAATTTAAAAATATAAATAAGGAAATAATATGCACATCAAAGATAATAGCTTTTTGGTCACAGGCGGCGCTTCAGGACTCGGCGAGTCAGTGGTTCGAGCGCTTGTGGCTCAAGGTGGCAATGTCGTCATCGCTGATCTCAATGAGTCAGCAGGACAAGACTTGGTCAGTGAATTAGGAGATAAAGCTCGCTTTGCCCGTTGTGACGTGACGAGCGGCAATGAGGTACAAGCGGCTGTTGATTTAGCAGAACAAGCATTTGGCGGCTTACAAGGCTCTATCAATTGTGCAGGTATCGCCGTAGTACAAAAGCTGCTCGATCGTGACAACAATCCAGCTGATCTTGAGCAATTCACTCGCGGCGTCACTATTAACCAAGTTGGCTCATTTAATGTCGCACGTTTAGTGGCTTCTAGTATCGCTAAGCGCACAGCGGCCAACGCTAGTCCTGACAACGAAAAAAACACAGATAACGGTATCATTATCAACACTGCCTCTATCGCAGCCTTTGACGGTCAAGTCGGGCAGGCAAGCTACGCCTCATCCAAGGCAGGTGTGGTTGGTATGATGTTGCCGCTGGCACGTGAGCTGACTCGTCACGGTATTCGGGTGATGACCATTGCGCCGGGTGTATTTGCGACGCCGATGATGAATACGATCCCTGAAAAGGCGCGCGAACAATTAGAGGCCGCCGTACCGTATCCCAAGCGTTTAGGCGACCCAAATGAATTTGCCAAATTGGTCACTCATATCATCGACAACGCTTATCTTAATGGCGAAGTAATACGTTTAGATGGCGCTATTCGTATGGTATAAGTCATTTGCAGTTCACTCTTCAAAGAGACACAAAGCTTTTTTCACTTAACCTTCATCGTTTTTACATACAGAGTCATTTTGCTTTTTGCTATATTTATCATTATTTTTGAATAAAGTAGATTTTTTATGTCTCTGTCTACCAATAACATCAGCCAGCCAAGCAAGAGCAAGCATCCCAAGATCAGGATACTTGCTCTTTTTTCTATCGGTCTAGTCGCTGCAGGTATTATAGGCCTGGTTCGTTACGACAAAACCCCTTTTCGCACCCAAGGCTCTTATGCCAGCACAATTGCTATTCCAAGTAACGTAGCGATTGATAAAGTCTTCGTCGATAAGTCCGAGCGCACTATGCAACTGCTGGACGGTGATAGAGTCATCAAATCCTATCATATCGCCTTAGGGGAAAATCCCGTCGGACATAAGCAGCAAGAGGGCGATGAGCGCACGCCAGTCGGTATCTATACGCTCGACTACAAAAACGAGAACTCCATTGCCTATCGCTCTATTCATATCAGCTATCCAAATAGTGCGGACAAGGCACGCGCTGAAGCTCTTGGCGTCAGTGCGGGCGGTGACATCATGATTCATGGGCAAATGAATGGGCTAGGCGATTTGGCTTGGTACAATCAGCAGCGTAACTGGACGGACGGCTGTATTGCAGTCACCAATGATGAGATGGACGAAATCATGGATCTCATCACCCTTGGCACGACGATCGAGATTGTAGAATAGATATTTTTAGCCTAACTGAGTTATCGATAAAAAAACGTCTGTTTAAAACTTATCTCTTCTTTCAATATCTTGCTTGAAAATTTGCGCGGTATACCTATTAATAATATAAGCTTGATATCATTGTTTTTAGTAGGGTTTTGATCAAAGCTATATATCATCTGCTTTGGCCCTCACACTACAAAGTCATTATTTATTATTGACAAGGGATAATTGGGAGTTGAAATCATCTCCTTTGTCCCTTATATAGATAGCAACCCAAGGTTAGCGGCGTCATTACATACTTATAAAAGTCGCGGCTAGCCATTTATTATTAGAGGATAATTTATGAGATTCGAAAAATTTACGCAAAAGCTGCAAACCGCCATTCAAGAAGCGCAAAGCCTCGCTCTAGGTCATGACCATACCGGCATAGATCCCGTGCATCTACTGGCTGTCTTATTACAAGATGAGTCGAATTTGTCCATATGTCAGCAGGCAGGTGCGTCCATTCCTGCGCTCAAAAACGGCGTCGCCAAAGCGTTAGATAGCCAAGCGACCATTAGCGATCCCACAGGGGACGTTAACCTAAACCCAAACTCGGTCAAAATCTTGAACTTGGCAGATCGTCAAGCGCAAAAAGAGGGTGATGATTTTATTGCGACCGAATGGGTGCTTTTGGCATTAGCGGAGCAAGGCGAAACCAAAAAAATATTTGAGGGTGCAGGCGTTACGGCTAGCAAAATGAAAGACGTCATTGAGCAATTGCGCGGTGATGATACGGTTGATAATCAAAACGCCGAAGATCAGCGTGATGCGCTTAACAAGTACACGATTAATTTAACGCAGCAAGCTGAGGCCGGTAAGCTTGATCCCGTGATTGGCCGTGATGAAGAGATTCGTCGTACCATTCAGGTGCTCTCACGCCGTACCAAAAATAACCCTGTGCTCATCGGTGAGCCAGGCGTCGGTAAAACAGCGATCGTTGAGGGCTTGGCACAAAAAATCATTCAAAAAGATGTGCCAGAAGGACTGCGTAATAAAGAAGTGCTGTCTTTAGATTTAGGCGCGCTAATCGCAGGCGCTAAATTTCGCGGTGAATTCGAAGAGCGTCTCAAAGCGGTGCTCAGTGATCTAGCTAAGCAAGAGGGCAACGTTATCTTGTTTATCGATGAGCTGCATACGATGGTCGGTGCGGGTAAGTCTGAGGGTGCAATGGATGCGGGCAATATGCTAAAACCTGCGCTGGCTCGCGGTGAGTTACATTGCGTTGGTGCAACTACATTGGATGAATACCGCAAATACATCGAAAAAGATGCCGCGCTTGAGCGTCGATTCCAAAAGGTACTCGTCGATGAGCCGACCGTCGAGGACACTATCGCCATCTTGCGCGGTCTCAAAGAGCGTTATGAGCTGCATCATGGTGTCAGTATTCAAGATAGCGCCATCATCGCTGCGGCGCGTATGAGTCATCGCTATATCACAGATCGCAAACTGCCTGACAAAGCGATTGATTTAATCGATGAGGCCGCTAGTCGTCTACGTATGGAGATGGATAGCAAACCTGAAGCGTTAGGTAAGCTCGATAGCCGCTTAATTCAGCTTAAGATGCAGCGTGAAGTACTCAAAAACGAAGAAGATGCAGGCGCACAAGCTGAGCTTAAAGTACTAAATGGACAGATAGATGAATTAGAAAGAGAGCTTGCGGATCTTAATGAGATTTGGCAAGCGGAAAAAGCGCTTGTTGAAGGAAGTAAACAGCATAAAGAAAATCTAGATAAAGCGCGTATCCAATTAGAAAAAGCAACGCGTGAAGGTGATTATGCAGAAATGTCTCGATTGCAATATGGAGTGATACCTGAACTTGAAAAGAAAATTGCTGAGATAGATCTTGCAGAGCAAAATGAACAGACTGATGAACCTGACGATGTCAAATTGCTGCGTAGCAAAGTCACCGATAACGAAATCGCAGAAGTCGTTGCCGCAGCCACAGGTATCCCTGTGAGCAAAATGATGCAAGGCGAGCGCGATAAGATGATCGCTATGGAAGATAAACTCCATGAGCGCGTTATCGGTCAAGACGAAGCCGTCGAAGCGGTGGCTAATGCGGTGCGCCGTAGTCGAGCGGGTCTATCTGATCCCAATCGTCCTTCTGGCTCATTTTTATTCTTAGGGCCCACAGGTGTCGGTAAGACTGAGCTGACTAAGTCGCTTGCTAACTTTTTATTTGACTCTCAGGACGCTATCGTGCGTATCGATATGAGTGAGTATATGGAGAAGCATAGCGTTAGCCGTTTGGTGGGCGCGCCTCCAGGATATGTCGGCTATGAAGAAGGCGGTACACTGACCGAAGCGGTACGCCGTAAGCCCTATAGCGTCATCTTGTTTGATGAAGTCGAAAAAGCGCATCCTGATGTGTTCAATATCTTGTTGCAAGTATTAGATGATGGGCGTTTGACCGATTCGCAAGGCCGCGTTGTAGACTTTAAAAACACCGTTATTATCATGACCAGTAACTTAGGTTCACATAAGATTCAAGAGATGGTCGGTGAGAGTTACGAGGATATCAAATCTGAGGTTATGGAGTCCGTCGGGCAGCATTTTCGTCCAGAGTTTGTCAACCGTATTGATGAGATCGTGGTCTTCCATCCGCTCGGTATGTCGCAGATGGCGGGTATCGCTGAGATTCAGATTGACAGATTACGTCAGCGCCTGCATGAGCGTGAGCTTGATATCGAGTTGTCACATGACGCGATGAACAAGCTTGTCGCAGTTGGTTATGATCCAGTCTATGGTGCGCGTCCACTGAAACGTGCCATTCAGCAAGAGATCGAAAATCCACTGTCGATGAAGCTCTTAGCTGGTGACTTTGTCGCAGGAGATATCATCAAAGTTGAAGTAGATGCTAATGACAAGCTGACCTTTGGTAAATTGCGAGTCAGTTAATCGTACCGATAGTATTATCTCAAACCCCTTATCTGCGAGCGCAGGTAAGGGGTTTTTTATAGAAAAACATAATCTGTACGCCAATTGTGCTCTTGCTTGCTATATTAGAAATACAGTCAATTTTGCCTAAAAATAAATAGGGATAAATATTATGACCATTTATAGCAAATATAATAGCGCACCACTAGCCATAGCCGCATTACTAATAAGTACAGCCGCTTGCTCTGAACCGACAACAGCCAATATGGAGCAAAGTAGCTCAGCGAGCATGTCGCAAGCCAATGATACTGAAAAACCTGAATTTACGACTAAAGCTGTCGCGACCTTTAATGAGCCATGGGCGATGACTGCACTACCAAAAACAGGAAATGACGCGCTTAAGTTACTAGTCACGCAAAAGTCAGGTGAATTGCTTGTGGTCGATACGCAGACGGGAGCCAAAACCCAAGTCGCAGGTGTGCCAGAGGTGGCTTATGGCGGACAAGGCGGCTTAGGAGATGTGACTTTAGCGCCAGATTTTAGGATGACTAATGCCATTTATATCAGTCATGCCGAAGCGGGTAGTGGTGCTGATAGTAATAAATATGGGGCAAAGGTTATCAAAGCGACGCTTAGCGGTTTAGATACCGATAAGCCAAGTCTACAAAACATCAGCACTATCTGGCAGCAAAACAAAAAAATCGATGGGCAAGGACATTATAGTCATCGCTTGTTGTTCTCACCTGATGGACGCTACCTTTATATCAGCTCAGGCGATCGCCAAGAAAAACAGCCTGCGCAAGATATGAGCTTGAATCTTGGCAAAATTATC
Source organism: uncultured Psychrobacter sp. (assembly GCA_947495055.1). Lineage (GTDB taxonomy): Bacteria > Pseudomonadota > Gammaproteobacteria > Pseudomonadales > Moraxellaceae > Psychrobacter. The sequence continues at coordinate 19,146 of CANLXO010000001.1, read as the reverse complement.
CGCTTGCATCCTGACGGGACTATCCCTAGTGACAATCCTTATGCCAACAACAACGACATCAGCGCCCAGTTTTGGAGTACGGGTCATCGAAATGTACTCGGTATGGCGTTTGATGAATCGGGCCGACTATGGAGTAACGAGATGGGACCTCGCGGCGGTGATGAGTATAATTTGATCGTCAAGGGCAATAACTATGGCTGGCCTGTGGTCTCAAACGGTCGTAATTATTCTGGTACAGACATACCCGATCATGATACTCGTCCTGAATTTGAGCCGCCTAAAGTCTCTTGGACGCCTGTTATTTCACCATCATCTCTAAGTATCTACACCTCAGGCAGTCAAAACGACTTTCCAGCCTGGCAGGGCAAGGCTTTGATGAGTGGATTATCCTCCAAAGCGCTTATTGTTGTTGATATGGACGCGGCAGGCAGTGCCAGTGAGCGCTATCGCTATGATATGGGCGCAAGAATTCGTAATGTGACAACCGTAGAGGGTCAGGTATGGCTGCTTGAGGATGGCGATGATGGCAGATTGCTACAGCTATTGCCTCAATAACAATACTATCGCTCAATCACACTGCTACTGTTTTAATAGAGCAGTAGTTTTATTAATAGTGAAACAATGTTTTTAGTTGATGATATTGAGGTTTGTTTCTATTCAATAAGGACTTGTAAGTACTTGGTTTATATTTGATAGTTGTGCGTTATCTTGTTAAGGTAAAACTCCTAAAAAATTAAGGTTACTTAGCGAATGGATCATGTAAAAGTTGAAAGGCTTGGCCCTTTTCCTAGGGTAAACAAGCCCGTCTTCATCACATCGAGTATTCTCATTGTTGGTTTTATTATTTTTGGCGCATTCTTTACTGAAACTGCTGGTGCGCTTTTTAGTTATCTGCAAAGCTTTATTACGACTAATTTTGGCTGGTTCTTCATTTTACTTATGAACGTGGCTTTAGTCTTTTGTATTTATCTTATAGCAAGTCGCTATGGTGATATACGTTTGGGTCAGCAAACCGAGCGACCGCAGTACAGTCTGGGGTCTTGGATTGGAATGCTATTCTCAGCGGGTATCGGTATCGGTCTGGTTTATTGGGGTACTGCTGAGCCGTTATACCATTATATGGCGCCGCCAATGGCTGAACCTGAGACCATGGAGGCAGCTAAGCAGGCGATGAATATCTCGTTCTTGCATTGGGGACTTCATGCTTGGGCAATCTACACCATTGTCGCGCTATCATTGGCTTACTTCCACTTTAGACGTGGATTGCCACTCTCTATTCGCTCAACGCTATACCCAATATTAGGTCAAAGAATCTACGGGCGCTGGGGCCATACTGTTGATATCTTAGCAGTATTTGGTACGATGTTTGGCGTTGTGACCTCTTTAGGTTTAGGGGTCATGCAGATCAACTCAGGACTTGAAAACCTATTTGGTCTTCCTAATAGTCTTGGTGTGCAATTTGCGATCATTGCCTTTATTACTCTGCTTGCTTGTGGTTCTTTGATGCTTGGACTTGATAAAGGTATCAAGCGCTTGAGTGATATCAACATGGGTTTGACAGGTTTGCTATTAGCATTCATGGTCATTTTAGGCCCAACACTATTTATCTTTGATAGCTTCTTTGAAAATATCGGTAATTACCTAGCGGCAGTGGTTCCACTTAGTTTTTGGGGCGAGTCGTATAGCGGTACTGATTGGCAGAGCGGTTGGACGATATTTTATTGGGCATGGTGGGTAAGCTGGGCACCATTCGTTGGTGTATTTATAGCGCGTATCTCTCGCGGTCGTACTATTCGTGAGTTCACTTTGGGTGTGCTACTGATACCGATGACTATTTTGTTCTTTTGGTTCACAGCTTTTGGTGGCGTAGCTATCCATATGGAGCTACTTGCTGCCCTTGATCCTGCTCTAGTAAGCCCTGGACTAATAGAGGCCGTACAAGCAGATACAGGTAGCGCAATCTTTAAGTTGGTTGAGTATTATCCGTTAACGAAACCACTTACTCTACTGATTGTCATTATGATTGTTTTATGGTTTGTCACCTCGTCTGACTCTGCAAGCTTTGTCATTGACATGCTCACCGCAGGCGGCGATACCAATCCACCAAAGATTCAGCGTCTGTTTTGGGCAACGATGGAAGGCTTTATTGCCGCAATTTTGCTCGCTGCAGGTGGGCTTGGTGCATTGCAAGCGGCGGCTATTGTAGCAGGACTACCCTTTGCTATCGTCATCTTTGTCATGATGTATGCCTTGTGGCGTGGTCTTGGCCGTGATCGCTTGATTCTTTATCGTGCGCAGCAGCGTTTCATTACTGATGAGTCTATTGATCATAATACAGCTAATGAGTTCACTGATGAGCATCTACTAAAAGGGCCACCAAAGATCGTTAAAGGTGACTAAGTATTCATCATAGCGTTTAGACCCTAATTTATAGGTAAATTAGGGTCTATTTTTTGTCAAATATTTAAGTTTGCTTTGGTCATTTGATAAAACAAACTTGAATGTTTCACTAGTATTTTTAATAAAGCTAACACTGTTAGGTTAGCGTTAAATTTGATAATTGGCTCATACCTTGGTATGGTGACGCAATTTTAACTTTTGGAACCCCTATGGATCATGTAAAAGTTGGCCGATTAGGGCCTTTTCCGCGGGTAAATAAACCTGTATTTTTGACTTCTGCGATTTTGATTATTGTCTTCATTATCTTTGGTGCATTATTCAATGAGCAAGCAGAAATTGTTTTTAACGAAGCCAAAGCTTTTGTATCAATACGCTTTGGTTGGTTCTTTATTGTCGTGGTCAATCTGGCGCTCTTGATGAGTGTGTATCTTATCTTTAGCCGCTACGGTGATATTCGGCTGGGCCATCAAACCGAGAGACCTGAATACAACCTGATATCCTGGATAGGTATGCTGTTCTCAGCAGGTATCGGTATTGGACTATTGTATTGGGGTACCGCTGAGCCGCTATACCATTATATGGCGCCGCCACTTGGTGATCCTGAGACCGTTGAAGCTGCCAAGCTTGCGATGAACATCTCATTCTTGCATTATGGTTTTCATGTCTGGGCCATTTATGGCATTGTCGCTTTAGCACTGGCTTATTTTCATTACCGCGTTGGCTTGCCCTTAGCCATTCGCTCAACGCTCTATCCGTTAATCGGCAAAAAGATTTATGGCCCTATGGGTCATACGGTCGATACCCTAGCGGTATTTGGTACGATGTTTGGTGTGGTAACGACGCTAGGGCTTGGGGTATTACAGATCAATTCAGGTCTTGATACCTTGTTTGGTATCCCAAATAATATTACTACGCAGATTGTGTTGATTGCTGTGATTACTGTATTTGCAGGGATGTCACTGTTCTTGGGACTAGATAAGGGTATCAAGCGCTTAAGTGATATCAATATATTCTTGACGATCGTGCTACTGAGTTTTGTGATTATCTTGGGCCCGACGCAGTTTATCCTTAATAGCTTCGTCGAGAATATTGGTAATTATCTACATCAAGCCATACCATTAGGGTTATGGACAGAATCGTATGAAGGTGAAGAGAATTGGCAGCAGTATTGGACTATTTTTTACTGGGCTTGGTGGATTAGCTGGTCACCATTCGTTGGTGTATTCGTTGCACGTATCTCTCGTGGTCGTACGATTCGTGAGTTTATCTTAGGCGTGTTATTGATACCAGTTACCATACTATTTATCTGGTTTACCGCTTTTGGCGGTGCTGCGGTCAATATGGAGCTTATGGCGGCAGCTGATCCTGCTATTATGAGTCCAGGTTTGGTTGATGCTGTACGCGCAGACAGTGGTAGTGCGATCTTTGCGTTGATGGAATTTTATCCCCTGACTGAAGCGGTATCCTTCTTGATTATCGTGATGATCGTACTCTGGTTTGTCACCTCATCAGATTCTGCCAGCTTTGTCATTGACATGCTGACCTCAGGTGGTGATACCAATCCGCCAAAGATTCAGCGACTGTTTTGGGCAGGTACAGAAGGTGTTATCGCTGCAGTACTATTGGCAGCAGGCGGGCTAGGAGCCTTGCAGGCGGCATCCATTGTCTCAGGGTTTCCTTTTGCCATTGTTATTTTGATTATGATGTATTCGCTTTTGCGCGGTCTAAGCCGTGATCGCTTGATACTTTATCGTAATCAGCAGTGGTTTATCACCGAAGAATCCGCTGAGCATAATTCAGCCAATGAGTTCCGCGATGAAGAGCTACTAGACGGACCGCCTCCGATCGATAAAGACGTTTAAATATAAATTATAGCTTTTATTGATTAATGCCTAGCTTTTATAAGCTGGGCATTTTTTTGCATGATTAGTAAGAAGTTTTCATTAGCAGTGAGTTATAAGTAATCAAGCCATTTACGACAGAAAAAAAAACAGCCTATTATGAGAATAGGCTGTTTTTGATGGTGCTTGTGATTTTTGACGTTATTTAGCAGACTTATCATCTTGGTTAAGCTGTACGTAGTTATCAAAGTTCTGAGCGTAATCCGTTAAGTTATCGCTGAGCATTTGGCGATACTGTTTGACATAGAACTCAACAATATCGTCTTTTTCTTTGGCAAAATCTTCACCCTTAACGAAGCCGATAGAGGCGACAGAAGCGCTATAACGGGCAGCGGCGTATAGTAGTGATGCGCCTACTTGACCTGAATGTGCGTCTGGACCTAGCTGGCTGTTAGCCACGCCAATGATAGCGTCAGCACGCTGATAAAACGCCTGCATCTCAGGAGTAATCTCAACAGTGTTGTCTGTATTTAAACCATCTTGCTGAATAGGGTCATGATTTTGAACATTATCTTGTGACATAAGGGACTCCTAATAAGGGTAGTATGAGCATTATAAAATTTACAAACCGGCATCTGCTTTTAAAATATCGGCTTTGTCTGTTTTTTCCCAAGTAAAGGCGGTCTCAGAGCCTGGGCGACCAAAGTGTCCAAAAGTCGCCGTTTGCTGGTACATAGGCTGGAGCAAGTTAAGCATACGCGTAATACCGTAAGGGCGCAGATCAAAATGCGTGCGAATCAAGCGAATAATCTCATCGTTACTGATCTTGCTCGTTCCAAAGGTATTGACCGAGATAGACGTCGGCTCAGCGACACCGATAGCGTAACTCACTTGTACTTCACAGCGCTCAGCTAGACCTGCAGCGACGATGTTTTTGGCGACATAACGTACCGCATAAGCAGCGCTGCGATCGACTTTTGAGGGATCTTTTCCACTAAAAGCACCGCCGCCGTGACGCGCCATACCGCCATAAGTATCGACGATAATCTTGCGACCTGTGAGCCCCGCGTCTCCAACAGGGCCGCCGATAACGAACTTGCCCGTTGGGTTAATATGATAGCGGGTTCCTGCGTGTAGTAGCTCAGCGGGCAGTACCTGCTTGATAATATTCTCCATGATAGCTTCTTGCAAATCGCTTTGCGAGATACTAGGATCATGCTGGGTGGAGAGGACGACCGCATCGATAGCCACAGGGCGACTGCCATCGTATTTGAGAGTAACTTGCGCTTTGGCATCAGGACGCAGCCATGGCAGATCGCCTGCGCGGCGCAGCTCAGACTGACGCTGCATAAGACGATGGGCGTATTCGATAGGAGCTGGCATCAAGACGTCAGTCTCATTGCTGGCATAGCCAAACATAAGCCCTTGGTCACCTGCGCCTTGCTCTTCAGGATCAGTGCGGTCAACGCCTTGAGCAATCTCAGGAGACTGTTTGCCGATCATATTGATCACCGCGCAAGTCTCACCATCGAATCCTAAATCTGAGTGATGATAGCCGATACCATTGACCGTATCACGAACGAGACGCTCGATATCGATATTGGCGGTCGTAGTAATCTCGCCCGCTAAAACAACCGCACCTGTTTTGACAAGGGTCTCGCAGGCGACGCGCGCTTGTAAGTCTTCACGCAGAATAGCATCAAGAATGGCATCTGATATTTGGTCAGCCATCTTGTCAGGATGACCTTCGCTCACGGATTCTGAAGTAAATAAACTGTATTCACGCATAATAGGGTCGCTTAATGGTAAGGACTGGAGTTTACAAGCTCAGTCATTAGTAAGGTATAGCAAAATATAGGGATAAAAAATTAGCACATTTTACCGTGTATCGCGCCAAAACTCTAGCGGTGGATAGGACTATGACGTAACGTGATGTTGACGATATGATCTGTGGCTATCCAGCGCCTGACTTAGACATAAGCTATAATTCTAAAAACGCCAGTTTATCTTTAAACATACACTCTGCAAAGACAGGACACGCACCGCATTTAGGCGTACGCGCTTGACAGGTATAGCGCCCATGCAAGATAAGATAGTGATGCGCGTCCATCATCATATCCTCAGGTATACGCTCGACCAGCTTTTGCTCAACGATCAGCACATTTTTGCCCGTGGCAAGCCCTGTACGATTGCCTACGCGAAAGATATGAGTGTCGACCGCCATGGTAGGCTGACCAAAACCGGTGTTAAGAACAACGTTCGCCGTCTTACGCCCGACGCCTGCTAATGACTCAAGATCTTTACGGTTATCAGGCACTTGGCTATCAAATTTATCAATCAAATCACGGCAGGTCTTGATAATGTTTTTGGCTTTGGCATTATATAGACCGATGTTTTTAATATAAGGCTTTAGTCCTTCTTCGCCTAATTCCAAAATCGCTTTAGGGGTGTTGGCTACAGGATATAGCTGATCGGTGGCAATATTAACGCTGATATCTGTCGCTTGTGCTGAGAGAATAACTGCGATGAGCAGCTCAAAATTACTCTCAAAGCGCAGTTCGGTGACAGGGTCTTCAATCGTTGCCGCTAGCTTTTCAAAAAAAGGTCGCACATCACGATTGGGCATACGCCGTGATGGCGGCGTGTCAGCGGTTTTGTGTTTGACTGTTTTGCTCATATCAAGGGTCTTTATTTAATTTTTGGATACATTCAATTTATGCACTTAACAGCTAAAGTAGAGCATTCAAAGCTGCGCGAGCTCACTTTGTAGCGCTTCTAGCTCAGCTTGTTTTGAGGCATTAGGGCGCGCGCTAAGCTGTTTTTCAAGCTTTTTGATTTTGCTACGTAACTTGGCGGCGGCAATGGTGTTTTTTGCTTGCTGCTCACTGATATCTAGGGTCTGCGTGGCGGCGTTATTGAGCTTGGCCTCCATCATGCTGACAACAGGCTTTTGGTTACGACTACCCATGAGCTGGCGAGTCACGCGATTTAGATGCGTGTGATAACGATGGCGCAAATCGTCTTGCTCTTGCACGCGCTGTGACGCTGATAGCTGCCTGTCCACTACAACTAAATCAATACAATCAACAGGACATGGCGCGATACATAACTCGCAGCCTGTGCATAGATCAGTAAATATCGTATGCATATGCTTACCGGTACCAACGATAGCGTCGACAGGGCAGGCGGGAATGCATTTGGTACAGCCGATACAGTCATCCTCACGAATGATCGCGCGTACTTCAGTGGGTCGCTCTGAGCGCACATCGATTGGCCACTGCGATGGCGCAGCCGTTAGCGATTGTTGCTCATCGATAGAGGTCAGTATTTGTCTAATTGCATCTGTGACTGGCTGACCGCCTGGTACGCATTTATTAAAGGGTTCATTGCCTGTAACGATGGCAGTAGCATAAGGCAGGCAGCCATCAGGATGCTCGCATAGGCCGCACTGAGTCTGCGGCAGGCAGGCATCAATACGGGCAATAGTCTCTTGAACCTCTATAGGCTGCTCGTCTAAAGCTAAGGTATCAAACAAAATAGGGAGATGATCGAGACGGGTAATGGTTGACATCGAATAATAACCTTGCTGACTTTGGATCTAAAGATAGCATGAGCGTTGATAGCTAAATGCAGATTGTCAAACGTAAAAATATATAGATAGCGGCTACAGACTAACGCCTTCTTCGTGCGCAATTTGAGCAATAAGATTGTAAGCAATACTGCCTTTTGCAGGTATTTTTGGCAAGTTTGAGAGATCAAAGAAATCTGCGTGAGAGAGTTCATCTTCTTGGAGCACAATATCACCGCCTACATAAGAGGCACGAAAACCAAGCATCAAATTAGAAGGATAAGGCCAAGGCTGACTACTGACATAGGCAATATCTTTAAGAGTAATGCCAACCTCCTCGCCAACTTCACGCACGACCGCATGCTCCAAGCTTTCGCCTACTTCGACGAATCCTGCAATCAAGCCATATTGCAAAGGCAGCTTGAGGATACCGTAGCGATGATGATGCGCCAATAGTATCTGCGTCTCACCTGTAATAGGGTTAGGGCGAGTGATAGCCGTGATAACACAAGGCTGTACGCGAGGATACTGACGCAAGTTGCAGATGGGACATACCATAGAGCGATCGTTTTGCGCGGCTAATACAACGGGAGCGGCGCAGCGACTACAGAATTGGGTATCTGCTTGCCAGCGCAATAACTGCATGGCTTGACTGAGCTGATCGCAAAGGGCGGCTGGCAGCTCGGTTATCAGCTGACGATAAGCCACAAACGCAGTTGTGTCGGTTAAGGGCAGCTTAATATTATGAGTAAGTGCGTAGTCATAACTAATCGCTATCGTCTCAGCTGCATTATCATAAGCGACCATGTGAGACGTTGTGCTATCAGAGACATCATCAGATCTAACTGCGCTATAGTGCTCAGGGAGCATGTGATGAGGCGCCACACTCTCAAAGAGTTGCACGCGACCAAGCTGATACTTTGGCGCCTCGCTGCTATTAGCATCCTCTAAATGTGGCAGCGCTACGGACAAAGGACGCATACCATCAGGCGTTTGTTGGCAAAGGATAGTATCGTCGTTGAGTATAAAAGCGCAGGTCATCGCACACTATCCAAAATTAAAGTTATAGTATTATTGCAACGGGGCATTACTATGGAGCCTAGCATCACTATGAAGCCTAGCAGCCAGTCGCCTTTAACGAGTCAGTTTAAAAGAGCATCACGCAGCAAACAATTGACTCAAACTATACTGACCCACATCAAGAGCTTGCTTATTTTGTGGTCTGTTATGCTCAAATCCATCGAGATGATAGTCTACGGCCATAATCACATCAGCGATATGGGCAAGCGTTTGATCCTCTATCGCTACTCCCTGCGCTATACGCTCCTCTAAATAAATGACCAATTGATTGAGCATACTAGCAGAGGCGGGCAACTGCAAAAAACGGACCGCACCGGCGACTTGTTTTAAAGACGTCGGCAGGGTCTCAATAAGGGACAGCTCGCGCGCGTTGTCTGCTAAGTAATCTGTAATCGATTGCTCAGCACTAGCGATACTACGGCGACTCTCTTGAACCAGAGTATTGTAAGCAGAGTTGAGCTGATGCAAAGAGATACGAGGATTATTCAAAGGCAGATACACCGCTCCAGGCGTGTGCATCTCAGCCATCGCTATCATAGCGTTCTCAGCCTGCACTAGCGCTAATAATAGATGATCGAAATCCTTGGGCTCAGGGTTTTGCCAGTTTGCAGTAGCTGCTGCGGCCTCATCTAAACTATCCGCTGCATCCGATAAACCAAGCAAACGTAGCGCTGAGCTCAAAGCGCGCAGATCATCGGTAATTTGCGTGGTCGTTATCTGGTGCGATGGGAGAGTGGCTGCTAGGTTGGCACGCGCATAATCATCGACTTGTTTTTTGATAGCATTGATTTGATCTTGGATAATACTATTGAGGCTATCAACCAGCGCGCGATTAGGACCGAATAAGAACTTGCGCATTTGCTCAAGTTGCGGCTCTTGGAGTCGGTTGCGCGCGTATTGTTTGCGCAGCGCTTCTACTTTAGCGTTATCGCGCTTACAGGCAAAACTGACCAAATCAGCAAACCGCTTATCCATCGCCGGCAAGTAGCCATAAAACTGCTGCTCTAGATAAATAAGCGTATGTTTTTGATCCAAACTCAAAGGCATAATAGCCGCAAGATCAGTGACCGCGGCCGAGGCGGCTTGCCAAAATAAGCTATCGGTATGAGCGGCGATCAAATCGCATGCATCACTCATAGCGTTAAGCTTTTGCTCATCTTCTGGCGTCAATTGACCTGCTTGATGCAATAAAGCCACACCAAGACCGCTACGATAAGCATAGGTCAAAAGCTCGCTGTCGAGATTTAGAGTATCTAATACCTGAAAGTTTTGTTCAGGATTGGCGATAGTGACGCTACTATTACCAAAGGCACTAAAGTAGTCAGACGCTATGGGATCAGCGCCGCTGTGGGCGCGCAACTTGTTGATAATAGGTAATAATAACGTAGGCTCTACCGTCTCTGTTAACAGTACAAATTCAACATAACGATCAAGTGTCATGATGGCCTCTGATAAATCCATAATGAGTGCGGTATCGTTTTGCTCAGTGTTATCATGGATCCGCTGCAATCCTTGCGCGATAGCAGCGCTAAGGACTTGTCCACCTGCCAAAGAGATCAGCTCAAAGACGCAAGACAATTGCTCAAGCGCTTCCACGGAGTCTAGCAATAACGGCGCTTGATCATGATGATCGTTAAACTCAGTTAAATGCCTCTCAACCTGAGTCAATGTGGCAATAATCTCATCATATAACAGATGCAGAGATGGCAGATTAAAATTGGTCACACTTAAGCTTGGGGCGAGTAGTTTTATTTGCTCAGACTGGCTCATAATTGTTATTCCGTGTAGTGCCGATAGCAAGAGAGGGTAGACAAGGCTGCCATAAATGAGTTCTACAATAATGCAAATCAAGCTTTGTGTCTATGAGCATCCGCTCAGCAGCTTATCATTACATCTGTCTGTAGTAGGTGCAAGCTGTTATCTTTTTGGGGCGTTTATTGCGATATCTGAGCTTTTATTTCAGGATGTTTATCTGCCAAAGAGGCAAACCAGTGCTGATTGGCATCCTCATCTAAGCTTGATGCTAATAGCAAGGATGCCAATTCAGAAAAATTCGCATGCGCCGCTTGACCGCCATCTGTCTGGATGTCCTCTTCAATAGCGAGCGTAACCTGACCCCCGGTCATCGCTAGATAGACTTCCGCTAGGATTTCAGAATCTAGCAGTGCCCCGTGAAAGGTACGGTCTTGCTTACCGACATTTAAGCGACGTACGAGTGCATCTAGAGTGTTTTTTTGTCCAGGGTATTGCTGCTTTGCCATCAATAGAGAGTCAGTCACTTGTACGCGCTCGGCAAAGTCTGACAAGCCTACTTTGGCAAACTCCATATTCAAAAAGTTCATATCGAACGAGGCGTTGTGAGCGATAATCTCAGCACCATCCATAAAGTCATAAAGATCTTTTGCGACTTGATCAAAGGTGGGTTTGTCGGTCAAAAACGCCTCTGAGATACCATGAATACGGATAACCTCTTCATCCATGCCGCGCTGCGGATTGATATAGACGTGAAGTTTTTCACCCGTAAACTTGCGCGCCACCATCTCAACAATACCGACCTCAATAATACGGTCGCCACCCAATGCCTCAAGCCCTGTGGTCTCTGTATCCATGATGAGCTGGCGATCAGTCTCATGACGATGGATGGGCTTTGGAAGCAAAGGACGAAAGTGTGGATTGGCGCGGCTGGTATCGCCATCAAACTTGGGAGCTGCGCTGTCAGTTGTAGGCATATCGCCGGTTTGATTATCAGGGTTTGTCATCTTAGTACTCGTAGTAGCAGTAGTATTTGGCTGAGTATTAGGCAAGTCTGGCTCTTGTGCGCTTAACTCATCCATCATATTAAAACCTAAAGGATCAAAATTGATCCAGTCGTCATCAGGCATTATTTGCGCTTTTTTTTTATCTATATCAGGTGCTAATGACTGGCGAGGCGGCTCATGACTAGAGGTGACACCGAGGTTTGCCAGCTCATCCGCTTTCTCGTTACCCGCGTGACCTGCATGACCCTTGACCCAGTGCCAAGCGACCTTACGGTTCTGACAATTCTCATCTAGCAATTGCCACAAATCTTGGTTGGCAACAGGCTTTTTGCTTGCCGTTTTCCAGCCTCGCTTTTTCCAGCCCTCAATCCATTCTGTTATGCCTTTTTGAACATAACTAGAGTCAGTCCAAATCTCAATCTTTTGCGCCTTTGGACTATGCTCAAGTGCCTTGATCGCGCCCATAAGCTCCATACGATTATTGGTCGTCGCATCAGCGCCGCCATATAAATCCTGCGTACGTCCATCGCTAAATATAAGGTGTGCGCCCCAACCACCAGCGCCAGGATTACCTTTACAAGCGCCGTCAGTGTAGGCAACTGTAGTATCTAGTTTGGCGTCTAAAGGGTTAGGGGCGACTGATAAAGATGGATTGTCTGACATAAAAACTCAATGAATTAAGATAAAAATAGAGGATTGCGCAGGGTCATAGACGCAGATAAAAAACCAGTATCGAGCGTATTTTAGCAAATAATAGCTGTGAGATTTATGCCTTTGATTATAGCAAATACGTCATCGATAGGGGCGACTGTCAGCAATAAACTCCTAAAACCACATATCACAACAAAACCAGATTTATTTTTTTGCTAAAATTATCGCAAACGCGCATTGCATCGCTTCTACCTCATTATTTAGGAAAACCCTAGCATGTCATTACTTCAAACCGTTAGACGTCACCGATTAGCAGCATGTAAAGTTGTCTTGGTTGTGAGTAGTGCCTTAGTATTTATAGGTTGTAGCAACGACACCACGGCAGATGGCGTAGTAGCTACCGCGTCACCTAACTTGTCTGTATTTGACGGCTGCTATACGGTCAGCCATGATGAGCCTGCTCAAATAAAGGTGAGCGAGATTGATGGGATGCGCATGATGCAAATGAAAGAGCCTGCCAGTAGCGGGCGAGTTTGGGATGATCCTGAGCCTTTAGAGGTGCTCGATAACAGTGAGATACCGACCTATTTTTCTATTGACCCTGACAATGTCGATGCCCTCATCGCGCGTCCTGATAGAGTGCTGGTACTCGCCCATGTCAAGCCTGTCTATGCTAATATCGACCCGCTACTTGACAGCGAATATCTATCCTACATCTACCGCGGCGCTAATACCATCTACCGCGTCGAATGCGATGATATCAATACCGATATTTTGGCTAATCCGCATGCCAATATCGTCATTGATAATGTGAACGAAAGCATTTGATATCGCTTGATAGAATAGGTAAATCTTGTCAATCAAAAACGATTAATTGAGTTAAAAATATGAATTTTTTGGGTTATGTGGTGTTGGGCGGCCTATCTTATGCAGCAGGCTGGGCGGTTCGACTTTATTTGCTTGACAAAAACCCTGAGCAGCCTTATCACCTAAAACATCCAGCGATTTTGGGTTATCTGGCTGGCTTCTTTATTGTTATGCTAATTGTATCGTGGATGCTGGGGCGCTATATCCTTGGGCATGTCGCTCTTGATCTGCCTTTTATTATAGTCAACAGTCTCGTTGCCACCTTTGTCTACTCATTTGGTCTTAATCCAGAAAAAGCCAATTATGACGTTCCAGACTAGGACAAGTTTAAGACGATTAGCGCGATTAAGCTAATAAATAAAAACACGGTCAATGAGAGAATCATTGATCGTGTTTTTGCTACAAGTACTACCTGATAGCTATGGTGAGCGAGTTATTTTGACTCTTTAGCGGATTTCTTTTTGTCCTTGTCTTTATTCTGCGCCTTTTCATCCGTAGTCTCTGATGGTTTGTCACCATCTTTGGCTGCTGTCTGCTCATCTTTCCAAGTTTTGTACTTTAGCAGATCCTTTTCCATCAGCTTGAGACAAAACTTGAGTACCAGTGCATCATCGATCTGACCGATAAACGGTATAAAGTCTGGAATGATATCGATAGGGTTTAGGACATAGAGTAGGCCAACCACTGCTGCTGATATGGTCTTGTAGGGAATATCGCGATAATTGCCTTGATAGTAGTCTTTTACTAGGCTTAGCAAAAGGAGCAAATCCTTGGCGTAACGCTCAAGGCCGCGACCATTCTCAAGTTGATCATTTAATTTATCTTCTTTACCTAAGATAAGCTTCATATTGTCGATGAGGTTTTTATTGTCTTTGTCTTTTTCTTTGTCAGCCATTTTTATATCCTTAATTTTGGTCGTTAGTTATTGTATGTCAGGCACTCCTTACTATAGCAAGAGTCGTGAGTGCATCCAAATAAGACTATGAGTGACTGTGTATCGTTTTGTTGTGATAAATTAAATGTGGCAACTGATTCTACCGCTTTGAGCTGCGTTATAATGCGAGGTCAAAAATAAAGACTGAGTACGCGTTACGCTTTTGTAAAAGACGTTCTTAGTATCTATTTAGATAACTAAGGCGTGTTGAACATTCAACCATGGCACTGCTGATCGCTGCTAGTTTATCAAAGCTGTGTTCCAGACACGGCGCAAGTTAAAGATAATGTCTAGACCTTAGCTAGACTTGCAACACACTGCTTATATAGAGCTGGGGGGCAATTTTAGCATCAGCCTGAAAGGACAGGACTCTTTTTTGCCGCTCCTTTGATAAAAAGTAGACGCTTAGAATAACTAAACTTACTATTTTTATCTTGCTTCTAATTTAAGAGCAGCGACTAAAAAATAGTCTCTGTCAGTGCGTATTTGTGAATTATCAAACACGCCCTAGCATCAGTCAAATTATTAAAAGGTATATCAATGGTTACTATCTTATCAAGACTAAACCGTCGCCAGTTTTTACAGCGTTTAGGCGCAGGTGCAAGCATTGGTATGCTGGCAAAGCCAAGTGTAGCAAGCACACTAGCGCTTGATGGTTTTGATAGTAGTCCGCTAACCAAGGATGATTTGCCAAGGACAGTTGCCCATGACCCTGTGTCATCAGCATTCGCGCCGCCTACTTGTATTACGCCTACTATCGAGACGCGGCTATTTGCCAGCTCTAACGTCGGCGGTAGTGATGAGCGCAATGCATTGGGACTCCAGCGTTTGGCTTGCGCTGGGTTTAGAGTGGACAATCCTAGTATCGTTAGCCGCCAGTATTTGCGTTTTGCTGGTACGGACTCGCAGCGAGCCGGCGACTTACAGAACATCGCTACAGGGGCGATAGCCGCGCCCAAATTGCTCCTTGGCGTGCGCGGCGGCTACGGGGCCATGCGCATGCTACCTATGATCGACTGGGCGACATTAGGACGTATCATGACAGAGCGCGGTACGATACTAGCAGGCTTTAGCGATGTGACCGCCATTCAGTGCGCACTATTGGCACAAGGCGCTATGAGCTCGCTTGCTGCCCCCATGCTCTATAGTGAATTTGGCAAAATAGCCCCTGATAAAGTTAGCTGCCGTCAGTTCGCCCAAGCGCTTAGCGATCCAAATCTGAGCATAGAGATCAACAGTGCGGCGCTCACTGGTGACAATTTGCCTGCCATTTTGGCCACCAAGGATAGTCAGGCGATGACAGGTACGATATGGGGCGGTAATCTGAGCGTGGTGTCATCGCTAGCAGGTAGCGGGTATCTGCCGCGTATCGATGGCGGCATTGTGTTCTTAGAGGACGTCGGCGAGCAGCCTTATCGCATTGAGCGTATGCTCTATGATCTGTACTTGGCAGGTGTGTTCAAGGATCAGCAGGCGATTGTCTTTGGCTCACTTACAGGGACTGGCGAGGATAGCTACGATAAGCGCTATGACGTCGCCACAGTAGTGCGTCAGCTGCATAAGCTCACAGGTCTGCCTATCTATAGTGGTATGACCTTTGGGCATATCGCACAAAAGCATAGCTTTCCATTGGGAGCGAATTGTACTATTCGCCCGAACACAGTTGGCGGCTATCAACTTAGGTTCTCAGATTATCCTACTATTGAGGCTGATGCTATCAGCGCTGAGGGGTTGTGGGCTTAGCAGGTCTACAGCCAAACCCCAAAAATAAGTTGGTAGATAAACTTGCTTAAAAGTACAATCTCGCTAAAATTGTTAGCACATAATAAATCCCTTTCTTGTATGGCTAATCACGCGCTTGTTGGGTGATTAAGTATCAAAACACAGAGAACTAAAAAACATGGCTAAAACACCAGTAAACAAAAAAGACAAAACAGACAAGGGTAATTTTGAAGAAGCGCTGTGGGACGCCGCCAATAAGTTGCGCGGTAGCGTCGAATCCTCAGAATACAAGCACATCGTCTTAAGCCTGATATTTCTCAAGTTCATCAGTGATACCTTTGAGCAGCAGCGCCAAACCCTTATTGACACAGGCTACGAGAAACATATCGACATGGTGCAAGCCTATACCAAAGACAACGTGTTTTATTTACCAGAGGGGAGTCGTTGGCAGTTCATCCAGCAAAACGCCAAGCAAGAAGACATCGCGCTGAAAATCGATACGGCACTGAGCACCATTGAGAAGACCAATCCCTCGCTCAAAGGCGCATTGCCTGACAACTACTTCTCACGTCTAGGTCTAACCGCCAGTAAGCTTGCCGCGCTGATAGATGTGGTCAATAACATCGATACCATCGGTAATCCTGAAGAGGACACCGTTGGGCGCGTCTATGAGTATTTCTTAGGGAAGTTTGCCGCGACTGAAGGCAAAGGCGGCGGTGAGTTCTATACGCCCAAGTCGGTGGTCAATCTGATTGCAGAGATGCTAGAGCCGTATCAAGGCAAAATCTATGATCCGTGCTGTGGCTCAGGCGGTATGTTCGTCCAGTCTATTAAGTTCATCGAAAGTCACCACGGCAATACCAAAGACGTGTCTATCTATGGGCAAGAGTACACCAGCACGACCTATAAACTTGCCAAGATGAACCTTGCCATTCGTGGTATCTCCAGCAACTTGGGCGATGTGGCTGCCGATACGTTCTTTAAGGATCAGCACGAAGACCTCAAAGCCGATTTCATTATGGCCAATCCGCCCTTTAACCAAAAGGATTGGCGCGCCGCTGATGAGCTGGTTGATGATCCACGCTGGGCAGGGTATCCGACACCGCCGACAGGCAATGCCAACTATGCATGGATATTGCACATGATATCCAAGCTCTCTGAGCATGGAACTGCTGGTTTTGTACTTGCCAATGGTTCGATGTCTACCACCACAAGTGGTGAAGGCGAGATACGCGAGCAAATCATCAAAAACGATCTGGTCGATTGTATGATTGCGTTACCAGGGCAGCTGTTTTATACCACCCAGATTCCGGTGTGCTTATGGTTTATCAGTAAAGACAAACAAGCTAAGTCTGCTGATAGCCAAGCACGTGGGCTGCGTAACCGTAGCGGTGAGACTTTATTCATTGATGCCCGCGCTATCGGCAGTATGATTAGCCGCACCAATAAAGAACTGACTAAAGACGATATTGAAGCGATTGCTAAGACTTATCATGCATGGCGCGGTGAGAAAGAAGCAGGTGGTTATGAAGCCTACACAGACGAAGCAGGCTACTGTAAATCAGCAAGCCTAGATGATATCAAAGCCAATGATTATGTGCTCACCCCTGGGCGTTATGTCGGTGCTGCTGCTATCGAAGATGACGGCATCCCGTTTGAGACTAAGATGCTGGAGCTAAGTCAAACGCTATATGCACAGATGCAAAAGTCAGAAAAGCTAGATTCGACTATTCGTCAGAATTTGGAGGGGTTGGGTTATGGCGAGTGATTGGGTAATTGCAAAACTAGGTGATGTTTTAGAGATTAAATACGGTAAAGACCATAAAAAACTTAATGAAGGTGATATTCCTTGTTTTGGGTCTGGTGGAATAATGCGCCATGTAGAAGAGTCGCTATATGAGCAGGAGTCAATTTTAATACCAAGGAAAGGCTCATTAAACAACATTTACTACGTCAACCAACCATTTTGGACAGTCGATACTTTGTTTTGGACAAAAATAGACTCTGATACTGTATTTCCAAAGTTTCTTTTTTATCAATTAAAGTTAGTAGATTTTGTATCTCTAAACGTTGGTTCTGCTGTGCCAAGCTTGACTGTACCTGTTCTTAATGATTTAGAAGTTAAATTACCACCACTTTCCGAACAAAAAGCCATTGCTCATATTCTTGGCTCATTAGACGATAAAATCGAGCTAAACCGCCAGATGAACGAAACGCTAGAAGCGATGGCGCAAGCATTGTTTAAAAGCTGGTTTGTTGATTTTGATCCTGTTATTGATAATGCGCTCGCGGCTGGTAACGCTATTCCTGATGTGTTCGCTGAACGTGCTGAGCAGCGTAAAGCGATTGAGAAAAAAAACCATTCAGATATTCAAAGCTTATTCCCTGATGAGTTTGAGTTTACGGAAGAAATGGGTTGGATTCCGAAGGGTTGGGTTGTTGATGATATTTCCAGTCTTTGTGAAAGAATCCAAAGTGGTGGCACTCCTAGAAGAAATATTCCAGAATATTGGGAATATGGCACAATTCCATGGTTAACCTCAGGTGAAGTCAGACAAACTATTATTACCAAAGTAGAGAATAAAATATCAGAAAGTGGTTTGTCGAATAGTTCTGCTAAATGGCTTACATCGGGTGCAACGGTCGTCGCCATGTATGGTGCTACGGCAGGTCAAGTTGCATATATTAATGAACCACTTACAACCAATCAGGCAGTTTGTGGATTAATTCCTAAGAAGGGCTATCAGTTTTTTAATTACGTTACTTTATCTCGTGCCGTTGCACACTTTGAAGGTCGAGCCACAGGTTCTGCACAACAAAATATTAATAAAGGTATGATTGAAAGCACTAGAGTTATTGTACCAAGTAGTATCAGTTCAGATTCTTTTGAGGAATACTGTGAGGTAATTTTCTCGAAATGGATTAAGAATTTACATGAAAACGAAACCCTTGCCAAACTCCGCGACACTCTTTTACCTAAGCTAATGTCAGGCGAGTTGCGTATTTCTGATACATTGTAGGGTGCTTTTTAAGCACCATTGGCGAGATTATGAACCACAAACGGTGCTTGGAAAGCACCCTACGTGTGATTCAATTTTAATATGGTTTGGTAAGGTATCGTTCCACGCACCATTGGCAAAATTATGAACCACAAACGGTGCTTGGAAAGCACCCTACGTGTGATTCAAGTTAAAGATGATTTTGTAGAGTGTCGTTCCACGCACTATTGGCGAAGTTTTGAATGATGAACGGTGCTTGGAAAGCACCCTACGTGTGATTCAATTTTAATATGGTTTGGTAAGGTATCGTTCCACGCACCATTGG